>NZ_JCAWAI010000004.1:0-579021 GCF_059691875.1 Mucilaginibacter sp. 320_HR
CGCCGAGCAGTTTAGAGCTCTGCGTACAGCACTCAGCTTTATTGGTATACAAGGCGACAAAAAAACTATCCTGGTTAGCTCATCTATATCCGGGGAAGGTAAAAGCTTTACAGCGGTAAACCTTGCGGTAAGTTTGGCACTTACCGGTAAAAAGGTTGCCATTATGGAGTTTGACCTGCGTAAGCCGAAAATCAGCAAAATGATGGACATCAAGCAGGAGCCGGGTATTAGTAACTACATGGCTGGGCTTGCAACCTATCAGGACATAAACTTATCTCTGGAGAGTTATGGTATACCGGGTTTATACATTTTACCGGCGGGCACCATACCACCAAACCCAACAGAATTGATGCTGAATGGTAAGCTCGATGAATTGATTGCAAAGCTGAAAGAGGAATTTGATTTTATCTTAATTGACTCTCCTCCTATTGGCTTGGTAACGGATGCAAAGATTCTTAACAAGTATGTGGATGTTTGTCTTTATATGGTAAGGCATAAATACACTCCTAAGTATTACCTCAACTTAATTGACCACATATACAGCAACAATGAGTTAAAGAGCGTGAATATTATTTTTAACGGTCTCAAGTTGCGTGGTATGCTGGGCAGCTATACTGTTGGTTATGGATATGGTTACGGTTTTGGCTATGGGTATGGCTACGGCTATACTGACGAGGGAAAAGACGTAAAAAAAGAAGCTAAAGGGACAAAAGGCCTCTTTAAAAAGAGTTAATTAAAGTACTATATCAAAGCGTTAAAAACGACATCTTCATCGGAAGTAGTTTGTTAATTTAGAGTTTATGAAGGCAGAACGATCAGATCAGGAATGGGATTTAGAAATTAAACCCCATGATACGGTTTTTAACCTTCACTTAAAGGATGTTTGGAACTATCGCGATTTATTGTGGCTGTTAGTAAGGCGCGATTTTGTGTCGTTTTATAAGCAAACCGTTCTTGGGCCACTTTGGTTCTTTATCCAGCCCATATTTACAACAATAGTATTTACGTTTATTTTTGGCCAAACCCGCTTTACAGAAGGCGTACATGTACCACAGCCACTGTTTTTTATGGCAGGTAGTATAGGATGGAATTACTTTGCAGATTGCCTTACAAAAACATCGACGGTTTTTAAAGATAACTCTGCTATTTTCGGTAAAGTGTACTTTCCAAGATTAATCATGCCGTTAAGCATTGTGGTATCTAATCTGGTGAAATTTGGTGTGCAATTCCTACTTTTTATAGGACTATTTTTCTGGTACTATATCAGATTTCAATTTTTCGGTACAAACGAAACAGTATCACCCAACGTCTGCTTAATACTTTTCCCTGTGTTAATTGCAGCCATGGCATTGCTGGGTTTAGGAGCGGGGTTAATTATTACCGCCATGACAACCAAGTACCGCGATCTGGCCTTTGTAGTTACATTTGGTATGCAGCTTATGATGTATGCAACACCGGTTATTTATCCACTTCAAACTTTTTTGGGTAAATACCATGGCATCATTGCTTTGAACCCCATGAGCGGCCTCATAGAAACTTTCAGGTATGGCTTTACTGGAGCCGGTGCATTTTACCCTGGTGTTTTTGTATATAGCTTAATATCAACCTTAATAATATTCTTTCTTGGTTTAATAGTTTTCAATAAAGTTGAAAAGGATTTTGTTGATACCGTTTAACTGGATTTAAAGAGATACATGGGTAACATTGCCATTAAAGTTGAACAATTATCGAAAGCTTACCAGTTAGGCGATTTTGGCACCGGTACGCTAAGCCGCGACATCGAGCGCAAATGGGCATTAATTAGGGGTAAAGAAGATCCTTTCCTGAAGATCGGAGAAACTAACGATCGTTCTAAAGCCGGAACAAGCGACGTTGTTTGGAGCTTAAAAGATCTGAACTTTGAAATTGAACAGGGTGAAGCTGTAGGCGTTATCGGCCGAAATGGTGCCGGAAAGAGTACCCTACTTAAAGTTTTGAGCCGTGTTACCGTACCCACACGGGGTTCGGTCAAAATAAAAGGCCGAGTTGCCAGCTTGCTTGAGGTTGGCACGGGCTTCCATCCGGAACTAACCGGTAAGGAAAATATATTTCTGAACGGCGCCATATTGGGTATGCGCAAACATGAAATCAAAAAGCACTTTGATGCTATTGTAGATTTCGCGGGAGTAGAACGATACATTGATACACCTGTAAAGAGGTATTCGAGCGGGATGTATGTAAGGCTCGCCTTTGCTGTAGCAGCGCATTTGGAAAGCGAGATACTAATTGTAGATGAAGTGCTTGCCGTTGGGGACGCGGAGTTCCAGAAGAAGTGCCTTGGAAAGATGGGAGAGGTGAGCAAAGGCGAAGGACGTACCGTTTTATTTGTAAGCCATAACATGGCAGCGATAAGCAACTTATGCAATAAATCAATTTTGCTGAAACATGGCCAGCTTCAAGCTATTGATTATACCTCCAAAGTTATTGACAAGTATATACGGACAGGCGAGAATAATGATGGACAGGTCAATTCAGAAGACATAATTGTTAAACAGGCGTCAACCAAGGCTGGTTTTAATAGCTTAAGGCTTATATCGAGATTTAAAGGTATCACCGCAGACTTCGCTATAAACGAAGATATTATTGTAGAGATAGAATATGACGTATATCAGGACGGTGTTACTATACAGCCAAGCATCCACTTACTGGATACATTGGATACCTGTATATTTGCCACCTTTAGCGCTCCGTCTGCGTCAGCAACGATAGACACCTACTATAAAAAGCCTTTGGAAAAAGGAAGATACAAATCAACCTGTATCATCCCGGGTAATTATCTAAATGATAAGAGTTACAAAATAAATGCCTTTCTGGTACCCGAAGACATTTCGGATATGGCTGTTGCAGAGAACGTACTGGCGTTTACAGTTGTTGAAACAGGTGAAATGCGCAAAGAATATACCGGCGATTGGTGGGGCGTAGTGCGCCCTAAACTATCGTGGAGTACGCAGCCGGTCAAAACATAACCTTGTTAAACTCAGTTGATAAATAAATACGTTTAAATTGTCACCATTACTTACCATTGCTATACCAACGTACAATAGGGCACAACTGCTAACGCAGTGCCTTAACGCGCTATTGTCGCAATGTGATGATGATATAAGGGATAATGTTGAATTTTTAATTTCAGATAATTGCTCCTCAGACAATACTGCCGGAGTGGTAAATGGCTTTTTAGCCCGTGATATTTCAATCGCTTATCACAGGAATCCGGAAAATGTAGGTGCCGACAGGAATATTGCTAATTGCTTTACCAAGGCTGCAGGTAAATATGTTTGGGTGTTTTCTGACGATGATTTTTTATTACAAGGATACTTGAAGCTTATTGTACAAGCGCTTTGCCAAGAGGAATGGGGAACCATTTACCTTAATAATTTTTGGTATACAGACAATTATCCGGCGCAGACATTACTGCCCACTTGCGTAAATTTAAGAAAGATTAATAACCCGTTGGATTATATCACCGAAGTGAGTTATTGGGCTACTTTTATTACAGGTAATATAATTAACAGATCACTTTTTATTGATTTAGAGTACATAGAAGAGTTTTACCAAAGTAACCTGGTACAACTCAGTTGGACGCTGCCTGCGGTGTTTAAAGGTAAACCTAATGGCATTATAACTGACCAGGTATTGGCATGCAGGGCGGATAATACGGGTGGCTATAAATTATTAAAAGTATTTGGTAAAAACTTTAATAACGTAATGGGGCAACTTATTGCGGCCGGGTTGATTGATAAGCGTGCAAAAAGAATTATCAACCAAAATTTACTCAGTAACTTTTTTCCGATGTTTTTAAATAAGCCAACTGATAAATTTGAAAGTGAAAATACTTTTAAAGTTATGATACCTGTGTTCTGGAGCTATAGGTCATTTTGGGTGAAAATCTTTCCGGTACTATTTAGAAACAGATACTTTAGAAATGTCAGCGTTCAATAAAATTATCGGTAGATTTTTTTATAAAATAACCAGTTCTGGTTCTTACATCGGAAGTGTAGCGGATGCACGAGAGGAGGAGCTTTATGCAGCCTTAAAATTCAGAGGAGAGGAATGTACACTGCCCTTGCAGGCAATCATTAAAAATCCGCAGTATATATCTATAGGGAAAAAGTTTTCAGCACTTTACAACCTCAGATTAGAAGCCTGGGATAAATATGGGGATCAAAATTTTACTCCTCAGTTAACAATTGGTGAGTGGGTTAGCATGGGCACCGATGTACATATTGGCTGTATAAATGAGGTTAGCATAGGCAATTATGTGTTATTTGGTAGCCGGATTTACATAAGCGACCATTCACACGGCGCAGTAAGCGGCGATGAATTGCACCATCCGCCAATAAATCGCCCGTTAATATCTAAAGGGCCGGTTATTATAGAAGACAATGTATGGATAGGCGAAGGCGTTTGCGTTATGCCCAACGTGCGTATTGGCAAAAATGCGATAATAGGTGCTAACGCTGTGGTAACTAAGGATGTACCTCCAAATGCAGTTGTTGCGGGTGTTCCAGCCCGGGTAATAAAGGTGTTAGAGGTTTAAGCATAGTATTGTTAAACAATCATGAGAACTGCGTTCACTATATGTGCTAATAATTACCTTGCTGCAGCGAAGGTTTTACGGGATAGCTTTAACAGGCACCATCCTGATATCCCTTTCTTCATAATATTGGCAGATGAGAGAACGGCACTCATAACATATGACGCCTTTGCTAAAGAAAATATAATATTCGCACGTGATATATTGGAATTAGATTTAGATGAGCTCAGCCGGAAGTTTAGCATAGCCGAGTTATGCACTACACTAAAGCCCTTTATATTTCAGTATTTTTTTAGATTAAATGATCAGGTTGTATACATTGATCCTGACATTAAAGTGTACAGTCCGCTTATTGATTGTTGGGAGGCTTTAAACAAGTACACATTTGTGCTTACCCCACACTTAATGAGTCCGGTGGATGATGGCTGTGTGCCAAGCGACTTTTATACCTTACGCACCGGGATCTTCAATCTTGGTTTCATTGGCCTCTCCAAAGGCGAAGAGTTGCCGAAATTTTTAACGTGGTGGGGCGAGCGCCTTTTAGTGTATGGTTACTCGGATTGGGACAATGGTATGTTTTACGACCAAATATGGGCCAATTACATACCTGTAATGTTTAATAATTACCTGATTTTGAAACATCCGGGCTACAACGTTGCTAACTGGAACTGGCACGAGCGTTTACTGGAGAAAAGCGAGAATGGCTGGCGGGTTAATAAAGATTATCCATTAGTATTCTTTCATTTTAGCAGTTACAGGTATAATAACCCAAATGTGTTATGTGCTTACAATACGCGATTTAGTAGGGTTAACAGACCTGATATTGCTGCGGTTATTGACGATTATTATAAAAGTTTAAAAGCTGCCGGGGCAGACACGGTAATGAATTTGCCTGTTTATTTTAACGAGCAATATCAAAAACATAAGTTGAAAGTCTTAGCCGGGCGGCCGTTAAAAGAGAAGATAAAAAATAGGCTCAACAAGATAATCAACGGCATCTTTTAAGGCATGTTAAATGAAAAGCAAATGTGTGTGGTTATCCCGGTGCACAATCCGGTGCCAACTGAAAACGAAATTATCTCGCTCTTGGCTTGCAAGGCACATTTGAACGATTATGACTGTTACTTGCTTTATCCTGAAGGGATGAACATCAGCAAATACATCGTATTGCATCCCGGACTTCAGTTGATGCCGGTTATTAAAGATTGGTTATCTTCAATTGAAAAGTACAACAAAATGAAGGTGAGCACAGCCTTTTATCAACTATTTAGTAGTTATAGTTATATGCTTACTTACGAGTTAGATGCTTATATTTTTAGTAATGACGTTGAAAAATACAATGCTTTTAAATACGACTACATAGGTGCGCCTTTTTTTGAAGGCTATTGGGAAGCGCAACCAGGGGCAAAGTTTATAACAGGTTGTAACTCGGGGTTTTCTGTCAGGAACATAAGTGCATGTATTAATGCTTTGAAGTATATATCAGAAACGTACAAACCACATTGGCTTCTGTATAAAACGTTTTTAATGCCTTCTTCCCGTATCAAAAAAATGCTCAATGGTTTAACACGCGAGAGATACGACGTATTTGTTACTGGTAAATTTGCTTTTAACTTTGCTGATTTTCACTTGAATGAAGATTTGATTTGGTCTGAGATAGTTCCTCAGCTTGTTCCTGAATTCAACGTCGCAGACTCTGTAGAGGCGTTGGCCTTTAGTTTTGAGTATAACCTGGAAGATTCGTTGAAGTTAAATAACGGAAAGCTGCCCCTTGGATGTCATGCCTGGGCCAAGCATATAGATTTTTGGGAAAAGTATATTCCGGCATCTCAAGAGGTCGGTAAAGGAGGGCAGAGATGAAGTTTGACTTCTATCTTTCTGAAATGTCCGTTTCAGACAAGCATGGTGGAGGGCTTACTCTCCAGAGAATTTTGGGTAACGAGTTAAAGGACATTAAACAATTTATACATCTTAAAAAATTTGCTATTGATCTTCCCGTGAAGGATGAACTTGCCGGCCGTAGTGTTAATTTTTTATCAATTACTGAAAGTAATAGGGTAAGGCAGTTGATAGGCCGGTCTTACGCTCAAAAAGCTTCCAATTCAATGCCGGTGATTAAGGCACATGCTCGTTGGGCTGCTGGTAAAATTAGCCGGCTGTTTAAAAACCAAAACGAATTTACCGCCCTTGTATGCCCACAGGGGGCTAATAGCATTGTTACGCTCGAAGAGTTAAAAAAGATAACGGAAGTAAAATACATTAGCTGGATGATGGATGATCATCTTGTGAGCTATAAGGATGGCAGATGGCATTATCCGCCAAATATTGAAGAGCAATTTTCCAGGCATCTTAATGATGCTGCACATGTTTTTGTGATAAGTTCTGCCATGCAGGAGTTTTATAAAAGCCGTTTCGGGGTAGATTCAACCGTGTTGTTTGGCCCTGCACAAAATAAAGAGGTGCGCTTTAGTTATTCTGCCAATTTGAATAATAAATTAAAGATTGGTTACTTTGGGGCAGTAGGTGCATGGCAATTAGATGCTTTGGAATTAGTTGCATCAGCTATAGATAGCTCGAATGTCATTCTTGATATATATTCCGGTATAGAGCAGCTACCAGACCGTCTGCGGATTGAAGGTGTTAACCTAAAGGGTAGCATAGCTGCAGAAGATGTGTCGTCGGTGATGGCAAACTATGATGGTGTGCTTTTACCGATTAGCTTCAAAGAAAAGATGCGCAATATGTCGCAATTGAATATTGCAACCAAGATGAGCGAATATTTGGCTAGTGGTGTTCCTATATTAGCAGTCGGCCCACCGTACGCTGCAATGATAGGCTACCTTGAAGATAATAATGCAGCTTTTACAGTAACCTTGCAAAGCCCGAATGATATAAGGGAGGGATTACAAGCGCTTCGCAATCCTGAAGGCGTTCAACAGATACTTCAAAACGCCGGAAGGTTGGTTGCTACTCAAGTAGGAGAGGCAACTATGCGATTGGTTTGGCAGTCCGTTGTTAATAACGGACATAATTTTAAATGATAAGTAATTCTATACTTGTATAAATATGGCTAACAAAGCTAAAAGATTATTAGTTACAGGCTCTTCTGGTTTAATAGGATCAGAGGTTTGTTATTACTTTGCTGGTCTTGGATGGGAAATACACGGGTTGGATAATAACCAGCGAGCCGTTTTTTTTGGTCCTCAGGGTGATACCCGCTGGAATCAAAATCGTATCCAAACCGATTTAGGCGTTAAGTTTATTCATCATGAATTAGATGTGCGCGACCGCAGTGGTGTATTAAATCTACTAAAAGCAATTCGGCCCGATGCTATTGTTCATACAGCCGCACAGCCTTCTCATGACCGGGCTGCGGCTATACCGTTTGATGATTTTGATACCAATGCTGTAGGCACATTAAATCTGTTGGAAGCTGTTCATCAGGCGTGCCCGGAATCACCGTTTGCACATATGTCTACTAACAAGGTTTATGGAGACCGCCCTAATAGCATTGAACTGATCGAAAAAGAAACACGATGGGATTACGCAGATCCGGCTTATGCGAATGGTATAACTGAAGACTTTCCAATTGACCAAAGTAAACATTCAATTTTTGGTGCATCAAAAGTAGCAGCAGATGTTATGGTGCAGGAATATGGCAGATATTTTGGTATCCCTACATGTTGTTTGCGGGGCGGGTGCTTAACAGGCCCTAACCACTCTGGTGTAGAACTGCACGGTTTTTTGAGTTACCTTGTAAAATGCAATATAGAAAGTCGGGAGTACAAGATATTTGGCTACAAAGGCAAACAGGTAAGAGACAATATCCACTCTTTTGATGTGGCTACATTTATCGACGCTTTTATAAACTCCCCACGCACGGCCGAGGTTTACAATATCGGGGGAGGCCGCGCTAATTCTTGCTCAATATGGGAGGCGTTCAAGATAGCTGAAAAATTTACCGGTAAAGAACAGGTTTATTCTTATGTGGATGAGAACAGAATTGGTGATCATATGTGTTACATATCTAATCTTGATAAAATGAGATTACATTATCCAACATGGAATATTACAATTTCCTTAGAAGAAACAATCAGGCAGATAGTAGAAGCACAATCTGGCCGACATTAATCTCAGTTTGTGAAACTACTTACCTATCAACCTTTTTCTTTATACTCTAACGGAGGTGGCAATCGCATCCTTCGCAGACTATTTAAAGGTCACGAAAGTGAAATAGTGTCATTGGTAGTAGAAGAGACCGCTATAAACCCCAAAAGAGGCGATATAACAGAAATTTTGGTGTATGCCAATCCGGTTGTCCGGAAGTGGGCTAGATGGAAAGTCAGAAAATGGCTCACTATCTTAAGACACAGGTGGTTTAAAAAATCCACAATCCAAAAGATACAAGTTGCCGCGGCGTCAATAGATTATGATGTATTACACGTAGTTGATCATGGGCCATTTAGTGACGCACTTTGCAATGATAAATTCTGTGGCGACAAACCATTGTGGGTTTCTTTTCACGATCATTACTCAACAACATTTGGCAGCTACACAAATAGTAAAATCTTGTGGGAGAAAGCTGCAAGGCGATTGGTTATTTCTGATGAATTAGGGCTCGAATATGCCAGATTATTTGGGAATGCTACTTATGAACTTATAACTGATGGAGTAACTAGAGGTGAGTTAAGCAGTCCGCAAAATGATAGTGTAAAACCAATAACCGTTTATTTTGCCGGCCTGTTACACATTGACTATATACCACTTTTTAAAGTATTGGCCGATGCATTGGATATTCTTGTTGAACAGGGCCACAGTTTTGAACTTGTTTTACGTGGCACACAGCACATTCCTTTCTTAGATAGGCGAGCTTTTACTACTCATTATCGGGCTGTGTCGTTAAACGATAAGGAGTTGAAAGAGGAACTTGACAGTAGTTCAATTTTATATTTGCCCATTAAATTTACCCGACCAGACTTTTACAAATACAGTCTTTCTACTAAAATGGTTGGCTATTTGGGCAGCTCCGGGGCAATATTATATCATGGGCCACTAGATAGTGCCGCATGTAATTTGCTCACGCGTGCAAATGCTGCTGTAAGCTGTGGAGAACTTAATGCAACTGTATTATCGAAGGATATTGTTAAATTAATTGCCGAAAAGGCACAAATCTCGGCGAACGCCAAAGTGCTTGCTAAACAAAGGTTTGATATGGAAGAAATCCAAAGGAGATTTTGGCAAGAAGGTAATCTATAAAACCATGAGACGTTTCATCTCAGAGTTAAGGATATTTATATGCAATCGCTGGATCGCGCGAATACCCAGCCATACTATTCGTCAGTTCTACTATCGTAGAATTATGAAGTACAATATTGGGCACAATGCTGCTATCTTAATGGATTGCAGTTTTGACCGCACCGAGTCATTTTCTATTGGTGATAATTCAGTTGTAAATGGCAAGTGCAGATTAGATAATAAAAGTAGTATCACAATCGGTTCCAACGTCTCTATTTCGCAGGAGGTAATGATTCTTTCCGCCGACCACGATCCCTACTCTCCAGACTTTGAAGGACGGGAAAAACCTGTGATTATTGAAGATTACGTGTGGATAGGTTCCAGGGCCATTATTATGCCCGGTGTAACTTTAGGTAAAGGCTCGGTGGTGTCAGCTGGTGCAGTAGTTACTAAAAATGTATCTCCCTATGAAATTGTAGGAGGGGTGCCTGCTAAATTGATTAGGATGCGAAATCCTGATTTAAGTTACCAGCTTTCTTACCGTCGGCTATTACAATAATTTACTAAATATGGTATTTTCTTACTTCCTTATTCTTCATAATTCTATAGCTTGATGAAATACATTTGGCGCAAAAAAACCTTTTAAGAGGTATAAAGAAACTGATAGGCGTAAGCAATAAAGGCAGGGGAAGTTTGTAGTGGAACGGCTGATTGCATTTAGAGCAATATAAAAATGGTTTTTGCATTTAAATTAACAGTAATAAGTCAGGTAGATTAAAGCACATATTAACTCTTAAATACAGCTATTACTAGGCAAAAATGCGAATCAATATTTAATCTATAGTTATTTGTTTGCAACAATATTGTTATAATAAACGGATTAGCTTGAGTATTGGGGGGATAATGGGTAACAAAAATTTAAGTATAGTATTGATATGCAGTTCGCTTGAACCCGGCAAGGATGGCGTTGGCGATTATAGCCGCCGCTTAGCGGCAGAACTGCTTAAACTAGGTTATGACTGCGCAGTGCTGTCCCTAAATGATCGTTACGTAGCAGATACGATTGTTGGACATCAATTTGCTGATGGTGTAAATGTCCCCGTACTACGCTTATCCTCGTCAATGGAAATTCAAGGCCGGATCCAACAAGCAGAGTCATGGATTGCACAGATAAATCCACAATGGCTAAGCTTGCAATATGTTCCCTTTGGATATCATCCAAAAGGATTGAAAGTTGGCTTATCAAAGTCTTTGTTAAAGTTAAGTATTGGCCGCAAATGGCACATTATGTTCCATGAGCTTTGGGTAGGTATAGCCAAAGAGGAGTCTAAGAAGCTTCAATACTGGGGAGAGGCTCAACGTCTTCTAATAAAATCATTAATCACAAGGTTACAGCCGACTTTAATTCATACAAATACAATACTGTACCAACGATTACTTAATAAATTAGGCTTTAACGCTGCTACCCTGCCGTTATTCAGTAATATTCCTCTCGAGCACATATTAGAAGAACAAAAGATTACCATAGCACAAGGTATTAGGTTTGTTATTTTCGGTGCCATACATGAGAGGGCGCCAATTGCTGCATTTGCCGGCGAGGCTGCTCTTTACCAAAAAAAAAGAAACATACCCGTATCTTTAACCATACTCGGTCGAAAGAATAAAGAGCACCAACGCTGGGCTGAAGAATGGCAAAATGCCGGCCTTGCGGTAAAGGTCCTTGGCGAACAGAATGCAGAGGTAATATCGGCTGAATTGAGCAAGGCGAACTTTGGTATATCTGCAACAGCTTTGGCGGTAATCGAAAAAAGTGGATCTTTCGCCGCAATGCGGGAGCACGGATTACCTGTAATATCGGTATCTAAACCATGGACTCCAAAAGGATTTACTGAGATAATTGTTCCTGATGGTGTAGTTAAGTACTTGGAGGGGAACTTTGAAAGCTGCATTAATAAAATTAATAACGTTCCTTATAGTAGCAATGTATCAGTAGTGGCGTCACAATTCATTTTGGAGCTAAAAAGAGGATAATAAATGAATAAAAAAAAGATATGCCTTTTTACCGCTCACTCACCCATTGTTGGTGGCGGAGGTGCTATTCTTAGGAGTTTGGTAGCTAACCTCCCCGAGTTTGAAATTAATTGGTATTACATTGGTAATGCTGCGGCGGCAGGTTACGAAGAGGGCTACCTTGGTAATACAGTTATGGGTGGACCGCTCCTCGCAGATATCACCCAAACAGCCAGGATGCTGGGAATGGGCAATGTGCCCAGAATAGACGCTATTGTTAAGAAGCTCTTGTCAATAGCTTGCGATGTGTACTGGGTCGTATCTCACAATGAGGGGTTGCGTATAGCCCGGGATCTTGCAGATCACAACAGGACAGTTCATTTAACTGTACATGATGACTGGGCCGGTGCGCTTTGTGCAAGATCTGTGCGCTACCGTTTTATGGCTGGCTCTGCGCAAGAACTCACTATTAAGGTTTTGCAAAGCGTAAAAACTGTAGATGTGATAAGTGCCGGAATGCAGGACTACTACTTTAAGTTATCTGGATGCAAAGCAGCTGTTTGCCACAGATATTTACCTGTAAACTCAATAGAAATCGTCAAAAAGCATCCAATAGGCAATACTATAAATGTTGGGCACATTGGGTCCATTTATGCCAGGAAACATCTATTTGAGTTTGTTGGATTGTTACAGGAGTACTATCATAAAAACGGGAAAGACTTTGTTCTTCAGTTGTGGGGCTGCCATTTACAATCTAAAGACGTACCTCAGCGCTTTCGAAGTAATATCCAATTACATGCTACCCTCCCTGAGCAAGAAATAGTGCCACTGCTGGCTAAATGCGATTTCGTTTATAGCATGTACCCGTTAAATAAAGGCTTACACCTTTTTTCAAAAACAAGCTTGCCAACCAAGTTGAGCAGCTATCTTCAATCGGGCCGGCCAATATTCGGGCATGGCCCGGCAGATAGTACGCTTGCGGGCTTTTTATCAAATACTGGATTAGGAGGAATCTGGAGTTCTAACAACAAACAAGAGGGACTAAAGCTACTTGACAGTATTACAAGCTTAAACATTACAAAGGACACCCTGGAAGACGCTCGTCAAAAGTATTTTGGGGAGACAAACTTAGCTGTCATGCGGAAAGCCCTTGGGGGCAGCTAATATGCACAGCACCGCAGGCTTCAACAAGCGACTAAAATTTTATATTTTAGCAAATATTTAAGAGTAGGGCAGCAAAGAATAATGAAGGTTTTTTCTCAGTTAAAAAAGAATTTAAAGAACGATTTTTCCCAACTGCCAACAATAAAGATTGCTTTAGTAGGGGATAGCGCCACCCAGTTTCTTAATCAAGCGCTTCGCGGGACCGGGTATGACCGCGGTTACAACTTTAATGTATTTGAAGCAGATTTCAATCAAATAGAGCAACAGATATTTGATTCATCATCAGAACTGTACAAATTTACACCTGACTTAATTGTCATTTTTCACTCCACCCACAAACTGCTTTCTAAGTACAATAAGCTTCATCAAGGGGAACACCATAAACTGGCAGAATTGCAGATAGAGTTGATCTCAAATTTATTTGATACGGTTAAAACGTATTCAAATGCCAAAGTTATTTACTTTAATTTTTCCGAAATAAATGATTCTATATTCGGGAACTTTGCTAATAAAACTATTTCATCCTTTCTTTATCAGCTGCGTAAACTTAACTATGAATTGATGAGCTATGCTGCGCAGGCGACAAACTTTTATTTGCTTGATATTGCAAGCATTCAGAATGAGGTTGGTAAAAGTACAATGTTCCAACCCGCGGTTTACGTCAACTCAGAGATGGTTTTAAGCATCGATGTATTGCCAATTGTGGCCGCAGGTATTGTGGATGTAATTGGAGCTATCTACGGTAAGTTTAAAAAATGCCTCATTCTTGATTTGGATAATACCATGTGGGGCGGCGTGATTGGAGATGACGGGCTGGAAAACATTCAACTGGGTAGCCTCGGTATAGGCAAAGCCTTTGTAGAGTTTCAGCATTGGATTAAAAAGCTGAAAAATCGTGGGATAATTATTGCGGTTTGCAGCAAGAATACCGAGTCTGTAGCTAAAGAACCTTTCGAAAAACATCCGGACATGGTTCTTCGCATGGACGATATAGCTTTGTTTGTTGCTAACTGGGAATCCAAAGTAGACAATATCCGCACTATACAAAAAGTATTAAATATTGGATTCGATTCAATGGTGTTTTTGGATGATAATCCTTATGAAAGGAACGTGGTTCGCGAGAGCATTGCGGAGCTTACGGTACCTGAATTACCAATAGATCCTGCCGAATATCTGGAGTATTTGTACACCTTAAATTTATTTGAAACGGCGTCGTTTTCCAACGAAGATACCGAGCGCACAAAACTTTATCAGGTAGAAGCCAAGCGTACCAATCTTCAGGCGAGCTTTTCCAGCGAAGGAGAGTTTCTGCAAAGCCTGGACATGATATCTATTGTAGAGCCTTTCAACAAGTTTAACACCCCAAGAGTAGCTCAACTATCTCAACGTTCTAACCAGTTTAACTTAAGAACGGTAAGATATACGGATGAAGATATAGCTCGTATAGCCTATAACAATAATTACTATACATTGTCATTTACCTTAAAGGACAAGTTTGGCGATAATGGATTGATTGCAGTAGTTATCTTAGCAGCCGAAAACCAGTCAACCCTGTTTATTGAGTCCTGGTTTATGAGCTGTAGGGTACTAAAACGCGGTATGGAAAACTTTACGCTCAATGCGATAATTGATGTTGCTAAGCTGAATGGTTTTTTACAAATCAAAGCGGAATACCTTCCAACTGTGAAAAATGAACTTGTGAAAGACCATTACCATAATTTAGGCTTTGAGGAAAAGTGTAGTTATTGGTATTTGGATGTAGAAAACTATCAAACAAAAAGCTGCTTTATAACAAGGAAATAGATTATGGAAAAAAGCGAGATGTTGAAAAAGGTAAACGATATTTTTATCGATACCCTGGATAATGAAGATATAGTGTTAACCTACGAAACTACAGCAAAGGATGTAGACGATTGGGATTCTTTAAACCATATACAGTTAGTAGTAGCAATAGAGCGTTATTTTAAGATAAGGTTTACCTCCCAGGAGATACAAAGCTGGAATAACGTTGGTGAAATGCTTGATTGCATATCAGCCAAGAATGTATAATTTTAAGGTAGGTGATGAGTTTAAGGTAGGTTTCCATATCTCAGAGGATATCTACAATGGTTTTGTGAGGCTTTTTAAAGACGAAAACCTTCTACATACCAATGAACAGTTTGCTGTTGACCATGGATTTGCTGGTAGGGTGATGCAGGGCAACATACTAAATGGTTTTATATCCTACTTTGTCGGCGAATGTCTGCCTAATAAAAAAGTACTTATACATTCACAAACTATAAAGTATAAATATCCTGTATATCTTGACGATACTTTAACTTTCAAGTCAGTTGTTGCAGAGATACATAACTCCGTGAAAGTAGCTGTATTTAAATTCAAGTTCATTAATCAGGATCTTAAAGCAGTAGCTACAGGGCAAATACAAATAGGGCTGTTAAAATGATCGTATTAATTACAGGCGGTTCATCAGGCTTAGGACAAGCAATTACCAGGCGATTGGCGCAGGAAATTGGTTGGACGGTATATTTTACTTACAATAGTTCTAAAGACAAAGCTGATGACCTCCAAAAAGAGTTTCCAAATACAGTTCCTTTGTATTGCGATTTCGGCAGTAAGGAAAGTGTTGCGGCGCTAAAGCAAAAAGTAGATGAAATTGCCCCGGACGTTCTCATTAACAATGCTTATGCAGGAAGCTTTTTAACCACTCATTTCCACAAAATAAATCCCAAAAGCTTTTTGGAGGAGTTTGTATTGAATATTGTTCCAACGGTGGAGATTACGCAAGCTGCCATTAGCAGTTTTCGTAAACGAAAGCGCGGAAAGATAATTACCATTTTAACTGCTGCACTGCATAATGTACCACCGGTGGGTGCAGCAATGTACGTGGCCAATAAGGCATATTTGCAGCAATTAACCAAGCTTTGGGCTTCAGAAAATGCTAAATTCAATATTACCTCTAATACTGTTTCGCCCTCTTTTATGCAAACACAGCTTACTAGTGGTATTGATGAGAGGGTTGTACAACAGATCAGAGAAAGTCAGCCTAATGGAGCTTTGCTAAAAGTGGAGGAAGTTGCCGAAGCAGTTCATTTTATTGCAACATGTTCCACTCAGATTAATGGAATTGATATGCTAATTAATGGAGCCAACAGCATACGATAATGGAAGTTAAGAATGCATCACGAGTTATAAGCGGAGGGCCGAGCATTTTGCTCGATAGTCTTAGGATATTAGCAGCTTTAGTCGTTTTGTTTATCCACATTCTTGATAGGTGGTTTATTGTTTTGTCCCATCCAGAGTACGAACCTGGTGAGTTGTCGCACGCGGCCGTAGTGGTTTTCTTTGTTCTGTCCGGTTTTGTAATAGCCCATACTACAATAAGTAAAAACAGAGGTGGTCGCCAGTATGCACAGGCACGTTTAAGCAGATTGTTCTCTATGGTAGTGCCTTCGCTTGTAATTACGGCGTTAATCCAGATAGCTGTTACTATACTCGATCCAAACTTGATGCGCGATTACTCGAGAGGGCCAGATTGGATCAGATACATTGCATCCGGGCTGTTTATTAATGAAATATGGCTTTTTTCTGCTGCACCACCTATTAACGAGCCACTATGGTCATTAAGCTTTGAATTTTGGTATTATGTCATTTTTGGACTATGGTTTTTTCGATCAAAAAGTCGTTTCTCCTACATCTTGCCAATAATAGCGTTATTAATCGCTGGTCCGAAAATTTTGTTAATGATGCCTATTTGGCTGGCTGGTTATGCCGCTTACATATTACCTAGGCCTTCGGTAAACAAGCACACTGCCTGGTGGATGGTATCAATATTGTTTTTTGTTGCTTTTTTGGCTTTAAGGTATATACCATCATTTCCATATATAATAGGGTATAAACCGTTGTATTTTGCCAACCAGTTTGTTACAGATTGGATAATAGGTATGTTGGTTGCTGCGGCGTTGTGGATGCTACCGACCACTCAACAGCAAAGTACAGAATCTAAATCAGTAAAAATGATGCGTAAAGCAGCTGATCTAACATTTCCTCTTTACATTTTACACTTTCCGTTAATGGTTTTGTGGCGCGCCATTTTTGGCTACAAAGCTGAAGATGCTCTCCAAATGTGGGAAGTTATTTTGTCGGTATTGTTGGCTTCTATTTTATTAGGATTGCTGTTGGAGAAACAAGGGCCATTTTGGTCGCGACTTTTCAAACGTTTACTCAGAGTTGAAGCCAGCTAGTACCACGGAGGCGCGCAACAAGTAAATAGGCAAGATGATGCAATACATACGTCGCTAAAATATTATTGAATGAGAATAATCCTAACACATCCTACCGGAAACGAATTTGTTAGAGCGCTTGCATATGCGTTGTTTAAGGAAGGCTTGTTGGAGAAGTTTGTAACTACTGTAGCCACTGATAGTTCGTCAATGTTATTTAGTGTAGTTCCTAAAATCGTTAAAAACGATTTGCTTAGAAGAAGCTATCCAATACCTCAGGAGAAGATATTGACATACCCATTTAGGGAATTAAGTCGCATTATACTTCCACGGATTGGGGGAAAAAGATTTATTGAACATGAAAAAGGATGGGCAAGTGTTGATAATGTTTACAGGAATTTAGATAGGAACGTAGCGGAGCGGCTTAATAACACAAGTAGTGGTGACATGCCCGATGCGGTATATGCGTACGAAGACGGAGCAATACAAACCTTCAATCAGGCAAGTGCATTGAATATTCGTCGGTTTTATGATCTGCCGATTGGATATTGGCGGGCTGCAAGGGTGTTACTTGGTCAGGAAAGGGAGCGGTGGCCAGATTGGGCCGAAACACTCACGGGATTAAAAGATTCAGACGAAAAACTAAAACGTAAGGACGATGAGCTAAAATTAGCAACAAGTATATTTGTAGCCAGTAACTTTACAGCCAGCACATTAAATTATTATAATGGCAAGTTGCCTAAGGTAAATGTAATTCCTTATGCATTTCCGCCTGTGGCAGAGGTGAAGCAGTATGAGATTGTTTCTGCTTCCAGGCCGCTCAGGCTTCTTTTTGTAGGCGGGTTGTCTCAACGCAAAGGAGTTGCCGATTTATTTGCAGCGGCCGAATACTTTGGGCCTAAAATAGAGCTCACAGTTGTCGGATCAAAAGTGGTAGATACCTGCACCCCTTTAAATGACGCACTAAAAAAGCACAAGTGGATACCTAGTTTACCGCACGCTGAAATTTTGAAATTGATGAGAGAGCACGACGTATTGATTTTTCCATCTCTATTTGAGGGTTTTGGATTGGTTATCACCGAGGCTATGGCCCAGGGAACGCCTGTAATCACAACTGACCGCACAGCAGGTCCTGATATTATTAGTAATCACGAAAATGGATGGCTCATACAAGCGGCGTCAACTGATGCACTTAAAGAGGCTATAGAAGCTATTCTGTTGAAACCAGGTATGATTAAGAACGTGGGGATGGCTGCAAGGGAAACCGCTAAAAATAGAACATGGGAAAACTACGGACGTGAGTTGGTGAATGCTATTATCGATAATAAATAAGTACTTTTAGGTTTTATGACTGAATCTGAAAATGATATATACCCCGGAAGTAACACAAGCTTTTTAGCTAAGAGTTCTGCTTTTACACTAAATGAGGGGTTAAATAAGGAAACGGCTGTTGCAACTTTAAGAAAAGGAATATGGATATATTTTATTCTTTTGATAGTAGAAGGCGCATTGCGTAAATGGGTTTTGCCCGGCTTGGCAACTCCTCTGCTTGTTGTCCGAGACCCCGTTGCTATATGGTTGTTAATATTTGCCTGGAGAAACAATTACTTACCTGTAAGCATTTACTTTTATTTGATGGTATTTGTTGGCTTTTGTGCGTTGTTCACAACGCTGCTGTTAGGGCACAGGAATTTATCTGTAGCTGCTTATGGGTGCCGGATTTTATTACTTCATTTTCCGCTTATATTCTTAATTGGGAAAGTATTTGATAAAGAAGATGTAATACAAATAGGGCGAATTGTGCTCTGGATTGCACTTCCAATGTTTTTACTTATCGTTCTTCAATTTTATAGCCCTCAGTCGGCTTATGTGAATAAAGGAATTGGTGCTGATTCGTTAGGTGGAGGATTTAGCGGGGCGTTGGGTTATTACCGGCCGCCGGGAACATTTTCGTTCACTACAGGCAATACCCAGTTTTGGTCGTTGGTGGGCGTTTTTGTAATGTACTTCTGGCTGAACATGGAGCAGGTTAACCGCTTCTTGTTAATTGCTGCCACCATTGCCTTTATTGCAGCTATTCCATTGTCAATCAGTAGAGGATTATTAATTCAAACGGTATTATCCGGGTTTTTCATGCTTGCCTCTATTGCCAGAACTCCACGATTGTTAGGTCGCATGTTTATTGCCGTTCTGGGATTGATAATTATTGTTGCATTGCTAAGCAATCTGGAATTCTTCAAGAATGCCATAGATGTACTTACCAGTCGCTTTGATGACGCTAAGGGTAGTGAAGGAACTTTGGATAACACTATTTCAAACAGGATAGGAGCAAGCATTTTCGAGCCGTTCCTCAACCCTGACCTGCCGTTTTTTGGTTTTGGCGTGGGTATGGGCACTAATGCCGGAGCTAAACTGCTTATTGGCAGATCGGACACATTTTTGATATCAGAAGGAGAATGGGGTCGTTTAATTGGCGAAATGGGCACAGTTTTGGGGCTTACTGCTATAGGAGTGCGGATGAGTGTAAGTTTAAAGATGCTTTATCAAGCTTATAAAAGATTAAAGTTCAATAATCTACTGCCCTGGATTATTGTTAGTGTGAGCTTTCAGGCTGTAGCTCAAGGTCAGTGGGCGCAGCCAACAGCTTTGGGGTTTGGTGTGATTATGGGGGGACTTACTATAGCTGCTATGAGAGATAGGGTATCAACCGAAAACGAATCAGAAACAACAGCATAAATATGCTTGTTCCTTCTAAAAGGATTTTAATTTACCGCTTGGGAAGCTTGGGCGACACGATTATCGCACTGCCCGTTTTTCACCTAATAAGGCACTGCTACCCTGATGCAGACATAACCCTCCTTACCAATAAACCTGTTGAAAGTAAAGCCGCACCTCTGGAAAGTGTATTGGAAACTGGATTTTTTTTTAATCGTACACTGCCTTATCCAGTTGGTACCAGAAGTGTCAGAACGCTTTTTGGTTTAATTAAGCAAATTCGGGCACTTGAAATAGATACAGTAATTTACCTGGTGGGCGTAAGAGGTGCAGACAACCTCACCAAAGCTAAGGCAACTGTATTGAGAGACAGGTTGTTTTTTAAAGCTGCAGGCGTGAAACGTATTGTTGGGTTGCCAAATACAATTGCTGATTACCTGACAGTTCAGGACGTAAACACAGGCATGTTAGAGTGGGAGGCAAAACGGCTTGCACGCAGGGTAAATACATTAGGAACTATTGATCTTAATGATGATAGAAATTGGGATCTGCAATTTAGCGTAGCCGAGATAAATGCTGCAAAAGCAGCAGTATTAAATATTGATAGCGATAAGCCGGTTATTGTAATAAGTACTGGTACAAAAAGCCCAGTTAATGACTGGGGAGAAAGTAATTGGCAGGCGCTTATTAGCCGCCTGAAAAGCATCCTCACAAAGTGGCAACTTATAATGATAGGTGGGCCGGATGAATTTGACCAGGCGCAACGATACGTCACAGATTGGGGACAAGGATCATTAAATTTGTGCGGCAAAGTTTCTCCACGATTATCCGGGTTAGTACTCAAGAGCGCGCAAGTTTTTGTTGGTCATGATAGCGGACCAATGCATTTGGCAGCTTGTGTAGGCACACCATGCGTAGGTATATTCTCAGCAAGGCAGTTACCCGGTCAGTGGTTTCCACGCGGCCGAAACAACAGAATAATTTACCATAAAACTGATTGTGCTGGCTGCCTGCTGGATGTTTGTCTCGTGCAAAAGAAAAAATGCATCTTGTCAATAACAGTTAACGAGGTAGAAGCAGCTATTTTAGAGCTTTTAGCTAATCCAAATTTGGGCAAATGAAGCTACTGCACATCATCGGGAGTATGGACCCAGCTCAGGGCGGACCCTGCCAGGGTATCAGAAATACTAATCCTGGTTTAATGGAATATGGGATTAGCAGGGAAGTAGTGAGTCTCGACGATCCCAAAAGCTCTTTCCTGGGAATGGATGATTTTCCTATTCACGCGTTGGGTCCTGCAGTAGGTCCGTGGCAATATTCAGATAAATTAAGGCCATGGCTGCTAAACAACATGGGCCGGTTTGACAATATAATTATCAATGGTTTGTGGCTTTATTCAAGCTACGCCGGCTGGAGTGTTTGGCGAACACTACAAAAGCAAAACAAGAAAGCAGAAGGACAGCATTATTTACCTAAGTTGTACGTTATGCCGCATGGTATGCTTGACCCCTATTTTCAAAACGCACCAGATAGAAAGTTGAAAGCTGTACGTAATTGGTTTTATTGGAAGTTGGTAGAAAGCAGGGTTGTAAATGATGCCAATGGGTTGTTGTTCACTTGTCAGATGGAACTTGAATTAGCAAGGCAAACCTTTTCTCCGTACCACCCAAAACAAGAGATAAATGTAGGTTACGGCATAGTAGAGCCGCCGGAATACAAACCAAATATGAAGTTTGCTTTTCTGGAAAGATGCAATAAGCCGCAGGAAAGACCTTTTTTACTTTTTTTGAGCCGAATACACAGGAAAAAGGGGGTGGATCTTTTAGTTAACGCTTACTTAAAATTACTTGAAGGTGCTAAAGGTGCCGGCAAAAGTTTACCAGCTTTAGTGATTGCCGGGCCAGGTCTGGATACAGCTTACGGAAAAGGTATATTAAAGGCGGTAAACGATAGTGACTTATTGAAGGAACACGTGTACTTTCCTGGCATGCTTAAGGGTGATGCAAAATGGGGAGCGCTTTACACTTGCGATGCCTTTGTTTTACCCAGCCATCAGGAAAATTTTGGTATTGCTGTTGTGGAAGCTTTGGCGTGCGCGAAGCCTGTTCTTATCACAAATGAGATAAATATTTGGAAGGAAATTGAAGAGGGCGCTGGTGGAATTGTAGTGAATGATGATCAGGAAGACATTAACTCCCAACTTAAAGTTTGGATTGAAATTACTGAAAATGATAAAGAAAACATGAGACTAAACGCCCGTGAAGTTTACAAAAAGTGTTTTACTGTAGAAAGATCGGTGAAGGAATTGGTTAAAATATTAGGTAACGATGAGCTCGGAATCGTAGCAGTTCACTCTAAAGAAAAAGCGTAAATTTGAACAGTAATATTCAAAATTGCATATAGATGTTTATTTCTCATGACCAAAATAGTGACGACGCTTATATACG
This sequence comes from Mucilaginibacter sp. 320_HR, assembly GCF_059691875.1. Lineage (NCBI taxonomy): Bacteria > Pseudomonadati > Bacteroidota > Sphingobacteriia > Sphingobacteriales > Sphingobacteriaceae > Mucilaginibacter > Mucilaginibacter sp. 320_HR. The sequence goes on from NZ_JCAWAI010000004.1 coordinate 22,365, forward strand.
CCCGTCCTTTTCTATGAGTAATAAATTGAAGAGGGTACTTTGGAGTGCGGTGTGGCTGTTACTTTGCAGGTGGACCCCCAATGCTTTGCACAAGTGGCGTGTTGCTGTTTTGAGATTATTTGGAGCAGAGATTGGAAAAACAAACTTTATATATCCAAATTGCAAAATATGGGCACCATGGCTGCTTAAAACTGAGGATGTAGTTACTATAGCTTCAGGAGTAGAAATCTACAATCCGGGTGGCTTATACCTGGGGCACCATTCAATTCTATCTCAGGACAGTTACATATGTGGCGCAACTCATGATTACAATAGCGCGAATTTCACCTACCTTAAAAAGAAGATTAATATAGAACCCTATGTATGGATATGTGCAAAGGCAGTTGTTCTGCCAGGGGTAACATGTTATGAAGGTTCTGTATTAGGGGCTGCTGCTGTTGCATCTAAAGATCTCGAACCATGGACAGTATATACAGGTAATCCTGCTCAGGCAATTAAAGCGCGTAGTAACGTATTAAATATAGCTCCTGTAAAATGATTTTGTTAAGTCACAAAGACCTACAGGATAGGTACGATCTATGCGTGATAGGTAGTGGACCAGGAGGCATAATTTTAACGCTCGAGTACGCTAAACTCAACCCGGACAAGACCGTTCTATTAGTAGAATACGGCAGTTTCAAAAGCGAGGGAAAAAACGCTCTTGATGATTCAATTGTAATTGAAAATATAGCTAATCATCACACTCCGTATGAGACAACTAATAAAATGTTCGGTGGCACCACACAAACATGGGGCGGGCGTTGTGTAAATTATAACCCTATAGATTTTCAACAACGCGATATTGTGGGAGAAAACTGTACCTGGGACATGGCGTTTTATAATGACGCCCTCCAGTACTCAGAAATTTCCGCCAAATATTTTGAATGTGGTGAACCAGTGTTCAACATAAGCAATAACATAAATTTGAAGCATAGCAGAATTGCTGAAAATTTTATTGAGGGTGTTATAATAGACTCGGAAGTTGAGCGCTGGAGCATGCCAACCAGGTTTGGAGAAAGATACAGAGATGATATTAAGCTAGCCAGTAATATTCACTTTTTAAGCAGCTTTGAAGCGAGGTCGTTTTTTAATCCAAATACGGCCAATAGGGTAGAAACCCTCGATATAAGACAGGTCTTTACAGGTGAGCTGGTGACAATTAAAGCTGGTGATTATGTTATTGCTGCCGGGGCGCAAGAGTCTACTCGAATCTTGCTGAGAAATGTTCAGTTGTTTTCTAATTTAGGTTTTACACCACCGTCCCTGGGAAGATATTACCAGGGCCACTTGTCAGGAAAAATTGCTTCGGTTAAATTCTATGGCGATCCCCAAAAAACAGATTTTGGCTTTATTGTAGATAAAGACGGCGTTTACTTGCGAAGACGGTTTCAGTTTACTGATGAAATTTTGAAAAAACATAATTTATCAAACACGGCTATTTGGTTGGACAACCCTCTATACTACGATCCATCACACGGTAGTGGAGCAATGTCATTCATGTATTTAGCAATGATAACACCTGTATTGGGGAAAAAACTTGCACCGCCAGCGATTGCTCAATCAGTCACCAAGGGTAAAGTTTTTGGGGTTACTAAGCACATTGCTAATGTATTAAAGCAGTTTCCTTCTTCTTTGTTAACTCCTGCTTCTATTTTTTACAAAAGGTACTTGTCAAAACGCAAGTTGCCCGGTGTTTTCTTATATAGCCCCGACAATGAATATGCACTGCATTTTCATGCGGAACAGCAGCCTGTCTTCAGCAACCTGATGGAGCTAGCAGATGATGGAGAAACAATGTTAATCAGGTATTCTTTAAGCGACGATGATATAAATTCTGTCATAAAGGTCCACGAAATTCTTGATGACTATCTACGCGAAAATAAATGTGGCGAGCTTATTTATTGGTTTAAGCAAGATGAATTAAAAGATGCTATACGATTAATGTCAAAAGATGGAATACATCAATCAGGCACAACAAGAATAGCTTCGTCGGCACAAAAAGGTGTGGTAAATGAAGATTTAAGACTTTGGGGCACAAGCAATGTTTATGTATGCAGTAGCTCGGTATTCCCTACCTCCAGCCAAGCCAATCCAACCTTTTTCCTGGGCGTGGTTGCCGCTCGTTTGGCAAACTTTTTAACGGAAAAAACATGAGAAAGGTCGAGTTATGTAATGGAATAATCTCTTCCAAGCTTGGCTTCGGCTGTGCTTCTATCCTTGGGGCTATAAATTCTTCAACAGCTCGTCGTGCTGTGCATAGCGCGCTAGCCCATGAAATTAATTATTTTGATCTTGCAAGATCGTACGGGTACGGAGAAGCTGAATCTTTCGTAGGGAATATCCTGAAAGATAGGAGAAAGGATGTAGTTATTGCCAGCAAGTTTGGTATCAAAGCAAATTGGAAAGCAAAGCTATTGAAGCCTATTAAGCCTGTAGTACGGTTGTTAAAAAGTAAAACTGCTGATAAAAAAATCGTTGCCGATAAAGGCGCTCCTGTTAGTACAATAGCTGACCGTTTTCATAATCGGGTGGAGATCACCGCTAAAGAGATGGTTGATAGTCTGGAGCAAAGCTTAAGAAACTTGAAAACAGATTATCTGGACTATTTTTTTGTACACGAACCTGTTTGTGTTATTAATGACATAGATGAAGTATTACGGGCTGCTGAAGCTTTAAAGCAGTCAGGTAAAATCCGGGCTTTTGGCCTGGCTTTTAACTTACTTGATAAACAAATGCACGAGCCCTATTTACATCATTTTGACTTGCTTCAATTTAATAAACCGTTTTACGATACGGCATATCAATCTACTTTATCAGAACGGCACAACAAACCGAACGTTTTATTTTCAATATTACGCGGAATAAAAACCGACGAAACACCTCAAGATGTTTTTGAAAAGCTAATTGAGGATTTTCCCCAAAGTGTTTTACTTTGCTCTATGTTTAATGAAAAGCATATAGAACAGAATGCAACCTTTTTCAACATTTAACAAACCATGGTATCAGTACTTATCCTCACAAAGAATGAAGAACAGGATTTACCGGGTTGTTTGGAGTCGGTGAAATGGTGCGATGACATACATGTTTATGATTCATTTAGTGAAGATCACACTGTTCAACTAGCAGCATCGGCGGGTGCGCATGTAACGCAGCGAACGTTCGATAACTGGGCTGCTCATCAAAATTGGGGCTTGAAGAACATTACGTTTAAACACAAGTGGGTACTATATATTGATGCTGACGAACGAGTATCCACAACTTTAAAAGAAGCTATTTTGCAAGTGCCAGAAGATACCAGCGTAGTGGCGTTTGAGATACAGCGAAGAGACTTTGCCTGGAACGGCAAATGGCTTAAACATGCGCAGGTATCGCCTTTTTATTTGCGTTTGTTCCGGCCGGAAAAAATGAGATACGAAAGGCTGGTAAATCCATTATCGATTCCGGATGGTAATGTGGGCAGGATAAGGGGGTATTTAGATCATTATCCATTTAGCAAGGGAATAAAATTTTGGTTTAGCAGGCATCTAAATTACGCTGATAAGGAAGCAGAAATGCGAATTCAGCAATTGACCACTGGTCAAAATTTTTCTATATCGAAAGCTTTATTTGGTAGTGACTTTACTGAACGCAGGTATCATCAAAAAGGCCTTTTCTATAAATTGCCTGGCAGACCTGTTGTTAGATGGTTGTATATGATTATGGTAAAAAGAGCTTTCATGGATGGTGCTGTTGGATTTACATATACTACTATGCTGTCCATTTATGAGTATTTTATTGTATTAAAAACACGTGAACTCCTAAGGGGGCGTGATAACGTTTAGATTAAAGCTTCTTGTAATTATTTGCACATAGCTAAAACTACCTTGTTTAATAAGATTGATTTATCACATGGTAACGCATTGTCGCGTGCGATATACTTCATAAAATTTTTATCTTTAAGGGTTTTATAGCCAACGAGCATACTTGCTAAGCCGGAGGCGCAGTTTTAGATGGATAAAAAAAGGATATTATTAATTAGCCATAACTTTGCTCCCGAACCTATAGGTATTGGAAAGTACAACGGTGAAATGATTAACTGGCTCGTTGGGAGGGGACATGATTGCACTGTAATCACCACTTTTCCTTATTATCCGTACTGGAAAGTTCAGGAACCATATACAAACAGGTGGTATAAAAAAGAAACTTTCTATAACGAGAAAAGCGGAGGCTCTCTTACTATCTACCGGTGCCCATCTTATATTCCAAGCGACCCTACTGGTAAACAACGCGCTCTCCAGGATTTTTCATTTTGGGTCGCAAAGTTTTTTATAGTTTTTAAGATCATATTTACAAAAGCAAGATTTGATCTTATTGTTACTATAGCTCCGCCTTTTCATTTGGCATATTTAGGGCTAATGTTGCGGTCAGTAACTGGGGGTAAGCTTCTTTATCACATACAAGATATGCAGATTGAAGCTGCCCGCGATCTGAAGCTTTTTTCTAAAAAACGAATATTAGCTGGCTTGTTTAAAGTAGAATACAACATCCTTAAGCGGGCAGATTTTGTGAGCAGTATATCGACCGGCATGATAAAGAAAATTCGAGCAAAGGTTGATCGCGAAATAATTTTTTTCCCCAATTGGGTAGATACTAACTATTTTTTTCCGTTAGAAAACAGGGATAAGTTAAAGGTTAAGTGGGGGTATAAGGCAGATGATATTATATATCTTTATTCAGGCGCTGTTGGTGTAAAACAACGTCTCGAGCGCATTCTTGTTGCCGCGCAAGAACTTATAAATCATGATCACGTCAAGTTTATAATATGTTCATCAGGCCCCTATAAAGATCAGCTTCAGGAACAGGCTTCAAGAATGGGGCTCGGGAACATATCTTTCCTACAAGTTCAGCAAAAAGAGGTATTTAACGAGTTTTTAAATATGGCGGATATTCATCTGGTACTCCAAATATCAGATGCTGGAGATTTAGTAATGCCATCAAAACTTACAACGATATTAGCTGTAGGGGGGGCAAGTATTGTTACTGCCTCTGAAGGCACGTCTTTACATGAGATGGTTACAACGTACGATTTCGGCTATGTCGTTAAATCACAAGACAAGGACATGCAAGATATTCTCGTGCAACAGATATTAGACATAAAACTTGACGGCGAGTTGCAGAGAAAACGTGAAAATGCAAGAAGATATGCGCTTGAATATTTAAACGTAGACAATGTTATGGAAAAGTTTGTTGACAATTTTTTGTGTTAATTACCTCAACTTTACATCACTTACCAGCGCTTTATGGTCCGATACTTTCTTGTCAACTGCAGAATAGTTTAGCACCTCAAATTGCTGGGTTAGAAAAATATAATCAATGTGTAAGGGATAAGAGCTGTAGTAGGTGGTTTCAAATCCAGCCCCTTTTTCTTCAAAAGCATTTTTTAATCCATCGCCCAACTCGTTCACTGCATAAGAATTAGGTGTGTCATTAAAGTCTCCTGTAATGACGTAAGGATAAGGGCATTTTTCTATATGTCGTTTTATCTTGCTAACTTGAAAACTTCTGTTTAAGAAGGCACTTTCCAGTTTGTTCACAACGAAAGACGACTTTTCGACATCAACTTTTCCGTGCAGCATGCGTCCTTTTTCCTTGGTTTTAATTGTTACAGCGGCTAAGTGGATGCAGTATACCCGAAATATTTTTTTGTCGAACTTGAGGTCTGCAAATATTGCTTTAGTGTTTAAGTATTTTCCTGTATCTACAACTCCTGAATTGATTATAGGATATTTAGAGAATATGACATTTCCCGTCGTGTCATAAGGTGTTATTTTTTTGAATTCCTTAAAATAATAATTTTTTAAGCCTTGTGGGCCCACAAGCTGCTGGCTAATTGAATCCTTGTTAGCTTTCCACTTTGAAAATTCAACCATGTTTAATACGTCAGGTTGGACATTTTTAATGATATCGAAAACTTCATTCTCGATCGGGAGATCAGCAAATTTGTCAATTCCTTTAAATTCACGCACGTTAAAGTGCATGATTCGGATAACATCAGGTGCAGCTTTAGAACCAATGTTTGTTTTTGAGTTAAACCCGATTTGTGAGCTAATGGATTGGAACCCTATGAGGATACATAAAACGGGAATTAACATTAACAATGGTTTGCGGAACGCCCAATAAACAATAAATAATGCGTCAGCAATAATCAAGATATTCATACCAAACCCAAGTAAAGCCACAAATGTTGAGTCTCTGGGATCTGTCGATGGTGCAAAGTAACTTATAATTAACGCAATAGAGACGATCAGATTTAGTGCAAGTACAACCTTGTCAATAAGAAGAAACCCTTTCGTTTTATTTTTATTAGATTTCATATAATGCTACAGGTATTAATTTCACTCGAAGATAGCATATCAGTTAGTTTTTACTCCCGCTTTTTCAACTGTTCGCAGTAAATCGCTCAAATATTTCATTATTACCTCTACCTCATTGTAAAAATCTTATTTTTACTGAAAATGAAAGACTGGATTAAACGTAATTATTTCAGACTTAAGTATCATCCAATTGCTGTAAAGATTGGCCGAGCTGTAACTTTGGATATGAAAAACAAGTTTGAAGGCAATAATTTTGTTGGAGACAAGGCCTTTATTGCGAGTTCAACCGTGGGTTTTGGTACTTATATATCCGGAAACAGTACAATTAAGGGAGCCAAAATAGGTAGATACTGTTCTATAGGTAGTTACGTACAAACGGGTCTTGGTACTCATCCATCTAAAAAGTTTGTGTCTACCCACCCCGCTTTTTTTTCAACCAGGATGCAAGCTGGCTTCTCGTTCGTAATAGAAAACAGGTTTGATGAACACATTTATGCTGATGATAAATACATTGTAGCCATCGGAAATGACGTGTGGATTGGAAATAATGTATTGATAATGGATGGAGTATCAATTGGAGACGGCGCCATTATCGCAGCAGGAGCTATTGTTACCAGAGATGTTCCGCCATACTCTATTCATGGTGGCATACCAGCCAAACTTATGCGTTACCGTTTTGATGAGCAGCAAATTTCTAAGCTCTTAACACTCAAATGGTGGGATTGGGACACTGAAAAAATAAAGCGTCATAGTCACTTGTTTGATAACGTGGAAGCTTTTCTAACACAGATTCCAGCGAATCATTTATAATCTAGATACTGCTAAATTGCAATAAAGTTAACCCTAATGCGAAATAAGACTTTTAATCTCAATTATTTTATTACTCTACTTTTCCTGCTAATCTCCGCAAACGCAAACATTTTATCATCAAGTATGATAGGGTGGGTTGCCGTAATAGGGATTTTACTTGTAGTGGCTGTTAATCGTAAGGAATTTACTAAGAAACCAATTATTTCGTTTTTGATCTTTGCTGCCGTGTTCATTGTATTTGTTTGCTTTAGGTTCTTTGTTGTGAATGACTTAGAAACAGATTTTCTTTTAAGCGACCTTTTATTCCTTTTAAAATATGTTTTACTAAGCTTCCTTTTTTGCGTTGTTTTAAAAGAAAAGCTGTTAGCAAACATCGTAAAAGTGATGACCCACTTGACATTATTGTCATTTGTGTTCTATGCTTTGCAACTTATATCTGGAGAGGCCATGTTTAAAGCATTCTCCGCCCTTAACTTTCCAACTGGTAATACAATACCGGGGTATTCAAACATTCTGTTCTTTACGTTCACTCAAGGCTTTCATGACTTTAGCAACTCGGGGTTTGTTTGGGAGCCCGGGGCATTTGGATGCTTTTTGGTTATCACATTAATGTTTCACTTCTTTCTTAATAAATTTAGGTTTGATAAGGTGGCCATCATTTTAATCATAGCAAACATCACCACTTTTTCAACTACAAACTATCTTGGGCTGATAGTTTTATTTTTCATGGCTTATCGTTTTAGATCGCCGAAGGTGAATATATATGTATTGCTCCTTGTCCCGGCTCTAATACTTGCTTTTGTGTTCATCCCTTTTCTTGGAGACAAAATTGTTGATACTTACAAAGAGGACATGCGCGATCTGAATCGATTAAAAGTATTGGAGAAGTATTACCATCATAACAGGATGGAAATACCGCTTAATCGGTTTTCCAGTATGGTTTACATTTATGATCAATTCGGCGCAAAATTAATTACGGGTGTAAGTAATAGGTATAACGAGGTTCTAAATAAGTCTTATACAGTTAATATTTCTAACGGCGTGTTTGATTTTCTTGCCAAGTTTGGTTTAATTGGTTTGCTATATCTATTGATCAGGTATGTTCGATTTTGCAAACCATATGTTTTAAGATGGGAGAATATCGGTTACTGTATTTTGATTCTTTTGGTGTTAAGTTTCGGTGAGCCTATTTTGTTTTTGCCGTTAGTTATGATGCTGTTGTTTATCCAGCCAAAGCAGAAGCCGTTAAATGGTCCTCTGAATGACGAGGAGGATGAATCCGAGTATGCTTATGGAAGGATTTGATTTTAGTTGTGCAGTTCTTATAAGTTGCCACAACAGAAAGACAAAAACTCTGGGCTTTTTAGCTAGCTTATATAAAGAGATAACATTTTCTGCAGACAACTGGGATGTTTATTTGCTTGATGACGGATCAACCGACGGGACCAGTGATTCTGTAAAAGCAATTTATCCTGAAGTCAGAATCATCAACGGTACCGGCAATTTATTTTGGGCTGGCGGAATGCGGGTATTATGGAAACATGCGGTGGACCAAAAAAAGTATGATCTTTTCTTATTGTGTAATGACGACGTAATTCTGATAGAAGGATCTCTAAAGCGTTTAATAGCTAGTTACCAATTAGCTGGTCCTGAAAGCATCTTAATAGGCTCAACATTAAGTGCTATCACTAAAAAGATTACGTACGGCGGCCATCTGCTAAATCGCCTCAATCACGCTGCTTATTACCTTGTTGAACCTGATGAACAAGTTTTGAAACCGTGTCACCTGGGTAATGCTAATGTTTTTTTGGTTAGTGCAGCTGTGGTTCATAAAATTGGGATATTTGAGGGAGCATATACTCACTATCTTGCAGACTACGATTATACTCTTACAGCTTTTAAGGCAGGAGTTAAAGTTCTACTAGCTCCTGGTTATTATGGTTTTTGTGAAGATGATCATGGTCCCAATTGGCTGTCAGGTAAGCACAGCCTAAGGCAACGGGTAAATTATTTATATAGCGTTAAAGGCCTGGCTTATAATGAGTATTTGTTTTATATTAAAAAGCACTTCCCATCTGATTATAGTGGTGCAGTATTTAAATTGTGGATGAAAACGCTTTTTCCTTTCATTTGGGATAATTTAAAAAAAATTGATAAGTGAAGGTTGTAATCCTAAATAACGATTTTAGAGTATATTGGAAGAGCAGGCTTACATACTTGCATACTTCATTGGCAGATCAGGGTATTGAACTTTATGCTATCGAACTTTTTGGCAAAGGATCTCCTTATACGTTCGATGAGGCAGAAAACAATAATGAATGGTGGTGGTGTTTGTTTCCTCATCAGAGCGCACCGGAGTTAAATAAAAGATATATAAAGAAGGCTATCTTTGATCGTCTCGACATTTTGCAAGCAGATGTTATAATTGGTCCTTCAATTGTTTTTTATGCTGGTGCGCTGGGTATTGCATGGGCTAAACAAGAAGGTAAGAGGTTTATCATGTTTGATGATGCCAAACCGTCACAAGTAAAGCGCAACTTTGTGGTACAATGGGTGAAAAACGTAATAATAGGTGAGTCGGATGCACTATGGTTACCTTCACCTAGTTACGATAGAGAATTCGTAAGATTTAAAAAAAAGGGTTTAACCTTCTTTCATGGATTTGCTACTATAGACAATGCTTTTTTTAATAGAGCACTTGTAGGTGAGAGATTAAGTAATACGATAATCTGTGTGGCTCGCATGGTGCCAATAAAAAATTTGACTGGACTGCTTACGGCCTGGCAAATTGTTGAGCAAGAAAATACAGGTTATCAATTATTGATTGTAGGCGACGGACCTGAAAAGGAACATCTTACACAAAAAATAAAGGATTTGCAGCTGCAAACTGTACAATTGAAAAAGGCTATACCTAACACCCAACTTCCGCAATATCTACAAAGTGCAGACGCATTTGTATTGCCTAGTTTTTCTGAAACGTGGGGGTTAGTTGTCAATGAAGCGATGGCTACCGGCCTACCAGTTTTATTAAGTAAGACTATAAATGCGACTGAAGATTTACTGCAGGAAGGGATAAATGGGTACAGTTTTAATGCGTTTGATATTAAGGATATTGCTCGTAGCATATTAAAGTTTGTAACAGCCGAACAAAGTTTGAAAGTAAGTATGAGCAGAAAATCTTTAGAAATAATTGACACGATGAGTTACTCTAACATGGAGCATAATTTAATTGATGCGTTAAATAAAATTATGTCTAACGAAAGAAAGCCTTCAAGTGTGATTGGCTCTCTGATGATGAAGTTTTGGCATGGGCGATATAATACCACCGGTTGGGATAAATTATAGCTAGAAAGCCTTTTCATCACCGCGAATACTGTTCCAAACAGTTAGGAAAATTATTTTAAGATCTAAAAGGAACGACCAGTTTTCTAAGTACCACACATCTGCTTCAACTCTCTTAAGCATCATCTCGGTGGATAATGTTTCGCCCCTAAGACCTTTTACCTGTGCCCATCCGGTAATACCTGGCTTAAGAAAATGTCTTACCATAAATCTATCTATTAACTTTGAATATTGTATGGTATGGCTCAACATATGTGGCCTTGGACCAACTGTTGACATGTTCCCAATTAAAACATTAAAAAACTGTGGTAACTCATCAATACTAGTTCGTCGCATAAATGCGCCAATTCTGGTAACCCGTTTATCATTTCTCACAGCTTGCTTGCTGTCGCTATCGCTATTTATTAGCATACTCCTAAACTTATAACACCAAAAAGGATTATTGTCTCGTCCAGAACGTAGTTGTTTAAACAGTACCGGACCTTTGGAGCCGAGCTTAATTAAGATCGCCAGGATGGGATAGATCCAGCTGAAAACGAATATTATTATAAGTAGAGAGAAACAGATATCGAAAAGTCTTTTGCAAAATCTATTGAGCAAGTTCTCAAGAGGTTCTGTCCGTACGGATATGACAGGAATATTTCCAAAACTCTGCACTAATACCGGCTTTATACCGTAATCATAATACTCTGGCACAATTCTAAATCGTATTAGATTCTTTTCTGCCTCTCCCAAAAGCTTTTCGATTTTTTTTGACTCCGATACCGGCAGCGCACAAAATATTTCTGCTATGTTATGTTTTAAGGAGTATGTAATACACTCATTTATTGATCCCAGATAAAGATCGTTAGCTTCAGTATCATAATAGTTATCATCAAAAAAGCCCATTAATTTATACCCTCTATCTGGATTCCCTATAAAAAAATTATACAGATCATTGCTGATGCGACCGCTGCCAATTATAACAACTTTTCTGGAATCGAATAATAATGCACGATTACTCTTGCGGATGCCGAGGAACACCAATTTCCATGAACATAATAAAACTCCAAACAGTACTGCCGAAACAACTAAGTACATATAAGTAATACGGTATGCCTCAACCCCTATCACTAAAGCTATAATAGCGATGAGCGCAACGAATATTAAGTAAGTTTTAGCGATATTTCTGAATGTATTTACCGAGTCTTTGTTCAATACCTCGCTGTATAATCTTGTAAGGTTTGCAGACAACAGCCAGGTTAAATTAAATACTAAAACAATTGGAAGTGCATGTTGGCTGGGAGGCCAAATTTCAAATTTATGTACTTCGATATAGTAGGCTAACACCATGCCGATATTTAGGACTACGTAATCGACAATAAGATTTACAGTTTTAATAAATGCTGAGTAGCGATGCACCATTTAGACGTAATTAACTAAAATCTTTTTATAAACAGCAACATGCACCTAATTATTAGCGGAACTACTATTGGTGATGCTGATTATACATCCATTTTGTTAGTTGCGGAACGAATCTATGTTATTAAGAACTTACAACACGTAATTCTTAAGATTGTTAAACACTTAAATGAAAAGGCATGTATCGGCTTTCGTGCGCTAAATTATGCTTTTTTTGTGTTTTTAGCAATTCAGCCTTATTTAAGATAACCGATAATGTGATTTACCGTAGTATAATTTGGAGTGGAGCTACTAAATACAGTGGATCAAAAAGCGTTTTTATCACCGACAATGGTTTTCCAAAACGTTAAAAAAATAATTTTTAAGTCCAGCAGTAAACTCCAATTTTCAATGTACCAAATGTCATAATTTACACGTGCCTTCATTAAAGATGGATCGCTTGTTTCCCCCCTAAAACCATTTACTTGTGCCCATCCGGTAATACCCGGTTTTACCAAATGACGAACAAGATAATTATCTATTAATTCCTTTGATTCTAGGTTCAAGGGGGTAGGATGGGGGCGCGGGCCCACAACAGACATATCCCCAAAAAACACATTGAAAAATTGTGGAAATTCGTCCAGATTAGATTTCCTTAAAAATCCTCCGATTTTCGTTATTCGAGGATCATTTTTTTTGGCCTGCTGATATTTTCCACTAACCTCGTCAACATCTTTGGAACGCACATACATTGAACGAAACTTGTAGCATTTAATTTTTCTGTTTTTCTTTCCCCAACGCTCCTGAACAAAAAATATTGGACCCTTAGAAGTAAGCTTAATTGCCAAAGCTATTAAAGGGAACAACCAAGAGCATACCAGGATCAATACAAAAAAACTAAATACAATATCGAAAAGACGTTTAATTACCCTTAAATGAAGTTCGTCTAAAGGCTCATGCCTTAGAGTTATCATGGGAAAGCCGTTAAATATACTTACATTATATTGCGAGTTTATTAATTCATGATAAGCTGGTATAATCCGTAATTTAATCGTGTTCCTTCCAACTACACTAGCTATATGTTTTATCTTGTTATGCGCGCTATTCGGAAGAGCTACTACAACCTCATCAAACTCAGGGGTTCCCGAAGCAAGGTACTCATCTATTTTACTGGTAGGCCCCAAGTACTGTCCATTAAGATGACTCTTCTTCTCATCATCGAGAAAACCAATAATTTCATAACCAAGATGATCGTTTCTAGTGATTATATCAGAAAACTGCATACCCGTTCGTCCACCTCCGACAATGAGTATTCGTTTTCGATTGACACCTTTTTTATGTAAGTATAAAAGAGTCTTTTTATATAAAAGTTTTTCGAGCGGTACCAGTATACTTAACAATATTATATAGAAGAGCAAAAAACGCTTGCTATTGTAGGTTTGATGTGATGTGAAGAAAAACAAGATAACAAGGCAGAATTGAACAAAGATACTGTTTGCTATTTTGTATAATGTAGCAGTAATTGATTTTGAATTTAAGTCATCGGCGGATTTTGTTGATCGCGAAGAGAAATACCAGCCTATGATAAGTAGCGGAAGCATCCAGATGTTTATCATAAAGAAATCTCTATGATAAACCCGGTTTAAAATATAAAATGAGAGTACGAAACTTATAGTCAGCAAAATGACTTCGTTGATAAAACGGAAGAAATTAAACCGATATTTATATCTTAACTCCATGTGTAGTACCTAGCTGTAGTTGAGTAATAAAATGTCCTATTTGCTAACGTTTAGACCGATATCTTAATATTAAATACGCAAATTGGGGTTCATTTTATATTAATTTGCTTTCACCTCAATTAATAAGTGCGGAACGCATTTATTTCATCATGTCCATAAACATAAGCTTGGTCTAGCTTTAACATTCACTGGATTATTCGAATTGATTTTTTATCTGGTATCCCGAATCCTTTAATAATTTCTCTCTTTGGAATAACTCTACGTCTGCAGCAACCATTTCTTTTACCAAAGCTTGCAAATCATATTTAGGTTTCCAGCCCAATTTTTCATTTGATTTTGTCGGATCTCCTATTAACAACTCCACTTCTGTTGGTCTGAAGTATTTTGAGTCAACAGAGACTACTTCAGCGCCCGCTTGTAGTTGAAATTCAGGCTTAGAACATTTGACTACATACCCTTTTTCGTTTTCACCTGTGCCCTTAAATTCAACTTCGATGCCTACTTCCGCAAACGCAAGGCGTACAAACTCGCGTACTGTGGTAGTAACACCAGTCGCAATCACAAAATCTTCTGCGACATCTTGCTGCAATATCAGATACATAGCTTCAACGTAGTCTTTTGCATGCCCCCAATCTCGTTGCGCATCTAAGTTACCCAGGTATAATTTATCCTGCAGTTTCATAGCTATTTTAGCAACTGCACGGGTAATTTTCCTGGTAACAAAGGTTTCACCTCGCAAAGGGCTTTCGTGATTAAACAAAATCCCATTGCAGGCGAACATATTATATGCTTCGCGGTAATTAACAGTTATCCAATATGCATAAAGCTTAGCTACTGCGTAAGGTGAACGTGGGTAAAACGGCGTAGTTTCAGATTGTGGAACAGCTTGAACCAAGCCGTAGAGCTCCGAGGTTGAGGCCTGATATATTTTCGTTTTTTTAGTCAGGTTAAGTAAACGTACAGCTTCAAGTATTCTTAAAGTGCCAATTCCATCTGCATTAGCAGTATACTCAGGTGTATCAAAACTCACTTTAACGTGTGACATTGCACCGAGGTTGTAGATTTCATCAGGCTGTACCTGCTGTATGATACGTATAAGATTTGTTGAATCAGAAAGATCACCGTAATGTAGAACAAACCGTTGATCTTCATCATGCGGATCATGGTAGATGTGATCAATACGATCAGTATTAAATAAGGAGCTACGACGTTTTATGCCATGTACCTCATATCCTTTGGATAATAGTAAATCGGCCAAATAAGCCCCGTCTTGACCAGTTATACCAGTTACTAAAGCGATCTTTTTATTCATACAAATATGGTAGAGTTATTAATCAATCGTTTCAAATATAGTAAATTTTAACCTTAATGATGGCGAAATTTGAAATAATATTATAGTTTCAATCAATCACGTTTATTTATTATGTTAAAGGTATTGATAAAAATTCCCTTACATTTCCCACAGATGATTATGGTAAAACTTTTTACAACTGACCAGAATCAAAACTATAACTACGACATCCTTTAATTTCAGTATGTGCAACAAACAGTGAACCGCTCAACGGATACATGTTCAACTCCTCCTCAGTCATTTCGCAACTTGCTGTTGTTATATAAAGATCAGTTAAATCTTTACCGCCAAATGTACAAGAGGTTACTTTAGGCACAGGAACATTGACCTTATCTAGCAACTTGCCAGTCACCGGGTTGTATCGTGCAACACCAAATCCATCCCAAAGTGCTATCCAAAGCATCCCTTCGCTGTCGATAGTCATGCCGTCAGGGAAACCATCTTCAGAAGGAATATTAATCGAAATGCGCTTATTAAATATATTCCCGTTGGTTTTATCAAAATCAAATTGTGCAACTTGTCCGGTTGGAGTGTCAATGTGATACATCAGGTTACTATCCGTAGACCACGCAATTCCATTCGAGATTGTCAAACCCTCCAATTTTTCTTCCAGCTTAAAATTGTTTGTTAAGCAATATAGCTTGTTATCGCTGGTGGCGTTCTCTATTGTTAATGAACCCACCCAAAACCGTCCTTGCGGATCACACTTTCCGTCATTAAAACGCTTATTATTCTTATGAATATCCGTTTTTAGCTTGTAAATTATATTTCCACTGGTCAAATCCAAGTATGCAATACCATCTTCTAGTGCCAATAAAACCGTATCATCGCTAGATGATGGCACCACAGTGCCGATCCTTTTCTTCGTGTCGTAGGACTGATTCTTCTGGGTAAACGGATCGTATACATTAAATGAGCGGCCTTCAATATCTACCCAGTAAAGCTTTTTACTGTTATGGTGCCAAATGCTACCCTCCCCTAATAGGCCTCTAGTCTTGAATAACAAATTGGCATTCATACTTCTGCGAAAACTTGAGAGTATTAGGAATTGGTTAATCGCGATAACATGCTATCATGAATTTGACCAAGAGTCGCGGTTAAATCGTAAGTCCAGTACCATTCCGGATAATGGTTTATAAATTTAGATAAATCACTTACGTACCATATATGATCTCCAATTCTATTTGTTTCGGAATAGCTGTAATCCATTTTGTTGCCTGTAATTTCCTCGCAAATAGTTATGGCTTCCAACATAGAGCAGTTTGCATATCTTCCTCCCCCGGCATTATAAACCTCGCCCGCTCTTGGATTTAGATAAAAGTGCCAAAACATATTTACTAAATCAAAACTGTGAATGTTATCTCTAACTTGTTTTCCTTTATATCCAAAAATTGTATAATGGTTACCCGTAATTGCGCACTTCATTAAATAAGAAAGGAACCCATGCAATTGCGCTCCGGAGTGATTTGGACCAGTTAAGCAGCCTCCTCTGAAAACACCAGTTTTCATCCCGAAATAACGACCGTATTCCTGTACTAATACATCAGCGGCTACTTTAGATGCACCGAAAAGGGAATGCTTTGTATGATCTATACTAAGATGCTCATCTATGCCGTTTTTAAAATATTTATGATCTTCAGCTATTTCCCAGCGAGTTTCTGTTTCTACTAGAGGTAAATAATTTGGATTATCACCATATACTTTATTAGTTGATGTAAATATAAATACTGCGTCGGGACAATTTTGCCGAGTTAATTCGAGCATGTTAAGGGTTCCATTAGCGTTGACCGTGAAGTCAGTAAATGGCTCCCTGGCAGCCCAGTCATGACTTGGTTGGGCCGCTGTATGAACCACTAGCTTAATATCGGATTTATATTCTTCGAATATTGGGCTTAACTCCTCAATATTTCTAATGTCGGCATTATAATGCCTATAGTTTGAATGCATTTCCGCAAGTCGGCTTCTATTCCATTCTGTACTGCTTTCAGCACCAAAAAAATATTGACGTAAGTTATTGTCTATACCGACTACTATATCGAATTTGTCTGCGAAAAACGCTACTGATTCACTTCCTATTAGGCCAGCAGAGCCTGTAATTAACGCAATATTCATATTACCTCTATTTAGTTAACAATTTTTAATTTTTTTCCTACAAAAAGCATTACGAATTTAGAATTCGTAAATAAATAACGTTTCCAAAGTCGTTGCGGTTCACTTATAAGACGAAACAGCCATTCGAGACCATTGTCTTGCATCCAGGATGGAGCTTGTTTTAACGTGCCGGCATGAAAATCAAAGGCTGCACCAACTGCCATCATTGCCGCATTCACTTTACCTAAATGTTCTGATACCCAAATCTCCTGTCTTGGGCAGCCTCTTCCTACTAATACAATATTTGCACCTGATCGATTAATTTTTTCAATATCTAGCAAATCTTCTTCGGCAGTAGCGTTTCTAAATCTATCCGGATGGATTCCAGCTATTCTAATATTGGGAAACCAAGCGTTAATATTTCTTTCGAATGCATCTAAGGTTGTTTGTTTACTTCCATAAAGATAAACCGAAAGTTTTTCTTTGTCAGCTTTCTTTAGCACTTCTAAAGTTAAAGTAGGCCCGTATACTCTATCCTTTAGAGCAGCTTTGTGGAAGCTATTCATCGCCCATTTTACTGGTTGTCCATCGGGTACTATCAAATCAAGCTTATTAATTTGATTCTTTAATTGATTATTATTATAACATTCAATTAAGCCATGAACCGCAAGTGCAGACACGCCAAATGAATTGTTGCATTTAGCATTAGCTATAATGATATCTGAAGCTTTTTCATAATCAGTTATAGTGTATTTTACTCCAAAAATATCAACTTTCATTGCCTATTTAAATTAAAAATTGTTTTGAAATAGCGTTTGAAAAAACTAATATTAATAACAATCAAATTGGCAACTAAATAAGCAGGCCATTTTCCTTTGTATATTATTTTAGACCTGTTGTAAAGAGTTTGCAGATGATTAGCAGATCTAAGGGTGCCGAAGCTATGATAAAACTCTCTAAAACTCACTTTCGAGTTTATTTGACCAATACCTGATGCGGATTCGTCAGTGTAAATAACAGCGTTAAGGTTTATAAATACTTTAAAACCATTATTCTTGGCCCGTCTAATAAACTCCTGATCACTGTGATAATGAGGAAGCTTTTCAAAGTTATAAAGTCCTATTTTTTCGAAGACATTCACAGGTATTAAAACACCTTTTCCGCTTAACGAATCTACTTCTATAATCTTTACATTAATCTTTGTGGAATCTTCACCCCATGAAAAAGCAGGTGAATGATACAACGAAAAGGGAAATCTATTGCGCTGTTTAAATGCAGTAGGCTCAAGCAGGTGCTTGTCTTTTTTAAAATAGTTGCCACCCGCAACAATAGAACCTGGATGAGCATCTGCAAAGTTAACAAGAGTTTGCAGGGTGTTAGAAGTTAATTCAGTATCGTTATTAAGGGTAAACACATAATCGCCTGGGCTGGCAATCTCAAGTGCATACTTAATACACATATTTGTACCACCTGTCCACCATAAGTTGCCGTCGCCCTTTACTACAACAACTTCCTTTGCATGTGTTTCCAGATATTCTGCAGTACCGTCTGTCGAATTATCATCACAGATAATAATTTTATAATTTGAATACGATTGTTCTCTGATGCTGTTTATGCAATCAATTGTATAGTTAAGCCTATTAAAAACCGGTATACAAATAAAAACCATTATGCTATTTTTTCTAATGTAGGTTCAATATATACTTTTAACAACTCATTCAACACAGCATCATAATATTCAGGCGAAAAGAACGACCTCAATTTAAAATTTAAGTTATTAGTTTGATGGTCCGAAACCTCTTGCTTGTGAATTAATAGATTAAGGGCCTTTGCTGAAAAGTCGTTTTTGGAGTCGGCTATGTTAAACACGAGTTTAAATTCAGGCGGCAAACCCTTTATTGCAGCAGATGTGCAAACAACAGGTACATCTTCAAATAGCTGTTCAACTGTTTTTAAATTAACTCCGCTACCAAACAACGTTGGGTTAATCAATACTTTGCTCTGCGAATAAATCTCGTTAACACTTACGGGGTTTGCCATTAATGTAATGTTGTTTGCTTCACACATACTTACAACTTCGGGGGTTGGTTTCGAGCCTGCAATGCACATTCTCACGCTGGGTAATTGCTGTTTTATTAACGGCAAAACGTCATTTATGAACCAACTCAAGCCTTTGATGTTATTTGGATTGTATAAATTACCTACATAGCACAGCTCGTATAATTTATGTTGTTGGGATAACGGTAATCTGTTTGGGTTGTCAAAAAACACAGGTGGGGACCATCTGATGTTTTTTATGCCTTCACTTTGCCAAAAAAGCACGTCATCCATGGAAATGTCAAGAATACCGTCCGCCTGCACAAACATTTTCTTTTCGTATTTTTTCAAGCTGAAGTAAGTCCCTCCAATCTTAAAAACTGATTTTAGATTGGTGGCGTTCTGTAGTTGTTTTTTCACATATACATGTTCAACATTATGTGACCTGATGAAAAAAGGAACGGCAAGTTTTTTAGCGAAATATAGTGTTGTTTCTGCCGCAAAGACCGCATCAGATAAAAACACATCAGGTTTAAAACCTGATATTATATTTAATAACTCGTTTTTCTTGTTTGTGGTAAGCTGACACTCCGTTACAATGTTAGGCTGAAAAGGTAAAAGCGCAAGCTTTTTAGTAAGGTTCCAAAAACGACTTAATAAGTTATTTTTTCTTTTAAATACAATTAACTTATTAACTATTTCGTTTACTGCGGCTATACTTTCTTCCTTTTGATTGTCTTCATAAATAGACCACGCAATTAAAAACACTTCATGTCCTAATATGTGTAAAGCTTTTAAACGGTTCCAAATATCAATTCTGCCGCCGTTATTAGCAGGATAAGGAAACTCATGTGTAAACATTACGATGCGCATGCTTTACAAAAATAAAAAAAAATTGATAATATGGTTGAACTATTTTAATAATAAAGCCCTTATTTCGTTATTATTTTCAACATCTCATTATAAAGTTTAAATCTGGTATAATTGATAGATAAATACAGTGGTGTTAATGCTCCGATTAATAAGAGTTCATAGGTGTACATAATTCGGTTGACTATAAACCGTTATAAAATGAGTGTTATATGCCTTTTAAATTAATCTTAAAGAAATTTTGTATGGAGTCTGTAAATAAATTTGAATACAAGCAAGATCGTCGTGAGTTTCTCAAAACATTTAGTGTAGCTCTTTTAAGCGGAGTGGCAGGTACGTTAACCGCCGACGCGTTTTCCGCTGATTTGGCGATGGGAACGCTTAAGAGTGCAGCGAAATTAGTAGGAGTACATTACGGCGCGCATAATGAGGAAGATTTTGCAAATACATCGCCGCTGTTTAGGGCTTTATTTGCAAACCAATGTGAATTCTACGCTCCAAATTTCACATGGTCTTCGTCATTTCCTCAGAAACTTAGCCGGACTTTTTCGTGGCAAGATCCTAACATCTCCTTTGCACTGCAAAATTCAATGCGCTTAACCGGTGGCCATATCGTTTGGCATGACGCATGTCCTAAATGGTTTGCTGATGCAGCCCAGCCCGAAGAAGCTATTTCAGATTACGCTATGGCCTTGTATAGGCAGTACGGAAGTAAGATGTACTCATGGAACCCCGTTAACGAAGGTATAAACGTGGAGGACGGTATGCCTGGCGGCTTGCGCAATTCGCCATTTTTAAAGAAAATGGGTCCACGCTATATAAAAGTGGCTTTTGAAGCGGCAAAAGCAGCAGCCCCCAACGTTATGAGGGTGTATAACGATTATGGAATGGAGATGGATAATTCTTACCAGCAAAAAAGGAGAGATGCGCTAATGAGATTGCTGGATAAGTTTCAGGCCGAGAATATCCCGGTTGATGCTGTTGGTCTTCAATCTCATTTGCGGTTGGACGGCAGCCGGTTTAACCAGAGTTTATATAGCAGTTTTCTAAAGGATATAAGCAGTCGCGGATATAAAATACTAATTACAGAACTTGATGTGTTTGATTTTAGCACCCGCAACGCTGCAAACAACGAGAGAGATGGCGAGGTTGCAGGCCTTTATAAAGATTTTTTAGACGTAGCTTTGAATGAAACTGCCGTTAAAACATTGGTAACCTGGGGTATTTCTGATAAATACACATGGCTAAATGCAAAATTTAAGCATGTTCGTAAAGATGGGTTACGAACAAGGCCACTGTTATTTGATGAAAATATGAGGCAAAAATCGGCTTATAGTACTTTGCTAAATGCATTTAAGAATGCACCCAAAAGGCAGCTTTATTAGTAACGACCAACTTACTCAAAGTAATTTTCTATCTCTTTTCTATCAAATATTTCCAATTTGCCTCCGCGAGTAGCATTTACAATCGTTCCTCCATTTTTTATGATATACTCTTTGCATATAGAAAAGGAGTGCTCTATTTCTTCAACAATGGGCGGGCACCATGGCTTACCAGAACGGTAATCGGGTATAAAATGATTACCCTCGCCAGATGCAGAGTAGTAAATATCTGTAGATTCGGTTTTAACCATGTTAGGGTAATTGTGGTCAACGCCATATAAAACAAAATCTCTGATACCCATGTGCCAGGCCAACTGTATAGCTACAATTAAGGTGCCGCCACCAGGCATAGCGCCACGATAAATATTTTCGAAAAGTTTATCGTATTGTTGACATAGCCAGGTGAATTCTCCGGTAAAGTTTGGTTTAGTTAACGAGCATATAATAACGTCGGTCTCCGCCTCGTTTACAATTTGTTGTCCGAAGTCGGAAATTGTTTGCCTGTCAGAAGCTAATGTATAAGTGGGCCTAAACGAAGTACTTCCATAAGCTAAACTAAATCTGTTACAGCAAAAATATACCCCATCTCTAAGTTGCTCGAGATCATTGGTGCGTACACTAGGCCCATTACCAATCAAAAAGGCCGTTTTACCTTTGTGTATATCTTTTAGTGATCTAAGTTTCTTTAAGTCTTTGCTTAGAACAATATTCTTTTGGGCTAAATACCCGGTAAACGACGCAACGAGGCGTCTAAACTTAGATTCAAATCGGGAGACTTTTAGTTGATCTGAGGTTATGTTAGCCATACTATATGGTTGTTTGTTATTGATATGTTAAGCCAAGCTATTTGAAACATCTCGATCTTCTGATGAATCGTCTTCTTTCTCAATAAAGCCTAGTGTAATTCTGATGCTGTTTTTTTGAATTAGGTTGGTGTAACTAAAACCTAACAAAGCGTAGCAAACAATAAACGTTGAAAACTGAATTTGTCTGATTAAAGTCTCTGTAGAAGCCAATACAAATATGAAAATCACAATAACAAAATAGAAGTTGTGATTATTTTTGTCACGTAACTTCCGCTTTGCGAAGCTGTTAAACAGCATAGATACTAACCCAATAAAGTAGATATTTATAAAGTATCCAGCATCTAAAAAAAGTTGTAACAAAGTATTATGTGCGTGCTGGTAACGCCCATTTTCTTTTGTAGATAAGAACATCCATTCCGGGATATTGCCAAAATACCCAAACATGTATGTAAAGCTGCCAGAATAATAAAGTTTTAGTATGTTGGTCCAGCCAATGCTTCGGCCATTAGCAGTCACCATTTCTTCTGAGTTATTTCTTACAATTACCGATGAGAATAATGGGTTATTAGATACATCTACCAGCAAAGTAGCTATGGTACCCCAATACATAGGAAGGAAAAGTACACCAAATATAATATAAGCTAATCGCGGGATATTAAACCTGTTAATTAAATAGTACAAGAAAACTGACAAAGCGCTACTAAAAATAAACCCTCGACGGTTAAACACCAATAACACAAAAACAGAAAATACCAGAGAGAAAAAATTTAGGGTTGTGTATTTTTTATTGAAAATAAGATCGAAAAAGGACAGCAAAAATAAAATCGCTACAATTAATGGAGCCTCAACTGTAGTCTTTGTTAAAAAAGAGGGGCTAAGTAAGTTGTAAAATGCGCCAAAACTGAGGCTGCCGGCAACTAAGTAATGTGGAATGAAGACAACAAAAATTGTTAAGATCAAAAAACCAATAGTGGTGTATTTAATATCTTGTAAATACTTGTTTTTAAATATATAATATGATAAGATTAAAACATGGCACAACATTATAAAAAAAAGAGTAATTCCTCTATAAAATACTTGTTGATTGTAGGAGGAAATTAGGTAGTATGCAAGAAAGAAAATGGTAATTAATAACGAAGCACTAAGCCATTGTGCCCGCATTTTTTTATTATACATAAACTTAAAAAATGCATAAATTGACAACGGGAGTAATCCTATAAGTAAGTATGTCTGATTTACAACATCAAGGGAAAACTTGATCAAAAACAAAAGGTAGGTGAAGTACCCGGCTACAAATAAATATCTATAAATTTTCTTATTACCCATTGTAATTGAATTAAGTAGATGGATGTACAGAAGTGCTTTACACCAACATTAGGGTGCACCTGCTTTAGGTAAAACAACTTTAGAACTTTACAAACATTGCTACTGATAAATATAACAAAAACATTAAAGCAGGAACAAGTGAAGTAGACCTCTCGAATTCCCATAACTTCACATTTAACGATGCATATGAATATTTAGCCGCATACCAGGCATAGAACCCCAGGTAGCCTACCAGCATGCTTACAGGAACGGCGTAAATACCAATGTAGCGTGTTAAGATAAGCCCTGAGATAATATATAAAACGCCAGATACTCCATCTGCAATATGAGATATAATGTGGTTTGTTGACATATATACCTGTATGTGCATTGCGCCAAAGCGATGGATAAAAAAAGCAAAGCCCAGTAATAACCACATCTGTTGATTTACAAATTGCACGTTACTATGGATAAGGTGTATTAGTGTGTTTGAAAGGAGGCCTACACAAACAAAACCCAAAATGAAAACCATGTGGCTTAAAAACATCCCCCTTTTTACTGTCTTTAATAGATTAGATGAATCATTTTTAACCCTTAACATAGCAAGGAGGGGTATCTTGCTGTAAAAAGGCGCCATAGAGATGTCTCTTATCTGGTTAATTAATCTTAACGCCAACAAATAAGAAGCAACAGCCGCAGTAGTGCCCACTTGTGCATAAAGTAACCCTGTTAAATTGGTAAGCCCAACAGACATGAAGCCTGATATTCCGCTTCTCCAGGCTGGTTGCCAAATTTTATCAAAAATATCTTTATTAAAGGGCAACTTGTTGGAAACCCTTTTATACAATCTATCATCTACAGTACGGCATAGATACCAATCTCGTATCGTTACTATGAGTACCCAAAATTGGTTTACAATAACAAGATTAAGCAAAGATGGGGCTATATATAACACAATAATACTGGTTACAATGCTGCCTATGGAGGTAAGTGTTTCGATACGGCGCACCAGGGCAATTTTAAAGAGCCCTTCGAGAAAGTTCATGTAAGTTTTCCCATAAAAGCTTAGGCAAGATACCACAAGTACAATTCCCCAGCTCCACCAGGCTTGTTGAATATTTGATCCGTCATCCACCGGCTTTATCATTGACCAGCTTCCAAAAACCGCCATCAAAATAAATACAATAACTGTTAGCCAAATGTATATCCGATTTTGAGTAGATACCACACTATTAAGCAGGCTTACATTTGGCCCTTCGCTGGAGCCAACATTGCCAGACTTATCGTTTTTATACACGTTAATGTCTTTAGCACCGCTATACGCGTATGATATAATACGTGTAAAAGTCTGTCTAAATCCAAAGTCAGCTATGCTTTGTAATGAAATGATAGTGGAGAAAAGATACCATAATACAACATCGCCGGACGAAAATTGCTTTAATACAAGGGGTAACACCCCGAACAACGTTAAAGCCCTCGTAGAGTAGCTCATCCAAGTCATAAGTGTTGGGGATTCCCAAACTCTTTTCAGCATCTTAAATTATTATTAATTTTTGATCGTCACTTGAAGTTTAAACTTCTTGACAAACATTGGTTCCCGTTGTTAAATCCGTTGCGTTCAGGTTGGGAGCTTTATGATGCCACTTTATTCCACCTTTAATTTTTTTTGCAGGTATACCAGCCGCAATTATCCCTTCTTCAAAAGAGCCTGTCACAACAGACCCTGCACCTATTATTGAACCAGATCCGACATTGGTTCCCTTTAGTATCAAAGAACGGGAACCGATCCAGCAATGATCGCCAATATCAATGCTTTTGGGTGCATTTAATAAAATGCCGCTTTCATTATCAAAAATAGAATGGCTATCTGTAGTACGAGCTTCGATCCCATATGAAAATAAACAATCCTTTCCTATGATAATGTTTGTATTAAAACCTTTTGCTAAAAAATGCGTAAATCCCAAATGGTTACCACCTATAAATGTGTTTTCACCAACTACTATCTGCGAATCTTCCGAATAAATATCAACTGTTGTGTTTTCTAAACGGCAGTTTTTACCAATCAAAATTTTATTGTTTTTACCTGAAATTCTTAATCTACAATTTTTAAGTATCGTACCGCTTGGAATAGAAATAAGAGAATTTTCACCTATAACGGAGAAGCTATTTCCCTTAGTCATTTTTCTTAGAAGACGAAAAATTAATTTATGGAACTTACGGTTCTCGTAAACTAAAACCTGGGGATATAACACATAATGCTTTATAAATTTTTTTACAAATTTAAACGCCGATTTTATACTCATGATAATCTTAATTGATCACTATTAAATCATATTGAGACAGTTATATGTTCTAATCTAAATCCTTTAGTACGTTACTTATCCCGCCATCAATATTAAGATTCGCACCATTAATAAACCCCAGCTTGTCCTCTGCAAGCAGCAAAGCTAGCTGTGATACCTCCTGCGGCTTGCCAATGCGCTGGCTTGGGTGTATCTCATTAAGCATTTGTACTTTTGCTTCGTTGTTATCAAAGCCATCCCTAAGCATTTGAGTATCAATGGCGGCAGGGCTAATGGCGTTAACCCGCACACGACCCTGTAAATCTACAGAGAGTGCCTTGGTAAGGCCCACAAGAGCACTTTTAGAACTTGCGTAAGCTACAAAGCGTTTTTTAGTAAGCTGGTGATGTATGCTGGCAATGTTGATTATTGAACCTTTAGATCTTTCTAACCGGCTTAAAAAATACTGGCTTAGCATCAAGGGACCGGTTAAATTGACATTAAGTGTTTGATTCCAATCTTCTAACCGGATTTCGGACAGGTCACTTAAAATTTGTACCGCTGCGTTATTAACTAATACAAACAGCTCAGGAATCTCTTTATCAAATATGGCTTCCAAGTCTTGTTTATATTGCGGTTCGGTACAATAGCGGTGTAAATCAAACCTGAAAAACTTGTCGCAATAAGCAGGTTGTTCATCTTTAACATCTAAACCTATCACCTCATAATTGTTTTCTTTGAAGGTTTGAGCTAACTGGCTTCCAATGCCTCCCAATACGCCGGTGATAACTACAGCTTTTTTTTCGGCCATGTTATTTTATGTTTAGGTAACCAAATAATATTTCTATGGCCCTCATGCTGGCTCTGATCACGGCTTCTTTGGTGTTAGAGCCGTTATGAGTGCCAAAAATACACTGTTCAAATTCGCGCAACGGGCTATCTGCAGGCAGTGGTTCAGTCTCAAAAACATCCAACCCAGCCGATTTTACCTTGCCAGAGCGTAAAGCATCAATAAGTGCAGGTTCATCTATCAACCCACCACGAGACACATTGATTATAATGACACCATCTTTCATCAACTTGATGCTTTGTTCATTTATCAAATGGTAGCTTGATGGAGTAAGTGCGCAGGTTATAACTACAAAATCGGCTTCGTTTAATTGCTCCGGGAATGCAATAATGTTATCAACCCCAGCTTCTTCAGCACTGAGCTTGGTAAACGGATCGTAAGCATTTATTTTTACGTCAAAGGCTTTCAACCTTTTGGCCGTGGCTAAGCCGATGTCTCCCAAGCCAATAAGAGCTACTGTTTTGCCACCTACAGACATGCCGGGAGGCTTAATCCAATTTCCTTTACGAACTTCACGATCAACTTTGTAACTTTCCCGTGCAAGCCCAGTGAAGTATGCTAAAGCCATATCTGCTACTTCATTGCCAAACATCCTTGGTGTATTAGCTATCGGGATACCTAATTTTTCACAAGCTTTAAAATCAACGTTGTCTACACCCACGCCCCATTTTACAGCAGCAACTAATTTACCGTTCTTGCCTGCAGTAAATACTCGCTCTGTAGCCGGGTCGTCACCAATAATCCAGGCGTCAACCGTAGGCACAAGTTCTACAAGTTCGTCTTCAGTTAATACCTGTACCACGTTAGGGGTTACAAGTTCTAAGCCTTTTTCTTCAAAATGGTGCCTTAGTTGCTCAATTGCTTTTAGCATTGGCGGGCATGTTACCAAAACCTTCATTACTGGATGTTATTTAGTTGTTTGTAAAGCAGTTCCGCCATTATAAAGTTAAGCTCCACATCAATGTCCTGAGCTTCTTCTTCCATCATTTCAAACAGATACGGCCTGTCGCCTATACGGTTATGTTTTCTTGCCAATATATCTTTAGTAAAGAGGTACATGCATGAATTCTCCTCGAAAATAGGCGGAAGATCCTGCGTTCTTAATAAAATGTTGGGGTTGTGGTTAATAGGGCGGGCAAGGCTATCCCAATAACGCACGTTTTTACGTGTAACCGAAAAAAGTGAATCGTACATCGGATACACTTCGAAGAACTTTTTTATTCCTGCTGCAACGGTTTTAGCAGATAAAATGGGGTTTGTGCTATGTGTTTGAAGGTAGAAATCTGATGGTACCTGATTAATAGAATTCATTAGTACATCATTCATAGGAATACTGCCGTCGCGTAGATGTTCTGGCCGCTCAAGTACCAACACTTCCGGGAAAACTTCTTTAGTTTGTTCAATAACGGTGGGACTATCAGTATCTATAACTACTTTATCAATTAGTTCACACTCAAGCAAGGTGCCAACAACATGGTGAAATAAAGGCTTTCCTGCAAAATCGCGGTAGTTTTTTCCAGGAACTCGCTCACTTGAATGCCGCATAGGAACTATAGCGACCAATTTATATTTGTTTGTCATTTATGTAGAAGTTTTGTTACCGTGTTATTTTGCATCAGACTGATTAACTGGCATGGTTTCCTTTTAAGTACACTATTTTTTCAGCATTCTCTCGTTCTTCTACGGTGCTCTTTTTAAGCCCGTTTGGATAATAGAAACGCTGCCGTAAACGTGTATTTACCTCGCCTTGTTTAAATCCTTTGTAGGTGCCCCAAAATTGCATATACCGGAAGCGAACAATCTCTGACATGTTTTTGAATAGTACGCCATCATGTTTCGCGTGTACAAAATCGCTGAAAGTATTAGCAATGTATAATCGGGCAAAGTCCAGAAAACTCATTTTCTGCTTTGGAAAAATCTTTTTCAAAGCTATAGCTTCACGCATATAGCGGTTTTTAATTTTCGAAATAGATTCTTCATGTACATGGACGATAGGAGCATTGGCTTCATAAGCTACTACAAAACCTTTCTGCTCTATTTTTCTTGCCCAGTCAAGGTCTTCAAGTCCGGTTAAACTTTCGTCATACTGTTGTCCTATCCACAATTCTTTACGAATAGCAGCATTAGCGTTGTTGCAAAACGGATGATCCTGATTGTAATTTGAATCATCAGGGAACCATTTTTTAAAAATCTGACTCTCCGAGTACTTTGTTATTTCATTGCCAATTTGCTTACCGTAAACAAGCGCAATATTTTTGTTTTCGAAAGGTTGCAGCATCTTTTTAATCCAATCTGTGTAGACGGGATAGACATGCGCACTCGCAAATAGCAGGTATTTACCTGCCGCTATTTCGCATCCTCGATTGATAGCTCTGCCGAATGAAAACTCTTCAGGACGTATGGTGATTACCTTAGCGCCGTGTTCAAGTGCGATTTTAACAGTATTATCAGTAGAGCCCGAGTCAACTAATATGACTTCCGTCTCAGGATACAAAGTTTGCTTTTTTATACCCTCCAGTAAGCGCCCTATATGTTTTTCTTCATTAAACGATCTTACAATCAAACTACAGGTATACTCCATAATAAGCTATTTAAATCTACTTATCAGTTGAACTCGGTAGTGGCAAATCACAGTTATTTACCTATACTATAAACCTTAAAACCAATTTCGGTCAGTGCTTTTTTGTTCACTACATTTCTGCCATCAAACACAAAGGCTGGCTTAATCATATTGTCGTAAATACGTTGCCAGTCATAAGTTTTAAATTCATCCCATTCTGTCATTACAGCTATTGCATGGGCGCCTTTGCAGCAATCGTAGGCATCTTCATATACGTCCACCAACTCTGCGTTCTTTTCAGCTTTACGAGTTTCCAAATAGTTTAAATCGCCTAGTATTTGGTCTTCAGCAACCTTCGGATCGTAAACAGCGATAGTTGCCTGCTCGTTTAAAAGATCGTCAGCAACATAAATAGCAGCAGACTCGCGGGTGTCATTGGTGTCTTTTTTGAACGCCCAACCGAGGAAAGCAATCTTTTTGCCTGAAATGGTGTTGTAAAGCGTTTTAACAATTTTAGTAGCAAAACGTCTTTTTTGATGATCATTCATGATGATAACCTGTTCCCAGTAATCAGCAACTTGTGTTAAGCCGTAAGACCGGGCTATATATACAAGGTTAAGTATATCTTTCTGGAAGCACGAGCCACCAAAGCCAACTGATGCATTTAAGAATTTCGGGCCGATACGGCTATCGGTACCTATCGAGCGCGATACTTCAGCAATGTCTGCGCCTGTATGCTCACAAAGCTCAGATAATGCGTTTATTGATGATACACGCTGCGCAAGAAAAGCGTTTGCCGTTAATTTAGAAAGCTCAGATGACCAAAGGTTGGTAGTTAATATACGTTCTTTAGGCACCCAATTAGCATAAACGTCAACAAGCGCCTGGATAGCCGCCCGCCCTTCCTCTGTGGTATCACCACCTATCAAAATACGATCCGGAGCATGAAGGTCTTCCACTGCTGTTCCTTCCGCTAAGAACTCAGGATTTGATAGTATTTGGAATTGAACATTGTTGCCGGTATTCTGCAAAATGCTTTTTACAGCTTCAGCAGTTCTCACTGGCAAAGTAGATTTCTCAACAACTATTTTGTCTGTCTTTGATACTCTCGCAATCTGCCTGGCGCAAAGCTCAATGTATTTAAGATCGGCAGCCATTCCCTTGCCGGTACCGTAAGTTTTGGTAGGTGTATTTACCGAAATGAAGATCATCTCGGCGTCAGCAATTGCATCATCAACTTGGGTAGAAAAGAATAAATTTCTGCCTCTTGCTTCTGCTACAACCTCTGCCAAGCCAGGCTCATAAACAGGTATGTTTTCTGTATTTGGATCATTCCAGGCATCTATACGGGCCTGGTTTAAATCAACAACAGTGACTTTAATGTGCGGACACTTTTGTGCAATTACGGCCATTGTAGGCCCACCTACATAACCTGCGCCGATACAGCAAATTTTAGTTATAGCTTTGTTCATTAGGATTGGATTTTTCTTTTGTTAATTAAACCTAAGGTAATTGAACGTAATAGTTGAGCTGAATGTTAGGAGTTTACCATATTACAAGTAAATTATTGCGATAGTAAACTTGTTACTGCACTACTGCAGGTTAAAATCTCCTTAGGAATGTTCTTAGTTTAGAGCCTAAAGTTTCTTTTTCTTTATCAGTGTATGTATTGTAAGAGCTGTAGTAGCTATTGGTATAACCATAGCCATAGTTAAACTGATCTCGTTTGATACCGTTAAATACCAATGTGAATTTAGGGAAACGTTTAGCAGAATCTACGTCATTAATAAAGTCGAGTTCGTCTTTCAATGTATGACCTTGACGAATCATGTAAACTACTGCATCTGCCGTTCTGGAGATGATATAAGCATCAGTAACCAGGTGAATCGGAGGTGAGTCGATAAGTATATCGTCGTAGCTTTCCTTCAGTTTGTTTATAAGGTCATCAAGACGTTCTTTTTCAAGTAATTCTGAAGGGTTTGGCTGTATCGGACCGCAACCTAAAACATCTAACCCTGGAATGCCTGATGGCTGTATAAGCTTAGTAACATCATTAGCTGTTTCAGCCAAATAGTCACTTATGCCCGGGTGTTCAGATGAAAGATTGAATACTCCCGATATTTTTGGCTTACGCAAGTCCATCTCCAAAATAATTGTTTTCCTCGAAGCATAGGCTAAAGTAACTGCAAGATTGGAGCTTACAAAGCTCTTGCCTTCACTACCAACGCTGGAGGTAAATAAGGTTACACGCCCCGAGTTGTTATTTGCGTGAAGGTGGGACAAATTAGTACGTAGCACCCTGAACTGCTCACCAATAACAAATTTTCCGCGTCCTTCTGTAACCACGATAGGGGTGGTGTCTTCCTGGTAAGATAACTCACCAAGTATTGGAACGTTAACAGCATCTTCAATTTGCTTACGATTGCTAATCCGTTCGTTAAGGCTTTCCCTGGCGTAAAGCAATCCAATCGGTGCAGCGAGTCCCAGCAATACTGCAATTGCATAAACTATACCCGGCTTAGGCCACTTGGCTTTACCGGCGTGAGCATCATCAACAATTTCGGAGTCGGACACCGTGGAGGCATACCTTAATGCTACAGACTCACGTTTTTCAAGTAGGTAAGAGTATATCTTTTCTTTACTTTCTTGTTCCCTCTTCATCGCAGTATAAACGCGGTCTTGTTCGGGTATTTTCTTTAGGTCTGATACAATACCGTTATTGAAAGACTGCATTTGAGACCTAATAGCCAGTTGGGATGCTTTTAATGCTTTGACTTTCTCCTTGAAAGCTATTTGTAAAGTTTTGATTTGATCATTTATAGGATCAAACATTGGGTTGCCAGCCGGTATCGTAGCTAACATCTCAGATCTTTTTGTTTGTAAGTTGGTAAGCTTTTCGTAAAGTGACATCAAACTTGGATCAGACAAGTAAGCACTTGTTGGAGGTAGCTTAGTAATGTCATCACCAGATGATCTAAGTGTACGCTCCAAGCCATCAAGTATTTTCAACTGGATTTCGGCGTCATTTAAAGCCTTTATATTAGCCTGTCTTATATCTCTAAAGCCTTGACCTTGTGATGTCACGTCGGTCATGCCCTGGGTGCTCTTAAATTCCTCTATCGCCTTTTCGTCTATGCTTAAATTGCGGTTTAATGAATCTAATCGAGCGTCAATAAAGTCAATTGCCTTTTTAGCATCTTTGTTTTTTGATGACATCGCATCTGCCTTATATTGAGCCATTAACTCATTTAATACATCTTTACCTCGTTCAGGTACCTCGTCTGATGTAGAAAGATTGACAAAAGGAGCATCCTTATTCTCCAACTCAACTTTTACCTTAGAAAGCTGGTTGTCGGTAACCTGATCGGGGTCGTTAACATTGATGTTAATAGTAGCACCCAAATAGCCGCTTATATTATTGGTAGCAGTTAAAGTCCATGTACCGAAAGGGCTTTTCACAGGGCTGCCAAACTTATAGTCCTTATCACCTTCATCAGGATTCGACAAGGTAAAAGTCTGTGAGTCTTTTATTATTACGGTAAGTTTCGCACCATTCCCGTCTATTGTACCAGTTGTTTTTACAAAAGAAAATAGCACCGGACTACGTTTGTAAAGATCCTCTTTTTTACCGTTTATCTTAGTAGAATAGTTGACCCAAAGCTGAAGATCATTTACAACCTTGTACATGATCTTTTTTGATTGCATTACTTCAATCTCGTTCTCGACGATAACCGGAGTACTGATAGGGTCCAGTTGCTGATCCTGGCCACTTTTATTAATAACCGTTCCTTCTGAACTTGTCGGGCCTTTAAATTCCAATGTAGCAACAATTGGATATGTGGGTTTAGATACCTTTAAGTAGAAAAATGCTAGTATAACGAATATGATTACGCCTAATACAAACAGTGGCCAATGAAATAAATATTTTTTTACCAAGTCACCAGAATTGTCGGGATTGGTATCCCCGGCAGGTAAGGTAAAGGTAGTTAATTGAGTTTTTTGCTTGCTCATATAGTAGGATGCTGTATTATCGGGTTAAAAGAATTGCGAGAATTGACAAGGCTGAAACTAACAAGCCAGCTTTTTGGAACGTAGTGCCTTCGTTCTGCGCCCTGGCCTGGTTTGGCTGTACGTAAATCATATCATTATTTTTTAAATAATAATAAGGCGAGTTAAATAGGTTTTTAGATGTGAGATCTAAGGGAACATACGTACGCTTTCCGTCAACTTCGCGCACCAATAATATCTTGCGGATACCTGTTACGTATAAATCACCTGCAAGGCTAAGGGCCTCAGTTACGGTTACCCTTTCGTTGTTAATAGTATAAACTCCCGGTGCTCGTACATCTCCCATAACGCTCACTTTAAAGTTTTGAATTCGGACATTAACCCTTGGCTTGGTTAAATAAGGCAGTAGCTTTTCTTCGAGCAGCTTTGCTATATCGATTGTGCTCATCCCCAATACATTAACATCGCCAACAAGAGGGAGACGTATGTTGCCCTCTTTGTCAACAAGGTAACCTACAACCGCATTTTGCTCGCTTTTATCAAGATTTGTTCCGGAAGGGCGCTCAAGATTGTAGTTGAACAGATACGACGCGTCCGGGTTCATGCTCGTAACATGTATGCCAAGTAAATCGCCGGGCTGGATTGTTAAAGGAGTTTTATTAGTAATATCTTCAGTATGTATGCTGTCTCGGTTTAGATCCTGAAAATAAGGAACGTTTTTGTAGGATGTACATGAAGAAACAAAAAATGCAAGGGCTAAAAAAATAGGTAAGAGATGTTTTAATTTCATATTGATTTAGTTAACTAAAATTGAATAAGTGCGCAATTGTATTTAAGCCATCTACTAATATTACGGCGTCTGCCAAAGGTGGCTGAAATTAAAAAATCGTGCGCTATTAATCAACAGTAGTGTTAAGCTCAGAAATTTGGGGGAAAAACCAAGCAAGAAAAACGGTTGATCTACTCTCATGTTCGCAAATAATTGCTGTGTTGCCAACTTATTTCCATTGCGAAAATAATAAAAAATATGAAATGATGAATTTTTTAAGTTTTTTTTTGCGGTAATTACAGCAATATCCGGCTTGACGTTGCAAATATTCAAATTTTACTTTTTGTGAAATAATTTCTTTTTCATATAATAGGCACTTGATGCAGATTCCCAAAAATGTATTAGCCAACGCCGATGACTTTGGTTATAGTAGCTCTGTAAACAAAGCTATTTTATTGTGTTATGAACGCGGCATTATAAATAGTACATCATTGATGACCAACACAGAAGGTTTTTACGATGCGGTTGAAAAGATTCACTCAAATTCGGCGATAACAAACATAGGGGTACATGTTGATCTGGCAGAATTAAGGCCTATAACGAACATAGATCCTTTTTTTTTAAATGAAACCGGCGGTTGGAACATTTTGGTAACAGGTAAGTTAATCCGCTATCTTTCGTCAGCACACAGGAATGCTTTATATAAAGAAGTTGTAGCACAGGTGCAGCGTGCAATAGATATGAAGCTTAGAATTACGCATATAGATTCGCATTTACACTTGCATACTTTACCTGCTTTTATCGGAATTTTTTTACAGGTTGCTAAAGAATATCGCTTGAAACTTAGGTTAGCTCAAACTTATCGACAAGGTAGCTTTACAAAATACTTGTACAGATATGTCATAAATGAAAAGCTAATTAGAAAAGAACTTAATTACTCAGACCGCTTTGAAACGATTGAATATTTCTTAAGTAAGTACCCGAACAATAATATAAACCGCAAAACAGAGTTAATGCTGCACCCGGATTTAGATGCTAACGGAAAATTAGTAGATCACTATGATAGTAACACCATGATAAGATGGTTGGATTTTTTGGAGCAACCATATACAAGTTAACAACGTATATTACACACTTAAACAGATAAGCCAATAACTGAGTAAGCCTGTTAAAGTATATATTTTGACTGTAAGTAAATTTTAATGTTAAAATTTATAATTTTATCCCTTTACAAGAGATTATGGTTTAACAATTTTCTATAATGTCTTTTATTACAGTAGTGCGCCCAATTTTGATTTAATTTTCTGAAGCAATAATTTAGTTAGCATGATGTTTTTAAGGGTGTGTAATAGCTCAGGGGTTTTAGAACCAACTATTTTTTAAGAAAGTAATGGCGAAGAACTCTACGTTGAATTTATTTGAGTATCCAATCTTTACCTCCACCTTAGACCAAGTTGAAGTTGATAATAAGTCTAAGTATGTTATCAATACTTTAAATCAATACTCATATATTATTGCTGAAAAAAATCCGGATTTCAAGAAGGTTTTACTTGAGTCTGATATACTGTTACCCGATGGAGTGGGCATTGTAGGAGCAGTGAAGATTCTAATTGGGAAAAAAATCAAGAAGATAGCTGGAGCAGATCTGCATTCTTATATGTTGAACATAATGAATCTAAAAGGTGGAAAATGCTTCTACCTTGGCTCGTCTGTAGAGACACTCGAAGGCATACGCAATCGTTTATCAGTAGAATACCCCAATATACGGGTAGAACTTCATT
Organism: Mucilaginibacter sp. 320_HR; assembly: GCF_059691875.1. Lineage (NCBI taxonomy): Bacteria > Pseudomonadati > Bacteroidota > Sphingobacteriia > Sphingobacteriales > Sphingobacteriaceae > Mucilaginibacter > Mucilaginibacter sp. 320_HR. Next base: position 58,120 of record NZ_JCAWAI010000004.1, read on the forward strand.
CGCCGCCATTTAAAGATAACTTTACTGAAGAAGATAATTCTGATATGATAAAGCATATCAACGCCTTTAAGCCCGATGTACTTTTTGTGGGAATGACGGCTCCTAAACAAGAAACCTGGGTGTATCACAATAAACATAAACTTGATGTGAAAGTGATTTGCTCAATAGGGGCGGTATTTGATTTCTACTCAGAAACAGTAAAGCGGCCAGGTAAGTTTTGGATTAACTTGGGTTTGGAGTGGTTTATCCGCTTGCTTAATGAACCTAATCATCTATGGAAGCGTTATTTGCTTTATGGACCGGTATTTGTTCATAAAGTAGGTAAGGAAAAGTTTTCTTTAATTTTAAAAGGTAAAGCTTATCTCGGCGATAAGTAAACATTTGGTTTACAGTGCGGTATCTTACTACCAGCACTTTTGAAACTCCCGTAAATAACTTTAACGGTATTCGAAAAGATGATTAAGGTGGTTAGATGTTACTTATTATTAGGTATTTGTGTAATATCTGTAAACTGCAACTCCACCGCACAAAAGTCTAAGTATAATATATCGCATCCGTTAAAGCTTGCAGGTATAAATAACAAAGTAATCTCCGGCTTGGACATTACCGGAGATACATCAAATGGCATTAGCCTTACCCAATGTAGTAACATAACAATTCAAAACTGCAGGCTTCGAAACTCCGCTAAGATTGGGATCAACATTCTTGATTGTAAGAATATAAAAATCATCAACTGTTATTTTGAAAAGGTTGCGACGGGTATTTATGTGCTTAAAAGTCAGCAGATTAATGTTCGTCACAATCAATTTAAGAACATGCAAGGCCCTTTCCCGCGCGGCCAGATGGTGCAGTTTGATGAGGTGACGGGAGCCGGAAATAAAATAAATTATAACATCGGTGAAAACCTGCCTGGCAAAAGTTTGCCGGAAGATGCCATTAACCTGTATAAAACAACAGGTACAGCTACAAGTCCGGTTGAAGTGATTGGTAATCGTATTCGAGGTGGCGGCCCAAGTAAAACAGGGGGCGGTATAATGCTGGGCGACAATGGTGGTGGTTTTATTATTGCGAAAAATAATATATTGGTAGACCCTGGTCAATACGGTATTGCGATTGCTGGAGGTACCAATATAAGTGTCATTAACAACAGCATATATGGCCGGCGGCAGCCATTTACTAATGTTGGTATTTATGTTTGGAATCAGCATACATCCGCTTGCGCTTTAAATCAGGTTAAAGGTAACCGGGTAAATTTTACCAATGCCGATGGCGCATCAAACCCGGGCTGGAACCAGGGTAATTGCGGTAGGGTTTATGGCTGGGATAACAACACCTGGAGTGCTCCTATAAACGCATTTATGCTCCCTAAACAACTGTTTGCAGTGCAATAATTATCGGCTATAAGCATGGTAAATATAGTAGCTTTGTACAACTATATGCTTATGCAAAAAAGACGTTTACCTATGCTTACTCAACATTATGCTATCTTTAATTAAAGACAAGGTAAAAGCTTTTTGGAGTAACGGCGACGAGCGTAGCCTGCAGGTTAAACGTAATATTATTTATACGTTTCTAATTCGCGGGCTAAGCGTTCTTACAGGGTTTATGCTATTGCCACTTACCATCAACTATCTTAACTCAACACAGTATGGTATTTGGGTTACTATGGCTTCCCTGGTGGCTTGGATCAATACTTTTGATATAGGGCTGAGCAATGGCCTTCGGAATAAATTGGCTCATGCACTGGCCCTTAATGAGCACGAAACAGTGCACCGCGATGTTAGTACAACTTATGCCTTGCTATGCATTATAGCAGCAGCTGTTTTCCTATTATTCTTCACAATAGGCTCTTTCTTTAACTGGAACGAGCTGATGCGCGTACCCGCCACGGTTAATTTTAATGTATGGCCTGTATTGGTCATCACCCTGGCTTCATTTTGTATACAGTTTGTTTTACAGCCGGTTAATAGTATCCTGACTGCTACACACCAGCCTTTTAAAGTTTCAGTTATCACGCTGATTGGGCAGGCATTAACATACCTGGCCATTTGCCTTTTATCGCTATGGAGTAAGGGGAATTTATACCTGTTAGTGCTTATAACATCAGGAACGCCTGTATTGGTGCTATTGATAGCTAACCTGTATTTATTCGCTACAAGTCTTAAAAGCTTCATTCCCAGGATTAAAGGTATATACCTAAATAACGCTAAAAGCCTGCTTACCGTAAGTGGCGCCTTCTTTTTCATACAAATAGGTGCGCTTGTACTCTATGAGACCGACAATATAGTGATCACAAGAGTGTTAGGGCCAGACCAGGTAACATTGTTTAATATTCCCTTCAAGTATTTTTCTATTATAAATATTATATTCTTTATCATTATAACACCTTACTGGAGCGCCTTTACAGATGCCTACGCACGCGGTGATCTCGCCTGGATTAAGCAGTCTGTTAATAATATGCGCAAGTTGTGGCTGCTTGCATCGGCGTTTGCAGTTGTGCTCTACCTAGGGGCAGATATAGTTTATAAACTTTGGATAGGGAACGGTATTGCTATTCCAAATATGCTCTCGCTTGTTATGGCTGTGTATGTGATACTACAAACCTGGATGGTAATACATGCTTACCTGCTCAACGGCGTCGGCAAGCTGAGGGTACAATTGATAGTGGTTATAGGCACCGGAATCGTAAATGTCCCACTGTCTATATGGCTGATAAAGCAGGTTGGGCTACCCGGTACTGTGTTAGCCAATATTATAGTTATGTTGCTGACTAACATTGTTATAACCTGGCAATGCAAGCTCATAATGGACAACAACGCTACGGGTATCTGGAACCGCTGATTGCAAAGATATATGGAAAACAAACCAAAAATCCGGCTTGAATGGATACCAGAGGCGTATAAAGACCAGATTACAAATATTCGGAGTGCTAATCTACCGCCACTGAGTAAGAGCACGCACAACTTCAGCAAGGTGCTGTTAAAAGCTTTTAAGAAGAGTATTATTAATAAATATTAATAATATTTTACTGACAAAACACTGTCACCACTTTAGTGCAGAAATTTTTGTTTATTGGGCTGCTGATTTTCAAGACCGAAATGGTAGGAATTGTGCCATATCGGTGATCCAAAACCTTCAAAAACCACATTTTTTTAAACAGATAAAAGTGCTGTTTCTTCCAAATAAAAACTTCTGTGGCAAGTATTTCAAAAATCGTGTTTTTGGGCCAGAAATCCTGAACTTTTTTGAGCCTCGATACTCTACTCAAGAAAAGGAGCGGATCAGTCGAAAATAGTTTTGGGTTGTCGGCTCATGGTTCTTCATCGCACGATATTTCATAAGCTGTTTCTTTTAGTAATTTTACGTTGATGATAAGTGAAAAGGAAACAACCTCTATCAGCAAATTCCTTAGCCTGGTGCTCCGCCACAACCCAAAGTTAATTGGTATACAACTGGACGCGGCAGGATGGGTGCGTGTTGATGAATTACTGGAAAAGATGGCAACGCATAGTAAGGCATTAACCCGTGCAGTACTGGACCATGTGGTGGCAACTAACACAAAAAAGCGTTTTGCGTATGACGAGCACGGCGAAAAGATCCGTGCCAGCCAGGGCCACTCGGTAGAAGTAGAACTTGGCTTGCAACCGCAAACGCCACCTGCGACACTTTATCACGGTACCGGTAGTCAATCTGTAGAAAGCATTTTGGCGATAGGGTTAGAAAAGCGCAACAGGCAGCACGTACATCTGAGCGCTGATACCGAAACGGCCACCAAAGTTGGGCAGCGGCACGGTAAGCCGGTGATTTTTGAAGTGGCAGCTTTAGAGATGGACGCACAGGGGCACAAGTTCTATCTATCAGAAAATGGCGTTTGGCTAACGGATGCTGTGCCTGTTGAGTACCTTACTTTAAAATAACTCCTAATTTGTTAAGACACAAACCAAAGCGCTTTGAGCTATTAGCAAGAGACAGAACATCTGAAAAAGTGCTAACAAGCTACTACGCTAACATCTCCCTGATTTCCGTTACCTTCTTTTCATCTACTACATAAGTTTGGCATACGTTGTTATTTAAGTTCATGTTGTAGCGATGTGACAATCCATCGGGATCCGGAAACCTAAACCTAACACCCGGAAGTTGCGAAAGGTTCAATGGGGCGAGCGCATTGCGTTTTAGCGACAGGAACAAAGGGGGATAATTGCCGTAATCATCCAGCACCTTAAGTCTCATTATCTTTTTTCCTAAGGTGCAACCGTAATAGTGTTCCAGTAAGGTGCCGTAAATGGTGACCAGAACTACGGCAATGACTGCCGACCACCAACTGTCATCAGTAATTAGCTTCAGCGGTATAAAAAACAAAGCTATATCCAACAGTTTAGCCCAGAGCCTCGGGAAATGGCTTTCGATAGCCGGATTATAATGAAGTTGGAAGATGAACTCCTGGTATTGTAAGGTACCATCCTCACTTCTGAAGGGGCGGTGAACAAGCTTCTCTATTTGTACTTCGGATATTCTTTTCAACCTTGTTTTGCTGTCTTAACGCAATATAGAAATTTATACCGGTTCATTCTCTAAACCACTTCGCAAATCAACGCTGCCAGACTACGCACTTCAATAAACTCATCCTCCAGGTGCTGCGTATTCACATGCGAATCTGTACAGATAAGCTTCGTTATGTAACCGCAGTTCTTTAGTTTTTGCAAGCCATCATTAACAAATAAACCATGGGTAGTAATCACATAAATGTCTTTAGCGCCAGCTTCGCTGTAAGTTTTGGCTGCGTTGATGATGCTGCCGCCTGAACGGATCATGTCATCATAAATAATCACGGTTTTACCGGCAACGTCGGCATTAATAGCGCTTACTTCGGTATGGTCGCCTTTGAGGCGGCGTTTAAGGATGAACGCAGCATTTACCCCAAGATCGTTCGCCAGGGACTCCACCCATTTGGCCCTGCCTGCATCCGTACTGGCCATTACAAAATTGTCGCCGCCGTACTGGCGGGCGGCTTGTATCACAATGTCTTTACAGTACACATGCACCGGGTAAAGGTTATGTTCAAAGTAGTATTGTATGCCTTCGGAGTGCAGGTCGAACAAATATATCTTGTTGCCTTTGTTGCTGCGCGGTATAGCACTGAAAAGGCGCGCACGCGTCTTGGCTGTTACCACCTCGCGCGATAGCACCGCGCGCTCCATAGTAGAGTAGCCAAAATAGGGTACAATAAGCGTAAGAGAATTGCAACCATAGCTCACCAGGGAGGAAGCTAGGTCGAAAAGTTCAAGAGTAGCTTCGTCGTTCACTGTTCCTCCCAGCAACACCACATCCTGTTCTGCAATGTCGGTCAGTATACGCTGGTAGCGCTCCCCGTCGGTAAAAGTGCTTACCTCAACCTGGCCGCGCTCAAGGTTGCTGCAGGCCAGCATTTTTTCTGCGAGGTACTCGTAGGCGGTAATATTGAAAAGTATCTTTTTCATAATTAGTTGTTAACGCGGGCCTTCACTTGTTCAAATGTGGTTGGGCTTACCAATTCGCCATTTTCAAAAACGGTGCGTAATTCGTCGGCAATGCCTGGTTCGTCCTGCTCGTTCACGGTTTTAAATATGCCATTTATTTTGATGAGTTTAAGCCTGCCTGCTTTGCTCTTCTTGAAACTTTGGGTGATGTTGCCCTTTGCGTCCAACTCCGCCGGGTGTTTTTCTACATCTATCTGCCGGCCGTTTACCACCGCACTGCTGCACTTAAGCGCAAATTTTTGTGTGTCGCGGTCTACCTTTTGCAGTAAAGCGCCACCCATGCCCAGCACCAGGTTCTCGGCACTGATACCGTTTTCTTTTAGATTTTGATAGATCACCTTTATAGCTTCGTAGTTTACGCCATCGCCCTGTATTACGCGGACCTGTTTAGGTAGTACCTTATACCCTTTAGCGTTCACGGTAAAGCCGAATTTGCCGAACAGAATATCAAAGATGCGGAGCAGTGTTGCCACAGGATCGCCACTGTCTGGTCGAATCACCAGGGTGCCTTCACGGCCTAGTATTTGCGCTTTTAGTTCTTCGCCCCAGTATTCTTCGCAAGCACGGAAGATATTATAGCTGTCGCTAACGCAGGCAATAGTACCGGTGGGAAAAGTGTCCAGCACGTGTTTAAAAACAGCTAATTCGCCAGCTTCGCCAAGCAATGTGCAAATGCTGTGTTCTGTAGCGGGTATGCTGAGGCCGTACACCTTTTGCGCATTGTAATACTTTTGTACCATTACAGATGCAGCAAGGTTGTCGCTGCCCGCAAAACTAAGCAGGTGTGCCGCACCGCCAAGCTTAGCACTTTCTACACTGCTTACACCACGGAAGCCGAAGTCGTTCAGCACAAAGTCTATTCCGGCCTCGCTGCCGTCAGTTGCAGTTTCAGCATAGTATTGGGTAACTACCTTGCGCACCTGGTTGCTTAAAGTGGCCACAGTGCATGGGTACCAAACCTGCATTAAAATAGTTTCCAAAAAGTTGGTAAGCCAGTAACATTCCGGATCGGTGTTTTCTATCGTCATTAGCGCGTCGCCGGTTGGTACAATTGTACCTTCTGCAACTGCCTTTATTTTTACCGGCAGGTGCCCGTTGTATTTGTCGATGATGTACTGAAACTTGCTTTTATCGAAAACATCATTGCGCCCAAATACCTGCGGCATAAATTCAGCAGCCTCATCTAAGTCCAGCTGAGTAAAGACGGGACCCTGCAGGTATTCTTTCAGGATATACTGCAGCCCGAAGAAAACGGTTTCGTCAAACACGCCACCGCGGCTTTCCAGGTAGCTGTAAATGCTGGTGGTGCCGGGCATATAAAGTTTATGGTGAGCATACTTATATGCATCGGCCAATAATATCAGGTTTTCGCGTTTCATGGTTTTAGTTGTTGAGGTACTTGTTAATAATGATATTGAATAGTTCTACGTGTTCAGGGCTGATCAATCCACTGCTGATCATTTGGGGCAGATCGGCAAGCTTAAACCAGTCCAGGTCAATTATGTCATCCTGAGCTTTAGGCGCACCATAAACGTGCTCGCAACTGAATAGCAGTGTAATTATCTTATCCGCTTCGCTTCGGTATCGCCAATCGTTTATTTTTTGGGAGGTTTCGTAGGTCATTTTGCCTGTTTCAATCTCACCACATTCCTCCATCAGTTCGCGGCGGGCGGCACTTTCGTAATCAGCATCCTCCGGATCGGCGAAGCCGCCAATAAAGCGCCATTTGTTGTTGATGGATTTTTTGCCCAGTAGTATCTCTGTTTTATTATTCCTGAACATAGCAATATCCACGGTAGGGTATACCTTAGTGTACTGATTGTACAATGCATACAGGATGCCTGCACGGAAATCATTAGAATCAAACACCTTGTCGGCATATTGCCTGCGCAGGTCGGTTGCGTTGTAGTCGCCATGTTCGGGCAGTTCAACGGTCTCAAATTTACCGCTGTAGTAGGGGATAAAGCTGTCACGGCTACCATACAGGCAAAACTGCTCAGCAGGGAAAACGCTTTTAAGTAAATTATCCAGGTTATCACTCCAAACCTTGTCACTTGGGTTGTCGCTTACGGGAAGCACAACTATATTGGGATAGCTTGCTTTAATCATCTTCTCGCGGGTGTAATAATCGTATGGGTTTTTTCGGGTTCCGGTTAGCGGCCCCACCCCCAGCACAATAATTAGTTTGCCATGACTAGCCATTACCTGGCTGATAAGCTGCTGATGCCCCTCATGCAGGTAGGGTGTTTGGAACCGGGCTATAATAACTCCTGTTTTCATAAGTATTTGCGTTAATTATACGCAAATATAAATATGTGTTTTTAATACGCAAATTATCTTTTGTTTTTTTCTGCTGCCTGGTTCCGACTCACCCCGGCAACGCTATCGCTAGCCGACCCTCTCTCCGCTGCGCGCAAAGAGGGTTGATGAAGAATATCGTTAAAGTAATGGTAAACAGCCCCCCCCCTTTCCGCAATGCGGAACGAGGGGGGGTGAGTAGACTACAGCTCAAAATTTATACCTTCTTTTTTCAACTGGAAATACTTTTCTTCATTAAAGCGAAACAAGTTACCGGGGCGTCCGGCGCCTTCCAGTTGTTGCTTTTCTTTAGTTTCTTCCAGGAAACCAAAGCCGGTAATTTTCTTTTTGAAGTTGCGGCGGTCAATAGGGCGGTCGAGTACGGTAGTATAGAGCTTTTCAAGGTCAGAAAATGGGAATTTTTCTTCCAGTAACTCAAAGCCTATAGGCTCGTAAAGGAGTTTATTTTTTAAACGTGTATGAGCAGCGCTGATGATGTCGGCGTGGTCAAATGCCAGTTGGGGTATGTTTTTGATATTGAACCAGGCTACATCAGCGGCATCGGTATCAGCATGAAGAGTAAAGCCATCTGGTTTAACAAGGCCGTAGTAAGTAATAGAAATAACACGATTGCGCGGATCGCGGCCGGGTTTGCCAAAGCTATATAACTGTTCGAGGTAGTTGATACTTACCCCGGTTTCCTCCTTTAACTCGCGATGAATAGCATCTTCCAGCGATTCTTCAGTCCCAACTAATCCGCCCGGCAAAGCCCAGGCATCTTTAAAAGGTTTGATGTCTCGTTTTATAAGTAGAACAGAAAGCCCTTCTTTGGATGTATACCCAAAAACCACGGCATCTACAGCTACCTTAATATTTTGCGAAACTGACATGTGTTGCAAAGTTAACGCAACATGGCACATCCGCGCTATGTGCAACATGTTTTTTAGAACACCCGGATAGATCGCGTTCTAAGAAGACTTTTAGGTCACGTATGGTAAAAAAATTAGATGCAAAGCCTGGTCGTGCACGGATTTACACCTACCAGGCTTCAGTTATGCTACTCATTATTAAACTTTACAGTTCCAAACCTTAACGGTGTGCCGGTAAATACAAGGTACAGGTCTGTTACACCAAGTCCGTCTGGCAGGTTGAGGGTTAGTTTTTGCAGGCCATTGTAGCTGCCGGTGAATGTTTTAATGACCTTGCCGTCAGGCGCGCCCGAGCGCAGTTCTATGGTACTCGCCGGGTCTGTGCCTCGACCGCGGGGAATAAGCGCCAGCTCAAGGTTTTTGATGCCAGACAGGTCGGTTTTTGCGAACTTTACCCACGCGCCACCTTCTTTCACTACCGCTACAGTACTGTCGCGATTATAAACCATGTTGTGCGTTTCGCTAACATCTTTAACAGGCACCAGCTGACCACGCAATACCACAATGTTTTCACCCAATATAGGTGCGGCGTTGCCCGTTCCTTTATCGGTATAAGCCGCGCGGAAGATGAAGCTGCCGTTCTCATTATCGCCTTTCGGGATCGCCGTTAGATAGGTGCCGCTCACCGGCATCGATTTTTGGGCTTTCTGTGGTGTGGCAGTACTCATAATATATCGTACAATGCTGTTCAGTTCGTTGGCAGACAGGGCAGGGTGGGCAGGCATTGCGGCATCGCCCCATACACCCGAGCCGCCGGTCTTGATTTTCTTAGACAGGTATGTTACCGCGTTGGGGTCGTTCTTGTATTTTTTAGCCACTGATATAAAAGCCGGACCAAGCAATTTTTCTTTAACAGCGTGGCAAGACCTGCAATCGCTTTTGTTGATGAGCGCCATACCTGCTGCAAACTTTGCAGACGCATCTACACCTTGCTGTTTCTGGGCAATAGCGGTCATGTTGTAACCTTCGGACAAGTAGTTAACGCTTACCGACACCTGAGATGGAGAAATACGCTTGTTAGTTAAACTGCCATCTTCCTTATCATTAACGTTTACTTTGTATGCCACAGTTTTACCCGGGAAAAAGAAGCTGCTGTTGCCTTTGGTGATATTAACTGCAATAACTGGTGGCTCGTTACCCGCTTTTATGGTTACTGCCTGGCTGTTCTTGAGACCTTTAAAGTCGGCTACAGTGAGGGTGGCTTTATAAACGCCCGGTGTAGTAAAGGTTACCGACGGATTTTGCTCCTTAATAGTTTTAAAAGCTTTGCCGTTTTTGGTGATGGCCCATGTATAGGTGAGTACATCATCGTCGTCAAAGTCTTTTGTGCCTGCAGATGACAGGTTAACCTTAAAGGGTACAGCACCCGCGGTTTTATTTGCAGCTGCCTGCACCTGCGGCCTGCGGTTGCCGCCGTTAAATTCAATACGGATAAGTTCTGCCTCGGGATTATTGCGGAAGTAACCATTACCATACTCCAGCACGTACAGGTCACCTTCAGGACCAAACTTCATATCTATAGGTCCGCGCAGTTTTAGCTCTGGCAAAAAGCGCTCCATGCTTTTGTAATTGCCGTTCTCATCTATCTCTACCACGTTTATCCAGCCGCGCACCCAATCGGTAATCAGCCATTTGCCTTCATAATACTCAGGGAAGGGCCGTTTAGGATTTTTAAAATCGGCGCGGCGAAAGATGGGGCCACCTACCGCGCTGTTACCGCCGCTCTCCATCAGCGGGAACTTTTCGCTGATGCCTTTTGCATACCAAATGAAGGCCGGTGTTGCAGGCGGCAATTCTACCAAACCGCTGCTGTTGGGCGAGTGGTTCTCCGGGTGTTCAGCGTTAAAAAAGTCGCCGGATTGTTTTGTAGCAAAGTCGTACTTGCGATAGGCTTTATTGTCACCAACAAAGTACGGCCAGCCGTAGTTGCCAGGCTTTTTAGCCTGATTGAATTCGTCGTAAGATTGCGGACCGCGCTTTTCAAAATCATCCTTTGATCCATCCGGGCCAACTTCGCCCCAGTACAGCCAGCCTGTTTTGCTGTCAATAGTGAGCCTCCATGGGTTGCGGTTGCCCATAGTATAAATTTCGGGTTTTGTTTTAGGTGTGCCCGAAGGGAATAGATTCCCTGCCGGGATGGTATACGTACCATCGGCCTGCGGATGTATGCGCAGGATCTTACCCCTAAGGTCGTTGGTGTTCGACGAGGATTTTTGCGAATCTTCCGGCGACATACCCGGGCGCTCGTCCAGCGGTGTGAACCCATCGCTCGCGCGGGAAAAGGTGTTGTCGCCGGTGCTCAGGTACAAGTTTTTATCCTTATCAAACAGCATACCTCCGCCTACGTGGCAGCATTCTTCGCGCTGGGTAGGTACATCTAAAATAGTTTTCTTCGTATCAAGCAGTATTTCTTTTCCCAGCCAAACGTAGCGTTCCAGCGTGTTCTTGGCGACATCGCCTGCGGGAGCGTAGTATAGATATATCCAATGATTGGTCTCGTAATCAGGGTCGAGTATAACGCCCTGCATGCCGTCCTCGCCTTCGCTTACCTCACCCTTTTTGTTCACATACTTGGTGCTAACTGCAAACTCGCCTATCACGCTTATCTTGTTGGTTGCCGGGTCGTAAACCTTTATCTTACCCTTGCGTTCGGCGTAAACAACGCGGCCATCCTTCATGATCTGGAACTGCATAGGCTCCTGCACATCCTGTGCCAGTACCACCTTGGTGAAACGGTTTTCTTCGGGCTTTTTAAGGGTTTGCGCATGCAAGGTAATGGTAGCAGCGCTCAGCAGCAGTACGGCCGGCAGCGCCTTGAACAGGGTAAAGGTTTTAAACATATAAGGTCAGAAGAATTAGGTGTTTAACTGGTTTATAACACTGGCTAAAATAGCTGTTATAAAGCAAATTAAAGTATAAAACTTTTATTTAGTGAAAATAACTAAATGTAAGTTTTGGCGCTGTTGATGGTATGTTGATTGATATCAAGATAGAGGGTTTAATTTTCCGTCCTCTTAAATAAACACGCTCAGGTAATCCGTAATGCGGTTTTTATGTTGTACTTTTAATTGAAAATAAACCTATCACTCAAGCATGGAAGTTATCTACGTGGTTCTTTTGTTGGCAATATTAATTATCCTGGTAAGCCACAAAAACCAATATATAAAGCGTATTGATGTGCTGGAACGCCGTATTGTAGAATTAAACAACATGGTTCGGCAAAGCCTCATAAATCGCCCTGCAGAACCTACTAAAGCGCCACCTGCTGCAGACGCTCCAAAAGCTATATTTGAGCATAAAGCACCTGAACCGCCAAAACCGCAGCCCGTTACACCTGCGCCGGTACAGGATGTGCCGCCGGAAAATATAGAGCGCCAGAAAGAGGTGATCACCGAACCAATTATCCGGCCGCCGGAACCAAGGGAGTACCGAGTTCCTCCTCCGGCGAGGGTACACCCGCCAACGCCCAGGGAACCGCAGCTATCGTTCTTTGAGAAACATCCCGACCTGGAGAAATTTATTGGCGAGAACCTTATCAACAAAATAGGCATAGCCATTTTAGTGTTAGCCATAGGCTTTTTTGTTAAATATGCTATTGATAACAACTGGGTTGGGCCTGTAGGCCGCGTGAGCATTGGCGTTGTTGCAGGCGGTATATTAATAGGAATAGCCCACCGTATGCGCAACAGCTACCGGTCCTTTAGTTCGGTGCTGGTAGGAGGTGGCCTTGCTGTGTTGTACTTTACAATAACGCTGGCTTACCACCAGTTTCACCTGTTTAATCAAACCGCATCTTTCATTATTCTTATCGTTATCACCTGTTTTGCGGTGGCGCTCTCGCTGCTATACGATAAGCAGGAACTTGCAGTAATAGCACTGGTAGGCCGCCTTGCCAGTCCTTTTATGGTCAGCAGCGGGCAGGCAAATTATAATGGCTTGTTTATTTACCTGGTCATCCTTAACGCAGGTTTACTTGTGATAGCCTACTTTAAATCGTGGCGAATACTAAATACAGTGGCTTTCGGCCTTACGGTATTGGTTTACCTGGCGGTGCTTACCACTTTAACAGCTTTAACTTATTCTACGGGCCTACTATATGCCAGTATTTTGTACCTGCTGTTCTTCGGTATTAACGTGGCCAATAATGTAAAGGAAAACAAAGCCTTTGTAGCGGGCGATTTCAGCATCTTGCTTGCCAATACAGCGCTTTACTTTTCTGCAGGGTTGTACCTGCTTACGCAGATGCACCATGAGGATATGCGGGGCGTGTTCTCCGCATCGTTGGCGTTGGTTAACCTGCTGCTGTCTTACATCCTGTTCAGGAACAAAAAGGTAGATACCAATATATTATACCTGCTTATTGGCATCACCCTTACGTTTGTGTCCCTTACTGCGCCGCTGCAGCTTAATGGCCATTACATCACCCTGTTTTGGGCAGCGGAAGCAGTGCTGTTGTACTGGCTGCACCGTAAATCGGGCATAATGCTGATGAAGCTTGCCTCGCTAACGGTGTGGGGAGCTATGATCGTGAGCCTGCTTATGGACTGGGGACAACTGTATAGCGGCCATACCCTGCACCTGCCGGTTCTGGCAAATAAAGGGTTCATTACCACGCTTTTCGCAGCGGTAGGATCGTACCTGTTGTATTTGCAAATAAAGAAGGATCAAAACCGGCAGCTTTACGGCTTTAAAATACCGATAGAAATGTACGGAATAGCCGCTTTTGTGCTGCTTTTCTCAAGTGGCTTTTTAGAAGTTAATCATCAGTTTTTAAACCGATACCCTTATACAGATCTCAACGTTTTGTACCTGCTGCTTTATATCCCAACGTTTGTATTAATACTGCATGCGCTTAGCCGCCGTATAAACAGCATCAGTGTGGATTGGAGAGCAAGCCTGATAGTCTTAAGCTTATGCGTATTGTTCTATATTTTTGCACTTCCAGTGCTTTTTGATGTTGAATATGTAAGCTTAGCGCAGCACAAAATTTCAGCATCGCACTTTGCGGCACATTGGCCGGGAGCGCTTGCTGTTGGGCTGCTGTTTTATCAAATAATACTGTTAGTAAAGAACGAGTTTAATGAGGGCGCACAAAAGAAGAGTGCCTGGGCAATTGCCATTCTTATTGTTGTTTTCCTTAGCCTTGAAGGAGGCCTTGCCAGCAACTTGCTGTTCTACAATGCAGCAACTACTATTGATCATATTCAAACCGTTTACATAAAGGTAGGGTTGCCAATATTGTGGGGACTCAGTTCATTCGCGCTGATGATCCTGGGCATGCGAAACAAGGTGCGCAGCCTGCGAATTATTTCGTTAAGTTTATTTACCGTAACACTGGCCAAGCTCTTTGTTTTTGACATACAGGGTATACCGCCGGCCGGTAAGATAGCCGCGTTCTTCTGCCTGGGCGTGCTGCTGCTTATAGTGTCCTTTATGTACCAGAAAGTTAAAAAGATACTGACAGATGATGAAGCCGACAAGACTAAGGAATAGGTTCTTTTTATTGCTGTTGATGTGTTTCGCCTGCGTTACCATGTATGCACAGCAGAAAGGTAAATACAGCGCGCCGATCAGCAAGGTAGATTCGGCTGCATTTTACCGTATTGTATTGCCGCCACAAGTATTGGCTAAAAGCGAGGCGGCGCTGGCTGACATACGCCTTTACGACAAGACTGGCAGGCAGGTGCCTTACCTTTTTGGCGACCAGTTGCCTAATAAAGAAAAGCAGTACTTTGTAAATTTCCCGGCAGTGCCTGCGGGCAGTACAGTTGATACGCTCACCACTTTTATAGCATGGAACAAATCGCGGTTCACAATTAACCAGCTCAACCTGCGGATGCGGAATACAGCGGTTGACCGAACGGTGAACCTGAGCGGCAGCGATAACCTCACAGACTGGTTTGCCATTAAAGAAAACATTGTCCTAAACAAAGCGGATGCCGATGCTGGTAACGGGATATTTGAACAATACCTAAACTTTCCGGCAAGTACCTACAGTTACTACAAGGTACAGGTGAACAATGGCCACCATGAAGCAGTTGCCATATTGCAGGCCGGTATATACCAGCAGCAAACGGTTAGCCCGGTATACACAGAGCTGGCCGGCACCAGGATCCATCAGCAGGATACCGGTAAAATTACCCGCTTGTTCATTAGCCTTGCAGACGATTACCCTGTGAGCAAGATTAAGCTGGCAATTAACGGGAGCAAGTACTACAAGCGCCAGGTACGTATTTACGCGAAGCACGGACGAGACCGCTATCTTCTTGGGGATACCATAGTTAACTCAGCTAACATACCTGATATATACTTGTCGGCAAAAACTAACGCTATCGAACTTGAGGTGACCAACAATGATAATCCGGCCCTTACATTTGCCGGTGCAACTGCTTATAGCCTGCAACAATCATTAATAGCCTACCTGGATAACAAGACCAGTTACCATTTAAACATTGGCGATAGCACCGCAACAGCGCCGGAGTACGATCTTAAGTTCTTTGCAGATAGCCTGCAGTCCACTATGCCGCAGGCCACAATAGCCAATCTAACCAGGAGTACAGCCCCGGCCGTACAAAAAAGCGGCGTGCCGGTGTGGATGATTTGGGTGGCAATTGCAGCAGCAGTTGCTTTACTGGCTTACCTAACCATCAGGTTAACCAAAGAGGTAAACGCACGCAATCAGGTTTAAAAAAACTCCTGCGCAAACCGCTGCACAAATTTCCTCGTAATTATCAACAACTAAATGCCTAACCCGTTGTTAATGAACCATAATATCAGATACTTACATGTTAAATGAAAAAACACTTGCAGCGGCTATCAAAACGAGGAGGCTGCAGCTTAATTACACCCAGGAGTACATAGCATACAAGCTTAACATGTCGCAAAACGCCTACAGCAAAATGGAACTGGGCTATACCTCCATTACCGTAAGCAGGCTTATTGAGCTCTGCCGCGCGCTTGAGACAGACCTTTTTGACATGCTGAAACCTGTAATGCAGGTAGCATAACGTATTCTTTCTACCGTGCCGGCGTGCTGTCTTGCCGCCGGCATTAAACAAAACCTACAAAAATTTACATCTATTTTCATTTTCCTCTTGCAGGATCAAATTATGTTACGTTACTTTGAAGTACAAAGTACTTTAAATGGAAGATAAAGACCTTATTGACGAGATCAGCTCGATAAAGAACATTATGGAGCGTAGTACCCGGTTTATCACCCTTAGCGGGCTGTCGGGTGTTATGGCAGGCATTTACGCGCTAATTGGTGCGTTCCTGGCATACCGCATGTTGTATCTTCAGCCTATATATGATTTTAAGGCGCTGGACATACAACTGTTCACCCTGGCGCTGGTGGTGCTTTTCTTTGCTGTAGCTACGGGCATTTTGCTTACCTATCGTAAGGCACGCCGCAGTGGTCAGTCCATTTGGAACAAGAGCAGCCAGAACATGCTTATGGCAGGCGCGCTGCCTTTGCTTACCGGTGGGGGCTTTGCTTTAACCATGTGGTACAACGGTTATGTATGGTTAATAGCATCTGCTTGTTTAATATTTTACGGCCTGGCCGTAGTTGCTGCAAGCCAGTACACTTTTGGTGATGTAAAATGGCTTGGCATTTGCGAAATTGCGCTGGGTTTAATGGCCGGTATATTTACAGGTTATGGTTTGTTCTTTTGGGCCTTTGGCTTTGGTATACTGCATATTTTGTATGGTACCGTTATGCACTTTAAATACGACAGGTGAAAGTAACGCTAAATAATTTTGATAAAGCTTTTGAGAACCGCATACGGCTGCAGATAATGAGCGTGCTGGTGGCTAACGAGAGCTACGACTTTAATTCACTTAAGGAACTGTTAGACGTAACCGACGGCAACCTGGCCTCGCACCTGAAAGCGCTGGAGAAGGAGGAGTACATCACCGTGAATAAAACTTTTTTGGGGAGGAAACCCAACACCCGTTATGTAGCATCTGAATTAGGCAGGGCAGCATTCAAGCGGCACCTGCAGGAACTTGAAAATTTAATTAGGCAGCAGAAAGCCTAATTTTTTTTAACTATTTACTTTTAAATTCAAAGTACTTTTAAATACATAAAAATGAAAAAGATCATCAGTTATTTTTGGAGAGACAAATTCGGGCTGGTTTGCATAGGGGTTATTATTGCCTCGTTCGGCTTGTTTTTGGTAGCCGATACATTTCCCGGGCGGGATAATTTTGGTAAGTTCTTCGCCAATTACATCATATCCATTTTGATGAGTGTGGCGGTGTTTTCCACAGCGTTTAAACAGCACCGCTGGCATTTGAGTAAGGGTAAGGCTGAGTACACCGCTTATCTGCTGGTAATATGGTTCATCAGCGCGTTCGCTTTAAACCGGGAGATGAATGTATTTGAAGATAGCACCGATTGGCTGTGCATCTGGATAGTTGTATCATCACTGGCACTTATCCTGGCTGCCCGCTACAAGGATCTGCAGGGATTTATTAAATACGTTATTTTTCTGCTGCTCGGGCTGGCGCTGGCGCTGTTCATGTATTACGCTTTTTACCTGCTGCCGTTGTACATCGTAAGCATAGTAGGGATGATAGCTATCGGCATATCTTTTCATACGTATATACCCATGCTGATGGCCATTGTTACTATACGGATCATCATTCGTGCTTACAGGCACGACAAACGGGTGTTGTATGCAGCTATTGCGGGGTTTGCTGTACCGGTGGTGATAGCGGGTGTGTTCCTGTTCTATTGGGGACAGGCAAGCGACAAGATCAATTTCGCTGTAAATCAAAACACACTTAACGAAGGCAAATTGCCCACCTGGGTAGCGGTGAGCCGCCAACTGGAACGCACACCTGTCACCGAGCGGATTATGAAAGCAGGCTTGGTTTACCACGAAGTAAGCCCTAATGGCAACCTGCTTTGGGGCGGCTTTCCTACCATGTCTTTCGACGCAAAAAAAGAGCACGACCCGTTGGTGGTGCTTGCAACGTTGTTTTTCGAGAAACCTAATCTGGATGAAAGTGATCAAATTAACATACTCAAAGCCATGTACAACTCGCGTCACCAGGCGCAGGAACGGCTCTGGAGCGGCGACCAACTGCAAACGGTAAGTGTTATCAGCAACGTAAAGCTTTTCCCCGAGTACCGGTTCGCCTATACCGAAAAAACACTTACTGTGCGCAATAATAGTAACTGGGAATGGAACAACCAGGAGGCTATTTACACCTTCCACATGCCCGAGGGATCAGTAGTGAGTTCGTTATCATTATGGATAAACGGCAGGGAAGAAAAATCAAGGCTAACAACCAAAGCTAAGGCTGACACCGCGTACAAGACCATTGTAGGTGTAGAGCAGCATGACCCTTCGGTAGTGCACTGGCAGGAGGGTAATACGGTAAGCGTGCGCGTGTTCCCGTGCACCAGTAAAGAGAACCGTCGCTTTAGAATAGGTATCACCAGTCCGCTACGGCTGCAGGGCAAAAGATTAGTGTATGAGAATACCTTTTTTGAGGGGCCTGATGCCAGGACTGCTGTTGAAACGCTGCAGCTTAGCTACAGTAACAAGCCCGCTAACCTGCAAATGCCATCAATATTTAAACAAACCGGGGTAGACCTTTACAATGGAACCGGAACCTACCAGCCGGAGTGGGAACTGTCCTGCGATGCGCCGGCCCTGTCAGCAACTGCCTTTAGTTTTGCCGGGCAAAGCTACCGTGTGAACGAGGATGTGCCCGCTTACGAAACCTTTGAACCGAAGGCCTTGTACCTGGATGTGAACAGCGCCTGGACTGAAGACGATTATAAAGCCGCTTATAAGGCTGCTCAAAACCATCCGGTTTATGTTTACTACGATAAGCTGGTGCGGCTGACTGATGACAATTCAGATAAACTATTCCAGCTGCTACGTAGTCAAAACTTTAGCTTGTTCCCGTTTAGCCAGATAAAAGAACCTGCTACAGCGTTGGTGATCACCAAAAGCGATGGTGTATCGCCAAACCTGACGGACCTGGACGGCAGCGGCTTCGCCAATGAACTAACAGCATACTTGAAAGAGCCAATGCAGGTAAGGGTTTACAACATCGGCACGAAGCTTACCCCGTACTTGAAAGCTTTGAAGGAGATGAGGGTGTTTAACTACCAACAAGGGCCGGAAACTGACCTGGAAGCTTTGCTGAGCAAACAGCAATTTATGAGGACACCGGAGAGTGATTCGGTCACAGCTATCGCAGCAGCCGGGTTCAACATCAGCAAAACTGAAGGTGTTGCGTCCGGGCAAGCGCCTGACCACCTGCTGCGCCTGTTTGCTTATAACGATATCATGAAAAAGGTTGGTCCGGAATACTTTAAACACGGAGATGTAGATACCGCCAACGTAGCCGAAGCGGAACAAGCTTACATTGTTTCGCCGGTATCCAGCATGATCGTGCTGGAAACGCAGGAGGATTACAAACGCTTCGGCATTGACGAAAATAAGGACAGCCTGAAGAATGCCTCTATGAAGTCTTCCGGTGCCGCCCCGGAACCACAGGAATGGCTGCTTATTATACTCGGTGCAGCTGTAGTTGCAACTTTCATCTACCGGTCTAAAAAAACAGTTCCGCAATTATAATCATGACAACTCTAACATTAAAACTGCCGCTTAAATGGCATGCTACAGTGGTACCGGTGGCCATTTATTCCGGGCTGCTGCTGTGGTTTGTGCCGGGTTATTTTAACTGGACGGCAGAAATGATTTGCGGGTTGCTGCTGGTGCCATACATCTGCACGGTGGATGTGCAGCGGCGGTCAATACGCTACCTGGCCCCCACGCTGCTGTTTATCACCCTGGCTATGCTGATGCCGGTTAATACGCTGTTTTTCCTGGCAATGTTGTTTGCCGCGCTGTTGCTTATCGAAAATAGCTTTGGGCGGGTGAGTAACATACTGCTGTTCCTGCTGCTGCTTATTTCGCCTGTGTTCAGGCATTTTACACGCCTGTGGGAGTTCCCCATGCGGTTGTGGCTTACCGAAAAGGTAGCCGCTATAGTAAACTTGCTGGGTATGCAAGCCAGTGCTGTGGGCAACCAAATTCAACTGGGCAAATACGAGTTCTCTATAGATACCGCTTGCGCAGGGCTCAACATGCTGGTAATGTCTGTACTTATCGGCCTTTTCGTACTGGCCTGGTATCAAAAACGTATCGGCAAGTTTTTAAGTGTTCTATCCTTATTGCTGTATGTTGGCTTTGCTGTAGCATTGAATGTACTTGGCAACTTCTTCAGGATACTTTTTATTGTGATTTTCAAGATCATGCCGGGTACCTTCTTCCATGATGTGATTGGCATTATTTGCCTCGCGGTATACGTGCTGCTGCCGCTTATAGTACTTACCAAACCTATCCTTATCCGCCTTGGGAACGGGCGCAGTGCTGTTGGCACCGCTATTGAGCCTGCGCTCCGTTACCCGTGGTTACATGCTTTACTATTAGCCGACATTATGTTTACAGCGGTACGCGTAACCAATGCCGATAGCTTTGTAAAACCTGCAGCAAACTTTACTATTAACGGCTACAGCCAACAGCAGATGGATGGTGGTATCATGAAGTTTGAGAACCGGCACACGCTCATTTACTGCAAGCCGGCTGCCTTTTACGCTCCCGAGCATGACCCTATGATCTGCTGGGTAGGCAGCGGCTACACTTTTACCAACATCCGCCAGGAGATGGTTGGCAATACCCGGGTTTACCTCGCTACGCTGCAAAAGGGTGCCGATCGCCTATACTCGGCCTGGTGGTTTGACAACGGCAACATTAAAACCGTTGACCAATTTGCATGGCGCTGGGCTGCAGCTAAAGGCGGCAGCCGGTTTTACCTGGTAAATGCCAGCGCATCCTCACCGCAAGCACTGCGCGAAAGAGTAGGGGAACTATTAAATAAAAACCTGTTTACAACATCAATAACAATAAAATGAATACAACATTGCCCGCCGGCAACGGCGCTTGCCTGAACAGGCATATCGAAGATCTGAAAAAGCCTGGGACGTTAATGAGACCAATAAACTACGAACAACTAATGCGCCGGACAAGGTTGTGCATCGGCATAGTTATATTCGGTCTGTTTATTAGCGGCGTTACCGCATTCCCGCTGGAAACTGAGCTTAAATGGATGGTAAACCAAAGCAACGATTTGCCACAATACGTTCAACATTGGCTGGACACAGTGTACGGAGCAATAAAGACAAGCAACCAGGCTTACCCGTTCCTGAGCTATGGTACCGATTGGCTGGCCTTCGCGCATGTAATGTTGGCGGTGTTATTTATTGGTCCGTTGCTTAAGCCGTTGCAGAACATCTGGGTGATACAATTTGGGATGATCGCCTGTATAATGATACTGCCGCTCGCTTTTATTATGGGGCCAATAAGAGGTATCCCAATCTTCTGGAGCCTGGTAGATTGTTCTTTCGGCGTACTGGGCATTATTCCGCTTTACATCGCTTATAATGGCATTAAAAAACTTGCTGTTTTAAATAGGAGAGGATTATAATGCGTATCAAGTTCAATGGTTATTACTTTACCCTGGCGGTGCTGCTGTTTATAACGGAAGTATTTATCGGAGTTTACATGAACGATAAACTCATTCGCCCTTATGGCGGCGACTTCCTGGTGGTGATATTAATGTACTGTGCATTAAAGGCTTTTGTAGTAATAGATACACAGAGGGCTGCTATAGGCGTGCTCATTTTGTCCTACATTATAGAGGTCGCGCAATATTTTCATCTTATCAATTTACTTGGGTGGCAGCGATCTGTACTTGCGCGCAACATAATGGGCACCACCTTCAGGTGGGAAGATATGCTGGCCTACACTCTTGGCATCCTATTGGTAGTAATGATAGAACGATGGCTGAAACCTAGGAACTCGGCAACACATCCAAACGCAAATGCCTGAAACAGAACAGCAATACTTTGTACCAAAAGGCTCTATCGTTCGCGAAATTTGGGGCAAGGCAGATAACATCATGTTTATTTTTGCCGCTTCGGCCGCGGAGTTCGCTCTGAACAAGGCGGTAGACTGGCTGTATTTTACCGGCAAGCTGTCCGCCGATCCGCTTGGCAGGTTATTCTCTACCGTAACCTATGCCAGGATGATCATTTATTCGGACTATGATGGTGCCATAGCAGCTATTAACCGGATAAACGCCATACATGCAGGGGTAGAACAGGCACGCGGTGCACAAATACCCGACTGGGCCTACCGCGATGTACTTTTTATGCTGATTGACTATTCGGTACGCGCGTTTGAACTGCTGGACCGTGAACTTACCGATGATGAAAAGGAAGAAGTATTTGATGTGTTCTATAGTGTTGGCCTGCAAATGGGGCTTAAGGACATGCCCTTTAATTACCGGCAATGGACAGATGTGCGGGTGCAGCATTTGCAGCAGCATCTCTTAAAAAGCGACTTTACAGTTGATCTGTTCAAGCAATATAAAAAGCACCTCGGCCCGATACGCTACCAATTGCTAAAACAGGTGCAGTTGCTCATGCTGCCACCTGATGCCAAAAAGCTGCTGCCCATAACCAAAGTGTCTTACCTGTTGCCGGTAATTTCATTCTACAAGCTAAGCAGGCTGCTAAAGATTGATGGTGTGCTGAAAGAAGCAATCCTTCCGGCAGAGTACAAAGACCAGATAAAAGCCCTCGACGCTGAATAGAAATTTTTGCAGACGATTAAAAACATACAACCTTGGGCAGGCGTTATATAAGTGCCGTACACGTACCGGGCACATGTTAATACCATAACCAATTATGCCTACTCAAATTACCGGGCTTATACTATTACTAGGGCTGATAATATTTGCTTTATACCCGCTTATAAAAAAACGGCGTAAATCAAAGCCGCGGGTTGATACCGATACCCGTAATGCTAATTATGCCATCAACGCTGATGGTAAGCTGGAGCGCATACGTGGTAACAGCTTTATCAACGACTAAAAATATTCTAAGTAGTCTAGAGCGTTTTGAGGCTCTCGCAGATCAGCAGCAGATAACAGCCTGTTTATCATTAACCTGAATTACCTCAGGAAAATTATTATTTTTGAAGTTGAATACGCTGATTAACAGCCTTACTCATATAGGTAAGGTGTGCGTCGGCTATTGAATGACCTAACTGCAGGCGAATGCCCCATAACCCCGCAGTTAACAAAAATTAAGTAATTGCCTTAGTATAGCAAGGTAAGCTGATGCTTTAAATAGCTGATGTTTTGGTTTGTACTAAATGGAATGTAGCACCCGCCCGGTTTATAAATGAAGAAACTTTTACGTTCATTATTCCTGATCTTTTCTTCAGCCGTCTGTTTTGCGCAGGCGCCAAATATAATCTATCCTGCGGGTCCAAAAGTATATATGCTTGGCAGGGCAATAAGTAACCTGTCACCGAACAACTCAGGTGGTGCAGTACCGGCTACCGTATACGGCCAGGTGTCGGCTTTTGCTGGTTCACCAAACAGTGCGGGTTCTATGAATGCCACTGGCAACCTGGCTAAGTTTAACCAGCCGTATGGGATTGCACGAGACTCAAAAGGAAACACCTACGTTGCAGATTATGGCAACAACCTCATCCGCAAAATAACAACCGCGGGTGCTGTCACCACTTTCGTTCCCGCCGCCGCAGGCCTCTTAAATCCTACCGGCTTAGCAGTAGACGCTGCAGATAACATATACATAGCTGATGCAGGCAACAACCTGATCAGAAAGGTTACGCCCGCAGGTGCGGTGAGTACATTTGCCGGTGAGGGAAGCTTTGGTTATGATGAAGGTCCGGCTGCGCTGGCAACATTTGCTTTTCCTGCCGGAGTAGCTGTCGACGCTGCTGGCAATGTATACGTGGCAGACCTGAATAATAATGCTCTCCGTAAAATATCCAACGGAATAGTAACTACACTTACTGGTAAGGCCGGGCAAGGTTTTATTAACGGTACATTAGCCGAGGCAAAGTTTAACCACCCATTCGGTATCACCATCAGCTCCTCCGGAGATATCTTTGTAGCCGATCAGGCTAATAACGCCATCCGTAAAATATCAGGGACGCAGGTAACAACTCCGGCTGGTAACGGAAGTGCCGGAGCTGATAACGGTTCAGGATTGACTGCCAGCTTTTCGGCTCCGCAAGCACTCACAACAGATGCAGCAGGCAATGTTTACGTTGCCGATGCCGGTAATAATCTTATTCGCAAAGTTACACCTTCAGGTAATGTAACAACCCTTGCGGGACAAGCCGGCGAATACGGGTCAGATAACCTGGTGGGTACACAGGCTACTTTCTGGTACCCGGACGGTATAGTTGCAGATGGTCTTGGCAACGTTTACGTAGCGGATCAAGGCTCACACATCATTCGTAAAGTGGCTGCAGCAGGCTACACCATTAACCCCGGGCTGCCGGCAGGTTTAAGCCTCGATGGAACCACTGGCATTATTAGCGGCACCCCTACAGAGCTTAGCCCTGCAACTAATTACACTGTAGTCGCCTACAATGCAAAAGGTAGCAGCACAGCAATTGTAAACCTTGAAGTGAGGGAAATAACCAGCGACGCTACGCTGAGCAGCCTTACAGTAGATGCCGGGCCGTTAAGCCCTGCGTTTAATCCGTTAAAAAGGAATTATGCCATAGCAGTTCCTAGTACCACGGGTACCATCAGGGTAACGGCTGTAACTACAGATGCTACTGCAAAGGTAAAGGTCAACGGCATTTTGCAGGCAAGTGGCGCACAATCCGGCAGTATAGCTTTGAACACAGGCGGTAACACCATTTCAGTTGACGTTGTTGACAAGAATGGCATAACGTTGTTAACGTACAAGGTACTGGTGAACAAGGCACAACCCCCAGTGCCACAAGCGCCGGTTATCAGCTATCAAACGCCGCAGGTGTATAGTTTAGGCGCGCCTATCAGCCCTTTATCGCCTGTTAATACCGGTGGCGCTGTGCCTGCCAACCGTTTTGCTGAGGTAACCACTTTTGCTGACGGCCTTAACGGACCGACAGGAGTTGCAACAGATGCTGCAGGAAACGTTTATGTATCAGACTACGGTAATAACCAAATCGTAAAAATCACTCCGGCTGGCGTAAAGTCGGTTTTCGCGCCATCATCAGAGGGTTTTATCGGTTCCTGGAGCCTGAGTACTGATGTTTTCGGTAATGTATACGTTGCGGATACCGGGAACAACCTGATCCGTAAAATTACAAGTGCGGGGCTGGTAAGTATATACGCGGGTACAAGTGAATACGATTATGTGGACGGACCTGCTGCCGGAGCAAAGTTCAGGACGCCATATAGTACCACCACAGATGCTTTGGGAAATGTGTATGTAGCCGATGGTGATAATGATGTAATCCGTAAAATTGACATCAACGGAGACGTTACTACATACGCAGGCAACAATGTAACAGGCCTTTTAAACGGCCCTGCTTCGTCTGCAAAGTTTGATGATCCTATTGGTGCAGCAAGCGACGCGGCAGGTAACGTATACATAGCAGACAAAGGTAACAACGTTATACGCCTGGTAACTAAGAATGGTGTTGTAAGTACTTATGCCGGGAGCGGGGCAGAGGATGTTGACGACCTTAATGGCACATCAGCCGCTTTCTTCAGGCCACATGGTGTTACAGTGGATGCATTGGGCAATGTATATGTTGCTGATTCTTATAATAGTAAAATACGAAAAATTGCACCTTCCCGAGATGTTACTACACTGGCCGGTAATGGATATTATGGCCTGGAAGATGGTATAGGGACCGAAACGAATTTTAACTTACCCATGGGGGTGGTTGCTGACCGGTTTGGGCACTTGTATGTGGCAGACCAGGGGAACGGCGCTATCAGGAAAATAGACATTACAGGCTACCAAATAAGCCCCGCCTTGCCTGCCGGGTTGGTGTTCGATGCCAAAACGGGCACCATCAGCGGCACCCCAACTGCCCTGAGCCCTGCAAAAAGCTACACCATTACTGCTTACAATACAGGTGGCAGCAGCAAAGCAACACTTAGTATAACTGTATTGGAGCATTCATCAGAGGCTAAACTAAGCTCTCTGGTTCCAAGTCCGCTTTTTGATTTTACCCCGGTGTTTGACCCCACCACAGCAGTTTACGCAGGTTCCACTTCAGCCGCTTCTATTACGTTGACGCCAACCGCCATAAGCGCTCAGGCAAAAATAAAGGTGCAGGGTAAAGCTGTTGCAAATGCTACTCCGTCCGGGCCTATTGCTCTCGCTGCCGGCCTAAATGTAATTAAGGTAGCGGTGACTGCTGACGATGGCATCACAACAAAAGAATATACCGTTAACGTCACCCGTACGCTGCCATCCTCCAACTCAGCTTTAGCAGCATTAACCACCAGCACAGGAACGTTAAGCCCGTCTTTTGATGCTGCTACAACACAATATTCTGTAACTGTTGCTAATACCACAACAGCAATCAAATTTACGCCAACAACCAGTGACACCAAGGCAACCGTAACAGTCGCTGGCGTGTTGGTAAACAGTGGTACGGCCTCGCAAAATATTAATTTGAGTGTGGGCGATAACGTGATAAATGTTGTTGTTACTGCGGAAAACGGCAGTACAACCACTTACGAGGTTACCGTAACAAGGGCCAAATCCTCCAATGCCGATCTTTCTGCACTAGAGCTTAGCACCGGGAGTTTAGATCCTGCTTTTACGTCGGGAACCACAGGTTACAGCGCAACTGTACTAAATAACATTACATCAATAAGCGTTACCCCAACCGCGGCTAATAACAACGCCACCATTAAGGTAAATGGCGATCCTGTTGCAAGCGGTTCAGCGTCGCAAAATATCCCATTAGAAGTCGGGCCAAACAACATTGTGGTAGAAGTAACCGCGCAGGATGGTACAACCATTAAAAACTACACCGTTACGATGACGCGTGAAAAGTCGTCCAATGCCGATCTTGCTGGTATAACCCTAAGTGACGGTAGCTTAAGTCCTTCATTTTCCGCGGGTATAATAACTTACACAGCCGGAGTATCTAATACCATCAGCGGTATAACTATAACAGCGCCTGCTGCAGCCGCCACATCAACCATTACAATAAACGGTACCACGGTTCCATCGGGGTCTCCTTCAGGGATCATCCCGCTTGTTGTTGGTGATAACCCTGTTGCTATAGTTGTAATAGCCGAAAATGGTACTCAGAAAACTTATGCGGTGACGGTCACCCGGGAAGCCTCCGGGAATGCCAACTTAATCAACCTTGCATTAAGTAATGGTACGCTCAATCCTGTGTTTAATGGCTCCATAATAAGCTATACAGCTACTGTAGCTAATGTGGTAACGGGTATAAACGTCACGCCGACGGCTGCGGACGCCAACGCTGGTATAACAGTTAATGGCAGCGTGGTAGCCAATGGTACGCCATCCTCAAACCTGCCGTTAGTTGATGGGACAAATACTATAACAATTGTAGTAACTGCTATAAACGGGGCAACCAAAACCTATACGGTAACCGTTACCAGGCTCAAATCGTCCAACGCGGACCTGACCGGCCTTAGTATTACTGCCGGCACGCTTACCCCGGTATTTTCATCCGGAGTGACAGCGTATTTTGTAGATGTGCCAAATACTACTGTAAGCACCACAGTTACAGCCACCACGAGTGATCCCGGCGCCACAATGGAGGCACTTCAATTGCCGCTTACCAGTGGTGTTCCGTCGGGGCCAATTGCGTTATCTCCGGGTAATAACAATGTAGATGTTATTGTTACCGCTGCAGATGGTACCACAAAAACATATAAAGTAGTAATCAGGCGTGCGTTTAGCAGCAATGCTAACCTCAGCAACCTGAAACTTAGCGCGGGGATACTCTCGCCGTCATTCTCAGCCACAGAGGTAGATTACCAGGTTGTTGTACTTAACGCCGTTGACAGGATCAGGGTAACACCAACCTTAGCCGACGCAAATTCGGTTGTAAGTGTAAACGGGTCAACAGTAAACAGCGGCTCAGCATCCGGCGACATCCTGCTAAACGAAGGCAACAATACTATCCTGGTGCTGGTAAAAGCCGCCGACGGAACCGAAAAGACATATAGCATACATGTAGTGCGCGAACTACGGCCACCATCGACTAACGCCAGCCTTGTGTCGCTTACGCCAAGCGAGGGTGCACTTAGTCCGTTATTTAACACCAATGGATTGTCTTACCAGGTGTTGGTGAAAAATGATGTGAGCACCATCAACTTAACGCCTGTAACCAGTAATCAGCTTGCTACAGTAACCGTAAACGGTGTGCCGGTTGCAAGCGGCAGTGCATCACAGGATATAGTACTTACTGATGGCGAAAACCAAATATTTGTTGTGGTTATAGCCGAAGATGGTAAAAGCAGGAAAACCTACTTGGTGACGGTAACAAGGGGTGCACTGGCCATGGTGCTGCCAAATGCATTTACGCCAAATGGTGATGGTTTTAACGATACCTGGAAGCTGGCAAAAATTGAACTCTACCCAAATTGTACGGTAAGAATTTACAACCGTGCGGGGCAGCAGGTGTTTTTATCAACAGGCTACAGTATACCATGGGACGGCACCTATAATGGTAAACTGCTGCAGCCAGGCGTATACTACTATGTTATAGACCTGAAGCAAGGGCAGGGCATACGGTCAGGGTCGGTGACTATTATCAGGTAGATCAAGTTAGATCTATTGCAAGACGCACGATGCTTTTTTAAATATCATGAGTAGATGAAAGTAATAGATTTTTTAATACTATACTTAACGGAATGGTTCGAAGACAGACAGGAACAGCTTAGTTGGAGTACAGCAACAGAGCGTGCCATTTATGCAATCGGATTGGTGTCCGTATTATGGTTAGTTTCATTAATAGAAATTATCGACTTCTTTATAACTGGTAGGCATGATAGAGGCATTCCCATGATACCAGGCGTAATAGTTGGTTTGCTCTTGATGGCTTTATACAAGTATATTTATGTAACTAAAGGCAGATTAGAAAATGTTAGAAGCCATAATAAACTGATGTCCAATTTAAGTGATCGTAAAGGAAAAACAATATCGATTGTCTTTGTCTTATTTTCATTTGCTCTTCCATTTATAACATTGGCAGTTATAGCTTGGTAAATAAATGCCTTGTTAGTTTGAGTTGTCGTATATCTACCAAGCCATGTTTGTTGAACGCAAACGTTAACTCTCAACTTACACAAGCCTAACACGGCTCAGCTATTTTTACCAAAAAACTCATGAGCTCACGCAGGAACTTTATTGCAACAACCTTTACCGCAGCGGCTGGCCTCACTCTTTTGCCGGCTGTAAATAGTTTTGCAAACATTGGTACTAGTTATCGCCGTAATGGCAGTGCGAAACCAAAGCTGCGGTTCGCGCTTGCGTCGGACATCCATTACGGGCAACCGGGTACACCTTTCGAAGAGAACACTGCTAATATGGTAAAGTGGCTGAATGCAGATCATGCTGCAAATCACCTGGATATGGTGATTGTAAATGGCGACCTGGTACACGATCGTACCGATTTACTGCCGGTAATAAAATCTAAACACCTGGACAAGTTCAGCGTGCCTTACCATACCATTCCCGGCAACCACGACCGTGCCGATGCGCAGCTATGGAAAAGCGTATTTGGTTATGAGGACCGTTACACGGTAGAGCATGGCGATATCGCCTTTGTGCTGGCCAACACTGCCGATACACAAGGTAAATATGTTTGCCCGGATAACACCTTTATTAAAGCATCACTGGAGAAATTCAGGTCGAAAAAGCTGGTTTTTGTAATCCTGCATATTCCGCCGGTAATGTGGTTAAAAGATGATGTTTTTGTAGACTGTCCGGAGACCATGGAATTGCTGCACGGCTATCCAAATGTTAAGGCCACTTTCCACGGCCACGATCACCTGCTGGACGGCGTTCGCTACACCGGTAACAAGTTTCCGCACTTTTTTGATTCGCACATTGGCGGCAACTGGGGCACCGATTATAAAGGCTACCGCATAGTAGAAGTGGATGAAAATTACCAGGTTTACACGTACCAGGTAAACGCCAGCCAGAACCCTAAGCTGAATAGCAACAAGCTCTAATAAATTTACCTTAACTCCAGGATTAAGTGTTTCGGTTGGGAATACTCCTTTAGGTTGTATCAATTATACTGCATTAGTAATCAATAGTTTATGAATTATTGCTGATGTTTCGGAGTGTTTCGCTTTCAATGTTTTTGATTTATAAAGCGCTGATTTTCAAACCTAAGTTGTTTCAAACGCCTGTTTAGTGTTTCACCTGTTTCAAGCGAAACAGCAACACTCGATGCAGTGGTCTTAGCCACCGGGATAGTTTAGCATTAACATATTTTCCATCCTTTTTAACATACGTGTTACCCGCTACCCGTCATTTACAATAATTTTATCCTGCCTTTATTATGAACAAAATGCTGCAACCTGCCTGCATCTTAATAAACCTATTCTTTGCCTATGAGGTCGAATTTTATAAAAAGTGTAGTGTTGCTGTGTGCTTTTTGGTGTGGCGAAGGTCACGCCCAAACCCGCGCGCAAATATCAACTCAGATGAAACATTCCATGGTAGATGAATTGCTTAAGCCATGGTACCCTAAAGCAGTTGATACACTATACGGCGGATTCCTGAGCAGCTTCAGCTACGATTTTAAACCTGTAGGTAACCAGGACAAGATGATAGTGACCCAGGCTCGTCATGTATGGAGCAACAGCAAGGCGGCAGAACAGTTTCCCAAAGTAAAATACTATGCAGAAGGCGCAAAACATGGTTTTCTATTCTTAAAGAATGTACTTTGGGATAAGCAGTACTGCGGTTTTTATACCTTTACAGACAGGCAGGGCAATTCAAAACAAGGCAGCTTTGCGTCTAAGGAAGCTTACGGAAACTCTTTTGCCCTGTATGCGCTAGCGGCTTATTATCATCAATCGCATGATACGGCTGCCCTTAATCTGGCTAAACGTTCTTTCGCCTGGTTGGAGCAGCACAGCCATGACCCGGTTAACAAAGGCTACTTCCAGCACATGGAGCGCGACGGCACCCCAATAAGACGGCCGGCAGGTATCCGCCCGAATGCGGAGACCGGTTACAAGGACCAGAACACATCCATTCACTTGCTGGAGTCTTTCACAGAGCTGTACCAGGTATGGCCCGACCCTCTTTTACGTACCCGTTTGCAGGAGATGCTTGATTTGCTAAAAACAAAGATTATCCACCCAAAAGGCTACCTGCAGCTTTTCTTCCAGGATGACTGGACACCCGTTAGTAACCGCGATTCATCAGAGGCGGCTATCCGTAAATACAGCAGCATAGACCATGTGTCCTTTGGACATGATGTAGAGACCGCTTACCTTATGTTGGAAGCTACCGAAGTACTCGGTAACAAACACGACACCGCAGTGCTTAACCTCGGTAAAAAAATGCTTGATCACGCGCTGGATAACGGCTGGGACAGTAAAATAGGCGGCTTTTACGATGAAGGTTATTACTTTAAAGACAAGTCCGGCATCACCATATTAGCAGACACTAAGAATTGGTGGGCACAGGCAGAAGGGCTTAACACCTTGTTGCTGATGAGTAGGTATTTTCCGAACGACAAGCATCAATACTATGGCAAGTTTGTACAGCTTTGGCAATACACGCAAACCTACCTGATTGACCACGAGCACGGCGACTGGTACCAAGGTGGCTTGGATAAGCAACCGCAGTACAAAATGGCCCTAAAAGGGCAAATATGGAAAGGTACGTATCATACCTTACGGGCGCTGATGAACTGCATAGCTCAGCTGGATGCCAAACCAACCCACAAGAAATAACTAATTAACGTAGCTTTTACAACTATATATGTATACAAAAAGAATTTTGGCTGCTGCCTGTTTAACGTTCCTAATAGGCGCATCGCAGGTAAAGGCCCAGGTAAAAAAGAATGCCGGCGGCATGGTGCTCAACAACCTTGAATACCTGGAATACCAGGGTGTTAACGTGATGCTGGCTCATGACTTTTATCCAGAAGGCCATCAGGGTGGGGTAGGCATCATCCAAAACGGGCAGCGTACAGCTACCAACGGAGACCTACGTCTGGAACCTACGCCCGGGCAATGGTCGCCAATACCAAAAGTAGGTAAACGGGTAATAGACAAAGCTAAGGGCGAAGTAAGCGTGCGTATGGAGTACCCTAATCCGGAAATCAACCGTAAGGGCTTCAACCCAATCATCTATCCTGATCTTAATTTCGCTTATACCATCCGAGTACAGCCGGTAGGTAAAGCTTTTAAGATTATTATCGATTTGGACAAAGCCTTGCCTGATGACTGGATAGGCAGGGTGGGGTTTAACATAGAGCTGTTCCCCGGCATACTGTTCGGCAAGTCCTTTTATATGGATAAGCAGTTCGGCATATTTCCGCAACAGGCAAACGGCCAGATGTATAAGAGCAAATACGGCGAGAATGAAGTAACGCCAATTGCCACAGGTAAAAAGCTAACGATTGCGCCAGAGTCTGACGCTCAGCGCATGGTCATTGAAAACCTGAAAGACAGCAACCTGCAACTGCTGGACGGCCGTGCGAAGCACAATAACGGCTGGTTTGTGGTACGTTCGCTCATTGCAAAAGGCGCTGTAAAGAATGCTATAGAGTGGCTGGTAACGCCAAATGCCGTTGAAGGCTGGCAATCGTCGCCTGTGGTACAGGTGTCGCAGGTGGGTTATCATCCGCTGCAGCAAAAAATGGCGGTGATAGAACTGGACAAGCATGATAAACGCCGTTTAACGGCATCACTGCTTCGGGTGAATGAAAACGGCGGGTTCGAGACTGTGATAAAAGCTGCACCTGCAGATTGGGGCGACTTCCTGCGTTACCATTACCTGCGGCTGGATTTCACCAGCATTACCAGGCCAGGGATGTATGTGGTTAAATATGGCAGCTATCAAACAGAACCGTTCCAGATCAGCAAAAATGTATTTACTACTGATGTTTGGCAACCCACGCTGGAGTACTTTTTGCCCGCCCAGATGTGCCACATGCGCGTGAACGAAAAGTACCGCGTATGGCACGGCCTCTGCCACATGGATGATGCACGTATGGCACCTACAGATTCCAATCACTTTGACGGCTATATACAGGGGCATAGTACGCTAACCAAGTACAAGCCGGGTGACAATGTTCCTTATCTTAACCGTGGCGCATGGCATGACGCGGGAGACTTCGACTTGAGGGTAGAGTCGCAGGCAGAAACCGTTCATGGGCTTTCGCTGGCTTATGAGCAGTTCAAGATAGATTATGATAACACAACCATCGATCAGACTAACCATCTGGTAGAAATACAACAACCTGATGGTAAGCCGGATATTTTGCAGCAAATTGAGCATGGTTTGTTGTCCATAACGGGCGGCTACCAGGCGATGGGTAGGTTTTACCGGGGCATTATAGAGCCAACCATAAGGCAATACGTACTGCTTGGCGATGCCGCAAACCTAACAGATAACAAACCTTACATAACTAACGCAAAGAATACTGACCCCATCCTTAACACGCCAGCTCCTGCAGATGACCGGTGGGTGTTTACAGAAGATAACCCATCGCGCGCCATACAAACTGCTGTGGCGCTGGCCGCCGCAAGCCGGGTAATGAAGGGCTACAACGATACTTTGTCCGCGCAGTGCATGCAAATAGCACAGCAGGTTTGGAAGGATAACAGCAGCGCTAATGCATCGCGCCGGATACCATTAGCTGTTGAGTTATACATCACCACAAAAGATAAGCATTATTCAGATTTCCTTGTAGCCAATACGGCAGTTATAGCTCAGGGGATTGATTATAACGGTTGGATGGTGAGCCGTACCATTAACCTGATAGATGACGCTAATTATAAACGTACCATTACTGATGGTGTCAGGAAGCTTTACACCAAAATTCAGCAGCAAGGGGAGAAGACGCCTTACGGTGTGCCATACGAACCAAGCATTTGGGGTGCAGGCTGGGGTATTCAAAACTTTGGGTACAAGCAATACTTCTTGTACACCAATTTTCCGGATATCTTTACAGATAACTATATGCTGCACTCTATCAACTTCATACTCGGCTGTCATCCGGGATCAAATACTTCATCATTCGCTTCGGGTGTAGGTGCCCGATCCATGACAACTGCTTATGGTTTTAACCGTGCAGATTGGTCGTACATCCCGGGTGGGGTGGCCTCTGGTACAGCGCTTATTCGGCCGGATTTTCCTGAGCTTCTAAAATGGCCTTACCTATGGCAACAAGGGGAGTATGTTCTGGGAGGCGGAACCTCTGATTATCTTTTCCTAATTATGGCGGCAGATAATTTGCTTAACAAGAAAAAATAGGTGTCGTTTCATAACTTGTATTTCTGATAATGTAAACAATTATTAATGTTGCATTTACATTTATTAGTATATTAGGGTCGCGGTTTGATACACCATCCCCTGCATCAACCGCGGCCAATTACAAACTATGCGATTTAAATTTTCCTTGTTGCTTGTGCTTTTTTTTGTTGCAATGCAGTGTTTGCACGCTCAGGAAGACACGTACCAGTTCTCGCATCTGGATATTACCAACGGCCTGTCAGATAACCAGGTAAACTGCATTTTTAAAGATCAGAAAGGTTTTATGTGGTTTGGCACCACATCGGGGCTTAATAGGTATGACGGGCACAAGTTCAAAGTATTTAAACGTGATAGTCGCAATCCTAATTCTCTTCGGGAAAATCATGTAATGCACGTTAACGAAGGCCCGGGCAACAAGTTATGGGTTTTTACGCACAGCAGCATAAGTGTTTATGACCCGGTAACGGAAAGCTTTTCAGATGTTTCGCGGGAAGCAACAAAATATAAAATACCAACAACTCAAATAGTAAAAGTACAAAAAGACAACTACGGCCGTTTTTGGTTTCTTACCGCAAAACAAGGTGTTTATTGCTACCAGCCGCAAAATAACAACACCGTACATTACGGTACTGATACCAGGCAGGAGGTAACACTACACTCAGACCATGTGATGGATGTTGTTGTAAGTCAGCCGTACAGACTATGGCTTATTTACAATGACGGCTTTATAGAGCAGCTGGATACACGCGAACATAAGGTGTTGCGGAGTTTTGACGGTGTTTTTAAAACCAATAAGGCACCGTTACGCAACTACACTATGGTGATGGATAGCAGGGAAAACCTTTGGGTGTGTTCTGATGCCGGCGCTATTGGTGCTTTTATGTACAACACAAAGGCCAATACCATGGTGCACTTCAGCAAAGATGCCGCCGGGTACCGGCTGAATGCAAACGTTATAACCAGTGTGATAGAAGCTGATGATAATAAGATCTGGATAGGCTCTGATCATGGCGGTATTAATGTTATCGATCCCGTCACTTTAAAAATATCTTACATTCTCAGTAAGCCTTCAGACTCAAAATCAATCAGCGGGAACAGTTTATATCTTTATAAAGACAACACCGGCATCATATGGGCAGGTACCTTTAAGCAAGGTATAAACTATTATCACAGCGGCATTATGCAGTTCCCGCTGTATAAGCATTCTACATCTGATCCAAAGAGCCTCCCTTTTGAGGATATAAACAGCTTTGAAGAGGATGCTAAACAGAATTTATGGATAGGAACCAACGGCAACGGGCTGCTATACTTTAACAGGGCTACAAACACGTACACACGCTTCAAACACGATCCGCAAAACAGCAACAGCTTGTCTAATGACATTGTGGTGCGCTTGTTTATAGACAAAGACCAAAAGCTTTGGATAGGTACATACTTTGGCGGATTGGACTGCTATGACGGTAAAACATTTACGCATTACAGGCACAACGAAAAAGATCCATCAACAATAACCGACGACCGCGTTTACAGCATACTGCAGGATGCCGCAGGAGATATATGGGTGGGTACGTTTATGGGTGGTTTGAACGTGTTAGACCGTAAGACAAATACCTTCAAGCATCCCAGGTATCCGATGGTGTCTGACTATACCGCGGTTATCTACGAAGATCGGGATAAAAATAAATGGATTGGTCGAGATAAAGGCATTGATGTAATAGAGTACAAAACCGGGAAGGTAAGGCATTATACATCTAAGCCTAAAAACCTGAACAGCTTGGTAGGTAATGATGTAAACACGATAATGCAGGACCGCCAGGGGCTTATGTGGATAGGAACTAAAGACGGCTTGAGCATACTGGATACCAAAACCAACCACTTTCTTAACATAGAGGAAGGTATTAACCTGCCTGCTAATAATGTTTCGAACATAATTGAAGATAAGGAGGGTAAAATGTGGGTGAGTACCACCAACGGTTTATCCAGTATAGTACTTACTTCCGTTGGCGGTAAGTATAAAGTAAACATTAATAATTATAACGAATTAGATGGCCTGCAAGGCCGGGCTTTCAATTTGTATGCTGCTATGCGGCTAAAAAGCGGGGAACTTGTTTTTGGCGGAATAAACGGTTTCAACATATTTGATCCGGCTGTGGTAAGTACCTATAAAGCTAACCCGAATATACTATTTACTGATCTGAACTTGTTCAACAAAACCGTAGCTGTGGGCGACTCGGTAAACGGCAAGGTAGTACTGAAAAAAGCGTTATCAGAAATTCAAGAACTGACACTAGGGCATGATCAAAATGTGTTTGATATTGAATTTGCCACATGCGATTACTTTAACCCCGCAAAAATAAAGTACGAGTACAAACTGGAGGGCTTTGACAACCGCTGGACGGTTGCCGGTCCGGAAAAAAAAGCAACCTACACCAACCTGGACGCTGGTGATTACGTGTTTAAAGTACGTGCACAAAACGATGATGATGAGGAGGTATCACTTAAAATTACAGTGCTTCCTCCATTTTTTAAATCGCCGTTGGCTTACACCTGCTATTTTGCACTGCTGGTAGGTATACTGTTGTTCAGCAGGCACCGTGGCATATTAAAGCTCAAGCGCGAATTTGAAGCGACACAGGCAAAAGCAGAAGCCGAACGCAAAATTGCACAAGAACGCGAAGAAGCACGCCGCATGCATCAGCTTGACCTGATGAAGATAAAATTCTTTACCAACGTAAGCCACGAGTTTCGCACGCCGCTGTCACTCATCCTTTCGCCGATTGACAATCTTATCAAGGTAACGGAAAAGCCTGAGCAGCAAAATCAGTTGCTCACCATAAAACGCAACGGCAAACGCCTGCTTAACCTGGTAAACCAGCTTTTAGACTTCCGTAAAATGGAGTATAACGAATTGAAGCTTTCCTTGAAGAAGGGCGACATTATCCAGTTTGTACGGGAGGTGTCATCGTCGTTTAAAGATGTAGCCCAGCAAAAGCAGATACAGTTTCTGGTAGAAAGTGAGGTTTGCGCTTATATAACCGACTTTGATCATGATAAAATAGAACGTATACTTTTCAACTTGCTGTCAAACGCATTTAAGTTTACACCATCGGGCGGACACGTAAGTGTTATGATAAGCATGAGCAACAACCCTGATGGAAAATCAGGAAAAAACTTGCTGGAGATAAAAGTAATTGATACAGGTATTGGCGTAGCCAAAGAGAACCAAGAAAGAATATTCGAACGCTTTTTTCAGGACGATATGCCCGAAAACCTGCTTAATCAAGGCAGCGGTATCGGGCTTTCTATAACCCGGGAATTTGTGAAAATGCAGGGCGGAAGTATCGAACTCGAGAGCGAACCGGATTACGGAAGCTGTTTTACTGTTTCGCTGCCGGTGGGAGTGAAGTATGACGAACAGCAGGAGCAAATTGAAGTGACGGAGCAAGAAGTTATTTTACCTGAAACAATCGAGGCGGAGCCGGCAGGGCCCGGCTCGGCTAAAAAGCCTACCATTCTTTTGATTGAGGATAATGATGACCTGCGCTTTTACCTGAAAGACAACCTGAAAAACAGTTTTCACATTATAGAAGCGGTAAACGGTAAAGATGGCTGGCAAAAAGCGCTTGCGTTACACCCTAAACTGATTGTAAGTGATGTAAGCATGCCTGAGATGACGGGTGTTGAGCTTTGCAGGAAATTAAAAGGCGACAGCCGTACAAACGGTATACCGGTAATATTGCTTACGGCTATGAGCACCGAGGAGGACCAGCTTAGCGGACTGGAAAGCGGTGCCAACGATTACATTGTTAAGCCGTTTAACTTCGAGATATTGTTATCCAAGATTCAGAACCTTTTGCGGATGCAAAAAACCATGAAGCAAACGTATCAGAAACAACGAGACGTCAATGCAAAGGATATTAAAGTTGTATCTGAAGACGAGAAGTTCCTGAAAGCGGCGCTGGATTACATTGAGCAAAATATTACTAATATCAATTTCTCGGTAGAGGAACTAAGCAGGCATCTCAATTTGAGCCGTGTGTCGTTGTATAAAAAACTGCTAACCTTAACAGGCAAAACACCGGTAGATTGCATACGTACAATTAGGCTTAAGCGTGCAGTACAATTACTTGAGAAAAGCAAGCTCAGCATAGCCAGCGTAGCATACGAGGTGGGCTTCAACAATGCCGCCTATTTTTCAAAGGTCTTCCGCGAAGAGTATGGTGTGTTGCCTTCAGAATACATTAACAGCTTACGTGAAAAAGACAAGACTATAGAGCCGGTATAGCAAGCTATTAACGCAATAATCATCAGCTTACAAACAACAGAAAAGCCGCCTTTACAGGGCGGCTTTTCTGTTGTAAAAGGCGCCAAACTTTTTAAAGTACATTTTTTGGTAACAAAGTCCTGTGTACTGCTTTTGGTAACTCAGTTGCTAAGCTGTTGCATTAAAAGCGGGTTTAAAGCTATTCAGGGCCGCTTTTTACGTGCTTAACATTTGTTATATAAACGTTAACAATTGTGGTATATAACCATTTTTTGCTGTGATACTTTTATGCTGACGTTAAAGCCATCCAACACCTTTATTGTCAACAACCAATTTCAAAACTTAATACCAATTAATGTATGATCAAAAAACTACAAATTAAAAATGTTGTGGTGCTTATCGGTCTCAGCCTATCATTTTGCTTGATGAGTTTAGCCGGGTATGCGCAATCACGGCAGATCACTGGTGTGATATCCTCTACGGACGCTGGTCCGGTGGTGGGTGCCAGTGTAAAAGTAAAAGGCACAAGCACCGGCGTAACAACCGATGTAAACGGTGCTTACAAACTAAATGTACCAGCAGGAGCGAGCACCCTGGTGGTAACTTACCTGGGCTATGCTAGCCAGGAGATAGCTCTTGGTGCAGGAAGTGTTTACAGTGCTACCCTGGTGCCTAACATCAGCAACCTTAATGAGGTTGCAGTTGTATCGGTAGGTTACGGTACAGCACGCAAAAAGGACCTTACAGGGTCAATCAGTTCGGTAAGCTCAGAAACCTTGAATAAGGTTCCGGCTCCGTCCCTGGAAGTTGCTTTACAGGGTCGTGCGTCTGGTGTTCAGGTGCAGGCAAATGACGGTGCTCCCGGCGGTAACACTTCTATCCTCATTCGTGGTGTGGGTAGCTTGGCCAGCGGCGGTAACAACCCGTTATATGTAGTAGATGGCTACCCTCTTGAAGGTGGTATCAATAATTTCAACACAAACGACATCGCATCTATCGACATTTTGAAGGATGCGTCAGCAACGGCTATATACGGTGTACGTGGTGCAAATGGTGTTGTTATTATAACCACTAAAAAGGGCAGGAAAGATGGCGTGCAAGTATCATTAGATGCTTACAATTCATTTCAGGCGCAACCTAAAAAGTATGATTTACTTAACGCGCAGGAGTGGGCTACATTGGCGAACCAGGTAGCCGACGCTGATCCTAACTTTGTGGAGTTACCTATCTGGCGTAACCCGCAATCGCTTACAACAGCAGATTGGCAGGATGCATTATACCGTACAGGCCGTACTCAAAACTACAGCCTTGCTATACGTGGCGGTAGTGACAAGGTTCAGTCCGCTACATCTGTAGGTTACTATGATCAGAAAGGTATTGTACTTGGTTCTTATTTTAAAAGAGTAACCGTTGGCCTTAACCTTGACTATCAGGCAACATCATGGCTTAAATCATCAACCAGCGCCAAGTATACCTATCAAACATCAAACAACCCTTACGGAACCGGTTCTTTAGGTAACTTAACCCAATTAATTCCTACGCTTGATGGTGGTAACAGCGCTACCAGCCAAATTAAAGATGCAAATGGCAATTATGGTTTCTACAATCCGGACAATACTTATACTGCCAAGTATAACAACCCGGTTTACAACATAGAGACCAACGAATATGAGAACATTGGTAACAACCTGCTTACCACTTCATCTTTAGAGGCTACAATATTACCCGGCTTGCGAATCAAGACTAACGCGGGCGTTCGTTTAAACACTTATTCAGGTTCTTTCTTTCAGCCTGAAGACACCCGTATACAGCAGCAATACCCTGCAGCTGTTCCAACAAACGCTTTGTACAGCCAGCGTCAGAACAATACATTTGAGTGGCTTTGGGAAAACACCTTAGCTTATGACAAAACATTCGGCGCTCACAAAATCAGCTTTGTTGGCGGTGTTTCTCAGCAGAGCACCTCATTTACAGCAAATGGTGCCAGTGGTATACCAAAAAATAGCGTAATCCGTGATCTGGCGCAGCTAAGTAACCTGCAGTTTGATGTTGATGGTAACGGTAAAACCATCACAACATTGGCATCGCAATTCGCAAGGCTTACCTATACCTTCCTGGACAGGTACTCAATCAACGGTACCGTACGTAGAGACGGTTCATCAAAGTTTGATGAGGGTCATCAGTATGGCGTGTTCCCGGTAGCAGGCCTTACATGGAGGGCTAAAGAAGAGTCGTTCCTTAAAAACGCGAGCTGGATCAGCGATTTAAAGTTCCGCGGTAGCTACGGTAAAACAGGTAACCAGGGCCCTATAGCTCCTTTTAGGTACCAGGCACTATATTCAACCGGTTTACCAGCTGCAAGCAGCGGCAACCTTGGTTATCCATTTAATAAATTGTACCAGGGCGGTATTGCGCAGATACAACCTGCCAACCCTGACCTTCGCTGGGAAACAGATTACCAAACAGATATAGGTATGGATGCGTCATTCCTTAACGGTGATCTTAACTTCACAGTAGATTGGTTTAAGCGTACATCAAAAGACTTCCTTTTAAACATTGCTGCTCCTGCTCAGTCTGGTTACACCTCATTCACCAAGAACGTAGGTAGCATGGAGAACAAGGGCTTTGAGTTTGCTGTTAATTACAATCACAGCGTTAAAGATTTCCGTTACGGTTTAGGTTTGACACTGTCTGTTATCAAGAACAAATTAACGAGCATTACATCAGGTACCGATTTTGTGACCAACTTTGGTGGCCTCGCGCTTACCGGACCAGGATGGGCTGACAATACTTTTACCAAAACTTACATTGGCAGACCAGTTGGGGAGTTTTATGGCTACAAAACAAATGGCATAATACAATCTCAAGCTCAAATAGATGCACTTAATGCTGCTGCTGCCGCTAAGTTCCCGGCAAATCCGTTTTACTATCAATCTGCAACATCTGCTGGCGACCGTTATTTTGTTGATACAAATGGCGATGGCCACGTAACAGTTGACGATCAGGTGAGCCTCGGTAGCCCGCTTCCAAAGTTCTTTGGTGGATTTAACCTTGATTTAAGCTACAAGTCGTTTGACTTCAACGCTTACTTCTATGGTATGTACGGTAACAAAATACTTAACTATCAGGAAAGCTCACTGGAGAGTTTCCAAAACCGCGGTTTCGTAGGAGTGGAGAACGTTAGTCG
The DNA here is from genome assembly GCF_059691875.1 of Mucilaginibacter sp. 320_HR. Classification (NCBI taxonomy): domain Bacteria; kingdom Pseudomonadati; phylum Bacteroidota; class Sphingobacteriia; order Sphingobacteriales; family Sphingobacteriaceae; genus Mucilaginibacter; species Mucilaginibacter sp. 320_HR. Next base: position 99,671 of record NZ_JCAWAI010000004.1, read on the forward strand.
CCAATATGCTCAAAACCATTGGTCGCCAACTAACCCATCTAACAGGTACACCCGTGTTACCTATAGTGATGCGCTTATCCTAAGCAACGTTCCGTCTGATGTTTGGGTGGAGAACGGCAGCTTCTTAAAATTAAAGAACGTTACCGTGGGCTATACCTTGCCAACAGCACTGATTAACAAAGCATCCCTTTCTAAAGTAAGGTTCTATTTATCAACTCAAAACCTCTTCACAATAACAAAATACACCGGTCTTGATCCGGAAATTGGTATACAGGGTGGTAACGCTACACAAAACGGCATTGACAATGGTACTTACCCGGGCTCAAGGTTCTTCACAGTGGGCTTAAATGTTACTCTTAAATAATAACGCTTTAAAAAATTAATGATATGAAAATGAAGAGAAAAGCGATTACATTATTAGCGTTATCGGCAGCCTTAATGTCTCCGCTGGCGTGTAAAAAAGACTTTTTATCGCAAACGAACAGGTTTAAATCATCTGCTCAGGCCACCTTCCAAAAACCCGGAGATGTGGTTGCATTGGTGAACAGTATATATGACGGCTATCAGAACAGTGACCTGTTAAAAAAATGTATCTGGTATTATGCAAACTTCCAAACGCACGACTTTTACAACTACGGAGCTGACGTGGCATGGAACAACTACCAGATTAACTCAAGCTTTGGAGCTTTATCCGTATTCTGGAATAATGCATACATAAGCATCGCACGCGCAAACTCAGCGTTTGATATTATTGCTGACGCAAAAGCGAGAGGCATACTTACATCTGCCCTTGCAGATCGTTTAACAGGCGAGGCTTACTTCCTGCGCGGTATGACTTATTATTATCTTGCCGGTTCATTCGGCGGTGTACCATTGGAGCTTAAGTCTGTTACAGATGGTTTAACTCCACGTTCATCTCAGGATGATGTATTTAAACAGGTTGTAGCAGATATGAAGCAGGCAGAAACATTGTTGTTATCAAAAACAACTTTGCCTGCTGCCGATTTAGGTCGCGCTACAAAAGGCGCAGCTTACGCATACGAGGGCGCTGCACAAATGTGGCTAAAAGATTACGCAGCCGCGCTTACAGCTTTTAACAACCCTGAACTTACCAGCAACTACCATTTGCTTCCCAATTTTGTTGATGTTCATGAATTTGACCATCAGAATAACGACGAGTCACTATTCGAAATCCAGTTTGAAGTATCCGGCTCACAAAGCTGGGATGGTGGCTGGCAAAATGGTGGCGAAGTTGCCTGGATAGATGACTTTAGCTGGCCGGAAGAGATATCAAACTTCGGTTATGATTATGCTAATCCTGGATTGTGGTATTCTTACCAGGCTGGAGACAAACGCAAAGCCGTAACCATTATAGGTCCCGGCGATGAGGTTAAAAGCCCGGGCATTATTGCTAAATGGGGTGGCATAAAGGGCTACCCTGCGGTAATTGCTGGTTTTGCTGCTGGTAACGACCGTTATAAAGCTGATAATGGTTCCATCATCAACACTAACGGTACGCTTACCCGTCCATGGTATGGAGTGTCTGACCAATTACGTTCTGGCTACTATTGTGCAAAGAAATGGCGCGATCCGCAGCTTACAGGTGGTACTGGCAACCAAGTAATTTTTGGTTCACAAAATCAGATATTAATGCGTTACGCGGAGGTGTTGCTGAGCCGTGCCGAATGTAAAGTACGCACCGGTGATGTTGCTGGTGCAATGGCCGATCTGAAAATTGTTAGAGATCGTGCTTTTGGTGGAACTGCTCCTGCTGTAATGCAGGACGGTGCCAGGTTTGACGGAACGCCTGCCGCTCCTATAACAGATCCTTTACAAATGGTGTTAAGCGAGTACAGGCACGAGCTTACCGGCGAATACTCTGTATTTTACGACCTTCGCCGCGCAGGCCCGGGTGTAGCTTCGGCTTTCATCAAAAACGCTTATGGTACTGATGCTACTACTACCCCTCAGCCATACCCGTTTGGCCCGACAGCTGATGGTAAAGCACACGGTGTTTACCGTACTACTTTACCGGAAGGTCGCGACTTGCTGCCTATTCCGCAACAAGCTATCGGCCTAAACCCTAACTTAACGCAAAATCCTGCATATCAATAATGATTGGTTTATAAGTTGATGCATAAGAGGTCTCCCCCTTGGGGAGGCCTTTTTGTGTTTTTCCGTTGCGTGTGTTTTGTCAGTTTAAAAGCTGATATTGTAAGAGCTATAGAACCTGAATATGAAGTTTTTCTACAATGCGTTTTTTCTTTTTTTGATTATATCCTGTTTTTTGTCCTGCAAAAAAAAGAGCCAGTTTGAACGTGTTTCTTCGTTTCATTCCGGAGTAGATTTTAATAACGAGATTACAGAAAATGATTCCATTAACCCGCTGGACGTGGTCAACATATACAATGGCGGCGGCGTTGGTGTGGGCGATTTTAATAATGATGGCCTGCAAGACCTGTATTTTTCAGGTAATATGGTGCCCAACAAATTGTACCTGAACAAAGGTGATCTTAAATTTAACGATGTTACTAACGAGGCTGGTGTTGGCGGTAGTGGACGCTGGGGCAGAGGAGTATCGATAGTTGACATTAATAATGATGGACTTGCAGATATCTACGTTAGCAATACAATTTACAAAGACTCTACAAGGCGCCACAACTTCCTGTACATCAATAAAGGTGTAGATAAGGACGGCGTGCCGCAGTTTAAAGATATGGCCATAGAATACGGCCTGCATGCCGGTACCGAATCTACCATGGCAAGCTTTTTTGATTATGATAATGACGGGGACCTGGATATGTACCTTGTGGTAAACAATGCCAGCTCCTCTTATAACCCTAATGTATTTGGGCCTGCAAGCGCTCGTATGCCGCACTTTAAAACAGGTAAGCTATATCGTAACGATTGGGATAGTAAGCTTCAACATCCTGTTTTTCATGATGTTTCTGTACAGGCTGGTGTAACTATTCCGGGCTTTGGGCACTCGGCATCAACGGTAGACATTAACAGCGACGGTTGGAAAGACATCTACGTAGCGGATGACTTCATTTCTAACAACATCCTGTATATCAACAATCATGACGGTACGTTTACTGACCGTTCAAAAGAGTATTTTAAACATACATCTTTGAATGCAATGGGTCAGGACATTGTAGATATCAACAATGACGGGTTTGCGGATGTCATTGAGTTAGATATGAATCCTGAGGATAACTATCGCAAAAAGATGATGCTGATGCCAAATAGCTATCAAACGTATCAGAATTTCGAGCAGTTCAACTATCAATACCAATACGTTCGCAATACACTTCAGCTGAACCGTGGACCACGGCCGGGAGTGGACGGCAAACCTGGTACGCCGGTATTCAGCGACATTGGTTTTTTAAGCGGTATAGCACAAACCGACTGGAGCTGGACACCCGTGGTGGCCGATTTTAACAACGATGGCTATAGAGACGTGATCATAACCAACGGCTTCCCAAGGGATGTGTCTGACCGGGACTTCATGACCTATCGACAGGAAGCTTATGCAGTAGCATCTAAGGAAATGGTGCTCAAACAGATACCTGAAATTAAGATACACAACTACGCTTACCAGAATAACGGTGACCTTACCTTTAAAGATGTAAGTACCGACTGGGGTTTAGAGACGCCTACCTTTTCCAACGGGGCGGTGTATGCCGATCTGGATAACGATGGCGCGCTGGATATGGTCGTTAATAATGTGAACGATAAAGCATCTATTTACCGGAATACAGCCAGAGATGATGACGAAAATCTGCAAAAATCACACTTTTTGCAAGTCTTCTTCAAAGGCGATAGCCAGAACATAAATGGACTGGGTACTTTGGTAAATATTTACTACGATCATGGCAAGCAACAGTTCTACGAGAACAATCCTTACCGCGGTTATTTGTCGACCGACCAGGTAGTCGGCCATTTTGGATTGGGGCAGGTGAGCATGATGGACTCTGTTTTGATAAGGTGGCCAAACGGTAAGAAGCAAAAGCTCGTCAACGTAAAAGCAGACCAGCGGCTGAAGGTTGATATTGCCAACGCATCTACAAATTATGTACCTACGCCGAATTTGCAAGTAGCAACAGGGCTGTTTAAAGATGTGACAGATTCTGTAGGCGTTCACTATTCCAGTAAAGATGCGTCAACCATAGATTTTAATATACAAAAGCTGTTGCCGCACAAGCTGTCGGAATACAGCCCCGCAATTGCCGTGGGAGACGTTAACGCCGACGGGTTAGACGATATGATAGTAGGTGGCAGCACTTACAACCAGGCACAGGTGTTCTTTCAGCAGGCTGATGGTAAGTTTAGGCAGCGCGATCTGCTGCCTAATGCACCGGAGCCAACCTTAAACTTTAAGGATGGCGGTATATTGTTGTTTGATGCCAACGGCGATGGCAAGCCCGACCTATACTGTGCAAGCTCAGGGTACGAGGCGCCTGCAGGCAGCCCTATATACCAGGACAGGCTTTACCTTAACGATGGTAGAGGGAACTTTACACTAAGTACAAACGCCTTACCGGTTAACCTAGGCAGTAAGTTGTGCGTACGCGCGGTGGATTATAACAAAGATGGTAAGTTGGATCTGTTCATCTCTGGCCGTGTAAAGCCATGGGAGTACCCTAAGCCGGTATCAAGCATTATACTACGGAATGACAGCCAGAACGGTCAGCCTAAGTTTACCGATGTTACGGCGCAGATTGCACCCGCTCTGCAGAATGTTGGTTTGGTATGCGACGCGTTGTTCACTGATTTTGATAATGATGGATGGCAGGACCTTATGGTTGCCGGTGAATGGATGCCGGTCACCTTCCTGAAGAACGATCATGGTAAATATGTAAATGTCACCGCAAACACCGGTATCAGCAACAACCTGGGCTGGTGGAACTCCATAGTAGCCGGCGATTTTCGCCATACCGGCAGGGTGGACTACATTGTAGGCAATACCGGCCAAAACACTATCTTACAGGCAAGTGACCAATATCCTGTATATATTACCGCCAAGGATTTCGACAACAGCCATACCTACAGTGCTGTACCATCAACCTTTTTTAAAGACAAGGATGGCAAAATGAAAGAGTTCCCGGTACAGGGTCGTGATGATATGCTGAAGCAAATGATCAGCATGAAAAAGAAATACACCAATTACAAGTCGTACGCTATCGCAACTATGCAGGACATCTTCACGCCGGAACAGTTGAAAGGTGCCCTGCGCCTAAAGGTGAACATGCAAAAAAGCTGCTTTGTACGTAACGATGGCGGCGGCAAGTTTACCATGATACCCCTGCCTATAGAAGCACAGGTGTCTGTAGTAAATGGTATGGAAACAGGCGATTTTGACGGCGACGGCAACCTGGATTTGGTAATAAACGGTAACGATTATGGTACTGACGTGGCTATTGGCCGGTACGATGCCATGAATGGCCTGGTGCTGAAAGGCGATGGCAAAGGCGGCTTTAAACCGCTGAGTATATTGCAAAGCGGCATTTATATACCGGGTAATGGTAAAGCATTAGCTAAACTGCGCGACGGCAAGGGACATGAACTGCTCGCTGCAACTCAAAACCACGACTGGACAAAGGTATTTAAGCTAAACCGGACGGCAGCTACCGTGGATGTTAAGCCGGATGATGCTTACGCCCTTATCCGGTACAAAAACGGCCGGACAGACAAGCAGGAGCTGTATTTTGGTTCATCGTTCCTTTCGCAATCTGCAAGGTTTGTAAGCCTAGGTGCAGATGTAAGTTCGGTTGATGTTGTAGATAATAAAGGCGCTAAACGGAGTATAGATATCTCAAAGAAGAAGTAATAACCAATTAAATAAAAGCTGGCGGCTTTAAACCGTAAGCTCTACCAATTATGACGAACAAACTATTCTACAATGCTGCTTGTGCCGCCTTGTCGCTGGCGTGCCTCGCGGCTGCGGGTAACGCGCGGGCGCAGGCCTTAAAAAATCAGGTTTCTTTAACCGATTTGTCTGCATTTGCCGCTCCTCCAAAAAGCTGGGAAATAGCCGGGAGCATTCATGCCGGTATGGACAAGATGAATGAATTTGACACCGGTAACGGCACAGGTGTGCTGGTGAACAGAAGTGACGAGAAAAACCCGGGACACGACCTGTACTTTAACCTGCAGCATGGAGACCTGGACCTGGAGATGGACTACATGGTAGCCAAAGGCGCTAACTCGGGCATTTACCTGCAGGGCCGTTACGAGATACAACTGCTGGATAGCTGGGGCACAGTAAACCCTAAATCGGGCGATAATGGCGGTATTTACGAACGCTGGGACGATAGTAAACCCGATGGTATGAAAGGTTACGAAGGCCATGCGCCGCGCCAAAATGTTAGCCGCGCGCCCGGCCTCTGGCAGCATATCAAAATATCTTTCCAAGCACCTAAGTTTGAGGCACAGGGAAATAAAATAGCCAATGCAAAAATTCTTGCTTTGACACTTAACGGCGTTCTTATACAGGATAATGTTGAACTGTCTGGCCCTACACGTGGCGCGTATGACAATAAGGAAAGTGCTACCGGTCCGCTTCGCTTACAGGGCGACCATGGCAGTGTTGCTTTTAAAAACATCAGCTATACCAGCTTTGATAAGCCGCATCCAACCGTATCGCAGTTAAAATATGTAGTTTACAAAGGCACGTTTGATGCCGAACCGGATTATAAAACATTAAAGCCTGAAGCGCAGGGAACCGGTGAGTCGCTTAGCTCCAACGAGGTAAAGCTAGCCAACGATTTCCTGTTGAAGTATACTGGTGTAATGCACATTAACGATCCCGGCGAGTACACTTTCAGGTTGAGCGTTCCCGGTGGAAAAGGTGGTTTACGTATTGCCGGTAAACCGGTTATTGCGCTCGCAAACAATCGTGGCGGTGGCAGCGCCCAGCTTGCAGCAGGCGACCAGCCTTTTGAGTTGTTCTACGCTAAAACTGTGGACTGGGCAAAAGCAGCCCTTGCGCTTACCGTAGCTGGCCCGGGTATACGCGAATACACGCTTACCGATGCGAACGTTAGCAATAACGATCCTGTTGACCCTATCCTGATCAACGCTACGGAGAACACTATACTACGCAGCTTTACCGATCTGCCGGGCAACTACCGTGTAACCCATGGGGTGAACGTAGGCAGCACAGATCAGCTACATTACACTTTTGATATGGATAAAGGCATGATCGTTCAGCTTTGGCGCGGCGGCTTCCTGGATGCCACCCCGATGTGGCACGAACGCGGGGACGGATCATCAAGGGCAGCAGGCTCAACACAGTTTTTTGGCAAAGCAGTGCCTGCAATTGCAAAGCTGGCTACGGCCGATGCTGCATGGCCTGTAGATACAGCAGCTACAGCTTATCGCCCTAAAGGATATGTGCTGGATGCCGATGGCAGGCCAACGTTTAAATACCAGCTATACGGCGCAAGCGTTGCCGATGCCAGTACAGTTATAGCAGGCGGGCAAGGCTTGCAACGCACCGTTGCGGTAAATGGTTCAATTCCGGGTGCTATGTTCCACCTGGCGCAGGGCAACAAAATAGAACAGCTAAAGAACGGCTGGTACGAGGTGGACGACCAATACTACATCAGGCTGGATGATGCAGCAGGCGAAAAGCCGGCCATCCGTAGCGTAGGAGGGATGCAGGAACTGCTTATCCCAATAAAACAAAAATTAACCTATTCTATCATTTTTTAACGAGACAGCTGATGATGAATTTATATAAACACATGATAGGCAGGTTTGCAATTGGCGTATTAACCTGCATGTTGCTGGGCGGAAGCGCGAAAGTATTTGCTCAGGCAGAGTCTCCAAAAGAGGACGACTTTTTTAAGATCATGAAAGTGCCGGCACCCGAAGGTACCATACTGGAAGTTGGGGGCCTGTGCACTTTGCCTAACGGCAGCCTGGCGGTAACTACTCGTCGCGGCGATATATTTATTGTAGAGAACCCAACCAGTCAGCGCCCGTTCTTCCGCAAGTTTGCATCGGGCTTACATGAGGTGTTAGGAGCAGCTTATAAGGATGGCGCTTTATACGTGGTACAACGCGGCGAACTGACAAAACTGGTTGATACCAACATGGATGGTAAAGCTGATGTATTTGAAACGGTTTACGCCTGGCCGCTCTCCGGCAATTACCACGAGTACAGCTTCGGCCCTAAACTGGCACCTGACGGAAGTTTCTTTGTAACACTTAATCTTGGCTTTCCGCCGGAGTGGTGGCACCCCAAAAGCTTTGTACCGTACCGTGGCTGGGCGCTTAACATTACCGAAGATGGCAAGGTTACCCCATGGGCAGCGGGTTTCCGCTCGCCTTGCGGCATCAGTATGATAGACGGGCAGCTTTGGTACACCGACAATCAGGGCGACTGGGTTGGCTCGGGCAGTATCATGCCGGTAAACAAAGGTAGTTTTATGGGGCACCCGGCCAGTTTGGTGTGGACCAATCTGCCTAATTCACCGTTGAAGTTGACGTCCGAAAAGTTTTTTTCAATGAACAATCCGAGGATAGAATTCGATAAGAGCGGTCAGCCTTTTAAACCATTGAACATCGAAAACGAAAAGTTCAAGACGGAGTTCGAGGCTAAAAAGGAAATACCCGAACTACAGTTGCCTGCTGTGTGGTTGCCACATGGCATATTGGGTATATCTAACTCCGAGATCGTAAAAATACCGGAAGGCGCTTTTGGTCCGTTCTCCGGCCAGCTGCTGGTGTGCGATCAGGGGCAGAGTATGGTAGACCGCATTTTCCTGGAGAAAGTTAACGGAGAGTACCAGGGTGCTGCGTGGGCTTTCAGGAGCGGTTTTCAGTCGGGTGTCGTGAGGCTTGCCTGGTTGCCTGATGGATCTTTAGCGGCAGGCGAAACCAACCGTGGCTGGGGATCTGCAGGGGAGGCTACCATGGGCCTCCAACGCCTGGTGTGGAACAACCATATTCCGTTTGAGATGCGCGCCATCAGGGCCATGCCTGACGGCTTTGAGATAGAGTTTACTAAACCTTTAGACAGGAAGGTTGCGGAAGACCTGGCCTCTTACAAGGTAGATAGCTATATTTATAAATATCACGGTGTATACGGCAGCCCGCCGGTTAATACCGAGAAATGCGCCGTAACAGGTGTAAAGGTATCAGAGGACGGACTGAAAGCCCGGATAGTGGTAGATAACCTACGCCGTTACTACATCCACACCATTACACTAGATGGCATCCGCGATAAGGAAGGTTACTTTAACCTGGTGCACCCTACGGCTTACTACACGCTAAACAACATCCCGGAAGGGAAAAAACTAACTGCAGCTGAGGTGAGCAAAAAGAGCTCGGTAAAAGCTGTAGCGGCTGTTAAGACCGCTCCGGCAAAAACCACAGCGGCTGCAGGTAAAGTTGTTGCAAAAGCGCTAACCTATGATGAAGTAAAGCCACTGCTACAAAAGAATACCTGTTTGTCTTGCCACAACCCGAACACGAGGCAGGTAGGCCCGGCTTTTAAGGATGTTGCCAAACGAAAATACACTGTAGCGCAGATAATGGCTTTGATCAAGAACCCGAAACCGGAGCACTGGCCGGATTATTCGACCCCAATGCCGCCTATGCCGCAGGTAAGTGCACAGGACGCACAAAAGATTGCCACCTGGATACGATCCTTAAATAATTAATTATCCAGAGAAAGAAGATTGTTGTAATCATCCCATGTATCAATATCGATGACACCTTTATCAAACGGGATGGTTGCAACTTCCTCAGGATGGGTTCTGAGAATGTTTTTTGCGCCTTCGTCGCCTTTAAGCAGCAGAAGGTTATTGAACATACTCCTGTCGAATAGAACAGGTACTCCAACCGTGTCGCCATAAGCGCAGGCAACAATAGTTTTTCCACTCTCTTGCTTCTTTTGGAGCATAGCATCAAGTAACTTACTGTCCACGTAAGGCTGATCGCAAAGAATGAACAAGGCACTGTCGATGTCAAAATCATGCAGCATGTAATTAACCGCTGCCTTTATGGATGATGCCATCCCTTCCGCCCATTCGTTATTCAAGATGATATGTACATCCTGGTGAGGAATATAAGAACTAACCAACTCGTGATTAGCCCCTACCACGGCGACAACTGGCCGGCATTGAGATACTATTGCAGCCTCTACAGCATGCTGTATAAGTGTTTTGCCATCGTAAATGAGCGTTTGTTTCGGTTCGCCTAATCGTGATGATGAGCCCGCCGCAAGAATAACTACTGCCGTCATGAACTGATGATTTTTTTGATTTGGGTGGTATGGATCGGCGATGGCTTAAACTTAAGCGAATACCCCTGCCGTGACGATAATACCGCTTTGATTTCCGACAATATGGACAAGGCGATCTCTTCAGCACCTTCCGAACCGATGTCCAAGCCTACAGGACCGTAGATGCTGTTCAGTTGATCTTGAGTAATATTAAATCCATTATCTTCCAGTTCTGCAAGCATGCGCTCCAGCTTCTTTTTAGGGCCGAGTATGCCTACGTAAGGGAGTTGCAGCGGAAGAAGCTCTTGTAAAAGGGCCAGTTCATAGTTGTAGTTATGCGTCATCAGCACAAACGTTGTTTGCGGATTAAGATCAACGTGTTGTAATACTTCCGAAGGCTTTGCAACAATAACTTTTCTTGCTGAAGAAAACCTTTCAGTTATGGCATAATTGGGTCTGCCGTCTACAACGGTTACATCCCAACCAAGCACGGCGGCCATTTTAGTAAGCGGTATGGCATCATTACCGGCACCAATTACTACAAGGGTAATAAGTGGCTTGATAAATTCCACGAACGCCGTGTATTCCACTTCGCCTGTAAAAATCCGCGTTTCAGATTGTTGCTGATCAAAAACACGTTGTGCATCGTTGATGAGGGAGAGCCGATGATCTGAGTCCTCCAGTCCTGATATTTCCAACCCTTCGGTAGTAAGGCATAAACACGTTCCGGGCTGGGGTGCTTTGCGATCTTCGATGGAGAACAGCGTAACAAGTACCCCCGGTAAACGCTTATCTACAATGGCTTTAAGAAATCCAATAGGACCGGTGCCATTGTCGTTTATAGGTTCTATAAGGATATGTATGATGCCGTTACAACCCAGGCCAACGCCTAGTTTGCTGTCGTCATCATCCATGGTATCGTAAGTGACCAGCATAGCTTCCTGCTGATGAATAACCAACCGTGCTTTGCGTAATGCATCACCTTCTAAACAGCCGCCGCTTATTGCACCGGTGAGTTGCCCGTCTTCCGTGATCAGCATCCGCGCTCCGGCTCGCCGGTAAGCAGATCCCTCTACCTGCACAACTGTGGCAAGCGCGGTTTTTATGCCGCTTCGGGCGGCGATGTCATAAGCATTAACAATGTCTGTTAACTCCTTCATCCAATAAGCTTATCAGGCGTAATAGGCAAATCGCGAACACGCTTTCCGGTGGCGTTGTAAACCGCGTTAGCTACCGCCGCAGACATGCCTATTAATGCGATCTCGCCCATACCTTTAGCACCAATGGGGTTGATGTAAGGATCGGGCTTGTTCACGAACATAGCATCTATCTGTGGTATATCAGCGTTTACCGGTACGTGATAGTCGGCCAGGTTGTTGTTTACATACCTACCGTAACGGTGATCTATCACACCTTCTTCCATTAAAGCCATACCAATGCCGCCAATAGCGCCGCCTACAATTTGGCTGCGCGCGGTTTTAGGGCTTACAATATGGCCGGAGTCGGCAACGCAGGCCACCTTGTTTATTTTTACGACGCCCGTAGCCGGATGAACCAGCACCCTTACAAAATGCACCGACCATGATTGCATGGAGTACTTTTGATTGTTAGGCCCGCCCTGCGATTTGGTAAGCACCTCCAGCGATGGCAGGTTTTTGTCGTTCAGTATTTTAACATAGTCCAACTTGTCATTACCGCCATTGCCCATCAGTTGCTGAAACTTTTCTTTCATCACAACGCAGGCATCGTGCACAGCGGAGCCTACTGTTGATGTGATGGACGAGCCGCCCTGCATTGGCGCATAGGGCAGGGAAGAGTCGCCCATTTCAAATTTTATCTTCTCAGGTGCTATACCCAGCTGTTCTGCGGCAATGCTAACAGCCGCAGTCCCGGTGCCGGGACCAATATCGCTTACCGCTGTTTGTAGAACGAGAGTTCCATCAACATTAAAGATTGCTCTAACCGTAGCAGTATCTCGGTATGCACCAAACATGCCACCGGCCATACCGTAACCAACCAGCCAGCCATTCTCTTTCAAGGTGCCTGGTTCGGCTTTACGATCTGTCCAGCCTATTTGTTTCGCACCCATCTGGTAAGCCTCGTCAAGGTACTTGCTGGAGTATTCTTTTTTGTTCTCCGGGTCAACCTTAGCATAGTTCTTCATGCGGAGGTCTATAGGGTCCATTTTCAACTGGTACGACAACTCATCCAATGCAGACTCCAGCGCGAAAGCACCTGTTGCTTCACCAGGACCGCGCATCCATGTTGGCGTATTTACGTCCAACGAGATAAGCCGGTAGCGGGTGGTAACATTAGGGCATTCGTAAAGTCCCTTGCTGGTACCTATTGGCCCTTCGGCAAAGTCTTCATAAGTAGATGTCTGCCCTGTAGCTTCGTGAGTAATGCCAACCAGCTTGCCATCGGCAGTTGCACCCATGCCAATTTTTTGCCAGGTATAAGGCCGGTAACCAACAGAAGTGAACATGTCCGGTCGGGTTAGTACCAGTTTAACCGGCCGTTTAACAACTTGCGCACCTAATACGGCAGCAATCTCATGTGGCCAAACCTGCAGCGCGCTGCCAAACGCACCACCCACAAACTGTGAGTTTACCTGTACATCCTCTTTCTTTAGATTGAAGGCTTTTGCAATATCATCCCGCGTAGCAATAGCGCCCTGCGTTTTGTCCCACACCGTTAGCTTGTCAGGAGCATCCCAGCGCGCTATGATGGCGTGCAGTTCCATTGGGTTGTGCACTTCGGTAGGTATAATGTATTCTGCCTCCAGCTTTACCGGTGCAGACTGCCATGCATCTTCGGTACCGCGGATGTCGTCTTTACCGCCCCATGGTGCCTTGCCTTTTAGTTCGGCAGGTGGCTTTGTCTGGTGAGCTTCCTTATTGTATGTCACCTTTACCAACGATGCACCATACTGCGCACGCTCAAAGGTATCTGCCACAACCATGGCAACGGGATGGCCGTTGTATAATATTTTGTTATCGTTAAAAACTCTCAGAGGACCGCTTTTTACCTCAGGCTTGCCGGGGTTTTTAGCTTTTTGATGCCCGGGAACTTTGGGCGCGTTCAGGTGGCTTAATACCGCCAGTATTCCGGGCGCTTTTTCCGCAGCTTTTGAGTCGATAGAGGCAATTGCGCCTTTGGTAATGGTACTCATTACCAACACGGCGTAAACCATGCCGGGCAATTTATATTCTGCCGAGTATTTAGCAGCACCGGTTACCTTTGCGCGTCCGTCAATACGGCTCATGCCGTCAGCAGAAGTTGGGATTGTTTTCGTTAGGTCCATTTCCATTATACCAATCCTCCCGCGTGTTTAAGGGCTTCGGTGATAGTAGCCGGGCCAAGTTTAAGTTTAAATGAATTGAACTCGCGTCCTTTAGCACCTTGCATGGCAATAGCCGCCGCCTGTGCAAAGCTTTCTTCAGTAGGTGTTTTACCAACCAACGATTTTTCGGCATCAAATAATCGCCATGGTTTATGTGCTACGCCACCCATTGCCAAACGTGCCTGTTTAATAACACCATTCTGGATATCCAACGCGGCAGCTACAGATACCAGCGCGAATGCGTAAGATTGCCTGTCGCGCACTTTAAGGTAGTAACTGTTCTTTACAAAGTTATTGTCCGGTATTTCCACACCAACTATCAACTCGCCGGGGGCAAGGTTGTTGTCTTTCTCCGGATGTTCTCCGGGGAGGCGATGGAAATCTGTAAACAGTATTTTTCGGTGACCGGTCTTACCAGCTATGATGACGGATGCGTCCAGCGCAGCTAAGCCAACGCACATATCGCTTGGGTGTACCGCAATACATTGCGGGCTGGTACCAAAAATAGCGTGCATGCGGTTAAAACCGCCCATTGCGCCACAACCGGTACCGGGTGCCCGCTTGTTGCAGGGCATTGCTGTATCGTAAAAATAAGGGCAGCGGGTGCGTTGCATCATGTTGCCGCCAACTGTTGCCATGTTGCGCAGTTGGGGTGATGCACCTGCTTTTAGCGCCATTGATAGCAACGGATGCTTATCTAATACCTGTTGATTCTCAGACACTGCTGAATTTAGTGCCAGTGCACCAATGTGCAGGCCGTTTGCAGTAGTATTTATACTTTTTAGCGGAAGTTGATTGATATCTACCAGCCTGTCCGGACTGGTTACGCCTTTCTTCATTAGGTCTACCAGATTGGTGCCGCCGGCTATGATCCTGCTGCCGGGTTTAGCTATCACGTCCAGCACGGCTTGCTGGCTGGTTGGGCGTACGTATTGAAATTGTTTCATACGGTTTGTCCTCCCTGCTTAACTTCTAAAATAGCATTAACAGTATTGGGGTAAGCGCCGCAACGGCATATGTTGCCGCTCATGTATTCACGTATTTCTGCTTCGGAATTGGCGTGACCTTCGCGCACGCATGCCACTGCCGACATGATCTGTCCTGGTGTACAGTAACCGCATTGAAAGCCATCGTGCTTTATAAAAGCTTCCTGCATTGGGTGCAGGTTGTCGCCACTGGCTAATCCCTCAATGGTGGTAACTTTCCTGTCGTTAACCATCACACCAAGTGTAAGGCACGAGTTTACGCGTTGTCCGTCTATATGTACGGTACAGGCGCCGCACTGCCCATGGTCGCAACCTTTCTTTGTGCCGGTAAGGTCAAGCTGTTCACGAAGTATATCTAACAGTGTAGACCGTGGCTCAACGGAAAGCTTGTATGGCTTGCCGTTTACCTCCATGTTAAGCGGCAGCTTTTCGGCGGCATCAGCCGTATGGCCGTCTAAATGGCCGTCTAAATGGCCGGTAGCTGCCCCCAAGGCTAATGGAGGAGTTAAAGCCGCCGCGGTAAGCAACGACGTTTGCTTTATAAAGTCGCGCCGCGTTCCATTAGAGAGCACATCTCCCTCCGGAAGCATTTCGGGTTGTTTTTCGGGCATAAAAAAGTGTTTGATTGGCAATGTCAAGATAGCACTTTTGTTAGAACCCTGAAAGGCGCTGAATAGTTTTTATAAAAGAACCTGGAGGTAATGAATAAAACACGATATAAGCTATAGCACCAGGCTATTCCAGTTCCTCGTCCTCGTCTTCCTCTTCAGGAACGTAATTGTTTATAGCTTCGCCAATGCGGTTCACTTCAGGGTCGTCGCCAAACATCGGCAATTCAGTTTCCGGGTTAAGCTTTATCCAAAGGTTTTCGGTATCCTTCTCAATTTTACCGTACTCTACACCAGCCTTAAAAATGGTGTAAACATTGTCTTCTTCCGGGAAAACGGAGTATACAACTCCGCCAGCCAGAACGTCAAATGGTTCTTGCATTACTTAGTAGATATGTAGCAAGGTAGCATTGCAGCTACCTTTGCTCAGTTAAATTTGTGAGTATGCTGTTGGCACCAGCAGGGTTGATGTTATTTTATTGACTAACAGGGCATCGGCGTACTCCGGTACCGAGCTAATCTTCTTCCATTGCGGATCGCCGCCAAAAGCTTTCCAGTGTGCATCTTTTGCAGCCAGATCATCAAAGGTGATCATATAAGTAAGGTTTGGCCTTAGCGGACCAATAATGGTTTCGCCCCAAAATACCGGTTTAAAGCCAAGGCGTTTAAAGATGTCTATTTCACCCTGATCGTTAAACATCTCTATCTTTTTCTGGCCGGCTGCTTCAGTAGCGCTCTGGTACTGGCGTAACTCAAATATCCTCGTCTTTTTGTCTGGAGCAGCAAGAACCGGGCTATGTTTAAAAGCTTTCATTAGGGAGCTTTCTATCCGCTCGTAAGCCGGCTGTGATGCAGGCGCAGTCAGGTAAGCGGCACCTTTAGTTTTATACGCCGTGTCGTTATTTATGTTGTCCGAGATATGGTCGAAGTGCGCAATGCCATTATACTGTATAAGTACATATAGTTTGGTTTGTGCTTCCGGTTTAAGTTCGGTAAACACGCCAACATGTTTTACCCCCATACGGTTAAATGCAGGAATGGCAGCATTCTGCAAAAAGTCTTCTACCAATTTTTGCTGTTCGTTATTCTTAAGCGTGTATACACGCAGTTCGTAATAATCGGTACCTTTCGACGGAACCGCGCTGTTAGCTGCTGACGCGACTGCCGGAGCAACTGTGCCCGCAGCGGCTGTTAAAAGAGTTGATTTCACAAAAGAACGTCTTTTCATAATAGATGGATGTTTATACTATCTCTACCATCAAAAATATGTAAATGTTTGGGAAAGAAAGTATAACGGTAAGAGAATAGATAATGTGCCCGAGACGAGATTCGAACTCGTACAACCTTACGGATGCCACCCCCTCAAGATGGTGCGTCTACCAATTTCGCCACCCGGGCCTTTTAATAAGAAGTCTTAAGTAAACAGCTGTGATTAATTAACCGACAAACTTTACTTAAGACTAAAGGGATGTGCCCGAAGAGAGACTCGAACTCTCAAGAGACAATTCTCAACGGCTTCTGAGACCGCAACGTTTACCAATTTCGCCATCCGGGCATTATAGAACAACTCATAAAGCGTTGATGAAGTATTTGGCATTTATGAGGCTGCAAATATAACGGTTTGACCCATGCAATTAAAAATTAATGCAAAATTGTGAACGTTTTGTATTAACCGACGTAAACGTATACCTTGGGCTAAGCAATTCTAAAAAATACTATGATCAGAAAGATAATTTTAACGACTGTACTGGCCGTTGCCTGTGTGATTACAGCATCTGCACAGAATGCAGATGCAATATTAGGAAAGTGGCTAAGCAAGACGGGCGAAGGCCAGATACTTATCTACAAGAAAGGTAGTAAGTTTTATGGCAAACTGGCGTGGATTAAAGCGCCTAATGATGAAACTGGCAAACCTAAAACAGACGAAAAGAACCCGAAAGCGGAACTACGCTCACGACCTATACTCGGCCTGGAGATCATCAAAGATTTCGTTTTTGATGGTGATGATGTTTATGAAGATGGTACCATTTACGACCCGAAGTCTGGCAAAACTTATAGTTGTAAAATGACGCTTAAGGGCGATGTGTTGAAAATTCGCGGGTATATTGGTATATCATTGATAGGGAGAACTGAAAATTGGAGCCGCGTAAAATGAAGATAGCTTTTAAATTACTTGCCCTTGCCGCGCTGTTATGCCCGGTATTTGTAAATGCCCAAACCATAACCCGGCTGAATCAGCCCGCGTCTGCCAGTATCCGCGGACTTTCGGTTGTAAATAATAACGTAGCCTGGGTAAGCGGAAGCCGCGGTAGTTTCGCTATCAGTACAGATGGTGGCAAGACATGGGCGTGGAACCAGGTGAAAGGGTATGAGAAGAGCGACTTTAGGGATGTTGAAGCCTTTAGCAGTAAAGAGGCTATAGTAATGAGTTCGGGCTCGCCAGCAGTTATATTAAAGACTACTGATGGTGGTGTAACCTGGCAGGAAAGGTACCGCCAAACAGAGGAAAAGTACTTTCTAGACGCAATGGACTTTGCCGATGAGAAACATGGCTTTATACTGGGCGACCCGATAGACGGTAAGTTTCTGTTACTGGAAACTAAAGATTGCGGCAGTACCTGGGCACAGGTCAATGGCCCAGAAGCTTTAAAAGATGAGGCGGCATTTGCAGCCAGCGGAACCTGTATAAGGGCGACTCCAATGTTAACTATTGTAACAGGTGGCAGCCAAAGCCGTATCTTGACAGCTGATGCAAACAATTTAAAGTGGACATCAACTATGCTGCCTTTAACCAACGGTACACCCAGCAGAGGAGCATTTTCATTTGCCACCGGCAGTAATAGCACCATAGTAGTAGGTGGCAACTATGCTAAAGATGTTGTTGCTGATTCTGTTGCTTATGTATTTAAAGGGATCAAAAAGCTGAGTAATGGCGGCAACCCACAGGTTGGTCCGGCAGGTTTTCAGTCCGGGGTGGAGTTCATCGACGGGCAGACTTTTCTTGCGACAGGTACTTCAGGTAGTAATATTTCTACTGATGGTGGTAAAACGTGGCGTAAAATAGATGACAAAAGTTACAACGTTTGCAGGAAAGCAAAGCGTGGAAACCTTGTTCTGTTAGCTGGAGATGGTGCTAAGGTTGGTATCTATAATCCTTAATTGCTGATAATGAAATTGTTATTATTTACTTAAAAATAAATTTAAAATACGTTTGCAGGCAATACACAATAAGCGTATATTTGCACCACTTTAAACGGAAACGCTTTCACTAGCGAAAAAGTTAAAAGGAAGATTCCGTAGCTCAGCCGGTAGAGCATAACACTTTTAATGTTGGGGTCCTGGGTTCGAGTCCCAGCGGGATCACAGAAAAGACCACTCAACAGGTCGAACGTTTTGAAGTAAAAGCCTCTTGAAAAAAGAGGCTTTTTTTTTTAATGCGGTTTCTGGCTTAGAAACCCACTTTTTACAAACTTCCCCTCTACTTTCTTAAGAAATTCAATGCAAGTTAGTTCAATCTAAATCAAAGTAATCGGTCACCTATTCATTCTTCCGGATTAGGTCACCGAATTAATACTGGTGCCTTGTATTGGTTTGATTTTCAGTTTAAAAACAGATGGCAACGGCCGTATCCACCGGTTCCTTATCCGATGCAAAGTATTTATTTGGCGCAGACCATCCAGTCAACCATTCGGCATGATCTATCTGAGGAACTGTTTTTTCTGGAACGCTATGATGAGCTCAAAGGCGACCTGCAAAACCTGGTTGATATGCCGGACCGCAAATTGAACGAAGTGATCGTTTTTCTGTACCAGAATAAAGGAATCTTTCCTAACCGGCGTAAAAAGCATTTCGCCGGGATCACAGCGGAAGAGTTTGCAGCTATGGAAAAGATATATGGGGAAATATTTAGTAGCAAAGATTGATTCGGCGGCGACAATATTTTAGAAGCGTTGCTGTTTTCCGTTTTGTAGCCAGGGAAATTTATCCTGTGAAGATCGTCAAACTACCCGTAAACGCTGTTTTCAATCTGGGTACCGATCCATGATAAACCGTCCACTCCTTGCGAAAGTTCATTCAATATAATCCCTAAAAGTTTTTGTTTTTCTACCTAATAGCCGCTCTAAATCGCCTGACTGATGTTCGAATTCACCATCTTCGATTGCCACTACCCAATTGGTGAGAAAATCAGCAACCTTTCGGGGAGTTCCTTTTGCAACCATTCCCTCTATATATTCCTCCGCGGTAATCTTGGAGAAAGTGACAGGTTTTCCTTTTATTTCTGCCAGGATGCTGGCAATGTCAGCGAACGAAATCGCCTCGCTTCCGCCTAACGAATAGGTTTTCTTTTCATGCCCGGAGGTAGACAGTATTTCAGCGTGAGCTTCCGCCAGTTCATCTCTTGTCGCAGGTGACATTTTGCCATTGACAGCCGGAACTTTTATTCCATTTTCATAGGGATTGGAATCATAATAGATCGATAGTATGTCTGTAAAAGGCGGATGGTACAAAATGGTATAATCAAGGCCGGACGATTTAAGCACTTGTTCAGTAAATAAATCTGATTCAGTAATTTCCGGCATCATACGACCTGATCCTTTTTTGCGCATGATCGCCATATAGACCACATGTTTAACACCTGCCTGGCGGGCAGCGGTGATCACGTTATAATGCTGGGTAAACCGGTCGGAAAAGGCGACCGCGCTGGTAAGCATTACTTTATCAACACCTTTAAAAGCCCGGAGCAGAGAATCATAGTCGAGGTAATCTCCAATACGAAGCTCAACACCTTTGGCAACTATATCATCAAGGCCGTCCTTTTTCCGGGATAGCCCAATGATCTGGTTTGAAGGAACCCCTTTTCCCAATAAATGTTCAACTGTACCTTTTCCGACAGCGCCCGTTATTCCCGTTACTAATATTTTTGCCATAATAAAATTACTTGGTTTACGGCCGCAGGTTATGCAGCCTCTTATTTAATTAACTTTACTCACGAAGACTCGTAGCATCCTTTAATGTCATTTCAGCTATTTCATCTTTGCGTTTAAATGAAACACCCGGATGCTGCTGCATGTATTTAATTAATTCGGTTGCAGCCCTGACCATCTGCGGCGTGCCGCTTACCCGATCATGAAAAGTTACCGATAGCATCCTTCGACGGGTAGCTGCTTCTTCATAAAGCTGGTCGAACTCCATTTTTACCTGTGTGATATATTGATCAGGTGAGAAATTTTTCAACTCGATCATGCCCAGATCATTATTGCGCACGGTGTACGGGACGACAGCAAAATCCTTTTGGTTAACTTTGATGATAAACGGCTCGTCACGGCTCAAATCATCAATATGATAAACACATCCCAGTTCCTGTAATATTTTCAGCGTATTTTCGCTACGGCGCAGAAAGTTGGCGTTGTAACCCACCGCAGTTTGTCCGGTTACTTTTTTGATCGCATCCAATCCATCTTTAATGAATTTCTTTTCTTCATCATATGACATATTGTATTCATCTTTCCAGGTCATGCCGTGGCCTGATGCCTCATGCCCACGGTCGACAATCTCTTTAGCAAGCGCCGGATTTTTCAGCACAGCGGAACCCACCATGTGCGTTGTTACCTTGATGCCTAATTTATCCCAGTTATCCAGCATGCGGGGAATACCCTCTTTATATCCGTATTCGTACCAGGTGGCGGCAGGCAAATCCCTGTAACCGGGCTTCATGTTTGGCGGAAAAGGGCTTGGGGCGTTGTCCGGTTGGCCTCCTGACTCAAGAAGCATAGTAGCTGATACCACCAATCTTGAGCCATCTGCCCACTTTGATTGTTTAGATGAAGATGTGTTTTTAGCTGGTTTTTCAGCAAATAGCTTATTAGTGCCAATCATACCAGCCATCGATAGCAGGCCGGTTCGCTTAATGAAATCTCTTCTGTCTGTCATAACGAATTAATAAAGTCCCTGATTGAATTTGGCGATAGCTGCTTTGGGATCTGCAAAGTAATCCGCGTATTGCCGGCCGGCTTCGCCAACAAATATTTCATAACGATCCTCACTGATTCCATTATAAATATCTTCCGCTGCTATTTCCGGCGGCAAACCATGCTGCTCGCCTCCCATATCTTTAGTAGCATCGGTGTTGATGAGTGAAGGCATTACCTCGTAAACCTTGATATTAGTGCCTGATGAGAGCGTTAAGCGCAAAGCCACGGAGTGAGAGTGCAAGGCTGTTTTGGCATCAGAATAAGTTGGCAAAACGACCAGCGGATGGAAGGCCACGTTAGAAGTAATATTGACTATAGCTGCTTCAGGCTGTTTTTTCAACTGCGGCAACAAAGCTTCGATCAAACGAACAGGGGCAAAATAGTTGGTCTCAAATTCCTGTTTCGCTTTTTCAATGGCGTTAGCGCCTTCACCCAGTTTGTAAACGAAGCCGACACCGGCATTATTGATGAGTACGCTAAGATCGCTATACTCAGCTTCCAGTTTAGTCATTAGGCGCTTTACCGCCTCTGCATCGGTCACATCGCCAACGATATAATCTGCGCCTAATTCCCTCGCTGCCTTTTCCAGCTTTTCTGCATTGCGCCCTGAGATGATGACTTTGTTGCCTTTTTCGCTCAAAAGCTTCGCGGTTGCATAACCAATGCCTGAACCACCACCGGTTACCAGGACTGTTTTGTTTGTGAAATTCATTGCTTTTTATTTTAATTATTAATACCTAAATTTGCTTGCTATTTGCAAGTAAACAAAGGTAGAATATTATACTTGCAAATTGCAAGTATAATGTATCATTTTAATGTCATGAAAGAAATTCATCACCGGTCCGATTGCCCGATTTCGTTTTCATTAGATTACCTGGGAGATAAATGGGTATTATTGATTCTTAGGGATTTGATTTTTACCGATAAATGCACTTACGGTGATTTCCTGGCTTCTAAAGAAAAAATAGCAACCAATATTCTAGCTGACAGACTTAAGCTATTAGAAGTCAATGGGTTCATCACCTCAACTGTTTCACTGGAAAAGAAGAACAAGTTTATTTACAGGCTTACCGAAAAAGGCATTGATCTCGTCCCGGCAATTATTGAATTAATGATATGGGGTTCAAAATACAACCCTCCGGGCGCCGAAGAGGTAATCAAAAAACTGGAGCAGGACAAACAAGGTACCATTAAGATGGTGAAAGACAAGGTTTTACAGCGAATTGAGCGTATGGATCTGGCAAGTGAAAATGAAAACGCGTAAAAAAGTTGACAATTATCAACAGTAATTGTTGATAATTGTCAACCATAACGCTATATTTGCTTTATGAAAAAAGATATAGAGCAAATCAGAAGTTTCAACCGCTTCTACACCGCCCACCTCGGGTTGTTGAATGAGCATATATTAAATGGGCCATATACATTGGCCGAAGCCCGCATCCTATTTGAAATAGGCTTACGCCAGCCCATATCTTCCCAGGAACTGGGAGTATTGCTTGGCTTGGATAAAGGTTACCTGAGCAAAATCATCAAGATGTTTAGTAATGATGGGGTTGTTGCCCGTACACCTTTTAAAGACGACTCTCGCATTCAGCATATCAGTTTAAGCGCCCAAGGGTCAACATTACTAAGTGAATTACAGGGAAGGTCTGACCGCCAGATAGAAGAATTTCTAAAGAGGCTTTCGGCTGATGAGACGACTATGCTGGTAAACTCCATGAGAACTGTTGAGAACTTATTATCGGCTGATTACAGCAATCAGGTGCTGTCGCATCAAGTTACCTATCGGGAAGGTTTAAAGCCGGGTGACGTTGGTTATCTCATCTATCTGCATGGCGTACTGTATGCACGCGAATCCGGCTATTCGCAGGAGTTTGAAGGATATGTGGTCAAAACCTTTTATGATTTTCTGGAACACTACGATACATTAAAAGATAAGATCTGGCTTGCCACCTATAACGGGCAGATCATTGGCTGCATCGCTATTATAGCCAAGCCCGATAATGAGGCGCAATTAAGATGGTTCCTCGTACACCCCATATTCAGGGGAACGGGCGTAGGGAAACATTTGCTTTCTACAGCGCTTACATACTGCCGCGAGCAGCAGTTCAATAATGTTTATCTGTTAACTACCGATGTGCAGCAAAAGGCAATTGCCATGTATAAGAAAGCAGGCTTTGTGCCAACCGAGTCTGTAAAATTGGAGCAATGGGGCAAAACGCTTCGTGAAGAACGCTACGATCTTAACTTGAAAAACCAGCAATAATCTATCTCATGCATTACTTAATCATTGGTGATTGCGCGCCGCCATAGTGTTCATTAGGCGGTAAGCCTTCAAAATATAATCTCATCGGGATCACAGCAAAGACCACCCAACAGGTTGAAACGAAAAACCCTTCTACACATTATTTTAGAGGGTTTTTTCATATCTCTTTATTTAAGCCAAGTTCTGAACATCTTCCTAATTACCCTTGGATAGCTTGTACTTCAGGTGTTCTCAAGTGGTGTAATATGATAACTGTAAAAAAGTAGATCGCTGACTTGAAGTTCTTTGGTTTTGATTTACTCTGCTTAGCATCAGAATACGCCTCGAACTTGCATTATTGTCCAACCACAATCAAATCCTTTTTCCTGAGCCAGCCTTTGCTGGTTTGTCCTTTATCGTTGGTATACACCACATAAATAAAGCCGTTCTGGTCGTCCAGGGCTTTTAAGCGTGCGTTGTTCCATTGGTTTATGTTTGCCGCACGTTTGCTTGCCTCGTCCGGGCGGCTATGAAAGTAGGCGTAACTGGTAAACAATGTAAATACTTTACCTACATCGCTGCCCTTGCCGCTATTGACCGGCGCAGCTTCAGTAGGCTTTGGTTTAGGCTCCGCTGTTTTTACCACTTTTTTAGCTGAATCTTTTCTTGTTTTCTTAACAGCCAGCGCTTTGGGTTTCGTAACGGACTTCTTTACTGTTACCTCTGGTGCTCCCTTTATACTTTTCTGCGGCTCTGGCTCTATCCGTGCTGCTTTCCCGTTATTAAAAAGGTAATGGCCAGCCAATGCACCCATGCAGGTAAGCAGCAAACCTATACCTAATAATGCCGCTTTTGACATACTCTTGCCACTATTATTATGTGGCAACGGTGTTGTAGCAGGCGCTGCCTTAAAAGCAACCTGGCTGTTTTTAAGCTGGGTTATTTCCTGCAATAACCTGCTTGTCTTCGTCTCCTCTTCCTTTAGTTTTAATTCCAGGGCGTCTTTTTCGTTTTGCAGGATCAGCGCACTTTCTGTATCATCTTTTACGCTGATCACACTGTGTTGTATCACCTCGCGAAGCTCGGTGCCGTCCGCGTAACGGTCGGCCGGATTCTTTTGCAAACATTTAGATATGAGTATTAGCAACCACGCAGGCACCTGCATTTCGCGGCGGCGCTGGTCTTCGGGCCAGCTTAAAGGCATGTTCTTTTGACGCAACGTCAATAGATCGGGCGGCTCCTGCTCCAGGTGTGCTATCATTACAGCATTACGGGCAGTCTGGCCGTTGTCATTCAATTTAAAGGGAACGGTGCCGGCCAGCAATTCGTAAAGAATAATTCCATAGCTGTAAACATCGCTTTGCGGCAGCAGGTTGCCTTCGCTTTGCTCAGGTGCCATAAACTCTACTGCTCCAGCATTTCGTAAGCTGCTTCGCCGCTGCTCGTCGCTCATTATTGCGAGACCAAAATCAAGCAACATATAGTTGCCGGTATTTATATTAAATTTAACGTTATTGCTTTTAATATCGCCGTGCTTTACCGATACCCTATGACAATGGCTCAACGCATTTGCAAGCTGATAAGCCACCTTAATGGCTTCATGAATAGTAAAAACAGGTGTGTCTTTCTCTGTAAGCAGTTCTGCAAGATCAGGGCCCTCAATAAATTCCATCTCGATGAATGGGAGCGAGCCACTTTCAGTAATGCCGGAGTTGAGGATTTTAACTACGTTGGGGTTTGATACCTGGTTAACCTTTTTTAATTTCTCTACCTCGTTAATGAAATCTTTATAGTGCTTGTCGTTCTCATCTTCGGCGTGAATTGGGGTTGGCAAAAGCTTTACTGCTACAAAAATTTCGCCGATGCGCCTGCCTTTATATACCGAACCCTGGCCGCCGGTATGAAGAGCACCCATGTTTTCGAGCCCCTCGGTTATCGTAAAAATTTTACCCATTTGGTTGTTAACGATAAAGCAGTTTTGCTATAAAAGTATCTACCTTAAAACCCTACTGCACAAAAATAGTTTTTGAACAAGGGTATCGGAGTCGCCATTGCTGCCACAGATTGGTATGCTTGTAATTATCATGTCTATCAAAAAAGCCCCAGTAGCCATCGCAAAGCGATGTAGGAGACATAAATGGTTGACAAAAGGAAAATCACCAGTACAATTAATATTAAGGCGATAACACCTTTATCGCTGCCCTGGTGCTTGCCTTCTTGATAGTGCTCTTTTAGCAGCTTAATGTTGCGGGTATTTGCTTTGAAATAGAAGTCGGTTATCTGACCTACGAGGGGAATCCCGCCAAGAAGCCCATCTACGCAAATATTAACAGCCATTAAAATAAGTACCTTTCGACTCACACCGCCGTTCTTTGCAATTACATAAAGCAGCGCTGCTGCTACTATAAAGCCAGAAACATCTCCTGCAAAGGGGATGAAGTTCAGCACAGGATCGAGCCCGAAGCGAAAATTTGTACCAGGGACGCGGAATTTGTCGTCCATAACGGAAGCTACCCGCTCCACCCATTTCAACTGACCTGTAAGGGCTGTGTTTTTTGGTAATTGTTTCATCTACTAAATGAATTGAAAGCACAGGGATTTGTTTTGTAAATTGTTAGGCGGTAAACTTCAGGAGAACAGTATCGCAGTGTTTAATTGGATTAAGGGCATGGGGCTATCAGATAAACGCCCCAAACTTTAATTACATGTTATTGGTTCTCGCTTCTGTAATTGCTGAAACAATTAAGATCGTCCAAGTTCAATGAAAGTACATTCTTTACTGATTTTTACTTATCTCACAAGCCATCTGAATGTTACATCTTTCATAAGGAGTAGGATGGCCCACGACCTTCTTAAACCCGAGTTTATGATAGAGGTTGATAGCCGGTTTCAACAAGGTGTTACTTTCTAAATAAATCTTTTTAGCACCTTGCCTGCTTGCCCAGTCTAGTGCTGCCTGGCCCAGCAGCCATCCTATATTCTTACCTTGAGCAAGTGGTGACACCGCCATTTTGGCAAGTTCAAAATCATAATCGCTGTTATGCATTTTAATCAAGGCGCAAACACCAACTGGTTTGTCGTGGTATAAAGCGACTAGTATATGGCCGCCTTTTTTTAAGATATAACCGTCCGGATCACCCAAAGACTTATAGTCTGTTGCTTCCATCTTAAAATAGGTGGAGATCCATTCTTCATTTAATGACTTGAAAGCCGCTGCATAATTCGACTTGTAGTCTACAATCAGGACATCTTTACTTTCCCTTCGTTTTTTTTCTTCTGTCACCCTGCGCAGCAAAGGTTGTTGTTCAAGCAAAAACTCCCACTCTTCTATCGCCTTCCATAAATCATGTGTAGCCTGAGAGTTTAAGGTTTTAATGGCCTGCTCAAGATCTGCGTACTGGTCTTTTATTTTTTCTGCATAGCCTTTTCCTTTCTTAGAGAGAGCTACTAGGGTTCTTCGGCCATCCACTGTTCCTTTTTTCTCGATAACCAATCCCGCCTTGATCATTTCGCTTACAATTTTACTTACAGATGGGTGCGAGTGACCGATTTCAACAGCTATCCCCGTAATGGTCTTTTCTTCGCCACGGGACAGAGAATAAAAAACCGGAAACCACTTCGGCTGAATTTCGATTTCATAAAGCTTGTAAATGCCAGCAGCTTCATTGGTAATTGTTTCCGTAAGCATTCTTAGCCTGCTACCAATAGCTATGATGCCTGCATCGTTAAAAAATTTATTATTCATTCATTACGTAACTAGTTACGCAAATATAATAATGGTTTGTTAAAGTCGGAGAAATAGTAAAAGAGTTTCTTGGTTTAAATGGCTGGTGGTGATGTTGTTGAACAAATACAAGTAGAGAACATCAAACCATTGTGCATTTTTAGTGTCTCTGAGGTATGAAAATTAGAATATTTCTCGCCGCTATTACTATTTGCCTGTTTTCATTTGGTTGTAAAAGTAGAAAGCAACTTAGCCAAGAGGGTGTGGCTAATGCAAGTCAAAATTCTGCCGGTAAGTTGATTGTGCATATGGCCATGATAAAGAAGTTTACCTCAAGCAGTTCTGCGCTTTTATCTTTTACTGTAATAAACAACACTAGTCATGATCTGCGTTTCTGCAAGTGGGAAACGCCGTTTGAGCCACGTATAGGAAAGTATTTTGAAATTATTGATGGTATCGGGAATGAGGCTGTTTTTAAAGGAGCAATGGCAAGGCGTGTAATGCCGCCACCGGCAAGTGCATATATCACGGTAGCTGCTAAGAGCAGAGTTACAACTGAAATTAATCTATCAACCAACTATGTTTTAGCCAAAACCAAGTATAAGCTAACGTATGTAGGCAGCGGTGTAAGCGGACTGCAGGTAAAGGATGTGATTAGCTTCTCAGTGGCAAACTAAGTTCTGTTTGAGCATACATTACGTTGTATTTGCCGCAGATAACATTAACAACTGAGGATAGTTAAGCTTGGTATTATCAACTTAAGCTAGTTACGTCCAGTATAATATCCTGGCATTTGGAAACCTGCGCGCAATCTCACTTTCAAAAAACGATTTTAGTTCCTTCATCAGTTCTTTTATAAAAACATACTTATGGCCACCAAACTTGTTCCGTTTTACGGCCCTGTTTGTTTCGCTAAAATCCAGGCTGGTGTTAGGGTACCACTCCATCAAAATATCACGGGAACCGGGTGTGAACCGGTGCGTTATCAGTTCGAAGGTTAAATCAGTTTCAAAGTTAAGGTTCAGCTCTAGTTCATCCAATAGTTTGGAATAATGTAGTTCCCAATCGGGTATGGGCATTATTGGTGCCAGCACTACACCAATAGGGTAGCCTCCGCCCCCTTGCTGGCCTGGCAGCGCCATTTTCCTTAAAGCCTTTATGCGGGCTGATACATTTGGAGTGCCGCCTTCTAATTTCCTGGCAATTACATCGGCATTTAGGCTGCTACGGAACCTTGTGCGGCCCTGATGATTGAGCTTGAGCAAGCTGTTTACATTATCAAATTTAGTAACAAAACGCAAGTGGGTATTCGGGCGATCTGCAAAGTGGCTGATCGATTCGGCCAAACCTCCGGTAAGGTGTTCCAGGCTCAGCGGATCAGTATAGCAACTTGCCTCAAACGAGGTGACCTGATTCAAGCGTTCAAATTTAATGGTGTTTTCTAAAATCTGCGGCAGGTTTGCAAATACTCTTATAGCCGGCGGACCGGATAAGCTGCCGGCTAAATAACAATACTGACAGTGAGCAGGGCAGCCTTCGGCCAAATGAAACTGCCAATCTGCAGAAGGAGGGATTGGGCGAAGATTAAATGCGCTTGGCGGCGCATTCACTATTGCCAGCGTATTTTTAGCAATGCGATAGGTTTCCCGTTCATCTTTGCCACGAAGTCCTGTTATTCGGTTGTTTTTTGCTATTTCAATATTCAGGTTAAAGTCCTTGATCCGTTGATATATCTTTTGGCCATAGGCTTGCTCCAGTGCGTCGGCTGTAAAAACCACCCGCCTCGGCATCCACAGTTTAAATGATTTTTCTTCACCGTTTAACTCCCGCGCTTCTGTGGTGATGTCGTTTAATATATCCAGTAACTCCATGTAATCTCAACTGCAATTCGCGTTCCGCAAAAACCAATAAAGTGCTCATTGCAGGCGAATATTGCTACATTTTAAAACTTTACTCTGCAACTCGCATTTATACCGTTGAGTAAACACGAGTCACTAAATAACACTACCAAATGGCCGCAGGCATATTCGCAATTCTGGATGATATAAGTGCATTAATGGACGATGTAGCTGTGGCCGCTAAATTGGCGACACGCAAAACGGTAGGCATACTTGGCGACGACCTGGCTGTTAACGCGGAAAAAGCCACCGGCTTTCTGTCGTCCAGGGAATTGCCGGTACTTTGGGCAATTACAAAAGGTTCCCTGGTAAACAAGCTTATTATTGTTCCGGTAGCATTATTGCTGAACCTGTTCTTCCCTGCTGCAATAAAAGTTATTTTGATTCTTGGCGGTTTGTATTTAGCCTACGAAGGCGTAGAGAAAATTATAGAGTACTTTTTTCATGGTAAAAAAACCAGCGACAAAGTAGTAGAGAAGGATAAGCAAGATGATAGTGCTGCTGAAAAGGCGAAGATCAAGTCGGCTATTGCGACGGATTTTATCTTGTCTATTGAGATCGTGATTATTGCTTTAGGATCTGTTTCTGATAAAACCCTTGTTATACAGATCATAACTGTTTCGGCTGTTGCCCTTTTGGCAACAATAGGTGTTTACGGGATTGTGGCTGTTATTGTTAGAATGGATGATGCTGGCTATAACTTAATTAAAAGGTCAGGCAATAAAGGCTTTTTGTCGACACTGGGTACGGTACTTGTAAAGTCGTTACCGGTGATCATCCGAATACTTAGCGTTGTAGGTACTATTGCTTTGATCCTTGTTTCCGGCGGCATCTTCGTTCATAATATCGAATATATACATCATCTGTATCCTCAAATTCCCTCAATTGTTAAAGAGCTTGCATTAGGACTGGCTGCTGGCTTAGCAGCAGTGTTGGTGATAACAGCAGCCAAAAAGGTATTCTCCTTACTCAAGCAACGGGCTTAATCCGGCATCACACACGCACAAGTAATTAGTCGTGTTCGCCTCATTGTCATACCTGTATAATCTTTGAAACTAATTGGAACGGTCGTTCTGTTTTGAATATATATTTGCGGAACGATTATTCCAAATAATATTCACAACACAAAATGAAAAAGTTAGAGAACAAAGTAGCAGTAGTTACAGGCGCATCAAAAGGTATTGGTGCCGAAATAGCAAGAGGTTTAGCAGCAGAAGGCGCAGCCGTAGTAGTAAACTATGCATCCGCTAAAGAAGGTGCAGAAAAGGTAGTAGCAGACATTGTTGGTAATGGGGGTAGGGCAGTTGCCGTACAAGGCGACGTGTCTAAGCCATCCGATGTTGACCGCTTATTTGCTGAAACACAACAAGCATTTGGCGGAGTAGACATCCTGGTGAATAATGCCGGCGTTTACCAGTTTGGTGCTATTGACGATTTTACGGTAGAAGAATACACCCGCCAGTTTAATACAAACGTATTAGGTTTATTTCTTGCAACCCAAGCGGCAGTAAAAGGCTTTGGCGAAAAAGGGGGCAGCATAATCAATATCAGTTCTACAGTAACACGTATTACACCTGCTCAAACCGGAGTGTATACTGCTACAAAAGGCGCGGTAGATGCGTTAACCCAGGTGTTATCAAAAGAGCTTGGAGGAAGAAAGATCCGCGTTAATAGCATTAATCCAGGCATGGTAGAAACTGAAGGCACCGTTAGTGCCGGCTTCATCGGTAGCGACTTTCATGCGCAGGCAGTTAGTCAGACACCGCTCGGCCGTACAGGTCAGCCGGATGATATAGCACCTGTAGCTGTTTTCCTTGCATCTGACGATTCGCGTTGGTTAACTGGCGAGGTAATTATAGCCAGCGGTGGCGTACGCTAATTTGCAGCTGCGAACTGCTTATAGTAGATAAATAATAAAATGAATAGCTTTGCCCCTTACAGGGCAAAGCTTTTTGATTATGGCAAGGACGAAGGATTTTGATGAAGAGGAAGTTTTAGGTAAAGCAGTTTGCCTTTTTTGGCATAAGGGCTACAACGGTACATCCATGCAGGAACTTGTAGATACCCTGGGTATCAGCCGCTCTAGTTTGTACGATACTTATGGCGATAAGCACACGCTTTATGTAAAGGCGTTGCAGTTTTACCAAAGTGGTTCGGGCGGACAGATGTGCAATATCATCAGCAACGCTGAGTCTGCCAAAGAAGCAATAAAGAAATTACTTGAGTTCACG
Source organism: Mucilaginibacter sp. 320_HR (assembly GCF_059691875.1). Lineage (NCBI taxonomy): Bacteria > Pseudomonadati > Bacteroidota > Sphingobacteriia > Sphingobacteriales > Sphingobacteriaceae > Mucilaginibacter > Mucilaginibacter sp. 320_HR. The sequence continues at coordinate 130,912 of NZ_JCAWAI010000004.1, forward strand.
ACCGTAAACTTGCTTAATGACGTGCAGCAAAAAGGCTGCTTTATGGTGAACGCCGAGGTAGAAGTAGCACCGCATGACGTAGAAGTAAAAGCCCTTATCTCACAAAATGACCAGCTACTGGAAGATACCTTTTACCATGCCATAAAAAAAGGCCAGGACAGTGGCGAGATCAACAGTAAACAAGACGCTCGTGCCTTGGCACGTTTTATCATGAACGTAGTTAAAGGTATGCGGGTGACGGCCAAATCCAGTACCGACAAAGCCATTTTTGACGACATCATTAACACCACGCTTACCGTATTCAATTAATTTGCGATACGGTCCAATTTAGCTGTGTTCAGCAAACCATCCTTCACGGCATTTGTAGTTCCTGAATGGGACTTGAGAGATTCATCAAAGCGCAGGAACGCGATTACAATACAGCTTTAACCGAGATCAGGAACGGGCGTAAACGCAGCCATTGGATGTGGTACATCTTTCCGCAGATTGCCGGATTGGGATACAGTGAAATGGCGCGACATTATGCTATAACCGATCTTGCCGAAGCGAATGCCTACCTCGCACATCCAATACTTGGACCAAGACTAGTAGAGATCAGCAAAGTTTTACTGCGATTGCAAGGGGATGATGCTAATGCTGTATTTGGCAGTCCGGACGACTTAAAGCTGCGATCATCAATGACCTTGTTTAGTATGGCAAATGGCACTGACCCGGTTTTTGAAGCGGTGCTAGAGAAGTATTTTGGTGGAAAGAGAGATAAAGCCACGGTAGATATAGCTAGCTAAAACTTTCTTGTTCTTATTTCCTCTACTTCGCGTTCCAGTAAGGCTACTTGTCCTTCAAGTACCTTAAGCCGTATTTCGTTAACCCGTGTCTGTGCTTCTTGCTTGGTCTGCATGTCACGGAGGTCGCCTTTAATTTGGAGATAACTCGTCATTACGGTTGCTACTATACTAGCTGTGCTAACTATAGTTACGATGATGCTCCTGATGGTGATGCCACGAAGTTCGCGGTGTTCAAAAGATGTCATAGGTGTTTAATTAAGGTTATTGTTAACTGTTTTCCGGCTGTAATTGCTTTACCGCAAACTGCGACACAATTGCTATGGTAGTACCTGCCGAGATTAGAATAGTGCAAAGTTTCGACGGTATACCCGCTACAGTAGATAAGGATGTACCCACACCGGCAAGCCCGACACCAAAAAGTTGGGCACGCTTAAAAAAAGCCGGGGTTTCGCTGGTAAGGCGTTTGATAAAGGTAAGTTTAGGTTGCATGATGGGTTAGAGTTTATTTATATTTAAGGCGTGACGACAAAATCTGTTATAAAAAATCTACTGCCGCCGATCTTCTTGAAGTTAGTTCAGCCAAAAAGAAAAGTTGTTCAGCAGACTTATTCTTCATACGATGAGGCTTTAATGCATTGCAATAACCCGAAGGGCTACGAAGACAACGACATTGTCAAAGTTGTATTAGAGAAAACAAAACGTTTTAAAGAAAAACTCGAGAACGAAAAGTTTCAGGAGGTAGATGCTACTACTGCATACGGTATGTTGGCTATAAGGCAAGCATTGGGTAACAAAAAAGAAATCTCTGTTCTTGATTTTGGAGGCGCATGCGGGGCGCACTACTTTACATTTAAGAACTTGTTAGGTGATGATTACAAACTGAATTGGGCGGTGGTAGAAACATCTGCAATGGTCCAGTACGCCAAAAGTTTAGAGAACAATGAACTTAGATTTTACGATAATCTTCAATCTGCAGCTAATTCATTGAAAGTAGTTAATCTGGCATTCTCATCAGGAACTTTGCAGTATTCGCCTAACCCGAGCAAAAGTTTAATACAACTGAGCGATCTACAAGCCGAACATCTTTTTCTAAACCGATTAAGTTTAAATTTGAACAGTGAAGATCTTATTACAGTACAAGAAACTTTGTTGAAAGAGCAAGGGGTAGGATTAATGCCTTCAACGCTTCAGGATAAAAAAGTTTATTACCCACATACCAACATGTCCGAGCAATCACTCAACAATATTCTGGCAAAAAGATATGCACTGGTTATGAAATTCAACGACTATTCCGGCATCCATATTGTTGCAAATAATCGTGTCACCGGCTATGGGCTATTACTTAAGAAAAGTTAGTTGATTACTTCCGAGACAGCATAACAAAGACCGCCACTTCCTCCTCCAACAAAAAATTGCGATTTAAAGGTATTCGGCTCGAAAGACGCACCTATAGGATTTAACAATCCGGGAAGTCGTTTAAAAACCCCATTTGTAGATTTTTTCACATATGCAATATTTCCGGAGCTATATTCGCTTACTATGTATCTGTCATTGTTCAAATTAGGGTCAAAAGAGATATCAATTGGACTGTTAAATCCGGTAATATTTTGAATTATTGTCATCGTATCAGTATTCACAACTGTAATGTAGTTACTTGCATAATTACATACATAGGCATTGTTCAGATTAATTGAATCGAAAGTAACTCCGTATGCTCCTGCAAAACCAGTAGTTATTGTGCCGACTACACCAAAGTTATTGAGACTTATAAAGTTAAGTGAACTCCCTGCAGCACAAAGAATTCTGTTGTTTAAGGCATTAGGATCTACGGCAAGACCGTTGTTTCCAACTAAGCCTGTACTAGAGAGAGCCCAATTGTTTGTGTTAAGATATTTTAATGTCCCGCCGGCAACGATATAAAGCCTTGATGTCGGGCTATCCCAAGCCAAGCCTGTAACTTTTCCGCCCACGTTAATTGTTGTAATTTCGTTTAAGGTATCTACATTCAACACCGTTACGCTACTACCGTTTGCTACAGCAATTCTTTTGTTCGAAGCTACCGGATCACATCGAACGAATTCTATAGCACCAAAGCCGTTTTTCGTTGTCACCACCGTGTTCACCTTGTCGTTCACCCGGAACACGTTCCCACCGGTAGTGTAAATATTTGTTCCTGATCTGAATAAATGTGACATGTTATGCTGTTGTTATAGTTAGTTTTTTCCAGACTGTTGAAGTCTTTTTAATGTATAGCTTGTTTACACCCCATACCTGCTGGCCGATTAATGATGCTGGATAAGCACTTTGCAGGTCTGCGCTGGTTTTATCGCCTGCGGTGTCGTCAATGTCTGCCAGGTAAAGCTCTACCAGGTTACCGTTTAAGGCCGAGCGCCGCCATTGGTTAATTCCGATGCAATCGTACCGGTAGTTGGCGTCATAAGAGAACTGCCCTATAGACCCGTTTACTGATGCTATTCCACTGCTGAAATCTGCAGCGGTGAGCGGGGCGGAATTTACGGTAAGTTCCTGCAGATCATACGTTTTTTGCGGACCTGCAGCTGTTATTGTCACCACCTTTTCACCGGAGGTCACCACAGGCAAACTGGAAAGTGAAAGTATGCGTGCGTTGGTGCCATCTATTGCAACCAGGTGGATGCTGTCGGCAAGAATGTCGCCAATTGCTAAATTGGTGTTTATGCCCTTTACCAGGGGTAATGCGGTTAGCCCGTTAAGCGCTATTGTGCAGCTTACGGTTGTATTGGCATTGCTGAACCTGATGTAGAACCGCTGCGTATTCGCGTAAGCGGTAATCACGGGAGAGATGACTGCAGTATAAGCATTAGTACCTGTGGCAGTTGCTGAAAGTTTGGCGCCGGACTGCCCCGTGTATTTTGATGCTTCCAAGCTAGCTGATGTGGTGAATTTTGCATCGTCAGTACCGGCGTTTATCTCGGCAAGGCTTGCCTTGGCTACTCCTGCAGGTGGATCTACCCATTGTGTATTGTAGTCGGCATTACTTACTTTGGAAAGCACCTGGCCGGCACTGCCTCCTTCAGCTACGCCCTGCCCCGCAGACCCCGAAGCTCCGGCTGTTCCTGACGGTCCGGCGGGGCCGGTGGCACCTGTATCGCCTTTGTCTCCCTTTAGGCCTTGTGGCCCTTGTGAACCAGTGTCGCCCTTTGGTCCCGCAGCGCCGGTTGCTCCCGTGTCACCCTTGTCTCCTTTAGGGCCGGTTGCACCGGCAGGACCGGCCGGCCCTGCCAGACCGGGTTCTCCCTGAGCGCCACCCTCACCAATCATTGATGTTCCGGCACCCCAAACTCCTGCTGTTTTTGGGCCAAATAAAGTTAAAGTGCTGGTGTTGATGTAAAAATCCCCATCTGTGCCAATGCCCAGGTTAACAGGGTTGCTGGCTCCGCTTAATATTGTTTTGCCGTTAATACCTGCTACTCCAATATCACCCTTGTCACCCTTTGGCCCCTGCGGGCCGGTCTGCATAGAAAACACCTGGCTCCAGCCGGTAAGGCTTTTCTGGTAAAATACACCTGTAAGTGTGTTGATGTAGCTGTCGCCGTTTTTGCCGGTTCCGCTGCCGGGGATTCCTGCGCCATACAGCAGGGTGCCGTCTGCTCCGTTCGCTTCCGGCAGTTGGTAAACTATGCTCCAGGTACCGGCAAGTTTTTGTGCAAACCTGCCTGTGTTGGTCTGCAGGAACACGTCCCCATCCTTACCGGTTGAATTTTGCGGGAGAGCAGTACCAAACGCAATTGACGCCCCTGCAAACAAGTTGCTATTTAAGTATTGCAGCAACTGGGCTATGGTAAATTGGTAATCTACGCCGTTACGTACCAATAACGATATGTCTGCCGCATTGAGCCCGGACGTTACCGGCAGTTCGCTTATCTTTTTGTCTGTAGCCATTAGTTAAATAGTTCTGGTATGAGCGGATCAATGTTGTAATCATCTTGCAGGAACAGGTCTGTTTTGTCAATCCCGCGGATTCGCGGACCTGGCTGCCTGGCAGTTTTGTTCTTACGGTTGTAATGCCATATCGAAAATTGTTCTTTGTGATCCAGCAGAAAGCGTTCAACCTCGTTGGTGTATGCGTTTGCGGTACTGCGCTGCTGCTGTACCAGCTTTACAACGTCTTTGGCAGGCAATGCATCGGCATTGTCGTAGCGCTTAGTTACAGGGCCGGTAGCGGTATAATGTACCGCATCGGCTTCAATAAAGCGTGCAAAGGTAAAATAGGCGATTACCGGCTGCAGGCCCTGATGCAGCACTATGTAACCTTGTTCGTCCAGGTATTCGCTGCCATTCAGCAGGTCTTTATAATGCTGCGGGGTGTCGTCCTTAAGTGTGCCGTCTGCTTCCAGGTGTTTTATCAGATCATAGTACAAGGCATAACCCAAAAATGGTTTAAGATCCAGTTCCTGCGCTTTTTGTATAAATACTTTAATACGTTCCGGCTTTATATTGGCAGCAATATCCTCGTAACGCTTCAGCGTGTCGGGGATGATAAGTGTGTTTTGTGTAGGCATGTTGTTATTGATTATGCGGGTTTACCATGGCTTCAGCCTCGCTTTGTTTTAAGCCGTATGCATGTACCAGCGTGGCAATTTTGCTGGCGGACGAGAGGGTAGATAAGAGTAGCTGATTAATGGCCGACCCCGCCTTTAAGCCGATTGCATCATCGGCAACGTTAGTTGGTACGGGTACAATACTCCAGTTACCTGCGGGATTGATGTTAGTGTAATAATTGGCGAATATGCTTTCGAGCGTTTCGCTCAGTTCGAGCCTGTCCGGCGCAGTGTTGTCGTTAAATTCACGTATAGCCTCTTTCTTTTCGCTGCCGTTGCTTAAGCCGGATGCTTTCTCGGCATTAACCAACTCCTTGGGTACGGAGAAGCCTTTAATAATCCGGGCCTCTACCGACCGCTCTGTTGTTTCGAAAAGCTTATCATTATTTTGTATTGCATAAGGCTGAAACTCCGGTTTGGAGCTTTCGTCTTCGTACTCTATTACAATTATCTTTTGCGCGCTTTTAGCACCTTGAAAGCTGCTTAGGTCACGTTCTAATTGAGACGGCGTATTACCTCCTCTGCCATTATCGGTGCTGTTATCCGCTTCTTCGCGGCGCGATTGCATGAACAGCATGGTTGATGGCAAAAAGCCTGTGGTCACTTCCCTGTTGTTGAAGGTTTTTATACCTGCTTCGGTCTCGAAATCTTCCCATACCGAGTCTGCTTCTAACAGCGGGTAATCATCCACTTCGGGGTTAAAGTAAAACAGCTGCCCTTTGTATTTGCTCCAGCCACCTGCTGCAATCACCTGGCGCTTTACAACTTCTGCATCGGGGTTATAACTGTCCAGGAAGGTGATCTTGCTGCGCATGATGTGCTTCCATGTGCGGCGGCCCCAATCATTATAAACGGCAAACTTGCCGGCGGTTTGTACGTCATCGGTATCACCCATGCGGATGTCCTCAAACTTAACATAGTTTACCGAAGCAATCTTGCAATTAGCGTTGTAGTTTACGTGAATACCAAACCCGCAAAATAGTGCCTTATCAGTAGCTATTGCTTTTAACAATTTGGCCATCGTGAGCCCTTTGCTATTGATAACCTGCTTGCCCAACATAGCATCTTCAAAGCCGTTTCCGGCTATAAACTTTGCACGTTTGTTCCAGCAGTCTTTTGCTGTGGGGGAGCGCGATACCAGCTCGAGCATACGCTGCGGATAGGCGTTATCCATATCATAATTGAGGATGCCAAACGTTTGATTTGGCCTTACCACTATCCGCCGTTCTATTTGGGGAAGGAAAGTCTTCATTGTCCCGCCTTACCCCCTGAAGGGAGAGCAAAAGTTGATGTTTGCTCCATTTCTGTTTGATGTGATTTCATCTTAGATGTCTTTGCTGTTGATAATCCTCCTTCGGCAGGCAGTGGAATAAACAATTTTGCTATGTGCGGGAACCGCTGCAGGTACCATTCGGCTTCAGCATCCGTAAGGGTATTGTTGTTATGCACTGCGGACGAACCGGGTGCAAACTGGTGCCTGCCGGGTTTAAGTATGTATTTTTTCATGAGCCCTCCTTTTAAATTATTTGAGTAGGTATTAAAAGTCTCCCCCTTCAGGGGGAGACTTAGAGGGGGTTAAACTGTAAGTGCCTCTATAGCAGCAAGGGTACTGGCGTAGGTGGCGGTACCGTTGTCCGGTGCTATGGAAATAGCGCGTGGAGGGTACGGTTCTTTAAGCTTGTCGGGATTGGTTAGTTTTATTTTGTAACCACCATCCAGCGTCTCGTCTGCAGCGTTGCGCTCAGCTTCGGTTACGATAAGGCCGTTTACAGCACCAAACAGTTCAACGGCCGAATTGCCATCTTTATAGTTGTTTACTGCGATAGCCCGTACACGACCATAGCCCATTGCCATTAGCTGTGCTTTTACCTCAACCGAAAGACCGGCGATATTAAAATCGATCTCTTCGGTAGCCGGATAGGAGCGCGCCACGACCGTCGGACACAAAGCGACCGCCCTTTGCATATGCAGGTGGCTTTTGCGATAAAATGGTAGCCACCTGTGCCGCGGTAGACGCAATCACCGGAATGATGTTTGGTATGGCGAATGGCATACCGAACTCCGCAATTGTTTTTTGTACGCCGATAGACCCATTGATCACAGCCTGAGCAACCTGCACTTTTTGGTTTGCTTTAAAAGCTTTTACTTTCTCCTGATTTTCTTTCTTCTGGTACTTGTCTTCTATAGCTTTACGCTGCGTGGAGGTAAGATTCTTATTGTTAAGTTCGTTGGCTTTATCTTTTTCAAGAGCCTTTAGTTTGGCCTCACTTTGCTTGCCAATTCCACCGGCTATCAATGAGAAAGCTTTATCGGTAACTTGTTGTGCTGCTTTTGTAATTAATTCAGATCGTTGCTTCTCGTATTTCTCAGTTAAGGTTGATATCTCCTCCTGGCTTTTTTCAGTTAGCTCTTTTATCTTTTCTTTATTTCCATTTGCTTGTAATATCTCAAAAGCATACTTGTCCTGAATAAGCTTTTTTTCGGCTTCAAATTTTTGCCATGGCCATACTGCTTGCTTTAACTTTTCTTCATCCTTTTCAACTATCTTTTGCTGTTGCTCAGTTTGTAGTTGCCGTTTTGCTTTTGCAAAATCTGGGAGGAGGCTTGGCGCAGCCTTAATAATAGCAGACGGGTACTTTTTTGCAAGTTCATCTACTGCTTTATAGTAGCTCTCCTCCGTTATAAGCTTCTTATTAAGTTGGTCATTAAGCAGGGCCAGCTCCTGGTCATATTGCTGCTGTTGTCTTTTGAAAAAATCTGCTGCTGTGATTTGTCTTAAACTTAGTTGCTCGTGCGACCTTTTGATTTTTTTTACGAAGTGACCAGCATTCTCCCCGGCCTTCTTATATGCATTGTCAAACGCTTTTCCGGCATCGTGGGCTAAGCCCGTAAAATAAGATTTTGCCTTATCATAACCATCCTTTACAATAGTAACAGCTTTATCAAATTCCTCACTTAAATGTGTTACACCCGTTTTTATCTTAGCGCTATCAAAGGTAAGCACACCAGAAATGATGTCTCCCAAAGCGCTGAACGTTTTACTAAATTTTTGAACTAAGCTATCCCAAAAGCTTTTTATAGTGTCTACAGGGTTAATCAGAGCATCAACGATGGCTCCACCTAGTTTCACGAGCGCTTTCTCAATCTCTTTAGTGACAACACCTACTGCTGCAAGTGCACCTTGAAACCGTTTTAGCCCAATTTTGTCGTGTTGAAAGTACTCTTCCAGCGACTTGAGTATAAGCATCAGCAATCCAAAACCTGTAGCCTTTAATGCTGATCCTACACCGTTAAAGCCGTCCTTTACAACTTCTAAGCCGGTTTTTAACCCACCAAATCCAGCCTTTAAACTCTCCAGTTCCGGTGCAAACTCACCTGCCTCGACTTTCAAACTGTCCAGCGTTTTATCTAACGACTCAAATGTTTTCTCCAGGTATTTGAAATCTTCTGCACTCGCCTTTGTACTTTCACCGCTTTCTTTTGAATCGTTTTTTAAAGCGACACTGGCGGCTTTGAAGTTTTCGGATGTGGTTGCTGCGCTTTTTTGGGATTCTGAAAGTTCCTTGTAATTCTTCGTTAATTCATCTATTGCGACCCCTGCTGACCCAGCTGTAGATTTTGTTGAGTTAAGCAGCTTGGCATTTTTTTCTAACTGATCATTACTTTCCTTTACTGCCGATGCAGTTTTTTTAATTTCCGATGCTACATCTTTGTAGGCTTTCTCTAAAGTATTTGCAGAGGATGTTAATTTATTTTGAGTGCTAGCAAGCGATCTCAGAGATCCCTCGAGTTCTTCAACCGAAGCTCTCAGCTTCTTTATTTCCACCTGCTGACTTTTTGTTAAATCATCATTTATTTCCATAGTAATTGATTTGTATGCCATATGGCATATTTTTTATCTAATATATACCTGCTGCTTTCTCGGCAGCAGGTATTAAAAATTATTTATTATGTAGAGAGGAATAAGGCAGAAGAAAAAGTTGTCTGTGAATACAAGCACTAAAATAAATCCTTAGAAGATGAATTTAAAAGTCGGCTCTTTCTTTCGCCCTATCGCGCTCTGTAGCAAGATGACCTAACTTAATGTCACCATAGGTTAATCCGATCACCATGTCACTACTTATTGTTTCAAAAATTAATCCTTTTTCATCCGACCATGTTGTGGAAATATCAGCACTACCACCTTCAATTGCTAAAAGTTCGTGACCATCACCATCTTCAAAAGGAGATTTAAATTCCTTTTTCTCTTCGCCTTCTCCATATACGGCAGTAATGTCGGTTGATATTTCTTTATAAAGATCTATTAACTGGGGCTCAAGTTTGGGTTTGAAAGCAAAGGTTGCCTGATACACTTTGCCGTCAAGGAATCTAACAACTAAGATCTCAGCTTTTCTGCCGCCGAGCCTCACATTACTGTACAACCATTCACTTGGTTTGCTACCGGCAACATCTTTTATCGCGCCTTTAGCCTTTAATGCTAAAGCCACTTGTTGAGGAGTGCTTCCAAATTTTATTCCCAGAAACGAGTCGATGACCTTGGTTTGAGCATGCACTTGCGTTGTTGTAAATAGAACTAAGGCGAGTAAAAGTTTTTTCATTTGGATAAGGTTTGCTAATATTTTTGGTAAATGTAAAAAGCTGATTTTAAAATTGCAAACGCATTCTGCAAATATTTTTATTATTTGGTAACATATTTTCGCCGCACATCTCTTACCAGAAAGCACCATCATGATCGTTTTAAAATCTGACTACTTCAGCTCCCACGAACGCCTTACCCGTTTCATCAACGAGAACAAAATAAAGCGAGAAGATATATTGGTAATTACCCAGGCACCAAGCATGTACACCATCTTCTTTTTTGGCGATGATGCTGTTAAAGAGATTACACACGGCTTATTCTCATAAACGCGCTCAAGCCTCAAACCCAGAGCCCCACCCAAACCCTCCCCTAAAAGGGAGGGCTTAGAATTCTCAATGCTCGTTGGAAGTCTTGGTTGGGGACTTTTACAATCTTACCAGCTCAACCTTTACCGGCTGGCCTTTGCGCCAGCTGTCTATTTTGTTGATGTAGTAATATGCGCTATCCTGCTCCAGGTAAACGGGAATCAGCAGGTCAAGCTCCAATATGTCACGGGGAGAGAGCATAAAGTAGCGTACTACCTTTTTTGTCTGTTGCAGAATCTTCTCTAATTCCGGATAATACTGTTTACGCAGGTATTCCCAATCCAGGCTTTCTGCTGCGCCATTTTTAGCAAAGTAGGGGATAGATATGGTGCTGTTCACCACCCGCTCGTTTGTTCCGTCGGTAAAAGTGATTTGTTTGCCGGTATCTAAAAGATTGAGCGCATCATTAATGAGCAGGCGCGGCTGGGTACTGACAGAGAAATCGATCGCATCCTCCTCGGGACTCCGGTCAACTTTTAAAATCTGCGCTATGCTACCGTTTACATACGGGCGATTAAGGGTTGGGGCAAACTGGCTTTCTACCAGGTCGGCCGTTGCAGCCAGCGTCTTATCATTAACAGTTATCTTTGTATTACCGAAGCCTTTGGGCTTAATGCTTTCGTCTTCTTTTTGTTTCAGGTAATTCTCCTGCGCGTAGCTGCCGAGCTGAAAGCTGATGGCTTTACCCTGGTCTATGCACTTGCGTGTCCAATCCCGGGCAACCGGTATATTGTTTACAATGTCCCTGAAAGAAGCGAATGTTATTGTCCGTGCAGCGTTATCAGTTTGGCAGATTATGCCAAACCGCTGCAAGGTGTCCTTCAGGAGATCTTTAAGAGAAATATCCGGAAAGATGCGTTCGCATTGAATTGTTTGGCCCAGCAGCACCTCTTCGCGCTTTGTTTCTATCTTGAAAGTGGCACCCGCTTGTATCTCCGAATAGAGGTCGCGCGCTGCCCGGTGGTTTACCTCATACCGAACCTTTAAGCTTTCGCCGGCAAGCAGCTCAACATCAGCAGATAACTTTTGGTTGTTGAAGGTTTTTACGGCAATACCTCTTTGAAAAAAGGATGATTTTATCTGCGCGTAGCTGTTTACTAATTGTGCATCATTATCAAGCGTGTGGGTTATGCGGTCCAATTTTGTTGGGTTGCCATGTACATCGTAGTACTCAAAGTAAATGTGCGCCTTGGCGCCGCCATCGTCCAAAGTAATTTTTCCGGCAAGTGTTAGCGAATAAGTAAAGCTGGCAGTAAATGCCACACGTGCTTTTGCTACATAAGCATTGCTCTTAAAAGAGTTCGAACTATCGTTTATTACCGTGTTAAGGCGCATATCTTCCTCATATGCATCGTTAGTGTGCACATACTTAGCCGCGTTGGTAACCTCTATCCCGAGGTCGTCGGTAGTGTTCTGGTAGTTGGTGCCGTGGCTAAAATTATCGTTTGCAAACTGCACAATAAGCTTTTGAAATAAAGGCTGCTTCAGCAAAAACGAATCGGGGTTTATGCGGTAACCTGCTTGTTTGGCCATGAGTTCTACCATGGTCTTCAGGAAAAATCCGGGACGGATCTGCCGTACGTCAATCTTCAATGGCTGATCGGTAGGGTAAGTTATAGTGCCATAATCTATTACCGGCCATATCCAGCCTTCGGTTTTAGTTTGAGATGCCACTACATTATCCACAGTGTAGGCATGGTCAAAGTACTTGAGCAGGCCTTGCTTGCCAATAGTAGTCTCTGCGTCGCCCATGTCGTATATTTTAGCATCCAGCGTATCAAAGAAGTCCACGTTGCCGCTCAGTACTGTTATAGCCGCGCTATCCTGCTCAACGCCATTTAGCACTGCAATACCATTGGTTACAATCTCCAAACCATCCTGTACTATTTTTGCCGGGTAGTTGTCATAAGGTGCTTTACCACAAAATGCAACATCATCCGGGAAGCCCAGTATACGCCTGTTGCGTTGTGTAAGGGGCAACTTAAACTGGTTACTGGTGTTGCCCTGTTGATTTTTTACTTCGGCCAGGTTGTTTATCTGGAAGGTGAGCGCTATCGGGCTGTCATCCGCCAGGTCAACCAGCTCGTTATAGATGTAGAGTTGCATGTTGGTGAGTTTGAGCCCCACCCAAACCCTCCCCTGAAAGGAAGGCTTTAAATTAATTTTAAGTCTCCGCTTTCAGGGTGAGATTTAGAGGGGGCTATTGGGTGAGGCTATTGCGTTTGTATATTTATGGCCGGCAGATTGAAGGTGACGCTGAATGGCGCCCGGCCATTGCGTGTTTCGTACTCGCTGTATGTAGCTGTGTTTATCACAACGGTTTGCCATTTTACAGGGTTGCGTTTCACCAGTATTTGTACCTTTGGTGAGTATTTAATAGATTGCAGTCCCTTGATGTCTGCCACAGACAGATCCTCGGCAACAACCTTCATTTTTTGACCTGCCGACTTACTGATCACTTCTTCTATGCCTTGCTGGTTCTCCCAATCGTGCACAAAGTTTTTGATGATTACGGCATTCTGTACATCCAGCGTTACTTCCTGATCGAAAACAAAACGATAGTAGTTCCAACTGCCCGAGAGGCCTATCCAGCGCAGGTAAACGGCGTTGTCGTCCACAGCGTCATCCACCCGTATGGTTTGAGTTTGCGTAACGGTATGAACTACATTGTTATCATTGTACTTAAGTGCCAGGTTAATGTAGTAAACCTCTGGCGGCAAATTGGTGTTTATAAGCAGCCTGTTAAGGCCGAGTTGATCGGGTACAGGAATGTTACCGAAACCCTGCTTTGCAATTACCAGCCTGCCGCCGTCCTGGTTCAGCAGCCAGGATCCATCCTCATTTAGCAGCCCAACCTGGTTTTCGCCGCCTTGTATAGGTTGCTGATTAATATCCAGCAGGGTAAATTCGCAATATAACTGGCGGCCCAGCAGGTCTTCGCTGTAAATAAAGCCAATATCAAACGGGTAGCCGTTACTGCAGGCGGGCTCGGCAAAGTCGGTTATCCACCTGGCTTTAGCTACCCCGTCGGGCAGCGACGCAAACGGTACATAAGCTGCCATGTTGCCGCCATAACGTTCTCCCAATTGTTTAGCTGCGTACAGCACGAAGTAGTTGTGGTCTAACGATACAAATACCGGCTCTTTGGTTGTGCCGTTCTCGTCCCAAACTTCGGCATAGGCTATGGAATAGCTGGCACTTAAGTTATCGTCTCTGAAGTTGGGCAGGCTGTAATCGCTTTCGTCAGCCGGCTGTACAAGGCTTTGCAAAAAGCTGGATAGGTCGGCTTTTACCAGCCCGGTTGCATCAGGCCGGTTGGTTGATGTTATGGTTTTCTGCCGTCCATCCCTGTCGAAATAACTTATCCGGGTGACAATGTTATAATAGGGTCTAAGCTTGTTAATATTGATAAAGCCGCTGATAGGCTCATCGGGATGTATGGGCGGAGTTTTTAAAATAAGATTGTAAACGCCTTCGGTGCGATCAACATCATATATACCCTTGTAGGTGGTACTGTTGATGTACACCTTGTCGCCGGTGGATAGTACCGGGTTGCCCGTTGCGGGATCGTTCAACGAGGCATTTATCCTGAGTTTGGCAAATCCGGTAAGGGTGTCTGTAGTGGATGAATGGATGCCGAAATCTTTACGTTGGTAAGTGAATACAACAGGGTTAAACGCGGCATTCCACCTGGAGATTTTACCGCCTGGTAAACTCACGGACGGATCGGCAACAAGCAGCCCCGTTACGGTACCAAGCAATACACTGTATCCGGCCAGGCAACCATTACTATCCCGCGCGTAAATAGGTATTATGCCACCTGTGAGGCCGCCAAATGTTGGCGACGATTGAAAGGTTACGTTATCGATACTGTATTCTATCAGCCCGTTGCTGCTGGTAGCAAATGCGGTTATCTGCCCGTCGTTCGCGCCAACGGCACTTTCCAGCTTATCTACGTTTACATGGGTGATCTGTAGGTCGCAAACGGCAACTGGTGGCGGCGTGGTTACCTCTTCGTGGCTGATTATAGTAAAACTACTGTAGTGGTAATTTTGCGGATTAGTGTTGCCTATACGGCCGGTATAAATTGCCTTACCCTGCCCGGAAATAAGGATAGTATAGATGTTTGAAACACCGTCAAGGTTTACCTGGTAGGTAACCTGCATGTTGTTGCCATTGGCGGGCTGACCGGTAGCCGCGTCAATCAGCCTGATGTATACCTGCCCGTTGGTTTCGGTACCGTTTACATAGGTGTTGGTATAGTCAATAATAGGGATAATATTCATTGTATAAGTTTTAAGCAGGGTAGGTGTCGTAATACATGGTGTTAAGCGTTATGGTAAGCCCAACGCCGGTGGTATTGGTGTCAAATTTGTTGTATACGGGTACGCACTTTGCATTTTCGCCTGCCTTGATACGGAAGTAACGGCCATCACCATCGCGGTACCTGGCAGCTTTCACCACAAACTCGCCTGCCATCCGCAGCGCCTGCTGCACGTAGGTTTCGTTTTCTGCTGTATATTGGCCAAACTCTGTTTGGTACAGGAACTCGAGGTATATGGTGAACACATTATCTACCGAGCCATTCACCTGGGGCGACAGCACTATAGGTTGCAGCGGGTACAGCATAACACAGGGGAAGGCTGCGTTATCGGCAAGGGTATTCAGTTCTTTTTCGGTGCCGTACAAAAACGACGGCGAGGTGCTTAAGCTTTGCACCACAGCTTCAATTTGGTTTCTCATAGGAACCCCCTAACCCCCTGAAGGGGGAATTTTAATGGTTTTAGTAAATAAATCTTGTTTAGCCCCTCGCCCCCTGAAGGGGGAAGTAGTTATCGGTTTTATGATTAGATTGTCAATCTCCTATTCCCCCTTCAGGGGGCTAGGGGGTTTGAGTTTGGATCTCCATATACCGTTTCTGGTACTCAGCTTCCGTTTTGTTGAGGAGAAGTTTGGTGAGGATGCGTTCGTATGGCATGGCCATTACCAGGCTCCATTTGGTTATGTCGCCGCCGGCAAGGGCGTTTACCGTGTTGATGTACTTAAAACGCTCGAAAGCCCGGATACCAGCACGTTTTTCAGTAGGTGTAGCAGGCGAGGCCAAAAGCCGGTTTTCGATTTCGATAAGTCTGGATAGGAGGTAAAAAAATGCTTCGCGATGGGCAGTGCCTCCGTTACCCAAAGCTTTTTAACAACGTTTAAAAATTCTGCAGCGGCGTACTCATCGTAAGGCAGACCGGTTACGCGCGTAAAGAAGTACTGCGCCAGCAATTTGGCACACGCAAGTAACGACGGCTTAAAGGTTTCCTGCCAGTTGTCCTCGCCATTTTGTTTAATATGGGCGGCAATCTCATCGGCAATAATGTCCCTTGCAGCCATGAAAGCACCGGCTGGCTCCACCGAAAGGTTATTGGTTATCGCTACCTTTACCGGCTTGCCATCTATCATAAAGGTTATTGTGGATGGTACCTTGTCGCTGTTGTACAAGTTCTTTATCTCGTTGGAAAGGGTCAGTACGCCGTCGGCAAACAGGGTAAAGTCATTAGCATCCGCCACGTTTTGCAGGTCGGTTACGGGTACGCCGGATAGTATGCTGATGGCATCCATGTCTGTCAGTTCTTTTGCTTCCTGCAGTTCTATCATCTGCCCTAAGGAGACTTCATTCAGCTGAGTAGGGATGCTGACCTTCAGCCTTCCATCCATGGTTTTAAGTGTTCTTTCTATCATATTGTTATTTGATTTGTGTTGATATTTTGATTGCCCAGGTTTTTACAGGCCGAGCATTTCATCCAGTATGTCCCGTTTGGTTGCTTGCGGAGCAGTTGCCGGCAGCTTACTGGTGGCCGGCTTTATGTTACCCGCTTTTAGCTTGTGAAGAGCTACGTAGCGCAGGGGATCTATCAGGTGGTTGCAGGCATCAATAGGCTGGTTAGTGGTTTTACCGCTGTGGTTTACTTTCCACTTATAACGTTCCAGTTCTTTGCGCAGGTTAGTGCTGTCAGCGGTTACGTTTATGCGGTAGCGTTTAAGTATGTCTATGGAGTTGTTCACGCTATCGGCACCTTTTTTTGCGGCAGTAATAAACCACCCCAGCCGCCTTAGTTCTTCAATAGATTTCGGTTCGGCGCTGTCGGCAATTATCTCTATTTTCTTGCTCATGCCCAGTTGCTGCAGTTTTCGGGAGAGGTCGGTATTGGTGAGGCCAGTCTCGTACAGCAGTTCGCGTACCCATAGTTCGCCGTTTTGCCGGTACACCAGCAGGCAGCCGGTTTCGTCGTTACTAAAGCCAAAATCCAGCCCGGCCGCGAGCAGTGTGGCATTACACGGTATGGCTTCGCAAAGGTGCCAGTTGCTGAACACCAGCCCGGTTATTTTGCCGGTAAGGCCGCGGGCATAAACCCGCCAAAGCTGCTGGTCTTCCTCTTTCAGCCTTTCTATTTTATTACGCTGTGCCTCAGTAATAAACGGGTTGTGCCTGTAGTCTGATATAAACATTTGCACGCCCGGGCGCCCCATCAGTTTCTCATGCGCCCAAAAGCTGGTGTTGGGGTTGTAGTCTATAAACACCCGCTTGCGGGTACGCAGGGCCAGTTCTGTATAGATAAGCCAGCTTATTCCGTTTGCTTCGTTGATAAACAGGTAATCGCGTTTTCCGGACTTCGCATCCTGTGCATTGGCGTAACTCTTGTATTCAATTATGCTGCCGTTATTAAACTCAAACAGGTGATCGCTGCGGTTGTAATTCTTTATTGCAGCCTGCATGGCGGCGGAGGAGTTTTGTATTTCGATAGCATCTCGTATCGCGCCCGATTTAAGGTGCGGCATGTCCTGCCCGGCAATGGTAATTATCAGCTTTTCTGAAGCGGCAAGAGAGAATAGTACCTGTGTTATGGCGTAGGTTTTACCGGAGCTGGTACCGCCCTGGTTAATCACAACATCTGCCGTAGCATAATAGTTGTGTTTAAATAAAAGGCTTGTTTTCATAATGGTTTAGGTTATTTGGTTTGATGTGGGATAGAGGTTACATCGCCACATCCTTCTCAGAGGGTGCTATGGCCGGGCCTGCATCAACAATTTCTATGCGCAGCTTTTTGGTGGCCTGGCTTTGTTTAAGGGCGCTCTTGTCTGTCCACCCCAGCGTTTTCAGAACGAATAT
This sequence comes from Mucilaginibacter sp. 320_HR, assembly GCF_059691875.1. Classification (NCBI taxonomy): domain Bacteria; kingdom Pseudomonadati; phylum Bacteroidota; class Sphingobacteriia; order Sphingobacteriales; family Sphingobacteriaceae; genus Mucilaginibacter; species Mucilaginibacter sp. 320_HR. Next base: position 148,377 of record NZ_JCAWAI010000004.1, read on the forward strand.
TGCACCCGTGGGTGCTTGCTGCAACATGCGTTTTTCATACTCCAGTTCTACACGCAGGCGGGCCCGTCTGAGTAGTTTTTTGTACCGGCCCTTTACCTCGTACTTTTCAAACTCTTCTTTACTGGTAAAGCCCATATACAGGGCCAGTCCGGTTAGCAGGGCAGGTTCGGGCTTACGGTCCCACACTATTATTTCGGCGGGTTGTGCTTTCTTGTTATCGTTTGTTGTTTCGGGTTTTTCTACATGGTACTGGCCCTGTATATAACGGAAGTATTCGTCAATGCGCTCGGCGCACTGCTTTACAGTATAGAAGTATTTCATGATGGACTTTAGTTTATGTAAGAGATGCCGATTGGCATATTTGATATACAAAGATAAAGAATATTCTTTATAATTACTAATATATTTAGGATTATTTTTTCATCGGAGAAAAACTATTAGAAAATAATTTGTTTTTAATTAGAAAATAATTACGTTTGTATATGGAAAAAGTAAAGCATAACACAAAGCAGGCTGTTGTAAAGCAGTATCAGGCAGATATGCCTGTACCTGTTTTAAATGATCTTCTGATGCCATACAATACCTACTTTAAATCGCCAATAGCAAAACTAGGCGTAATAAAGCAGGGGCTGCAGCCCGGTGCCCTTACAGATTTGCTGCAGCTTACCGGTGTTACCCAGATAGATATTGCTAAATGGCTTGATATTACCGAGCCTACCCTGCGCAAGCACATACAGGGCAGCAAGGGTTTAAACCCCGGCCTTAGTGAGCACATCATACAGCTGTTTGAGCTTTTTGATAAAGGCCTCGAAACCTTTGGTTCTTTAGATGAGTTTAAAAGCTGGCTGCGTCACTACAATGCCGGTATTGATGCCGTTCCTTTTGATATGCTTGATACCATTACCGGTATTGGCATTGTTATGAGTGAGCTTATCCGTATAGATTACGGGGTTACGGCGTAAGCAAAGCCCCCTATAAATATCCCCCTGAAGAGGGATGCTTTTTATGCCCTCCTCTTTAAAGGATAGTTGGGAGGGGTTTAACATTTATCAATTGAAGACTTACCGTATAGGACAAACCAAATACGCTTCCGACCGCAATGCTTCGGGCATAGACGGCAGGTGGAACTCGCGGGGTATGTACGTTATCTACTCCGGGGGATCGCTGGCGCTCTCCTGCCTGGAAAAACTGGTACACACATCGGGCACGTCCCTTTACTCGGGCGATTTTTCAGTAACGGTATTTAGCGTACCGGATAAATTACCAATAAAGGAGATCACACTTGCGCAGCTTACCCGTTTAGAGCCCGAGTGGCAGCGCGTTATCAACTATCCTTACACGCAAAGCCTTGGCGACACCTGGCTGCAGGGTATGGAAACGGCTGTTTTAAAGGTGCCATCTGCCATAATTGATATGGAGTACAATTACCTGTTTAACCCGGCACACCCCGATTTTGCCAGGGTGAAAATTGCATCTATCAGCAAGTTCTCTTTTGATGAACGGTTGCGGAGCTAATGGCGTCCCGCTGTTATTCGTCTCTTAAGCTTCTTACCGGGTTAGAAACCGCCGCTCTGATGGCCTGGTAGCTGATGGTAGCCAAGGCAACTAAAACCGCTGCCAGCCCGCCTACTGCAAATATCCACCAGCTGATCTCGATGCGGTAAGCAAAATCGCGGATCCAGCGGCTCATGGCGTAAAAGGCCAGTGGTGATGCTATTACTACGGCAATTATCACCAGGTTAATAAAATCTTTAGCTATCAAAGCTACAATTTGCGCTACGGAAGCGCCCACAACCTTACGTATACCTACTTCTTTAGTACGCTGCTTCACACTGAACAGCGCCAGCCCAAACAGCCCAAAGCAGGCTATGCTGATGGCCAGTAAGGTAAATACCGCAAACACCTGCCCAAACTTGGTCTCGGCTTCGTAAAGCAGGTTAAACCGCTCGTTTAAAAAGGTGTATTCCAATGGGCGCTGCGGCACCTGCTGCTTCCAGAGCTGCTCTATACCGGCAATTGTTTGTTTTAGGTTGGCGGTATTAAGCTCAACCGAGAAGACCCTGAACTTGTTGGGTATAATGCGGATGACCAACGGCTCGATAGGTTTCTGCAGCGACTGGAAGTTGAAGTCTTTGTAAACGCCTATTATCCGTGCATCCTTAGGGTACATGCCTACTTTAACACCAATAGCTTCTTCGGCAGAATTAAAGCCAAGTTTGCGTAAGGTAGTTTGGTTGATGATCATAGATTCAACAGTATCTGCAGCAAAGTTGGGCGACAACGCGCGGCCCGCAACCATTGGTATGTTGTACTGCTGCATAAAATCAAAATCGGTTAAAAAGATGGGCAGTTCGGCATGTACAGTATCGCCCGTGCGTTTAACCACATCCATAGACCATCCGCCCGGATCGGTTACGCCTGGCACGTTAGACGATGCGGTAACATTTTTTACACCGTTTATCTGCTTAAGGCTGGCTTTAATTTGTTGGTAGTGTCGCTGCACTTCGTTGTCGCCCTCAAAGTTAATCACCAGCGTTTGCGATGGCTTAAAACCGAGGTCGTGCTTTTGCATGTATTGCAACTGGGTGTATACTACAATACTGCTTACGATAAGTATGATAGATATAGTGAACTGAAATACAACCAGTCCTTTACGTATAAAAATGCTGCGTGCAGATGAGCGGATGTTGCCCTTAAGCGCAGTAACCGGGTTAAAGGCTGATATAACCAGCGCAGGGTAACTGCCGGACAGCATACCCACCAACAGCAATATGGCCAATAGCCCGCCGATATGTACAGGTGTAAAAACCTCAAAAACGATGTTTTTACCGGCGAAGGTGTTGAATGACGGTACCAGCAACACGGTTAAAACAATCGCTATAAGCAGCGCCACACCCACCATGGTAAATGATTCGATAAAGAACTGCCATATTAATTGTACACGGGTTACGCCATTAACTTTTTTTACACCCACCTCCTTTGCCCGCTCGGCAGAACGCGCGGTAGACAGGTTGATAAAGTTTACGCATGCTATAAGCAATATGAACAGCGCCACAGCGCTAAATATGTATAAACTGGAGAGGTTGCCTGTTTTACCAACCTGCCCTTCGCGGTTGCTGTGCAGGTAAATATCTGTAAGTTTCTCCAGGCTGTAATGGTGTTTAGTGTTTGCTGTATTGGCATTGTGGCGGTTGGCAAAGCTGTCAAACTGATTTTCCAACTGTTTGGCATTGTAGTTCGACGGTAGCACGATGTAAGTCCAAAAATTATTGGAGTACCAGTTGGTGAACATCCAGTCGTACCCGGAGTCCTTTTGTTCAACCGTAGCCATAGACAAAAGCATGTCAAACTGCACGTGCGAATTCTTCGGCATGGGTTTTACAACTCCCGTAACGCGCATTCCTTTTCCATCCACCAAAAGGGTTTTGCCTAAAGCGTTGGCGCTGCCAAAGTATTTTTGTGCAGTTGTTTGGGTAAGTACTATGCTCATGGGCGCTGCAAGGGCGGTGTTTGCATCGCCACTTAGCATAGCTGCATCAAACACCTTAAAAAAGCCTTTATCAGCATAAAACAAAGCACGTTCTTCAAATAACTTATCCCGGTACTTTACAAGGCTTTCAGAACTTATCAGCCTCACCGCTTCTTTAACTTGCGGAAAATCATTTAACAACGCAGGTGCAATTGGGGCAGGGGAGCCCGCTGTATGCTGCATTAACGCGTTTGTTTGCTTGTCATCAACCACGCGGTAAACGTTGGCGGCGTTCCTGTTCTCCTTATCAAAGCTCAACTCGTATTGTATGTAAAGCGCCATCAGCATAAATGCGGTAAGGCTTACTACTAACCCGGCAATGTTTATGGCAGAGAACGTTTTGGTTCGCATCAGGCTTCTGAATGCGAACTTTAAATGGTTGATTATCATGAGATTTAGTGTGAGTTATTGTATGATATTCTAAGTTCGTGCCATTTGGTTAAACAATTGATTTATAATTAGTTATTCATTTTTCGTCGTCGCCTGATGTTCGGTTACGTACACCTGCCGTGCGAGCGTGATACACTGTTTTGAGAATAAAACAGCAAAAAATAGGAGCGCTGATTTATAGGTTGTTAAGCTATTTTTGATTTAGAAGAGGCGAAAGATCTGCCTGGAAAATTATTTCACAAAGCCATACCTGCTCCCCAACCTTTTGTTTGTCTTATTCGTTTACAGATATAGTTAAAAAGTGTTAAAAATTTAACTAAAACCATGAGCCGGGCTTTGACGGGAATAATTTTTCTGTAATTTTATAACATCTATTGCCTATGTACGCTAAACGGTTTACATCTTTTTATTTTGGAGTTGCTCTGTTCCTGATGGCAGCGCTGAGCGCCTGTCAGAAAGATCAGGATGCGAACACTGTAGACCAAAAAATGATGGCCACAGCGGCAGATAGCGCAATTGCTGCGGCACCGGCTACTAACTTTTTAGCAGCAAAAGGAACACTCACTTTTGACCTTGGCGACACTACGTACACTTTTAACGCTGCTGAAGACTCAATAGCTTTTGTGAACCTGAGCGTTGGTGATAACCGGTACTTTGGCATTACAGCTATAAACAAAGCCCATACGATGAGTTTCGCCATAAGCAGCAAAGGTACTGCCGCCGCTGACGTGAAAAAAGGTGTAGAGGGCAGCCAGCTGTTGTTGCGGCCTGATGCCATGCACATTAAGCAATACAGCCTTACCCAATTTACTGCACCCGGTGATGCCGGATTGATAGATGTACAGCAATACCGCCAGGACAGTGTGCTGGCAAAAGGTACCTTTTTTACTTTTTTAGCGCACGACGATAAAGCCGAATCGCCTTTTTACAGGGTGCAGGGCAGCTTTAATCTGAAGCTGAAGTAACGCTTTTCTTAAACCCTCTTTTATTAGATCTTTTACCTGCTATATTTGCTTAACCTATAATTTGAGCTGTTGGTGCTACCCCGTTTGATAATAAACTTTATTGTAAATGGTTTAATAGTATGCCAACATCACCAGCCAGCTTGTTACAGCAGTTTTTTGATAAAGGCCCGCCTATGGTGTTGCTGGAGGCTAATGCGCCGTCGTTTCGCATCGTAGCAGCGAATGCTGCCTTTCTCAGCATTACCTCAACAACATCCGAAGGTGTAGTGGGTAAGGATCTGTGTTCAGCCTTTCCTGAACAACTGGCACCCGGCGGCAGTAAGGAAGGCACTATGCTACTGCGTAACTTTGCTACCGTAACAGAGACCAGAACCGCACAGCAACTAAACGGCCTGCGGTATGACAGGTCGGGCGCCTTAGGCGATAGCGAGGTACATTACTGGCAGATAAACACTTCTCCCATTATAGATGATGATAACAACGTATCGCACCTGTTGTGCGAAGTAACCGACGTTACCGACAGCTGGACACTAGCTGGCGTTGAAAGTTCACGTAAGGCCTTTAGCGAACAATTGCAGCAGCAGTTTATGCAGGCGCCAATCGGCATGATGTTCATTAACAGGGAGAACTACGGTATAGAATACGCCAATGTAGCCATGCGCCGCCTGCTTAACCGCGCACCTACAGAAAAGATCATAGGCGAGCCATTGTTTAGCTTACTGCCCGAACTGAAGCACCAGGGCTATGGTCCATTGTTTGATGAAGTATTTGCTACCGGCCAATCCTATAGTGCTATAGAAGCTCCCCTGGAGTATAAGCGCGGAGATAAAGCAAAAACCTATTATATAGACCTAACGGTTGAACCACTGTACGATGACGCCGGCGAAATAAGAGGTGTGGTGGGCTTCGCGCTGGATGCTACGGATAAGGTAAGGTCCCGCACCAGGCTACAGGCTATTATTGACGAAAAAAAGATAGTAGAAAGCAACCTGCGTGCAAACGAAGAACGGCTGGTTCAAATACTGGAGACCATGGCCGAGGGGGTAAGCATTATTGATACATCAGGCAAGCTGACCTATGCCAATCCAATGGCCCAGCAGATACTGGGCATGCACGAGAACGAGGTACTGAGCCACAGTACAACCCACTCCACTTGGCAGATACTGAAGCCGGATGGTTCGCCGTTGCCGGACGAGGAACACCCTATGGCGGTGATGATGGCTACCGGCAAGCCAGTTTACGACAGGGAGATTGCCGTGCAGCCACCTGATGGTGATCGCTTTTATATTTCCATTAACGCTGCACCTATTCGCGACGATAACAATAATATTGTTCTAGGCATTGGCACGTTTATGGACGTTACCAGCCGACGTAAAATAGCCGAACAGAAAGACGAGTTCATCAGCGTGGCGAGTCATGAATTGAAGACACCGCTTACCTCGTTAAAGCTGTCTATGCAACTGCTTACCAAGGTGCTGGGTACAGATCCGACGTCGCCCCGGATACCGTTGTTCCTGGAGAAAGCTAATGATAATTTGGTCAGACTGGTGCACCTGACGGAAGATCTTATGAATGTATCCAGGATGGATCATGGAGAACTTCCGCTGAAGAAAACATGGTTCAACCTGCTGAAGCTGATTGAGGAAGGTACTGAACACATCAGGAACAACAACTACAACCAGATCATCCTAAACTGTGATCCTAACCTGATGGTTTATGCTGATGAGCACCGGATTGACCAGGTGGTGGTTAACTTCGTAAACAATGCCGTTAAATACGCACCGGATTCAAGGGACATCATCATTAAGGTGATGTGCAACAGTACTGAGGTGCGGGTATCTGTACAGGACTTTGGTATAGGCATCCCACCGGAAAAAATACCCCATTTATTTGAGCGCTACTACCGGGTAGATCAGTCGGCAATGCAGTTTTCCGGCCTGGGATTGGGGCTCTACATCAGCGGCGAAATCATCACCCGGCATGGCGGTAAAATAGGGGTGGAAAGTGAGACGGGAAAAGGCAGCACTTTCTGGTTTACCTTGCCGCTGAGTTGAATATTCAGTTGATTGTCAAAAAGGGTACAACTGACACTTATAAGCCAGCCATGTTCCTGAAAACCCGCCTTTTTTGCCTATCTTTGCAAAAACAAAGGAGATTAATGAAAGTATTTATTGGAGGCCTTCCGCTAGAAGTAAGCGAGGCCGAATTAAATGCGGTTTTTGAAGATTTCGGGCCGGTTAGGTCCCTTAGGATAGTGAAAGACCGCGAAACAAAAGAAAGCAGGGGTTTTGGATTTGTTGAGATGGTAAATGATGATGAAGCTAAAGAAGCTATAAGATGCATGAACGGCCAGAGCTATTACGGTAAACGTATTACTGTAAACGTGGCTGAAGACAAAGGTTTCAACGGCGGCCGTAACGGGTTTAGCCGCAACTAATACAAAATTCTTGATTACTGAAAGCCGGGCACTGCCCGGCTTTTTTTGTTTATAACGAGTTTTGTATATTTGGGAAAGTAGCTCTGCATCAGTTATGTATAAACTTAAAACCCAGCTTACCAACGCCGCTGTAAACGGCTTTTTAGATACCATTGCCGACGATGCTGTGCGGCAGGATTGCCTGGCTATAGCTGAAATGATGCAGGTTGCTACCGGCCAGCCTGCAGCCATGTGGGGAACAACTATTGTTGGTTTTGGTACGTACAAGTATAAATATGCTAGTGGCCATGAGGGCGAGATGTGCCAAGTGGGGTTTTCTCCCCGGAAAGCCAACATATCTTTATATCTGCACCTGGGTTGTATGAATGATAATTTGCTTTTAAACAAGCTTGGTAAATACAAAGCGGGTAAAGGCTGCTTATACATTAAAAAGCTTGCCGATGTTGATGTAGAGGTACTTAAGAATGTTATCGCACTATCAGTAAAACACGTCCGCGAAACTTATGCATTAAGCTAGCTGGTTTGATTATATGGAGTTTATTGTGCGTAATAACTTGTAAATTAGAAACTGGTACAAACGCATAAACTACAGATTTTGCCGGGAGTAATCCTGTGTTTGTGTTAGTTGCTCTTTTTAGTTATTAATTGTAATCTTGTTTTCCCTAAACTAATTTAAATTGGACATCCCCGGAAAAATTTATAAGCTTTGGGTAAGGGCAACCGGTTCCACAGCCGAGTTCCCTCTGGAGGTTAGGATATTTCATTCAGTATCTTTAATTGCTATTGCAGCGCTTGCTTACAACGTTCCTTTTAACTTAATTATAGGCCTGCCCTTAATTGCATTGTTAAGTTTTATAGCGGTGCTTGCATTTACGTGTCTTTACTACATATCGCGGTACAAGGGCTACACTACCTTTGCTACAATTGTTTTTGCAACGCTGGGTAATTTGCTTTTTGCAATAAATTATCTTTACAATTCAGGTACTCAGGGCCCTACCGAGATTTTTATGGGGTTGTGTATTTTGTTGCTGTTGTGCACTCTGCCACAAAAGCAGCATAAGCTTTGGGTTGCAATTAACGCTGCTATTATGCTGGGGTTGCATGTTCTTGAGTACTACCGTCCAAGCCTTGTCCCTTATACGTATGACAGTCGCGAAAGCCGCTTTTTTGACCTTACTTCAGCCTATGTGGTGGTTATTGTAGTGGTTTACTACACAGTTACATACATGCTTAAAAATTACGATCACGAAAAAAGGTCTGCAGCAGACAAGGCAGAAGCAATAGAGCGTAAGAACGCCCAAATAACCCGTCAAAACCAAGAGCTTGAGCGCATAAACCAGGAGCGCAACAAGTTGATGTCGATAATAGCGCATGATCTACGATCTCCGCTTAGCAATATCCAAAATTATCTTGAGCTGATAACAGAATATGGTTTAGACACAGAAGAACGACAAATGGTTGAGGGGGATCTTTTAAAGGTTACCCGCCGCACAGTTGATATGCTTGGTAAGCTGCTGATATGGAGCAAAGGCCAGATGGATGGTGTTAATGTACAGCTGAGCCAGGTTAGCCTTAAAGATGCATTATTTAACACCCTCGAACTGGAGAAATCGATAGCTGCCAAAAAGCAAATAACCCTGACAACCATGGTTGACTGGGAGATTAAACTGGTGGCCGACAGTGACATGTTGCAACTGGTATTACGTAATCTCATCAGCAACGCAATAAAATTTACCAACCCCGGAGGCGAAATACATTTCAAAGCCAGGAAAATAGGAGGCGAATGCTGGCTCATTATTCGTGATAATGGGATAGGCATCAGTAAAGAAAAACAAACAGAACTTTTCTCCCTGCGCAGCGGCAATACAGTTGGTACTGCTAATGAGACCGGGGTAGGGCTGGGTTTATTGCTGTGTAAAGAATTTACCGAACTGCAAGGCGGCCGGATCTGGCTGGAAAGCATTCCGGGTGAGGGTACTGTCTTTTACGTAGCTATGCCGGCTGTCGGTTAAGAAGTAAACTGATGTAAAACGTTTAGTTGAAGCGGTAAACCATAGTTACTTTTCATGCTTAAGTTGTTATTAACTTCTTAATTTTGTCATTATGAAGCCAGGTGATAAAGTGATTTGCATTAATGATAAGATAGATCCTGAAAAAAGCGAGGAGATACGTCGCGATTTTGAGATATGGATCACCAAAGATAAAGAGTACACCGTTCGCGAGGTGCTTGATAACAATGGCATTGTGCCCGGCCTGCTGCTTGAGGAAGTGCATAACTTTCCGAAATTTTTTACACTACTTAACCGTTACCAGGAGCCTGCATTTGCTACCTGGCGTTTCCGTAAACTTAATTACAACACCAAACCGGCCGAAGCCCTTACCGAAGAAGAGGTGCTTGCAGATGTAGATATAAGCGAGCTGGTAAAGGTTGGGGATAAATAGGGGGTAATTACACGGCTATTTACCGTTTAAACACGGTTGTATTAAGCTTTTGCTATCATGAATTTTGTAGCATCAATCTACACCATCATGAAATCGGCAATTGTACTTTTCGCATTGTTTATCTTTCTCTGCATGTTTGCTAATGCGCTTCTAAGCTAAGCAACTTAAGAAAGTGTTTAATAAAATAATGGAACAATGTGATAACAATGCCGTTTGGCATACTATTAGCAAAATTCTTCATGGTTCGCAGTCTCGGTCTCTATTAAGTAGGTGAGGATGCTCTTCAACATTGCCTCCCTCGCCCAGATTTGTTCAACAAGTGTAGCATCATTGCGGTACCATTTAATGGGCGAGTTAATCTCAATACGCGCTTTATAAACGTATTGCTTGCAAGGGTGCAGCCTGGTGCCTTCGTAGCTGTTGAAGTTTTCGTTCTTAATTAGTTTTGCAAAGTCCCTAATAGGTATGTCTACCTGCAGGCATTCGTCAATGGTGTTCTTGTAATCCTGCTTGTCCTCCAGCCATAAGGTTAGCGTGGTATCGCTTAGATCGTGTTCTGCAATACAAATGCGGCTGTAATCATAATTAACGGAGATGATGAGCCACCAAAGTTCGGTTTTTAGTTTTTGAGAGAGTTTCATGTTATAGCGGTATGGTTTGTTGTTAAATACTTTTTAAAGTCGGATGGTAGTTAAAGACAGGCTGCCAGCCGGGCAGATAGCGCTGTATGGCAGTAATATCTTTACTGTGTTTTTCACACGCCAGCTTGTAAGCATCAATGCGTAACTGAAGTTCGGTTTGTTGATCGTTCCCCTGAGTGGCATTATCGGGGCGTAACGCGTTGTAAACAATATGCATCTTGATTTTTTAAGTGTTATGGTTTGCTTGTATTTAATCTGTAATAATTTAAAGAAAAACTATTCGGTAATAGATAATTTAGCTACCTTTAAGAATTATTGACAATGTAAATATAAAGAATATTCTTTATTTAAAATAAAGAATTTGTTAAAATTATTTTTTCGCCATGGATGACATATTAAAGCCGAATAAAGTAAAGACAGTAAGGCCTGAGACACTCGAATTTATAATTTTATATAACCAGCTTCGAGGGCGCGCTTTTGCAAATAATCTTGAATTGGCGGAAGCGCTGGGCTTTAACAATGCCAGCAGTATCACTGAGATAATAAAGAGCAGGCAAAATATAGATCCTGAAAAATTAAAGATATTTAAAGAAAAATACAGAGAACATCTTTCGGGTAAGAAAAATACAGATAGGCAAGTGAGTTTGAGAAATGAGGAGGGTATACCTATGTATGAAATAACCGCAACAGCTTCGGGTGTAGAAGTTTATAATGATATAAATGACTCTCGCCCGGTGGGTCGTATGAACTTCCCGGGAATTGAAGAATGTGATTTTGCATTACCGGTATGGGGACACTCTATGTACCCGTATCTTGAAAATGGATGCTGGGTAGCGCTTAAGGTAATCAGCGATAAAAAGATTTTACCTGGTGAAGTGTACTATATAGAGTGGGGCGACTACCGGATGTATAAGCGCCTGCTATTAAGCGATGATCCGGAAGAAGTGATAGCGCACTCAGACAATACTACAGAAATGATAGGTAGCCGTTTGAAATATGCTCCGTTCCCCATACGAATTGACGAGATAAAAAAGCTTTGCCTGGTTAAAGATATTCACAAAAAGCATAATCATTAATAAGCTGCTATGGATATTCGTCTTGCCACATCTATGGACATTCCAGCTATCATGTCCATCATAAAAGCAGTAGTACCCATAATGCAGGCTGCCGGTAATTACCAATGGGATGATGCGTATCCTAACCCCGAAGTGTTTGAGGAAGACATTCGCCTTAGTCAACTTTGGGTTGCAATTTTAGACAACAGTGTTGCTGGCGTTTCTGCAATAACTACAGATCAGGATGAGGAATACACGCAGGTAGGTTGGGACATTAACGAGAATGCAATAGTAACTCATAGGCTGGCGGTTAACCCGGCATACAACGGGAAGGGCATAGCCGCAGCATTACTGATGAAAGCCGAAGAGGAAGCCTTGCGCAGGGGTATTAAATTGCTAAGGGTAGACACCAATTCTAACAACCAGGCAACTCAAAAGCTGTTCCCCAAGGTGGGTTACGAGTTCGCAGGCGAAATAGGGCTTAATTTCAGGCCCGGGCTCAGTTTTTATTGTTACCAAAAGGCGCTGTAATAGCAACTGTTAAGTCAAATCTAAGTTCAGGTTATTGCCTGATTATGTAGTCTTTGTTACTAAAAAGAAAGAATTGTAATGGAATTTTAATCTTTTTTGTTGGCATTCTCAATAGTTGTATTTGTTATTGAAGTTCATTATTATTGGTTAACTTTTCAACCTGAGTTGTAACACGTAATACCTAGCCTATCCTTTAATATAAAAGCCATGCCAGCCTCATCACCCTCTGCTCAAACTAACTCAGCGCCAGTACATTCTTTAACGCATAACATAATTGTGATGTTAATAATTGCTGTGATGCTGATGATGATCATCGTGCAGCTAAATGTATCGCAGGAAACCGGCACACGCCGCAGCCTAATAGCATTAGCCAAATGGCTGCGCACCGGCTTGCGAAAACTCTTCGGCCGTAAACCGTAACGCTTCCCTTTTTTCAGCTGAATATCCTTTTGTAATTACGTTTTTCTGTATGCGGAAACAATCTGCGTCATTTGAAGTAATAGATGGAGGCACTTATAAATTATAAGATATTATGGAATACAGACAATTAGGTGGTTCGGGACTTAACGTGCCCGTTTTAAGCTTTGGTACCGCCACGTTCGGTGGTAAAGGCAATTTTTTTAAAGCCTGGGGAACCACGCAACTGGATGAAGCAAAACAGCTGGTAAAGCTTTGCATGGATGCCGGCGTAAACTTTTTTGATACTGCCAACATATACTCAGGCGGTGTGTCTGAAGAGATACTGGGCAAAGCCCTTGAAGGTATTCGCGACGAGGTCTTGATCTCTACTAAAGCTACGTTCCGGATGGGAGACGGTGCTAATGATTACGGCTCGTCCCGCTTTCATCTCCTCAGATCAGCAGATGAAAGCCTTCGCCGGCTACAGACAGATCATATAGATGTTTACCATTTGCATGGCTTTGATGGCAATACACCTGTAGAAGAAACCTTGCGCGCCCTTGATGATCTTATTACGAGCGGTAAGGTGCGTTACATTGCCTGCTCTAACTTTTCGGGTTGGCACCTCATGAAGTCGCTGTCTATATCTGAGCGGTACGGCTGGGCTAAATACATTGCCCACCAGGCTTATTACTCGCTACTGGACAGGGAGTTTGAATGGGAGCTGATGCCGTTGGGGATTGATCAGAACGTTAGCACTATTGTTTGGAGCCCACTGTCTTCCGGCCGGTTGAGCGGCAAGTTCAGGAGGGGAGTAGAAGTGCCTGCAGATAACCGCATAGCGCAGGGCGGCAGCCACGGCCCGGCAACCAACTTCGAACGTTTATACAATATAGTAGATGTGCTGGACGAAGTAGCTGCTGAGACCGAAAAATCGGTAGCGCAGGTAGCATTAAACTGGTTGTTGCAGCGCCCAACTGTAGCCAACCTGGTAATAGGTGCCCGTAACGAAGAACAACTGAAACAAAACCTTGCCGCGGTAGGATGGAACCTGACCACAGAACAGGTTAAGAGACTTGATGCAGCCAGCGAAGTAGATCCGATATACCCATACTGGCACCAGCGACAGGATACGCAGCTTAACCCGCTGCCAAAGTTTTATTAAACGAAAATTCGTTTATTTAACAAAGCCGGAATGTCGTGAGCATTCCGGCTTTTTCATTGAATGCAGGTTTAGCAATAATCTAAAATGTTGCCAGTTTCTCTGTTTTGTTAAACCACGGCAGGAAAGACGCTGCAAGTAGGGCTATGATAACCAGGGAGTTGAAAAGCGCTATTTTTTGCGCATACGGGATAAGTTTGCCGGCGAGGGTTATCGTAATCATATTGACCATTACTAATACGGCAATTAGCCGTTGCAGGTTGGTGATCGCTTTTACCTGTACCACACTGTAGCCGATAATCACAAAAGCAGCTACCGCAAAACTGTTGGTGAGTATGATGTTGAACCGTGATGATATAAGTGCCACTGTACCAAAGGCAAGTCCAACAAAGTTGTAAATATTGTTGCCGTATCTATCAGTAATGGTGGGCGTAACTGCGTTAGCGTATGCCGGATTGATAAGTACCTTTAACTTGGGCCAGTCGTATAGCAGCAGTAATATATTCAGGAGGATAAAAAAGCCATTAACATAAGGTGTGCCTGTCCACTGCATCGACACGGTTACGGCAAGTATAGACAGGTTCATGGGCATCAGCATTATGGCTGCAATGGTACTGTAGCGTTGCGAAAGTAACAACAAGCCGCATATTACCTGCAGCGTAGCTACTACCCGCGCGAACAGCGCAAGCCCGTAACGGGCAAGGGCATCTTCCAGCAATGGTGGACCAATAATCTGTCCGAAATGCCCATGTGTAAGTTTGCACAGGCCGGCAGACAAAAATATATAGCCAAGAAATAACCTGATAAGTACGATAAGAAAATCTTTATGGCGAAACATGATGATATTTTCTTCAAAGGTGTTGCTGAAAGTTAACTCACGCAAAAGTTTTAGACCAACTACGATCAGTAGTCGACAAATTAGAAGTTTATCGACGAACGGACAATGTTTGTTAGCGATGTCTTACGTTCAGCTTCGATGGCGTTCATGCTAATTAATGTTTCTAGCCCTTTGTTGGTGTTGTCACTAACAAACTGCAAAGAGCAATAAGATCCGAAGAAACCGGAACTTGTTGGTGATAATACCAACAACGGCCTAACGCTATTATTTTGGAATATAAAAGAATTCTTTTTATTAACTTAAAAGAGATAATGTAAAAAAAATGTTGCTAACTTTCGTTTAAATAAATAAAGTTATGAAACCTAAACTTAAATGGAGGGCCATCGCTCCGCTTTTTACACTTCTAATAGTGCTTAGTGCTGGTGATAGATAGCTGTAAGCGTGAATCTTTCGAATCTAATCAACCCATAGTTGTTGAGAATCAAACTTTAGTTTTAAAGGAAGCAAACATGTGGTTTAATTCTTCCTTTCAAAATCGGGTAGCTTCTAGTGGTTTGTCTCAATCGACAACAAGTATTTCCAGAAAATGGAACACAGGATTGCAACCTGATTGGAAAAAAGCCGATATATACAAGAAAGGCGAGGATATCTTCCTCGAATTACCTCTTAGTTCTGGCGAAGTCTCGTTTGCGGTCAATGTTTCTGATGGCAGGCTCGTTACCAGAGGAAATAATTATACTAAAGTTTCATATTTGATCTCAAAAAAAGCCGGCAGTACCTACAACGCCTGGTTAATGGTGCTGGTAGGTGACACGTCATATGTGAATGGCAATCCACAAAAATTCAAGCAAAACACGTTCAAAACTCAAGATGCCAATTTTAGCGGAAGGTTGCTTTACTATTCTGCTGATGGCGATTTTATAGCCGGCTGGAGATATAAAAATGGCTTGATAACGAAAGATATTTCAGTTAGCCAGGTTGGGTTTGCTCCAACCAAGCAAGTTACATCCGTCGGCGTGAGGCTTGTACAAACTTGTACTGCAATTCCGGTTACGACGGTCACATGGCAGTGTCTTACTGTTGATTTTGGTAGTGGAGGACCACAAACTACCTGCACCCCTTATTATAATAGTTCTTATATAATCGAGTGCACTACAACCGGTGGCGGCGGTGACAGCGGCGGCGGCTCCGGTAGTGGCGGTGGCGGTGGCACATATCCTTCTCCCCCTCCAACACCTACGCCTCCTCCAGGTTGCCCAGTGGCAGCTGTCGCCTCGTCAAGTGGCCCACAAATCAATCTTCTACCAGGTGGTGGCGGCGGCGGCTCCGGCGGAAGTGGCGGAACAACTCCGTGCCCGCCAGCTAAGACAATAGAAAATGAAATAACAAATGATTGTTTAAAAAATGCTGTAAATGAAGCTATTCAAAAAGGATTGACAACATTTACTTCTGAAATGACCAATTATTTGTTTGGAAGTACCGAAGGTTTTGATTTGACGTTAAAACAAGTAAGTAATCTCACGGCTGATGTTGATGCGGTTACTCAACAGGTGGGCACTTATGCTATCGAGATAAGTTTCAACGGCAACGTATTGCCCAACTCTTCTAAGGAATATGTAGCAGCAACAACAATGCATGAGGCATTGCATGGCATGATGGATGCAATGGGTAACCGCAATGAGCTGAAAAATCACGAGGGAATGGCTAAGAACTATGTTACAGTTATGAGTAAAGACTTACAAGCCATGTTTCCTGGCCTTAGCTCTGATGATGCAACGGCAATGGCGTGGGGTGGCTTAGGCGATACTGTTGACTGGCAAAATTTAGTTAAATCTGATCCTACCAAAGCACAACAAATTATTGATACAAACAAAGCTTATAAAGATGCAAGTGGTACAAAAGGTAAAAGGTGTTAGTTTAAAGGTAGCTATCTGTTGTTTATACCTGCTGTGTTCTAAAGCAGGATATGGTCAGGAAGCATATAGGCAGTTTAGCAAAAACTTCAGCAAAGTGCTGGTCTATCCGCGTACGTTGATAGACTCTTGCACTCCTGCTTATACAAATGTTATAATTGACATTGATAAAAATGGATATATTAGCGATATCCTGATTTCAGACAGTGCACCGGCGGCACTTAAAGAAAAATTTAATGTTGTAAAAGGAAAGCTGAAGAAAGAATTATTCCAGGATTATGTTGGTGAACAGCATTTTAAAAATTGTGGTTTGCTCATACCTGTTTTTTATGTGTTTGCAACTGATACAAGCTTTTGCGGCAATCCATACAGTGAGGATCTAATTAGACAACAGTACTTCCAGTTTAACTTAAATAAATACCAGAAGCTTGTATTGCCGCTCACACCGATAGTTAATAAAATATATAAACCTGTAAAATAAATTGGTAAGCAACTTATTGCTGGTAATATAAACAGGACAATAAACAAACTTAGGGAGTACACAACTTCCATTTACCCTCAGAGATCACCTCAATTCCACCATCCACTATTTTAATAGCGGTCTGGTCGTCTATCAGGTAGGAGGGCATCGGTAAGGTAGCAGCAAGCTTTTCCAGGTTAGCCTGCGAATTATCCGGGAACCACTCATGGTCCAGGTGCGGATGTATAGCAATATCAACCAGGTTTAGCGACTTCGGCGAGTCTGCGGGAAGTGTGTGGTTGCCATAGGTAGTGCCGTACCGGGTCATGATCATGCTTCCTGCACTTAGTCCAACATAAACCATTTTATTTAGCAGGGTAGGTAGTAAGTCCGCCAAGCCTGACTGCTGCATCCAATAACACAGGTACTGGCAGTCGCCGCCGCCCACCAGCAGCGCGTCGGTTTCCTGCAGCAGGGGCAACCATAGTTCTTGTTTAATGCTGGGCAACGCTGTGAGCTCCAATAAGCCTATCGATTTCCATCCTAAATCACAGAAGGGGTCACCTAACGATCCGTTGATCACCCTGTATGCCAGACCGCCGCCGCCGGGGATGCCGTAGATAGCCGTAGGTATAAAAAGAGCACTAGCTTCGCTCACGGGTTTTCCCAATAGGTCAACCAAAGCATTGCGGATGCTGGTATTGCTGATTCCCGCAGATGTAAGTAGTAGCTTCACTTATTAATGATACCGCTCTGTTAATTGTTAGCCAAAAACACTTTTCTTATCGCAACCACTTGTTCAATTATAATCCCCTAATCTTAATATTCCTGAAGTAAGCCTTATGCCCATGGTCCTGCAGGGCTATGCGGCCGGTTTTTGCCATGCCGTATTCCGGGTGCTCCTTCCACTTCCCGGTTGCTTTCTTAGTAGTCCAGTCGCGGCCCCAGGCGGTAAACTCCAATATTTTTTTGCCGTTTAGCCAGTGTTCTACATGCCCTTTATTAAACACGATCTTGCTTGTGTTCCATTCGCCAACCGGCTTTAGTTCTTTTTCATTATTAGGAACGGTCATGGCGTAGTCTGCGCCGGTTTTTTGCCAATCTTCCAGTTTGTCGGGTACCCAGCCCAGGTCATCAATTATCTGGTACTCGGGCCCTGTTTGATAGGTGGACGTGTATTTTGGGTCTTCCACTACATGGTAAAGTACGCCGCTATTGCTGCCTTTGTCAATCTTCCATTCCCACACAAGCTCAAAGTTGCTAAACTCCTTGTCGGTAGCTATGTCGCCGCCGGTGTCAGTGCCTTTTACAGTCCCCAGGCAAACCAATGCACCGTTCTCCACTTCCCAGTTTACCACTGGGGCTTTCTTATTGTAGCCATGCCAGCCTGTAAGGTCCTTGCCATTAAACAAGCTTATCCAGGCATCTTTTTTGGCAACTTTCTTCACCGGGTCAGGGTCGGTAAGGCGAGATGCAAACGTTTGTGCGCCGGTAATACAGGTAATGGCAGTTGCAATACCAAGGATAGTTACTGGATTTTTCATAGGTTAACCTTTTAAAGTCCTCATCTTTTCCGGATCCCAGAACATAGGCGAATTTTTAAAATAACTATCGTTGCAAAGCAGGGCAGGGGCAGCCGCACGGTAGCCGAAAATGGCATCTTCGGTAACCTTGCCGTTGGTACGTATAGCAGTAATAAAGTTGTTCATATGATCATACGGCCCTCCAAGGTATCCTTTCTCCGCATCATAGGTTATCTGCTCTGGCGGCAGCATCATTTTACGTCCGCCGCTTGCCTGGCCCATTTGCTTCATCTTTTCTATGTAGAAGGGGTCGGTATTGTCTATCATCTTGTTACGTTTTAAAGTAACACTATCCCAAGTGATGTCCATAGCGCCTTCGCTGCCCACAAGTTTCAGGTAGGTAGTGCCGCTGGTGCCATCCACAAAGTTGCATCGCAGCGATAGGTTAAATGCCGGGTGGGCCGCGGCTTTGGCATAGTCGAAAGTGCCCAATAGTACATCGGGCACTTCGCGGCCATCGTTCCAATAGCGTAGTCCACCGGAAGCATAAATTTTATTAGGCCCCATAGAACCGGTTATAAAGTGCAAGCTGCTAAACAGGTGTACAAAAAGGTCGCCCGCCATGCCTGTTCCGTAGTCGGTATAGTTCCTCCAGCGGAAAAAGCGCTTGCTGTCGAAAGGCCTTTTCTTGGTATTGGCTACGTAAGTTTCCCAATCTACCGTTTGTGTAGATGCATCATCCGGGATAGGGTATTGCCAAACCTCAACCGCTCCGCGGCGTGCCCAAAATCCTTCAGCGTAGTTTAGTTCGCCAATGGCGCCGGCTTTAAGCAGTTCCTTAGCCTTTTCGTTGCCGAGTGATGATACACCCTGACTGCCCACCTGGAATATTTTCCCGGTTTCCTGCTGTGCTTTTATTACAGCAGGACCTTCCATTACGGAGTGTACCATCGGCTTTTCGCAGTAAACGTGTTTACCGGCGCGCATAGCGTCAACAGAAATTTGCTGGTGCCAGTGGTCGGGTGTGGCCACAATTACGGCATCAACATCCTTGCGATTAAGTATCTCCTTGTAAATTTTAGTTGTGAAAATGTCGTTACCCCATTTCTTTTTGGCTTCTGCAAGGCGCCCATCATATAGGTCGCACACAGCAACCACTTTCACGCCTGGTACTTGCAGAGCAGTGTTAAGGTCTGAAGTGCCCATGCCACCTGCACCAATAAGCGCAATGTTTACCTGGTCGTTCGGGCCAAAGTGGTTATACTCCTGTTTAAGATAATGAAACGTGCCTGGTTTATCGTTAGCTAAAAGGCTATTGCCAACGGTAACTGCGGCGGCAGTAGCGGCCAGCTTTTTAATAAATCCCCTACGCGATGCTTCGTTCGGTTCTTTCATGATGATGTATTAGGTGTTGTATAATTGTTATAAGTGAAGATATAAAATAGGATTGGCATTCAAAGCGTAGCTCCGAATTTTAGGTCAATTTCAACTTCACCGAGGTGCTTGCCATTGGACTTTTTCCACTGGTTCTACTCACCCCGACATCGCTATCGCTCGTCGACCCTCTCTCCGCTGCGCGCAAAGAGGGTTGATGTAAAAACGCGTCATTGCGAGCGATAGCGCGACAATCATCTACATGCTTGCGGTGACCTTTCTAGCGAGGACTGCTTCGTACCTCGCAATGACGCGGCGTTACGAGCACCACGCAAAAGAGCAGCAGGACTACCTACACAAACATTGCACAAGCTCAACACTCCACCTACTACCAACCCTTATCACTCACCCACAAAAAGCTTATCTTTGCCGCTAAAATATGAGCAAAACAGTAACCCCATACCAGGACGAGAAAGCCACCAAGAAAGAACAGGTGGCCGATATGTTCAACAACATTTCAAAAACCTACGATTTCCTGAACCACTTTATGTCGCTGGGTATCGACATTATCTGGCGCAAGAAAGCCATAAATGAGCTGAAAGCGGATAAGCCGCAGCTAATTCTGGATGTTGCCACGGGTACCGGTGATTTTGCTTTTGAGGCATTGAAGATACTAAAGCCTAAAAAGATAATTGGCGTAGACATTTCGCAAGGAATGCTAAACATTGCCGACCAGAAGATTGCCAAACGACACCTGTCAGACAAGTTTGAAGTGAAACTTGGCGACTCTGAAAAGTTGCCTTTTGATGATAATGGTTTTGATGCTGTTACGGTAGCTTACGGCGTACGCAACTTTGAGAACCTTTTGGATGGGCTTACCGATATTCACCGTGTGCTTAAACCCGGTGGCAAGGCGGTAGTACTGGAGTTCTCTAAACCAAAAGCATTCCCGGTAAAGCAGTTATATAATTTTTACTTTAACTATGTAACGCCTGGCATAGGTAAGCTGTTCAGTAAAGACGCGCGTGCTTATTCGTACCTACCAGAGTCTGTTGCCGCATTTCCGGATGGTCCCGCTTTTACCGCCATGATGGCTAAAGCAGGCTTTACAAATACCAAAAGCAGGCCTTTGGCGTTTGGTATTTGTTCAATTTACACCGGTGTTAAATGATAAAACGCTACCTGGCCATCTTAACGGTGCTTTTGTGCTGCAGTAATATGTTGCAGGCACAGCAGTTTGCACCTGCATGGGGTGGAGGGGCCGACCAAACCGACCTGAGCTTTGGTTTTAGTTTTTCATACGTAAGCAGCAATTTCAAGATAGTAAAGCAGCCCAACTGGCGCTCGCCATACTTTGATGCCGATCTGGGCAAACCTGCTACCGATTCGCTCAACTCAATCAGTTCACCATCTACACCGGGGTTTGCTGTTGGTTTCATCACCCGTTACCGCATTACCGATCACCTGGAGGTGCGTACCACACCCTCGCTAGTTTTCTCCGACAAAAAGCTTATTTACACCTACGCAAATACTGCCGAGCCTATAGAAAAGCAGGTGCAAACCACCACGGTAGATCTCCCGCTTTCGCTTAAGCTAAAATCTGACAGGATTGGCAACATGCGCGCTTATTTACTTGGTGGCCTGAAATTTTCCGGTGCTATTGGCGGCAAAAAGGAGGATGCTAATACCGCACCATTAGATCGGATAGTAAAAAACGTAAAAAGCTACTCCTCTTACGAGGCCGGGTTTGGTTTCGATATCTACTTCGAGTATTTCAAGCTCTCGCCCGAACTAAAGGTGACCAACACCTTTGGCAACATGCTGGTGCCCGAGAACCATCCGTTCTCATCACCTATCAGCAAGCTATCGCTGCATACTATAATGTTCAGCCTGTATTTTGAGTAAGAGCCCCACCCAACCTCCCCTGAAAGGGAGGGGCAAAATACCGCAACAGTAAACTTGCATTAAGTCTCACCCTTCAGGGGGAGATTTAGAGGGGCTTCTTTCATCTCAAATAAAAACATAATTTTGCTGCCGATAGTTACATATACCTATGGCAAAGATCGCATTAATAACAGGAGCAACCGCCGGCATAGGCGAAGCATGTGCACGGCTATTCGCCCGTGAAGGGTACAACCTTATATTAACAGGCCGCCGCATGCAAAGGCTGGAGCGACTGGCACAGTCGTTAAATGATAAGTACAATGTACAGGTAGCAGTATCCTGCTTTGACGTGCGCAGCCGCCAGCAGGTAACAGAAAACCTGCAGAGCCTTCCCGAACAATGGAAGCAGGTTGATGTACTGGTAAACAACGCCGGCCTGAGCCAGGGTCTGGACCCTATAGACCAGGGCAACCTGGATGACTGGGACACCATGATAGATACCAATGTTAAAGGCTTATTGTATATTACCAAAGTAGTAAGCGGGTGGATGGTGGAGAATGGCTTTGGCCACATCATCAACATTGGCTCTATTGCCGGAAAAGAAGTTTACCCCAATGGCAATGTTTACTGTGCCTCTAAGCACGCGGTAGATGCCCTTAACCAGGGGATGCGTATAGACCTTTTAAAGCATGGTATTAAGGTTACCGCCGTGCATCCGGGCGCAGTAGAGACAGAGTTTTCTGAAGTGCGCTTTAAGGGCGATACCGACAGGGCCAAAAAGGTTTACGAAGGCTTTGATCCGCTTGTGGCAGATGATATTGCCGAAACCATCTGGTTCGTGGCATCACGCCCGAAACACGTAAATATAAACGATATTGTAGTGATGCCCACAGCGCAGGCGAGCGCCACGAATATTTTCAGGGGCTAACTAATACCATATTCACCAGATTACTAATTCATTAAATACCGACCCATGTCACTTATACAACAAATAGACCAGGATATTAAACAGGCCATGCTGGCAAAACAACCCGATCGCCTGCGTGGCTTACGTGCCATAAAATCTGCTTTGCTTTTAGCCAAGACAGAAAAAGGCGCGAGCGAAGAACTTACGCAGGATGCCGAAATAAAGGTGCTGCAAAAGCTAATCAAACAGCGTAAGGAATCAGCAGACATCTACAAAACGCAAGGCAGGGAAGACCTGTACGAGATAGAAATGGCGGAGATGTACGTAATAGAACCCTACCTGCCACAGCAGATGAGCAAGTTCGAGATAGAAGGCTACGTGCAGGAACTTATAGGACGTTTAGGAGTAACATCGGTTAAAGAAATGGGCAGGGTAATGGGTGTTGCCAATAAAGAGCTCGCCGGCCGTGCAGATGGTAAAACAATATCAGAAGTAATTAAGCAATTGTTGGGATAATTAATTTTCTAAATAGTTGTAACTATATCCGAATAATCTAATTTTACCGTGAAATATTGCTTTTTCAGACCGAAATGAAAAGTGGTCTGAATTAACCGGAAGGCAGTTTTAAGAGATATTATGAGTTTTGCACTTAAACAGGAAAAAGGCTTTACATATATAGATGAAGGGGAAGGCGAACCGCTTTTGCTGCTGCACGGCCTTATGGGTGCGCTCAGCAATTGGGAAAAGGTAATAGAGGAGTTTAGCCCTAAATACCGGGTTATTATCCCTATTCTGCCTATTTATGATCTGCCGCTTCTTACCACAGGTGTGCGGGCACTTTCAAAGTTTGTACACAAATTTATTAAGTTTAAAAAGCTGCTTAATGTTACCATGCTGGGCAATTCGCTTGGCGGGCACGTGGGGCTTATATATGTACTTGCACATCCGGGTTATGTAAAAGCACTGGTGCTTACAGGCAGTTCGGGTTTGTACGAAAACGCCTTTGGCGGATCATTCCCTAAGCGGGAGAGCCGCGATTTTGTAAGGGAGAAAGTGCAGTATACTTTCTATGATCCGGCTACTGCTACTGATGAACTTATAGACGAGGTATACCAAACCATTAACGACCGCGCCAAGGTAATACGCATTTTAGCCATGGCAAAATCGGCCATAAGGCATAATATGAAAAGTGAACTGCGCAAGATAACCATGCCGGTTGCGTTAATATGGGGCAGGGATGATAAAATTACACCTCCTGAAGTAGCTGTTGAGTTTAACGAACTGCTGCCCAACTCGGAGCTGCACTGGATAGATAAATGCGGGCATGCGCCAATGATGGAACGCCCCGAAGAGTTTAACCATTATCTGAAGCTGTTTTTGGATAAACATAAAAAATGATATATGCTAGCAATTGAGCTCGTAGCCGACGCAATTCCCCCATTGCACACGTCAGACACTGTACAAAAGGTGTTAGACCGCATGGCGGAATTCCGTGTGCGCCACTTGCCTATTGTGAACGAAGATCAGTTCCTGGGCCTCATCTCTGAGGACGACCTGATTGAGGAGGCCGACTACAACACCCAGATAGGTGCAATAGCGCTTTCGCTGGTAAACCCCTACGTGCTGGAAGATCAGCACATTTACGATGTTATCCGGTTGTTTTATGAACGCGACCTGAGCGTAGTGCCCGTACTGGATGCCAAAAAGGATTATCAGGGCCTTATTTCTATCAATACCATGAACGAGTACTTTGCCAAGATCACTTCAGTAAGTGACCCTGGCGGTATTATAGTGCTGGAGATAGATAATAAGAACAACTCCCTGGCACACATGGCGCAGGTGGTTGAGTCGGACAATGCGCAGGTGCTTAGCAGCTACATACGTACCTTCCCGGATAGCACCCGGATTGAAGTGACCCTGAAGGTGAACAAGCAGGACCTATCCAACATAGTGGCTACTTTCCTCCGCTATAGCTATGACATAAAAGCCACCTTTAACAGCACCGATCATAACGACAATTCTCGCGACAGGTTCGATTCGTTTATGAACTACCTTAATCTTTAATTGCGCAGCTGGTTCTTATAAATAGCAATCTTTTGTGCTGTAACCACCGTCTTTTTTTAGCTTTGCAAAGCTACCATCACCAGCTGCTATGAAAAAACTGTTCTTTTTGCTCCTATGCGCCGGCCTTTTTGCGTCTTGTGAAAGAAACGCCGACAAGCCCGAAACTAAAAAGCTAAATAAACTTGCCGGGCAATACGTAACACTTGGCCTCACCATAGGGCAGTACGATAAAGACTTTGTAGATGCTTACTACGGCCCCGACTCTCTAAAGCCTAAAGACACCATTCTAAAAGAAGAATTTCCAAGGGATAGCCTGCTGGCATCAACCAACGAATTGATGAACGAGGTACGGCTGATGGCTCATTCGGCACAGGTAGACTCCAACCGAATGCGGGCAAACTGGATATACAACCAGCTCATCGCGTTTAACGCCAGGCTCAAAATTTACAGCGAGGAATACAGCAGTTTTGATGAAGAATCTAAACAGCTGTTCGGTGTAGCTGCGCCGATTTATACCGAAGATCATTTCAAAGAACAACTTGCCCTACTGGACAGTATTTTGCCCGGTAAGGGCAATGTTAACGACCGCTTTCAGAAACTGGCAAATAAGTTCGTGATCCCAAAAGACAAGCTGGATCCGGTGATTAAGGCTGCAATTGCTGAAGCACGTAAGCGTACCCTGGCGCATTATAAACTACCCGCAGGCGAGTCATTCTCGCTGGAGTTTGTTACCAATAAAACATGGAACGGCTACAACTGGTACCAGGGCAAGTATAAAAGCCTGGTGCAGATAAATACCGACATAAAGATATTTATAGACCGCGCGATAGACGTAGGCAGCCACGAAAGCTATCCCGGGCACCACGTATACAATATGCTGCTAGAGAAAAACCTTTATCACGACCGGGGATGGGTAGAGCTTTCTATGTACCCGTTGTTTAGTCCGCAATCGTTGATTGCGGAAGGAAGCGCTAACTACGGTATTGAGGTGGCTTTCCCGGGCAACGATAAGGTGAAGTTTGCTAAAAGCACGCTGCTGCCCCTGGCAGGGCTGGACACTACCGGCATAGACCTTTACTTTAGGGCGCTGGACATTAAAGGTAAACTAAACTATGCCCGTAACGAGGCTGCGCGCGGCTTATTGAGCGGAGATATGTCCAGCAGTAAGGTGCAAAGTTATCTACGTAAATACTGCCTCATGAATGATGAAACGGCGGAGAAATCGGTAAGTTTTATCAAGAAATATCGAAGCTACGTTATCAACTACAATTACGGTCTGGACCTGGTGAAGAACCATATTGAAAAACACGGCGGCACAGCTAAAGACCCTCAAAAACGATGGGAGCTTTTTGGTAAACTGTTGAGCAGTGAAGTTACTACCGAAGAATTACAGAAATAGTACCCGACATCAACAGTATGATAAAACGCCTTTTCCTTGTCGCTGTCTGTTCAACGTTAACTTACAGCGGCGTTGTTGCTCAGCAGGCATCGGCACCCAGGCAGCTAAAAAGTGACCTGTTCGGGTGGACAATCACTCCTCCTCCGGGCTTCAACACAATGGATGCTGCCGATTACCAGAAGATGAAGGCAAAAGGCGCGGGCGCCATCGAAGGTACTTACAATGCTAAGATTGAAGATCATACGCACGCTATTTTTGTAATGCGCAAAGATCAGATGCATTATTTTGAAGCCAACTGGCAGCCGTCCAATTTAGGCGGAGGGACAATGGCCGAGTCTGACAAGGCTGTGGGAGACATTCTTTATGGCACCTTTGAAAAAAACATGCTGGGCGCTAAGCTGGATACCAGCTACACTTCAGAAGTGGTGAGCGGTTTGCCATTCCGGCTTTTTAAAATGAACATTTCCTTTCCTAACAAGATCACTCTAACCATGAACCTGTACAGCAAGGTTTTTGGGAACAAGGACCTGTCTGTAGTGATGATGTATGTTGATAAGGCAATTGGCGAAACCATGCTGGCGGCATTCAGGGCATCTACATTCAGTAAAACAGTACAAGCTAAGCCGCAATCTAAACGCAAACCATAAAGAGTATTAGCGGATAGTTCCGGTTTTTACATTCAAAATTCGATATTAGTAAGAAAATATATGAGGATAGCAGTATACGGCAGGCAGTTTAACGATCCGCAGGTGTTCCCGTTCATCAGGCAGGTTTTTGATAGCCTTGTGCTGCATAATGTAGAAGTGTACATACATGCACAGTTTAACGAGTACCTGCAGGGCAATGTAGATACTTCGCCTTATAACGTACTTCAGCCAACAGACCCTATAAAGGATTTCATCGACATTTTTATCACCATTGGTGGCGACGGCACATTGCTGGATATGGTTACGCTTATCCGCGACAGTGGCGTGCCTGTTATAGGCATTAACTTTGGCCGCCTGGGTTTCCTGGCCAGCATTAACAAAAGTGATATAGTAGCAGCTATTCACGCCGTTGTGAACAGGGAGTTTACGCTGGATAGCAGGGAACTGCTGGTGATAGATTCTGACGATAAGATATTTGGCGAAGACAACTTTGCCCTTAACGATGTTACCATACACAAGCGCGATGATTCAGCCATGATCACCACGCATGTAACGTTAAATGATGAATTCCTGAATTCTTACTGGGGCGATGGTATTATCATATCCACTTCCACCGGCTCAACCGCATACTCATTAAGCTGCGGCGGGCCTATTATTTTTCCGCAGTCTAACAGCATAGCGCTCACCCCTGTATCGCCCCATAACCTTAATGTAAGGCCGGTAATACTGCCCGATACCAGCAAGCTATCATTTGAGGTAGAATGCCGCGCAAACAACTATATTGTATCTTGCGACAGCCGCACGGCCACTATCGATAAGACGATGCAGTTCAGGGTGTATAAGGCCAGCTTCAGACTCAATTTAATCCGCCTGAATAATGAAAGTTACTTATCCACGTTAAGGAAAAAGCTCTTATGGGGATTAGATGCCCGTAACTATTAACTTTAACGGATGCCAAAACTCTCCGCTATTTTATTCTTTTGCTTTATAGCCTTAAACGTTAGCGCCCAAACCTGGGAGATAGGCGGCAATTTGGGTGGTGCAGGTTACATTGGCGATCTTAACAGCAATCCGGTAAAGCTTAGCGGCGGCTCTTTCGGCTTATTTGTAAAACGTAACTTTAACGGCTATATAGGAGCAAAGCTTAATTACCAGTACGGTAAAATAGCCGGGGCAGATAGCACTTCGCGTTACCAGCAGATCTACAACCGTAACCTGAGCTTTACCGATGGCCTAAAAGAACTGAGCCTTACCGCTGAGTTTAACTTTATGAAGTACATTCCGGATGCCGGCAAGAACAAGTATACACCCTACGTTTTTCTTGGAATAGGCATCACCGCGTTTGCACCCCGAACTACTTATGGCGGAGAAGAACTTTCTTTACGTACACTGCGAACAGAGGGTCAGGAAAAAGAATACGGTAAAAATACCATTGTAATACCCTATGGGGCCGGTTTTAAATACAACATAGGTGGTAAATGGACAGTAGGCGCCGAAGTAGGCTACCGGTACACCCGTACCGATTTTCTTGACGATGTAAGCGGCCTTTACGCGGATAAAAGTAAGCTGCCGAATTCCACATCAGTAGTATTATCCGACAGGTCGGGCGAGCGTGGCGGTCCATACATTGGTGCTCCCGGTACCCAGCGTGGCGATCTTCGGCCAAAGGATATTTACATGTTTGCCGGCTTTACCCTTACCTACACTTTTGTTACCCAAAGGTGCTATTACGAGGAATAAGCGGTAGAGCCGACTTACCCTCCAAGCCGCCTCTCTGCTGTGCGCAAAGAGACGGCGCTATTAATTTTTTTTTAACTCAATTTGTATTTCTTCCGTCACCTTTTTGCGCGAGGCGGGAGAGGGTGACGACACACGAATTGCTGCTCCATCTGAACGTCCTTGATGCGGGTTTTTTGTAATCATTCAGAAACCACTACGTCATTGCGAGGAACGAAGCAATCTCCCGATAGAAAAGGTTGCCGAAAGCATGTCGGGAGATTGCCATGCTATCGCTCGCAATGACGATTTCTTGTATCACCCTCTTTGCGCGAAGCGGAGAGGGGGTCGACAAGCGATGTCGGGGTGAGTCGTCCTGCGTTCCTTTTCTTTTACTCACCTTTTTGGGGCAATATAGTTTCAACGAGCAATAGCAACATCGGAGGGAATCTAACAGTCAACAGGTTCTACAAAGTTGTTAAAATCGAGTTTTTTGATTTTTAATTCTTCTATATTATAAATAACAGAATTATATTTTGTTTATTAAAACTTATTTGTACTTTTATTCGTTTAATAATGCATAACCCAATGTTCAACCTTAAACGATAAAGCCATGGCCGAATTAAACACCGCTCCTGAAAACAAAGGCAAAAAAGTTCGCAGGAGCAAACAAGCCTTACGGGTAGATCTTACCGCAATGGTGGATCTGGCCTTTCTGCTAATTACCTTTTTTATGCTTACTACCACCTTAGCCAAACCCAAAATCATGAAAGTGGCGATGCCGGTTGCTGATGCGGAGCCTGAGCCGTCGGGGGCATCCCGTAGCCTTACTATTTGCCTGGGCGCTGATGATAAAGCCATTTGGTATTTAGGCACAGCAGATGAACCGATAATATCTGCCACGGTAACCAACTACGGTAAGGAGGGGCTGCGCAGGGTAATTAATAACATGCGCCAAAAAGTTCGTGAGACTACAGGTAAAACCATGCTTGTACTGGTGAAACCATCTGCAAAATCGGTCTACAGCAACCTGGTGAACACTATTGACGAATTAAATATTGCCGCTGTCGATCAATACTCAATAGCTGACGCGGACGCAAAAGATGTGGTTATGCTGCGGGATAAGCATGTGTACTAATTTTACCCTAAACTTTATATAATAGAATAGCCCCGATCCTACATGATAGGAAAGGGGTTGTTTATTACTTACTGGTGGTGTTGTCTGTAACCGGATGTTCTGCCTGATATTGGATTGCCTGCTTTATCCAATCGTTATCAGGATTTAAGAATACCGCAGGCTTTAGGCCAGCACTTTCATAACCAAGATAACCGCCCTCATCATTCATGTCAGTAATGTATAACCTGAAAATGCCGGAAGGCAAAGTTTCTGTTGTGCCCATGTTATTGCCATAAGTGAGTGTGCCGTTTGTGGTCTCGCCAAGAAGTGTTACGTTTTTTAACTGTTTAAGTCTAATGCTAAACTGCTCGGCGTTGCTGTATGTGCGGTTGTTGATTAGCCCAAGTATGCGGCCTTCTGACGAATAATTTCTCAGCAATGTGAAGAACTTCCCCGCCGCCTTAAACCCGCCGCCACCATTATTGCGTAAATCTACAATTAACACAGGTGCGGTAAGCGAGTCTTTTATCTGGTTATAGAAATCCTGGCTTGCTGCAAGACTAGTTGTACCTGTTGCAAAACTGCCGAGACGCAAATACTGCATTTGTTTACTAATGTTGCGGAACTGAAACACCGGCTCTTTGGGGTTAATATTAACGTAGTCTTTACGATCCGGAAATTTCTTCCACCGCAGTTCTGTAAGCATGTTATGCATATACTTTTCATTAGCAACCAACCCCCAGTATTTTTGAATTACATGGCAATGGTAAGACCTGAAACGATTAGGCTTATACTCCGTTAATACAAGCGCTATTTGTCCCGGCGCCCAGGTCGGGATGTTGCTTTGCGTCACCACGCCTACAAGGCTATCCCTTTTTGCGGTGCGGTAGAGTGCTATGGTCACTTCATTTCCGTTATGGTAAATACCCTCTACGCTGTCGGCCGGTACCTTAAGCATAGCCCTATAAAGTGAGTCGACATTTATGTTAGCTACCGGCTGTTGTTTGTAAGCCGCAGAGGCACGATAAGAATTGATAAATGCCGTGTCTTTGTATTTTGCTGTAGTGATATCAAAGGGCGGTATACGGTAAAAGTACAGGTGATTGTCGTTAAGCGGCAACAGCAGTGTTGAGAGCATGTAAAAGCGTGAAAACTCGTCCTTCGCGTTAGGCAGGTCTTTAAGCAGTTGCCGATATGTTCTTTCAAATTGTTGTTCTTTGAAGCCCTTTACCTGGTCTTTATAGGAAGGCAGCTTTTTTATAATGGTGTACAGCCTTTCAGCATCTGCATCAGCGCTTTGTGCATTAGCATAAAAGTTAATAAGGCACAGGCATAATAAAAGAAAGCGGTTCATGTAGTTGTTGAATGGGCGTCTTGTGAGGCTCTGTTTGGAAAAGTACAAAATTCGTATCAAATCCACCCACATCTTGCTGGCATAATTGTAGCCAGAAAGCGATAATAAATTAATTAAGCAACGTTACAGAAGGGATATTCGCGCATTCACCAAATTCGTTGGCTCATTATTTCTTTTTTGTCATACTAAAATAATACAAAGTAAGTTTTACCTTTGTCACCTGAAAAAAAATAGCATAAGTTGTTGAAAGCTTTGCTTAAAGCAAGGTGTTTTACAATAATGCATGTATTTAATAGCTGATGTCGGGCTGTTAAAACCGCAGGTAGAAATGAGTTACAAAGATCAGATTGATTTGCAGAAATTGCCCCGCCACATAGCTGTTATTATGGATGGTAACGGCCGTTGGGCTAAAGGCAAAGGCAAACTAAGGGTATTTGGCCATCACAACGGTGTGCTTTCTGTACGTGATGTGGTTGAGGGTGCCGGCGAGCTTGGGGTAGAATACCTTACTTTATACACCTTTAGTTCCGAAAATTGGAACCGCCCTTCCTTTGAGGTAAATGCCATTATGGAGCTCCTCATCAGTACCATCAACAAAGAAATAAATAAGCTGATGCAGAATAATGTACGGCTTAACGCGATAGGGGATATGCAGCAGTTGCCGGGCAAATGCTTTAGAGAACTTAACAACGCAATAATTAAAACATCAACAAATACGGGGCTTGTACTTACACTGGCTTTAAGCTACAGTTCGCGCAGGGAAATGGTGCATGCTGCTAAAGAGCTGGCCACCAAAGTGCAAAGCGGGGAACTGCGCCCCGAAGATATTGATGAGCAAATGTTTGAAGATAATTTATACACACACGGTATGCCTAACCCGGAGCTTTTGATAAGAACCAGCGGCGAGTACCGTATAAGTAATTACCTGCTGTGGCAAATTGCCTACGCCGAACTGTATTTTACCGATAAGCTGTGGCCCGATTTCAGGCGTGAAGACCTGTTTGAGGCCATACTGGATTACCAGAAGCGGGAGCGCAGATTTGGACTTACAAGCGAGCAGGTGAACTAAATTTTTTCTTTTAACAAATTTTAACAACTGTATAAATTATTTTTAGCCCACTAAAATATTCGGATGAATAAAGTTTTTTTCGCTATACTTTTCTCTATTATAAGTACTGCTGCAATAGCGCAGGTTCCGGGCCAAAGGCGCGGAGGGCTTACCAAAACCATACCTGCCGATAGCTTAAGCTACCTTAACCCTAAGGAGTATATCATCGGCGGCGTGTCTATCAGCGGAGCTAAATATCTCGACAAGGACGTATTGCTCCAGATATCCAAACTAAATAAAGGCGACCGCATTACCTTACCTGGTGAGGCTAATGCCAACGTTATTAAAGACCTTTATAAACAAGGTTTGTTTGATGATATTCAACTTAATGTTACCGATATTAACGCAGACACCATTTACCTGCAGATAGCCGTTGTAGAGCGCCCGCGTTTATCAAGGTTAAAATTAACCGGTATACGTAAAGGCGAAATAGAAGACATTAACAAAAAACTAACCGATAAAACTGGTAAGATTGTTAACGAGAACCTGCTGAGCACTACTACTGCTATTATTAAAAAACATTTTAACGAGAAAGGTTATCTTAATACTACGGTAAACATCACCCAAACCAAAGATCCCGGCGACCCTAACAGCGTTATACTTAATGTTGCTGTAAACAAGGGGAGCAAGGTAATGATACAGCACGTAACGTTTGAAGGCAACAAGGAGTTCTCTCAAAAGAAACTGCGCAAGTACCTTTCAAAAACCCGTCAGCGCCGCTGGTACAATATCTTTGGTTCTAAAAAATTCAAGCAGGACAAGTACGAAGAAGACAAGCAGAACCTTGTTGACCAAATGCAGGCTAAAGGTTACCGTGATGCAGAGATACTAAGCGACACTGTTACCAAGAACGACGAGAAAACCGTTAACGTAAAAATTAAGGTTTACGAAGGTCCTAAGTATTACTTCGGTAATATTAAGTTCTCAGGTAACGCTCAGTACCCTGCCGAACTGCTTACTCGTATCATGCAGATAGAAAAAGGCCAGCCGTTTAGCGAGGAAGAGCTTAACAAAAGGCTGACTGGTCCAACGCCGAACAACGATGACGTTTCATCGCTTTACCTTAACAACGGTTATTTGACCTTTAATGCTGATCCGGTACAAACACGTGTTTACAACGACACCGTGGACCTGGACATCCGTATATATGAAGGCCCGCAATACAACATTGGCCGCGTGGTATTAAAAGGTAACGATGTTACTAACGACAAGGTGGTAATGCGCGAGATACGCACCAAGCCGGGACAGAAATTTAATAAAGAATTACTTATTCGAAGCGCGCGAGAAATTGGCCAGTTGGGCAACTTCGACGAACAAAAGATTGACCCTCGTCCAACCAACATCAACCCTGCCGAGGGTACTGTCGATCTGGTTTATAACGTGGTAGAAAAACCATCCGACCAGATAGAGCTATCAGGTGGTTTTGGTGGCGGTCAGCTGGTGGGTACACTGGGCTTAACGTTCAACAACTTTTCGCTTCGTAATATCTTCAACGGTAAAGCTTACCGTCCGCTGCCAAAAGGCGATGGGCAGAAACTTAGCCTCAGGGGACAATCAAGCGGCCGTACGTACCAAAACTTTTCGTTCACTTTTAGCGAGCCTTGGTTAGGTGGTAAAAAGCCTATCTACTTTGCGCTGTCTGCTTATACGCAGGGAAGCTCTACGGGTCAGTATTTTCCGAAAAGCAGCCCTAGTTACAATAAGCTGCGTATTAATGGTGTTGGTGTTACCCTGGGTAAACGCCTTAACTGGCCGGATAACTACTTCCAGTTAAATTACTCATTAAACTTTGACCACTACGACCTGGATAACTACGGAGGTTACCTGTTTAACAATGGTACATCATACAACATTAAGTTAACGCAGGAGCTTAGCCGCAACTCTATCGACGTTCCGCTTTATCCTACGCAGGGTTCAAACATGAAACTTACCCTACAGGGTACGCCGCCATACTCGTTGTTCAATAGCACCAACTATACTATTGCAACGCCAGAGGAGCGCTACCATTTTGTAGAGTATTACAAGATCAAGTTTGACGCGCAATGGTTCACCAAGATTACCGGTAAGCTGGTGTTGATGTCTCAGGCAAGGTTTGGTTTCCTTGGCCAGTACAACAGTAAAGTTGGACCGTCACCGTTCGAGCGCTTTAAATTAGGTGGTGATGGTATGCAGAGCTACCAGTTCCTGCAGGGTACAGATATTATTGGTATGAGAGGTTACGAAAACTTTTCGGTAGTGCCTGAAGGGTCAAACCTAACAGCCAATACAAACCAGGGTAACGCTATTTATAACAAATACACTTTTGAGTTAAGGCACCCTGTTGTTGCCGGTTCATCGGCAACAATATACCTGCTTGCATTTGCAGAAGGTGGTAACGTTTGGGATAATATAAACAAGGTAAATCCGTTTAACGTAAGACGCTCAGTAGGCTTTGGTGCGAGGATTTTCTTGCCGATATTTGGTTTATTAGGTTTAGATTATGGTTACGGTTTCGACAAGATCCCCGGCCAGCCTGATGCCAATAAAGGGCACGTTCACTTCTCTATCTCACAAAGCTTAAGTGGTGGGTTCAATTAATTAATTTGTAAATTTATTTATGAAGAAGATAATTTTAGTACTGTTTTTCACGTTTTCAGCATTCACCGCCGCACTTGCGCAACGTTTTGCTTATGTCGATTCGGATTATATTTTGAAACATATACCCGATTACGCTTCATCACAAAAACAATTGGCAGCATTGTCTGATCAGTACCAGAAAGAAGTTGATGGCCGTTTCCAGGAGATTGACCGCCTGTATAAAGCTTACCAGGCAGACCAGGTATTGATGACCCCTGAAATGCGTAAACGCCGCGAGGCCGAAATTGTTGAAAAAGAAAAAGCGGCAAAGGATTTCCAGCGCCAGAAATTTGGTCCGGATGGCGAGCTTTCACAAAAAAGCACCTTCCTTATTAAACCAATTCAGGATAAAGTGTCCAAAGCAGTACAGGCAGTAGCCGAGAGCGAAAACCTCGACATGATATTTGACAAGAACAGCGAAGTGATAATGTTATATGCAAGCCCTCGTTACAACAAAAGCGACGATGTGATCACCCGCTTAGGACTTAAGCCCGGCGTATTAGCCAAGTAAAAAAAAATACATAAATTCGCGAACTATTTTTTAAACACCAGAACAAAACAAATGAAAAAACTATTTAAAGTTGCTTTGGTTGCAGCAGTGATGTTATTTGCAGGCAACTTTGCACAAGCTCAATCTAAAATTGGCCACATTAACTTTGAGCAGCTTGTTAGCTTAATGCCCGAGACTAAAACACTTAGTGCACAGATAGACGCTTTCAAAAAAACTTATGTTGATAACCTGCAGGCGATGAATACCGAATTGCAGAACAAAAGCGCTGATTACCAGAAGAACCGCGCTACCATGACCGAAGCAACACGTACAGTTAAAGAAACTGAACTGAACGATCTGGGCAAACGTTTCCAGGATTACCAGCAAACAGCTCAGCAAAAGGTAGAAGAAAAAGGTAACGAATTAACCAAACCGCTTATTGATAAAGCACGTGCTGCCATTGCTACTGTTGCAAAAGCAAAAGGTTATACTTACGTTTTAAATTCATCACAGACAGACCTTATTGTGTCTCCTGCTGCTGATGACCTGATGGCAGCTGTAAAAGTTCAATTAGGCTTAAAATAATTAAACCATAACTTATTTTTAAAGCGCCTTGCAAACAGGGCGCTTTTTTTATTTTTACCAAATGGCAAACAGCAGCCCCATAGGCATATTTGATTCGGGAATTGGCGGATTAACCGTATTCCGCTCCATAGTAAAGCAGCTACCCGGGTACGATTACCTTTACCTGGGCGATAACGGCCGTGCTCCCTATGGTAACCGGTCGTTTGCTACCATACACCAGTACACCTGGGAGTGCGTACAGTGGATGTTTAAGCAAGGCTGCCCATTGGTTATCCTCGCTTGTAACACAGCATCGGCGAAAGCGTTGCGTACCATACAACAGCAGGATTTACCCGCTCAGCATGCAGATAAACGGGTGTTGGGTGTAATACGCCCTACGGCAGAGGTGATAGGCAACTACACGCAAAGCCGCAATATTGGCGTGCTGGGCACGAAGGGTACAGTACAAAGCGGATCGTACTTGTTAGAGATAGAGCATTTCTTTCCCGAATTGAAAGTATATCAGCAGGCCTGCCCGTTATGGGTGCCGCTGATAGAGAATGGCGAGTACGATAAACCCGGGGCCGACCATTACGTACAACTTTATCTGGATCAACTGCGTGAACAATCAGCAGATATAGACACTATATTACTCGCCTGCACCCATTACCCCTTGCTGCAGGAGAAAATAAAAGCGCATTTGCCGGCAAATGTTAATGTTGTGGCGCAGGGAGATATAGTAGCTGCCAGCTTGGTGGATTATCTTAAACGCCACCCGGAAATGGAGATTAGGCTGAGCAAGGCAGGTACCCGCACCTTCTACACCACTATAGACGATACTGCCGAGTTTGATCACCATGCGTCGCTGTTTTTTGGCGAAGAAGTAAAAAGCGAGAGCGTTGATGTAAGTGAGGGATGTGTGTAGTGGTAGAATAATCAATACTACATCGTCATTGCGAAGAACAAAGCAGTCTTCCCGCCGCTAATTACCACCACTAAAAAACCCCTACCAAAAGAGTCAACTATCCTGCTCATTTAGTAAGTTTGCACGCTAAAGCAAACGCCTTGGAGTTTTACCTTACATATTTTATTGTAGCAATAGGTCTGTTCATTTTTGTAGGCCTTTTTACAATGGTTGGCGTTTATGCCGAGCGTAAGGTTAGTGCGTTTATTCAAAACCGTTTAGGCCCTACCGAAACGGGTAAGTTCGGGTGGTTGCAAGTGCCGGCCGACATGCTGAAGATGGTGCAAAAGGAGCTTATCATCCCTGCAGCTGCCGATAAGATTTTGTTCCTGCTTGCACCTGCCATCATATTTATCGGTGTGTACCTGGGCTTTACGGCTTTGCCTTGGGGCCCCGGAGTAGTACCTGCAAACATTAACATAGGGTTATACTATGTTTTCGCTATCATCTCGATTGAAACGTTAGGTATCCTGATGGCGGGGTGGGGGTCTAATAACAAATATTCGGTATTGGGTGCCATGCGTTCTGCTGCGCAGATCATCTCTTATGAAATACCCGCGGGTTTCGCATTGATAGCCGTGGTGATGATCGCCGGGACGCTTGATTTGCAAGCAATAGCCATGCAGCAGGGCATTCTATCAGCAGAGAAGATCAAGTTTTTAGGATTTTTAGATGTATCTGCCACCGGCGGGATACTCTCCTGGAATATATTTAGGGCGCCGCATTTGCTGGTGGCCTTTGTTATTTATTTTATTGCCTCCCTGGCGGAAAGCAACCGCGCACCTTTTGATATCCCGGAAGGGGAGTCTGAGCTGGTTGCGGGCTTCCATACCGAGTTTACAGGGTTGCAATTCGCGCTGGTATTTTTAGCCGAGTACAGCATGATGTACCTGGTGTCGATGGTTGGTGTTATATTGTTCCTTGGAGCATGGAACTCGCCGCTGCCTAATGTTGGCTCCATTGCATTGGCAACGTGGACTACAGGCACCGTATGGGGCATTATTTGGATATTGTTAAAAACGCTTGCACTGGTAGGTGTGCAGATGTGGATCCGCTGGACCTTGCCCCGTTTAAGGGTAGACCAACTGATGCGCCTCTGCTGGAAAGTACTTACACCCGCGGCGTTCGCCTGTATGCTGATATCTGGCGTATGGCGTTTGTGGGTAATGCAGTAGTTAGGCGAGTAGCAGGCTTTTAAAGATTGATAGCAGAGAAGTGATAAACAAGATAGTAAACGGATTTAAAACAGCAGCGCAGGGTCTAAGCCTCACGCTGAAGCACCTTTTTAGCGGTAATTCGCGCCGCAAGGTTGTGTCCGTTACTGATAACAATTACTTTAAACTTCAGGAAGACACCACTACCATACAATATCCAAAACAGCAGCTGCCTATACCCGAGGTTGGCCGTTATCAACTGGATGTAGAGATTGATGATTGCATTGTATGTGACCTTTGTGCCAAGATTTGTCCCGTAAACTGTATTGATATTGAATCTATAAAATCAACACAGGGCACTATCGGTGAAACCTCCGACGGATCTAAAAAGCTGCTTTATGCTGCCAAGTTTGATATAGACATGGCCAAATGTATGTACTGTGGCCTGTGTACTATTGTATGTCCTACGGAGTGCATCACCATGACCAATCAGTACGATCGCACCGTATTCGACCTTGGTCAGCTTACCTACCAGTTCTCGGATATGTCTCCGGAGGAAGCCGATGAGAAACGCCGCTTACTGGAACAACAGCAAGCCGAAAAGCAGGCGGCAAAACAAGCCGCAATGAAAGCGAAGGGGGGCGGCGCGTGAGCCTGATAAAAATAATGTTCTACCTCATGAGCCTGGTTGCGGTTGGTTCGGCACTTACAGTTGCCATGAGCAGGAACCTTGTTCGCAGCATTTTTATGTTTTTTATAACACTATTCGCCCTGGCTGGACTTTATGTGCTTTGCCTGGCGGACTTTGTGGCCGTTACTCAAATCGTGATATACGTTGGCGGCATACTGGTGCTTATTCTGTTTGCCTTCATGCTGTCCGGCAAGGAAGCTTTAGCAGCTGCCGCTGAACAGGAGAATAAATTTATCAGTTTAAAGAACTGGCCTGCTTTGTTATTGGCCGGCTTGTTTTGGATGGTAATGGTGAATGTGGTGCTGGATGCCAAAGTTGATAGCCTGGAATGGCTGCTATTGTCAAAAACAAGCAACACCGCTGCAACGCCTGGTATAAACAACATAGGTATTAACCTGATGACGCGTTACCTGCTGCCCTTCGAAGCAATATCTATCCTGCTGATGATAGCACTAATTGGGGCGGCGCACCTTTCGCGTAAGGAGGGTAAGGAATGATAGGCTTGCAGGATTATATGCTGGTGAGTGCCCTGTTGTTTTGCATAGGGCTGTTCATAGTAGTATCTAAAAAGAACGCCATACAGGTACTTATAGGTATCGAACTAATGCTGAACGCCGCCATACTTAACCTGGTTGCATTTAGCCGTTATGAAAGCTTTAAGAACGCCGGGCAGATGTTTGCCCTGTTTGCCATTGTACTGGCCGCAGCAACCACTGCTGTAGCGCTTGCGATTATACTTAATGTATACCGCCGGTACAAAACCATTAATCCCGATGAAGTTAACCAGTTAAAGGATTGAACCCTGCTAACCTAAATACCGACGGGCAAACTGTAACCTTCGCCATAATGGCGGCGGTACTGCCCTTTGCTGCTTTTGCGGTTAACTTTTTGGTGTTTACAAAATGTAAGGTTGCGGGCTGGGCATCAACGCTGGCTATATTAGGCAGTTTGGTGCTGGCGGCTACTGTTTTTGCGAGGGTATGGAACACCCACACGATCCATGTGCAAACCGTATGGTTTACTGTTGGGGCAACTAAGGTTTACGCTGGCATACTGCTCAACAACCTGTCAGTATTGCTATTGGGGCTGGTTTCTGTAGTGGCTTTACCGGTGCACGTTTACGGCACTGCGTACATGAAAGACGACGAGAACTTCAGCCTGTACTTCCGTTATCTGAGCTTCTTTTGTTTCAGCATGCTGTCGCTGGTAATTGTAGATAGCCTGGTGCTTTTCTACGCGTTTTGGGAGCTGGTCGGCTTTTCATCGTACCTGCTTATTGGTTTCTGGTATCATCGAGATAAGGCGGTAGCGGCCAACAAAAAAGCCTTTATCATGAACCGCATAGGCGATATCGGCCTGCTGTCGGCTATAATCATTCTATTTGTTCAGTTCGGTACATTTGATATAGATGCACTATTCCGTTCTGGCGGGCTGGTTACCTCGTCGGTTCTCGCCAATGGCGAATGGACGAGTACCATTAACCACCTGCCTGCGGTGTGGCACTATGTAGCGTTTGCGGGGATATTCCTGGCGGTTGCCGCCAAGTCCTCGCAGTTTCCGCTGCATACCTGGCTGCCCGACGCTATGGAAGGCCCTACATCTGTATCTGCATTGATACATGCCGCTACCATGGTAGCTTCAGGCGTTTTCCTGCTGGGCAGGGTTTACCCCCTATTCAATGCCGGCGAGCTTACCTTTCTGGCTATTATCGGTTGCTTTACTGCTTTTATGGCAGCCACCATCGCCCTTACACAAAACGATCTTAAACGCATCCTGGCGTACTCTACGGTATCACAACTGGGCTATATGGTAATGGCAATGGGGGTTGGCGCATACTCATCGTCGCTATTCCACCTGGCTACGCACGCGTTCTTTAAATGCTTGTTGTTCCTGGTGGCGGGCGTTATTATTCACGAAGTAAAACACATCAGTGACGAAAACAACCTCGACATAGATCCGCAAAATATCCTCCACATGGGTGGCCTGCGTAAACAACTTCCGGTTACTTTTATCGTAGCTGTAGTGGGTGCGCTAGCTTTGATAGGCCTACCGCTTACATCTGGGTACCTGTCTAAAGATGGCATACTGATACAAGCCTTTAACTGGAGCGATGGCAAAAGCGGCATCTTTAAACTTGTCCCTGCTATAGCCGCCTTCACCAGCTGGCTAACGGCCTTTTACGTCACCAGGCTTGTTGTAAAAGTATTCTTCGGCGAGTTCCGCCTGCTGCAAATGAACCCGAACATCAGCGTGCACATTAGCGATGGCGGCTGGGGTTATAAGGCGCCTTTAATATTGCTTGCGCTTTGCTGCTTGTTCCCGCTGTTTAGTATCAATCCGTTCTCTTACGAGCATGCCTGGCCCTTTGCCGGGCTGATGCAGGCGAATGCACCAGCTGTAGAGGGTGCTTACCATCTTGTTGTACCCGTGCTGGTAAACGTTTTCAGCCTGATGGTGATGTACGGCGCATACGTGATTTATGTAAAACGGAATACCTGGGCGTTCCCGCAGAACAACCTGCTGTTCCGGATATCCTGCAACGAGTGGTATATTGATAGGTTTTACAACCGGGTTATTGTAAAGTACGTGATGGCGCTCAGCACCGCCGCTTTCTGGTTTGACCGTAAGGTGGTGGATGGCTTTATACATTTGCTCGAGAAAACCGGACAATTGATAGCTAAAGCCTCCGCCTGGATCGACAAATATATTATAGATGGTATTTTGTGGCTGCTTGCCCGAATTGTCATGTCGATAAGTAATTTTACACGTCGTTTCCAGGGCGGTAAAAT
This sequence comes from Mucilaginibacter sp. 320_HR, assembly GCF_059691875.1. NCBI lineage: Bacteria > Pseudomonadati > Bacteroidota > Sphingobacteriia > Sphingobacteriales > Sphingobacteriaceae > Mucilaginibacter > Mucilaginibacter sp. 320_HR. The sequence continues at coordinate 189,500 of NZ_JCAWAI010000004.1, forward strand.
CCAGTATTACCTGTATAGCATGCTGCTGGCAGTAATTGTATTTTTTGTATTTAAACTGATCTGGACCTGATGAACATATTAACCCTGCTCATATTTACCCCTGCGTTGTTCGGCCTTATTGTATTGCTGCTGCCTTCGTCGTTACGGGTTGCTTACAAGTACATCACATTAGTTGCTACGCTGGTGCAGTTAGGTATCAGCATCTGGATGTATTTAAACTTTCAAACGGGTGCCGGTTTCGCTGGGATCAATCATGAAGAGCAGTTCCAGTTTGTGCAGAAGCTGCCCTGGATACACCTGGACCTTGGCGCGCTGGGCCGCATGCAGATAGACTATTTTGTAGGGATAGACGGTATCTCCATTACCCTAATGGTGATGACGTGTTTGGTAATGGTGGTTGCCGCTATTGCCTCGTGGGAGATAAAAGGAAACCTCAAGGGCTTCTTCGCGCTGTTCCTGCTGCTGGATATGGCAGTAGTGGGTGTGTTCTGCGCGCTGGACTTCTTCCTGTTCTATACTTTTTACGAATTAATGCTGCTGCCACTGTATTTCCTGATAGGGATGTGGGGTGGCGCACGGCGCGAATACGCGGCCATCAAATTCTTCCTGTACACGCTTTTTGGCTCGGTGTTCATGCTGCTGGTGATGGTAGGGCTGTACCTGTCTGTAAAGGACCGCAGCACCGGCGATCACACATTTAACATGATCACGATGATGGACCCGGCCAATTACGTCCGGAGTTCTATATTCTCCACCGTTACGCATCAAACCATATTTGGCCTGCCTGCGCGTATGGTGGGCTTTGTGGTGCTGTTTGTGGCCTTTGCCATTAAAGTACCCGTTGTGCCTTTACATACCTGGCTGCCCGATGCGCACGTAGAAGCGCCAACCCCTGTATCTATTATACTTGCCGGCGTGCTGTTAAAGATTGGTGGTTATGGTATCATCCGTATCTGCATGGGTATCTTCCCTGATGCTGCGCACCAGTCGGCGTTTTGGCTGGGCTTGCTCGGCGTTATCTCCATCTTATACGGTGCCTTCAATGCGTTGGCGCAACAAGACCTGAAACGACTTATCGCCTATTCCTCCGTATCACATATGGGCTTTGTGTTGCTGGGTATAGCCTCTAATACTGCCGAAGGGATTAGCGGCGCCATTATGCAGATGGTAAGCCATGGCTTCCTGTCTACTATGCTGTTCTTTTTGGTTGGTGTTATTTACAACCGCGTGCACGACCGGTATATATACCATTTCCGTGGATTAGGTAACCTGATGCCGCGCTATACGGTTTATGTCATGATCGCATTTTTTGCGTCATTGGGTTTACCGGGCTTTTCGGCATTCGTAGCAGAGGCTTTCTCGCTGGCGGGTGCTTTTAAATCCCAATCGGTAAACGGATTGCTGCCTTACTGGATGGCTATTTGTGGATCGGTAGGTATATTATTGAGCGCGGGCTATTTCCTGTGGACGTTGCAGCGCATGTTCTTTGGTAAACTGTCCCTAAAAGGAGGGGAGATATGGCGCATTGCACTGACTGATCTCAACTTTAGGGAAACCGCTACGCTGCTGCCGCTGGCGCTGATCGCGCTGGGCTTAGGTGTAATGCCATCAGTTGTGTTTGATAAGATAAACGACTCGGTACTGGCGTTGGTAAGTTATATGGGTAAATAATTTGTTGGACCTTTATGGAAAATGCACGGCAAGATCATCATACAGGTAAATAAATTATAAGCCATGAAGAAATTTTTATTTATTGCCTGCCTGTTGATAAGCTTTGCTGCCGCCCGCGCAGAAGAAGGACAGAAGGTTGCCTCAAAAATTGAGAACGTAACAGTGTTCCTTAATGGCGCGCAAGTTACAAGAACATCTTTAGTGAATATTGTACCAGGTAACTATGCACTTGTTTTCGAGAATTTATCCCCCAATATAAATGTACCAAGCATTCAGGTACGTGCTGCCGGAGATTTTACCATTCTGTCCGTTAAGCATGAGCGTAATTTTTTAGGTGAGTCTGCTAAAACCAAACAAACCGAAGAGTTGCAGACAATGCAAAAAAGTTTGAAAGATAAAATCGCACTGCAAACTGCATTGCTGAATATTAATCAGGAAGAAGCCAACATGCTTGCCAAAAATCAGGTGGGAAACGGTCAAACCGGTGGGCTGGACGTAGTAAAATTAAGAGCAGCTCTTGATTTTCAAACCTTGCGTCTAACTGAAATAAAGAAAAAGGAACTGGTGATAAACAACGAACTTCAAAAGCTGAACGAACAGCTAGAGAAGTATGACAGCCAGCTTGATGCCTTACAAAGAAGCCAGTTACCCTCTACCAGTAATATCGTCGTAAATATATCTTCCAAAATAGCCTTACAAGCCAACTTTACTTTGAGCTACGCTGTAGGCAACGCATTTTGGTACCCAACTTACGACATCCGTGCCAAAAATGTGAACAGCCCAATAACAATAGCCTATAAAGCAAATGTGTCTCAACGTTGTGGCGAAGATTGGAAGAATGTAAAATTGACATTGTCTACCGGAGACCCTTCTGTAAGCGGCGTAAAGCCAGAATTGAATCCTTATTACCTGAACTTATATACGCCGCGCCCTATGGCAGATAAAAGTTATTCGAGCCAATCTTTAAACGAGGTGGTTGTAGTAAACGAATTCAGGAGCACAAACAGGGTTGCTGTTAATCCGACGGAAAACCAGACCAACATAGAATTTAAAATTCAAAATCCTTTCTCTATCCCAAACGACGGCAAGCCGTATACCGTAGAGATAGACCAAGTGACCATACCGGCTACCTACCAGTACTATGTGGCACCTAAGTTAAACACAGATGTATTTCTTAATGCCAGAATAATTGACTGGACTAAGTTTAACTTCCTTTCGGGAGAAGCCAGCATATTCTTTGAGGGAACTTTCGTAGGGAAATCTGTATTAGATACACATACTGCTAGTGACACGTTGCAACTGTCGTTAGGCGTAGATAAGAGTATTCTGGTAAAACGCACGTTGCAAAAAGACTTAAACGAAAAGCAGGGCCTGCTGGGCTCAAGTAAAAAAGAAACCCGCGATTGGCTAATATCAGTAAAGAACCGTAAAACGCAGCCTGTAAACATATTGGTTGAAGACCAGGTACCGGTGTCACAGAATACCGCTATTGAGATAGATGCGCAGGAAACCAGCGGTGCGGAAATGGATAAAGTTACCGGCAAGCTGTCGTGGAACTTAACGCTGGCACCGCAGGAAGCCAAACAACTGCGTGTTAAGTACCAGGTAAAATACCCTAAAAATCAAGTAGTAATTGTACAATAACCCATGCAGGACCAACTATCCGACATATCTAAACAGTTAAGCGGCGCCCTTGTTAGCTTACCCTACTTAATGCCCGAGGTGTACATCACGGTGTTGTTTGTTGTGGTATTGCTTACCGATCTTCTGTTCGGCAAGAACTCCGCCTGGTTGTGCCGGATAGTTGCCGCTGCCGGGGTGCTGCTGGTGCTGTTTAAGGACGCGCAGCAGTTTAGCATGATAGCCTCCGGTCCGCAGTTCATATTTAGCGGTATGCTGCTGCTTAATCACATGGCCATCATCTTTAAAATGATAGTAGGGGTGCTGGCGTTTATACTGCTGCTGTACTTTAGCTGGGATAACCGCCTTAAGATACACCGTAAAGGCCTGTCGGACCTGTACAGCATTGTTACCGGCTCTTTGCTGGGGCTGCATATTATGGTAATGGCTGTAAACATGCTGGCTATGTACCTGTCGGTAGAAATGGTTTCTATAGCTTCGTACCTGCTGGTAGCATATAAAACCGAGAATGGCATCAGTGCCGAAGCGGGGCTTAAATATGTGTTGTTCGGCGCGGCGTCATCGGCAGTAATGTTGTATGGCATTTCGCTGGTTTACGCCTTTACGGGCGAACTGAACCTGTTTAACCCGATAGTGGTACAGCAGCTGGGGCACGTAAACCCGCTGAGCGTATCTTTTGCGGTAATACTTATTTTGGTGGGCATCGGCTTTAAAATATCGTTTATCCCGGCGCATTTTTGGGTGCCTGATGTTTACGAGGGCGCTGCTACACCTATTACGGCTTACCTGTCTACCCTGCCTAAAATTGCGGCATTTGGTTTATTGGTAAACTTTATTACCCCGCTGATATTTTACGGCGGCTGGACAGGGTTTGACATCCGGGCGGCATTTTCGGTCATTGGCATTATAACAATGATAGGGGGCAACTTTGCTGCCGTAATGCAGAACAACGTAAAACGTATGCTGGCTTATTCCAGCATAGGGCATACCGGTTTCGCGTTAATGGCGGTAACCACATTTATAGGGCAGGGCATACAGGCGCTAAGCTACTACCTGCTGGTATACGGTATTGCCAATATTGCCGCGCTGGCACTTGCTAACTATTTTGAGAACGCAGAAGGTATAACCGACGTGCGCGACTACAAGGGGCTGGGATTTAAATACCCGCTGGCATCAGTAGCTTTTGTGGTGGTTCTGGTTTCACTTACAGGTATACCGGTGAGCGCTGGTTTCACAGCCAAGTTATTTGTCTTTTCGGCGCTTTACGGCACCTATCAGCATACGCATGATACCTGGTTGGCTGCACTAATGGCTGTTGGGGCGCTGGTAACAGTGGTTTCGCTGTTCTATTACATCAAAATTCCGCTTAATCTTTTCATTCGCCGGTCGGAATTGCTGGTTAGCGAAAACAAGTGGTCTATAAAGCTGGTGGTATTATCTACAATACTGGCTGCAGTGCTGCTTATTTTTGGAATTTTCCCAAATTTGTTGATAAAGTACATGTAGTTAATAGAAATTTTATAAATTTCATTACAAATGCATGAAAAAATTATATTTTCAGCCATTCTTAGCAAAGAGTGCTGTAAAATATGAAACGTTATATCCCCTTCTTCATTATTCTGGTCATCCTGGTGCTAACTTTTGCGTTTCCCTCGGTAGATCATGATACAACTACCACAGCAAATTTTAATACCGGCGATATTGCCTGGATGCTGATGTCTACCGCGCTGGTGCTGATCATGACACCCGGGCTGGCGTTCTTTTATGGCGGTATGGTGAATAAGAAGAACGTAATATCTACCATGCTGCAGAGCATTGTTTGTATGGTTATCATCACGGTGATGTGGGGCGTATTTGGTTTTAGCCTGGCTTTTGGGGACAGCATTGGCGGCATTATAGGTAACCCCTCAACCTTTTTTATGATGAAAGGCATGCTGGGTAACGCAAGCTGGAAGTTGGCGCCAACCATCCCTTTGCTGCTTTTTGCCATGTACCAACTTAAGTTTGCTATAATTACCCCGGCACTTATCACCGGCGCGTTTGCAGAGCGTATCCGATTTAATTCTTACATCATTTTCCTTTGCCTTTTTTCCGTGTTCATCTTCTCGCCGCTGGCACATGCCACCTGGCACCCGGAGGGTATATTAGCTAAGCTGGGCGTGCTTGATTTTGCAGGTGGTACAGTAGTGCACATGTCTGCCGGCTGGGCGGCGCTGGCATCGGCGCTTTATCTTAAGCGCCGCAACGAGGCCAATCATTCGCCGGCACGTATCACCTATGTAATGATAGGTACCGGCTTGCTGTGGTTCGGTTGGTTCGGTTTTAATGCTGGTTCGGCATTTGGTGCAAACCATACAGCGGTAATTGCGTTGGCCACCAGCACAACAGCATCTGCAGCCGCGGGTGTTACGTGGATATTTTTCGACATACTGCGCAAGCGCAAACCCTCTGCAATGGGCACCTGTATAGGCGCCGTAGTAGGTTTGGTGGCTATTACTCCCGCAGCCGGTTATGTAAGCGTGCCGCACTCACTGGCCATAGGCATTATATCGGCAGTGGTAAGTAACCTGGTAGTAGAGTGGCGCACCCGCACCAGTATTGATGACACGCTGGATGTATTCCCCTGCCATGGCGTGGGTGGTATGGTAGGTATGCTGCTTACCGGTGTGTTCGCCAGCCAAAAAGTAAACCCCGGCATCACCACAGGCGAAGGCTTGTTCTTTGGCCATACGCATTTATTCCTGATACAATTGGTGGCACTGGTAGCTACCTCCATATTCTCTTTCTTTGGGTCGATGCTGTTGCTAAAGGTTACAGATATGATCTCGCCGCTGCGTGTACCTTACGAGGACGAGCTGGTTGGCCTGGATATAAGTCAACATGGTGAGAAGCTGTAGATCTAACCTTAAAGTGTTTCGCCCGGAGTGTTCGCTTTTACCAGGTAAAACGGCTAAAATAATGTAAGAGATTTATTGCTAGATGTTTATACAATTAGCTATAAATGTGGGACTGTTTCGGGTTGTTTCGCTTTTTTTTTAATTTCTGATAACGAGTGGATTAATTAAAATAAGTGTTTCGGGTGTTTCGCTTTACCGAAACGAAACACTCCCCGGTATTACACCATTATAAATCCGGGAACTTGTTAAATCTCGTTTACAGTTTTCATTATATTTGGTGAACACAGCACCTCATCGCATGAAACGTATTTTTACCCTTGTTATCTTATCATCAATTTTATATACTGCCAGTGCGCAGGATAAACCTGCTGATAGCGGCGTGTTCCTGCTGCATAAATTTGAGCAGCATATTGGCAAGGAGACCTACAAGGTTACCAATAACAAGGACTCAAAAACCTATGAGGTAGACTTTAAATTTGTTGATCGTGGCAGCCCGGTGCCGCTAAAAGCTACAGTAAAAGTAAACCCGGTGTATGAGCCACTGGAGCTTGTTGTAAAAGGCCAAACATCTAGGTTCTCCAAGGTGGATGATGCTATTAAGATGCAGGGAGGCTCGGCCACTATACGAGTCGGCGATTCAACCTATACAAAAACCGTTGGTGCTTTAACCTTCCCTGTTACGGGTTACTCGCCGGCGACCGTTCAAATGCTGCTGTTAAAGTATTGGAACAATCATAAACAACCGGCTACTATCAACACGCTGCCATTCGGCGCATTGCAGATCAGAAAGGCGGGTACGGATGCACTCACGTTTGAGGGTAAACCGTTATCGCTCGTTCGTTACACCATCAGCGGCCTCATTTGGGGCGACGAGCAGGTATGGACCGATGCCGCGGGTAACCTCATCTGCATCCTCACCATTGATGCCGAAGGCGACAAGACAGAGATGATGAGCGAGCCTTATGAAAGTTTACTGCCCGAGTTGATTAAACGCGCAGCAGGTTACGGCATGGAGGCTTTCTCCAAAGCGGCTCCGGCGCAAAAAGGCTCTACAGGTGTAATTGCTATTAAAGGCGGTAATATTATTGATGTACTTACGGGCACCAGCGTCCCTAATTCGTTAATAATATCGAAGGATGGAAAAATAGAAAGCATAGGTAAATCAACCGTTCCGGCGGGCGCACAGGTGATAGATGCCACAGGGAAAAGCATAATGCCAGGTCTTTGGGATATGCACGCCCACTTTGAGCAAACGGAGTGGGGGCCGGCTTACCTTGCGGCAGGCGTAACTACTGTACGCGACTGCGGCAACGAGCTGGGCTTCATAGATGCCATTCGCGACGCCATTGATGGGGGCAAGGGTATTGGTCCTAAAATACTAATGGCGGGGATTATAGACGGAAAAGGGCCAATGTCGCTCGGCATAATTCAGGCCGACACAAAAGAAGAAGCCATTAAAGCTGTTGATACCTATAAAGAAAGAGGCTTCGACCAGATTAAGGTTTACAGTTCTGTTAAGCCGGCAATATTAAAAGTGATCTGTGATGAGGCGCACCGGCTTGGACTAACCGTTACCGGCCATATTCCTAACTACATGTCAGTACGGACGGGTGTTGATTCGGGCATGAACATGGTTAATCACATTCAGTACGTTTATTCGATGATGAAGCGGAATAAAGACCGCTCTATTGATTTCAACGACAGCGTTAACGTTAAGAACATTAAATTCCTGGTTGATCACAAGGTTGTGATTGACCCGACGCTTGCGGTGTACGATCTAAGCATGCGCAACATCAAGGAAGATATTACCAAGATGGAGCCCCGTTTTTACGATTTGCCGTTACCACTGCAAACACAGTTTAAAACAACCGGTGAAGAACCAGACCAGGCTGCAAAACTTAAGCCCATAACAGATGCATTTGGACAGATCGTAAAGAAACTATATGATGCCGGCGTGCCGATTGTGGCGGGTACTGATATGGGTTTCCCCGGCTTTAGTGTACACCGCGAGCTTGAGCTTTATGTAAACGCAGGGTTAACGCCTGCACAAGCTTTAAAAACTGCAACTATCATTCCGGCGCAGGTAATGGGGCTTGGCAGCAAAACAGGATCAGTAACCGCCGGGAAAAGCGCCGATCTTATCATTGTGGATGGTGACCCGCTCACCAACATCAGCAACACCCGTAACGTAAACGTAGTAATAAAAGGGGGCAAGGTTTACGATCCTGGTACCCTGCACAAATTGGTAGGGTTTAGAAAGTAGGCGCTTATGGATAGTGGTGATCAGGTCGTTTTATAAAGAATAAACGCTTTAAGCGAACTTACTTAACTTGTCCGCTTAAGCGTTCCATGTCTTTAAAGGCTTTTCAAATACTTTATTGTTTGTGGTATCTGTTTAGCATGATCGGGGCTTTCGTCCTCAATAAAATAATGCTTGATGCCCACTGCTTTCGCAGCTTTTATAACCTCCGGTACGTTTATCTGGCCGGTGCCTAATGCAACATCATTTTTAATATCAGTACCGCCGGTAAGGTCGTTAGCTACCCCTTTGCGAATATCTTTTAGGTGCATCATTTTCCAGCGCTTTGGGTATTTATACAACAGCTTAGCAGGGTCTGCACCGCCGTGGAAGGCCCATAACATATCCAGTTCGAAGGACACATATTTAGGATTGGTATTCTTTACTATGTAATCGAACAGGGTTCCGTCCTTGTATTCTCCAAACTCGTAGCCGTGGTTGTGATAGCAAAGCGTAATACTGTTGGCTTTCAAAATACGTCCCGCTTTGTTAAAATCGTTTACTGCTTTTTCGGCATCTGCAATGTTAAACGTTTTACCGTGTGGTATCCAGGCAACCATAACATATCTGGCGTTCAATATACCGGCCAGTCGTACCACCTCCAGCGGGTCTTTCACCAGCATGTCGTAATCAACACCAATAGATGGCATGCTGATCCCACGTTGATTTAGCAGCTTTTTAAACTTATAAGGATCAACTCCCTTTGGATTTGGACCTTCCATTTCAGTAATGCCGAGCGCCTTAACGCTGTCAAGTACTGCTTCAGTATTGGTGGCGAGGGTGGCCCGATACGTGTAAGATTGTACGCCTATAGGCATGGTAAAAAGCGGTTTGGCTTTCTTTTGAGCAAATGTATTTATAGATACAAACAGCGACAATGCCAATGCAACAAGAACGGATTTCTTCATATTAGGATAGATTATGTTCATGGTAAAGGTAACAGCGATATCCGCTTTAATGTTGATAGTATTTTACCAATTGACACCTAAGTTACATCAAATCGCAATTCTTCTTAGCGTTGAACCAGCTTGTTGAACTGATATAATTAATGCATAATAATGACAATATGTTTAAACACTATTTAAGATAAAGTTTTACCTTTGCGAGCTCATTCCCAATCATGAGCGATCAGATTAAACATGAATGCGGCGTTGCATTCATCAGACTGTTAAAGCCGCTATCTTATTACCAGAAAAAGTATGGCACAGCGCTGTACGGCTTAAATAAACTCTATCTTTTAATGGAAAAACAGCACAACCGCGGTCAAGACGGCGCGGGTGTTGCTACCATTAAATTGGATATTGAGCCGGGCAAAAGGTACATCAGCAGGCACCGATCCATGGCGTCTAATGCGGTGGCGGATATTTTTGAGTATATCCAGAAGAAATTCGCGGAGATACAAAAGGAGACGCCTGAAAAGATGGCTGATACCGAATGGCTCAAAGAACACATAAGCTTTACCGGCGAAGTTCTGTTGGGCCATTTGCGTTATGGTACACATGGCAAAAACAGTATAGAAAGCTGCCACCCGTTCCTACGCCAGAACAACTGGATGACCCGTAACCTGGTTATTGCCGGTAACTTTAACATGACCAATGTTGATGAATTGCTGCAACAGCTTTACGATCTCGGCCAGCATCCAAAAGAAAAGGCCGATACTGTAACTGTGCTTGAAAAGATGGGCCACTTTATTGATACCGAAGTTCAGGGTCTGTTCGATCAGTACAAGCGTGAAGGGCTTGATGATAATGCGGAGATAAGCAAGCTGATAGCCAACGATATGGACGTAGCCAAGATCTTGCGCAAATCTGCCAAGAACTGGGACGGTGGTTACACCATAGCAGGCATATTAGGTCATGGTGATGCGTTTGTTATGCGCGATCCGTCTGGTATACGCCCTGCATTTTACTATGCTAATGACGAGATAGTTGTTGCCGCTTCCGAGCGCCCTGCTATCCAGACTGCCTTTAACATCCCGATAGGGGAAGTAAAGGAAATACAGCCCGGCCATGCCCTTATTGTTAAAAAGAACGGCAAAGTTACCGAGGAAGAATTTAGCGAACCTAAGGAGAAAAAAGCATGCTCTTTCGAGCGCATCTATTTCTCCCGTGGCAGCGATGCTTCTATCTACCGCGAACGTAAACAGCTGGGCAGGTTGCTTTGCCCACAGATATTGAACGCTGTTGATAATGATATTAAGAACACCGTATTCTCGTACATCCCTAACACTGCAGAAGTTGCTTTTTACGGCATGGTGGAAGGTGTGCACAAGTACATCAAGCAATATCAGCACGACAAGCTTATAGCCGGTAACGGTAAGCTAAGCGACGAGGAGCTAAAGGAGATTTTATACCTGGCACCGCGCGTTGAGAAGATTGCCATTAAGGATGTAAAGCTTCGTACTTTCATCACACAGGATGCCGACCGCAGCGAAATGGTGGCCCACGTGTACGATACCACTTATGGCCTGATCAAGAATGATACGGATAAGCTGGTGGTACTTGACGACTCCATTGTTCGTGGCACTACATTGAAACAAAGCATCTTGAAAATACTTGACCGCCTTGGTCCTAAGAAAGTGGTTGTGGTGTCATCTGCTCCGCAGATACGTTACCCGGATTGCTACGGCATAGATATGTCGCGCATGGGCGAGTTCGTGGCTTTTGAAGCTGCTATCAGCTTGCTAAAGGATGCCGGTAAGGACGATGTGATACTGGAAGTTTACCAAAAGTGTAAGGACAGCTCTAAGCTACCTAAAGAACAAGTGGTAAATTACGTGAAAGCCATATACGAGCCGTTTACTGATCAGGAGATATCTGACCGTATAGCACAGATCATCACTCCTAAGAACATTAAGTGCGAAGTACAGGTGCTTTATCAAACCCTTGATAACCTGCACAAAGCCTGCCCTGATCACCTGGGCGACTGGTACTTTAGCGGCGATTACCCTACACCAGGCGGCAACAAGGTGGTGAACCGCGCTTTTGTTAACTGGATGGAAGGCAAGAACCAACGGGCTTACATGTAAAATAAACGTTGAACGATAATATTAAGGCGATGAAGAATTCATCGCCTTTTTTGTTATAGCAAAACTGTAACACGTGAAGGTGTTACACCTGTTACACTCTTTTTTGTGATTTTATAAATAGTTATCTGATCTCTAGTTACTTGCAAAAAATGAATGTTTGAACATGTTACAGTTTTTGCGACCATGATACACTTGTTAAATGCAAGTCATTTCAAGATGTATTGAGAATCAGACATTTAGTTTTAACCTGTCTGACGCCACCTGCGGTGTTACAGCTGCGATAAATTGAGCAATTAATCTTGCAGTGACTGATTTACTACGACCCGATAGAGGCGCTGAATACATAATGGGTCACCAGCCTGTCTACCAGTACAAGGGAAGCTATAATTAGCGCGATACCGGCAACCTGGTTAAGCCGGTGCACCAGCTTAACCGATATTTTATCTCGCAGCTTATTAGCGTAAAAAGCTTTGGTGGTGTCTAGGGCAAATTGTACAAGCAAAATGGTCAGGAACATAATGGCTATTTTAAGGCTGCGGTTGTGCACGCCCTGGTGGTACACGGTACTGGCCGCACCAATAACCACCGTCCAGTGGAAAAGTATAGTAGGGTTAAAAATGCACATCAGGAAACCCTTCAGAAAATACCCGGCACGGTCTACATTCGTAGGCACGGTATTCTGGTAGTTCACCTCGCTTTTTTTGAAGAGGTAATAGATGCCGATGGCGAAAAGTATCACCGCGCCAAATACACCTACCAGGGTTTTGGTTTGTGCGCTTACCGTAAAAAGCTGCGAACCAAAAAGAATGGCTCCGACGAATACAACATCGCTGCAGACAACGCCAAGGGCTAAAGCAACACCTGCGTGAAAGCCTTTCTCGATACTGGTTTTAATTAGAGCGAAGAACACCGGGCCGGTTATGAAGGTGAGTACCAATCCAAAACCTATCCCCGAAATAACAGCTTCTATCATTAAGTCCGGCTTATATTAAGTATTGTCCTGCTATAAAAAGCAGGATACGAATATGCAATTAATATTCTTTAAACAGCAAAAGGCAAAGTTGTGATTTATATTTTGAAAAAATTATGAGCTAATTATAAAAATTCCTTTAAGTTTAGTGGTTTAAAACATCAACACCAAACAAACTGATCAACAGACAATGGAACAAAACAACTCCAAGAGTAACGGTTCGGCATTATATACGCTGGTAACGGTATTCTTTTTCTGGGGCTTCCTGGCAGCCTCTAATGGTATCTTCATCCCTTTTTGTAAAGCACATTTTCATCTTTCACAATTCGAATCTCAGCTTATCGACTTTACCTTCTACGGTGGGTATTTTATCGGCTCGCTGATATTGTATTTTGCTTCTGCAGCCACCAAGGTGGATATTCTAAATAAAATAGGATATAAGAACGGTATCATCTACGGGCTACTGCTATCTGCTGTTGGCGCGCTTATTATGGTGCCCGCTATTAACTCCGGTTCGTTCGCGTTCATCCTGTTAACATTCTTTATTATAGCCCTGGGCTTTTCATTACAGCAAACCGCTGCAAACCCATTTGTGGTTGCATTAGGCAGTGCCGAAACCGGTACACACCGCTTAAACTTTGCAGGGGGCGTAAATAACTTTGGTAGTATTTGGGGGCCGGTAATTGTTGGTTTTGTTTTGTTCGGATCTGCATCAGCTAAAATACCTGCCGAACAGGTAAAAATATCATCGGTTAACACCCTTTATCTCATCCTGGCCGGCTTGTTTATAGCAGTTGCGGCCTTTTTCTGGATATCTAAACTGCCAACAGTAACCAGCGACGAAAAGATAGAACCAAGTAATAAGGCAAACAAACCATTGGGCGTTATCTTTATCGCGTTCCTGCTAATTTTAGCTGCAAGCCCGCTTGCTGATGCAACCCATGTGCCTAAGGCATACTTTGTATACGCATCATTGGCAATTATCCTGATCACCTTACTTTCTACTATAGCAACCAGCAGCAAGCATAAAGAAGGCTGGGGCGCAATGCAGTATCCGCAATTGATATTGGGTATGCTGGCCATCTTTACTTACGTGGGTGTTGAAGTTACCATCCAAAGTAATATGGGTGCATTGCTGGAAACGCCTGCTTTTGGCAGCTACACTACCGACCAGGTAGCACCCTTTATATCCCTTTATTGGGGTAGCTTGATGATAGGCCGCTGGACAGGTGCTATCGCAGCGTTTAACCTTTCTAAAACCATGAAGTTTGTGCTTACGGTAATCGTTCCGTTTATAGCCTTTGGTGTGGTACTGTTGGTAAACAGCATCAGCGGCACCAACGTTAGTATGCTAATACCTTATGCAGGCTTTGTGGCTGTGTTGGTTATAGGCTTCTTAATCGGTAATCAAAAGCCTGTACGTACGCTGGCATTGTTTGGCGTACTTGGCGCTATCTTCATGATAGTTGGTTTAATGAGCGCCGGCATGATCGCTATTTTCTCGTTTACTGCAGGCGGCCTGTGCTGCTCAATCATGTGGCCATCTATCTTCTCGCTGTCTGTTACCGGCTTGGGTAAATACACCAGCCAGGGTTCGGCATTCCTGATCATGATGATCCTTGGTGGCTCTATTATTCCGCCAGTGCAGGGTATATTGGCTGATAGCAGCGGTATACATGCATCATACATTGTCCCGGTGATTGGTTTTGCTTACCTGGCATTCTTTGCATGGAAGGCCGGCGTTGAATTGAAGAAACAAGGTATAGATGTTGACAACCTGGAAGCGGGCGGCGGACATTAATCGTCTAAATCAGAATTTACACAATTCTAGAATTCACAGAATATTATACCATCATAAAAAGGGGTTAGTTAACGAAGGTTAACTAACCCCTTTTTGTGTGAACCTGATTTTTTTAGAATTAGAGAATAAGCAGAAATCCTTTGTCCATAATTCTTAAATTCGGCCAATTCTTAAATTCGAGTCTGACTACCTCTAAATGGACAAACCAACTTTCGATAACATCTTCATGAACCTGGCGACGGACCTGGCTAAACGTTCACACTGCGTTAAGGCACAGGTAGGGGCAGTGCTAGCAAAGGATACCCGTATTATATCAATAGGGTATAACGGACCACCTGCCGGCACGCATAACTGCGATGAAGAGTTTCCCGAAACAGGCTGTCCGCGCGATAGCAAAGGCAGTTGCTCGCTTGCATTACATGCCGAAGAAAACGCTATACTGTATGCGGTAAAGAATGGTGCCAACCTGGAAGGTGCAACTTTATACACTACCTTATCGCCCTGCCTGCCCTGCGCAAGGCTTATTTACTCGGCTGGCATCAAACAGGTATATTTCGATAAATCGTACGCGCAATACAAAGGCCTTGCCAGTGATGAAGGTGTAGACTTCCTGAACAAGTTCGGGGTGAGCGCGGTGAAAGCTGGGTAAGCAGAAAGCGTAAAGCGAAGAGCAGAAAGCTTAAAGCTAAATACAGAAAGCTGAAGCGAAAAGGCTCTGACGCGTCATTGCGAGGTACGAAGCAATCTCAAAACTTTTAGATGTGGCGTGGTGATTGCCTCGTACCGGGCAACGACGCTTCACAGGATAACCATGCTGTTAATTCTAAAATCCTAAAATTCTGATTCAGACTTTCAGCAGCGGCGTTATCCTGTCCAATGCAAATTGTAACTGCTGCTCCTGGGTAAGATTAGTATTGTCCAGTATTACAGCGTCTTCCGCTCTTACCAGGGGGCTTTCTGTACGGGTAGTGTCGGCATAATCGCGATGAGCAAGGTTTTCAAAAACCTCTTCCAGGGTAACCTCCGGGTTTTTTGAGTGGATCTCTTTATAGCGGCGTTCGGCACGTACCTTAGGGTCGGCTGTCATGAAAAGCTTTAAAGAGGCGTGAGGGAATACTGCTGTGCCAATATCACGGCCATCCATTACAATATTTTTCGAGCGGCCCATGCGCTGCTGTTGTTTTACCATCTCCCGCCGCACTTCGCGCAACGCGGCTATAGTACTTACATTTTCTGACACGGGCATCAGGCGTATCTCTTCAGATACTTCTTCTTCGTTCAGTAAGATGTGCGATTCATAATCGCGGGAGTGAAAATTAAGGTGAATGTCTTTTAACGCCACTTCTATTGCCTGATGATCATTCATGTCAATGTTATTCCTCAGGAAATAAAGTGTAACCGCACGGTACATGGCACCGCTGTCAACATATATAAAGTTGAGTTTTTTTGCTAGTGCTTTGGCTAAGGTGCTTTTTCCGCAAGACGAGTAACCGTCTATTGCTACTACTATGTTGTTGCTCATCGGGAAACGAAGATAAGCTTTTTTGCAATTGTGTTTTGCAGCTTTCTCATTTATAGTAACTCTTTGGTATGAAGGTGGGTCACAACATCAAACTTTAGAGCGGCTCTGAATACGCGCTGTTCTTATCAAAACATTTCACTACTTTCGATTTCTTAAGTAATGGCTAACTCTACCGAAATTTATAACATAAAAAGTGAATTAGTTGCTGCAAACGAAAAGCGACTTAGGGCGCTGGTTACAGCAAGTTCTGATGTGATTTACAGTTTAAGCGCGGACTGGGCCGTGATGCAGGAGCTGGATGGCCGCGGTTTCCTGAAAAATACAGATAGCCCCATGATCGGCTGGCGCGAGCAGAACGTTTATCCAGCCGACATGGAAATGGTGAACGCTGCAATTGAAGAAGCGATAAGAGAGAAAAAGATATTTGAACTGGAACACCGGGTGAACCGCGTTGACGGTACACCCGGCTGGACCTTTTCGCGCGCTGTTCCCATTCTTGATGATGAAGGCAACATAATTGAATGGTTTGGTGCCGCCAGCGATATTACGGACCGTAAAGTAGCTGAAGAAAAATTGGCTATAGTTAATGCCAGGATTGCGCTGGCTGAAGAAAGCCTTCGCATTGCCACCGACTCGGGTGAGTTGGGTACGTGGTACTATGAAAGTGATACAGGCCGATTTGACACCTCCGAGCGGTTCAATGCCATATTTGGGCTGCCCTTAGAAGGTGGTTTCACTTATGAAGAAGCGCTCGAGCGCATTCCGCAAGATCACCGGAAACGGATAACAGATGCCGTAGACGCTTCTTTTAAAAACAACACCAGCTTTAAGGTAGAGTACCCGGTTAATGTGGCCGGTAATAAAGAGCGTTGGGTGCGATCGGTAGGGAAGGTGGTTACCAGCGAGCAGGGCACAATCTACATTACCGGGGTGATTGCCGATATCACGGAGCAAAAAATGGATGATGCCCGTAAAAATGACTTCATAGGTATGGTGAGCCATGAACTGAAAACGCCGCTTACATCGCTTACCGCAATTGTACAGGTTGCCGAGGCTAAACTGCGATCGAGCGAGGATAAGTTCCTGGGTAGCGCCATGGATAAAGCAGGCACATTGGTACGCCGTATGAGTACCATGATTAATGGCTTCCTGAATATATCACGCCTGGAATCGGGTAAAATCACCATTGTAAAACATGAATTTTACCTGCATGATCTTATCAAAGAGGTTGTAGAGGAGTTCACGATGACAACAACCAGCCATCCGGTAGAGATAAATGACTGCGATGATGTTACCATTGTTGCCGACAGAGATAAAATAGCGTCTGTGCTTTCAAACCTGATCAGTAATGCGATGAAATATTCGGCAAAGCAGGCCCATGTTACCGTGACGTGTAAAGTAACCAATAGCGAGGTTATTGTAAGCGTACGTGATAACGGAATGGGCATTGCCGAGGCAGACCTATCTAAAATATTCGATCGTTATTACCGGGTAGAAAGCAATGGGATGCAAAATATATCAGGCTTTGGCATAGGGCTTTACTTAAGTGCCGAGATCATCCACCGGCACGACGGAAAGATCTGGGCCAATAGCGAGTTGGGCCAGGGGTCTACCTTTTATTTCAGTTTGCCTACTGGGAGCTGATTAGCATTAGCAATACACACATGAATTTAAGCAAGGCGGACCTGCAAAAAGAGGTTACGTATAAAACATCGCGCAGCGGCGGCAAAGGCGGCCAAAACGTTAACAAGGTATCTACCAAGGTAGAACTGCTGTTTGATGTTGCGGCGTCCGGTTTGTTCACCAATGAGGAGAAAACTACCATTAACCAGAAACTGCAAAGCCGCTTTAACAAGGACGGGCTGGTGCAGGTGGTGTGCGATGAAGAGCGCAGCCAGTTCCTGAATAAAGAGATAGCGATTGAAAGGCTGATAGTGCTGCTAACCACCGCGCTGATAAGACCAAAAGTGCGCAAAGCTGTAAAGGTAAGCCGTGCCGCTAAACTGGCCCGGCTGGACAATAAAAAGGCCCACTCTGATAAGAAAGCGGGCCGCAGAAATAACTTTGATTATTAGTTGAACCGGTACAGCAGCGTAGCAGAACCCCACTGGTGCGCACGTGCAACATTCTTCACATCCTTAGTGTTAAATATTGCCGCCAAGCCGTAAACAAACCTGCCGCTTACATAATTGGCGCCTACCTCGTTACTAAATACAAAATGGCGGATACCTTTGGTGACTTCCACGGTGCCCGGCTCCGGGTGATCTTTAAAGATACTGCCCTGGATGGTAGCATCGTAACCTATAACGTTTGCCTGCGGTTTGTAGTAAAAGAAAAACTCATGCTCGTGCAGCAGGCTGTTCTTGCCTGTTGATGCCGTACTTTGTGTACTTGCCGACTGAAATAATTGATTAAAGTTGCCGAACCTGAACAGCGGACCTGCTCCGGCGCTGATAAACCCGGTGCCCAGGTTAGCGTATGTAGCTGCAGAAACATCTATCCATGAACCGCGCGCGATCAGCTTGGTGTAATCTGCCGATAGGTTTACCTCAAAATCATTCCTGATCTGGTACTGCCAGCCATCGGGAGGGTAGAAGCCAAATGTTTTATGAATGAACTCCTGTATGCCTTTTCCGCCTGCTGCAGGGCCAACCATACCTAGGCGCGCGGTGAGTTTAAGCGCGCTTTCGTTTTTATACAGCAGGTTTAAAGAGGCACCTGCATATAAATAGCCGGCAAACGGCCTGTCCAGGTAATCTGTAGATGGTATGGCTGCAGATTGCGGGTTAAATAGCTTTTGCCCAACCTCAAAGCCAAGTACCTTATTGGCCAGGCTGGTGTTTTTGGATGCGTCCAGAGCTTTACGGTAGTAAGCAAAAATACCGTTGGTATAATACCTGTCTGAGCCTTGTGCCAGGAAGGAGTCGTTGTCTGACTGTAAGCCGATCTCGTGGCTGCGTGTTTGCGCATACGCGCCGGCAGCTGCAAACAGGCTTACCGCCAGAGCAAATAGTTTAATTTTCATTGAGGGTTGTAAGTGAGCAAAGTGATGCGCTAAAATAAAAAAAGCCTCGATATATCGGGGCTTTAATATTGTTGTGACTTTGCAGCTCAGTTAAGTGCCGGCTTAGGGCTGGTCTCCTTTATGGTAAGATCCAGCGGGTTGCTCACTTTCTCATCAAGTAAAGCAAGTTTTACCACATCGCCCATATCAGTTACATAGTGGAACTGAAGGTCTTTAATGTAGTCTTCCTTAATTTCTTCAATGTCCTTCTGGTTGCTGCGGCAAAGGATGATCTCTTTGATGTTGGCGCGTTTTGCAGCCAGTATTTTTTCCTTTATACCACCAACCGGCAGCACACGACCACGCAGGGTAATCTCGCCGGTCATGGCGAGGTTGGGTTTTACCTTGCGCTGTGTAAAGGCAGACACCAGTGCCGTTAGCATGGTAACACCTGCCGACGGGCCATCCTTTGGCGTTGCACCCGCAGGTACGTGTACGTGCACATCCCACTGTTCAAACAGCTTTGGATGGATGTTGAAATCTCCCGCATGCGCGCGCAGGTAGGCCAGCGCGATAGTAACCGACTCCTTCATAACATCACCTAAACTACCGGTAAGCGTAAGCTTTCCGTTGCCGGGACTAAGGCTTGCCTCGATGAAAAGGATATCGCCACCAACTGATGTCCAGGCCAGGCCTGTTACCACACCGGCAATATCGTTGTTCTCGTACAAGTCTTTATCAAAAATAGGTGCACCCAGTATTTTCAGGACATCCTTTTTGCTTACCACCGGATTGTACGGCTCTTCCATGGCAATGTTTTTGGCCACGCCACGAACCACCGATCCAATCTTTTTCTCCAGCGAACGAACACCGGACTCACGGGTGTAATCCTCAATTACTTTCTCTATAACGTCGTTTTTCAGCGTAACATCTTTATTAGCCAAGCCATGCGCTTCACGCTGTTTAGGCACCAGGTGGCGTTTGGCTATCTCCACCTTTTCTTCAATGGTATAACCGTTCACTTCTATGATCTCCATACGGTCCAGCAAGGCCGGCTGTATGCTGCTCAAAGAGTTAGCTGTAGCAATAAACATTACGTTAGACAAATCAAAGTCCATCTCTACGTAGTTATCATAAAAAGTGCTGTTCTGCTCGGGGTCCAAAACCTCCAGCAGGGCAGAGGATGGGTCGCCACGAAAATCGGTGCTTACCTTGTCTACCTCATCCAGTATAAAAACCGGGTTAGCCGCGCCTGCCTTTTTAATAGACTGTATTATACGGCCCGGCATAGCACCTATATAAGTTTTACGGTGGCCGCGGATCTCAGCCTCATCCCGTAAGCCGCCCAACGCCATACGAACATATTTACGGCCAAGTGCCTTTGCAATAGACTTACCCAGCGAGGTTTTACCTACACCCGGAGGGCCTACCAAGCAAAGGATAGGCGCTTTCATGTCGTGCTTTAATTTTAGCACAGCCAGGTACTCTATTATACGCTGTTTTACTTTATCCAGGCCAAAGTGGTCCTTATCCAGCACTTTTTGCGCACGCTTAAGGTCAAAGTTGTCTTTGGTGAACTCGTTCCACGGTAAATCCAGTAATAGTTCCAGGTAATTTATTTGTACCGAGTAATCAGCAGCCGCAGGATTGGTGCGCGCCAGCTTTTCCATTTCCTTGTTAAAGTGGGTGGCAATTTCCTTGCTCCACTTTTTAGATTTGGCACGTTTCTTTAAATTCTCTATCTCCAGGTCGGGCGTGTTCCCGCCAAGTTCTTCCTGTATGGTTTTAAGCTGCTGGTTCAGGAAATAATCGCGCTGCTGCTTGTCCAGGTCTACACGTACTTTGGTCTGTATCTGGTTCTTCAGTTCCAGCATTTGCAGGTCCAGCGTGAGGTGTTCCAGCACCAGGTTTATCCTATCGCGCAGGCTTTTAGTTTCCAGCAAGGCTTGTTTTGCCGCCATATCCGCATTCATATTGGATGATATGAAGTTGATCAGGAACGATGTGCTTTCGATATTGCGGATAGCGATACCGGCCTCGCTTGGGATATTCGGCGACAACTGGATAATGTTCATGGCCATGTCCTTAACCGAGGATACCATGGCTTTAAATTCTTTGTCTTCCTTTGGTTTGATCTCCACAAATGGCTCTACAGATGCCTTGAGGTAAGGTTCGCTTTGCACCTCTTCCTTCAATATAAAGCGCTTTTTGCCCTGTAGTATCACCGTAGTGTTACCATCAGGCATTTGCAGCATCTTGATGATGAGCGCAACCGTACCCACACGGTGCAGCTGCTCAAATCCCGGATCTTCTATACTTACATCCTGCTGTGCTACAACGCCGATGAGGCGCTTGCCCTTATTGGCGTCGCGTATCAGCTTTATAGACTTATCACGACCCACAGTAATGGGTATCACAACACCCGGGAATAACACGGTATTGCGTAAGGGAAGAATTGGTAATATATCTGGAACCTGTTCGTTATTCATTTCTTCTTCATCTTCCGACGACATTAGCGGGAAAAACTCAGAATCTTCGTTTATAGCGGCAGCGTTTTTAAAATCAAACGGATCAAAACTCATTAGTATCCTTTTTTTCGGGTTGTTTCAACGTCAAATTGTCAGCCGTTGTAAAAGCAGCCGTTAATTAAACCTCAATATTCCCCTGTTAAATTGTACGGTGACAGAAGTTCAAGAGATGTGCCAAGATAAGTTTATTTAAGGCGATCTTATTGTTGGTTATGTAATTATCTGTTAATTAAGCGGTTGTAAGTTAATGGTAAAATGCGCTTAACAGCTGACTGTTTTTGTGTTGCGGAAAAAAAGTCATGTTTATTGGGGTATGATTGATAACACGAATTTTACAAAAAGTACATCCTGCACATAATATTTTGTATTTATGCAAGTTAATAGAGTACCGTTACACGTTTATGCATTTGATGAGGCTCCCCGCAATAATCTCGCTTCTGCTAATTACTTCGCTCGAGTCATCGGCACAAAACGCCTATGTAAAACTTGGGCAGCAAGCCTTTATGGACGGTAACTTCAAGAGCGCTGTCGCGCAACTGGAGAAGGCCTGCATGATTGACTCTACCAATGCTAACGCGTATTGGATGCTGGGCTACTCGTATTATCACAGCCAAAATTACCGCAAGTCTATAGCTGCTTTTACAAAAACAATATACATTCATCCTACTGATGCTACGGCGTATTATTACCGTGCACGTGCCAAAAGCTACCTGGGTAAAGATACTTTCCTGTCCTATGACGAGCGGGAGAAGTACCTCCTGGGTGCTATATTCGACCTTACTAAGGCGATAGCCATAGATCCAACTGAACAAACAAAATGTTTCCAAACACGTGGTATAGCCTACCGTGAGTATGGTATTTTTAAGCTGCAGCCCAACATTAAGAATTACGATAAAATACGGGGTATTAGCTCTCTCAAAGCATCAATAGGAGACCTGGAGAAAGTGTTGAAAGACAACCCAAGCCGGTCTGACATTTCATCCCTGATTGATCTTTCGAAAGAGAAGCTGGCGACATTTACCGGCAAACACAACTAAAATAAGCCTTTTACCACGTAGTTGTTGGTGCCCATTACTTTTACCTTCTGGTCTTTTTCTATCTGGTAGTACTTACCCGGTACATACATCAGCTTTTCGGTTGTGTTGTAGAGTAAGTTGCTGACGTTGTTCAATACCGATACAGATAACACCTTACCATCCTGCTTTTTTATGACCAGCCGCCGTGTTTTTAGCTCCGGGAACTTGGCTTGATAAACTATGCTGTCGGCGTTTTGCTGTATGGTGTAGCTATCCTTCCAGGCGGGTTTGTTAATGTCCGACGATACAAACAGGCCAAACTCTTGTCCCCAATTTTGTATAAGCAGTTTTTTTGTCTCGGTTACGCCGTTGTGGGTAACTGTTTTTACAACAGGCTTGTTGGCGGCAGCCAAACGTGCGGAATCAGCCCTGAAGAAATCCTTCATATCAAAGTACTTCAGGGTGGCGCCGGTTTCTTTTATTTCCGGTTTGCAGGCGTACCAGCTGCCCAGCAGCAGCAAGCCGCCCGCAAACAGGGTGTATTTCTTTAACGGCTTATACCAATACATTACCGGTCATTTCTGCGGGAACTGGTACGCCAAGTATTTTCAGTACCGTTGGGGCAATATCGCCCAGTTTGCCGTCAAATACAGCTTTTACGTCTTCGTCAATTATTATACAAGGTACCAGGTTGGTAGTATGCGCAGTATTTGGAGAGCCGTCGTCATTTATCATGTAATCGGCATTACCGTGGTCGGCAATAATGATGAACGAGTAGCCGTGTTTCAAACCAGTTTCTACCACTGCCTGTGTGCAGGCGTCGGCAGTTTCGGCAGCTTTAACTACCGCGCTGAAAACGCCGGTATGGCCAACCATATCTGTATTGGCAAAGTTAAGGCATACAAAGTCCGGCCATTCTGCTTCAAGTTCCGGGATAATGGCATCACGGATACCTTCAGCGCTCATCTCCGGCTGTAAGTCGTAAGTGGCCACCTTTGGCGATGGTACCAACAACCTTTTTTCGTTTGTGAATTCTTTTTCACGTCCGCCCGAAAAGAAAAACGTAACGTGCGGATATTTTTCAGTCTCGGCAATACGTATCTGGTTCTTGGCAGCACCTTCCAGCACTTCGCCAAGCGTCATGGCCAGATCGTCTTTGCGGAACACCACCTTAACGTTCTTAAAGGTATCGTCGTAAGACGTCATGGTAACATAATGCAGGTCCAGCGGTTTCATGTCATACTCCGGGAATTCCCTTTGGGTAAGCGCCTGTGTAATTTCGCGGCCCCTGTCCGTACGGAAGTTAAAGCAGATCACTACATCACCTTCTTTTATAACGGCAAGCGGCTGCCCGTCTTCACCGGTCTTTACTATAGGCAGTATAAATTCATCGGTAACGCCTGCCTCGTAAGATTTGGTGATGGATGCCGTAATGTCCTTTGTAGGCTCGCCTTCGCCTTTAACCATCAGGTCGTAAGCTTTTTCAACACGTTCCCAGCGGTTATCGCGGTCCATTGCATAGTAGCGGCCAATAGCCGATGCCAGTCTTACCGGTGTGTCTGCTATGTGCTGCTCCAGTTCAGTAATAAATCCCAAACCCGAATTTGGGTCGGTATCGCGGCCATCTAAAAAGGCATGTACAAACACCTTTTGGAGATTTAGTTTTGCTGCCGTAGTTGCAAGCCCTTTAACGTGGTTAATGTGCGCATGCACTCCACCATCAGACAAGAGGCCAATCAGGTGAAGATCTTTATTGTTGTCGCGCGCGTAGTTAAAGGCTTCTACCAGGGTTTCATTCTGTTCAAACTCGTTATCCAGCACAGCCTTGTTTATTCGGCCGAGTTCCTGGTATACCACGCGGCCGGCGCCCAGGTTCATGTGCCCCACTTCGGAGTTACCCATTTGCCCTTCTGGCAAACCTACAGCAAGGCCAGAGGCCTCAAGCTTAGAGTTCGGGTAGTTACTGATAAGAGAATCGAAGAAGGGCGTGTTTGCGGCTAAAATAGCGTTAGAACTGTCCTGACGGCCGTAACCCCAGCCGTCTAATATAATGAGTACTACTTTTTTTCTGTTTTCCACAATGCAAATATAAAAGCAACGTTTAAACATTATAGTTTAAAAGAGTGTTAATTTGTGCAACATTTTAAGTTTTATCCGGTCATGTTGATATGAAGCTACTTACACGTATACCTTTGCTGATACTTTTGTTCACAATTCCTGCCGCTGCCATAGCCGGGCCTATAGATAAAGTTGCGGAATTGATAAAGCAGGGCAATACGCATGAACTTGCAAAGCTTTTTGCCGCAACTATAGATGTGACCGTGTTAGAAAACGCTAATGTTTACTCCAAAGCGCAGGCAGAGGTTATCCTGGAGAAATTTTTTAAAGAGAACAGGCCTCAATCTGTAAAGATAATTCACCGCGTTAATTCAAGCGCGGCATATAATTTCGCAGTAATGCATGTAGTTACCGACAAAGGAAAATACCGGGTTGCGGTGACCATGAAAGAAATTGAAAAGCAGATGGTTATTATTGAGTTGCGCGTGGAAGTCGAAAAAACCTAATTACTCATCAATTGTTCTTACTTTTGAAACTCAAAAATCAGAAGGTTTGGACAAACAACTTATCCACCAGTTTATAGTAAATGCTCTAAGTGAAGATGTAGGCGATGGCGACCATACATCTTTAGCTACCATTGAGGCAGGCACAAAAGGCAAAGCAAAACTTTTAGTAAAAGATACCGGCGTACTTGCAGGGATAGAACTTGCTCTGGCAATATTTGAAGAGGTAGACCCTACTCTGCAAGTAGATGTACTGCTTAATGATGGTGCTGAAGTAAAACCCAAAGATATTGCCTTTACTGTTGAAGGGGATGCCCAAAGCATACTAAAGGCTGAGCGCCTGGTGCTTAACTGCATGCAGCGCATGAGCGGCATTGCCACTAAAACCCGTGAAATTACCGACCTGCTGGAGGGCACCAACACCAGGGTGCTTGATACCCGAAAAACAACGCCCGGCATGCGCTACCTGGAGAAATGGGCGGTACGAATAGGCGGCGGCGTTAACCACCGGATTGGGCTATACGACATGATCTTGATCAAGGATAACCACGTGGATTATTCCGGCGGTATACGGCAGGCCATCGAGAACGCCAACAGCTATCTGAAACAAACCGGTAAAAAGTTGGCTATTGAAATTGAGGTGCGAAACCTGGAAGAACTTGAGCAAGTACTGCAAACCGGCAACGTGAACCGCATAATGCTGGACAACTTTAGTTTTGACAACCTGAGGCAGGCTATAGGGATGATAGAAGGCCGCTACACTACCGAAGCTTCTGGCGGGATAACAGAAGAGAACATAAGGGATTACGCCGACTGTGGTGTAGATTATGTATCAGTAGGCGCGTTAACGCATTCGGTAAAAAGCCTTGATCTGAGTTTGAAGGCCATTAAATTATAATTGAATATATTGCGGTATATTACATCAATTTAATAATATTGCAGGCAGATGCTATCAATCTCGTCTATTTTAGCGCTCATTCTTGCATATCTCTTCGGGTCTATACCAACAGCTGTTTGGATTGGGCAGGCATTTTACAACATTGATGTAAGGGAATATGGCAGCGGTAACGCCGGTGCAACCAACACCTTCCGGGTGCTTGGCAAGAAGGCAGGCATCCCTGTAATGCTGCTGGATATTTTAAAAGGGTGGACAGCAACCAACCTGGCTTACATTATCGGGGTTTCTACAACGGGGGCTTACCATTCAATAGCATTTACAAACTACGCATTAGCACTTGGGGTGGCTGCAGTTATGGGTCACCTGTTCCCCATATTCGCCGGTTTTAGGGGCGGTAAAGGGGTGGCTACACTTTTTGGAATGATATTAGCTATAAACCTGCAGGCATCTTTACTTTGTGTGCTTGTTTTCCTGGTGGTGCTGCTGATTACCAAATATGTGTCGCTGGCATCAATTATGGCAGGTTTTACTTATCCCATCGGTGTAACATTCATTTTCCCGGTGTATATAAAATCGGTCATTATTTATGGCATGTGCATATGCGTGCTAATATTAGTTACTCATCAGAAAAATATAGAGCGTTTATTAAAAGGTAAAGAGTCTAAAGTAAACTTATTTAAAAAGAAAACTGCCTAAAGACTCACCAATGAAAAAACTAAAACCTTTGCTGTTAGGCGTGGTTCTGGCTTCGGCTATCTACGCTTGTTCCACCGTTCCACTTACCGGCCGCTCTCAATTGTCGCTTGTAGGTGATGATCAGATCAACACTGCTGCTGCAACCAGCTACAGACAACTCCTTTCCGATCCAAAAACAAAGGTTATTGCATCGGGTACGGACGCGCAACGCGTAAAACTTATTGGCAGCCGTTTGGCGTCATCTATCGAAAGTTATCTTAACTCAAACGGCTATGCCGGCAAGTACAACTTCCAATGGGAGTTTAATTTGATCCAAAGCGCCGAAATTAACGCATGGTGCATGCCGGGTGGTAAAGTTGCTGTATACAGCGGTATATTGCCTGTGACAGCAAACGATGCCGGCCTTGCTACCGTGATGGGCCATGAAATAGGCCATGCTATAGCGCGACACTCTGCCGAGCGCATGTCTCAGGAGCTTGCGCTGCAAACCGGCGGTGCTGCCATTGGCGCAGCGGCGGGTGGGCAATCACAAACATCCCAGGCTATAATTGGCCAACTATATGGTGTAGGCGGTCAGTTAGCCTTACTGCACTACTCCCGCAGCCAGGAGTCTGAAGCCGACCGTTTAGGTCTTACCTTTATGGCAATGGCCGGGTATGACCCTCACCAGGCTGTATTGTTCTGGCAGCGTATGCAGGCACAAAATAAGGGCGGAACACCTCCACCGTTCCTGAGCACTCACCCGTCGGATGCTACGCGTATAGCTAACATCCAGAACCTGATTCCGGAAGCGATGAAGTATTATAAGAGACGATAATCGCCTGGAGATTTACAAAGGCCGCAAAGTTGATGACTTTGCGGCCTTTTGTTTTTTTTGTGCGGTTGAGTCGGCTTTATTATTATTTGTGGTTTGTAGGTTTTTCGGTCTGCTCATTGCCGCAGGGGGCTACTTCTTTGTCTTGATACAAAGAAGCAAAAATCAAGACGAAAAAAACCTTCTTCGCGCAAGCCTTTACCCCGGCCCGTTTTTTCGTCTGCCCTGCGCTTTTTTATTGTTCAACGATTTAAGTAGAGCCTGATGAACATAACAAAACTGATAATTGCGGCCTCAGAACAGGCGGTTAGTACCGGCACTGAAACAGCACTAACATTTAAAGCCTGTTGTGCAGCCGCGAGCTTTCTTTGGTTACTTTCTTTGGCGGTCAAAGAAAGTAACACTCACAGGCCAAAAGTATCCTTCTGCCTTTCCTAACAGAGCACTACCTCATCGAACTAAAACCTTAAATTTGCGTTGACTAATCAAATGAACAAACGCCGCTTTCTTACTGCCGAATGGCGCAACCTGGTAATGCTGAATTATGAGGTTGATCCTGAAATTTTGAAACCTTATTTACCCGCCGCCACCGAACTTGACCTGTGGCAGGGTAAAGCGCTGGTGAGCATGGTCGGCTTTATGTTTAAAGAAACCAAAGTGCTTGGCGTTAAGTGGCCGTTCCATGTGAACTTCGAGGAGGTGAACCTGCGTTTTTACGTGAGGCACTTTGATGGAAAGGAGTGGAAGCGCGGCGCCGTTTTTGTAAGCGAGATAGTACCTAAGCCCATTATTGTGTTTATTGCCAATAACCTGTATAAAGAACATTACCGCGCAATGCCTATGCGGCACTCTGTTAATAAAGATGGTGCTAATCACACGCAATTTCTGTACGAGTGGAAGCTGAAAGGCCGCTGGAATAAAATTGGAGCTACGGTACGCAACAGCCTCACCAAAATTGAACCCGGCAGCGCCGAGGAGTTTATATTTGAACACTACTGGGGCTACAATCGCCTTAATGATCGTAAGACCATGCAGTACCAGGTAGAGCATGTTGCCTGGCAAATTGCCGAGGTACGTGACTATATTTTTGAGGCCGACATTGCTGAACTTTATGGTGAAGCCTTTGTGCCTTATTTAAGTGTAAAGCCATTCTCTGCGTTTTGGGCAAACGGATCAGAGATCGCGGTAAGGATAGGGGATAAGTTGGTGGTGGAGTAGTGTTATGTTGCTAAGTGTAATTGCAAGCGCTACCGTTGCTACATTGATAGAAAGTAACGCGCCGATTGCAAGCATTTGTTCTTATGAGGAAAGTAAGGGGTAGTTATTAAGCTTGTGTTTGTTACTTTCTTTTTCCGCAAAAGAAAGTAACCAAAGAAAACTCCCGGCTTGGTTCCGCACTTTTAAAGTAAGTGCTTGTTCAATGCCTGTACTATCTGTGCGTTACCGAGGCCGGATTGATTATGTTATCGTTAGGTTTGTCAAGCTGCACGTGTTTGCGAGCGTGGCAATCAAGAACTCACTCCAAGTGCTTCCAGAATTGCCTTTGCTTTTAACAGGCATTCGTCATATTCTTTTTCAGCATCAGCGTGATATGTAATGGCGCTGCCAACATGAAAGGACAGGTACTTATTTGCTGAGTTATAAAGCATAGTACGTATCACCACGTTAAAGTCGAAATCTCCATCCGGGCTAAAGTAGCCTAAAGCGCCCGAGTACACGCCGCGTTTACTGCGCTCAAACTGCTCCATTAACTGCATGGCACTTACCTTGGGTGCGCCTGTCATGCTGCCCATAGGAAAGGTGTTCCTGATGGCCTGTACAGACGAGATGTCTTCCCGTATTTCACAGGTTATGGTAGAGACCATTTGATGTACCTGCTTAAAGCTTTGTATACCGAAAAGGTCTTCAGCTGTTACAGTGCCTAGTTTAGCCGAGCGGGTAAGATCATTACGTACCATGTCTACTACCATTACATTCTCCTGTAGTTCTTTCGGATGATTGCGGAGTGCGACGACAATTTCTTTATCTATATCAGGATCAGCATTCCTCGGTGCCGTGCCTTTAATGGGTTGAGATATTAGCTTACTATCGCGTTTTGCCAGGAAACGTTCGGGCGACGCACACATAATGTAATTGCTATTCCATTTCATAAAAAAGGAGAACGGAGTAGGCGATATGCTGTTAAGTTTATTAAAGGTCTCCAATGGATCTAACTCGGTCTGCTCTGCAAAGAACTCCTGGCAAAAGTTAGTTACGTAGATATCGCCACGGGTAATATGTTCTTTAATTTTGTTTACGCCTTCAACGTATTCCTCTTTTGTAAACCGCGATTGTATTTGAATGCCCGGCTGAGAGTTATCTTTTGAACGTTCGAGTCTCTCTTCGGGTATCTCAAAATCAATATCCTTCCCTATTATCTCAACCGTGTTTCCTTTGATAGTGATTACAGTTTCAGGAACAAAAAAGTAAAGATCCGGAAAGTTAAGCTGATCGATATTGGCTGACCTTACGTTCTCTATCTCGTTCTTGAGGTCGTAACCAAAAAAACCAAAGATAAAGCCGGGATGCTGTTGCTGAAAAAGTTCAAGCTGATCAAAGGCATTCCCTGCACTCACCATTAACTCGGCTTTTGCACCCACCGCAATTAGTACATCAAATTTTCCGTATGGGTCGGTAAAGTTGTTACTGTCGAGATAACACGCCGTGTCAAACGAAGCTGCCCAGGCAAGCGCTTGTTGTTTGAATAGTTCCGGATGATTGTTGGTGAAAGTCACAGGCCGCCCTTAGGGAGATAACTAAGATTGGCAAAGGTTAAACTAAGCTTTTTGTTTTCCAAATTAATACAGGCATTTTTACTGTTCAATTGCTAAGTACATGGACTATGAAATAGCTGACGGTAAAGAACAGGCAACTGCACACAACGCAATGTTTGCCCGAACGTTTTTGCTTTGCTTCGCAGCGTCTATTTTGAACGGTTATTTATTTAGCTATATTCAAGAGACTTTCTTTCCCGGTTTGGAAGGCAATCCTGTAGATAATTTAAGTTTGCCTGAACAATTGTTTCTGGCATGTCTTATAGCACCTTTGTTGGAAACCTTGATCTTCCAGTACTGGGCTATAAATATCCTGAACAAAATAGGTGTTCGTAATTATTATTTACAGCTTGTTATACCCGCCGTTTTATTTGGGCTCGGTCATCAGTACAACCCTCTTTATGTTGTCGCGATGTTTGTTGCCGGGATTATTATGAACTACTTATTTCTTTATTGTAAAGCAAATAAGTACCGGGCTTTTTATTGGGTTGCGTTGCTGCATTGTTTATATAATTTGTACGGGACGTTGTTTGTTCAGTAAACAAGTACAAATAAAAAGGCTCCGATTACCGGAGCCTTTAATATTAGTTCAGAATGTCTTAGTGCAATACTAACGTCTGTTTCCTGTCTGGCCCTACGGATAACCATTTAATCGGTACACCTACTTCTTTCTCCAGGTACTCAATGTATGCCTGTAGTTTTGCAGGTATCTGGTCCAGTTCTGTAATGCCGGTAAGGTCTTCGTGCCAGCCGTCGATCTCCTTCAGCACCGGGTGCGCATCTACCGAGCAGATATCATACGGCATGTAGTCTATTTGTTCGCCCAGGTAGTTGTAGTGGGTGCAGGCATATATCTTTTCAAAGCCGCTTAATACATCAGCCTTGGTCATTACCAGTTGGGTAACACCGTTCAGCATAATGGCATATTTAAGCGCAGGAAGGTCAATCCAGCCGGTACGGCGCGGACGACCGGTTGTAGCGCCAAACTCATGGCCAATACGGCGCAGTTCTTCGCCGGTTTCGTCATTCAACTCAGTAGGGAAGGGGCCGCCACCAACACGGGTGCAATAAGCTTTAAAAATGCCTATTACATCGCCTATCTGGCTTGGGGCTATACCTAAGCCTGTGCAAGCACCGGCAGCAGTGGTATTTGATGAAGTAACAAACGGGTATGAACCAAAGTCGATATCGAGCATAGCACCCTGTGCACCTTCGGCCAAAACTTTTTTACCTTCTTTTATATAGTTGTTTACAAAGTGCTCCGAATCTACCAGCTTGAACTTCTTAACGAGCTCTATAGCTTCAAAGAAAGCTGCTTCACGTTCGCTGAAATCAGCTACTTCACCATAAAGCGACTGCAGCATAGAAGTATGCTTGTCTACCAGTTTTTGGTAACGTTCTTTAAAGTCGGGCAGGGTTATATCGCCAATACGTAAGCCGTTACGGCCGGTCTTGTCCATATAGGTTGGACCGATACCTTTAAGGGTAGAACCGATCTTGCCTTCGCCCATTTTCTTTTCAGAAGCGGCATCAAGCAATTGGTGAGTAGGCAATATCAGGTGCGCTTTTTTAGCAATAACCAGATTGCCTTTTGCGAGCAGGTCGTGGCCTGCATCTTTTAACTTGTCCAGCTCTTTCTTAAGGGTAATAGGGTCTATTACCACACCATTGCCAATAAGGTTAATGGTGTTATCAAAAAATATCCCTGAAGGAATGGTATTCAACACAAACTTTTTGCCTTCGAACTCTAAAGTATGCCCTGCATTGGGGCCGCCCTGGAAACGGGCGATAAGGTCGTAACCTGCGCTTAGTACGTCAACAATTTTACCTTTACCTTCGTCGCCCCACTGGAGGCCTAATAATACGTCAACAGCCATTAATGAATATGTTATCTGGAAAAATAGATTTAAGTGAAACTACGATACCTTTCTGTCGCAAAAGCCATCACGCAGCTTTGTGCAGTTACCGTATAAGTTTAAAGAGTGGTGTTTTATCTCAAATTTGAGGATGTCGCCCATCATGCTTTGTATCTGCTGTATGCGCGGGTCGCAAAACTCAACCACCTTGCCGCAGTCGATACATATAATGTGGTCGTGCTGTTTATACCCGTACGATTTCTCGAACTGAGCCATATTTTTACCAAACTGATGCTTGGTCACCAGGTCGCACGATACCAGCAGCTCCAGCGTGTTGTACACGGTTGCGCGGCTCACCCGGTATTTCTTGTTCTTCATGTGGATGTATAACGATTCCACATCAAAATGATCATTACGGGAGTATATCTCTTCAAGAATGGCAAAACGCTCGGGAGTTTTCCGCAGGCTCTTATTTTCGAGGTAAGCCTCAAAAATCTTCTTTACCAATGCGATGGTTTCCTGTACAGGCATAATGTTAAATTAACACGTCAAAGGTATGGTTTTCAATGGCAAGAAACAAAAGATTGGCGTTCGACTCCCTAGAGTCAAGAGACAAGAATCAAGAATCAGGAGAAAATAGCAGTAGTACCATTGTCTTACTCTTAATTCTTGTCTCTTGATTCTTATCTCTACAACATGGCTAAGAAGCTTTTTCCACTACCGAATCAAACCGGGTTACGCCGGTTATACCTTTTACCATCTTCAGGTTTCTGATCAGGTTGTCCAGGTGATTGGTGTCGTTTACATAAAGCATCAGTGAGCCTTCGAAAATGCCGTTGTCGCTGTCCACAGTAATAGACCGGATATTTACTTTAAAATCCTGCGATATTACGGTGGTAAGCTTGTTTATTAAACCAACATCGTCTATACCGGTTATGCGCAACCCTGTCAGGAAAGCCAGTTCCTGCTGGTTGGTCCAGCGGGCTTTTACAATGCGATAGCCGTAATTGGCCATCAGTTTGGCAGCATTTGGGCAGTTGGTGCGGTGTATCTTGATGCCGTCGCTTACAGTTACAAAGCCGAATACATCATCACCGGGGATAGGATTACAACAGTTTGCCAGTTTGTAATCTATCTTTTGCATGTCCTCGCCAATAAGCAGGACATCGGTATCTTTTGCTTTTATATTACGCACAAGGCTCTGCAGCTGCTCGGCCTCCATTTTGTCCTGCGGCTTGTTCTCAATTATCTTTTCCGAAGCCTGGTACTCTTTCAGGTCCTTCATGTCTATCAAGCCCTTCGCTACATTGTAGAAAAGGTCCTGGGTTGATAGCAGCTTGAAAAAGTAACTCAGCTTTTGCAGGTTTTCGGAGTTGTAAGTGATCTTAAGCGACTTTAGCTTACGCTCCAGTATCTCCTTACCATCTTCGGCAATGCGGCGCTTTTCTTCCTTAAGAGCCGACTTTATCTTGGCCTTTGCTTTGGCGGTAACCACAAAGTTCAGCCAGTCTTCCTTAGGCGTTTGCTTGCCCGAGGTGATGATCTCTACCTGGTCGCCGTTTTGCAGCTTGTAGCTCAACGGTACCAGTTTGTGGTTCACCTTTGCGCCAATACAACTAGCGCCTACATCGGTATGTATCTCAAAAGCAAAGTCGAGAGCGGTAGCATTCAGCGGCAACTGTATCAAGGCACCTTTAGGTGTAAAAATGAAGATCTCGTCGCTAAACAGGTTCATCTTGAAATCGTCGAGAAAGTCCAGCGCGTTGGAGTCCGGGTTCTTCAGCATATCGCGTACTTTTTGCACCCATTGGTCAAGCCCGCTGTCCGTGCTCGATTCCTTGTACTTCCAGTGCGCGGCAAAACCTTTCTCAGCAATTTCATTCATGCGCTTGGTGCGTATTTGCACCTCTACCCACTGGCCACGTGGCCCCATAACCGTAGTGTGCAAGCTCTCGTAACCGTTTGCCTTTGGCGATGATATCCAATCACGAAGGCGATCAGGATTAGGCCTGTACAGGTCGGTGATAATGGAGTATGCTTTCCAGCAGTCCGCTTTTTCGTTTTCGGGCGTGCTGTCCAGTATTATCCTGATGGCAAAAAGATCGTATACTTCTTCAAAAGGTATCGATTTCTTTTTCATCTTGTTCCAGATGGAGTGGATGGATTTCGGCCTGCCAAAAACATCAGCATGCAAGTCCTGGTCCGAAACTACCTTTTTCACCGGTTCAATGAAGTCGCGGATGAACTTCTCCCGTTCAGCCTTTTTCTCGTTCAGTTTATTTTTAATGAAAGAGTAGGTTTCCCGCTCCATGTATTTCATGGAAAGGTCTTCCAGTTCTGACTTAATGGCATACAAGCCCAGCCTGTGCGCAAGCGGCGCATACAGATACACCGTTTCTGATGATAGTTTAAGCTGCTTATCTCGCGGCATAAACTCCATTGTGCGCATATTGTGCAGGCGGTCGGCCAGCTTTATTAATATTACCCTAACATCATCGGCAAGGGTAAGCAGCATCTTACGGAAGTTCTCTGCTTGCAGCGAGCTGTTGGTGTCAAAAACGCCGGATATCTTGGTGAGGCCGTCTATAATTTTGGCAACCTTTTTACCAAACTCCAGTTCAATATCCTCCAGGGTAACATCTGTATCCTCCACAACATCATGCAGCAGCGCGCATACAATAGAGGTAGTGCCCAGCCCAATTTCTTCGGCAGCAATTTGCGCCACTGCAATAGGGTGGTATATATACGGTTCGCCGCTTTTACGGCGCATGTCTTTGTGGCTCTCCAGTGCCATATCAAACGCTTTCCGTATCATGCGCTTATCGCCCTTTTGCAGGGTAGATTTACTTGCGCGCAACAACGTACGGTAGCGTTTTAGTATCTCCTTCTTCTCGGCTTCCAAATCAATCACCAGGTCTTTCATGTATCAGCGTATGTGCTATAGTATCAAAACTTTGTAACAATATTTTTTATTGCGGGTTAGTATAAAATAACCAACTTAAATGCGTTAATTTTGTGTCAAGAGTAAATATATGAAATTTATAGCTTTTCTGCTTGTGTTTTGTTGCTCATTGGGCATCCTGAAAGCTCAGGACGAAAAGCCTGCTGCCCCGGTTATTCTTGGCAAAAATGATACCATTAAAACGTACCTGACAAAGCTTGATGGTGAGCTGGTGCCATGGATAGTAACGCCAGAGGTGCGCATTGTTGATACCCGTATATTTGCCAGCGCTGCCGACAGGGCCAAGTTTTACCGCCTGCGTTACAATGTTATGAAGGTGCTGCCATATGCGCAGTTTGCCGGCAAGCGTTACCGACAGTTACAACGTGACCTTGCTCTTACGGCTGACCGTAAAAAGCAGAAAGAGCTTATGAAAGCATGCGAAACCGAGATTAAAGGCATTTTTAACAAAGAGATAAAAGACCTGAGCATAAACCAGGGCGAAATATTGATAAAGCTTATTAACCGCGAAACCGGCAACACCAGCTTTGCCATGGTTAAAGAGCTTAAGGGCGGTTTTAACGCTTTTGTGTTCCAGTCTGTAGCTCGTATATTTGGCCACGATTTGAAAGAGACCTATGATCGTGAAGAGCAGCGGGATATTGAATCTATCCTGGAGGCTGCCCATTATAACCCGAGCTATAATTGATGGATAGTAAAAGCATTTACCGGTTTAACGTGCAAGCGTTAGATGGCGAGCCCGTTAACCTAAGTGACTACAAGAACAAAGTTTTACTGATTGTAAATACCGCTTCGCAATGCGGTTTCACCCCGCAGCTAAAAGACCTGGTAAAGCTAAAAACAGAGTTGGCCGACCAGGAATTTGAGATACTCGCATTCCCTTCTAACGATTTTGGCGGGCAGGAGCCTTTGGAAGGGCAGGCGATAGCGCAGTTCTGCAGCAACTATGGCAACAACTTCCCTGTATTTGACAAAATACGCGTGCGCGGCCCATACGCCGACCCGCTGTACAAGTTCCTGAGCGACAAAAAGGAGAATGGAGTATTAAGCTCGGCTCCGCGCTGGAATTTTCATAAATACCTTATTGACCGTAATGGGCAGGTTGCCGATTACTTTTATCCGTTTACAAACCCCACATCTTCAAAGATCAGAAAGAAAATACAGCGGTTGTTAACCGCTGTTTAAGAGCACTTACCTATGTTAAAGTTAGATATACTTGTTTTACCGGTACACCCTGATGATGCCGAACTGGGCTGCGCAGGAACCATTCTTAAGCATATAGCCCATGGCCATAAAGTTGGTATTGCAGACCTTACCCAAGGCGAACTTGGCACCCGTGGTACCGCAGAAATACGCGCGCAGGAAGCTGCCAAAGCAGCAGAGATACTAGGCCTTACTGTTAGAGAGAACCTATACCTGCCGGATGGCTTTTTTGAGAACACTAAAGAGTACCAGCTAAAGGTCATAGCAGCTATTCGGAAATATCAGCCCGAAATTGTTATCACCAACGCTTACCACGACAGGCACCCCGACCATGGCCGGGCAAACGAGCTGGTAGAAGCAGCGTGCTTCCTTTCAGGCTTACGCCGGATCGAGACGGTAGAGGATGGGCAGCCGCAGGAACCATGGCGCCCAACCCAGGTGCTGCACTTTATACAGGACCGCTACATTAAGCCGGATATTATTGTGGATGTTACCGATTATTGGGACAAGAAAATTGAAAGTGTTTATGCGTATGGCTCACAGTTTCATAATCCCGATTATAACGAGGACGAACCACAAACTTACATTTCCTCACCGGACTTTATAGACCAGGTTAAAGGCCGTGGCCGCGAGTTTGGCAAAAGCATCAATGTAAAATACGGGGAGGGCTTTACCTCACGTAAGATCCTCGGCGTTGATGATCTGTTTAGTTTGAGATAGTATTGAGCAACTCATTATAAACAACAAAGGCCGCTATTAAGCGGCCTTTGTTTGTTAAACCCCTACGTATTCGAAGCGGTTGTTCTCGTTGCTGCGTTCTCGTCGCAGCTTGTTTTCTTTTGCCAGTTTCAGCAAAATGCCTGATAGTTCTGATGTTTTAAAATCCGAATCAAATTTCTTCTTGCAGTACTCTGCTATAGAAGAGATAGAATGCGGTGTTTTAAAGTAATCGGTAGAAAGTAACTGGTTTAAAACCTTGGTGGCACCAGGCTTTTTACGCCTTTGTTCGGTTGTGCCCTGCTCTTCATTCTCCGGTTCGGCTCTTCTGCCTCTCTTATTGAAATTTTCAGATCCTTCCGTATCCACCCGCTCTGTTTCCATAATCTCGTCTAAAAGCCTGTCTACAACTCTAACTTGCACCGCTTCAGACTGGAAAGAATTAACAACTTCGGCTATTTCCGTTAGCTGTTTTTTTAATTTTTCAATTTGTCTGCTCATCCTAAAATGTAACCCCTGATATTAATATAAGTTAATGTGATTCAATGTATTAATCAATGAGCGTGGTGAGAGGTGCTCATTATTTAATAATTAATAATATTATAGATAACGTGAGGTTGCGATAATAGTATATTTAATTCTAAAAAAGTACACCCCAGCCGTTAAACGGTGGGGTGTAGCAATATTATTACATTATATTAAAGTAATGGGAGGATATTTCGCAAGGTATGAAGGCCTTCGTCTATGTGTTCTTTTTCAATGATTAGTGCCGGGCGAAACCTTATGCTGCGTTCGCCGCAACCCAGGTACATAATATTATTTTCAAGGCCATGATTTATAAACGCATTGCGCATATCCGCGCTGGGGAAATCAAAGGCTGTTAATAAGCCCTTGCCACGTACGTTTGTAACCAGCGGATTTTCTTCGGCTACATTCAACAGGCTCTGTTGCAGGTACGCGCCATTTTCTGCTGCTTTGTCGCACAGGTTGTCTTCTTCTATGATCTCCATTATTTTAGCCGACCGCACCATATCTACCAGGCTGCCACCCCATGTTGAGTTAATGCGCGACGACACCTTGAAAACGTTGTTCTCTACCTCATCTACACGGGTGCCGGCCAATATGCCGCATACCTGCATTTTCTTGCCAAACGCAATTATATCCGGCCGGGCGTTCTCGCCAAAGTGCTGGTGAAGCCAGAACTTGCCGGTAAGTCCCACGCCTGTTTGTACCTCGTCGTATATCAGCAAAGCCTCGTACTCGTCGGCCAGCTGGCGTAGCTGTTCTAAAAACTGCTGGCGTACGTGTTTGTCGCCCCCTTCAGATAGTACAGGCTCAATTATTATAGCGCAAATATCGTCCGGGTTATCTGCAAAAGCCTTCCGTATCTCCGCAACGGATTTCTGTTCCCTTTGCTCCAGGTCGGCAATATTCTTTTCATCTAACGGGAAGTACACTTCAGGAAGCGATACACGTGGCCAGTCGAACTTGGCAAACCACTTTGTTTTTACAGGCTGTGTATTGGTTAAGCTGAGGGTATAGCCTGAGCGGCCGTGAAACGCATGCTCAAAATGCAGCACTTTGTGGCCCTTCTCGCTGGTGTAGCCCTTTGCAAAGTTCTTTTGTACCTTCCAGTCCATCGCTACTTTTAACGCGTTCTCAATAGCCAGGGTACCCCCAGATATAAAGAAAGCATGCGGCAGGTAGTCGGGTATGCCCACACGCGAAAAGGTCTCCAAAAATTGAGCGTATTGTTCAGTATAAATATCGGAGTTAGAGGGGTTGGTAAGTGCAGCCAGCAGCAGGTTCTTTTTAAAGCCTTCGTCGCCCAGCATTTTAGGGTGGTTGTATCCTAACGGCACCGATGCAAAGCAGGTGAAAAAGTCCAGCAGTGTACGGTTATTGCGGGAGTCGTAAATGTGTACCCCGCGGCTTTTTTCCATATCAAAAATAAGATCGAAGCCATCAGCCAGGATGTGTTTGCCCAATGTTTCGTGTACGTTCTGTGGGGTGATCTGCAAGGTATTCATAGGATTATGTGTTTACACAAATTTAACAAAACCGCCTTAAAAACAATAATTTAAAGGTTTTTGAACCGATTGACGAAAAAGTAACTTTAAATAAACTAAACCTGTTTTTTGAACCGTTCTGCAAACGGGTACATCAATTTTTTGTATAGAGCGACAATGAAAATCGTCGTTGCGGGGTACAAACAATCCCTACAATTGCACAATTGCAGCCAAGTTGCTCTGATATAATTACACGGTTAATATCAGCAACGGCGGACGGGATCAGCTGCTTGCATTAATAAAACTTGTCCTTTATCCCCAGCAATCCCCATATGCCGCCGGTGTGTATGGCAAGTATTTTACTGCCTGCGGCAAATTGGTCTTCCTTTATAAGCTGGTAGATGGTGTACAGCATTTTACCGGTATAAACCGGATCTATGATAATGCCTGTGCGGGAAATAAAAGTTTGTATAAAGCTGGTCAGTTCGGGCGTGGTTTTAGCATAGCCACCAAAGTGGTATTCGGCATGCAGGCTGTAAGTGGCCGGCAATATTAAATAACGGTCTATCTCATTTCGTATAAAGCCGCCGTTCTTAAATACCGGCACAGCATGAAAGTGTGCAGGTATTCCATTCTCTGCAATCCCGTTA
This sequence comes from Mucilaginibacter sp. 320_HR, assembly GCF_059691875.1. Lineage (NCBI taxonomy): Bacteria > Pseudomonadati > Bacteroidota > Sphingobacteriia > Sphingobacteriales > Sphingobacteriaceae > Mucilaginibacter > Mucilaginibacter sp. 320_HR. The sequence continues at coordinate 229,056 of NZ_JCAWAI010000004.1, forward strand.
ATAATACCGGCCGCAGTTGTGCCTGTTCCGCAGGCGCAAAATATGTCTGTGTATTCGTCGGTAAGTTCGGCCACCAACTCGCTGCATCCTTTAGCAGCAAGAGCGGACGCACCACCTTCATCAATGAAAAATGCTTCAGCATCATCTCCAAAATACTTGCTGAACAGCGCTTGTTTGTCGCGGTAGCTGTCCCGGTCAGTAAAAATGAGCTGCATGCCGTGCAAGCGGCACATAAATAAGGTGTCGTTCTGCACGTCTTCACCGCGTACAATGCCGGTGCATTTAAAGCCGAACTTTGCTGCAGCTGCTGCAGTGGCGAGCAGGTGATTGGAGAATGCCCCGCCAAACGTTACCAGGTGCGTTTTACCTTCGATACGTGCCTGTTGCAGTACATATTTAAGCTTGCGCCATTTGTTACCCGAAATAACAGGGTGGATCATGTCGTCACGCTTGATGAACACCCGGACGCCTTTGTCATCAAATAAGCTATCGCTGAGTTCTTGTACCGGGCTGTAAATATCTAAGCGGATATCCATAAGGACGAAAGTAGGACTTGTGTTTTACATACTCACGATTGATTTCCCAACAGAACGATAAAACCGGTTGGACTTTGTTCTGCAACAAAGATTAAGGGAGGTAATTAGGGGTTTTTAGGTTAATGCGCTTTTACTTACTTTTGCCGGATGAGCGAAGACGAACTTCTTATTGAAAGCGACGAACAGGACCTTTACGAACACCTGCGCGTAGTGGTTGATAAGGGGCAATCGTTGCTGCGTATAGACAAGTTTTTGATGCACCGCGTTGAAAATGCCTCGCGCAACCGCATACAGAACGCCATAGATGCCGGCAACGTGCTGGTAAATGGCAAAGAAATTAAAGCAAGCTACCGTGTAAAGCCGCAGGATGTAATATCCGTTGTATTGCCGCACCCACCCCGCGATACAGAAGTTTACCCTGAAGATATTCCGCTTAACATTGTTTACGAGGATGATGATGTGCTAATTGTTAACAAAGCGGCAGGTATGGTGGTGCATCCGGGTTATAACAACTATACCGGTACACTGGTGAACGCGCTGGTGTTCCATTTTCAGCAATTGCCTACTATGCCCGGTAACGATGGCCGGCCCGGGCTGGTACACCGGATAGATAAAGATACATCGGGCCTGTTACTTATCAGTAAAAACGAGCGCAGCATGAGCTACCTTGCCCGCCAGTTTTACGAGCACACTATCGACCGGAAATATATTGCCTTAGTTTGGGGCGACCTGGAAGAGGACGGCACCGTTACGGGCTACATAGGCCGCAGCTACAACGACCGCAGGGTGATGTCGATATATGATGATCCCGAAAAAGGAAAGTGGGCGGTAACGCACTACAAAGTGCTGGAGCGAATGGGTTACGTCACCTTAATCGAATGCAAGCTGGAAACAGGCCGTACCCACCAGATACGTGCGCACATGAAACATATTGGTCACCCCTTGTTTAGCGATGCTACCTATGGTGGCGACAAAATATTGAAGGGAACTGTGTTTAACAAGTACCGCCAGTTTGTAGATAATTGTTTTGCAATGATGCCGCGGCAGGCCCTTCACGCGCAGTCGCTCGGTTTTAAGCACCCTACAAAAAAAACACCCATATTATTTGAGGCAGCCCTGCCTGATGATTTTGAATCCGTACTGGCTAAATGGCGAAAGTATACCGACACAGAAAAGTCAACTTAGCCAGGCTTTACAGAACAAATACAGCAAACCGTCGTTTAAGCCAAATACAACATCGTTCAAATAAACAATTCTATTACCTGTCTTCACGTTCAAGTTTAAATGCCACCTGTTTACATAAATTTTAATGGTGAGATACACCCGGCAGATACCCAGTTGCTTACCATAGCTAACCGTGGTTTTAAGTATGGGGACGGCTTGTTTGAAAGCATGCGCCTGATGAAAGGCAAGCTGCAATTTGCCGAACTGCACGCCGAGCGGCTTCAACGCGGTATGAAGGCGCTGAAGATAGACGGGTACTCGCAGGCGGATAGCTGGTTTTTAAAGGATAAGGTAGAAGAGCTTGCACGCCGCAATAAAATAAAGCATGGCCGCATACGCCTAACCGTTTACCGTGATGCAGAAGGCTTGTATACACCCACGCAGAACAAAATGGGCTACTGCCTGGAAATGACCGGAATTGATGAGCCACGCTACTTTTTAAACGAGCGCGGACTGATAATGGACATCTACAGCGAACTGCTTAAACCTCTTAACTTTTTATCCAACATAAAAAGCAGCAATTCGCTACTATATGTAATGGCTGCCATGTTTAAACAGCAAAACCGACTAGATGAGGTGTTTTTGCTGAATGCATCAGGCTTTTTGTGTGAAGCAGGTGCGTCCAACATATTTGTTTGGTATCAAAACCACCTGTACACCCCGGCATTAAGCGAGGGCTGTGTAGAGGGAGTGATGCGGCAGGTGGTGATAAACCTGGCCAAAGAAAACAACATTCCCATTACCGAAGCACAGATAAGCCCGGAGATATTAAACGAAGCCGACGAGGTGTTCCTGACCAACGCCACCAAAGGTATACAATGGGTAATGGGCTACGGTGTAAAACGCTACTTTAACCGTGTTAGCAAAGGGCTGATGGACGAGTTGAATAAACTTTGAGAATTAGAACTTCGTTTCTGGATTTTTCCTGGTATCGAACAGGCGCAGAACAATTATTCTCTCAGGGGTAATTCGATAAAATATTTTCAATCTGCCATGCACTACCAAACCTCTTATGTTTTTATCGGGCAGTTCTAAAGAACCTATTTCAGGGAAGACCTCAATAATATCGGTGAATCTTAGTACCAGGGATTTAAAGTTCTGTGCTGCACTAGCTCCGAAGTCACGTTTGATATAAGAAAGAATATCTGAAAAATCCTGATCTGCGGTTTTGGTAAAAAAGACTTTAAGACCAGCTGGCATATTTAGCCCTTATTTGTTCCAGTGAGATTAAGTTGTTATCATCGTCGCTCTCTGCAAAAGCTTCCAAAATTCCTTGCTGTTGTTCTGAAGTTAGGGATGCCCATAAACCACCTTCAGATTGTTTAGCACGATTCATTGCATTGTAGAACTGCTCGATAAGTAGCGGATCATTAATTTGATCTATAAGGGCGTGAAATTCCAATTTGAGCTCTTCGATTTTCATAGTAATAAAGTTACAATTTTAATCGAATAGAGCAATTACAAAACCATCCCAAACTTAGACCGTAATCTCAATATATCGTTAAGCAACGAGTTCAGCATTAATTTCTGCCAGTATGCCGTTCCACAAAGCTAGCCTTGCCTGCAGTGCATTTTTAACAGCCAGAGTTGCCTCTTGCCATTTTTGCTCGTCGCTGCCGCAAAGTTCAGCAGTCATTTCGTAGGCAAGGTGTGAATGGTGGTCGCCATCCACTTCAATGTGGCGCTCCAGATAGTATAGCAATATATCAACCTTGCCGGGTAGTTGGTTGTTCAGGCCTTTAACCATTTCTATAAACATTCCGGGGATTAAATCTTCACGGCCAAAAGTAAACACCGCGGCTTCTACGTGGCTTTTGCCGGTATTAATCACTTCGAAAGTATGGGTCATGAACTCTGCGGCAGCCGGCGGTACATCGGCATTGTTAATTGATTCAAATACATCCGCATTCCTGCTTAACTGTTCAAAAAGCGAGGTTATACCACGGGTATTGCAATCAGCCTGCTCCATAGCCTTTAAATAAAGCTCAAAATGGCTGCTTCGTATGCCATTGGCATCTATGTCGCTTTCTTCACCGGTAACAATCTCATTGATCAGGTAACGGGTATTCGCATTGCCGACCGGCATCCATGGCACTGCGGTGCAGGTAAGTTTTTGCTGCAGCGATTTAAGCAGAGACATAAAATCCCAAACTGCAAAAACATGGTGCTGCATAAATAACTGCAGGCGCGGAAGGTTGTTAATGCTGCTATAAAGCGGGTGTGTTAAAAGCTGCGCGCGTAATGGGGTGATCTCCTGTTGTAACTGTAGTATGTAAGGATTTGTAGCTGCCATAAGATGTGAATAACGGCGGCAAACTTAAAGCAAAAAAGCCGAGGCATTAATTCACTAAATGTCATTTCTTACGCAAAAGTGTAATACTTTTTAAGTAAGCTTTACGCCCCTTAAAAAGTCTTCCACACCCATGCGTTTTTTACCTTCCACCTGTATATCTGTAACGCTTATGAAGCCATCCTGCGCGGCAAACTTTAAGTAGGTTTTGTTATCAGTAACGTAGTGGCCCGGCTGCAGGTTATGTGCTTCGAGGTTGAAGGTGGCGTAGTATATCTTTAGTATTTTATCGTTTAACACCGTGTAAGCGGTAGGCGAGGGGCTTAGGCCACGAATAAGATTGTATACCTTTTCGGCCGGGTTATCAAAGTTGATCAGGCAATCCTCCTTGAATATTTTGGGGGCATGTTTTAGTTCTATTCCATCGGCAAGCTGCGATTGCGGATGTTCGCTATAGCGGCTGCTTTCAATTGCCTTAACGGTTTTCACCAGTAGTCCTGCTCCTTTGTTCATCAGGCGGTCGTGCAGGTCCCCGGCCGTCTCGGTGCCCGTTAGGGTCACTTTCTCGGTGAACAGGATGTCACCGGTGTCAATATCATGTTTAAGGAAGAACGTAGTTACACCGCTTTCTTTTTCGCCGTTGATGATGGCCCAGTTTATAGGGGCTGCACCGCGGTATTGCGGCAGCAGCGAAGCATGCAGGTTTATGGTGCCTTTTGACGGCATGTTCCATACTACTTCCGGCAGCATGCGAAACGCAACCACCACCTGCAGGTCGGCTTGCAGTGCCTCCAGTTCTGCCAGGAATTCAGGGTTCTTCAACTTCTCGGGTTGTAGCACCTTTAAGCCGTTCTCCTCAGCATACTGTTTAACGGCGCTCTGGTTTACTTTCTGGCCACGACCTGCTGGTTTGTCAGGCGCAGTTACTACTGCCACTACATCGCATCCTCCGGTAATTAAGGCATCAAGAGATGCCACTGCGAACTGGGGGGTACCCATAAAAATTATTCTCATCTGTATATTAGATCAAGCGTATAAAAAAAGGAACCGTTGGCGCTATTTGTACAGCAGGTACTTGGCACGGGTAGCCTTAAACTGTGACAAGCCAGGTTCCCAGCTCTGGCGGATCTCCGCTTCGGACTTGCCCGCCATGATCTGCTCTTTTAGCTTCTTACTGCCCGCAAGTCTGTCGATATATGGGATAAAAAAGTGTTCCTTGTCCGGGTAGTCCTTGTAAAACTTTATCAGCCATGCTAAATTAAGTCTTCCGCTTTTCCTCAAGGTATCGGTATTGTAATCTTTTAAGCTGATGCCGTAACAAACCTGGTCCTTAAGCGGCGGGTTGTCACTTACGCCCGGAATGCTAACCGGTTTAAAAGAATAGCTGTATTTGCCTTTTAGCAGCGGGCTACCCACCACCATGAACGGATCCGGCGTACCGCGGCCAAGGCTAAGGTTGGTGCCTTCGAAAAAGCAAATATGCGGGTACAGCAGTATAGATTGCGCCGAATTTAAGTTTGGCGACGGGTTCACCGGAAGCACATACGGCGTTGCATGGGTGTAGTTGGCTACTTTAAAAAGCTTTAGCTTGCATTTTATACCGCCTTTTAGCCAGCCTTCACCGTTTATCATTTGTGCATATTCGGCTATGGTCATGCCGTGTACAACCGGTATAGGGTGCATACCTACAAAAGAGCGGAAAGCAGTATCCAGAATGGGTCCGTCTACAAAATAGCCGTTAGGGTTTGGCCTGTCCAGCACTACCAGTTCTATATTGTTTTCGGCACAAGCTTCCATTACATAGTGCAGGGTAGATATATAGGTATAAAACCTGGTGCCAACGTCCTGCACGTCAAATACCATCAGGTTTATGCCTTTCAGGTCTGCAGGTGTGGGTTTAAAGTGCTTGCCGTAAAGGGATATAACCGGGAGCTTGGTAACCGGGTCAATACTGTTGTCAATTGTAGCGCCGTTTGCAGCGTTTCCTCTCACACCATGCTCAGGCCCGTAAATCTTCTTCACGGTAATGCCGAGCTTTAATAAGCTGTCTACCACAGGCACCTTTTGTGTACCTATCACTGATGTCTGGTTGATCAGCATACCAACGTTCTTACCTTTTAGGTAGTTCAGGTACATAGGTACCTGGTCGGCGGCAGGTATGGGCGCAGCAGCCGCTGTTTCTGCTTTAGCAGCAGTGTCAACCACTGACATCATGCCGGTTTCTGCGGCTTGAGGTGGGTTAGGGCAGCGGAAAGCCAGCGAGCAAACTATAGCGGCGGGCAACAGCAACTTTATATTCATCATAATTCAATAAGCTAAAAGACAAATTTAAAGGCAGTATGTTTAACCTTAAAAACGCATATTTGCGAAGGTACCAAAAAACATCTGCATTGAGTTTCGCGCGGTTCATATCAAGTCGTATCACCTTAAAGTCTAAGCGTACTTTCTCCAAGCTTATTGTGCGTATTGCCATTATTGGCATTATGCTGGGGCTGGGTGTTATGATACTTTCTATAGCCGTTATTCGCGGTTTTAAGCAGGAGATACGCGAAAAAGTGCGTGGCTTTGCCGGCGACATTCAGATCATCAAATCGGACCTTAACAACTCTTACGAGAACTCTTCGTTTATCCCTCCGCCGGACATGCTGAGCAAGCTAAAGGGAAACAAGCACATCACCGGCATTAACGCTTTTGCTACCAAGCCAGGCATCATTAAAGCCAATGATGAGATAGAAGGCGTGGTAATGAAAGGGGTAGACAGCACCTACGACTGGGCCTATATACGCAAGGTATTAGTAGCCGGTAAAGTGATAGATTTTAAAGATGCTACCGAGCAGATCATGATATCGCAAAAGATGGCTGACCGGCTTAAGCTGAAGGTTGGCGATGCCTTGCTGATGTACTTTGTGCAGGACCCGCCACGCAAGCGTAAATTCAAGATCAGCGGCATATTCAGCATTGGGGTAGATGAGGTGGACAAAACCTTTGTAATAGGGAAGCTTGACCTGGTGCGCCGGTTAAATGCCTGGGCTAAAGGAGAGGTTGGCGGTTACGAAGTGCGAACTGATGATTTCGACAAGATAAATGTAACGGCCGACTGGATTGACGTAAAGCTGCCTATCATCCTAAAGTCGCACACGTTAATGGAGAACTATCCCACCATATTTGAGTGGCTGGGCCTGCTGGATGTTAATACAGTAGTAATGCTGGTGCTGATGACAGCCGTGGCAGTAATAAACATGATATCGGCGCTGCTGATTATGATATTGGAACGTACTGCCATGATAGGGATGTTTAAGGCTATGGGCGCCCGAAATTGGACCATCCAGAAAATATTCCTGTACAACGCGGCTTACCTGATAGGCTTTGGATTGCTGCTGGGTAACACGCTTGGAGTGGGCCTGGGATTGTTTCAGCAGGCTACCCATTTCTTTAAGCTGGATCCGGGAAGTTACTACATGAGCTTTGTCCCCATTAAGTTCGTGTGGACAGACGTAATACTGCTTAACATAGGCACACTGTTCGTCTGCTTGTTAGTGCTTATTATCCCAAGTATGCTGGTTACTAAAATATCACCCGTTAAAGCAATTAGGTTTAAGTAATCGTCCGCTATATATTCTCCCATTTGCCGCTGTCTAAACTGCGGTAAATGGCGTCTACTACTTTCATGTCTTTCAAGCCTTCTTCACCGGGAACACGGCTTTGTTTTTTAAGCCGTACACAAGTTGCAAAGTCATCCATTTGGGCCGCCTGCTGGTTTATATTGGGGATGTTCATCGGTTTGCCGTTCACCTTACCATCCAGTCCACCGTAACCGTAAGCCGGCTCCAGCTCAAACGTGCCGTGTTCTGCTTTGGCGTGCAGGTAACCCCAGTCGTTATTATAGCTGCTTTTGCCGGTTGATTTTGCCCCGCCCGGAAATTTCAGCTCCCAGTAAATAGTCTCATCAACCTCTTTAAAAAAGTCCGGCCTCGTTTTCTCCTGTGTGGCTTTCACCGCAATGGGTTCTTCGCCAAGCGTATACCGGGCACCTTGTATGGCATAAATGCCCATGTCCATTAAACCACCACCGCCTGCCAGGGCCTTTTTCAGCCTCCAGGCGTTAGGGTCGCCGCGGTAAGTAAAGCCATTGCCATTGTCAATCTCCGTTACCTTACCAAACACCTTTTTTTGGCCAAGGCGCATTACCTCCAGGGTGTGCGGCTCGAAGTGCAGCCTGTAACCTATAGAAAGTAAACGGTTTGCTTTTTTGCAGGCTGCTATCATTTCGCGGCACTCGGCAGCGTTAAGCGCCATCGGTTTTTCGCAGATAACGTGTTTACCTGCCTGCGCGGCACGTATGGTAAACTCCTTGTGCATGCTTACCGGCAGCACTATGTATACAATATCTATATCGGGGTTTTTGGCTATTTCGTCAAAATTCTGGTAGTTGTAAATATTCTTTTGAGGGATGTTGTACTTTTTGCCCCATGCTTCCGCTTTGGATGGCGTGCCGGTTACCAGTCCAGCCAGGTAGCAGTTCTTGGTTTGCTGCAGCGCGGGAGCAAGTTGCCCTCCTGCGTAACCGCCCAGGCCTACCAGGGCGATGCCCATCCGTTTATCGGCAGCCAGTGCTGATAACGCAGGCGAAAGCATTACGGCGCCTGCACCAAGCGCGCTTTTCTGGATGAACCCACGACGGGAGATGTTATTGCTTTTCATATTGAGGTCTTGTAAACGGTTTACCTCAAAGTTAAACGAAAGCGGCTATGAAAGAAAGGTTTAAATGAAATTATAAACAGTGGCTGTAATAGCTAATATGTTGTCTTACGACCCTATACTCGCCTTATATTTCTTTATCGCCCTGATAATGGATTGCACTATCTCGTTTTGCCCGGCGGTAGAATTAAGGTATTCTTCGTCATCCGGGTTGTTGATGTAGCCGGTCTCTATTAGCAGGCCGGGCATACCGCTTTGCTGCAGCACCAGTACGCCCTGCTCAATTACGCCACCGCTGGCGCGGCCGTCGGTCTCTTTAAACTCCGTGTTTAGCAGGTCGCCAAAACGTACGCTTTGTTTGCGGTAGCGTTGCTGAAAGGCGGCCAGCACGATGGCATTCACGGCCGCATCTTCGCCGTAACCGTTATATTTTTTCTGGTAATCTTTTTCCTGGTAGATAGAAGCGTTCTCGCGTATGGCCTCCAGCTGTTCCTGCTTGCGGTGGAAACCGTAAAGCAGCAGCAGCACGCCCCTGCGGGTGCCTACGCGTTGCGGCGAGGAGTTACAATGTATAGATATAAACAGGTTGGCTTTAGCTTCGTTAGCAATGTTAGCCCGGCGGTGCAGTTCTATAAACTGGTCGGTGCTGCGGGTCATCACTACATTTACGCCGGGTAGCTGGTCGTTTATAGCATCGCGCAGCTTTTTGCTGATGCTCAGCGCAACGGTTTTTTCATTGGAGTAAGCGCCATGGGCTCCAGGGTCTTTACCGCCGTGGCCGGCATCAATAACAATGGTTTTGAACCTGAACGAACTTGCAGAATCATCGGACCTGCCGGCAGAAGCACTTTGAGCATGTGCGCCCTTGTGCGACAGGGCAGCAATAAACAGAACAGCGCAGGCGAACAATGCAGCTTTTAACAGTTGCTTAAAAAACATGGCGCAAAGATATACGATTGTTTTAAAGGTGTATACCGGCGTTTGTACAGATTTATATATAAGCATTAACGTTTAAAATACTAAGTAACCAATAAAGCACTTACGCGCACTTTTGTTTGATAAGACTGACAATGCCGCAACGGGTTTAAGCAGTATACCCGCTGATTCGCAAAATGGTGTTTTATAAGTGTGAATACCGATTACTGACGAATATTGCCGATTTGTACGTTTAGCCCGGCACGTTGTTGCACTTTAATGCTTTATTTATAATTTTAACCAATTAAATTGCCTTCAACTTTAATAACAGGGCGCGTAGAATATTTTAATGGAACTAAAAAGTAGTGGTGTTAAGGGTAGCTGGCTAAAAAATATGATCGTTAAACGGTTGTATTTTGATAAAGCTATGTCTTGCGCGGGTTTGAGCCAGCTTTTTGATAAAAGCATCCCTTCAATAACCAAAGCAATAAACGAGCTGATAAAAGAAGGCTTTGTTGTTGAGGAAGGTTACGCGCCTTCCAGCGGTGGGCGCAGGCCGCTGATGTACGCCATCAATGCAAAAGCGATGTACATCCTGTCCATCGCTATGGATCAGCTTTCGTCGCGCCTGCAACTTATTGATCTGCAGAATAACCCCGTGGCCGATCTGCTTACGGTTGACATAAAGCTGCACAACAACAAACAGGCACTGCCTACGCTGGTAAACAGCATAAACGATTATATAGAAGCCAGCGGTATCCCCAAGAACCAGATAGCCGGCACCGGCATTGGTATGCCCGGTTTTATTAACGCTATTGAAGGCATAAACTACACCTACCTTGATGCAGGCGGCAAAAGCCTTAGCGCTTACCTTACCGAGGCAACCGGCATAAGTACTTATATTGATAACGATAGTAGTTTAATAGCCCTTGCCGAGCAAAAGTTTGGTATTGCTAAAGCCCAGCAGGAGGTAATGGTGATAAACCTGGGCTGGGGTATAGGCCTGGGAATGATCATAGACGGTAAGATCTTCCGCGGTTATAACGGTTTTGCGGGTGAGCTGAGCCACATACCCCTTTCTGACGACGGCGCTTTGTGTACCTGCGGAAAACGCGGCTGCCTGGAAGCCGAAGCATCGATGCTGGTAGTGGCCGAACAGGCCGAAGATGGTATTAGAAAAGGCCGGGTAACCAGCCTTAAAACTACCAAGGGCAACTTTAAACAGATGGGCGATGCGTTGATGGACGCCGCAAATCACGGCGATCAGTTTGCACTGGAGCTATTGTCTGACGCGGGATACAAGATAGGGAAGGCCCTGGCTATCCTCATCCACATCATGAACCCGGCTAACATTGTATTAAGCGGCCGGGGCGCTAAAGTGGGCAAAATACTGCTTGCACCTATACAGCAGGCTCTGCACAAATATTGTATCCCAAGGTTGGCATCCGGTACCGAGCTGCTGATATCATCCCTTGGCTTTGATGCCGAACTGATAGGCGCTGCCGTGCTGGTGATGGAGAATTTTGATAAAGAACGGGTTTAGAATTACAAAACCGTACTAACTACCGCATCCTTCTTTTTGGGCTCAGGTAACCAACCCAGATGTGTATGCTTAAAGCTGTCTGAATACTTTAGCCCGTAACCCATTGTGCGGTCGAAGGCAGAATGTGCAAACAGCAGCGTACCTATAGCTAATAATACCTCCTGGTGTAGCATATAGCCTGCTGCGGCGAGCAGTATGGCCAACCCTTTATGATGAAACAGGTTGTACGTTAGCCCCCCAACGCGGGTATTAACATAATAGCCCAGCATGCTGATGTCCGGAGCAAAAAATAGCAGGAGCCATGCCCAAAATGGCAGGCCGAGGCTGTGCTGAGACAGGAACCAAATTGCTGCGGCAGTCATAGCTGCTTCTTCCAGTTTAAGTGTGTTTTTCATATCGTTGCTCATAACTTTGATTGTGTGTTTTGTTAGGTCAAAGATGAGGGGCTAAACAGGGGTTTGCGCTTGACAAAAATCAAGAAAGTGTTTTGCGACGTATCCGGCTGAAGGTTTCTGGTGTCATCCCCAGCATTGAGGCGAGGTACTGAAGTGGCACCTGGTTAAACAACTCGCGCTGCTGGTCAAACAAAAGCTGGTAACGCTCCTCTGCAGATAAAGAGATCTGGTTAAATATCCTGTTTTCCAGTGTTACAAAGCATTTACCTATGAATAGTTTTTCAAACTCGTTCCACTTGGGTATCTGCTTGCCAATTTGTTGATATTGCTCGTAATCAATAGTAAAAAGTGTTACATCTGTAAGGGCCTGAATGTTCCAGCGCGAGGGGTTGCGAAACAGGAAGGCAGAAAGGTCGGTAAGAAAATACCCCGGCGAACCTATCCACTGGGTTACTTCTCTATCCGGCTGCGAAACAAACACGCGCAGCAATCCGCTTTGTATAAAGCTCAACTTGTTGCATTGCTTATGTGTTTTAAGGTAGTAATCGCCTTTGCTAAGCTGTTCGGGTGCAAATAGCTGCGCAAGTGTCTGGCAGTCGCTTACATCAATGCTAAAGTAATGATGGAGGTAGCTTTCTAAAGCCGTCATAAATCAATCGTAGTGGGTATAAAAGTACCAAAATACTTCATTAGCATTTGAGTAGAGCGAGCATTATGGATATTTAATTTTACCTCAGATTTATAAGCTACAAATTCTAAACACTGTTAAATGTAGTAACGAAAATACGGCGCTTGTGACATTATGCGTTTTTTCGGCTTTAACACATATTTGTTTGTGCTAATGCCTTATTATGGTACATTAGCCTCAACATTAATCCAAAGCTTTACCCCACTATCCTAATGCCCTTCAAAAAGCTGTTCCTCATCCTCCTGATGTCCCAGGTATTGCTAATGCTGGGCTGTAAACAAAAAATTATGTACGGTAAGAATAGTAATGCAGGTAAGTACTACAATATAAACGGTATAAAGCTTTATGTTGAAGAGTACGGCACCGGTAAACCTTTGCTGATGATACATGGCAATGGCGGCGACATGAGCGCCTTTACCGATAACGTGCCCTACTTTGCAAAAAAGTACCGGGTGATACTGGTAGACAGCCGCGCGCACGGGAAATCTGCAGATGCAAGCGACTCTTTAACGTTTGAACAAATGGCAGATGATTTTGCGGCCCTGCTGGATACCATGCACATACCAAAGGCACATGTACTGGGCTGGAGCGACGGCGGGATTAATGCCTTGCTGATGGCCATAAGGCACCCGGAAAAGGTGATCAGCCTGGCAGCTACAGGCGCCAACATTACACCTGATCCTACCGCGTTTGCCGGCGACCTGTGGAAGGAAAGCCAGGAACAATATAATGAGAACAAGAACACCGTTTGGAAAACGCCGGCAGAAAGAAACTCGTGGAAGATATTTTTACTAGATTGGAACCAGCCCAACATTAAGCTGGAACAACTGCATCAGATAAAATGCCCGGCGCTGATAATTGCCGGTGACCACGACGTTATTGCGGATGCACATACGAGGCTGATACAAAAGAACATTCCCGGATCGGAACTTTGGATAGTGAGGAATTCGAGCCATAGCACGCTGATAGAACACGCCGCCGAGTTTAACAAACGGGTAGATCAGTTTTTCTCCAGATAGCGCTTTGTCATAGCTCGTTCAAAAAAGATGTTGCAACATCTTTTTTATTTTGAATTGCGGCAACCGTATTTATCTTTGAGCCGTAAACAAAATACCAACATTAAATAGAACAAAAAAGAAATGAAAAAACCTCTTATCCTTTTAGCCGCTGGTTTGCTGATGCAGACTGCTGTATTTGCACAAAGCACCTGGAAAGTTGACAAAGCACACTCACGTGTAACCTTTACCATTACCCACTTAGCGGTATCTGACGTTGACGGATCTTTTAAAGATTTTGATGCTACTATAGTAGCTGCCAAGCCAGATTTCAGCGATGCTAAAGTGAACTTTACTGCTAACACAGCAACCGTAAACACCGATAACGAACGCCGTGACGGTCACCTGAAAAGCGCTGAGTTTTTTGACGTAGAGAAGTTCCCTGCATTAACTTTCACCAGCACTTCAATCGCGCCTGCAGGTACAAACAAATACAAGCTGAAAGGTAACCTTACTTTACATGGTGTTACTAAGCCGGTAACTTTGGACATGGCTTACCGTGGTACCATTACCAACCCGATGACTAAAGCTCCTGACGCTGGTTTTAAAGTAACCGGCACTATCAAACGCAGCGACTTTGGTTTCGGCAGCAAATACGGCGCACCAATGCTGAGCGACGAAGTTGAGCTTACTGCAAACGGTGAGTTCCTGAAACAATAATATTTTTAAGTGATATATTCAAAAGGCTGTTGTCCCATCCCGGGCGGCAGCCTTTTTTGTTGAAGCGTTTTTGATCATCAAAATTTTTGGTCAACTGTGAAAACCTGCTGATTTTGCAGCTGATGATCTTATGTTTTTAAATGACGTACTAACGCTATTAAAAAAGTGTGGTTTTTGCAGATTTTTGCTCATGAAAATCACCTCATTTTTGGTACCTCAGGCAAAAGCGGGTACAAGATGCAAAAATAAATTGAGCTAAGTGCTGACACTGTTTTGCCAGTAGCAGGTCGGTTTACATCCTGTTAAACCGGATGCTTTTGCCAATAAACTTAAAGTGCCAGTACCCTTTTACATTAAGTGAGCCGTCCTTATTAATTTTTGCGCAAGAGTTATAATGCTTGCCGCTGGAGGCATCATAGATAATTCCATTCTCCCACGAGTCAGTATCGGCGCTGTACTCCAGGTTCTCCAGTACGTTCATTCCTAATACTTTACGGGTACGCAGGGCAGGGTTGGGGTTGTATTTGTCTGTAAAAGTATGCATGGCTTGCTCGCCTTCACCATTGTCAAACCATACAATCTTGGCCTTAAAGGCTTCGTCTTCTTTAAATATCTGTACAACAAGGTTTTTGTCCTGACTTTGCCACTTGCCGCATATTTGGTCGGCAGCGGCTACATTGTTTGTATGGTAAACAGTACCACTGTAAAACACAAATGCTAAAAAGCTGCATAAAAGTTTATTTGCCATCATAACGTCATGTTTTTCAACAATGTTGCAATAGCAGTGCCAGTAATATGCAGCAGTAGATTGGTGTTTACATTCGCCTGAATACCATTGTTTTACCTATAAGCTTCACATGCCAGTAACCCTTTACTTTAAGCAGCCCATTATCATCTAAATGTGCTGCTGCGTTCCAGTACTTACCGCTTTGCACCTCGTAGATGGTGCCGTTCTCCCATGATTTGTTGCCGTTATAAGTGAGGCCTTCTAACACGTTCAATCCTAATACTTTGCGCCCGCGAAGTGCAGGGTTGGGGTTCTTTTTATCGGTGATGGTCTCCATAGGTTTGTCCCTGGTAACGCCTCCCGTGAAGTAGATGATCTTGGCTTTGTAGGTGCTCTGTTCGCGGTACACTTCTACCGCCAGGTTCTTTTCTGCCGACATCCATTTACCGCAAATAGCATCAGCTTTGTCAATAGATTGACAATCAGCTTTAAACGAACAAAACACAACGAGCAAGAGGATAGCGAAGTAACGCATATGGATGATTTTCAGCTTTTATCAGGCTTACACAATAACGCAAATATGGTTGATTGTTTGCTAAAGCTTGTCAATTTAAAGCAATGGAGCGAAAACGTTATAGTGATTTATCTACCCTGTAATTGTACGGCAGCTTTGGTTTATTATATATTTGAAACGTAACCAATACATTATCCTTTATGAAAAGATCTGCCTGGCTAGGCCTGCCGCTACTTGCGCTCTCGTTTTCCGCATCTGCACAGCAAAAATTAAATATATACCACAAGGGCTGGGTAGACTTTAACAAAAATGGACGTATGGACGTTTTCGAAGACCCGTCCCAAAACATAGAAAAGCGTGTTACCGACCTGCTTAGTCAAATGACAGTTGACGAAAAGACCTGCCAAATGGCCACCCTATATGGTTACAAAAGGGTGTTAAAGGATGAAATGCCTATAGAGCGCTGGAAGACAGAAATTTGGAAAGATGGTATCGCCAATATTGATGAGGAACTGAACAACCTCACCTCGCATACCGATGACGCGCCGACGCAATATTCGTACCCCTTCAGCAAACACGCTTCTGCTATAAACACTGTACAAAAATGGTTTGTAGAGGAAACGCGACTGGGTATCCCCGTCGACTTTACCAACGAGGGTATACACGGCCTTAATCATGACCGCGCAACCCCGCTGCCTGCGCCTATTGGAATAGGCTCGACATGGGACAAACAACTTGTACGCCAGGCAGGTAAGACCGTTGGTCGCGAGGCTAGGGCACTGGGGTATACCAATGTTTATGCACCTATACTGGATCCCGCACGCGATCAGCGTTGGGGCCGTGTAGTGGAATGTTATGGTGAAAACCCATTCCTGATTGCTGAAATGGGCAAACAAATGACGCTTGGCATTCAGGAGGAAGGCGCGGCATCAACCTTAAAGCACTTTGCTGTTTATAGCGTACCTAAGGGTGGAAGGGACGGTGCTGCACGTACTGACCCGCATGTGGCACCACGTGAAATGCACCAATTGTACCTTTATCCGTTCCGCAGAGTTATTCAAGAGGCACATCCTATGGGGGTGATGAGCAGTTACAACGATTGGGACGGCGTTCCAATCACCGGCAGCTACTACTTTCTTACCGAGTTGCTTAGGCAGCAATTTGGCTTTCAAGGCTATGTAGTGTCTGACAGCGAGGCTGTTGAATACCTGTTCTCTAAACATAAGGTTGCAGGCGATTACAAGGAAGCCGTAAGGCAAGCTGTAGAAGCCGGATTAAACGTGCGCACTAACTTCACAATGCCGCAAACCTTTATACTGCCCTTGCGGGAGTTGATAAAGGAGAACAAAATATCTATGAAGGTGATAGACAGCCGCGTAGCGGATGTACTTAGGGTGAAGTTCCGGCTTGGCTTATTCGACAACCCTTACGTAAAGGATCCTAAAGCAGCAGACAAGCTGGTGCATACCGCGGCAGACGCAGAGATGAGCCTCAAAATGAATCGTGAGAGCATGGTGTTGCTTAAAAATGAAGGCAACCTTTTACCGCTCGATAAAAGCAAGCTGAAGAACATACTGGTTACAGGCCCGCTTGCTGCGGAAAGTAACTATACCATAAGCCGTTATGGTCCGTCACATAACCCGATTGTGTCTGTTTTAGACGGCATCAGGAACTATGCAGGCAAGGACACAAAGGTGAATTACGTTAAAGGCTGTAATATAGTTGACGCTACCTGGCCGGAAAGCGAGATTATAGAAACGCCACTTACAGCCGCTGAACAGGCAGGGATCGATTCTGCCGTGGCACAAGCAAAGCAATCAGATGTGGTTATAGCTGTTGTTGGCGAGGATGTGGACAGGGTAGGCGAAAGTCTCTCCCGCACCAGCCTTAACTTACCGGGCCGCCAGCTTAAGTTGATTCAGGCATTGCAGGCGACGGGCAAACCTGTGGTAATGGTGATGATAAACGGTCAGCCGTTGACCATAAACTGGGAAAACAAGTATGTGCCGGCCATATTGGAGGCATGGTTCCCAAGCGTGCAAAGCGGTCGTGTAGTAGCTGAAACCTTGTTTGGCGACAATAATCCTGGCGGTAAACTCAGCATAACGTTTCCGAAAAGCACCGGGCAGATTGAGTTTAACTTTCCAACAAAACCCAATGCACAGGCTGGGCAGGGTGGCGCTAACGCATGGGGTAAAACGAGTGTAAATGGTGCGTTATATCCTTTTGGCTATGGTTTAAGTTACACAAAGTTCGAATACAGCAACCTGACGGTATCGCCGGAAAAAGGTGCTACACAGGGCGACGTTACGGTAACGGTAGATGTAACTAATACCGGGCAGCGCAAAGGCGACGATGTGGTGCAGCTTTACCTGAAAGATAACATTAGCAGCGTTACCACTTACGAGTACGACTTGCGTGGCTTTGAACGTGTTACGCTAAACCCTGGTGAAAAAAGAACCGTCACCTTTACTCTGCACCCTGACGATCTCGCTTTGTTAGATAAGAACATGAACTGGACGGTTGAACCCGGAACGTTTACAGCGATGATTGGCGCTTCATCTGCGGATATAAAGCTGAAAAAAGAGTTTGTAGTAGAGTAACAACTTGGAGGTGTAGCTTAACTCGGTTAACAATTAAAACAATTTTAAGTCTGAAAGCTTGTATTTCTTTAACCCCGAAGAAATATGGCAGAGCAACTTACACTGGATGATACCTGGGCAGGCGCATCCGGAACGAACGACGAAGGTGTAGCTGTTATCATCCGCTATCGTCCGTCCCTGCAAAACTTTGTTGATACCGGCCGCTACAACATCCGCATGGATATGGTTTGGACTTATGACGAGGAAGAGAGCGCTTATCTGCCCTCTCCAGGCGAAATGCAGGTGATGGAAGATGTAGAGAACGCGTTGATTGATGCTTTGGAGACAGACAGGCAAGCCATCCTTGCTTTTATCTTTACAGGTGCCGGCGAAAGGGTGTGGTCTTGGTACAGCACAGATATAAAAGAAACGGGGGAAAGGCTTAACCTCGCGTTAGCAAACTTTGAAGTACTACCGTTGCAAATTACACAAACAGAAGACCCGGACTGGGACGAATACTTTTCTTTTGTTGAGGAGTTCGAAGATGCAGATGATTAATCAATATTAAATATTTGTTAATTAAATCCCCGTAATTCGAAAAAATATTCTTCTTTTGTTTAATCAGTACAATTGGTTCATTCATCAAAACAACATACCAACGTAGCCATAAACGACCATCAGTCTTATGAGAATTGAGTTAGAAGACAGGCAGGCAATGCTTGCTGCAATTATCGACTCTTCACACGACGCGATCATCAGCAAAACGCTTGCGGGTATTATCACTAGTTGGAATGGATCAGCCAAAAAAATGTTCGGCTATGATGAGTCAGAGGTTATCGGCAAGCATATTTCTATTCTTATCCCTACAGACAGGCTGAACGAAGAAAACATTATCATTTCTAATATCGCTTCAGGAAAAAAGGTAGACCACTTTGAAACTATTCGCCTGCGGAAGGACGGGTCTGAGATCAATATTTCCTTAACAATATCACCCATCAGAGATGCAACAGGAAAGATTATTGGAGCATCCAAAATTGCGCGTGACATTACAGAACAGCTGGAAATCCGCGAGAAGCTAAGGCAGTATAATGAGGAGCTGGAGAAAATAAACTCTTACAAGGATGAATTTATTGGTATGGCAAGTCATGAACTTAAAACGCCGCTTACCAGCCTTACAGGGTACCTGCAGTTGCTGCTGCGTAATGTTCAGAGCGATAAAGACAAGATTTTTGCCAGTAAAGCCGTTGCTCAAATCAGCAGGCTCACCACGCTCGTATCAGATCTGCTGGATATATCAAAAATCCAATCCGGGCAACTACCACTCAATTATGAGCTGTTTGACCTCGACGATATGATTGCCGAAACTATTGGCGATGTACAGCAAACTACGTCTCACGAAATATCTTTCGAAAGGAGTGGTACACCTAAAATGTTAAATGGTGACCGCCAACGGCTCGAACAAGTGTTGATCAACTTTCTAACCAATGCTATAAAGTACTCTCCCGAAGCTAAAAAGGCTATAGTTACCAGCAGTACTCAGGGCGATGTTATCAGGTTTTCAGTAAAGGACTTTGGTATTGGAATATCAAAGGATCAGCACGACCGTATTTTCTCGCGGTATTATCGTGTTCAGGATACAGGTCCGGGGTTCTCTGGGCTTGGTATAGGCTTATACATTACCGCCGGTATAGTTAGCAGGCACAATGGCAAAATAGGCCTGGAAAGCGAGCCTGGTAAGGGTTCAGAGTTTTGGGTGCAACTGCCCATTGCATCACCAGCCGCTTAGTTAATTCAGCAAATTTATTGTTCGTTGCAGCTTATCACCTTTACAATTTTAAGGTGATAAGCTGCCGTAAAGTAATATTTACAAAATAAAAATTTTTGCAACCTATTGTTTACCGGTATCGTAATACATGTACATATTACATATACCCAACATGGAAGCAATATTTTCTTCATCTGTAGTAACTCCATTACTTTTCCTGGCAGTTGGTTCTGTTATCATGTACTTCATATTACAGTACGACAAACAGCAGCGTAATAAAATGAAGAAGATCCTAACGCAAACGAAGGATGTACAACCGCTGTTTATGGCTAAAGCCATCAATAATAAAATTAAAAAGATTAAGCCGGAACTGAATGCCGCAGATCGCACCGACATTGCGAAACAACTGGATGAACTGGTAGAAAACTACGACCGAGGCCGTATCTCACTACCCGACTACTGCCATAAACTAAACGACCTGCTTTCGATGGTAGCCTAATTGCCGCTTAAGTCTATTTTCTTCTGGATTATAAGTGTAAATTCGGAGCTTTTACACCCGGTATTCACTTATGATTACTCCTCAAAACCAGGAACATTTACAGATAGTTAGTACTGAAGATGGCTCTAAAACCATTTTTAACTCCCTTGTTGGCGAAAATTACCACTCGCGACACGGCGCCTTTCAGGAAAGTCAGCATGTTTTCTTAAGATCGGGTCTCGAGTATTTTCTAAATAAGAACGAACAGGTACCCGCAGCAGTAAGTATATTGGAAGTGGGATTTGGTACAGGGCTCAATTTTCTGCTTAGTGCCGACTTTTGCTCAACTGAATCAATTGCATTGAGCTATACAGGTATAGAAGCCTACCCTCTTTCTTCGGAAATGATTGCTGTTACAGGGTACAACGCCTACGTCTCCACCCAGTTGTGGGGTGAATTTTTAAATAAATATCAGCAGTCACTTGTCGGGAAAACACCCATAACTGATACATGTAACCTGGAGGTGGTTTGCACAGAACTTAGCGCGTTTAGGTCATCAAACACCTACGATGTTATCTACTTCGACGCGTTTGCAGCAGCTAACCAACCGGAGATGTGGACTAATGAGGCCATTACCCAGACGTTAAAATCTCTTAAGCCTGGCGGCGTATTTGTAACGTACGCTATAACAGGCAACCTTAAGCGCTGTATCAAAGCGTTTGGCCTGAAGGTGGAAAAAGCTCCCGGCGCTCCCGGTAAACGAGAAATGCTTAGGGCAACATACCTGTAGCAGTTTAAAGCTTTACTACGCAAACTACTGGTAGTTTGATACCTTTGTATTATGGCTATAACACCACCGGTAACCGCTACAACCCCTTCAGCAGCTTTTGAGCGACTGCTTACCATCATGAACGACCTGCGGGAGAATTGCCCCTGGGATAAAAAGCAAACGTTGGAAAGCCTGCGACACCTTACCATCGAAGAGACGTATGAACTGTCTGACGCTATTTTAGGTGGCGATATGCAGGAGATAAAAAAGGAACTGGGTGATGTTATGTTGCATCTGGTATTCTACTCGCGGATAGCTTCTGAAACCAAAGATTTTGACGTAGCTGATGTGCTGAACAGTATTTGCGACAAACTGATAAACCGCCACCCACATATTTACAGTGATACCGAAGTTAATGACGAGCAGGATGTTAAACGAAACTGGGAGCAAATAAAGCTTAAAGAAGGAGATAAATCTGTACTGGGTGGCGTGCCGGCATCGTTGCCGGCGCTGGTGAAAGCGTCCCGTATACAGGAAAAAGCCCGTGGGGTAGGTTTCGACTGGGACAACAAGCAACAGGTATGGAATAAGGTAGAAGAGGAATTACAGGAGTTTAAAGATGAGTTTGACAAAGCGGACGAGACGCAGATTGACCGGGAAAAAGCCGAAAGTGAATTTGGTGACCTGATGTTCTCGTTGATCAACTACGCACGTTTCATCAACATAAATCCGGAAGACGCTTTGGAGAAAACCAATCGAAAATTTATCAAGCGTTTCCAGTACCTGGAAGCGAAAGCCAAAGAGCATGGCAAAAACCTTCATGAAATGACCCTGACGGAAATGGATGTATTTTGGAACGAGGCCAAAAGAGTGTAAAAATATATTTTCGATTGTAGCGTTTACAAAATTGCACACGTATTAACTATAACCATAGCGCATGAAAAAAGAATTTACCTACTTGTTGCCCGTTCTAATACTGGCTGTTGTATTTATTTCAGGGTGTTTTAAAAACGCCGAATCCAACCCTACCCCCGCACCCTCTGGTACGTTTACTGGTCAGTTCCGATTATTGCACCGTAAGCCAGGCACAACCGTTATAGATACTGCTAAAGCTAATATTCAACTGGTACTTGAACCCGGCGTTGGTTATAAAGTTCTTGGCGATACACTTACTATTCACGCAGGCAGCAAAGGCCACTATGCTATAAATTCAAACACTATTGGCTTTCAGGATGATACTTTTCCTACTACAGGTAAACCGACCAAAACACATTTAAGCGGATACTATCAGTATTATTACGACGGTACAAGCGTGTTGCAAATGGTAGCTAATAGCGCTGATACGCTTAGCTTGCAATACGATCTTAAAAAAACACCATAATTAATTAGGAGTAAGCCGGTACTATAGCTTGCTCCTAATTTTACTTCACTGTAGCGTTTGCCTTCCGGCATACGTAATGTATAGAACAACTTAGCGCACTTAACACTTAATGCACTTACTCCACCGCTTTACTGAGGAAGAGATTGTCAGTAAATGCAAAACCGGCAGCCTTAAGTATCAGGAATTGCTCTATAAGCAATTCTATGGCTATGCCATGGGTATCAGTGCACGTTACAGCCTTAACCAGGATGATGCGCTTGAAGTTGTTAATGATGCTTTTATAAAGGTGTTCAATAATATAAATACATACAGTTCTGATAAACCCTTTAGGGCCTGGCTGCGTACCATAGTGGTAAATACCGCGATAGACCGCAGGCGTAAAGAATTGAAGCACCAGCAAAATACGGACATAGATGACGCTATAGGCGTAGGGCATGCGGCAAACGCTATTGAGAACTTAAATGCGCAGGATATTTTAAAGCTGATGAAGCAATTGCCTCAGATACAGCTAACTATATTTAACATGTACGAAATTGATGGCTACAACCATGATGAGATAAGCAAAATACTAAATCTGCCTGCAAGCTCGTCACGGGTTTATTTAAGCCGTGCTAAAGAGAAGTTGAGGCAATTGATTACAACAGAGACACACAGCCATGGATGATCAGTTTGATAAAAAGCTAGCAAGCCGCATCAGGGAGGTGTTTGATAATTACGAACACCCCGAAGCCGATACGGCATGGGCAGAGCTGCGCAAAAAGTTCCCTGCTAAGCAGGACGAACGCAAAGTTGCCTGGCTGTGGTGGAGCAGCGCTGCGGCCATACTGCTGATAATGCTGGGCATAGGTATATGGGCCATAAACAAACCGAATAAGGAGGAAACGATAGCCATTAAACCGGCTAAGCAGGTGCCCGCTAAATTACCTGTTGATAGTGCTACAACTATTATCGAAAAGCCGTCCAGTAGTTTGGATAGCCAAGGAAATGCAGATATAGCGTCAGTGACCAAAACCGTCAAAAACCACACAAATGTTGACACTTTTGGAACAGTAAAAACTTCAAGGTTGTCGTCTCCGCAAAAAGCTACCAATTACTATCCGATTGCTCCTGCTAAAGATGAAACTATTAACTCAGGAGCAAAAAGCAACGAGGTTGTTGCGAGTACAATACCGCCGGCAAACAACCAGGATGCGGTTGCAAAATCAATTGATGTAACAACGGCAACAACGCCTGCCAAAGCAGATGAACAGCAGCCTAATACGGCTGTAGCCAACCCTTCAGCAAGTGTAATAGCCCAGCAGCCGGCAACAGCTAAAACAATGAACGACCTGTTTAAAGAGGACGTGAATTTTAAAAAGCAGGCAACAGAAAAGAAGGAAGCTAAGCGGGTAAACTTCAGCGTTTATGCAGCAACTTACTTTAACTATGCAGATGGCAGCGCCAACCAGGTAAACGCGGGAGCGGGCGTTACGTCAGACATTCGCCTGAGCAGGAACTTTAAGCTATCTACCGGTGTAATGCTTGCGCAGAACAGCTTGCAGTACGACAATGCGCCACCACCGGCACCAACAAACAGGGCAGCCAGCTTTGCTGCTGCTGTTGATGCAAACGTGAAAAAAGAAAGCCTGTTTGCCGCATCCAGCACATCGCCTGAGTTTGACAGGTTTAATGCAACTTTAGTTGGACTTGATATTCCATTGAACATTAAGTTCGAATTTAACCCGGCAAAAAGCGACGCCTATGTTTCTGCAGGGCTAAGCTCAGGTACATTTATTGACGAGCGCTATACTGCACGTTACACCTACCGCACAAATGGTATAGCAGGAGCGGGTATAACCAGTCAGGATCAAACCACCACGCAAAGTTTTGGCAGTTTCTATTTTGCTAAGACAGTAAACTTTGCGCTGGGCTTTGGTACGCCGGTAGGCAAGAACAGGCTGGTGATAGAGCCGTTTTTAAAATATCCTATTGGCGGGATGGGTTCGCAGGATATCCGTTTTGGTTCGGGCGGGGTAAACCTCAAGTTCAACTTTAAGTCTTCCAAAAAATAGTCGCTTATACTTTACTGATCTTATACAACAAAGCCCCGTGGTATCAATACGGGGCTTACTTATGTTTAGTAGCATTGTTAATGCCCGCTAAGTTCATGTGTGTGGTACTGCACATGTTCGTGGTGCTCTATCCAGCTGGCTATGTAACCGGCAACCTCTTCCCAGCCGTGCTCGCCGCATATCCAGTGCCCGCGGTTACTAAACTCTTTGTACTCGCTAATGCTTTCTGCATGCGTATAAGCTTCAGCGTTGCGTTTGCAAAGAGCGGCAGGTATTATCTGGTCCATTTCTGCACCAATGAATAGCAAGGGAACGTGTGGCTGATCAACATCAATTTTACCCGCCTCACCCATACAGTCACGCAGTACATTGCGGCTGTCGTGCGTTGCGGTACGGGTAAAGGTACGTTTCGCATCTTCATCGCTCATGGTGTTGCAAAACGATGAACGAAAGCTCTCGACATCGGTATAAAACGGTTCGTTGCCCTTAAAAGGATTTGTAATTAAAGCGCTGTTCTTAATAAAGCCCCAGTCAAATGCAAGCATTGCATTTGGCGCTACCGAACAAATGGGCACAGCAACATCTACCAGCCCTTTTGCAGCAAGCAATTGGGCAATAAGGCCGCCTACTGAGTGGCCTATAACTATTGGTGGTTCTGGTTCTGCAGCTACTACACGTTCCATTTCATCTGCTATCGTTTGCAGGTGCAGATCGCCCAAACCAGTGGGTGGGTTATCACGTAATTGTGCGGGTTCACCCTCGTGCAGAGGCCATGCCGGAGCAAGGCAGTTGTAGCCTTTGGCAGAAAAAAAAGCTATCCATTTATCCCAGCTCCTGGGATTTTGGAACATGCCGTGTATAAATATTATGGTTTTCATTGGTATAGTAGTTTATACTCTATAAGGCATAAAAAGCATACCAAAGTTCACAGCAAGCATAATCACAGTGACATTTATAGCTCGATGCTCTGGCCGGGTTCTGTAACTTCTATAAAGTTGATACCTGACTTGGCAAAGTGGTTCTTATAATTAGCAAACCTGGATTTTACAAAGAAAGGTTTGGCAAAGCCATCATGTACAGGCAGTATTTGTTTTGGCTTTACTTTGTCGCCAAAGGCTGCAATGCGCAGTTCGTTTGCGAATGGAGCCATTGTTACCAATATCAACAGGTCAAGGTTATTGTAAGTGGTTAATTTATCTTCCATTGAGTCTGCAGGGTGCAATACGCGGCCGTCAATCAGCAGTCCTGTCATTTGGGGTATGGGGCTATCCAGCAAAGGTTCATGCACTACCGGTATGGCTTCTATCTTAAAAGGGCCGATGTTGTATACACCTTCTTCCATCAGCTCAAATGCTAACCCTTCTTTTTCAAGAGCTGCACCAACCTCGCTGTTGGTATAAATAGGATCGCCGGAAAGCGCTATTATCTTTTTAAGATTAGGCAGATCAAGATGGTCGGCATGGATATGAGTTATGATAACCGCGTCAACGCCGCTGAACGTTTCGGGTGTTACCAGTCCTTCAGCAAACGTGAAGTTGCCGGGATCGCACAGGACCTTAAATCCTTCCTTTTCAAAAACCAGGCAGGAGTGGAGGTATTTATAAATTTTCATAACGGCAGTGTTTACCACATAACCTGCCTTACTTTATAAATGTTTACAGTATTTGCTGCAGGTCCGCAAGGTTATTTATAGTTGCCACTTGTCCGCTTTGTACATCACCAAAGCCGTAAGACGCAAATATAAAAGGAACACCAGCTTTGGTGGCCGACTCATAGTCGCCCATGGTGTCACCCACATAAACAGGTGCCTGCAGGTTATTGTCGTTAACAATGTCGCGGATGTTATCAGCTTTAGGGTTGCCCTTTGTGCCATAGCACTGGTGTCCTAAAAAGTACTGGTGCATGTTGTGCAGGTTTAAAAACAGCTCAATGTAGCCGCTTTGGCAATTACTTACAATATACAGCTTGTAGGTTTTGCCCAGGTATTTCAGGGTTTCGGCCAGTTGCGGGTACAGCGTGCCACCTTTCTCGTTCAGGATATGCAACTCGCTGATTGAACACAGCTTTTGCACTTCTGCACGTTGCATAGTATCCAAATAGGGGAATAGCTTTTCAAATATCTTATCGTAAGTCATCCCGGTGATAGACCGCACGCGTTCGCGGGTCATCACCTCGTGGCTCATGTAAGGTGCCTGATTAAGGGCTGCCTGCCATGCCTCTGTGATGGTTTCTGTACTGTCCCAAAGGGTACCGTCAAGGTCAAATATTATACTGTCGTATTTATTTTTTAAGCTGTCCATTCCTGCGTTTCTTGGCCGCAAAAATAGCAGTTTATTGTTAGCCGGCGCGTTAAATGATTATAAAGGCAAGCTGCCCAATCCAAAATATAATGTAGCTGCAGGTACGGCAAGCAGCAAAAATATGTGTGCTAGCTGGGTAGTGTTGGCATCGCCTTTAACAAATACACGGTACAGATCGGTTTTTAGTTTTGCTATGATAGTTGTCATGGTTGAACAATTTTAGTATTGTGATGTTTATACCTTTTCGACCATGTGAGCCGCCGAAAGGTTTAATGCTGGGAGTAAATTTCAAAGCGCGTACTTACCAACCCTATGTTTATATTAGTAGAAAAAACAGATGCGTAGATTGTTAAGCCCCTACTTTATTACTGCTGTGCTGCTGTTAACGTTTACAACTTCTTTTGCTGCTCCAGCACAAAAGCAGGTACCAGATACGGTTAAAACAGGCGTTTACATCACCAGCATACACGACATTAACTTTAAGGATAAAGAGTACACTGTAAACCTGTGGCTATGGCTTAAATACAAGAACAAAAAGTTCGATTTCGTTCATAACCTGGAAGTCCCTCAGGCAAAATCTGTAACTACATCCTTTTCTACTGTTGACTCGAGCGATAACCGCATGTTTATCATGATGAAGCTGCAATGTGTAATGAAAGACTCCTGGGTTACCGAGAATTTTCCGTTTGATCATCAGCGCTTAAGGTTCTCTATTGAAAATTCACAGTTCGATTCCAAGTCGCTTGTGTTTGTTGCTGATACCAGCGGCAAACAATTTGATCCAAAATTCACGCTTAGAGGGTGGAACGTGGACAGTATAAAGCAGTCTACCGGGATAAAAGCGTATGAAACAGCTTTTGGTGATGAAAGCCTTGCAAAACCGCATACCGAATATGGTACTTACCGCCTGCGAATGGTGATATCGCGCGATGCAATGGGCTTGTTTTGGAAAATGTTCCTGGGTATGTATGTGGCGTTTTTAATTGCTTACATGTGCTTTTACATCCATACAGATAGTATAGACTCGCGCTTTGGGCTGAGTGTTGGCGCGTTGTTCGCGGTGGTAGGTAATAAGTATATCATTGATGCCACGCTTCCTGAGTCTACCTCGTTTACGCTGGTAGATACGCTGCATGGCATTACCCTGCTGTTCATATTGATGGTTATTATCAGCACGGCATATTCGTTAAGGCTGGTTAAAGAAGATAAGCTGAAGGACGCGAAGCGTTTTGATCTGCTTTGTGCACAGGTGTTGCTTGCGTCATACTTTTTACTTAACTTTTGGTTTATTTACGACGCCGTGAGGGCATAGGCCGCAGTAATCATTCACAAAATAGATTGATATATAATGTTAGATGATACCAGCAAGTTTTACACGCAGTTGCCAATGCACTCCCGGCCGTTGGGCGATTTGTTGGTATCTACCGGCTTGTTTCAGGACATACCTGCCGACTGGCACATTATTATCACTGATATAAAAGATTCTACAAGAGCGGTTTTTGAGGGCCGGCACCAGGATGTTAACCTGATAGCTACGGGTAGTATAGTATCAGTTTTAAACCTCGCATTTGCAATGGAGGTTACCGTGCCGTTCTTTTTTGGCGGCGATGGTGCAACCTTTATTGTACCGCCCGTGCTGATAGATAAAGCCATGCAGGCGCTTACGGTGTTCAAGACCAATACCCGCGACAACTTTGGGCTGGAGCTGCGTACCGGCACTGTAGCTGTTAAAAACGTATACGAACACGATCACCATATTAAAATAGCCAAGTTTAGCGCTACTGATGTTTTTACTATCCCTATTATACTAGGCAACGGCCTTAATTACGCCGAACGGCTGGTAAAGGGAGACGACTACATGTTTGCTGATACCGACTGCGGAAGCGAGGAGCTTGACCTTACCGGCATGCAATGCAGGTGGGATAAAATTGCGCCGCCGCAAAACCGCGACGAGGTGATAAGCCTGCTGGTAGTGGCCAGGGACGGAGAGTCGCAGTCGGATGTCTTTAAAGATGTAATGGATGCTATCGACACAATATATGGCTTACCGCAGAAACGGCAGCCTATCTCTGTAGATCAGCTGAAATTTAATACTACGTTTAACAAACTGGGTACCGAGATGCGCGCACGGATAGGCCGTATAAAATGGCTCGAGTTTTTACGTACATGGTTGCTAAGCCTATACGGTTACGTTTACTTTGGAACCAGCAGCGGCAAGCGCTATCTTGAAAGCCTGGTGCAAATGGCCGATACGCTGGTTATTGATGGTAAAATAAATACCGTAATGTCTGGCAAGGCGAAGCAACGAGCCGAACTTGAAAAAGTGCTGGATAAGCTGGAAGCACAAGGTAAACTGGTGTATGGCATGTTTATAAGCCAGGCATCAGTAATGTCATGCTACGTACGTGATCTTAAGGACGATCACATCCACTTTGTTGACGGTGCCGAAGGTGGATATACCCAGGCCGCTAAAATGCTTAAAGCCAAGCTTAAAACATTACCACCAATTAAACTTTAGCGGTCAACCCGTTATATACTTAGACATGATAAGCAGCAGCAGTAGCCTGTCGGAGTTTGCTTCATCATAATTCTCTTTAAGCAACTGGCTGATCTCTTTACTACGCAACCTTACAGCCGCCATTTGCAAAACTTTAAAAGAAGCTGTTTCCAGGCTCTCAATGTTTTGCATATGAAAGATGATGGCAAGGTCGCGCAGTTCGGCGCAATCAAAGTTGTCCTGAACGGCTGCAAACGCGTTGTCAATAAGGCCTACCCATCCGCCGTGGCTGCCATCACCGGGGCTGGTTTCGAGCAGGGAGTAAATTATGACCATCCTGCGCAACTGTTTGTTGATCTCGTCCTTTATCTCCAGTATAGAATTGCGCAGATCGGTAAAGTGAGCGAGGTTGGCAAGCTGCGGTAAGTTGTTTAAAACGTGCTTTTTAGCAGCGTAGATGTGATCAAGGTGGGTAATGAAGAACGATCTTAATTGTTTCGGCTCTAATTTGGATAACGGCAATGCCATTGGTTCCAACTCTTCTTTTCTCATGATTGTAACTTTAAAATAAACCAGGGTATGCTACACGGGCAACCCGGCCAGGCAATATATCCTGCCTTTATAGATCGGAACGGCTAATATGAGGTGCAATAGCACCGGTGCAGAGAAAGTATAACCTTACAAATGCCAATGGCTGAAAATTGTTTGTTTTATATCATTTCTTCCTCTGTAAGCAGGTATTGTATTAAACTGTTGAACATGATTTTATATTTGCATAGGTTAGCCTTAACTCAGAAACTAACAACACACACTTACCATGATCGAAACAAAAGCTTACGCCGCGCAGGACGAAAAAACTCCGCTGGCACCCTGGACCTTCGAGCGCCGCGAGGTAGGCCCTCACGACGTTCAGTTTGATATTTTATACTGTGGCGTATGTCACTCAGATCTTCACCAGATCAGGAACGATTGGTTCCCGGGTATATTCCCGATGGTGCCTGGCCACGAGATTGTAGGCCGCGTAGTAAAAGTAGGTGATCACGTTAAAAACTTTAAGGTAGGCGATCTTGCGGCTACCGGTTGTATGGTAGACTCGTGCCAGGTGTGCGAGAACTGCAAAGCCGATCTGGAACAATACTGCCTGGAAGGTAACACCCAAACTTACAACAGCATGGAGCGCGATGGATCTATGCCTACTTATGGCGGTTACTCCAACACCATTGTTGTGCGCGAGGAGTTTGTGTTGCACCTTAAAGAGGGTGTAGACCTGGCTGCTGTTGCGCCGCTGCTTTGCGCGGGTATTACCACCTATTCGCCGCTGAGGCACTGGAAGGTTGGCAAGGGCCACAAGTTAGCGGTGTTAGGTTTAGGTGGCCTGGGCCACATGGGCGTTAAATTTGGAGTTGCCTTTGGTGCCGAAGTTACTGTACTAAGCACATCTCCATCCAAAGAAGAGGATGCAAAGAAACTAGGCGCACACCACTTTGTGGTTACCAAAGATCCGGAGCAAATAAAAGCTGCCATGGGCACGTTTGACTTTATACTGGATACCGTATCGGCACCGCACGACTTTAACATGTACCTGTCATTACTGCGTACTAATGGTACCATGATATGCGTAGGCGTACCGCCAGAACCTGCACAGGTGGCAGCGTTCAGCCTGTTAGCAGGACGTAAGAGCCTTGCCGGATCCGGCATCGGCGGGATAAAAGAGACCCAGGAAATGCTTGATTTCTGCGCCGAGAACAATATTGTATCTGATATTGAAATGATCGACATCAAGGACATTGAAGATGCATACAAGCGTATGGAAAAAGGCGATGTACGCTACCGTTTTGTTATTGATATGGCCACGTTATAGTAGCTTCTTTAATAAATTTTCATCTGAAAACCCGGGCATTGCCCGGGTTTTCTTGTTCAGCTAAAACCACCTAATCACCCCGACGTTGTTCACCATGGCTCTCTCTGCGCAGAGTAGGTTGAGAAAGCGCGTTATTGCGAGCGGTAGCGCTGCAATCATCGACATGATCGTCGGCTACGTATCCATCGAAGATTGCTTCGTTCCTCGCAATGACGCAGTGTTAGAACAAGCACTCAGACACCGGCATCAGGAACGTTCGGGTAGTACAGGCATTGCTAAAGCATTAACTTTAACAGAACGTAACGTAGCCGGCACTTTTCTTTGGTTCGTTTCTTTTGGTGTCAAAAGAAATGAACATCCACTGGCATGAATAAAGCAGGGCCATTCCTCATGAGCACTGTTCACGCAGCCAACATTTGTTTCGCTCGTCGACTAGATATGCGCAAGAGGTGAGTATATCTGCTAACGCTTAAGTTCAAATTATTACCTTAGCCTTATGGAACCTACCTTTTTTGCCACGCAGTAACAGTTTAGAGCGTGGCTGGAGCAAAATCACCTGAAAGAGACAGAACTGCTGGTGGGTTTTTACAAAACCGGCAGCGGCAGACCAAGCATGACCTGGCCGCAATCTGTAAACCAGGCGCTATGTTTTGGATGGATAGATGGTGTAAGGAAGTCGCGCGATGCAGAGAGCTACACCATAAGGTTCACACCACGCAAAGCTACAAGCATCTGGAGCGCGGTAAACATTAAGAAGGTAGAAGAACTTACCGCTAAGGGTTTAATGCAGTCAGTTGGGTTGGCTGCCTATGAAAAACGGGAGGAACAACGTTCTATGGTGTATGCCTACGAAAGCGAAACAAAAGAGTTTTCGAAGGCTTATGAAGAACAATTTAAAGCAGAAGGTGCAGCCTGGAATTTCTTCCAGTCGCAGGCACCGTGGTATAAAAAGCTTTCGGTTCACCGCGTGATGAGTGCCAAGCAGGAAAAAACACAGCAAAGCAGATTGAAAATTCTTATAGAAGCGAGCAAAGCAGGGAAGAGATGGGAGCAATAGCAGAGATTGATCTTTACCTTGACTCCTGATTCTTGACTCTTAACTCTTAACTCTGGTTCTTAAACCAGCTTACCGGTGTCAAGTGCATTTTGCAGGGTAGCAATACGCAGTTTGGGCTTGTACCAGCGTTCGGCAAGTCTCTTTACCCATCGGCGCTTGTAGCCAAACACCATTTTCAGCATATTCACCTTTGCCGAGCCAGTGGGATAGCCGTATTTGTACCAGGTGAATTTTGATGCGTCTACGTTAAAATACTGGGCAAATTCATCTATAAACAGGTCTATTTCAATGTCGTAAATGTCAAGGTCGAGGTCAATACTGGTGCAGGTGGACAGGCTGGCCGGGTCTATATTTTTCACCTTGTACTTTGTGCAGTACTCAATTATAAAGTCTTTTAACCGGGGATGTACTTGCTCCATAATGTGCCTCTACATTTAAATAAGACGCACATTTTTTCCGGAGGTTGCATGCAGCACTGCAGTTTTCCCGTTTTATTTTAATTTTTTTTCCAGTTTGTACATATCCAGCGGCTGTTTCAATATTCCAAACTTCTCTTCTATGATTAAGGGAATTACCTCGCCTGTTTTTTGGTATCCTCGCCGCTCGTAGTAGTTCAGCAATTCGGTGCGGGTGGTAATAACTGTCATTACTATAGTTGTTATATCCCATTTTAAGGCGTAGTCCTCCGCTGCTAGTAGCAGTTGTTTGCCTAAGCCACGAGCCTGAAGTTCGGGGTTCACGCTCAGCATTCCCAAATACATGCTACCGTCACCGCGGTTTTGCAGGTATACACAGCCGGTAATGGCACCACTCTCGTCTGTGTTTTTCAAGATTACAGCCTTTGGGTCATTTAGCTGCTCAATAAGGCTATCCTCATCTATACGCTGCCCGTCTATCAAACCAGCTTCGGTGGTCCAGCCTTTATGAGAGCTTTCGCCACGGTAGCTGCTGTTAACTAATGTATGCAGCGCGCTGACGTCGGCTAGGGTCGCTTTAGTAATGCTCATAGGGCAAATGTAAAAAATCTGTCTAACTGCCTAAAGCTGTTTAAAATCTTCGCGTACCGGGCTAAAAACATCTATCAGGCGACAGTCGGTTATAGAAAGGCCACTGTGCGGTACGTTTGGCGGTATAACAGCAAACATACCCTTGTCAAGCAGTTGTGGAACACCGTTTACGGTAAGCTGAAAGGTACCATCAAGCACAAAAGCGCTTTGCTCGTGGATATGCTGGTGTGTGGGTACATCATAACCGGCTTTTACCTCAATAAAGTTAATGGTGTTGTTTTGCGTGTGGATGATTTTTGACAGGTAGCCGGGCGCGATCTCTTTAACCGGTATGTCATCGAATTTGAAGAATATAGAAGTGTCCATTACGTTTTCAGCTGCAAGTGCCGGCAAAGCGGTACCTGTGGTTTAAACTGCAATATACGCCAGATCACTAATAGGCTGCGCCACTCGTTCTAAAAAAACAAAGGCTGCATTGATAAAATGCAGCCTTTGATTCGTTCCGCCGGTTAGTGACGGATATGCTATTATAATTATTGCTTTTTTATTTCCACCCTGCGGTTTAATACGCGGCCTGCTTCACTGGTGTTGGCTGCAATTGGCTTGCTTTCACCCCAGCCTTTTACGGTAAGGTTGTCGCCCCTTACGCCGCTATTAGTAAGGTATAATTTTACTGATGTAGCACGCTCTACAGAAAGCTGCATGTTATGCTCATCGGTACCTTCTGCAGATGAATTGCCGTTAAGCACAAACTTAGCAGTAGGGTCTTTCTTCATCTCCGTAACGGCTTTATCCAAAATAGGGTAGGCCTCTGTTTTCAGTATGCCAGAGTTAAACTCGAACTGAATGTTAGCAAAGTTATAGTTTGGAGGTGCAGGTGCCGGAGGAGGTGCAGGCGTTTCAACAGGTACAGGTTTTGGAGCCGGTGCAGGTGCCGGTGCTGGTTGTGCTACCGGTACAGGCTGTGCAGCAACAACAGGCTTTTTAGATTTGCAGGCAGGCAGTACAATTACTGCTGATAAAATTGCCGCTGCCAAAATAGATGTTCTGAATTGTTTCATTTGGTAAGGGTTTGCTGTAAAAGTATTAAAACGGCAGTATTTACGGCATATTATAAATTAATTTGCCCGTAGTTGCCGCTGTAGTCCTTGTTATCAGCGCGGTTTATGCCGACTGCCTTTTGGTAAAGGCCCTTACTTTGTTTGTAAAATCTTCCAGGCTAAAAGGTTTAGCCAGGGCATCATCTGCCCCGCATTCTACTTTAATCTGCTCCAAGTCAGCAGATCCGGAAACCAGCATTACCGCTATGTGACTAAGTTCGGGCTGCGATTTGATGTAGCGGCACATAGTGTCTCCGCGTTCTTTGCCGAGGTTCAGGTCCAGTGTTACTAAGGATACGTCATGCAGAGGAAGGCTATTGCGTGCCCAATCTGTACTGTTCAGGCTTATTACTTTATAACCTTCGTCTTCTAACAGCATGCACATCATCTCGCCTATTACCGGCTCATCCTCAATCACTAATACTTTATTGCCCATGATGATTAGTAAGCAATTAAGAAGCCAAGAATAAGTAATGGAAACTTATTTTTGCAAAAATCTTTGCACAGTGCAAATGTTTGTCGACACAATCGATTCGGTAACGGATTTAACCAAAAAATGCCACCGGTAAAAGCATGATTTCCTTTACCCGTGGCGAAAATGTTATTAACTTATTTCTTCTTCTTTTAAGGATTGCATATCAATAACATAACGGTAATGCACTTCTTTGTCCTTCATCTTATCATATGCATCGTTAATGTCTTGTATGCGTATCATTTCTGTATCGGGCGCTATTCCGTGTTCTGCGCAAAAATCAAGTACCTCCTGCGTTTCTGCAATGCTGCCGATTAACGAGCCGGCTACTGATCGCCTGTGAAAAGCTACTTCCATATTGTTAAGCGCTTTTGCATATGGAGCGAGTAAGCCCACGGTTACCAGTACTCCATCTTTCTTAAGTAAGTTAACATAGGTGTTCACCTCAAATTCATCAGGGATGGTTATCAGGATAAAGTCGAGACTAAGCTCTTTTTTAGCAATGGCTTCTTTATCTGTAGAAACAAGTACCTCACTTGCGCCAAAACGTATGGCATCTGATCTTTTTTCTTCATCGCGGGTAATAGCTGTCACCTCTGCACCCATGGCCTTTGCTAGTTTAATTGCCATGTGACCCAAGCCTCCAACTCCTGCTACACCAACTTTACTGCCTGCCTTAATGCCCCAATGTTTTAACGGCGAATAAGTTGTTACCCCTGCACATAAAATAGGTGCCGCAGACTTAATATCCAGAGCATCCGGAATGCTCAGCACAAAAGACTCTTTAACAACAATCTTGTCTGAGTAGCCGCCGAATGTATTAAAACCGCTTCCGTCTGGTTTCATATAGCCATTGTAGGTGGCGGTCCAGCTTACCGGGCCTTCGCAGTAATTTTCTTCTCCGTCGGTGCATGGGTTACAGTGCCCGCAGGAGTCTATCATACAGCCTACGCCCACAACATCGCCTACTTTATATTTGCTCACGGCGCTGCCTGCCTGTACTACTTTACCCACAACCTCATGCCCGGGCACACAGGGGTAAATGGTATTACCCCAGTCGTTCTTCACCTGGTGCAGATCCGAATGGCATACGCCGCAGTATAATACATCTATTAACACCTCATCTTCTTTAGGCGGGGTACGTTCAAAAGCCATCGGCTTTAAACTGCTTAAAATAGAGCCCGTAGCTCCGTAGCCTTTAGCTTTTAAGTTTTCCATCTCTCGTCTTTATAGTTTATCGTAAGTAATTTAATTACTGGTTAACAGTTGTAAGCCTCGCAAGTTTTAAGCATCTCCGTTTTTGCAGAAATAAGTAACGACCGTAAGCTATTTTGTCGAGGAACTGACTAGATGGGATTTAAAGGTCAACAAAAAAGCCTTTTCTGAATAGAAAGGGCTTAGTGGTGTGCTCCCGACGAGATTCGAACTCATATCGATGGTACCGGAAACCATAATTCTATCCATTGAACTACGGGAGCAATTGCATGCAAATATATAATTTTACGCTCTATTCCTGTCAAATTTCTGACAAACCTGAACGCCTGCCGGCTGTTGATTAAACACAACAATAGTAGAGATCATGGATAATAATAATGCCCCCGTTTGGTTCGTTACTGGCTGCTCCACCGGTTTTGGCCGGGAGTTGGTAAAATTACTGCTGCAACAAAACTATAATGTGGTGATCACCGCCCGCGACATTGAGAAAATAAAAGACCTTGCCGATGGTTATGATGCTTCTGCTTTAGTGCTTCCGCTGGATGTTACAGATAAGCAACAAATAGCGGATGCTGTAGAGAAAGCAACCGCCACTTTCGGCAAAATAGATGTGCTGGTAAATAATGCAGGTTACGGCTACTTTACCAGTATTGAAGAAGGCGAGGAGGAAAAGATACGCGCCCAGTTCGAGACTAACTTTTTTGGTTTGGTTAGCATGACACAAGCCGTGCTGCCGGGTATGCGTAAAAAGCGTAAAGGCCATATAGTAAACTTTTCATCTATTGGTGGTTTGCGCTCGTTTGCCGCTACTGCGTACTATCACGCTACCAAGTTTGCTGTAGAAGCCTTGTCAGAATCGCTTTCGCAGGAAGTTGCGCCGCTTGGTATAAAGGTATTGTTGGTTGAACCGGGACCTTTCCGTACCGATTGGGCCGGAAGATCTACCGCGCGCACCGAAACGCAGCTTGACGATTACAAAGACACTGTTGGAAAACGCATGAGCGCCAGTTTAGAAGGCAGCGGCAAACAAGTTGGCGATCCTGTACGGGGCTCGCAGGCTATAATAGATGCCGTAAATTCAGAAAATCCGCAGCTTAGATTGCTGCTTGGCGAGATGGCTTACAACATGGCCAATGAGAAACTTACTATGCTAAAAGAGAATTTTGAGGCCTGGAAAGATCTCAGCATAAGCGCGGACTTCCCCGAGAACGAACGATAACAAAAAGAAGCGGGCTGTTTAAACTTAAACAGCCCGCTTTGTTTATCAATATTTAAATGCTGTTCCCCCTTCAGGGGGGTAGGGGGTTAAACGTTGAACCTGAAGTGCATAATGTCACCGTCCTCAACCACGTAGGTTTTACCTTCTACAGCCATTTTGCCATTTTCTCTAATAACGCTTTCTACACCGTTAAACTTCACAAAGTCATCATACTTGATCACCTCTGCACGGATAAAGCCTTTCTCAAAGTCGGTATGGATAACGCCTGCAGCTTGTGGCGCTGTAAAGCCTTGTGTAATGGTCCACGCGCGCACTTCCTGTACACCTGCGGTGAAGTAGGTAGCCAGGTTAAGCAGGCGATAGGCAGCCTTTATCAGCTGGTTTACACCAGATTCGCTCAGGCCCAGGTCGGCTAAGAACATCTGGCGGTCGTCATAAGATTCCATTTCTGCAATCTCTGCTTCTATCTGTGCAGAAATAATCAACACCTCGGCATTCTCTTCTTTAACAGCTTCACGTACTTTCTCAACGTAAGCGTTACCTGTACTTACCGAAGCTTCGTCTACGTTACAAACGTACATCACCGGCTTTGCGGTAAGCAGCCATATATCGCTGATGTATTCTTTATCTTCTTCTGCCACTGGTGCCGTACGTGCAGATTTGCCGGCAAGCAGGTGCTCGCGATAAACCGTAAGTACTTCAAAGGCCTTTTTAGCATCTTTGTCGCCGCCGGTCTTGGCCATTTTCTCAATCTTAGAAATTTTCTTTTCTATTGAGTCAAGATCTTTAAGCTGTAGTTCGGTGTCGATAATCTCTTTATCACGGATAGGGTCCACAGAGCCGTCAACGTGTATAACGTTATCATTATCAAAGCAGCGCAGCACGTGTATAATAGCGTTTGTAGCACGGATGTTAGCCAGGAATTGGTTGCCCAGGCCTTCGCCTTTGCTGGCCCCTTTTACAAGGCCTGCAATGTCCACTATCTCTATAGTGTTTGGCACAATGCTTTTAGGATTTACAATCTCGGTAAGCTTGGTAAGGCGCTCATCCGGTACGGTGATCACCCCCACATTTGGCTCTATAGTACAGAACGGGAAGTTGGCCGCCTGTGCTTTTGCATTTGATAAACAGTTAAAAAGTGTAGACTTGCCCACATTTGGCAGCCCTACTATACCACATTGTAAACCCATTTTTATGTTTTTGACTCAAGAAACAAGAATAAAGAACCAAGACAATATCTTATATCTTGACTCTTAATTCCTGGCTCATTTTGAGCGGCAAAGATAACATAAAAAAAGCCTTGTAATTTGAAAAAATAAACGACTTTTGCCTGCACAAAAACAAGGTTACACCCATGTAAACAAGAGGGCTTTTATGGACGAAATGGTTGAACAAATAGAATTGTTACTGGAGCAGGAGGATACTACGCAACTGCAGGAGTATTTGAACAACCTTAATATTTCGGACGTAGAGGAACTTATTGGCGAGATACCTGAACATGGCCCTGCCATTATTGCTACCCTTTCGCTCAACCGGGCAGTAAACGTTTTCAGGATACTTGACTTTCCTACGCAGGAGCGTATTATAAAAAAACTTACCGGCCAAAAGGTAGGGGAGATACTCAACGCCTTGCCACCCGACGACCGTACATCTTTTTTTGCGGAACTACATGGCGACGCGGTGAAGAACCTTATCCTGCACTTATCACCCGAAGATCGTAAGGAGGCTTTAGGTCTTTTGGGCTACAAGGAGGACAGTGTCGGCCGTTTGATGACGCCCGACTACATAGCCGTTAAGAAGACCTGGGATGTTACAAGGGTGCTGTCGCACATTCGTCGCTACGGTAAGAACTCTGAAACGATTGACGTTATTTATGTAATAGATGACAACGGTGTGCTGCTGGACGACATCCGCATCCGCGAGATATTGCTGGTAAAACCGGAAACAAAAGTAAGCGATCTGATGGATGGCCGGCTAATCTCCCTAAGCGCTGCCGACCCGCAGGAAGAAGCTATTAACGTGTTCAGGATGAATAACCGCACCGCATTGCCGGTTATTGATAGCGAAGGTATCCTGCTGGGCATTGTTACGGTGGACGACATCTTGTGGATAGCCAACGAAGAATATACTGAAGACATACAAAAGATAGGCGGTACCGAAGCATTGGACGAGCCGTATCTGGATATCAACCTGTTTACGTTGGTAAAAAAACGTGTGGGCTGGCTTATCATCCTATTCTTCAGCGAAATGCTTACCGCTACTGCAATGAGTTACTTTGGTGATGAGATAGAAAAAGTGGTAGTGCTGGCTTTTTTTGTTCCGCTTATTATCAGCAGCGGAGGGAACAGTGGCTCCCAGGCATCAACGCTTATTATACAGGCAATGGCTTTGGGCGAGGTTACCCTTGCAGACTGGTGGCGCGTAATGCGCCGTGAGATACTCTCCGGTCTGATGCTGGGTGTTACGCTCGGTATTATAGGCTTTTTGCGAATAGCCGCCTGGAGCATGTTCAGCGATATCTACGGTCCGCATTGGCTATTGGTAGGATTTACAGTGGGTTTCTCACTTGTAGGTGTAGTGCTTTGGGGCTCGCTGGCAGGGTCTATGCTTCCTTTACTGCTCAAAAAACTCGGTGCCGACCCCGCAACTTCTTCCGCGCCTTTTGTAGCTACGTTGGTAGATGTTACAGGGCTAATTATTTACTTCACCGTTGCAGTAGTGTTCATGAAAGGCGTGCTCCTGTAGCTTACAGGTTAAATGCGTCGGAAATATCGGTGTGGGTATATTTATGCAGGCAAAATACCACAAACAAAAATACCCGCCTTTGCAGCCGGGTATCCGTGTTGTAATATTGAGGTCTAAATTAGGGTTACCTATATTTCGAATGAGAAGTCTTCGTCAGCTTTACTTACTTCAGATGCTTCGCTAAACTCGTAACGTTTCTCTACCACTTCCTGGTGGTCTTTTATATAATCAACAGTGTGTTTCAGGCCTTCTGCAAACTTTTCAAAATCTTCTTTATACAAGAATATCTTGTGCTTTATAAATACACCGTCCTCTAAACGTTTTTTGCTTTCGGTAATGGTCACATAGTAGTCGTTCGAGCGGGTTGCCTTCACGTCAAAAAAATAAGTTCTCTTCCCGGCTCTAACCTTCTTGGAGTAAACTTCCTCACGTTCTCTGTTGTCAAATTCTCCCATAAATATGTGCTGTAATTAGTTTTGGTTGGGATAAATATAAATAAAAATTTAAACTGCAACTATTTATTGTAACAATATTGAACCGTTGCAACTAAAAACACATATTATCTACGGTACATACAGGCTTATGAAAAGTAGCTATTTAATTGTCTTTTTCACTTTCACTGCAGTGGGACCTTTTTGGCCTTGTTCTATTTCAAAGGTTACCTTATCATTTTCACGAATTTGTTCTGTTAAAGCGTTAACATGAACAAAAATGCTTTCCTGCGTTTGCAAATCTCTGATGAAACCAAATCCTTTGGAGTCGTTAAAGAATGCTACGGTTCCATTACGAACAATTTCCTCTTCAACATGCTCCTGCTTAGGCACGGCTATCTGTATATCATCTGCAGATACTTTCTTGCGTAAAGAAAGATCTTGCGGTACAGACGTAAGGTTGCCGTTCGCGTCAACATAAGCCATCATGTCCTCTAAACCCTTACCTTTTGCAGCGTTGGTTTTGCGGTCTTCAGCTTTTTCTTTTTTTTCCTGCTGTTTTTTTAACTTTTTCTTTTCTCGTTCTTTTTTATTGAATGTTTCGGAAGATGTACCCATATATGCGTTTATTGTTATTGAATTATTACCAGTTCGTGTAAATTTAAGAAATAAAATCCCTAAATGAAAAGATGTTGCTTGAGAAATGAATTTGAGGCGAGTATTAGGTGCTTTACGCTTTCTCTTCTTCCTCCAGTAACTGCTTTTCATACAGCTCAAAGTAGGCGGTTTTCAGCTCCATCAACTCGGTATGGGTGCCCTGTTCAATTATCTCACCATTGTCTATTACCAAAATCATGTCGGCATTTTTAATAGTCGATATCCGGTGCGATATAATGATGCTGGTTTTGTCCTGCATTATACGGCCCAGGTTGCTCAATATCTCTTCCTCGGTGCGTGTGTCTACAGCTGAAAGGCAATCATCAAATATCAGTACCTGTGGCTGCTTTGCAATAGCCCGTGCAATACTTACTCTTTGTTTTTGGCCACCTGATAGAGTAACGCCGCGTTCACCAATCAAGGTTTCAAACCCTTGCTCAAGTTCTATAATATTATTGTAAACCGCGGCATCTTTAGCGGCTTGCTCTACCCGCGGCATATCCAGCACATCGGCACTAAAAGCAATGTTGTGCGATATTTTATCAGAAAACAAGAATACCTCCTGTGGTACAAAACCAATTTGCGAGCGGTAACTCTCCAGGTTAATGCCCTTAAGCGGCTGTCCGTCTATAAATATGCTGCCTTCGGTAGTGTCATACATGCGCATTATAAGGTTGGCAACTGTGGACTTCCCGGAACCTGTGCGACCAATTATTGCTACCATCTCGCCAGGGTTGGCTACAAATGATACCTGTTTAAGGGCTTTTATGCCGGTGTCCGGATATACAAAGGAAACGTTCTTGAACTCGATGCTGCCTTGCAAACGAAGCGGGGCAGTGTTTGGCGATTGTATTTCCGGCTCCTCGTGTAAAAACTCGTTAATGCGCTTTTGCGATGCCGCAGCGCGTTGCACAAGCGAGGTTACCCAACCTAAAGATATTACCGGGAAGGCCAGCATGTTGAGGTAAACAATAAACTCCGCAATGTTGCCGGCAGTGATATTGCCTTTCATTACTTCTACACCACCTACGTACATGGTAAGCACGCCGCTGAGGCCTATCAGCAATACCATAGAAGGGAAGAACATGGCCTGTACCTTTACCATAGCCATGCTTTGCGTTTTGTATTCCTCGCTTTCGTCAGCGAATTTGCCGCGCACATAGCCCTCTCGTACGTATGATTTGATAACCCTGATGCCGGAAAAGTTCTCCTGCACAAAGCTGGATAAGGCAGAGAGGCGCTTTTGTATCTGTTCGCTGCGGTATTCTATCACTGTATTTACATAAAAAATGATCACTGCCAGGATAGGCAGCGGCAATATGGAAAATACAGCCAGCCTTAAGTTTACAGTTACCATGGCGTATATTACGAGTACAAACAACACCACCGTGTTAATGCTGTACATTATGCCAGGCCCCAGGTACATGCGTACACGGCTAACATCCTCGGTAACGCGGTTCATGAGGTCGCCGGTATTATGGCGGCGGTAGAAAGCAAGCGAAAGCTTTTGATAATGTTCGTAGATCTCGTTCTTCATATCGTACTCGATATGGCGCGACATCAGGATAATAGTTTGCCGCATAAAAAAGAGGAACAAGCCCCTAAGCAATGCCAGTATAAGTACCAGCAGACCAAACATCAACAAGCTGGAGCCAAATATATCATAGATCATGCTCTGCCTGTCGAACCCGGCAAACAGGTGGAAGGTGCTGATATTTTCGGTTACCAGGTCAAATGCTACCCTTACCACTTGTGCAGGCAGTACAGCAAAAATGTTGGAGATGATAACGAACAGTATGCCCGGTACCAGCCGCCAGCGGTATTTGTAGAAGAATTTATTAAGGTACGCGAGTTCTTTCATGAATTATCCAGGTCCGGGTTACCGGATAGCTGAGCATCCGGCAAGACAAAGATCAAAAGTATAAAAAGTTAATAGGGGATGGATGCATAATGTTTTAAAGCAGCGATAAAGCCGTGCTATTTTACAATTGCGTCGCATTTAAGTTGCTTGCATAGGGCTGATCTGCAACGGGCTTTAAGGCGGATGTATACTTTACACTTGCCACTTCAAAAAAAACACTACTTTTGCAGTCGCAATAAAGTTTTATCACTACCGTC
Source organism: Mucilaginibacter sp. 320_HR (assembly GCF_059691875.1). Taxonomy (NCBI): domain Bacteria; kingdom Pseudomonadati; phylum Bacteroidota; class Sphingobacteriia; order Sphingobacteriales; family Sphingobacteriaceae; genus Mucilaginibacter; species Mucilaginibacter sp. 320_HR. The sequence continues at coordinate 272,006 of NZ_JCAWAI010000004.1, forward strand.
CCAGATAATGCCTGTTCCACACAACGCCGATAGTATTTTTAACCAGCTGGAATCACTGGGGCATAAAAAAGTTGTGTTTTGCAGTGACCCGGACACCGGCCTTAGGGCAATCATCGCTATTCATGATACCACACTTGGCCCGGCACTTGGCGGTACCCGTATGTGGGCCTATAAAACCGAGAAAGAAGCGTTGCAGGATGTTCTTCGGTTAAGTAAAAGCATGACGTATAAGTCGGCTATAGCAGGCTTAAACCTTGGTGGCGGCAAAGCCGTGATCATAGGCGATTCCCGCAAGGACAAAACAGAGGCATTGCTGCGCAAGTTTGGCCGTTTTATAAAAAATCTCAACGGAGAGTTTATTACTGCGGAGGACGTGGGTACCAACCCGCGCGATATGGAGTACATCCGTATGGAAACACAGCATGTAACCGGTGTGCCCGAAACCATGGGCGGCAGCGGTGACCCTGCACCCATTGCTGCAATGGGCGTTTTTATGGGTATGAAAGCCTGTTTAAAGGAGCTTTACGGTAATGATCATATCACAGGCCGCTCTGTTATTGTGCAGGGTATAGGCCATGTAGGTGAGCATCTGGTAAAGCTGCTGCGCGATGAAAATGCTAAGGTGTACGTAAGCGATATCAACGACGAGCGTACGCGCCAGGTATCAAAAAAGTACGGTGCGGAAGCGGTATCAAATAATACCATATTTGATATTAACGCCGACATCTACGCGCCTTGTGCTCTGGGATCAACCATAAACACGCAGACCATAGGCAAGCTGCAGTGCGCCATTATAGCCGGCTCGGCAAATAACCAACTGCAGGATGAAGCCCTGCATGGCCAAATGCTGCTGGACAAGGGCATCCTTTTTGCGCCGGATTATGTGATTAACGCGGGTGGTATAATTAATTGCTATTCTGAGCTGATGGGGTATAATAAAAAGCGCACCCTGCAGTTAACAGAAAATATTTACGAGGCAACCCGTAATGTTTTAAAACTTTCTAAAGCGGAAAGCATTTCTACCATAACGGCTGCTAATAAAATTGCCGAAAAACGTATTGCCGATATTAAAAAAGTAAAGTCAACCTATTAAATTATCATTTGGGCACTGGCCCCTAATCGTTCTTATAAAATGCTAAACAGAAGGCACCTCCGGGTAAAAGTTCTACAGTCCTTGTACGCGTACCATCAGTCCGACTCGCGCGACATTAAACACCACGAAAAGCAGCTCCTGAGCAGCATAGACCAGGTTTTTGAAATGTACATATGGATGCTTACCCTTATCAGCAATGTGGTGAATTACGCCAGTATAGATGCTGAAGAAAGGGCCAACAAGCATCTGCCTACCAAGGAAGACCTTAACGCCAACACCAAGATACTTACCAACCGTTTTATAGTATCTCTAAGCCAGAATCAAGAGTACCTGGCTGCCGTAAAAAAATACAAAGTAGATTTTTCTTTTGATCCTGAGCTGGATAAGTCCCTGTTCATCACCCTGAAGAATTCTCCTGAATATGCTGAGTACCTTGCTAAAACGGATGATACCATCAGCACGGATAAAGACATTATAAAATTCATCTTCAAAAAGGTTATCCTGAAATCATCGTTAGCCGAGCAGGTTTTCGAAGATAAGTTCATTTACTGGCCTGTTGACAGGGAAGTACTCCAAGCGTTGATCGCTAAAACATTCAAGAACTTTGCTTCGGAGAACCCGGCAGAGAACCAACTGGCCGAAATCAGCGGAAACTGGGCAGACGACCGCGAGTTTGTGTTGAACCTGTACGCTCAAACCATTCGTTACGACAGCCAGTACCAGCAACTTATTGCTGAAAAGACACAGAATTGGGAACCCGACCGTATTGCCATGATGGATACATTATTAATGAAGATGGCAATCGTAGAATTTATTAATTTTACATCGATACCGGTGAAGGTGACCATTAACGAGTACCTGGAGATATCAAAAGAATTCAGCACACCTAAGAGCAACTCGTTCATCAACGGTATACTGGATAAAATACTTGCCGAACTCAAAGCCGAGAACAAGGTGAAGAAGATTGGCCGCGGATTGATTGAAGAATAAACAAGATTATTAAGTAAAATGAGAAAGCTATTATTATGTACAGTTGTTGCAGGCTTGTTCATATCGGCCTGTAATTCCAATGGTCAGAGTACTACAGCGGTAACTGCCGATGCAGGTACTCCTACGGTTGCAGGTACTACCAGCGCCACCAATGCGCCGGTAATGAAGTTTGAAAAAGAAACCCACGACTTCGGCAAGATAAAAGCAGGTGATAAAGTTACCTATGAGTTTAAGTTTACAAACACCGGTAAAACCCCTCTCATTATAAAAGATGCAGTAGCCACATGCGGCTGCACCAAGCCCGAGTGGCCAACCGCGCCTATACAGCCCGGCGCTGAAGGCGCTGTGAAAGTTACCTTTAGCAGCGTTGGTAAAATGGGCTTGCAGGACAAGCAAATAACCGTTACCGCTAATACTAACCCGGCCCAAAATATGGTGCACCTTATTGGCGAAGTAACCGCACATTAATTTAAAACTATAAAATGACAACAACTATCTTATTACAAGCCGGCGGCGGCTTTGGCTCCCAGCAATTAATCATGTTCGGGTTAATTGCAGTGGTGTTCTACTTTTTTATGATACGCCCGCAGGTTAAGAAACAAAAAGACCAGAAGAAATACGTAGAAGAGCTTAAAAAAGGCGATAAGGTGGTAACTACCTCCGGCATGCACGGCAGGTTATACGAAATTGGCGACACTACTTTCCTGATAGAAGTGGAAAACGGCGCCAGGTTACGTTTCAATAAATCTGCTATCTCTTTAGAAGAATCTAAGGCTTTAAACGCACCACCGGCAGTAACTAAGTAAGCCTTTGCGGCTAAAAGTATAAAGGCGAAAGGTATTCTTTCGCTTTTTTATTTTATACCTTACAATAGCACTAATCCTTTACTTTTACAACATGGCAATCATCAAACTATCGGCCATAGAACGCAGGCGCTTACAGGCCTTTGTTACGTGCCTGGTTTTTGCTGTGTTGGCCTGGCTGTTTACAGTGTTATCTAACCCTTACAAGTTCACGGTAAAGCAGCCGCTTACGTTCAGGAACTCGCCGCAAAAGCGGGCTTTTCACCCTTTGCAGCCCGATACCGTAAATGCCATAGTACAGGGTACCGGTTGGCAAATGCTGTTCTCTAAATGGACAGATACCCGCAAGGAAGTCAATGTAGACCTGCAATCGCTGGATACTAAAAACTTTATAGTGCTAAGCAGCCAGCTTAAACAGATTAACGCCAAAAAAGACCCTGACAGGGAAATGGTTGGCTTTAGTCCCGACACCTTGTTCTTCGATTTTTCTAACCGTTCTGTTAAAAAGGTACCTGTGCAGGCGGTTACATCCTTGCAGTTCGAGCGGCAGTTTGCACAATCGGGCGTGATGACCATTAAACCGGCTTACGTAAAAATAAGCGGTCCCGCGGAAGTGCTTGCCCGGATAAACTTTTGGAAGACGGATTCACTGAAGTTGACCGACCTTAACGAAAGCATTAATACGCGTATTTCATTAAAGCGCTCTAATGAGGGCAACCTGGATGTAGAGCCTAAAGCCGTTTCTATTAACATCCCCGTGGATGAGTTTACCGAAAAGACAATAGAGGTGCCTGTTAAGCTCATCAACAATCGTAATTTTTATGACGTGAAAGTTTTCCCGCAGAAGATAAAGATAACCTTTACTACCTCACTGCGCGACTACCCGGATATGAATGAGGATGACTTTGAAGCCGTTGCCGACCTCGACCTTTGGTCACGTCAGGGTTATACTACACTTCCGGTTAAGATAACCAACATGCCTACATACAGTAAAATAGTGAAGATGGTGCCGCAGAATGTTGATTTCATTGTTAAAAAGTAATGTTTAAAGTAGGTATCACAGGCAACATAGGCAGCGGTAAAACAACGGTGTGCAAAGTATTTGAGGTATTGGGTGTACCGGTATTTTATGCTGATGATGCGGCTAAAAAGGTAATGGTGACGGATGAGATCCTCATCAGCGGCATTAAGGAAACCTTTGGTGATCAGTCTTATTTTGCTGACGGCACGCTTAACCGCAAGCATATAGCAGGCATTGTTTTTAACGATGAAGCAGAATTGATAAAGCTGAACAAACTGGTACATCCAGCCACCTTCAGGGCTTTTGATGTTTGGTTAACTCAGTTTGAAGGTAATCACAAAGTGCCTTATATACTCAAAGAAGCTGCACTGCTATTTGAGAGTGACTCTTATAAAATGTGCGATCGATCGGTAGTGGTAACCGCTCCTGTAAAAACCCGTGTGAAACGTGTAATGGCACGCGACAACATCACCCAACAAGAGGTTGAAAGCCGTAATGCCAAGCAACTGACCGAAGAACAAAAGCTTCAGTTGGCGAACGATAACATTATCAACGACGATACGCAACTGGTAATCCCGCAGGTACTCAGGCTGCATGACTTATATCTATCCCTTTCCAAAGCTTAATGATCTTAGAAGACTTTTTACAGTTTGACGGCAATGGTTTGTATTGCCGGTACGGCGACTTTTATTTAGACCCACTGCAACCGGTCGCCAACGCTGTGATTTCGCACGCACATGCCGACCATGCCGTTAGTGGCAATACCAACGTGTATGCCACTGCGGCCACCATTGCTTTTATGCAGCTGCGTTATGGTAAAAACGCAGGCAAGCAGTTACATACACAGACTTACAGTAAAGTATTTGATATGCGCGGGGTGGAGGTGAGTTTCATTCCGGCAGGGCATATCCCTGGCTCGGCCCAGGTGTTAATGGAATATCAGGGCACCCGTTATCTGTACACCGGCGATTACAAATTACAGCTAGACAATACGTGCGAGCCAATGGAGTTTGTACAGGCTGATGTCCTGATCACCGAAACTACTTTTGCCGATAGAGACACCATACATCCCGATCCGGTAGAAGAAATAAAGAAGCTGAACGATATTAAGGTGAATATCTTGCTTGGCGCGTATGGGCTGGGAAAGAGCCAGCGCCTTATCAGGATGATAAATGACTATGCGCCGCAAAAGAAAGTGCTGGTACACCACAAGGTGATGCCTATAAACAATGTTTACAAGTCACTTGGGTATGATTTGGGGGCTCACCAGTTGTATAACCGTAAGCTGATGAAAACGCAGGAAGAGTGGGTGTACATTGTGCCGCCTTTTACCTTTGACAGCTACATACGCGCCACCGGCGTTAAACGCCTGTTTGCCTCCGGGTGGAAGAACCTGCAGGTGAACGCCCAGGATACGCTCTTTATATCAGACCATGTGGACTGGAACGATATTATTACTACCATTAATAATGTTCAGCCCAAGCAGATCTGGACACTTCATGGAGACGGGCGGCAGCTAAAAGAACATTTTGCTGATAGTATATTTGTGAAAATATTGAATTGATGCTGCAGGAAAACATAGATTATTACATCAACTCCGACGGCAACTACGTATTCACCAAAGAATACCATTTAAAGCGTGGCTATTGCTGTAAAAACAAATGCCTGCATTGCCCGTGGAACTATGGGCGGGAACAAAAGAGTAAGCAAACAAAAGATAAATAGATATATTTGCATACCAATCAACACGTTGCCAATTAAATGGGGATAGAGGAAGATATAAAAAGTACCAATTTTGAAGATAGCTACCATAAAATGGTCATCAACCTGTCGTATACCTACGGCTGGATGAACAACTTTACCCGTAGCCACTTCGAAAAGCACAACCTTACACAGCAGCAGTTTAACATACTGCGTATTTTACGTGGCCAATACCCCAAGCCGGCCACTGTAAACCTGCTGAAGGAACGCATGATAGACAAGATGTCTGATGCATCGCGTATTGTAGACCGCCTGGTACAAAAGGGCTTGGTGTCGCGCTGTACTAACACAAAGGATCGTCGCGCTGTAGATATCCGCATCAGCGACGAAGGGCTAAAAATCCTGTCAGTAATGGATGGCGAGTTCAAAGCCAAAGATATCTTTAAAGAAAATCTTACGGAAGAAGAAGCCGAACAATTAAGTAATTTGCTGGATAAATTAAGGGGGTAGAGCCGACTCACCCCCGGCCCCCTCTCTCCGCGTTGCGGAAAGAGGGGGTGCTGTCATTGCAACCTATTTTTCATCTTTCTACTTTTTTTCCTCCAACCCTCTTTGCGCGCAGCGGAGAGAGGGTCGACAAGCGTTAGCGATGTCGGGGTGAGTTGTTATTAGTGCTTTTGAGGAATGATTATACTATATGATTATCAGTGGATGTTCATTTCTTTTGACACCAAAAGAAACGAACCAAAGAGACTTAGCGCAGCGATCTCATGAACGGAGTGAATAACGTGCCGGCTACGTTACGTTCTGTTAAAGTTAGTGCTTTAGCACTAGTTGTGCCACCCGAACGTTCCTGATGCCGGTTCTTGAGGAGATTGTTCCGGCTGTGCGACACTGGTTTTTATTTTTACACCACCCTCTTTGCGCGCAGCGGAGAGAGGGTCGACGGCGAAGCAAGTCGGGGTGAGTAAACTACGCAACAAACCCAGGCGCCAACTTCCTGAAACCAACCACAAACAACCATCCCACCAACGCTCCGTACAGGGCACCGGCAGTTACATCAACCGGGAAGTGCACGCCTACATATACCTGCGCAAAACAAATAATTGCGGCCCATATAAGTGCAGTTATACCAACCCATTTCCATCTTCGGTAAAATATAAGGCACAGGAAAGTGGCCATGGCAAAATGGTCCGTAGCATGTGTAGAGGGAAAGCTGTAGCCTAGTCCGCAGGGTACCCGGCTTATCACCGTATTGGATGTTACCTCATCCCGGCAGGGGCGCAGGCGCATTACCTCCTTTTTAACAAGACTGGCGCTGGTAAAATCGGCAAAGCCTACGGCAAGGCAAAGCATCGCCACTAAAATAAGCCCTTGTTTTTTGTAGCGCCATATGCTGAAGACGATAATGAACAGGTACAGCGGAATCCAAAATCTTGGGTTGCGCATCCATGGCATTATCCAGTCGAAAAACGGGTTGGTAAGCGTGTGATTAACAAAGTAGAATAAATGCCTGTCGAGGTTTAATAAGAAATCGGGCATTGTTTTTTATGGATGCTGAGGTTTACGGCTCAAATATAGTTAATATCTCAAAGCTTAAAACTACTTCAATTTTACAGTGCCGTCTTTTAAAATTGTTATTTTTGCGGCTTAAACAAAGGAAGTTTTGACGCTGATTAAATCAATTTCGGGAATACGCGGCACCATTGGCGGTGCGGTAGGTGAAGGTTTAACGCCTTTGGATATTGTTAAGTTCACATCGGCATTTGGCAGCTGGGCCGTAAAAAACTCCGGTAAAAAAAAGATAGTGATCGGTCGTGATGCACGTCTTTCAGGCGAAATGGTGAACAACCTGGTGATAGGCACTTTACAGGGTTTGGGTATTGATGTAATTGATCTGGGCCTTTCCACCACTCCAACCGTGGAGGTTGCCGTTCCGGATGAGGATGCTGCCGGCGGTATCATTCTTACGGCGAGCCACAACCCAAAACAGTGGAATGCGCTTAAACTGCTTAACCACACCGGCGAGTTCATAAGCGATGCTGATGGTAAAGAAGTATTGGAGATTGCCGAGACAAGCGATTTTAAGTATGCCGACGTAAATGATCTAGGCAAACTTGTGAAGGACGACAGCTACCTGCAAAAACATATTGACAAGATACTGGCTTTGCCGTTGGTAGATAAAGAAGCAATTGCAGCTGCCAATTTCAGCATTGTTATAGATTGCGTGAACTCAACCGGCGGGCTTTTCGTGCCGGCGTTGTTAAAAGCACTTGGTGTACAAACCGTTCATGAGCTGTTTTGCGAGCCTGACGGTAACTTTCCGCACAATCCCGAGCCACTGCCCGAGAACCTCGTAGCCCTTGCGCAGGAAGTGGTGAAGAAAAGAGCGCACCTGGGCATTGCGGTAGACCCGGATGTAGACCGCCTGGCTTTCGTGAACGAAGATGGCAGCATGTTTGGCGAGGAATACACGCTGGTTGCCGTAGCGGATTATGTTTTGAAGAACACCAAAGGTAACACGGTTTCTAACCTTTCATCAACCCGGGCCCTGCGCGATGTTACCGAAAAGGCTGGCGGCGAATACCACGCTGCAGCAGTAGGAGAGGTGAACGTAGTGAACAAAATGAAGGAAGTAAACGCTGTTATTGGCGGTGAAGGCAATGGCGGTGTGATATTGCCTGAATTGCATTACGGGCGCGATGCGCTTGCCGGTATAGCCCTGTTCCTTACCCACCTGGCTAAGTTCGGTAAGCCGGTATCAATTCTCAGGAGCACGTACCCGGGCTACTTCATTTCAAAAAATAAAATCACCCTTACGCCAGAGATGGACATAGATGCGTTGCTGCTAAAGGTTGAAGAGAAATACAGCAGGCAGCCCCATACAACCATTGATGGCCTTAAGATAGAATTTGACAAGGAATGGGTACATTTGCGCCGTTCTAACACGGAGCCTATCATCCGTATCTACTCCGAAGCAAATTCAGAAACGGTTGCAGATAACCTGGCCCAAAAGATCATTGGAGATATAAAGGAAATACTTAATTTATAATTTGAAGCGTAGCCACGGCAATTAACAGCCGCTCATTGCTTACTATTTACTACCAACTACCATGCGCGTATACTTTGATAATGCCGCCACAACGGCCCTCGACCCTGAAGTTTTAAAGGAAATGTACAAAGTGATGGAAACCCAATTTGGTAATCCGTCATCTATACATGCTCATGGCCGCGAGGTGCGCACCGTTATCGAGCGTTCGCGCAAAACAATAGCTAACCTGCTGCATACATCACCTGCCGAGATCTTTTTTACCAGCGGTGGCACCGAAGCAGACAATACAGCTATTCGCTGCGGTATTGTGGATCATAAGCTTACTCATGCTATTACCACCAGGCTGGAGCACCATGCTGTGCTGCATACCTTGCAGGCAATGGAAAAGGCGGGTGTTATAAAGCTGAGCTTTGCAGATATAGACAATAAAGGCAATGTAGATTACGATCATCTTGAAACATTGCTTAAAACTAACGAACGTAGCTTCGTATCGCTAATGCACGCGAACAACGAGTTGGGTACAATAACCGACCTTGACCGCGTTGGTGACATTTGCGAGGCATATAACGCCATATTTCATAGCGATACGGTGCAAACTGTCGGGCACTATCGTCATGACCTTACAAAGCTTAAATTGCACTTTATGGTATGTGCTGCCCACAAGCTACATGGTCCTAAGGGCGTTGGCTTTTTGCATGTGAACCACAAAGTGAAGATAAACCCCATGATCTATGGCGGATCTCAGGAGCGCAACATGCGTGGCGGTACAGAAAATGTTTACGGCATAGCGGGATTAGCAAAAGCGCTTGAACTGGCTTATGCCGAAATGGATGTGCACCAGGCCTATATACAAGATTTAAAAAGCTATATGATGGCTAAATTGCAGCAGGAAGTACCGGGTGTAACCTTTAACGGTGAAACGGATCCGTCTAAAAGCTTGTATACAGTACTGAACACTTCGTTCCCTGAAATGGAAATGGCCGATATGCTATTGTTCAACCTGGACATTGCCGGTATTTCGGCATCAGGCGGTAGCGCGTGCAGCTCAGGTACAGACATTGGTTCGCATGTGCTCACAGCTATAGGTGCTAACCCTAACCGTCCGTCGGTTCGGTTCTCGTTCTCTAAATACAACACTAAGGACGAGGTTGATTATACGGTAGCCAAGCTAAAGGATATTTGTTTGGTAAGCGCTTAGTTTCTCGTTGGCATTGTTTTTGGTTGATGTTAAGCAACAATTAAAAACTAAACATCATGGAAACCAACGAAAACAGCCCGGAATACAATCCAAATTACAGCCCCGATGAAACACCTGAAGAACGCCAGTCGGAAAACGAAGGTACAGGATACGGCCAGCAAACAGAACAAGAGCAGCAGCAGGGAGGCAACGATGCTTCTTATAGCGAGCAAAATGATGTAACACCACCGGATGCGCACGAGTTCCCGAGTGAAGGTGTAGCTACCAAAACAGATTTTGTTAGCCGTCCGTATGGTCGTACTACCGGCCGTATGGTAGGCCATGAGCCAGGAACTGAAGGCATATAATTTCGCGAAAAAATACTTAACTAAAAAAGAGGGTATCTGCCAAAATGGAGATACCCTCTTTTTTTTATCGTACAAAATCCTTTTTATGCCTGTGACTTAGAAAAAGTGTGGTTTTTGCAGGTTTTGGATCACCGCAAAAACAGCTTATTCAACCGGAGGTACCTGCACTGGTGCCGGTACAGCCAGCATTTTCAGGAACGATGCCAGCTTTTCTTTCATCTCCCTGCGGTCTACTATAAAGTCAAGAAAGCCGTGCTCCTGTACAAACTCCGCAGTCTGGAATCCTTTAGGCAGGTCTTTCTTAATCGTTTCTTTAATAACCCTTGGTCCTGCAAAGCCAATTAAAGCGCCGGGTTCAGCTATATTTATATCACCCAGCATTGCGTAAGATGCTGTAACACCGCCTGTTGTAGGGTCGGTTAGTAAAGATATGTATGGCACTTTAGCCTGTGCAAGCAGTGCCAGCTTAGCAGATGTTTTAGCCATCTGCATCAGCGAGAAAGCCGCCTCCATCATCCTCGCACCACCTGATTTGGAGATCATCAGGAAAGGAATCTTATTAGCTATGCTGTAATCAATTGATCTCGCGATTTTTTCACCTACAACAGAGCCCATAGAGCCGCCTATAAAGTTGAAATCCATACACGCTATAACCAGATCCTGACCGTTCATCTTGCCTGTAGCAGAGCGTATTGCATCCTTGAGGCCGGTCTTACGCCTTGTTTCGGTAAGGCGGTCGGTATACTTCTTAGTGTCAGTAAACTCAAGCGGGTCGCCTGATACCAGGTCGCCAAACAGCTCGGTAAACTGGTTATCGTCAAATAATATCGAAAAATATTCCTTAGAGCCTATGCGGATATGAAAGCCGCAATAGTGGCAAACGTACTGGTTTTCAACCTGCTCTGAGTAATGTAGGGGTTTTTTACAGTTGGGGCACTTATTCCAGATGCCATCGGGGGCCTCTTTCTTTTCCTCTGTAGTGGTAATGATGCCTTTTATTTCGCGCTTAAACCAAGCCATATCTTATCTGTTCTTTCAGGTATGCAAAGAAACAAAAAAAGCTTGGAAAAGTTGGTTGAGGCATTAAGAAGTTAAATTGCCGCTGGCAGATTAGTCCATTACCAGCATACTTGTCGCATTTATTGCTAATATTCAGGTTAATCTCTACAAGATTTATCAACTTTTTCAACCTAAATGACTCAAATCTCATATGTAAATGATAAATTCGGGGCCAAACAAAAAAGTTAATGGATCTGAAAAATTATAAAGGTGTACTGCACGGCGATCAGGTGCAGGCCCTGTTCGAAGCTGCTAAAGAGCACCAGTTTGCCTTGCCGGCTGTTAACGTTATCGGCACCAACTCAATTAATGCCGTAATGGAAACCGCTAAGGCTGTTAATTCGCCTGTTATTATCCAGTTATCACATGGTGGAGCGCAGTTTTATGCGGGCAAATCACTTGATAACTCAAAATTGCAAGCATGCATCTTAGGCGCTGTTTCGGCCGCTAAGCACGTACACCTATTGGCAGAACACTATGGTGTTGCCGTTATTTTACATACAGACCATGCTGCTAAAAAGTTGCTTCCGTGGATAGACGGACTGCTTGAGCACGGCGAAAAATTCTACGCAGAAACCGGAAAGCCGCTTTTCTCATCGCACATGCTTGACCTTTCTGAAGAGCCTATCGAAGAAAACATCAAGACATCTGCGAAGTACCTGGAACGCATGTCAAAAATGAACATGACCGTTGAAATTGAACTGGGTGTAACCGGTGGCGAAGAAGATGGCGTTGATAATAGTGATGTAGACAGCTCACGCTTATACACTCAGCCTGAAGAAGTTGCATATGCTTACGAGGAACTTTCTAAAGTTTCTCCGCGCTTTACCATTGCTGCTGCTTTTGGTAACGTACATGGCGTTTACAAACCTGGCAACGTTAAATTACAGCCTGTTATCCTGCACAACTCACAGGAATTCCTAAAGAATAAACACAGCCTTTCTGCCGCAAAGCCAATTAACTTTGTATTCCATGGTGGTTCTGGCTCAAGCCAGGAAGAGATAAGAGAAGCTATCTCTTACGGCGCCATCAAAATGAACATTGATACTGATATGCAATGGGCTTTCTGGGAAGGTATTAAAGACTACTACCAGGCTAAAGAGGGTTATTTACAGTCGCAGATTGGCAGCCCTGATGGTGATGACTCTCCAAACAAGAAATATTATGATCCACGTGTATGGTTGCGTAAGGGTGAGGAAACGTTTGTAAAACGTTTAACAAGCGCTTTTGCCGACCTGAACTGCCTGGATGTAAACAGCAAGCTGTAACCACAATATAGCTCTAAAGAATAAAACCGCCTTTGTTTAAGAACATTGGCGGTTTTTTTTCGTTAAAGTTTTAACATTTATTTGAAGATCATGGCTCGTAAGAAGAGTAATCTATTTGAGAAATTTGCAAACTGGGCAACTGTTGCAACCGGCAGTTCCAGCGCTTTTATTATGGCGGCGTTAGTAATAATTGTTTGGATAATTACCGGGCCGTTGTTTAAGTATTCTGACACCTGGCAGCTGGTAATTAACACAGGTACAACAATTGTTACCTTCCTGATGGTGTTTCTGATCCAAAAGTCGCAAAATAAGGACTCGAAGGCAGTGCACCTCAAACTTAACGAAATATTGGCATCTCACCAGGGGGCTAGTAATCGTATGGTGAATATAGAAGACCTTACTGAGCAAGAACTGGATCAGTTGAATAAATTCTATATCAAATTATCTAAATTAGCCGAGCAGGAAGATGATATCACCTGTACGCATTCTATAGATGCTGCAGAGGAAAATCATAACATTAAACAAACCGGTTACCAATCAAAACCTCATTATCAGAATGCCCTCAAAAGTAGAAGTAAGAAAAATAAATGATCCGGCTGAGCTGGAGAAAGTATTTGCCATTAGGCGGGAAGTGTTTGTAGGGGAGCAAAATTGCCCGCCCGAATTAGAATGGGAGTTCGAAGATGAATCCACCCACTTTTTAGCTACAGTTGATGATGAGCCTGCAGGCGCATCCCGCTGGAGAAAGACAGATAAAGGGTATAAATTGGAACGCTTTGCTGTCCTGAAAAAGTTTAGGGGAGCAGGAGTGGGGCAGGCGCTTGTACGGACGGTATTGGACGACCTTCCTGCAGATGCCGACTACGTTTACCTGCATGCACAGGTAGATGCCGCTACATTGTACGCGCGCTTCGGCTTTGAGAAGGTAGGCGAAATGTTTGAAGAAGCTGGCATACAGCACTATAAAATGATCAGGCCGTCATCTGTTCGCGACAAAATAAAAGAAGAACTGCATTAATTTGTAATAAACACCTTTTCTGAATACTCCATAGCTTCGGCAAGTTTATCCAAATTAAGCCCCAGGTCAATGTTTTGGTGCAGTAGGTAAGCTATAAAGTTCTCTGTTGCAATGTTGCCCGTTAGCTCGTCTGTAGCCATGGGACAGCCGCCGTAACCTTTTAAAGCTGCATCAAACCTGGTACATCCGCTTTCGTAAGCAGCAGCTACTTTTTCCTGCCAGGTGTGCGGGGTAGAGTGAAGGTGCAACCCAAAGCTGGTTATATCTGAAAGTTCTGTTAGCTTAGGGTAAATCGCAGTTATTTGGTCCGGTGTGGCAATGCCTATAGTATCTGAAAGAGCAATGTGTCCAATTCCTTCTTCAATCATTTTTTGCGCCCAGTATTGTACTATACCGGTGTTCCAGTCATCGCCATAAGGATTGCCAAACCCCATAGAAAGGTAGATAAGCAACTCTTTATTGTTAGCTCTGCAAAGCTCGTTTATCCGCTTTACAGAATCAAAAGCATCTGTTATAGAAGTATTCGCGTTACGCTGTTGAAAGGTCTCAGAGATGGAGAATGGATAGCCCAGGTAAGTGATAGCCTCATGCTTTGCCGCATCCTCCGCGCCCCGGTAATTGGCAACAATGGCCAGCAGTTTAGATTTGGTATTACCAAGATCAAGTTTAGCGAGTACATCTGCTGTATCCCGCATTTGAGGGATAGCTTTTGGTGATACAAAGCTGCCGAAATCAATCGTGTCAAAACCAACCTGCAGCAACAGGTTAATGTACTCGGTTTTTACCTCGGTTGGTACAAAATGAGAAAGCCCCTGCATTGCATCGCGGGGGCATTCTGTAATCCTTATCGTTTCCTGTATCATTAATCTGCCTGGGCTACCTGTTTTTCTTTGTTGACAAGTTCTTCAGGTTCAAACTTACGTATAATAAGCCTGCTGCCACCATTGTAGCTCATGTAACTTGCTATCCAGTTTATAAATACAATTACCTTATTACGGCCACCCATAAGCGATATTAGGTGCACAAACATCCATATCAGCCATGCAAAAAATCCCTGAAACTTGATTTTGCCAAGATCTGCGATAGCTTTATTACGGCCGATGGTGGCTAACGAACCTTTATCATTGTACTTGAACGGCTCGGTAGATTCACCTTTAATTAGCCTGTTAATATTCTTGCCGGTAAGTTCGCCCATCTGTATGGCAACTTGTGCCACACCCGGGTGTCCCTTAGGTGTTTCCGGTGTAATCATAGCTGCAACGTCGCCTATGGCAAATATGTTTTCTGATCCCGCAACACGGCAAATGTTATCTATACGTATGCGGTTACCGCGCTCTATTGATGCTTTGTCCACGCCCTCAGGCACAACGCCCATTACACCTGCAGACCAGATAACGTTGCGCGTAGGTATGCTTCTGCCATCCTCAAATTTAATCTCCTGGCCGTCGTAGCTTTGCACTTTCACGTTCAGCAGTACATCTACCCCCATCCTGGTAAGGTAGCCTTCAGCAGCTTTGGAACCCTCGTCTGAAAATGGACCCAATACCTTCGGCAGGAAGTCTACCAGGTATACCTTCATTTCTTCTTTAGCCAGTTCAGGGTAGTCCTTATTAAGCACGTGGTTGCGTAACTCCGCTAACGATCCTGCAAGCTCTACACCGGTAGGTCCTGCTCCAACCAGTACGAATGTCAGGTACGGTGCACGTTCTTCCTTAGAAGGCTTTAAAATAGCCTCCTCGAGGTTTTGTAGAACCATGTACCTTAGGTTTAACGCCTCAGGGATGGATTTCATAGGCATTGAATACTTTTCGATATCCTTGTTGCCGAAAAAGTTGGTGGTAGATCCGGTAGCTATCACCAGATAGTCGTAGGGAATAGGGCCTATATCGGTATGTACCACATTGGCAGCAGAATCAATACTGGTTACTTCCGCGATACGGAAGCGAAGGTTCTTTTGACCTTCGAAGTTCTTTCTAAGTGAAAATGCGATAGATTCTGCCTCAAGGCTGCCGGTTGCCACCTGATACAACAGCGGCTGAAATGTATGATAGTTGTGCTTATCAAGCAATATGACTTCTACAGGTTTGTCTGCCAGCTGTTTTACTACTTCTATACCGCCGAAACCACCGCCTATAACTACTACTGTAGGGAATTTTGATAGATCGCTCATAATATTCTTAACAGTTTTATAATATTTTAAACTGCACTCTATTCTGAAAACAAAAAAGGCTCCAAATGTTCTTTGGAGCCTTCATTTAATTAAATTAATTTTTTACTTAAGGTCTTTCTTTCCAAAGTCGATAATAACCGGGGTTGCTACACAGATAGACGAGTAGGTTCCGAAGATCACGCCGATTAGCAATGCGAACGAGAAACCGCGTATAACGTCGCCACCGAAGGCAAATAGTACAACTAGTATCATCACCACGGTTAAAGCAGTGATAATTGTACGGCTCAACGTATTGTTGATAGCATGGTTGATCACCTCTTTAGGGTCATCAGTTTTTGCATGGTGCAGGTCGAGGAACTCACGAATACGGTCAAATACTACCACGGTATCGTTAATAGAGTAACCAATCACTGTTAACAACGCTGCTATAAAGGCCTGATCGATATCTAGTGAGAAAGGAAGTACATCCTTAAACAAAGAGAAAAACGATAGTACCAGCAGTGAGTCATGCGCAGTAGCGATCATTGCACCTAAGCTGAACTGCCATTTGCGGAACCTGATCAAAATGTAAGCAGAGATCACAATAATAGCGATAATGATGGTCCACTTTGCAGAAGATTTAACCTCGTTAGCTATTGTTGCCTCTACCTTTTGGTGGCTTAATATATTAGCTGCCTTAATGGCAGTAGCAGGCTTGCTGTTTAAAGCGTTTATTAAAGCAGCTTGTACCTTTTCGTCAGCACCTGGCGTATTGTCAGTAATCAGGTAGTTGGTATTGATGCTGATCTTGTCCTGGCCGTAAGTTTTAACTTCGGTACCGCGACCCAGCGTTGCATCAATAGCGTCATGAACCTGTTCTGTGTTTACCTTATTAGGGAATTTAACAATGTAAGTACGGCCACCACCAAAGTCTACACCATAGTTAAAGCCTTGAGTAAACATTGAGATCAAACCGGCGATGATGAATATACCGGAGAAAGCATAAAACTTAAAGCGGTTTTTTACAAAGCCATAGTTCGCATTTTTAAAGGTGTGTGAGCTCCATGGGTTTGAAAACTTGATATCCCAGCCTTTTTCAAGCATGAATTCAAATATTAACCTGGAGATCAGTAATGAACAGAACAAAGTTGTTATGATACCGATCATTAATGTGGTTGCGAAACCCTGGATAGGACCTGAACCGAATATGAACAGGATTAAACCGGTAAGGAAAGTACTGATGTTGGCATCAAGAATTGACGGAAGCGCGTGTTTAAAGCCGTCCGCAATAGCTATGCGGATAGATTTGCCTAAACCAAGTTCTTCGCGAACACGTTCGTAAACCAAAACGTTCGCATCAACCGCCACACCCAATATCAGGATAATACCTGCTATACCAGGCAGAGTTAATACCGCACGAATACTTACCAGTACACCCATCAGGAAAAACACGTTAACCAAAACGGCAACTACCGCAACGGTACCTGCACGGTTGTAATAAGCGATCATGAAGATCAGGATTACAACTAAACCCAATACGCAGGATAGTAAACCAGCGTTGATAGCTTCCTGTCCCAGTGATGGACCCACAACTTCTTCGCCGATGATGCGCGCAGGAGCAGGCAAGCGGCCAGCTTTAAGCACGTTAGCTAAGTCTTTTGTATCCTCAACCTTAAAGTTACCTGAAATAGATGATACACCGCCGGAGATCTCGTTTTGTACAGTAGGGGCAGAGTAAACATTGTCGTCAAGTACAATGGCGATAGCTCTTTTATTTGCACCTGCAGAAGCTTCTGCAGTGATGTTTTTCCATTTTTGAGCGCCCTGAGAGTTCATATTCATGATAACCTCATAGCCGCCTTTAGTTGGGTCAACGTCGCTACGTGCGTCATTGATAACGTCTCCGGTTAATACCGGGCCATTTTGCGCGCCGGCAAGCTTTATAGCGTACAGTTCAAATACTTTAGAATTTTCTACTGGCTTTACGCTCCAAAGAAACTTCAAGTTTTGAGGAATGATGGCTTTAACTTCGGCACTGCGCAGGTAGCTGTTAACTTTAGCAGTGTCCTTTTGAGCGACACGGCCAACCATTGGGCCCGGGTAAGGCTGTCCCTGTCCGTTTGCGTCCTGGCCATACATTGGAGCCATTACAGAGAACAAAGGGTTTTGAGCAGCTAATTGAGCTTTATTGTTTAAAGAAGATGAATCTTTAGACGTGTTGTTCTTTAGCTTAGCCAGCAAAGAGTTTGCAGAGTCTTTTGCTGATTTAGGTGCTACTTCAGCAGTTTTTGCTTTAGTAGTATCAGCAGATTTGCTTTTTGCAGCCAGAACACTGTTAATGTTGTTCAGCAGGCCGAAAATTTCGGTATTGTCGTAAGTTTGATAGAACTCAAGTTTTGCAGAACCCGACAATAGCTTACGAACACGATCCGGTTCTTTAACACCAGGAAGTTCGATAAGGATGCGGTTAGTGCTTTTCTGTAGCTGTATGTTTGGCTGGGTAACACCAAACTGGTCTATACGGGTATGCAACACCGTGTATGACTGCTGAACTGCTACAGTAGCCTGATCTTTCAGGTAAGTTTCAACCTCGCTGTTAGAAGCATTGTATTTCAGGTGGTCCTGGTTGTTGCTGTTAGCGAAAATAGAAGCTAGTTTGCCATTTGGAGATATCTTCTCGTAAGCATCAACAAAAAGGGTGATGTAGTCTTTCTGAGTAGTCACCGCATTCTTTTCTGCTTCAACAAGAGCTTGCTTAAATGCAGGATCCTGGTTGTTGTTTGCCAATGACTGTACCAACTCGCGCAGAGAGATCTGCATGGTAACGTTCATGCCGCCTTTAAGGTCGAGACCAAGGGCTAACTCCCTGTCAAGGCAATACTGGTAGGTGTGGCCAAGTAATGGATACACCGGTTGAGTAGACATGGAATCAAGATAGGCTTTTTCCTTCTCAGTGTTGCCCTTCGCGTATTCTTTTGCATTGTTCTCAACTTTATTGGCCACCCACGTGAACGACAGTTGGTACAAGCACACCACTGCCAGCAGAATGGCGAAAAATTTAATAACCCCTTTACCTTGCATTTCGAATTAGTATGTAAATAATTAGTTTATAAGCTTTCTGAAATAAGACGGCAAATCTAATAAAATTTCACAAGCATGAAATTTTTAATTGAAACAATATAAAGGCTGTTTTTGTTACCGCCGATCGAGCTGGATAAAGGAATATGAGTGGGGATTTCTCTCGTCAGCATTAAAGTTTTCCCTGCTGGTCTCGGTCCATTGCGTATAGTCAATTTCAGGGAAAAAGGTGTCAGCCTCAAATGCCTGGTGAACAATGGTAAGATAGATCCGGTCTGTTTTGTCCATTGCCTGGCGGTATATCTCGGCACCACCTCCTATGAACACTTCATCTTCCCCTTTGCACAAGGCGATGCCTTCGTCTAAAGATTTTACTACCTCGCACCCGGGTATTTGGATTTCTTGCCGCGTTACAATGATATTGCGGCGCTTCGGAAGCGGCTTGCCAACAGACTCGTAAGTTTTACGACCCATGATAATACTCCTGCCTGACGTCACTTCTTTGAAGTGTTTAAGGTCATTTGGCATGTGCCATAACAACTGGTTGTTTTTGCCGATAGCACGGTTCTCGGCAATGGCCACAACAATAGATATGATCATGTTCGTTCAGTTAAACAGCAACGGCTGCTTTGATGTGCGGATGCGGGTCGTAGTTTTCCAGGGTGAAGTCTTCAAACTTAAAACTGAAAATATCTTTAACCTCCGGGTTTATCTTCATCGTAGGTAACGGCCTGGGGTCGCGGCTTAATTGCAGTTGCGCTTGTTCCAGGTGATTATTGTAAATGTGCGCGTCGCCAAAGGTGTGTATAAAGTCGCCGTATTCCAGATCACATACCTGAGCCATCATCATGGTAAGCAGTGCATACGAAGCAATGTTAAACGGCACACCCAGGAAGATGTCGGCACTACGCTGGTAAAGCTGGCAGGATAACTTTCCCCGCGTTTCACCTTTGGATTTATCTGCTGGTGCAACATAAAACTGGAACAAGCTATGGCAGGGCGGGAGCGCCATCTGGTTCACGTCGGCCACATTCCATGCCGACACCATAATCCTACGCGAGTCGGGATTGTTCTTCAGGGTATTTACCACCTGGGTTATCTGGTCTATGTGGCCGCCATCAGGTTTTGGCCACGAGCGCCATTGGTAGCCATACACGGGCCCAAGGTTGCCGTCAGCATCGGCCCACTCGTCCCAAATGCGCACGCCGTTATCTTTAAGATATTTGATGTTGGTGTCTCCGCTTAAAAACCATATCAGTTCATGAATGATGGATTTCAAGTGGAGCTTTTTGGTAGTCACCATCGGAAATCCTTCTTTCAGGTCAAAACGCATCTGGTATCCAAAAACGCTTAAGGTGCCCGTTCCGGTGCGATCGTGCTTTTGCGCACCGTTCTCCATCACATGCCGCATCAGGTCGAGGTATTGTTTCATGTTCTGCTTGTAAAGTTTGGAAGAGGCATATGCCAGCTGTTGTTAAGATCTGTTTTTAGCAGGCTAATCAGATGCAAAGAAAAATAATCTAATTTTGGTATCCTACCGATGTGCAAAAAAACATGCAGGTGTTAATTGATTTCTGATGATTGTATTTCCGAACGCTAAGATAAACATAGGACTAAATATTACGGAACGCCGCCCGGATGGCTACCACAACCTGGAGACTATTTTTTACCCCGTCAAAATAAACGATGTGCTGGAGGTTATAGAAAGTGATTCATTAAGCTTTCAATCCAGCGGGTTGGAGATACCCGGGAGTGAAGACGATAATCTTTGTCTGAGAGGTTATCAATTGCTCAAGAGAGATTTTAAACTGCCGCCCGTTGCTATCCACCTGCACAAAAATATTCCGATAGGGGCCGGGCTTGGCGGAGGGTCGTCTGACGCAGCATTTTTCATCAAGTTGATGAACGAAAAATTCCGGTTGGGTTTAACAGCTGATGAAATGATGGACTATGCCAGAGTACTCGGTGCTGACTGTGCTTTTTTCATCAACAACCAACCAGTATTTGCTTTCGAAAAAGGCGACGAGTTCGAGAGCGTAAAACTAGACCTCTCGGGCTACAAGATAGTGCTAGTGATGCCCGATGCTCATGTATCCACCGCAGAGGCTTACAGAGGTGTTAAACCAACGCCGGTTAAAGAGACTTTGTACGATCTTATAAAAATGCCCGTAGCGCAGTGGAAACGCAATATTCGCAACGACTTTGAGAGGCATATCTTCAATAGCCACTCGGTTATCCGTGGCGTAAAAGCAACGCTGTACGAGCAAGGTGCATTATACGCCAGTATGAGCGGCTCTGGAGCCTCGGTATTTGGCATATTTGAAACCCTGCCAGATTTAAGTATTCTGGAAGAAACTTGCCAGGTATTCTACAACGTGTAGTTTGTTGCTACTGTAAGAAGTCCAGTATCTTCATTGCTGTTTCTCCTGAAGGAAAATCTGACACTGTCTTAATTGATGTAATCGCGATCTTCGTCACTTAGTGTACGGGATTCGGTTGGTTGTGATGTGTCGTTGTCATAACCTATGTGGTTGTACTTCTTGCTTCCCGGACGGCCGACAAGGTAGCCGAGCACGAACCCTACTGCAAGTACAGCCAGCATCATAGAAACCTTGGCAATGTAAAGTGTGGAAAACAACACCGTGAATCTGACCGGGTCAAGATTTTGCATGAAAATGATCGTCAGTAAAATTGCGATGACAAGTATGATGATGGTTTTAATGCGCATGGTTCGTTCCTCTGGTTATTGCTGTCTCTAAGATGCACTTTTAAAACATCAATGTAAAGCGGCGGTTTTCCTGCTTGTCACTTTATTAGAAATGCAACTTGTTCTTTCTTCTCCTTCCCCAATGTTGTTGGTTACCTACAATGCCAAAATTTTTTCGTGCTGAATTTTAAGGCTTGGTAGATTTTTTGTTGGCTTTAAAGACGACTTTTCTATGAAGACGTAATGTTCCTTCGTTAGACGTCTCATTAATTCTCCTGGCAACATCAAGCGGATTTCAGCTCTCCTGATTCTTCTGCGTGTATACATCTGCCGGTACTTATCAAATTAATTGCATTCTGGTAAAACGAGTTCGGTACACTTTGGTTGCAGCAATTACTTACTTCATGCAAATTTATTTTTACGTTATATAATTAATCTTAAATAACTGATTTGTAAATCACTATCTAGTAAAATTATTGTTGAATGAGGTTAATGCTAAATACTTTAGTATTTCATGAAATAACTTAAATCATTTTTATTGAAATTTTACTTTAGTTAAAGTTTATAAATTGTTGATTTTTATATAAATAAATAATATAAATAAGCGCGAATTTTAAATGTATTATATTATTGAAGCATCTAAATTTGAAGATAATAGTAAATGATTCATCACGACGGCGATAATCTGGTCAGTACACTTAGAGAATTGTTGATTTTGCGTCTGTTCGCCCGAAGTTTGCGAACTGTAAGATTACAGTGGTTGAAAATTAAAGTGTCTTATAGGGCTTTAAAATGGCTTATAGCCTATAACTGAAATGCGTCCCCTACCCCAGAGAAGGTAGATGAAAACATCAAATTTAAAGAGTAATGTAAACAGATCTTACCTAGCCCGGCGTTTAGCAACCTGCTTTTGGGCGAATGGAAAAAGGAAGATAGTAGAGAGGATAATGAGCGCACCTGACCAAAAACCAAGCGTCATTTTATTTATATCACCAAAGGAAATGAAGGCTATAATAATGCCATAAACTGGTTCGAGGTTGGTGATAAGTGCCACGCGAAACGCAGAAAGTTCCCGCATTACAGACACGCCTGCAACGTAAGCCAGAGATGTACAAACGGTGCCAAGCAGCACCAGGTAGCCGATGTCAGCTGCTTTAGGGATGATAAATCCGGCTGTTCCAAGAGTGATTAAAAGGTATATTGTGATCCAAACGAACGCCCCGGAAAGCTCGTAAAAAGCGATAATGGGCGCCTCGTAGTATCTTACAAAACGCGAGTTAATGATGGCGAAAAGTGCTGCAAGTACAGCGCTGGCAAGCCCTGCTATAATGCCCTTAGTGTAATGAGATTCAAATTTGAAAATAAGTACAATACCCGTAATTATTAAAAAACCGGCGATGATCTCCATTTTTGAGATCGGTTTTTTATTGATTAGCGGCTCAAAAATTGCCGTGAAAAGCGTGATAGATGAGAGGCAAACCAGCGTTACCGGAACGGTAGAAAGCTTGATAGATGCGAAGAAAAGTATCCAGTGACCACCTACTAAAGCGCCGGTCAGCCACATTTTTCCTGCATTTTTCACACTTATTTTGATCGGCTTTTTTGCCAAAATGAAGTAAAAAAACAGCGAAAATGCGGCAATCGCGACCCTGTACCAAACCAAATTTACTGCAGATATGGTAATAAGCTGACCAAGAATTCCGGTAAATCCCCATACAAAAACGGTAAAATGAAGGATGATGAGGTTCTTATTTAAGGCTGCCGGGACGGTTTGCTGGGGCATTATTTAGGTGCTTTTACGAGTAATATCCAGCCCAAAATCCCGAAAACTATGTTTGGGATAAGCACTGCGATAAGCGGTTCGAAGCCGCCTTTTACGGCGAAAACAAGGGCAAATCTGTTTACAACAATGTACACAAAACAGATAAAAATGCCAATGCCAAGAGGCAATCCAACCCCTCCGCGGACCTTCCGGGAGGATATAGCGACACCGATAACGGCGAGTACAAAGGAGGATAATGGCTCAACAAAACGGCGGTATTTTTCAAATTGCATGTCTATTAAAGCACCTGTTCCGCGTATCTTTTCTTTGTCGATAAGCTTGTTCAGTTCGCTTAATGGCATGCCGCCATACACGTTGCTATTAACGTTATCATGCACCTCAAAGTCTATTGGGCGCATGTCTAGAACGGTGTCAATAAGTGGCCCGTTACTGATGAATTTTTCCTTTAAACCGTCTATATAACGTATAGATGGCGTGTTGATTTTCCACCTTGTTTTCACAGAATCGAAGGTAATACTGGGCGCTGTTAAACGCATTTTCATCTCGTCTCCATCAAATTTTTCCAGCATAAACTGGTAGCCGGTGTGCACCTGAGGGTCATAAGATTGCAGAAAAACGAAGGTGTTTTTGTCTAGCTGAATATGGACTTCAGCCTTTGTAGGGTCTTCTCCGTTAAAAAAATAAGCACTTTCAAAGTCTACTTTCAGCTTATTTGTATACGGAATTACGAAGATATTGGCCAATATGGACACCACAAATATGACCGTTGCGGAGAAAAAATAAGGTCTTAAGAAGCGGTAAAAGCTGGCTTTACTGGTGAGTATCGGCACAATTTCCGTCTGATTAGCCATCTTCGCGGTGAAGAATATCACCGATAGAAAGTTAATCAGCGGCGACAACATCATTAGGTAAAACGGAATAAACCCGGCATAATACTTAAAAACGATCTCGTTTAAAGGCGCGTTTTTACTTAGAAAGTTGTCGAGGTGTTCAGATATATCAAAAACAACTGATATCGCCAAAAAGATGCCCAGCGTAAACACAAACGTGCCCAGGTACTTATTAATGATGTACCAGTCAATCGTTTTTAAGTATCTGCTTAAGAGTTTCTTCATTACAAGCGTTGCGCCAGGCGGGTAACCATGGTGTTTTTCCATTGGTAAAACTCCCCGGCTATAATTTTATTGCGCGCTTCTTTCACTAACCACAAGTAAAAGTGAAGGTTATGAAGGGTAGCTATTTGCGCACCAAGCATTTCGCCGCTATGTATAAGGTGGCGCAAATAAGCCTTTGTGTATACCTTGTCGGCAAACAAATCGCTTTCAGCGTCAATAGGAGAGAAGTCATTCTTCCACTTCTCGTTCTTAATATTGATGATTCCGTTGCTGGTAAAAAGCATGCCGTTACGGGCATTGCGGGTAGGCATCACGCAGTCGAACATGTCAATCCCCAGCGCAATATTCTCTAGGATATTTACGGGGGTGCCCACACCCATCAGGTAACGCGGCTTATCCTGGGGTAATATATCGCATACAATCTCCGTCATGGCGTACATTTCTTCAGCAGGTTCGCCTACAGAAAGGCCGCCGATGGCGTTGCCTTCGCGCCCGAAAGAAGCAATAACCTCTGCTGATTTTACACGCAGATCTTTATATACCGACCCCTGTACAATCGGGAAAAGTGTTTGGTTATACCCATACTTCGGCTCGGTAGCATCAAACCTGTCGCAGCAGCGTTTCAGCCAGCGGTGGGTCATCTCAATAGAGCGTTTCGCGTAGTTATAATCGCACGGGTAAGGCGTACATTCATCAAAGGCCATAATAATATCGGCGCCAATAATACGCTGGATATCCATTACATTCTCGGGTGTAAACAGGTGTTTTGAGCCATCCACATGTGAGCGAAATGTAACCCCTTCTTCCTTGATTTTACGCACCTCGGTAAGCGAATACACCTGGTACCCGCCACTGTCGGTAAGTATAGGGCCTTCCCAACCATTAAATTTATGAAGTCCACCCGCGCTCTCCAGCGTGTTCAGGCCAGGCCGCAGGTATAAATGGTAGGTATTTCCGAGTATGATCTGTGCTTCTATATCCTCTTTCAGCTCACGCTGGTGCACGGCCTTTACAGTACCGGCAGTGCCAACGGGCATGAAAATAGGAGTTTGTATAACGCCGTGATCTGTAACAAGCTCGCCCGCGCGGGCTTTAGATAACGGGTCTTGTGCGTGTAAAGTAAATTCCATTATAAGTGTACAAAATTACGAATTTTTGATGCCATTATTATAAGGTTTAAAGAGTGTTATCATAAAAGGGACGCACAGGTTACCCATTATAACATACCTTGGGTACCTTAAAACCTTCCAACTTTACCGCGTACATCTCGTGCTTTTTTCACAAATTTGCACCTTATTATAAAGGGGTTTTGGAAGCTTATATTCAAGAGGCACTGTTCGTTCTGTTTCAGCTATGTTTTATTGTTCAGCTGTATTACCTTGTTGGTAACCACAGCCGCCTAGCCGGCTACACCCCCCTACAGGAGCTACCAAAGGTGAATATCCCAATCTCGGTAGTGATCAGCGCCCGCAACGAGTCGCGCAACCTTACCGAAAACCTGCCTTATATTCTTCAGCAGAATTATCCTGATTTTGAAGTTGTGGTAGTGAACGACCGGTCTACCGACGGGTCAGATGAGGTACTGCAAGACATACAAAGAGAGTTTCCGCACCTCAAAATAGTTACCATTACCGAGCACGAACGTTACAAAACCGGTAAGAAGTTTGCCCTTACATTAGGTATAAAGGCGGCCAAAAACGAGCACCTTCTATTTACCGATGCGGATTGTAAGCCGGCTACCCTGCATTGGATTACCCGTATGGCCGCCAACTTTACCACCCAGGCGCAAATAGTACTAGGCTACTCGCCCTACTACCGCAGCCGAAGTTTCTTAAATGCCTTTGTACGTTTTGAGACCCTGAAGACGGCCATCAATTATTTGTCCATGGCGCTCGGCGGCGATCCGTACATGGGGATAGGCAGAAACCTTGGTTATACTAAAACCCTGTTTTTCGCTTCAAAGGGTTTTGCAGCCCATATGCACCTCATGTCTGGTGATGATGATTTGTTTGTGAATCAAAATGCCACAGCCAACAATACCATTATAGAAATACACCCCGATACCTTTACTTACACTCCTGCTAAAGAGACAATTGGGGAATGGTTTACCCAAAAGAAGCGCCACATGGGGGTGGGAAAGGAGTACAGGAACCGCCACCGCCGCATGTTAAGCTTTGATGCTGTCACAGGATTTCTGTTTTACACCTTATTTGTGCTGTGCATTGTATTTAGTTTTGAACCATTGCTTGCTTTAGGCATGCTGGCTTTCAGAATGGTACTACAATTGCTGTTATACAATAAGGTATTTAAGAAGCTTGGCTCCCCCGACATGCTATGGTCACTGCCGTTTTTTGACCTGATATACTATATTTACCTGAACGTATTTGGACTGATAGGGACCTTTATAAAACCTGGCCGATGGAAGTAAACCAAAATTTTACCGAGAACGCAAAGAATGATTTTCACCTGGTGGTGAAGGCAAGGGCGGGCAGCCAGAAAGCGTATGCCGACCTGATGCACCGCTATAAGGACTCTATCTACTTTATGGTTCTGAAAATGGTAAACAACAAAGAGGACGCAATGGACCTTACTGTTGAAACCTTCGCGAAAGCATTTGAAAAGCTGGACAAATACCAACCAGAATTTGCTTTCAGCACCTGGTTGTTTAGGGTTGCTACCAACAACTGTATAGATTTCATTAGGAAGAAGAAGCTTAACACGCAATCTATACACGGAATGATAGATGAGGAGGGCGAGGAAAAGCCGCTGCAAATTAAGGCAGATACGCTTAACCCTGAAGAATCGTCCATTAAAAAGCAGCAAACTGAAGAGTTAAAATTGCTTATAGAAAGCTTACCACCGCGTTACCGAAACCTGATAACCCTGCGCTACTTTGATGAACTGTCTTACGAAGAAATAGCCCAGCAATTAGATTTGCCCCTTGGTACTGTAAAGGCACAGCTATTTAGGGCGCGGTATTTACTTGGTAACATCATTAACAGATATAATAAGGATGACATCTGACCTGATCCTGAAGTACTTTCCGGATATTACACCCGCTCAGCAAGAGCAATTTGGACGTTTGCAGGAACTTTATACGTTTTGGAACAACCAAATAAACGTAATATCCCGCAAAGATATCGACCTGCTGTACGAACGCCACATACTTCACTCATTAGGAATAGCTAAAGTGATGGCTTTTTTGCCGGGCGAAACCGTACTGGATGTTGGCACCGGCGGTGGATTCCCCGGCATCCCGCTTGCTATTTTATTCCCGCAAACGCAATTTCATCTAGTAGACTCCATTGGCAAAAAGATAAAAGTAGTTAACGAGGTTGCTGCAGCGTTGGGCCTCAACAATGTTACAGCTACCCATCAGCGGGCCGAAGAAATAAAGCAAAAGTTTGATTTTGTAGTATCACGGGCGGTTACTCAATTAAAAGATTTTTACCCGTGGGTGAAGGGGAAATTTAACAAAGAAAACAAGAATACGCTACCCAACGGAATACTGTATTTAAAAGGTGGAGACCTGAAACAAGAAATTGCCGAGTCGGGTTTAGCCGTTCAGCAATTCTACCTCAGCCAATATTTTGCCGAGGAGTTTTTTGAGACCAAGCAGGTCATCTATGTAAAAGGGTAGTATTTATATTAGTTGTTTTGCGGTGGTACAATTCTAACAGTATCAATTTTTGTCTTAACAACTGGCCTGATATTAATTGATTTTACCTGAGCAACGCGGGGTTCCTTTAGCTGCAGCTTTATTGTATTGTTAGTTTTTGCAGGCTCATCCTTTACCAGTTGTACCGAATCTACATCAATAGAAATAGCCGGTACTAACTTTAACATGGTAATTTCCTTTGCAGGCTTTACTTTGTGCGCTTTTGCAGGAACAGGTGGCGGCGGTGGCGGGATACTACCTGGTTTATCCGGAACTACAATTGGGGGAGGTATACGGATAAGCTTAGGAGCTGTCTTACCTACCTTTTTTGGTGCTTTAGCAGGTGGCGCTGGTGGTGGCGGAGGGGGAACCATTTTCCTGTATTGTTCATCAGTCATTCCCATTATTTGAGCTTGCCCTGCAAAATAAGGTGAGTTTAAAGTTTTGCTGTCAACGGAGGACACAAAATTGCCACCCAGGATATCAAATATCACTTCCATTTTATAGGTGCCAACTTTGGCTGTTATTTTACCCGGGAATTTAGGAAGTGCGTTTACAAGTAGATTGTCAAATTGGCCACCTGCTTTCTTGAGCAATTGTACGTTGCTTATCTTACCGGCAGATGTAACATCAAAACTAACCAATGCATTGCCTTTTTCTTCATTTACCAATGCTGTTTTTGGATACTTTATCGCACGGGATAAAAACACATGAACATCAGCAAACCCGTCTTTAACCTCAATAGGGGGAGGTGGAATGGGCCGTTTGTATTTGGGTGTATCGGTATTAATATCCTCCTTAGTTACCATGGGCACCTGCAGTTTTGTTTTGCTGTCAACATCTATCACCTCAACAGTAAGGCCGCGCATTTTTTTTATATACGCAATATCTTTTTGAGTAACACTTTTTGCTAAGAACATCTTTTTTACACCGCCTTCCGTAAACGAAAGATTGTCAGAGTAGGCCGTTAAGTTGTTCTTTTTGTCGGTGATTTTAAAGTACTTCACCAGTTCAGGCTTTTCTTTAGCCACGTTTTTTGGTGCCAGATCTATAAACGCGTAATCTTTACTGAACACGAGTGTAGATGTGCACAGCATACCCGCGCAAAGCGGTACTGCCAGCAGGTACTTTAGCCTAGCTAAGTTGCCTGATCGTTTTTGGTTTAACATGATTATCCTCTTTTTTAATAGGTTATAATTGAAGAATGAGTGCGCAATAGGAGTACCCTGTACCCCGTATGCATTATTCACCAGGAAGGATGAATAGCTTATGGCATCCTGCTCGTAAGCGGCAGTTTGCTCGTCGGCAATGTACTCGTGCACGGTGCGCAGGCTGCGCTGCACCAGGTAAATAAGCGGGTTAAACCAGTTAATCACCTTTAAAAGCTCGATGAAAAGAATATCAGCCGAGTGCTTTTGTTTGATGTGCACAAGTTCATGAGCTATTATAGTTTCGGCTTTGGGCAGGTCGTCGCCAATGAACAGGTAGTTGAAAAAGGAAAAGGCGGTATTGGATCCCTGCAGGCATACCATGGTGTACTTATCAGCATACTTGGACTTGTTACCTCGTGTTAAAGCGGATAGCTTGTACAGCCTATACAATAGTATACACAGCGCCACAACCGCGCCTAAAACATAAACAGTTATCAGCGCTGTCTCTATTGAAAACGTTACCTCTGGCGTTTTTGGAACACTGGCGTGCTGTATTACTTTAGGTGCAGGAATGTAAACCATGGGTGATAATTGTATCTGCTCTACAGGTTTTTTAAGCACGCTTAGCTGTGTAAGCGGCAGCGTGAAAGCCAGCACACAACTAAAAAGCAGGTAAATACGCCCAAGCATATAATGTGTCTCGTTGTTCAGGAACAAGCAGTAGCACAAATAGAATACCCCCAGGTAAATATTTGCTTCAATAAGGTAGTGCAGCCAGCTCATTGTTTTTTGTTTTT
This sequence comes from Mucilaginibacter sp. 320_HR, assembly GCF_059691875.1. Classification (NCBI taxonomy): domain Bacteria; kingdom Pseudomonadati; phylum Bacteroidota; class Sphingobacteriia; order Sphingobacteriales; family Sphingobacteriaceae; genus Mucilaginibacter; species Mucilaginibacter sp. 320_HR. The sequence continues at coordinate 301,994 of NZ_JCAWAI010000004.1, forward strand.
CAGGTTATTGAGTAGTTCGGTTAGTTCGTCAAGTTCTTTAACGCCGAGGTTCTTTTCATCAGCAATAAAGGACACCAGGCTCTTGTAAGAATCGCTGAAGTAATTCTTCATCAGCTTATCAAATGTGAATTTCTTGTACTCGTCTTCACTTATTACCGGGAAGTACACATGTGAGTTGCCGTAGGCCTTATGGTCCACAAAGCCTTTGCCTTCCAGTACCCTTACTACCGTGGAGACGGTATTATAAGCAGGTTTTGGATCGGGTAATTGTTCCAGTATATCCTTTACAATACCTTCCTGTAATTGCCACAATATCTGCATTATCTGTTCTTCTGCCTTGGTGAGTTCCTTTATCTTCATAGCAAACTATTTTTGTAGTTAGGCTAAGGTAAAACTATTTTAATAGTTTGCAAACTATTTTTGTAGTTAATTGGAAATATTTTTTTTGCAGGTATTTAGAATTGATTTTGCTAATTATTTTAGGATTTTACTATTTTAGTGCACCAAAACAGCCATGTCGTTACATCACCAAATAGCTTTAACATTCCTTGATAATATAGGTCCAGTACTCGCACGATCAATGGTGCGGCAGTTTGGCAGTGCCGAGCAGGTGTTCAGGCTTTCTAAGAACGCACTTACAAAAACGCCTGGCATAGGTCAAAAGCGGCTGGAGCCAACCGATTTTGATCAGGCGCTACGCCGGGCAGAACAGGAGATGTATTTCATAGAGAAGAATAGTATAGACGTGTTGTTTTTTAATGATGTACGCTATCCTAAACGGCTGAAGAATTGTAATGACGCTCCTTTACTTTTATACAGCAAAGGTAACGCAAACTTTAATATGCAAAGGGTGGTGAGCATAGTGGGTACGCGGAACGCTACCGATTATGGCCGCAGTTTGTGCCGTCAGCTTGTAGAAGAGCTAAAGGAATATAATGTACTTGTGGTTAGCGGGCTGGCGCACGGTATTGACGTTGCTGCACATAAAGAATGTGTAAAGATGAACGTACCTACCGTTGGCGTATTTGCTCATGGTTTAGACAGGATATACCCAAGCCAAAACCGCCCGACTGCTGAAAAGATGCTGGAGAACGGAGGTTTGCTTACTGAATATCCATCGGGTACGCGGCCTGACCGGGAGAAGTTTCCCGCGCGCAACAGGGTGGTGGCCGGTATGGCTGACGCAACAATAGTTGTGGAAGCGGGGTTAAAAGGTGGTGCATTGATCACTGCTGAAATTGCAAATAGCTACGACCGCGATGTGTTTGCCTTCCCGGGCAGGTTAGGGGATGAGTATTCCGAAGGATGCAATTTCCTGATAAGGCATAACAAAGCGTCGTTGCTAACCTGTATGGCCGATCTTGCTTATAGTATGGGATGGGAAAAGAACAGTGATGCGAAACCATCAACAGATCAGTTGATATTACCTATTGATCTGTCTGCCGACGAGTTTGCTGTATATACAATCATCCGCGAACACAAAGCACCTCTTGCTATTGATGACCTGAGCATTAAAACCAACATGCCTACCAGTCAGTTAGCTATGACGTTGCTGGACATGGAATTACAAGGCTTTATCCGGTCGCTGCCGGGTAAAACCTACTGCGTTAATTAAAGCTTAGGATTATCATAATAAGTAAGCTTGCCGTCGTTTTCATCAACTACCTGCCAGCTTTCTGCATCAAACTCAATCAATGCTACTGTACCCGGCGGTACATCTTTAATGGCGCCACTTAAAGTATAAAGCATTTGCTCTACCGCGGGGTTGTGTCCCACAAGGGCTATAAAGTCATGTTCGTCAGGCAATCCGTTTATCAATCGTAACAACGTACGGTCTCCTGCTTCATAAATTTCTTTAATTATGGTTGCGGGGTTTAGCTTTAGGATGTCTGTAAAGATGTTAGCCGTTGTGTGTGTGCGTAGTGCCGGGCTGGTCACCAGTAGTTGCGGTATAATCCCTTTTTCCTGCAGATGTTGCGCCATTGTGGTAGCGCCGTTGACACCTTTTTCAGTAAGTGGGCGTTCAAAATCTGTGTAGCCGGATTCTTGTGTAGCCTTTGCGTGTCGTATCAGTAATAGTTTCTTCATAACATTAATAAAAAAGAGGAACAGTTGCTGCCCCTCTTTTGATTTGCTACTAATGACAATTTTTAAAAAGAATACCCTAAGCCAATCCCGAAAACGGCTGTTTTCAGTTTGATATCACCTCCGTCAGTTGCTGCTTCTGGCAAAATATTGGTAAGCCCAAGGTCATAGTTGAAGTGTATGGCGAGGCCCTTTTTAAGCTGTAATCCACCAATAAACTGTATACCATAATCAGCGCGTTTTACATTGTCAGGGCCATCACCAAACTTAAGATCTTCTTTGGTTTCGGTACCTTCTGATAAAACCCTTCCGCTTGCAGAAAAGCCCAATGATGCGTAAGGTCCTGCACCCAGGTAAATATCTCCTATAATAACGGGTGCATGGTAAACAAGCGTAACCGGAACTTCTATGTAATGTAGCTTAACTGTAGTTGATGAGCCTATTCCATCTGCCTCTTTTCCGCCCTTGCCGCTGTAGTATATACCTGGCTGAACAGAAAGTTTGCCCACCTTTAAGTCTGCAAAAAAGCCGGCATTGAAGGCAATCAGATTACCCGTTAAGCCGGATGCATCAAAGCTTTTGCTGGATGCAGATAGCGATGCCAGATTTAATCCTCCGCGTATACCTAATTTTGCCGATTGTGCGAATGTGAAAAGTGATGCTGATATAAGCGCCACGCTTAGTAGAATTTTTTTCATGTGATTTGGTTTTATGTTGAGCAAAGTTACGTAAAAGTGTACTTATTGCTTAATGGTTGGAAAAGAGTAGTCGTTGATGTACTTGCTGATCTTGGCTACGACCGTAGCTGGTTGTATGCCGTGCAAGCACGCGTAATCTTTTCTGAAACAGGGCTTTTGCCCGTAGGTGGAGCAAGGCTGACACTCGATATCGGTGAAGATCATATCGTCGTCAGATTGCCCAAAGCCTTTAAAACCCAGGTATGGGTGCGTTGCTCCCCATAGCGAAATAACCGGCACACCTTCAAGCGAGGCCAGGTGCATACCCGCCGAATCCATGCTTAGCATCACATCAAGCTGCCTGATAAGCAGTTGCTGTTTGGCGATTGATAAACGGCCCACCAACGAAACTACATTGGGGTATTTCTCTGCCCATCCTTTGCATATTTCAGCTTCAAGTGGAGTGCCGCCAAAAAGGTATGTGGTTATATTCTGTTGGGATAAAAGTTTGATTACCTCCTCCATTAGCTCGAAGGGGTATATCTTACCGCGGTGCTGCGCGAAAGGCGCCACGCCCACCCAGGGTTTTGTTTTAATGCCGGTAATTGATGTTACATCCTGATCCTGTATGATTTCTGCCCTGATCCGCTCGTGATGTAACACTACGTTTAGCCCCAGTTTACGAAAAACATCGGCATAACGTTCCGTAGTTAGCTGTTGCTGTACCCTTACTTTGTTTGGGAAACGTGTGAGCAGCTTTTTCCCCTTTCTACCTTTATCAATATAGTGGTAGGGCATGCCTGACAGCCTAAATAATATCCGCAGGGCACGAGAGCGCAGGTTATTATGCAGGTCGGCCAAGGCATAGTAGCTGCCGCTGTTCTTCAAAAAATTGAAAAGCTGGTATAGCCCGGCGGCTCCTTTAAAGCTATCGTTCAGGTCTACGGGGATAAAAGTTAATCGCTCTATACCTTCAAACAAACCCCCGAATGCCGGCCGCGATACAAAGCTTATGCGCACATCCGGGTTTTGTGCCAGTACTGCTTTAACTACAGGCACCGTCATGGCAACATCGCCCAGGGCAGAAAAGCGAAAAACAAGTATATGCTTCTCCTGAGTCACTTAACCGGCTTTGATACGTTCTATAATAGAAGTTGATGAGTAGCCATCCACCAGGCTTATGGTCTTTACCTCGCCACCATTTGCCAGTACTTCTTTCGCTCCGGCGATGTTCTCTATAGTATAATCAGCGCCTTTTACAAGTATGTCGGGCATCAGGTCAACAATAAGGTCACGGGGGGTATCGTCCTCGAATATGGTTATACCATCTACAAAAAACAGAGCGGCCAGTAAGGCTGCACGGTTGTTTTGATCGTTTACAGGACGGCTTTCTCCTTTCAAACGTTTTACGGAAGCATCGGAGTTTAAGCCAATTACCAATTTATCACCAAGGTCGGCTGCTTTCGCCATGTAAGTGATATGGCCCAGGTGCAGCAAATCGAACACGCCGTTTGTGAAAACTACTTTTTTGCCCTCCGCTTTCCAAGTTTGTATCCTTTTGGCCAGGGCACTTGTGTCGGTAATTTTGTGCAATAGCGTTTGTTCCAGGTTTTGGCTCATTTGTCAATTAAGTAAGTGTATTTTGTTGGCGTTCCCTGCGGGCGGGCTTTGCGCTTATACGCCTGCAAGCCTTATCCACAAGCCGTTATCCGCTGCAATCCCTAACGCGAAATTGCTGCGCCTGCCTTTTTCTTTGCGAACACTTTTGTTATCTCATCCAAAGATAAGGCATTCATGCACATTTCGCGGCTTAATCCGCCTTTGCGGGCTACGTTCACTCCAAATTCCATATCGTGAAAGCCAGAGTTTCGATGCGCATCTGGGTTTATTGAAAGCATAACACCTTTGTTGAGTGCATATTGATGCCAGCGCCAGTCTAGGTCCAACCGTAAAGGATTCGAGTTAATTTCTATTACAACTCCGTTTGCGGCACATGCATCAATTACTTTGGCATAGTCAATATCATAACCTTTTCTACTCAGCAGCAGCCTGCCGGTGGGGTGGCCCAGAATGGTAGTATATGGGTTTTCTATTGCTTTTATCAATCGGGCAGTCGCCTTTTCCTCACTCATCTTCAGATTGGAGTGTATGGAAGCAACAATAAAATCGAATCTTTGTAGAATCTCATCCGGGTAATCCAGCCCGCCATCGTTCAGGATGTCAGACTCAATACCTTTAAATATTTTAAACCCGTCCATCTTTTTATTCAGATGATCTATTTCTTCGTGCTGCTGTAACACCCGTTCAATATTTAATCCTTTTGCATAGAAGGCACTTTTGCTGTGGTCGCTTATACCTAAATACTCCAGTTTTAGCTCATCGCGGCAGTAAACGGCCATTTCTTCCAGCGTGTTTACGCCATCGCTCCAGGTACTATGGTTGTGCAGCGTTCCCTTAAGGTCGTGCAGGGTGATGAGTGTAGGTAATGCATCATTATTCGCCTTATCTATAAAGGTGTCACCTTCGCGCAGCTCCGGCTGCATCCAGCTCAGGTTTGCCTTCTGGTAGATTAATTCTTCGCTTGATGGTAGCTCAAGATCGTTGCTGATGCGTTTCATCACAGCATCAACATGCTCGTCGTTACCGGTGCTGATGAAGAGTTGCTTGTAATAGTCGGCTTTTTGTACGCAGATTATATCAACCAATAAACCGTTACTCAGTTCGCCACCAATGTGGTTTCCATTAAGTGATACATTCTTTAGTATATTGGATTGCGCTAGTGCATCAAAAGCAACTTGCTGGTTAATACTGCCTACAACAATTACCAGCTCAGATATGATCTCATTTAGTCGTCGGAATTCGCCCGCAAAATGCTTTAGTGCGTCCGGGAAGACTCCTTTTATTTCATCCATCAGCAGCTTTGCTTCCGCTTCTACCTGGGCGTACAAAAACTTGCCGTTTCCTGCCATCCGGAATTCAATCACCTTACGGATCTCTTCCTGTGTTTTCAGCCCAAAGCCTTTGGCTTCTACAAGCCGGTTTTCGTTACACGCGTAGTAAAGTTCGCCAATGTTTTCTATGGCCAACTCTTTCCAAATAATGGCAACCTTTTTAGGCCCGATCCCTTTAATGCCCATCATTTCCACAATACCTTCAGGTGTTTGGCCGATCAGATCCTGTAGGTCGGTCATGGTACCAGTTTCAAGCAGCTCGCATATTTTGGTGGCCGTGCTTTTGCCAATGCCGTCTATTTTAGAAAGCTCGTCTAATGTTTTACCTGCCACTGGGTAGGGTAGTTTATCTACCTTAAAAGCAGCATTTGCTAATGATTTTATTTTGAAGGGATTCTCGTCATGCAATTCCATTAATTGCGAAAGCAAACGGAGCGTACGGGCGACAGGCTTATTTTCCATAATTGGTTATCAGCAAAAGTACAAAAGCAAACAGAAGTTGTACCATCATTTAACAACAGCTATACACAGGTGTTTTGCCGGACGGTGTTTACCAACAAAAAAAAGCTGCCTTGGGCAGCTTTTTTTTGTTGGTAAAATCTTATTAGAAGGTACTCTTCAACCTCATCTATTTAATAACTACGTTGTATGGTAACCGTGCCTGTGGGGTGCGCATCATTTGTGTTACGCCTTTTATCTGCTCGTAATATTTGTAGTTTTCGCCAAGCTCTGCTTTCACGAAATGCGCTTTTACATGTGTAGAAAAACCGTCGCCAAACTGTTTAAATATGCTCTTCTGCTCAGGATAGTTTACCAGTTTATAGTCGCTTATTCCCGCTTTTTTGGCAGCAGCATTAACAGCGTCGCTGATGTTTCCTAAACGATCAACCAAGCCAATCTTCAATGCTTGTTCGCCTGTCCAAACGCGGCCCTGGCCAATTGAGTTGATGTACTCTTGTGTTTTATGGCGACCGTTGGCTACAGCTTTGGTGAAAGTGTCGTAACCATGGTTCACGCTTTTTTGCAGTAGCGCGCGCTCCTCGGGAGAGAGCGGACGACTTACATCGCCCAAGTCGGCGTATTTGCCGGTCTTAACGCCATCAAAAGTTACTCCCAGTTTATCATTAAAGAACTTTTGCATATTAGGCAGTACAGCGAAGATGCCTATGGAACCGGTAATAGTATTTGGTTCGGCAATTATAGAGTCGGCTGCGCAGGCAATGTAATACCCGCCTGAAGCCGCAACATCGCCCATAGAAACAATAATCGGCTTTACTTTCTTAGTAAGCATTACTTCACGCCAGATCACGTCCGATGCTAATGAACTGCCACCCGGGGAGTTAACCCTTAAAACAACAGCTTTAACCTTATCATCGGTGCGGGCTTTGCGAATAGCTTTGGATAAATTTTCAGAACCAATGGTATTGTCATCGCCATCACCACCGTTGATCTCGCCGGACGCGTAAACTACAGCGATCCTGTCGCCTGATGATGATTTTTTATCATCGTCGTCGTCATGCTTAGGCGCAGTTTTAGCGTATTCGCCAATTTCAATGCTTTTTAAATTGTCCTTCTGTTTAGTATCAGTACGCTCTTTAAGGTCGCTCAATATCTCGTCCTTATACTTCAAGCCGTCTACCAGTTTGTATTTAAGCGCGTCAGCAGGCTCCTGTATTACGCCATTGTTAGCGTAGTTGAACAGTGAATCTTTCTCTACATGGCGGTATTTACTTATGCCTGAAAGGAAGTGGTCATACATCGACCCTAAATAGGAGGTAACCTGCAGGCGGTTAGCGTCACTCATTTTAGTTAAAAAGAATGGCTCAACCGCGCTTTTGTAAGTGCCTACCTTTATTATCTGTGCTTCTATCCCAAGTTTGTCCAGCGCGCCTTTTAAAAAGGTAACTTCTGAACTGAAGCCCCTAAACTCAAATATCCCGTTTGGGTTAACGTAAACCTTATCGGCTACAGATGCCAGGTAATAGAATCCCTGAGTATATATCTCTGAGTAGGCTATAACAAATTTGCCGGAGCGTTTAAAATCAATAAGCGCGTTGCGGATCTCTTCAGTAGTAGCCTGGCCGGATAGCATATAGCTTTCGTCCAGGAAGATGCCTTTTATATCATCATCACTTTTAGCTTTTTTTATGCTCGCCAAAATGTCGTTCAAACCCGGGGTTTTATCACTGTCGAAACCCAGAAAGCCGAGTCCTGAAAACGGATTATTGGGGGTACGTTCGGCAATAGCCCTGTCCAGTTTAATGTGTAGAATAGAATTAGAAGCTACTTCAGGGGCTTTATCTGATCCGGCTGATGCGATAATACCACCAATAATGACCACGAATAACACTGCCAGGATTATTGTTGATATAACGATGCCGGTAATTGTGGCGAGTACGTATTTGAAGAATTGTTTCATTAACTGCTATAAATCATTTATCTATGCAAACTTACTAAAATAGGTGGTGCTACTTTAAGTTAAGAGCTACTTGTGTAATAATTGTTACAACAATGATTGATGTTTTTTTACTGTTGGGTACCAACCTTGGCGACCGCCAATTGTTTTTGCAGGAGGCAATTCGGCTGATAACACAACAAGTGGCGCCTGTAGCAAAAAGTTCGTCGGTTTACGAGACGCAATCATGGGGAAAGACGGATGAGCCAGATTACCTAAACCAGGTGATTGTATTGCAAACCATTTTATCAGCTGCAGAAGTGCTAACGCGAATATTGGATATAGAACAGCAGATGGGGCGTACACGGATGGTTAAATGGGGAGCAAGGACAATAGATATTGATATCCTGTTTTATGGTAATGGGGTGGTTAATGAACCCGGTCTTATTATCCCTCATCCGCAGCTGCATAACCGGCGGTTTACATTAGAGCCATTAGCAGAGATAGCTCCGTACCTTATTCATCCTGTACTTAATAAAAATATTTTAGCACTCAAAAGTTCTTTAAAGGATAGCTTGATAGTAAAAAAGTTATAATTTTGAATGATAAACCTGTACAATGACCGATTTACCAGCTCAAGACCTTGATCTTGCCTTTTTGTATGAGATAGCCGATGGAAGCGACGACTTTATAGTTGATTCGATAGGAATGTTCCTTGACCAGACACCGCAGTTACTTAGCACTATAGAAGGTGCCATAAACAGCCAGGACTGGCAGACAGCCGCGCAGTCTGCACATAAACTGAAACCAAACCTGGGCTTTTTTGGAATGCCTTGGAGCCAGGAAACCATACAACAGGTAGAAATTGCCTGCAAGATGGGTGCAGAAAACCCGGCTGAGATTACAGAAAAATTTAATGCTGTAAAAACGATGGTGAACAACAACCTGGTAGAGCTGGAGAAAATTAAAAAAGAAAAAGAAGCAAACCTTTAAGCTAATACAACGGAAAGCTTAAATACAAATTTAGCATAACAGAAAAGGCAACCACATTGGTTGCCTTTTCTGTTTATATAATATCTTTCTCTGGCCTCTAGCTCTCGGCTTACTTAAGCTACTTCTTCCAATTTAAAGCTGTAGCTTTCCATTATCAGGTTTGCTAAAAGGTTTTTACAAGCCTGGTCTACTTTTGCACTTGCAGCTTCGGTGCTGTCAGCTTCAATTTCAAGAGAAATGTGTTTGCCTATGCGTACGTTTTGGATTTCAGATAAACCCAGGTTTTTCATACTGCCGGTAACGGCTTTGCCCTGAGGGTCCAATATTTCTTTTTTCGGCATTACATCTATTTCGGCCAGGAACTTTTTCATCAGCGGGAATGTGTGTTTTAACAAAGTATGTGGTTAGCTAGCTTTGTTTGTGCGAGCTGCTCATCATACCTTCGTTTGCAAATTTAAGTTGAATTAACGACAAGGTGATATACATAACGATAACCACCGGAACTGCCGCAAATTTAAAAAATAGTATGAGTATTGCCGAGAACAGCAGTAATAAATAGCGGTAAAAGTTTTTGTTGAAATCACTGTTTTTGAATTTAAGCGACATCAGTGGTATCTCCGCAACCAGTAGTGTACACATCAGCGCTATAAAGCATACCAACACATACGGGTTTAAAATATAACGGGCAAAACCCCCGTATTGCTGTAAGATTAATGGGAATGATGCTATCAGTATAGCATTAGCAGGAGTAGGGAGGCCAATAAAACTGTCTGCCTGCCGCGTATCGGTGTTGAATTTGGCCAGCCTGAGCATAGAAAAAACCGCCAGCAGAAACGCGAGATAATTAAAGTACTCGCTAAAGCCCGGGACTTGCGGTGCACGCAGTAACAGCTCGTATACAATTGCTGATGGCAATACACCGAAGCTCACCATATCTGACAGTGAATCAAGATCCTTACCGATGCACGACTGCGAGTTTAAAACCCGGCTTGCGAAACCATCAAAGAAATCAAATATAGCTGCCAGGAAAATGGCATATGCCGCTATAACCAGGTTATCCTGGAAGGCAAAAACAATGCCCACACATCCGCTAAACAGGTTTGCGCATGTTATGGCATTAGGAAGATGTTTTTTAACCCGCCTCTTCATATTGGTTATGAAGGTATCAATATTTTTGGAAATAACATGGAGTTATAAGTTAACGTTGTGCTAAATTATAACTCCATATACCTAATTATATTATGAGTTCATCGAGATCAAAAACTCTTCATTGGTTTTTGTGCCACGTATTTGCGCCTGTAAAAACTCCATACTTTCCTGAGAATTCATATCGGCAAGGTGGTTACGCAGTATCCAGATACGTTGCAAGGTCTCGCGATCTAATAACAGATCGTCGCGACGGGTGCTTGACGCGGTAATATCGATAGCCGGGAAAATACGTTTGTTAGACAGTTTACGATCCAGCTGAAGCTCCATGTTACCGGTACCTTTAAATTCTTCAAAGATAACTTCGTCCATTTTGGAGCCCGTTTCGGTAAGTGCAGTAGCGATGATGGTAAGTGAGCCGCCATCTTCAATGTTACGAGCAGCACCAAAGAAACGTTTAGGTTTATGCAATGCGTTTGCATCCACACCACCTGATAATATTTTACCTGAAGCAGGGGCTACCGTATTGTATGCGCGTGCTAAACGGGTAATCGAGTCGAGCAGGATAACCACATCATGGCCGCATTCTACCATACGTTTAGCTTTTTCTAACACAATGTTAGCTATTTTAACGTGTCGTTCGGCCGGCTCATCAAACGTTGATGATACGACTTCGGCGCGCACGCTGCGTGCCATATCGGTAACCTCTTCAGGGCGTTCGTCTATCAGTAATATAATCAGGTATACTTCTGGGTGGTTTTTAGCTATTGCGTTTGCCACATCCTTCAGCAACATGGTTTTACCTGTTTTTGGCTGTGCTACAATTAAACCGCGCTGGCCTTTACCTATAGGAGAGAAAAGGTCCATAATACGGGTAGAGTAATTGTTCGCGTCTGTAAACAACGACAACTTTTCTGAAGGGAAAAGCGGTGTTAAGTGATCAAACGGAACACGGTCACGCACTTCTGCAGGTATACGGCCGTTAATGGCCTCAACACGTACCAATGGGAAATACTTTTCACCTTCTTTCGGCGGGCGTATGCTGCCACGTACCGTATCACCGGTTTTCAAACCGAAGAGTTTTATCTGCGACTGCGATACGTAAATATCATCCGGAGAGGTTAAGTAGTTATAATCTGATGAGCGAAGGAAGCCGTAACCATCAGGCATAATTTCCAGTACGCCTTCATTTACTATCACATTATCAAAATCAAGGTTGATTGCAGGTTCCTGCGATTTTTGCTGATTTTGGTTATTGTTGTTATTATTATTTGCACGGCGATCAAATTTCTGAGGGCGTGCTGCAGGTTGTTCCGGCGTTGTGATCTGGTTCTCGTCAGCTTGTTCGGTAACCGGAGCAGGCGTTTCCTTTACGGTGCCAGGTTGTTCGCCGGTAGGTTGCGGCTGATCGTCAGCTTCGTTAAACTGGTCGTTTGTATCTTTTAAAGGCACCTCCTGGCGCTTTTCTATCTTAGTAGTACTTTTTACGCTGCGTGTACGTTTGCGCGGCTTGTCATCTTCTTCTGCGGTAGAAGTCTCAGGTTCAGGAGATGAGGTTTTTGGTGTATAGTTATTGTCAACAGTACTCTGTTGCTGACGCGCTACCTCAATTAGGTTTTGCTGGTCGTTTATGGCAGTTATTAGCTGTGCTTTTCTAAGCTCATCAGCTTCAGCAATACCTAAACTTTTAGCAATTTCGCGCAACTCAGAAACGAGTTTGTCGTTCAATTCGATTGTATCAGACATGATATGAATTATAGTTCAAAAGGATTTTAGTTGAAAGATGGTCAACCCTTATTCACAATATTTAAGCCAGCAAGTATCAGCAATAAGTGACGTGGGATAAAAATTGTTTCTTTAGTGCAAGAAGCTGCAAGGGAAAACAGTGCAATTTTAATGAAATTATCTTTAAATGCAAATTTATTAATAAATTAACATTACTAGCATATTTTTTAGTTTTTTTGGTGCGAATTACTTAATTCTGACACTTATGCTATCCAGAAAGAAATTAATCGAGCAAATTAAATTAAAACGATCTTTTTTATGCATTGGCCTGGATACAGATGTAGATAAAATTCCCGATTTTTTAAAAAGTTACCCCGATCCGGTGTTGGAATTCAACAAAAGGATTATTGATGCTACTCAGGACCTTTGTGTAGCATATAAACCCAACGCTGCTTTTTATGAAGCGATGGGAATAAAAGGACTGCAAAGCCTGATTGATACCTATAAATACCTGCCTAAGGATTGTTTAAGTATAATAGATGCTAAACGTGGTGATATCGGCAACACTTCAGATAATTACGCGAAAGCTTTTTTTAATGAAGAAACTACCGGAATGGGGTTTGATGCAATCACCGTAACCCCTTACATGGGCAATGATAGTGTTACACCATACTTAAAGTACGATGGTAAATGGGTGATCATCCTGGCGCTTACATCTTCTGTTGGCAGTAAAGATTTTCAATATCTGGAGACAGGAGAGAGCTTCCTGTATGAAACCGTGATACAAAAAGCTAATACCTGGGCAGGCGCAGACAGGCTGATGTTTGTGGTTGGTGCCACCAAAAGCAATGAATTCACCAACATTCGCAAACACGCACCAAACAATTTCCTGTTGGTGCCTGGTGTTGGTGCACAGGGTGGAAGTCTGGAAGATGTGTGCAAATATGGCATGACGCCCGATTGCGGGTTAATAGTAAATGCCTCCCGTTCCATTATATACGCCAGCAACGGCGAGGACTTTGCAGAAGCTGCCCGTGCGGAAGCGCTAAGTTTGCAAAAGCAAATGGAAGCTGAATTGCAAAAAGCCGGGATCATATAAATTGATGTAAAATCCGCAGCATCTTGCTTTTTATATTGACAATTGTTTAAATTACAAACAAATCCATTGTCGATATGAAAAGAATTTTACCTGCATTGCTGCTGGCTGTGTTATCAGTTCCGGCCTTTTCTCAAACACCTTCAAAAACTTTTAAAACAAGCGATTTTTACAAAATACCTGCTTTAAGCAATGCCGAGATATCGCCGGATGGCAAGTGGGTTGCTTATAGCGTATCTATGGTGGATACCGCTAAAGACAAGCGGGTATCTCACCTTTGGATGCAAAGCTGGGATGGCAAACAATCCATACAGCTTACGCACGGTGCCGAACCAGCTTCCCGGCCTAAGTGGAGCCCGGATGGGATGTACATTTCATTTCTTTCATCCCGTGAATCAAAGAACGGCTCACAGCTATGGCTGATGGACAGGCGCGGCGGGGAAGCCAAAAAGGTTACCGACATAAAAGGTGATCTGGGCTCGTACGAGTGGAGCCCTGACGGAAAAAAGCTGGTAATGGTGATTCAGGATCCTGAAAACAACGGCAAGGATGCGCCGAAAACCCCTAAGCCAATTGTGATAGACCGATACCATTTTAAGCAGGATTACGAGGGCTACCTTGAAAATCTGCATACCCACCTGTATATTTTTAATATCGAGACCAAAAAGCTGGACACGCTTACAAAAGGCAAGTTTGATGAATCGTCCCCGTTGTGGTCGCCTGACGGAAAAAGCATTGTATTTGTAAGCAACAGGGATGCCGACCCCGACCGTAGCGAGAACACGGATATATTTACCATTGAAGCACGCGCCGGCGGTAACGTAAAACAGCTAACCACCTGGAAAGGGCATGATGTTAGCCCGCGATGGAGCCCGGACGGTAAATACATAGCTTACCTGCGCCAGGATAGCGAAGGTTATAACATGTATGATGAGAATATTTTGTGCCTGATGAATGCTGATGGCAGCAATAATAAACTGCTTAGTAAAGAGATTGACCGGCCGGCGGCAAGCCCCGAGTGGAGCAAGGACGGCAAAAGCATAGCCTTTTTGGTAGACGATGACCGGGAACGTTACGCTGCTCTTTACAATTTGCAGAGCAGGAAGATAAGCGTAATGCAGAGCACCCGTGGCAAAATGAACCTGGATGACGTTATTGCGCACTCTGCAGGTAATTGGCTAGTAAGCATTAGTACCCCGCACATGCCTTTTGAGTTGTATGCACTGGAGGGTAATAAATTGAGAAGGTTAACCCACCATCAGCAGGAATGGATGCAAGGTATGCAGTTTGCACAGGCGATGCCATTTCAGTCTACCAGTAAAGATGGCACTAAGGTATCGGGCATTTTGTATCGCCAGGATAGTACAAGCACTAAAAAGCTTCCGTTCATCTTGTTTATACATGGCGGCCCTGTTGGACAGGACGATTACGGGTTCGACGCTACTTCACAGGCGCTTGCAGCCTCCGGGTATGCGGTTGCTTCTGTAAATTACAGGGGCAGCTCCGGAAGGGGTATTGAGTATACACGTGCTATAAACGCTGATTGGGGAAACAAAGAGGTGATTGACCTGCAAGGTGCGGTAGACGAACTGGTGAAGCGCGGAATTGCCGATCCTGATAAATTGGGCGTGGGAGGCTGGAGTTATGGCGGTATTCTAACCGATTTCATGATCGCTTCAGACACGCGTTTTAAAGCAGCGGCAAGTGGTGCAGGCAGCGCTTTGCAGGTTGCCAACTATGGTATTGATCAGTATGTATTACAGTACGATAACGAGTTAGGGCAACCATGGAAGAACCCCGATGTTTATACCAAAATCTCATACCCGTTCTTTCATGCAGACAGGATCAAAACACCGGTATTGTTCATGTCTGGCTTAAAAGACTTCAACGTGCCTACTGCAGGCAGCGAGCACATGTACCAGGCACTAAAGTCGTTGGGGATAGATGCCGAGCTGATACTTTACCCTAACCAGTTCCACGGGATCAGTACCCCAAGTTACCAGGTAGACAGGGTGGAGCGCTACATAAAGTGGTTTGATAAATATCTTAAGTAGTCTTAACGCAAAAAGAGGTTAGCTTTAAACTAACCTCTTTTTTCATTTGTGCCTTTTTACAGTTCTTAGCTTTCGCTGATCTGTGTATCGTCAGTCACTTCTAATTTACCTTCTATCGAGTCGTCAAGTGTTTTTCCCACGGCTGCACCAACAAGCTGCTTGGCAAATGCTACTGCGTTACCATGCTTGTTGTCCCAGTAATAACCCTGCGTAGGCGATACCTTTATAACAGTAATGCGCGGATCGTCTTCCCCTTCGGTAAACCACGTTTTTAAAATTGGTTCCCAAAGTTCTTTGATTTTCTCTTTGTCGGTACTGATCTCTGCTATACCATAAATCATCAGGAAATCAGAATATTTTGATCCCTGGAACAGCAGCTGTACCATTGGGTCGATATCAATTTCCATGTTTTTGTGGCTGTCGTTAGCACTCAGGAACCACAGGTCGCCGTTGTCGTCAATCTTTTGTGGTGACATAGGGCGGGTTGAAAACGGAAGGCCGGTTTTTATGTTGCTGCAAAAAAAGCAGCTAACGCCTTCGGCCATTTCCTTTATTTTTTTGAAAGCATCGTTGCCTTCAAGGTTCTCGAAATTATCTTCAGGTTGTTGCTGATTAATACTGTCCATGGTATCTTATATTTATAGGTAAATGATAAGATATTAACCTGTTGGAAAATCTTTTGTTTTGAATTATTAACGCCGATTGTCGTTTGTATCAATTATAGACTTGGTGAACCAACATGTCTGACATACCCGTCATGGTGAGCCTGTCGAACCATTGATAAGGCTTACAGGTCTTCGACAAGCTCAGACTGACACGTTTGAATGGTGTTGGTATGCCTTTTAACCTGTTAGCACGATTCGTAAAAGCTTCTAAGCAAACACCATCTTCCGTTCCGGGAAGCGCGAAGCATAGCCTGTAACCATATTTTTGATATAATCGTTACCAGGATAGGGGGTAAGGTGATTCTTCAACTGTTGAATGTTATCAGCATCAAAATAGTGCGATATATATCCCATTCCGTAAAAACGCCCTTTTTCTATCAATATGCAACTGTGTTCGTCGCTGGTGCGGCCTTCATCACGTATGGCGAAGGTAGGTAGGGCATGTTTCAGCTCATCTATCGCCGCGGTTACTTTAGTGTTGTATTCATCAGGCGTTTCGTGTCCTTCGCAGGCGCATGCGTTGATGTTATTGCCCTGGCAGGGAGCGTCGTTCTTTTGTATGAAGCACAACTTTGGGCATAGGCTATAGGTTTCTACAAGTGTGGTAAGCAGGTTATGGCCTTCCACTAACGAATTGCATGCGTAAACAGAGGGCATATGCTTGCGGTGCTTGTCTACGGCTAGCCTGATGTATCCGCGCTGGTCTTCGTAGGCATACAAGCCATAGGTGTTCTCAAAGCGCTTAAGCGAGCGGTTGTACTTTGGCCAAAGCCGTTTTATTTCTACAGCTTCCATCACAAAAGCAATTAACTCTGTGCCGCATACCTGGTGGCTGATATTGTAAATGTTCTTCAGGAATTCCTGCCGCTGCTGCCCGGGGTTGTTGCCGGTAAAATGGCTGCATACCCGTTTTTTAATGTTTTTGGCTTTTCCTACGTACACTACTTTGCCCTTTTGGTCGTGGAAATAGTAAACGCCCGGCGACTGCGGCAAACGCTCAATATCCGCTTTGGATAAGTTAGCAGGCAATACCTGCTCCTTGGAGTTTTGCTTTAATGCCTGCCCAATGTGGTTGTTTGCATCTGTTTTAAGCAATAAGCTAAAGAGTTCTGCAGTGGCTGCTGCATCTCCCATGGCCCGGTGCCGGCTGTTGTTTGGTATACCCAAATGGCTGCAAAGCTTTCCAAGGCTATACGATAGCAGGCCCGGCATTATCTTGCGACCTAACCTTACTGTGCATAGCTTGTTGCAGTTAAGCTCGTAGCCGGCAGCGTTTAGGTGATAGCGGAGAAAAGAATAATCGAAATTAACGTTATGCGCTACAAAAATGTGTCCTTTAAGCAGGTGGAATATTTCGTGTGCTACATCTTCAAAGGAAGGGGCACCCTGCACCATTTCATTGGTGATACCGGTAAGTGCCCGTATGTAAACGGGAATGTCGCGTTGCGGATTTACCAAAGTCTCAAAACGACGGATCACTTTCTTACCGTCATGTATGCAAATAGCTATTTCCGTAATGCCGTTTGCGCTGGCATGTCCCCCCGTAGTCTCAATATCCACAATAGCGTACATAACCCAAATGTAACTATTTGCTAATTATATTAGTTAATAAAATGTTGAAAAAGTTTCGGATGTGAAGAAACGGAAAGTGCACGTGGTATAAGCCTTTGATAATATAGTTAGTTCATTTTACTAGGGTACCAAGACCATTTCCATCCAAAACGTATTTGTTATCTTCAAAATCAAATACATGGATTTCATCACCTGAAATGTAAAAAGAATCGTTTCTATGAAGGCTGGCAAAGATATCCCTTCCGCTAAACCGCCATTTAACTTGTCCATTAATGGTCAAACGAATTATCTCCATTTCACCGTGTACGATAAGATCATCTTTAAATTGATAGACACCAAAGCAGGTAGCATCATCAATTTTGTTATTCCAATTTAGCGTAAGTTGTGGTAGATAGAGCGAATAAACTTGATTACCACAACATATAAATATTAGATCGCCAATTATTAAAAACGAACTTTCATGGATAGTAGTTCCACCACCCCATCCAACAATTAATGCACTAGAAATTTCAGTGTGATCTTGATGAATGATTCTTATGCCATGTTTACTTGAGTACCGGTATTGTTTCCCTTGGTTGTAAACGAACTCATACTGAAAGTAATTGTCAGCTGAGTCTGGATCGTATGAGCTTTCATCTAACAAGATGACATTAAAGTCCTGGTATTTAGCTTCCATGTAGTAAAATAGAATTTTTCTCAACAAAAAGCCCGATAGTTTACTATCGGGCTTTGCTATTTATTTAATTTAAGATTACGCTTATTTCTTCTTAGCCTGAACCTGCTGTTGCTGGCGCATCATTTCTTCAAGTTTTGCGCTGAAGCCCGACTTCTTTTTAGCGTCTTCAGGTTTCTTTTTGTTTTCCTGTATCTGTGCATGAATCTTCTTATCATCTACCATAAACTTAATAAGGTACTGTTGTAAAAAGGTAAACATGTTAGCCAGGAAGTAGTAATAGTTCAAACCTGCAGGGTAGCTGTTAAGCGTAACCAGGAATACCAGCGGGGTAATATAACCGATATACTTCATCTGCCCGGTAGCTCCGGATATCTGGTTGTTGAAGTAGGTATAAATAAGTGTGGAGATGGTCATCAGCAAACACATTAAGCTAATGTGGCTAACGCCCATAATTGGTGAAAAGCTAATTACCGCATCATAGGTGGACAGGTCATGCATCCAAAGGAAACTTTGTCCCCTAAGCTCAAATAAGCTCGGGAAAAAGCGGAAGAATGCGATCACTATCGGCATCTGTATTACCAAAGGCAAACATCCTCCTAATGGATTTACACCAGCTTTTTTGTAAAGCTTAAGATATTCCTGCTGTAGCAGGGTAGGGTTGTCTTCACCAACCTTAGCTTTTATCTCATCCATTTCCGGCTTAATAACCCTCATCTTCGCCATAGACAGGTATGACTTGTAGGTAAGCGGTGAAAGCACAAGTTTAAGTATCACAGTAAGTATCAGGATGATAATACCGTAATTCATGTTAAAATTATTCAGAAAGTTAAAGATAGGCAGGGTAGCAAACTGATTGATGTATTTAAGCGGTCCCCAGCCCAGGTTAACTATCTTCTGCAGATCGTAACCCTGATCTTTTAGTATTGAATACCTGTTCGGGCCAAAGTAAAACTCCAGCGGCACAGCGCCTAACGAGTTACGGTTGAAAGCTATATCAGCTTTCATCTGCTTAACATCAGTGGTGTCGTTAATGTCGGTGGTCACCGCCAGGTTAGACTTGCTGATAGTTACGCCTTCCTTAGCTATAAGCGCGCTTGAAAAAAAGTGTTGTTTAAAAGCTATCCACTGTAGTTTTTGGTCGTTTATAGCTTTGGTGTCGTCCTTTGTTTCGCTCAGATAATCTACGCTGTTTTCTGTGTTTTTAAAGTAAACGGTAGAATAAGTACGCTCCATTTTAATGTCGCGCTCCTGTTTGTGCAGGCTGGCAGCCCAACTTAGGTTTATGGTACCACTGTTGGCAATCACCTGATCTAAACCTACGGGTTTAATGGTAAAGCCTACTTTAAAGCCCTTACCCTTAAGGCTGTACACATAATCGATATACTGCGTAGGGCTGTAGCTTAAACGCATAGTAAGCGATGCAGAATCGCTGCCCGCAACTTTTAAGCTGGTTGTACTTGGTTTGAAGTAAAGGCTGTTGGTATTGATAGCCTTACCTGCAGCGCTGAAAGTTAAGCCAAACGCATTATTGTCGCCACTGAATAGAACAAGCGGCTTTTTGTCGTAAGTCTTGTAATTCTTAAGTTCTGCCGAGTAAACGTTACCACCTTTTGTCGAAAGTTTTATGCTGACATCATTGTTCTCCAGTGTTATCATGCTGTCTTTACCAACAGTAGCTGCGCCGAAAGGCGCTTTGAGTACTGCAGAATCAACCACGCCTTGTGCTGTTGCAGCTGAAGTATCTGCTTCGGCCGACTGTGCTGCGGTGGCCGCAGTTTTAGTTTTTATATAGCCTTTCTTTATCGAATCCTGGTGAGCAATTTCCTGGTTCTTTTTAAGTTCGGCTTCTGATGGTTTCATCCACCAAACGCCAACTACCATTATCACCATGATCAGGAATAATCCTGTAAATGTATTTTTGTCCATTATTTGTGTATCGTACTAATATCTCTTAGTTCTTGCGGGCATAAGCCAGCGAAGCGGCGACAAAGTTAATAAAAAGTGGGTGCGGATTAGCAACTGTTGATTTTAATTCGGGGTGGAACTGGGCGCCTACGAAATACGGGTGATTTTTAAGCTCTACAACCTCAACCAGCCCATTATCAGGGTTAATGCCCGATGGTGTTAGGCCTGCGGCTTCGTAGTCCTTCAGGTAAGTATTATTAAATTCGTAACGGTGGCGGTGGCGCTCGCTGATGCGGCTTTTGCCGTATATAGCTGCTGCCTTGCTGCCTTTTTTAAGTTCGCAAGGGTAAGCGCCAAGGCGCATTGTACCGCCTTTATTGGTAATCCCTTTTTGATCTTCCATCATGTCGATGACTGGGTGCGGGGTATCAGCATTCATTTCTGTACTGCTGGCACCTTCCAGGTTAAGCACGTGGCGGCCAAACTCAACAACCGCGCACTGCATGCCCAGGCATATACCAAAGAACGGGATATTGTTCTCGCGAACATACCGGATAGCTTCTATTTTGCCCTCGAAACCGCGTTCGCCAAAACCGGGAGCAACCAACACGCCGTGCAGGCCTCTAAGCTTGTCCACTGCGTTCTCAACAGTAAGCTGTTCCGACGGAATGTACTGTACCTTAACCTTGCACTCGTTTTTAGCACCGGCGTGAATGAAAGCCTCAATAATAGATTTATAAGCATCCGGAAGTTCTACATACTTACCCACCAAGCCTATGCGCACCTCCGATGTCGGGTTTTTCAGACGACCGAGGAAGTCTTTCCAGCTTTCCAGATCCGGTTCGTTCTTGGCAGGCAGCTTTAGTTTTGCCAGTACAGTTTTATCCAGTTGTTCTTTCAGCATTAGCAACGGTACATCGTATATGGTAGATGCATCCATTGATTCGATTACCGCATTGATGTTTACGTTACAAAAAAGTGCGATTTTTTTCCTGATATCGGCATTTATGTGGTGCTCGGTGCGGCAAACCAGTATGTCCGGCTGTATACCGTACTCCAAAAGCATCTTTACCGAGTGCTGAGTTGGCTTAGTTTTTAACTCCCCTGCTGCAGCCAGGAAAGGGATAAGCGTAAGATGGATCACTAAAGCATTGCTTGGGCCGGCTTCCCATTTAAACTGGCGTACGGCCTCTACAAACGGCAGCGACTCAATATCGCCTACGGTACCACCTATCTCAGTAATCACTATATCATAATCGCCGCTCTCGCCCAGGATACGCATATTGCGTTTGATCTCGTCGGTAATGTGCGGTACTACCTGTACCGTTTTTCCAAGGAACGCACCTTCGCGTTCGCGGTTGATAACGTTCTGGTAGATACGGCCGGTCGTAATATTGTTAGCCTGCGAGGTCGGCGTGTTCAGGAAACGCTCGTAGTGGCCAAGGTCCAGGTCGGTTTCGGCGCCGTCTTCGGTAACATAGCACTCGCCGTGCTCATAAGGGTTAAGCGTTCCTGGGTCAACGTTGATGTAAGGATCGAATTTCTGGATGGTTACCCGGTAGCCGCGGGCTTGTAAAAGTTTAGCTAATGAGGCCGAAATAATGCCTTTTCCTAATGACGATGTAACGCCGCCCGTAACAAAGATGTATTTGGTCATGATCTTTTTTGAATCAAATGGCCGGGCTTTTACCCCTTTGCCAAATGTTTGTGTACGGGATACAAAAGTAAGAAAATTTGCGGGCTTTGGGCCACCTATTTACAATTGTTGAAAAGGGGGGTGTTGTTGAAAGGAAAGTATTGTAAAGTTAAAATACCCTGTAATTCTGAATACCAGCTACATGCCACTGTCCTGTGTATCGTTTATTACTTTGAATTTCTTTTTTATCCTAAGAAAATACCTCTCGAAACCATAATAGGAGATCACCGGCACTACTATTATCCACACAAGATTAAACGGCCACGAGACCACGTACGGAGATAACCTGGCATCGCCGGAGGTAAACAGTTGCTGCCAGATATAGATACTGTACGATAATACGCCAATAAACGACAGCCATTTAAGATTAAGAAAACGATAGAACACGTTGCCTGACGGAACAATGTTGGTAACCACTATATAAGCTGTAAGCAGCGAAATGATGCCATTGATCAGAATTGCTTTTAATGAGTAAAAATCATCAAACCGGAGCCAAAGTATCAGTATCATAGCCAACAGATTGCCCGGTAATTTTGTTGTTTGCAGCCAGCTTTGATCCAGCACCTTACGGAACACCAGCAAGGCCAGCATGCATCCGGTAGCTATCGATTGGAACTTAATAAAGTAATGGGATAAAAAATAAGGCAAGCCGCTGTTTATAGATGGAAGAACCTCTTGCAAAGCACATATTACAGGCAGCCCAAACACAATAAACAGCACACAGTAGTAAAACACCTTGCGATTGATCTTCAAAATAATCGGAAAGAGAATGTAGAACTGCTCCTCTACCGACAACGACCAGTAGTGACCCGTAAACCAGGAGAAGTTATGCGAGCGGAAGTAACTAAAGTTCATTAGATAGGCTGCTGCCCCGGCGAACTGAAACCATTTTACACCAAGCTGAAAGATCAGGTTAAGTACAAGTATCACGAGCAGGTACAGGTAAGCAACCGGGAATATCCGGAGCACCCTGCGGGTGTAGAACTTTGTTAACCGTAAGCTGCCGGTAGCATCTTGCTCTCTCAGGCAAAGTGAGGTAATCAGAAAGCCGCTTAGTACAAAAAATATGTTTACGCCCAGCGAGCCATTAAAAAAAGTTGAAATCCATACATTCGGACCTAGGTGCAAGTGCGCCACAACAACCATGATGATGGATATACCGCGCAGTCCATTAAGCGAAGGATAGTGACCCTGAAGAACAGCTTTGCTGGGGAGAAGTACGGCTTTTTCTGGTTGGGGCATACCCTCAAATATAGGTAATATTCTATTTTGAGGCAGATGGTTATTGCCCGGCTATCCAGCCTATTTCACCGTCACTTTTCACCAGTAAATAGTTGCGGTAGGTAGCAAGTAAGTTTACCTTTTCTCCTGCAGCAAGCACCTTCTTGCTGGCCGCAGCGGCACTATCAGGGGCGTTGTACAACGGCTGATCTGCCTTTATTGTTATGCTACGAATGTTATCAGCGGCAGTGACATTCCTGCTGCTGATGTAGCCATGTTGCCCGTTTGGCAGGGTTACTTTATACCAACTGTCTGTAGCGGATTCAACAGTCATCGCTGTATTCTGCGTAAGCGTACTTACAGCAAGGCCCTTTTCTGATGGAATATTGTACAGTTTGGCGGTTTTGGAAGCAATGCGCACGGTATCACTTAGATTTTTTAAGGATGCAGATATAGATGCAGGTTCTTTTACTTCCCTGTCTACAAAAGGCAGCGGGTCGATAGCGCCGCCGCTAGTATAAATACCAAAGTGCAAGTGAGGTGGCGTAGTGCGCGCATTGCCTGTATTGCCAACAAGCCCAAGCGTGTCGCCGACGGATACGGTCTGGCCAGGTTGGGCTATCTGCACATCCAGGTGGGCATAATAAAGGGTGTAATCTTCATTCTCGGGATGCATGAACACTACGTTACCGCCAAGCTTATTCACTGTTACACTAGTTACCGTGCCGTTTGCTGCCGCAATGGCGGGGGTATGCTTCGGTGCAAAAATATCAACACCTTCATGCTTTCTGCCGCCTTCATCGCGCCCGTCGCCCCAGAAACTGCCTATATGCGGCTTGCCCGATGCCGATACCGGAAAGCTCAATGATGGCCCCGCTGTAATGTTTAAGGTGTATTCGCCGCTGCGCAATAGTTCGGGTTGCAGGCGCAGGATGTACTTGCCGCTTTCCTTTAC
Organism: Mucilaginibacter sp. 320_HR; assembly: GCF_059691875.1. Classification (NCBI taxonomy): domain Bacteria; kingdom Pseudomonadati; phylum Bacteroidota; class Sphingobacteriia; order Sphingobacteriales; family Sphingobacteriaceae; genus Mucilaginibacter; species Mucilaginibacter sp. 320_HR. The sequence continues at coordinate 325,806 of NZ_JCAWAI010000004.1, forward strand.
TTCAAATTCCATTACCGCGCCTGTTGTGTCTGCTGATGCAGCCAGTTTAGGTGCAGCCGGCAGGTTCTCGCTAAACAGATCCAGGTAGATGTTAAAATTGCTTGCTGGTTTTTTGGTGATGCCGATGCGCAGTTTTTGCCCTCGCCTGGCATCAAAGCGCAGGGCGGTGCCGCTTGCCCTTTCATCCGGGAAGTAGCCGGTTTCTTTGTAAGGTATATTGATGTTTAGTGGATTGGCTATTGTTTGCCCGGCTTGTTTAAGCCAGGCAGTACCAAGCGCCGAGTTACTAAGCCCAGCGTCTTTGAGCTTTTGCGCGTAAGCGTTATGCGGCGACAGCTTTTGGAACATAGCCAGCCGACCGCGTTTGGAGCAGGAAGCCATAATGGCCGAAAGAAGTACTACTATAAAGAGTTGACGTAGTGACATACAGTTGGTATATAATTGTAATACCTGTGCACCACACTAAAGGTTTTACCGATCCTAAATCATCGGGAAGGTAAACTCGTCTGCTACAGCTGAAAGTTGTTGATTACGATTGACACTGCTGGTGCAAAGTTTTGCGGAAGTAATTGACCTCTAATAGAATTAAAGGTCGTTTTAATTTAACTTTATTGTTTTAAATGCCTTTAATGCCTCGTCCTGCTGTTGTGCCGAAAGGCTTTTGCCTGATATATTAAAGTTTAAGGCTGAACTGCGACTTTTGATGTATACCCCGGTGATACCTTTACCTGTCACCTTTGGCCACGTCGTTCTGATGATAAAATTTTTAGTCGTATCTGTAGTAACTACTTGCTCTTTGATTTTAGGAGGAAGCTCTATATCGATTGATACCAATTTATTGCCATAACTGAGGTCGAGCATTTTGTCTGCTTTCGGAAACCTTCTTTGTTCGTCTTTTGTCGGCTTACGAATGTGCTCTTTTGCAAAAAATAAAGGGTCGGGCTCTATCCTTATCAAGGATGCATCTTTAATGTTCCGCCTTTTCATTTCTTCAGCAATGGCTTGCTTTGTATTAAGGCTGGATATGTAAGTAACTCCTGTATCACGCAACCCGCATGGCCGGTTATATTTCTCCCTATGTATGAAAGTAGTTTCCGACTGTACAAGGGAGTCAGCGTAGCCCATACCGCTTCTATCGTAATACAATCGCACGCCAGGACCCTCTATAATTCCTACCTCAGAGTCAATCCCCTGTTCTTCTTTAACTATCCAACCAGGTGGGAGTTTAATGTAAAAAGGGGGCTTGGCTAACTTTTTTTCGGCTGGCGAACAGGAACAAAACAGCGTTAGTATAATTAACTGAAAGTTCCTGAAAGAAAGTTTCATGTAGAGGTTAAATTACTTAAGTGAATGAAAACTGAATATAATTTTACAGTCTTAACTCAGGTGCTCCTTGAAAAAATCTATTGTTCTCTGCCAGGCCAGTTCTGCGGCGGCTTTGTCGTAACGCGGAGTGGTATCGTTATGAAAACCGTGGTTCACATTCTCGTAAATAAATGCCTGGTACTTTTTGTTGTTAGCTTTTAGCGCTGCCTCGTAGGCCGGCCAACCTGCGGTAATGCGGGTATCCAGCGAGGCGTAGTGCAGCATTAACGGGGCATGTATCTTCGGTACGTTGGCAACATCGGGCTGTGCACCGTAGAATGGTACAGCAGCTGCAAGCCCGGGCACACGTACGGCCATCATGTTGGCTATACCGCCGCCAAAGCAAAAACCTACCACGCCCACTTTGCCATTACAATCTTTATGGTTGCGCAGGTACTCATACGCTGCTATAAAATCTTCCTCCATTTCGGCCTTGTTGCGCTGGCTCTGCAGCTCGCGGCCTTTGTCGTCATTACCAGGGTAACCGCCCAGCGGGGTTAATGCGTCCGGCGCAAGCGAAATAAAACCCGCAAGTGCTGCGCGCCTCCCTACATCCTCAATGTAAGGATTAAGGCCGCGGTTTTCGTGCACCACAATAATGCCGCCCAGCTTCTTTTTATTACCGGCAGGCTCAGAGAGTAAACCCTTTATTGTACCGCCTCCCTTAGGTGAAGGATAGTTGATGTAACCCGATGTGAGGCGCGGGTCATCAGCTTTTACCTGTATGTTGCCTTCATAGTTCGGCATTAAAAAGCTCATGAGCGATGTTATAGTAAGCCCGCCAACGGCATACATGCCCAGCTTTTCTACAAAGGATCGGCGGTTAATGCGGTCATGCGCGTAATCGTCATACAGATCAAACACTTCCTGGCTAATGTCTTCTTTCTTAAGGTGGTCCATAATGGCAGATGGTTTTATGTAAATATAAGGATTGAGGCGATATATTTATCGGGCACCAAAAAGTAAATCTGACAAATTACAGAGAGCTGTTTAGTTGGTAAGGTCGAGTATGGTAATCTGGTCTTTATATATCCTGATATTAAAAGCCACGGGGACAGGTTTTTGCTGTTTGCTGCCATCAAAAGCAGGAACCCAGGCGGGAGCGTTGATAATTATTACTTTAAGTTGCTGCACAAGTGGGTTGTAGTTGATGTCCTGGTTGTAATTGGTTTGTTTAGAAACAACCGGGCTAATAACGCGGCCGTCCGGAGCTACGCTGGCCTGGTACCGCAATTCGATGTCGTGATTTGATGTGATTATTTTGCCGATGTTCATCTTTAAAGAGTCGACAAAACTTTCCGTCATTTGAGGATGCTTTGTTTCGTCAGTTTGGGCGGAAGCAATATTAATAGCAAACAACAAAGCAAGTATAGTAAGGATGATTTTCATAGCTCAAAGGGTCAGGATATCAACAGCGTTGCAGCTGACTCAAAATAATCAAAAACACCTTACTTGAGCATAGCCTACTCTCGTACAACATTATATTGGTTTGTTGCGGTAATAAGAACCCGGCTCGCCTTATTTCCGAAATAGCTACTTGTTTGTTGATATCAACGTATCTGGTTCAGCAACTCGTAAAGATTGTGGTGAGAAACAAAGCAATCCCCGACAGATAACAAGGTACTGTTATGCCGGAGATTGCCCCTGTTATCGCCTGCAACGAAGCATGGGAAACGATCAGGGCTAAGAAAGCAATGGCGCTTATACAGCGTACAACCCTCTACAATACAAAATATACCTGGCCGGTTTGCCCGCCAAGCACGCTCTTGACATAAGCCTGTGTTACGCGTTGCATAGTAACCGGCGTTTGGCCCGGGAAAAATGGAAAATAAGCCGGTGATTCTTCCACCACGGTTGGTGCTACAGTGTTTATACGCACACCATTCTCCAGTTCTATGGCGGCGCCTTTTACAAACCCGTTAACTGCAGCGTTTACTGCGCTCAGGTTTGCGCCCAGCACTATAGGGTCTTCGGCAAGCGAGCCCGAGGTAAGGGTAAATGATCCTTTAGGGTTGATGAAATGCTGGCCAATTAATACCAGGTTTACCTGTCCCATAAGCTTGCTCTCTACACCTACACGAAAATCAGCGTCCTTCATGCTGGTAAGCGGACCAAAATGGCCGTCGCCGCTAACATTTATCAGTGCATCAAACTGGCCTGCCTGCTTGTACAGATTTTCAATTGAATCAGGCGAGGATATATCTACCTGGAGGTCGCCGCTTTTTGAACCTACTTTAATTACTTCGTGATCGTTTTGCAAGGCTGCTGTTACATGTTTGCCAATGGTGCCACTGGCACCTACAATAATTATCTTCATGATTATTTTTTTTTACAATATTACGTTAATACTGTACATTTGTCAAGTAATGGCACAACTGTCTAGTATTGACAGTTTAGTTACTAATGTTAATTATTAGCATGTTAGTTAAAGATAAAATTGAAAATAAAATAACGCCGGTTTGCGAATGCCCCATAACTGCGGCGATAGACATTGTTGGCGGCAAGTGGAAGCCCGTGATTATTTGGGTACTGATATCAGGCCCTAAAAGGTTTGGGGAGCTTCATAAAACTATATCGGGAATAGCCTTGAAGGTATTGTCGAGGCATTTGAAAGAGCTGGAAGCCGATGGTATTATAACGCGCAAAGTTTTTGCTGAGGTACCACCCAGGGTAGAATATACCTTGACTGAAAAAGGCAGCTCGCTTAACGATATGATGGAGCTTTTTGCCGAGTGGGGCAGAAAGAACATCCCGGGTACTAAATAAGCGGTGTAAGTCGTCAAAAAATAGCCTATAGCACTTTTACCTATTCACTGCAAATTTATTTTTAAATAACCAGAAAATGTGCTTGCAAAACCAGCTATAAAAGTGTGGAAATTAAAGGTGTTTATACGTCCTACGCTGCAGAAACGAACTTTTTAGATGAAAATTTGCAGGTAAAGCAACGTTCAAAAACAGGTGTTCAATTTGCACCGGCACAAAAAAAGCTGAACACTTTTGACTAAAACAGGCCGTGTATCTCGCGTTCTATAGCTTGTATAATGGTGGCCATATCTTCGGTATTGTTGGCAAAGTCAAGGTTGTCTTTGTCCAGCACCAGCAGCTTGCCCAGCTTGTAATTCTTTATCCATTTATCATACTTCTCGTTCAGTTTAGAGAGGTAATCTATCCGGATGCCAATCTCGTACTCACGGCCGCGGCGCTGTATGTTATTCACTAGTGTTGGTACTGAGGCTTTTAGGTAAACCAGCAGGTCGGGCGGTTTTATAAACTCGGTAATGTTGTTGAACATGCTCTCGTAGTTCTCATAATCCCGGGTGGTCATGAGTCCCATGTCGTGCAGGTTCTCAGCGAAGATGTATGCATCTTCGTATATAGTGCGGTCCTGTATTATGTTGCGGCCGCTTTTTTGTATCTCAACTATCTGGCGGTAGCGGCTGTTAAGGAAAAATATTTGCAGGTTGAAGCTCCAGCGTTTCATTTCGCTGTAGAAGTCCTCCAGGTAAGGGTTGTTGTCAACCGCCTCATACAAAGGGTCCCAGCCATAATTTTTGGCCAGTATTTCGGTAAGGGTGGTTTTACCGGCGCCTATATTTCCTACAATAGCTATGTGCATAAAATAATCTGAATCAGAATTTTCCGAATTTACAGAATTAGGAGAATGTTTGTTTGTTTAGCATCTGAATTCTGAAAATTTTCTAATTCTGAAAATTCTGATTCAGACCAGTTCACTCTGTTAAAAGTTCCTGAACCCGATAATCTCTCTCACCTCGCGGATGGTCTTTTGAGCGCTTTCACGCGCCTTTGCTGCACCATAACGGGCAACCTGGCGCAGGTAAGGCGCATCATTAGCTATGTCGTTTATCTTCTCGCGGATAGGCGCAGTGGCTATGATCATGTCTTCAGCAAGCTGCTTTTTAAGGTCGCCATAGCGGATGGACATGCTGTTGTACAGGTTGTCAAAGTGCGTGTAAGTGTCCGGTGCCGACACTACCTTCATCAAGTCAAACAGGTTTTGAATCTCCTGCGGTTTAGCCTGGTTCTCTTCAGTCGGGCCGCTGTCGGTAACGGCGCGCATTACTTTTTTACGGATAGCTTCGGGTGTGTCTGCAAGGAATATAGCATTGCCTTCGCCCTCGCTTTTACCCATTTTACCTTTACCATCAAGTCCGGGTATTTTTACCAGATTCTCGCTAAAGGTGAATGCATAAGGCTCAGGAAAATATTCTTTATTGTATAACCTGTTAAAGCGGTTACCGAAAGTGCGGGCCATTTCCAGGTGCTGCTCCTGATCTTTACCTACAGGAACCTTAGTTGCTTTATGGATTAGGATGTCGGCCGCCATCAGTACAGGGTAGGTGAGTAGCCCTGCATTTACGTTGTCCGGGTTGGCACGCACTTTATCTTTAAAAGATGTGCTGCGTTCCAGTTCGCCCAGGTAGGCATTCATGTTAAGGTACAGGTAAAGTTCTGCAATTTCAGGGACATCACTCTGAACGTATATAGTAGCCTTCTCAGGGTCTATGCCTGCGGCAAGGTACTCTACCAACACTTGCTTTACAGCGCCGTGCAGATTTGCAGGTGTAGGGTGAGTGGTTAGCGAGTGCAGATCGGCAATAAAAAAATAGCATTTATATTCGTCCTGCATTTTTACGAAGTTCTGAATAGCTCCGTAGTAGTTTCCCAAATGCAGGTTCCCGGTAGATCTTATGCCGCTAACAACAGTTTCCATATAGGGGGCGAAAGTAAGTATTTTTTATATTTTTGACGCGGATGAAAATGATAATGAAGAAAGCACACACCTACCTATACCGTGGAAGTGTGGCGTTTTTTTTCCTCTTATTATGGCCTTTGCTCTATTACTTTTCGCGGAAGCCCGAGCGTTATAAACACATGAACGTAATACGCCGGATTTGGGGTTTCCTAAGCTCCGCAGTCGTGGGGATATTATACGCCTTTGACGTAGAGCAACCAATTGACTGGAGTCGCACTTACATTATATGCCCCAATCACACTTCAAACCTGGATATCACCGCAATGAGCCTCCTGGTGAAGAATAACTGCTGCTTTATGGGCAAAGAAGAGCTGGTGAATGGTTTGGTGACCGGCCTGTTCTTCCGCACCGTTGATATCCCTGTTAACCGCGAAAGTAAAATGGCTTCATTTCGGGCATTTAAGCAGGTGATGGAACGATTGGAAAAAGGGATGACGGCGATTATCTTCCCTGAAGCAACCATACCCGACAATTTCCCTCCAAGCCTGCACGAGTTTAAGAACGGCCCGTTCCGTATGGCAATTGAGCTTAAAATCCCAATTATACCGGTAAGTTCGCTAGATACATGGGAAGTATTATGGGACGATGGTTTAAAATTTGGTTCGCGGCCGGGAGTTTGCCATATATTTGTACATAAGCCGATTGAAACGGCGCACTTGACTATAGAGGATGCTGATAATCTGCGCAATACTGTTTACGGGTTGATCAGCAATAAACTAAACGAGCATGATCATAGACGAACAAACGGTTGATAAGATAGCTCACCTGGCCCGCCTTGAACTTGGGGCACAGGAGAAGCAGGACATGATTGCCGATATGAATAAAATATTAGGCTTTATGGACAAGTTGAACGAGGTGGATACCACCGGTGTGGAACCCCTAATTTACATGACCGATGAACCCAATACTCTACGGGAAGACATAATAAAGCAGGAGATTACCACAGCTGAAGCACTGTTGAATGCTCCCGACCACGATGGCAGCCATTTCCTGGTAGCTAAAGTTATTAAGTAAGCGGATTGAGAGTCAGGAGTTAAGAATCAAGAATCAAAAGCTTTAACAAGGGTTGAGAATTGTTTTTCTTTCTTGATGTTCTGTTCGCAACTCTTGATTTAAACAATGCCTCTCTAATCTTTTAAAAAGCTTGTAACATTTCTTACTACCTTACTGTCAAAGCAAGAAAAACGGATGATACCATTAGCTAAAACAAAGGAAGCCCCACTTATTACCATAAACGATGTCGGCCGTAAGTACGTAATTGGTACCGAGGTGATACATGCGATAAAATCCGTATCACTTACGATTAACAAGGGCGAATTTGTTGCTTTGATGGGCCCATCAGGTTCGGGTAAATCTACCCTAATGAACATCCTTGGATGTTTAGATACGCCAACTAAGGGCGAGTACATCCTCAATGGTATTAACGTAAGCCATATGACGGATAATGAACTTGCAGAAGTTCGCAATACTGAAATAGGTTTCGTATTCCAAACCTTCAACCTTCTGCCACGTAACAGCGCTTTGGATAATGTTGCATTGCCACTGGTATATGCCGGAATAAGCAAAGAAAAGCGAAATCAGCGTGCTAAAGCTGCCCTGGAGAATGTGGGATTAGGCCACCGAACAGATCACCGTCCTAATGAGCTTTCCGGAGGTCAGCGTCAGCGTGTTGCTGTTGCCCGTGCACTTATTAATGACCCGTCAATCATCCTTGCCGACGAACCAACAGGCAACCTGGACACCAAGACTTCCATCGAGATTATGGGCCTTTTGGAAGATATCCACGCAAAAGGGAACACCATTATTCTGGTAACCCACGAGGAAGATATTGCTTTGCACGCTCACCGTATTGTGCGTATGCGTGACGGATTGGTAGAGAATGATTATGTGAACACCAACATCCAGACTGTACGCGAACACAGCGAAGCGGTAGGAATTAACCTTGCTAAATAATACCAATGTTCTTCACGGAACCTTTGTTGAAAACTTAAAAGCGGAACACCGTTACAAATACTAACAAAGGGCTGATAGCTTACTTACAAATTCAGCCATGTAAACTGCGCGCTCCGGTGTTATAGGTTTTTTGTTGCCGATTACAAGGGTGTGGTTTACTATCTCTATCACAAAGTCGTCGTCACGTATGTCCATTACCGCGTTCCGGAAGTGCCTGTCCATACAGCTGATGGCCTTCTCACGGTCATTAACCAGCACATAAAAGGTATCGCTAAATACTTTGTCCTCTTTAAAGTCAAGTTCAAGAGGATGAATAAGTTCGCCAATTTTATCTACTAAGGTCTCAGGACGGATCTTCACTCGTCCAAAATCATGTTTAAGATAAGCCAGTGCCCAGGTTTGATACTCGTAGTGGTCAGTTATATGGTTTTGATGCGCCTTTTTGGTGTGCGTATCCATAAACAGGATATAGCAGTCGCTCTTGCCGTTTTTAATAACGTATGAACCTAATACATTGTAAGAATGGTATTGGTTAAATGCCTCAAAATCCTCCAGATGAAAGTTGATATGCCCTGTTAGATGCATATTAAAAGCAGTGCATAGTTCCTCGTAAGTATTTTGGAAGTTTGTAACAGTGTCTTCAGAAAGCCCGGTGGTGTCAAATAAAAAGCTGCTCATAAATGAATTGCCTATTGCCGTGTGTTGTGATTCAGACATTAAGACCGCACGAACGCCTATTTGTAACAAGCAATGCGTTTTTTATTCAATTCTAATTTTACCAGGCTCCTTTAATCTCAGCAATGTTAAGCATCACTAATATCTGGCTGAATTGATTTGCTCCAAGTTTGTAGTTATTAGCTTACCGCCTTCAACCCACCACCATTGCCAGGTACCACCTTTTGCTTTGCTCTCGTCAAAGCTGTTTACATCAAAACTGCCGGAACCTTCAGGCGTAGCCTGTATTTGGTAAACCTTTATGGCACGATGGTCTCTGTTCCACACCAGCGCGGTATTTGGCTTACAAACTTCGGCCGGGTTTGCCAGGTCAGGTATGAGAAAGTAAGCTTTACTGCTGCCAAGTACTATGGCTTGCCCGTTTTCGTCTATACAAACAGCTGTACGTTCATCCGCGGCAATCCCCTTAGCTGCAATATGCCAGTCTTGTAGTATGCGGCTTAAAAATGCTACATGCCTGCCTTGTCTGTTGCGTGTAAGATAATGCTGATCTGTAATTACATCTTGCAGATAAGGTGCTGTTAAGAAGTCATGCTTGTATAAAGTTAACAACCTGTTGTAAGGATTAGCTAAAGCAGAATCCGCTGTGAGGCTTGCAAGCTCTCCGCTATAGTAAATCCCACCAAGTATGGCGCAGCCAGCACTGGTACCCCCTACGGGGACATGTTTGGTATTTAGCAGATAGTTAATCGCATCCATGGTTTTGGTACCGCGCCAATACTTCATGTAGTTACTTTGGTCGCCACCGGCTATAAAAAGCATTTCAGCGTTGCGGATAACAGTGGCTATAGCGTCGTTATTAGCAATATCTCTAGAGTTGATGTTTAGGGTTTGTACAGAATTTACTTTACCAAGTTCGTATATGTAGGGGTTATATGCACTTGTGCCTGATGCACGCAGCACAACTACATCGCCGCCGCCGCTTCGTGCTATCATCCATTTAAATGCTTCGTCCACATCTTTTCCGCCGCCCATCATCACTATACCTGCATGGGTGGGGGTAACCGCATCTGTAGTGTCACCAATAAATCCAAGCCGAGCAGAAAGCAGGGTTTGCGAAGACTGCGAAAACGCTGGTAGAGCAAGGCTGAATAATAACAGCAGAACACAAAATCTTAGTAAATGTAAAGTTGGATGGGTCATTTGAGCTTCAATTCAAACAGAAGGCGTTTACGCTTTCCGTCGTTATACCAAATGTACAACTGCTTACTAAAATTTAAACGTTGGAAACTTAGTAGAGGCCTAAAGCTAGCTTTAAACACAGCTGGTAAACCTTGCATTACCGATAACGTTGCTCTTAACCCATGCTCATCCTCAACGTACATGCTCACCAAGCAGTCATGGCATGGGGCATCAGCTACATAACGTACTTTAAGTGTGTCTATAGCAGTGATGTTTTTCTTTGCAAGTGTAAGCGGGACTGGAGCCAGCATGCCTTCATCATACCTGGCAACCACTTTCTTGTTTACAAAAACCTGCCAATAGTCTGTAGTATCAGCCATTGTATTGGCGGAAGCGGTAAGGCAAAAACCAATTAGCAGAATTGTGACACTTATCCGGTTTAACATTATAACTAATATTGAAAAGGGGCCATCGTAGCGCAACTGCACACGCAATCAGGATCGTTAGCGCCAAGCTTTTTTAGAAAGAACTGGTAAAAACCGATCCGGTCATTCATGCTGAAGTTATCTTCGCCCTTATTGCATTCCAAAGCGCCGTTCACAATAACTATAGTCATACCAAAGCCTGGCTTGCGACCAGCGGCTTTGTCTTTGGCGTTTGGCTGCCATTTGCCGGTCATTACATCATGTGCCGAGGGCTTGTGTGTTTCGGGCGTCATCCAAAAGTATATGGCCGTTTTAAATGCTACAACAGGGTCTGTTTCTACCAAGCCGGGATTATCCAGCAGTATCTTTTTATTTCCAAAAATACAATCGGAAGCGTAGCCGTAATTGCCGTTGTAGCTTATTTGCATAGGGCCGCGGCCATAGTATTTTTGGCCTTTTACAGGCGGGTATTCATCGCTGTCGCTTACATATTGCAGGTTGGTGTTGTCCTCGTGTAACTGCATCAGCCCGTCGGTATAAGTACCATTCATTCCGTGGCGTGTCTCGTGCGCGATTTGGGCAAAGAAGGCTGCGAGTTCACGTTTGTTAGCCATAACGTCTCCTGCTGTGCAAAATCCGCCATAATCTACTGTGTAAGTACTGTCAGGCTTTTCTTTAGCCCATTCTTCGTTCCAATCGCCGTCCTGCCTTACAACAGAATCTTTACCAGTAAATTTATCCGTACGGATAAATTGATATACCGATACCGCGCGGCGTGTAACTTTAACCTTTATGTTGGCCAGATCGTCTACTGCCTTGATAAAAGCTTGGTAGGTGTAGAACTTGTTTCGTTGAGGGAAGAGGTCGTTGAACTGCTGCTCCGACAAAAACTTACTAAAAGATGGAGCTTTCTTGTGGGAGGCTGCGTTAACATCGGGAGTACCTTTATTATCATTACTGCACTTAAAGCTAAAAAGGGGTATAGCTAATAGGCAAACTATTGTAAATCTTGCTGCAGATGTCATTTTCTGTTAATTATATCGAATATCCAACACTAATAAAGCAAAAAAGTTGGTATTGATAATGTGCGTTCATGTAAGAAACGATAATACCACCCAAATAATTCGTTCAAACAAAATAAATAATGAAATTAGTAACCGGATGAAGATATATACAAAAACCGGCGATAGTGGCCAAACATCTCTGATAGGGGGCACCAGGGTTGCGAAACACCACCTTCGTATTGAAAGCTACGGAACAGTTGACGAGTTGAACAGTTGGATAGGCCTAATTCGAGATCAGTCCATTGCAGAGCATCATCAGGATGTGTTAAAGCAAATACAAGACAGGCTATTTACAATAGGAGCTTCCCTGGCGTCGGATCCGGAACGTTCCAAGATGATTATTCCTGATCTTTACAACACTGATGTTGACTTGCTTGAACACGAAATGGACGCCATGAACGAAACCCTTCCCGAACTTAAGAACTTTATTTTACCCGGCGGAAGCAACGTTGTATCTTATTGCCACCTCGCCCGTTGTGTGTGCCGCCGGGCAGAGCGGATTGCAGTTCACCTTGCGGAAGAAAGCAAAGTAGACGAAAAAGTTATAAAATACCTGAACAGGTTAAGTGACTATCTTTTTACGCTTGCCCGAAAGGTGGGGGCTGATGCTCAAATCGCTGAAAATCAGTGGCTACCACGGGTGTGAAAAAATTACAAAAAAATAGTAAAATTCAATTTAAAAATATTATACTTTTGCGAAAAAGGAATTTTACCAATTAAGATAAAAACATGTATTGGACACTTGAACTAGCATCACACCTGGAAGATGCACCATGGCCGGCAACCAAAGACGAATTAATAGATTACGCTATCCGTTCCGGCGCGCCGGTTGAGGTTATTGAAAACCTGCAGGCCCTGGAAGATGATGGTGAACCATATGAGAATATAGAAGAGATATGGCCTGATTATCCTACAAAGGATGACTTCTTTTTCAACGAAGACGAATATTAAATATCCTCTTTAGATATTAAAGCCCTGGTAACCACCGGGGCTTTGTTGTTTTAAGCTGTTTTGGAATGATTTTGGTTATAGCCGATTATACATTTAGTTATAATTAACACAACTTAAAACACACAACACTATGAGAGGCTTATTGTACATCATCGCGGTCATCCTTATTATTGGATGGGCATTTGGATTCTTCTACGGCAACGCTGGCAGTTTAATCCACATTTTATTGGTAATTGCTATTATAGCATTAATCTTAGGGGTGATCAGAAGGGCTTGATAATTCACCTGGTACAACATCACCAGGTTACAGCATAAAAGAAGGCTGCAGATATCTGCAGCCTTCTTTTTTTATCTGTTTTTGGAATGATTTTGGTACTGGTGCATTATAATTAACTGAAACTTTTACTTAAAACACACAACACTATGAGAGGCTTATTGTACATAATCGCAGTTATCCTGGTTATCGGATGGATATTTGGTTTTTTCTTTAACCATGCAGGCAACCTGATCCACATTTTATTGGTGATAGCTATTATCGCCTTGATTTTAGGCGTTATCAGAAGAGCCTGATCAGTAACAATATTTTAAGAATTAGCCATCGGAACTACGCCGGTGGCTTTTTGTTTATAAGCGCCTCTGCAATGGTAATGTCCTCAGGGAAAGTAATTTTAAAGTTGGTGTAACTGCCCTCTACAAGCTTTATTTCAGCTCCTGAGCGTTCTACAACAGATGCGTCGTCGGTGAATTGCGTATCGTAAGGCTGTGTGTATGCCGCTTTTAATAAACCTGATTTAAACGTTTGCGGAGTTTGCACCAGGTAGATGCTGTCGCGGTCAACGCTTGCTGATGTTGTGCCGCTTGCCTGCCTCACCGAGTCCCTGCTTTTTACCGCAACTACTGCGGTCCCGTAAATTTCTGCGCACAAATATGCTTCGTCTATAGCTGTTTTACTTACCAATGGCCTTACAGCATCGTGTACAGCAATTAGCACATTTTTATCGGTAATCTGGTCAATTGCATTCTTTACAGAGTGGAAGCGGGTTTCGCCACCTGAAATTAATCTGTGCTTTACAGTAAAGTTGTGCTCGGTGCACAGTTTTGACCACAGCTTATGGTAGTCGGCATGCAGCACCAATATAATCTCCGGTGAATAGCCGGTGGCTACGAACGCCTCAATGGTGTACATCATTATAGGCCGGCCATGTAACGGTATAAACTGTTTAGGCAGGGCCGACTGCATGCGGGTGCCGGAACCGCCTGCTACAATCACCGCGTAAGCTTTAGATATGGGTTGAGACATGTTTTGAACAGTACCTGAACCGGTACATTGTGCATCAAAGATAGCAACGTTTTTGATTTTAGCCCTGCCATCAATTTAGCCCAAAGTGTTCAAAAGTGTTCAGCTTTTTTTGTGTATACGCAAGTTGAACACTTTTTACGGCAAGAAAATTTACTTTGAAAAAAGTGCTAGAATAGCAGTGAAATGCAGGTTTTAAGCTTAAAATGTATGTAGGTACCTTCAAAAACCGCAGCAATTTGAAGAGCTAAATACAATTTTATTTGCAGGTAATAGGGTAAATTACAGGTTAAAAAGGACTAGTGGCTGGCATGAAAAAAAAGCGGCTGACTTTTATAAGTCAGCCGCTTTATATCTCGGTCGATTAATGTTCCGGATGATAAAAAATTAGATGATCAGCATGGCATCACCGTAGCTGTAGAAACGGTACTTTTCTTTAACCGCAACTTCATAAGCGTTCATGATATGCTCATAACCGCCAAATGCGCTTACCATCATCAACAGGGTTGACTCTGGCGTGTGGAAGTTGGTTACCATACTGTTTGCAATGCTAAATTCGTATGGTGGAAAAATGAACTTGCTGGTCCAATCGTTAACAGACTTTAGTGTCTTGTTAGCAGATACCGCAGATTCAATGGTCCTCATTGAAGTGGTACCCACTGCACATATACGGCTTTTGCGTTCAATACCGCGGTTAACAATATCAGCTTGCTTTGGCTCGATGATAATTTGCTCAGAATCCATCTTGTGTTTGGTAAGGTCTTCTACCTCAACCGGGCGGAAGGTACCTAAACCAACGTGCAGGGTAACCTCGGCAAACTCAACACCTTTAAGTTCAAGGCGTTTCATTAGTTCGCGGCTAAAGTGCAGCCCGGCAGTAGGTGCTGCAACAGCGCCTTCGTGCTTGGCAAAGATGGTTTGATAACGCTCTTTATCTTCGGCAGTAGCTTTACGTTTAATGTATTTTGGAAGCGGTGTTTCGCCCAGGATCTCCACATTACGGCGGAACTCTTCGTCGGTACCATCAAAAAGGAAACGGATGGTACGGCCACGTGATGTTGTGTTGTCAACAACCTCGGCAATCAGCAGGTCGTCGTCACCAAAATATAATTTATTGCCTACGCGTATCTTACGTGCCGGATCAACCAATACGTCCCAAAGGCGCAGTTCTTTGTTCAATTCGCGCAGCAAGAATACCTCGATGGTTGCACCGGTCTTTTCCTTGTTGCCGTACATACGGGCCGGGAATACCTTTGTGTTGTTCAGGATCATAACGTCCTTATCATCAAAGTAGTCCAGTATATCCTTAAATATTTTATGCTCAATCTTACCAGAATCGCGGTGTAAGACCATCAGGCGCGACTCATCACGCGTGTCAGATGGCGTATGCGCAATAAGTGATTCGGGTAAATTGAATTTAAATTGGGATAATTTCATGTTTTATATACGAATTTTCAGGGCGCAAATGTACGGATATTTTGTTAAATTAACCGATTTTTTGTCGTTTCGTTTTGAGATAAGAAAAAATCTTTTAAGAAGATAGCAGGACAAGTATTTTATAAAAGAAGAAAACCTTCATCAACTGTAACTTAACTTAGTGCACGCAGTCTAACCCAAAGCAGGCTGCAAACAACAGCACTAACCGCCATGATTATTTTAAAACTTATTCGCGAAAGTTTTCTGTTTGCTTACGATGCACTTATACAAAATAAGCTGCGCACACTGCTTTCGCTGCTGGGTGTAACCATAGGTATTTTTACCATTATAGCGGTGTTTTCGGCTGTGGATACACTGCGTAATAACCTGCAAAAGAGTGTTAATAAACTGGGCAGCAATAGCATTTACATACAAAAATGGCCATGGGTAGGCGAGGACAATTTTCCCTGGTGGAAATACATGCAGCGCCCTGTACCAAAACTGCGCGATTTTGAGCAACTACAGCGCCGCAGCCAAACCGCTAAAGCTATATCTTACGAGATTGGTATTGATAACCGCACGGTTAAATACCTAAGCAACACGGTTGACGGCGCGCAGATTGATGCCGCATCTCAGGATCATGATAAAACATGGAACTTCGATTTTTCTGACGGAAGGTATTTTACCGACATAGAATCGCGCACGGGTGCGCCGGTTTGCATTATAGGCGCAGATATTGCCAGTAACCTTTTCCCTGACGGTACCGGTGTAGGTAAGCAGATAAAGATTATGGGCCGCAAGGTGACCATTATAGGCGTGTTCACCAAAGAAGGCAAAGATATGCTTGGCATTACCAATGATAGCCGCATACTGCTTCCGCTTAACTTCGCAAAGAACATTATTGATATACAAAACGAAAAGTATAACCCCGAAATTGATGTAAGGGGTAAGGATGGCCTTAGCGACCTTGAGGTTGAAAGTGAAGTACGCGGACTGATGCGTTCTATACGCAGTATACGCCCGGGTGCGGAGGATAATTTCTCACTAAATAAATCAACCATACTATCTAACCAGCTGGACGAGTTGTTTGGGATTGTGAATATAGCAGGACTTATTATTGGCGGGTTTTCTATCCTGGTAGGTGGCTTCGGTATTGCCAACATCATGTTTGTATCCGTAAAAGAACGTACCAACATTATTGGTATACAAAAATCCCTTGGCGCTAAAAATTACTTTATCCTGCTACAGTTCCTGATTGAGTCTGTAGTGCTTTGCCTGCTCGGCGGCCTAATAGGCCTGTTGCTGGTTTATCTGGGCACATTTGCTGTAACGGCTATTGCTGATATTACCGTAGTGCTGGACATTGGTAACATCATTTTTGGTCTGAGTATTTCGGTAGCAATCGGTATTATTTCCGGCATTGTTCCGGCATGGTTCGCATCGAGGTTAGATCCTGTGGAAGCTATCCGTACCAATTAATAATCTTCCGGTAATTACACCAGGTTAAAGTGCCTGGATACCTTCTGGAACAAAACGTCGGGAACGAACGGTTTGGTCAGGAAGTCGCACATACCGTGTTCTAATGCCTTGGCGTTGGTTTCGGGCATTGCATCAGCAGTAAACGCAATTATAGGCAGGGCAGGGTATAATTCTTTAATGATGGAACTCGCCTCAAAGCCGTCCATTACAGGCATCTGCAGATCCATTATCACCAGGTCATAGCTTTTGTTCTTAATGCGCTCCACAGCCATCGCACCATTTAGCGCGTCGTCTACATTAGCCTTCCATTTCTTGAGGAACTTGGCCGCGATCATGATGTTCATCTTATTATCGTCAACAACCAATATGTTCATTCCGGATAAATCTGCAGGCAAAGCGGGGTCTTTCACGATAACTGGTTGCGGGGCAGCAACGGGCGCGACTTCAAACAATATCTGGAAACTGAACTGCGTGCCCTTACCCAAGTCACTGATTACACGGATGCTGCTGTTGTAAAGTTCTACCAGGCGTTTAGTAATGGCAAGGCCAAGGCCGGTGCCTCCGTATTCGTTATTAATTACCTGCTGCTCCTGTATAAAAGGATCAAATATAACCGTGAGGTTTTCTGCCGCAATGCCAATGCCGGTGTCACTCACCTTAAATTTGACCAGTACCTCTTTACCATTCACCTGCTCATTTTCAAGGGCTATAGTTACCTTGCCCTTTTTAGTAAACTTAACGGCATTATTTACCAGGTTTAACAGTATCTGGCCTAACCGTACCTGGTCGCCCATAATGTATTCCGGTATGTTGTTGTCCATCAGCAGCTCAATTTCCAGGTGCTTTTCTTCGGCTTTAGCATAAAACGTTTGCTTTATGTTTTGCGCCAGGTGATGAATGTTAAAGGGCGCTTTGTTAAGCACCAGCTTGCCGGCCTCTATCTTATTATAGTCAAGGATGTCGTTAATAATGGCCAGCAGGTTTTCGCCGGAGAACTTTAATGTGTTAAGGTACTCTAACTGTTCCGGGCGGGGGTTTTCAGAAAGCAACAGGTTGGTGGTGCCTATAACAGCATTCATCGGTGTGCGTATCTCATGGCTCATGATGCTCAGGAACTCCGATTTGAAATGCGAGGACCTTTCTGCCTGCTCTTTAGCAATAATAAGCTCCTGCCGTGCCTTTTGCTGCAGGGTAATATCCTCGCCTATGCTGGTGGTACCAGTAAGGTTTCCGTCTTCATCATAAGTAATGGTGTTTTGCCAGCTTATGGTACGTGTTTCGCCGTTACGGCAAATTACCGGGTTTACATGGTGCGCTTTCACGGTGTTTTTGGCAAACCATCCTTTCATCGAGTCGCGCAAACCATCCGGCACAAAGTTTTCCATCCAGTTCATACCCAGAATGTCGCTTTGGTGGTAGCCCAGCAGGTTGGCGAGGTACTTATTGCAAAAGATGATGTTGCCTTGTGCATCAAGCGAAACGGCCGCCAGTTTAATGGTTTCCAGTACCAGGCGGTATTTATTCTCCGTGGTCTTGTGGTTTATCTCGGCTTGTTTACGTTGGGTAATATCCTGTAAGGTGCCAATGATCTTGCGAACAGATCCATCCTCACGATACAGCAACTTGCCCGAGATAACGCTGATGTGCTTAACGTTGCCTTTTGGCGTTATAATGCGGTATTCGTAAGAGGTGCCTACCGTTTCCGGGTTATGAAAGAGGTACTTAATGATGTACTTATCATCAGGATGAACATACTTCAGCAGCATTTTGCCAAAGCGTGAGGCAGGCATGGTGTTCATTTCCACTTCATAGATGGAGTTCACTTCATCGCTCCAGCTGAGCATGTTTGATGTACTATCCCATTTCCAGTTGCCTATTTTAGCAATAGCCTGCGCTTCCAGCAATTCCTTCTGACTTAGTTTAACGGCTTTGTCGGCCAGGCGGGCTTCAGTTACATCCTGTATAATACCTACAACGCGCTCCATTAAGCCATCTTCGCCGCGCTGTATGTCGCCCCTTATTACCTTTAGGTATTTTAAATTACCACCAGGCGATAAAAATTTATGTTGAACACTATCTTCGGTGCCAACGTTTATGTTCTGCAGCCAATGCTTAACGCGGTCTTTATCATCAGGGTGAACAAGGGTGAGATAATATTCAAACTTGGTCATTCCCTCCGGAATTTCCTCAATCTCCAAAATCTTGAACAGGTTGTCAGACCAGTGATTTTCCCGGGTAGCACTATCGTACCACCAGTTGCCCATCTTAGCAATGGTTTGTGCCTGCTGCAATAGTCTTTCGCTTTCCAGCAGGGCGTCGGCACGCTGCTTTTGCGCAGTAATGTCGGTAACAGACACAGATATACGGTGAAGGTATTCGCCGTTTACATCAAACACCGGAGACGCCTTGCCTGTGAACCATTTTCCCTGGCCATAAACAGACGGAAAATCAATCGACTGTGCTATCCTGTTTTCTTTAACAGCGTTGAAAACAGCTATTAATGGTTTTGCCTGTTCGGCACCCATCTGCTCGAACAGTGGCTTATTCAGGAACTGTTCGCGCGTGATGTATGCCGGGCTGTTGGCACCAAACCAGGCGTTTAAACAAATGCTATCCTCGTCAAGCTCAAAAATAGTATCGTTAACAGAACTTATAACAGCATGTAGCTGAGTACGGCTGCGCCGGAGTTTCTCATCATTTTGCAGTAACGATTTGTTAAGTTCCACAACTTCATTAACAGCTTTCTTAAACTGCATCTGATAATTTATCATTACGAAGAAGGAAATGTAGGCGATAACCGTAAATACCAATAGCAGCACCACCAGCACGCTGCCAGAGATATAAAGCGTTGGGGCGGTAAAGTATGCCGTTAAAACAGCTGCCAGGTTAAGCGTGCTAAGCGTTATAAATTCCCAGCGTTTCTTACAGAAAATGGTAAGGGATATAAAAATAGTTATGGAACTAAAAAGGTACACGTGCTCAAAACCGTTTACCCCCAGTAATATGCAGTTGTTAATTGCAAGGTAGGACAGGATGGTAGCATAAGTTAAGTATCTATATACCTGCTTATAGCCTGTAAAAGAAACAGCAAAGGCAATGGCGCTTAAACAGCTGTTTACGGCCCGTAGCCAGATTGGGTCATAAGAGTTGTAATAACACAGATAATGCAGCGACGGGCTGGCGATAAGCAAGCCTAACAGCAATAGCCTGTCAATAGTATGATCGTTTTCTATAAGGAGAAGGGGCCTATCCTTAAAGGACATATCTTTTTTGCTTTAGCGAAACAATATCGGGCAATTTACGCTTTATTAGCGCAAGAATTTTACAAACCGTACAATATCTTAAAGCCGATTTATACGCATATTTACTACATTTGTTGCAAATACTATCTTTTCTATGTCCAATACTGCACAACTAACAATTGGTGATAAAACATACGAACTGCCTGTAATAGAAGGCACTGAAGGCGAGAAGGCGCTTGATATTTCCAAGCTGCGCGATCAAAGCGGGTATGTAACCCTTGATATTGGTTACAAGAACACCGGCGCCACAAAAAGTGCTATCACCTTTCTGGACGGAGAGGTAGGTGTACTAAAATATAGGGGTTACTCTATAGAGCAGCTTGCCGAAAAATCCACTTTCACAGAAGTAGCTTACCTGCTTATATACGGTGAATTGCCTACAGCCGACCAGCTGAAGAGCTTTGAACACCAGATAAGCTGCCATACCCTTGTGCACGAGGATATGAAGAAGTTTTTTGATGGATTCCCTTCAGGTTCGCACCCGATGGGTCAGCTTTCATCATTGATAGGGGCACTTGCAGCCTTTAACCCGGATTCGCTTAAACAGGGCCTTACGGCAGATGAAGTGAACCTGGAGATTATTAAGCTGATCGCTAAAATGAGCACCATTGTATCATGGATTTACAAAAAATCCCTTGGCCACCCGGTGATCTATCCACGCAATAAATACGATTACGTTACCAACTTCCTGCACATGACCTTTGGTCAGCGTACGGAAGATATAGAGATTGATCCGGTTGTTGTTGATGCGATGAATAAGCTGCTTATACTGCATGCCGATCATGAGCAGAACTGTTCTACCTCTACCGTGCGTATAGTTGGCTCGTCAGACGCTAATCTTTACGCGTCAATATCGGCTGGTATCTCTGCACTATGGGGCCCGCTGCATGGCGGCGCAAACCAGGCTGTGGTAGAAATGCTGCAGAAGATAAAGGCAGATGGCGGTGACGTAGACAAGTGGGTTGCAAAAGCTAAAGACAAGAACGACCCGTTCCGTTTGATGGGTTTCGGGCACCGCGTTTACAAGAACTTCGACCCGCGTGCTAAGATCATTAAAAAAGCATGTGACGATATCCTGGATAAACTGCACATTAAAGACGAAACGCTGGATATAGCTAAAAAGCTGGAAGAGGTTGCCCTTAGCGATCCATATTTTGTTGAGCGCAAGCTTTACCCTAACGTTGATTTTTACTCAGGGATCATTTATACCGCACTAGGCTTCCCTACCGAAATGTTCACCGTGTTATTTGCCCTTGGCCGTTTGCCGGGATGGATTGCTCAGTGGAAAGAAATGAAAACCAACAAAGAGCCTATCGGTCGCCCGCGCCAGATATATGTAGGCGCGGTGGACCGGGAATATACCGACATCAGCACCAGGTAAGCTTTACCTTTCAAACGGATAGAATGAATATAAAAGCCCGCATGCCGGGCTTTTTCTATGCAAACCGATGACGCCACGCGAACTGTTAAAGCAATTTTGGGGACACGATAACTTTCGGCCGATGCAGGAGGAGATCATTACCTCTGTGCTGAACGGTAAGGATGTGCTCGCGCTGCTGCCTACCGGTGGAGGGAAGTCGGTGTGTTTCCAGATACCCGCATTGGCTAAGGAGGGTATCTGCATTGTAGTATCGCCGCTGATCGCATTGATGAAAGATCAGGTAGAGAATCTGAAAGCAAAAGGTATCGATGCTATCTCTATCGTATCCGGCATGAGCAGGCGGGAGGTAGACCTTGCACTGGATAATTGCGTTTACGGTTATACCAAGTTCCTGTACCTGTCTCCGGAGCGGTTAATGTCTGAGCTGGTCCGCGAACGCATCAGGTACATGAAGGTAAATTTGTTTGCGATAGATGAGGCACACTGTATTTCGCAATGGGGTTATGATTTTCGTCCGCCATACCTGCATATTGCAGATATGCGTGAGCTGCACCCCAACGTGCCTGTACTTGCGCTTACGGCCACTGCTACGGCCACCGTAAAAGAAGATATCAGGGAAAAGCTTCTGTTTAAGCCCGGTAGTGAACTGTACCAGCAGAGCTTTGCCCGCCGCAACATTAGCTACGTAGTGCAGGATACCGAGAACAAACAGCGCAAGCTGCTGGATGTTGCTCATGGGGTAAAAGGCAGCGGCATTGTATACGTACGCACCCGCCGCGAAACTGCAGAAATAGTAAAATTTTACAACGATAATAACATAAAAGCCGATTACTACCACGCCGGCCTGAGTGCCGACGAGCGTGCCGAGAAACAGGAAGCCTGGAAAAATAACCGCAACCGCATCATAGTTGCCACTAACGCTTTCGGTATGGGGATAGACAAGCCCGATGTGAGGTTTGTCATCCATAACGAAATGCCCGACAGCCTTGAAGCATACTACCAGGAAGCGGGCAGGGGAGGCCGTGATGAGCAGAAAGCTTATGCTGTACTGCTTTACAACAACGCGGACCGTATAAAGCATCAGCACAGGTACGAGCAGAACTTTCCATCAGTGGAGGAGATAAGGCAGGTTTACCACCAGTTGGGCAACTATTGCCAGGTTGCTTATGATGCCGGCGAAGGTGCCAGTTTTGACCTGGACCTTGCTGACTTTTGCGCGCGATTCAAGCTTGATGCACTTAGGACACTTAATGCATTAAAGGTACTGGAGCAGGACGAATACGTAAGTTTCAACGAAAGCGTGTACCTGCCATCGCGGTTTAGATTTGAGGTGTTGAATGAGGAGTTGTATAACTTCCAGATACAGAACCCGGGATGGGATCCGTTCATTAAAACCCTTTTGAGATCTTACGGCGGCGCGTTCGAAAACTACGTGCCCATGAAAGAGTTTGATATCGCCCGCCGTAGTGGCACCAGCACACAGCAGGTGATAGAGGCATTAAAGCAACTGCACAGTGTCGGCTTGTTAAGCTACCTTCCTCAAACGGATAAACCCCAGCTTACCTGGTTAAAACCGCGCCGGCAGATCAAAAACTTGTACATAAACAAAGTGGACATTGATAACCGCAAAGCTGCTTACCGCGACAAGATGGAAGCTGTGTTTGCGTATGCCGGTCACCGCCGCTGCCGCAGCCAAATGCTGCTGACCTACTTTGATGAGCAAAACCCACCCAAATGCGGCGTGTGCGACGTTTGCCTTGACGAAAAGCGCCGCAAGAATGCCGACGAAATAGGAGAGAACATCACAGCAGAGATTGTACAGGTACTCACGGTAGAATCTGCTACACTTGATGAGCTAATGGGCCATCTCAGACTTGGTACTGAAAAAGAAAAGATAGAGACCATTCGGGGTTTGCTGGATGCCGGCAAGATCAAAACCGACGGAGAACGGTACTATCTCTGAAAATATCTTCTCTTTTCGCCGATCATTACACCCCTTTCGCCGACGTTATTGGGGTGTACGTCTATTCCACGATATTTTGCTGTAACGTTTCCCAAGTGGGGGCGTCATATTGGTGTATTTAAAAACGAGAAAATAATAAATCACTAACAATCAAAATATTAGGAATCATGAAAGCGAAATTCTTAACCATAGCAACCATCATCACATTAGCAACTGCAACCTTCACAACCAGCTTTGCAGCCGACAAAAACATTAAAGCACAGGAAGAAGTAAGTACCGTACTTTCTGTAGCACAGATCAACAAGATCGAGATCCGCGGTAACGTTGAACTCTTCGTTTCTGACGGCAGCGCCGACCAGGTGAAAGTTTATAACCGTTATTATGCCGAAAGCGCAATGGTACAAAACGAGAACGGCGTACTGCGCATTGCATCATACACCGACAAAAAACTGGTGGTTTGGGTAACTGCTGCCGACCTTCGCGCCATCAGCGCTTATGACAACGCTGAAGTGAAATCTTTTGGTAACCTGTCTAAAATTGACCTGGACGTAACCCTGAACAACAACGCTTCTGCACAGCTTAACCTGGATGCCTTTAAAGCAAGCATTACAGTTAACGACCGCGCTAAAGCAAACATCAGCGGTAACGTTAACGAGTGTGCCATCATCCGCGATCAAAGCGCTACCCTTAACCAAACAGACCTAGTTACCGTTAATAAAATGGAAAAAACCACCAACCTGTTCGTTCAGCCTAAGGCTGACGTAGCCAACGTTGCTACCCTGTAAGCACTACTTTTGCAAAAGTTCAACATATATTCATGAGAGGCCACCGCGCAAGCGGTGGCTTTTTTGTTGAATAATCAATCGCAAAAGTGTCCCGCTTAGAAAGCGGGACACCCGGGACACCAAAAACAAGCAAATTATTGAATTAAAGGTATTTAAGTTAAAGTAGCGGGACACCCCGGGACAGTACAAAAGCTTCAGGTGAAACTCGTAAATATTTTAATATTAGATAGTTAAACTAAATATCACCACTTTTGATTTTTGGAGTGGGACACCTTGGAAATGCGATAGCGGGACACCTCTTTCTGTACCGGGTAAAAAGATCCCGGCTTCAAAATGAGTAAATAAGCTAATACGGAGCTTTTGTGCAAACCAACCTTAACGAGTCTGCCGATAGGTTAGCTTTAGTAAGCATACCAAAGCTAACGCTGTCTCTAACTGTCCTATAATTAGAAACTTTAAAGGTTCTGTTAAATATTGTATTAATCGTTTTTATTTGTAAAAATAAAGTATCGTTTTGTTCATAAGCTGTCCATTTTCCTTGGTCATAGTTCTTTACTTCAGATTTTTCATAAGGAATTGGTAATAAGCAAGTGTGATTGTTGTATAGTTCGATGCTATTTGTTAATAAGTTCCAAGTCACTACCTTATTATTATAATAAGCCTTATCAACTACCCAGCCGCCGGATAGTTTTTTATCCGAGCTATTGCAGGAGAATACCGCAATGGGTAATAAAAGGAGATGAATAACTTTGATTTTAAGATTTGCTTTCATGTAAAAGGGTTATTGTGTCAACCTCTCCGCTGGTGCAAGTACCTTCTAGCTGCTAACGCATGGCGTCCTTGTTCCTCTAAAGTTATTACTATTCAGGTATAATCAGTATTACGCAATCCACATTTCCGCGCTGCATACCTACACCAACAAAGTCATTCGCCTTGCAAACTATTCTACAGGCGTTGTTGGTAACCGGCAACTCTCCAGGTACTTCATGCTATTGTTGATATTCAGGCGTGTCCATAAAATGTTATGGTCAGATAGCTGCCACGTTTTCCAGGTATGATAATAATCGAGCAGTTCGGCATCACTTTTTTCGGCTGCTTTTTTGCCTGCCGCTGTTTTCAACAGTTCCGCACGATAAGTCTCCAGGTCGTCCCCCTCGCTGGCTCAAGTATGCAGCGGTGGCGACAAGCATGGCGTACTTGTGCCTCTCTAACCTTCAATCCACCCGTTTGCTGTTTTGCTAGCCAACTACTGTAAAGGCACAAGTACGCTACCCACGTTCTCCCGCTGCATACTTGCGCCAGCATAGGGGGCGAAGGCCCTTTGTTGTCGTCATAACCATAGATTACCTGGAATGCTTTAAAGGTCTCCGGGAACTCCCTGAAAAACCTTTTTTCCGCTTTAACTGATCTTGTGTTTTGATACTGGGAATAAAGATCAGACAATAGTAAGCTCTTTGCTGTTTAGCTATAGAGTGGGCTGGTTAACAAACTGAAAAATGCTGCAAGCAATATTAAGTGCTTCAAATACTTCATCGTTAAAGGTTGGGTTAATGGTCGTGCTTCCACGCTCAATATAGCTATATTATAGCAGCATATTGTTTGGTCCGCTCGGTTATTTACAATCCGCCAAAAATTCTCTCCTTCTTTCGCCGATTACAATCCGCCGTTCACCGATATAAACCCGCTGTGTGTCTAGTTTACACTATTTGCCTGTAACGTTTAGAGCGGGGCATCGTCTTATTAGTGTATTTAGAAACATAAACAATTAAGCATTCAAAATCAAAATATTAATACCATGAAAGCAAAATTTTTAACCATCGTAGCTACAGTAGTTTTAGCAGTGGTTAGCACAACAGCAACAAGTTTCGCAAGCGAAAAAAATAACGACAAAGAAGTAAGCACCGTTTTAACAAACGTAAGCCACATCAACAAAATAGAAGTACGCGGCAACGTAGAACTTTATGTAAGCGACGGCACTGCCGACCAGGTAAAGGTTTACAACAAGTACTACGCGGAAAGTGCTTTGGTACAGGGCCAGAACGGTGTACTGCGCATAGCATCTTACAAAGCAGAAAAATTGGTGGTTTGGGTAACCGCTGCCGATCTGCGCGAGATAAACGCCTATGACGATGTTGAAGTAAAATCTTTTGGCAGCCTTTCAAAAATAGACTTTGACGTTAACCTGCACAACAATGCATCTGCTGCCTTAAACCTTGATGCTTACCGCACCAGCTTAACCGTAAACGATAATGCTAAAGTAACCTTAACCGGCAGCGTTAACGAATACAATGTTAGCTACTCAGAGTCGGCAAAAATCGTAAACGATAACTTCATCAGCGTAAACGAAACCAAAACACAAATACCTTCACGTTCAGCAAAAAGAGAGCTGGCCGTATTATAAAAGCACTTTCATAGTTCTCAATATATACATTGTAAAGGGCTGCCTCCAACCAGGAGAGCAGCCCCTTTTTCTGTTAACTAATTTCGGTAAGCCTAACATCGACGTACCTATGCCGCTACTTTGCAGGCGGCAGGTAATCTACGGGCAACATTTCTGCTACACGGCTTTTGCCCCAGTTGCCCTCAAAGCCAACGCTTGATGGGTTGAGTATTACACCGTTAGAATCGAAAAGGGTATATGGCGGGGTGAGGGTTAATATGCTGGTAAGGTAATTAGGCATAGAAAGAGATTGTATGGGATTGTTGTCGGAGCTGTTATCACGTATTTTAGTGTACATAAGGTAAAGGCAATCGGTGTATCGCAGTGCAAATATGCCTTTAACATCTGTAAGGCTGGCATAATCGGTAACCGGCAGGGGTTTATTAATCAAGGTTTGTATGTACTTGTCGCCGATACCATGATAGTCGGGGTTAAGCTTCCTGATCAGCCTGAGCGCCTCGAAACCTGTTGCCTGCACATCATTCCGTACTATCGACCGTAAAAAGTGCATAGATGAGCCTTCAAAAGCTATCCACCGGTTTTTGAGCCAGCGTTTTTTCTGTTTTTCCGAACCCCTCATTTCCTCAAACAGCGCTGATCCTTCAAAATACAGCGAACCGGCCTTGTAGTCTTTTACAAAAGTGCTGAGCAGGTACTTTATCTTATAACCAAGCGCTTTGTTCTCTATTTCGATGAAATCTGCTGAGGAGCCTGTAAGCTTGCGTTTCTGTTTATCAAACTCCAGGTCAACAACATCGGGGTTTAATATTTTACACTCCTTTGCTAATTTAGACATGCCAAGAAACTCCTCTTTAAATATCCGGTAGTTGTTTGCGCGGTCGGGATCGGGCCTTACCACCACCTCTTTAAGCTCATTGGTTTTCGGCGTTAGTTTTATATCGGCTAACGCTATGCTTTCAGCAGCAGCCATAACCGTTTGCCGGTGTGTTTCGTAGCCAACTACGGTAACAACCAGTTCATATTGCCCGGGCCTAACGTTGCGCAGTATAAATGTTCCATCTGCTGCAGATTTACCGCCCACCGTGGCGTTACTTAAAAAAACACTGGCATCTGCAACTGGGGCGTTGTTTGTAGCATTAACCAGCTTGCCGGAAATAGTTATTTGCCCCAGGCAGGCAAGCGGCAGTAGAAATAGCAGCGTTAAAAGACCTTTCATTGTTTAAAGTTAACTAATTTATTAGTTGATTAAGCTGTTTACTGTTAATTTGTTTTACCGTAACACAACTGGCGTTGTAGTTTTTTTTTATTTTAGATTTGTTGTAACTTCAATTTGGCCCATGTAGTCCAAAAGGCAAATACACATCCTTATCATGAAAAAAGCAATCCGAATACTTACCATATCAGCAGCAGTAATTAGCTTAATAAGTTTCTCGTCATGCAAAAGGTTCCGGCCTGTGCGGGGTTCGGGCGTATCTGCTACCGAGAAACGCACTGTTGTAGATTTTGAAAAGATTGATATCTCAGGCGGCTTTAACGTACATATCAGGCAGGATAGCTCGTCTGCCGTTACCATTACTGCTGATGATAACCTATTAAAATACATCAAAACCAGTGTAGAAGGGGGTAAGCTGCGCATTTACAGCACACGTAATTTCTTTGGCGGCAGCAACGTGAGCGTAAGTGTTGGTTTTAAACACCTGCGCGCGCTGGAAGCATCGGGCGGGGTAGAGGTAGTTGGCGATGGCCACATCAATACCGGCGACTTTGATTTGGACCTGTCCGGCTCTACCAACGTAAAACTAGATATTACGGCGGCCCGGGTACATACCGAAGGCAGCGGAAGCACAGAAATTTCGCTGAAAGGGCAGGCTACCTCACATGATATTGATATGAGCGGCAGCGGCAGCGTAGACGCGCTGGACTTTGTAGTGGGCAAGTATAACATCGAAACATCTGGCGCAAGCCATTGCCGTATAAATGTACTTACCGATTTAAGCGTACACACAAGTGGTTCCTCAGAAATTGAGTACCGTGGTAATCCGTCAAATGTAAACAGCGATAAATCAGGTTCATCTTCTATCACCAAAATTAACTAAAGGATTTTTGCGGAGATTGTAACGTTCCGGTGATATAAGCCGTCTTAGTGTAATAATAACACCTAACACTTATATCATAACATGAAAAAGTTCAAAAAATGGGCGGCGTACTTTGTCGTCCTCGTACTGCTGGTAATTGTATCGGCAGTAGCTTACGTAACGCTCGCGCTGCCAAATGTTGGTAAGCCGCAAAATCTCAAAATAGCTTACACACCTCAACGGATACAACGGGGCAAGTACCTGGCCAACCATGTGGCTGTTTGTATAGATTGCCACAGCAGCCGTAAATGGAACGTGTTTGCCGGCCCGATAGATACAAATGTTGTAGGCGCCGGCGGCGAACGGTTTGACAGCCGCGTAAGTTTTCCCGGCGTGGTTTATGTACCCAATATTACGCCTGCCCATCTAAAAGATTGGACAGATGGCGAACTTTACCGCGCCATAACCACCGGCGTAAAAAAGGATGATTCGGCTATATTCCCTATTATGCCTTACGGTTCCTTCGGTAAAATGGATCCCGAAGATATTTACAGCATAATAGCTTACATACGCACGCTTAAACCTGTCAAAACCCAATTCCCGGACCGTAAGCTTGATTTTCCGCTTAACCTGCTGGTGAATACCATGCCGCAGAAAGCACAGCCATCTGCAATACCTGCAGATAGTGATACCCTAAAATATGGCGAATACCTGGTAAAAGCAGCCGCTTGTACAGATTGCCACACCAAAGCAGTACAAGGCAAGCCTGTCCCTGGGATGGATTATGCCGGCGGTAATGAGTACGGACTAGGCAACGGGCGTTTGCTGCGCTCCGCTAACATCACCCCCGATAAGTTAACCGGCATTGGCAGCTGGAGCAAAGAGGCCTTTATAAACAGGTTTAAACAGTATGGTAATGGCGGTATAAAACCCGCAGCGGTGAATAACACCGATTTTCAAACCATTATGCCCTGGTGGCGCTACGGCGGCATGAAAGAAACCGACCTTGCAGCCATCTACACTTACCTTAAAACACTTAAGCCGGTAAATAACAAAGTAGTGAAATTTCAGTTGGTTACGGCTGTAAATAAATAAAATATATTCGTACTTTTGCAGCCCCAAAGCTGCCATGCAAACACATGGCAGCTTAGTTTATTTTTAAAATATCCGGTAAAAAAGATGAATATATCACAGGAAAAAATTGACAACCTGAATGCGGTTGTAAAAATCAACCTTGCCCCGGCAGACTATACGCCAAGGGTAGAGAAAGCTATTAAAGAACAAGCTAAAAAAGCAAAGATCCCAGGTTTTCGCCCGGGTATGGTTCCGCCTGCACACATTAAAAGAATGTACGGCAAGAGCATTTTGGTTGATGAAATAAACCACCTGTTGAGCGACTCGATGAACAATTACCTGGAGCAGGAAAAGCTTGAAGTACTTGGCCAGCCACTACCTAAACGCGGTGAGGAAGACAAAGAATACAACTGGGATTTTAACGACGATTTTGAGTTTAGCTACGAAGTTGGTTTAGCCCCTGAGTTTAACGTTGATTTTGATTCAAAAGATAAATTAACCCAATACGTTATTAAAGTTGATGACGAAACGCTGGAGTCGCGCGTTAAAAGCATCCGTCGTGCTTATGGCAAAATGACAAATCCTGACGTATCGGCAGATGGTGACGTGCTTTATTCTGAATTAGTGCAGCTTTCTCCGGATGGTAGTGTTTTTGAGGACGGTATAACCAACACCGCATCTGTTCGTTTAGACCAAATTCAGGATGAAGCCATTAAAGCTTCCCTGATCGGTCTGAAAAAAGGTGACGAGGTTACACTGGATATCCAGCAAGCTTTTAGTAACGACGCAGCTAAGGTTGCAGGTTTACTTAAAATTGAAGAGGATGCCGCTGCTGACCTTAAATCAAACTTCAAATTAACGGTTAAGAACGTTAACCGTTTAGATGAAAGCGATTTGAACCAGGAGTTCTTTGATAAATTATTTGGTGAAGGTACAGTAACTACCGAAGAAGGTTTCCGTGAAAAGATCACCGAGGAGCTGGAGACCATGATGAAGCAGGACAGCGAACGTAAGCTGCAGAACGACATCTACAATTACGCGTTGAACAAAGTGCAGTTTGAACTGCCTGATGAGTTCCTGAAACGCTGGTTGAAAGCTACTAACGAAAAACTTTCTGAAGAAGAATTAGAAGGTGGTTACAACGATTTTGCTAAGAACCTTAAGTGGACATTAATTGCCAATAAGATTGTAACACAAAACAACATCGATATTAAGTACGATGAGGTTTTTGCTTACGCTAAAGCAAGCATTGATCAGCAGTTCAGGGCGTACAGCCAGCAGGCTATCCCTGAGGATCAGCTGGCGCAGTACACTGTTCAGTACCTGCAGAACAAAGAGAATGCTAACAAGATATTTGAAGAAGTAAAAGCAGTTAAGGTTTTCGATCACATCAAGAGTGTTATCACACTTGATCAGAAAGAAATCCTGTTTACTGACTTTAACAAGCTGGAAGACTAAGCACTTTTTCTATATAACCTTTACCAAAAGCATTTGCCACAAGCAGATGCTTTTGTGTTTTTGGTACCAACCGAACAGCTGTTAATAACAAGGTGAATTAACCGGGTGATATATTGCCGGCATCACACACTGGTATATAAAGGAGGGATGGCGAACAAGCCAATTGTATTTTTACTTTTTACAAACTTTATACCTAAAAATCTATTCAACTAAGAACTATATTTATCGCAATTACCTAACAAGCACTATTTAAATCATACAACATATCATGAGTAGTAACATCGATAAAAATGAATTCCGTAAGTATGCTGTAAAGCATCACCGCATTAACAGTATATATGTAGATAAATTTATCGCCGGCGTTGACAGGGCCAAACTGCCAACCGGCATGACTCCGTATATTATTGAAGAGCGTCCGATGAACATCGCGCAGATGGACGTATTCTCGCGTTTGATGATGGATCGCATTATCTTCCTTGGAGATGCGATTTATGATAATATCGCAAACATTATACAGGCTCAATTGCTGTTCTTACAATCGGCTGATGCCAAACGCGATATCCAGATCTATATCAATTCGCCGGGTGGTTCGGTATACGCTGGCTTAGGTATTTATGATACCATGCAGTTTATATCAAATGACGTAGCCACTATTTGTACCGGTATGGCAGCATCAATGGGTGCTGTATTGCTGGTAGCAGGTGCAAAGGGAAAACGTGCAGCGCTGCCACACTCAAGGGTGATGATACACCAGCCGTCAGGCGGTGCGCAAGGCCAGCAAAGCGATATCGAGATCACGTATCACGAGATTACCAAGCTAAAAAAAGAGCTGTACCAGATCATTGCTGATCACAGCGGCCAGTCGTACGAGCGTGTTTGGGAAGCATCAGACCGCGATTACTGGATGATCTCTGAAGAAGCCAAAGAATTTGGTATGGTAGATGAGATCTTGAGAAGTAGCGCTAATAAATAATAATATTGAGTTCCGCCCCTGGTAACCAAGGGAGCGGAACCCACTGTTACTAAGATACGATTAGTTATTTTTGATAAACCAATTAAGAGATGAACAAAAACAGCAAGGAGATCAGGTGCTCATTTTGTGGGGCCGGTAAACAGGACTCCCTGATGCTGATAGCAGGCCTTGATGCACACATTTGTGATAAATGTGTGAACCAGGCTAATGAGATACTTGCCGAAGAGCTTAAAGTGCGCAAGGTCAAGTCGTCACCGGCTTCACCTGCGGTATTAAAGCCTTCTGAGATAAAAACACATCTCGACCAATATATTATTGGGCAGGATGATGCCAAGAAAGTACTTGCTGTATCGGTATACAACCACTACAAACGCCTTAACCAGCGTGTAGACAAGGATGAGGTAGAGATAGAGAAATCAAACATCATTATGGTGGGTGAGACCGGTACCGGTAAAACCTTGCTGGCCAAAACGCTTGCCAAGATACTGAATGTACCGTTTTGCATTTGCGACGCAACAGTACTAACCGAAGCCGGCTATGTAGGCGAGGACGTAGAAAGCATCCTGACCCGTTTGCTGCAAAGTGCGGATTATGATGTAAACCTTGCCGAACGCGGTATAGTTTATATTGATGAGGTGGATAAAATTGCCCGTAAAAGCGACAATGCTTCCATCACCCGTGACGTAAGTGGCGAAGGCGTGCAGCAAGCTTTACTTAAGATATTGGAAGGTACCATGGTGAATGTACCGCCTCAGGGTGGCCGCAAGCACCCGGATCAGAAAATGATAACGGTTAACACCAGCAATATTCTGTTTATCTGTGGTGGCGCTTTCGATGGTATCGATAAGAAGATAGCAAGCAGGTTGCGTACCCAAACGGTGGGTTACAAATTTAAACGCGACGACGCTGAAATTGACTTAAAGAACCTGTACAAGTACATTACACCGCAGGACCTTAAATCTTTCGGGCTGATACCTGAGCTTATTGGCCGCTTGCCGGTACTTACGTATCTTAATCCGTTGGATCGTGATGCGTTGCACAACATATTAACTGAGCCTAAAAATTCTTTGCTAAAGCAGTATAAAAAATTGTTTGAGTACGAAGGTGTGAAGCTTGAGTTTGATGCTGAGGTGCTGGACTTTGTAGTTGACAAGGCAATGGAATTTAAACTGGGTGCCCGCGGACTTAGGTCTATTTGCGAGGCTATAATGATAGATGCCATGTTCGAGTTCCCGTCGCAGAAGGATGTAAAGCGATTGAATGTAACGCTTGACTACGCACGCGAGAAGTTTGAGAAGAGCGACCTTAAAAAGTTAAAGGTGGCTTAACACAAATCTCGATCTAAAAAGCTATATTTGTAATAATACGACGCGGCCCTGGTGATAATATCACCGGGGTTTGCTGTATAAAAACGTTACTGAACGCCCCTAAAGGAATTCGCCGATAGGATAAAAACAGGAGAAAAAAAGATGAACGAAGAATTAGATGTAAAAAAAGAGGAAACAACAGACGCCAAGAAAGTAAAAGAAGTACAATCCCCTGTAAAATCTGGTTTAAAAACCAAAGAAGCCATAGTAGCCAATTGGCTGCCCCGCTACACCGGCCGGCCGCTAAATGCTTTTGGAAAATATATTATCCTTACAAACTTTTCTAAATACCTGCAGCTGTTTTCGCAATGGCATGACAACGCACCAATTATGGGGCTTGACAAGCCAATGCAAAGCGTTACCGCAAATGGTATAACTATAATAAACTTTGGTATGGGCAGCTCTGTAGCTGCTACAGTAATGGACCTGCTTACCGCTATACACCCCGAAGCCGTAATATTTCTCGGCAAATGCGGGGGCTTAAAAAAGAAGAACAACGTAGGCGACCTTATCCTGCCCATAGCGGCAATAAGAGGAGAGGGCACATCAAACGATTACCTGCCTGCAGAAGTGCCTGCACTGCCTTCTTTCGCGCTTCAGAAGGCTATATCTACTACTATACGCGAGCATTCACGCGATTACTGGACAGGTACCTGCTACACCACTAACCGCCGTGTTTGGGAACATGATAAAGACTTCAAGAAATACCTTAAAGATCTTCGTGCAATGGCGATAGACATGGAAACTGCGACCATCTTTACAACCGGCTTTGCCAACAAGATACCAACCGGTGCATTGCTGCTGGTTTCTGACCAACCGATGATACCTGAAGGCGTTAAAACTGCCGAAAGCGACTCTAATGTTACCGAGCAATATGTAGAAACACACCTGCGCGTAGGTATCGAATCGCTTAAGCAACTCATCAATGGTGGGTTAACGGTTAAGCACCTGAAGTTTTAATTAGGTTCATTGCCGATGCGAAGCAACTGTCGACGAACCAGTGCCCGCAAGCATTAATGATTGCCACGCCATCGCTCGCAATGATCTTTACCACGGTCATTGCGAGATACGCAGCGATAATCGACTGACAGGTAGGCGACGAGCATCGATGATTACCAGCCGCCGCTGGCAATCATCGATTTATACCATTAATCTCCAATAACCAACTTCTTGATCCCTTCCCGGCCGTAAAACACGGGGAAGTACATTTGCTCTGCCTTGGCAGGGTTTAATGTATACCTGCCACTGTAACGCGGCATCAGATCTACTGTAAAGGTGTAAGTGCCTTGTGTTAGTTTTCTGCAGAAGATACTCACCTTGTCTTTAAAGTACTCACGGTGCACCTCGTTATTGCTCCATTGCTGGTCTTTCTTTTCGTATGAACAACCGGCAGGGATCGGGATTTCTATCATTACGTAATCTGCATCAGCCCTAACGGTAACATCCGCTTTAAGTTGTACGCTCTCGCCGCCTTTTAGCCTGGTTAGCGTATTTTGATTACGTTCAAAGTGGGTATCTACCCTGAAGTCTTTACTTACTTTCTCAGGCTTGCTGTTCCAAAACTGCTGGTATCCGGTAACGTATACTGGTAAGCTGCCTGTTTTGCTCACTGTCAGCGGCGCTGCCGGCAACGTAGCTGTATATGGGAACCTGGTTATGGTTTCCGCTGAAGAACCCTTGAGAGTTAATACCGCTGGTTTTATCTGGTTATCTACCTTTAATAGATCGGGTAAGATAGTCTCGAGTATAGTGGAAGCTTCGTAGGTGTTTCGCCAATCACCATCCTTTCGTTGTTCCAGAAAGTAGCCTCGTATTTTCGCAAGCACGTTTTCGTGCTTACCTTCAGCTTTTATAATCTGGTAAGCTATAGCACTAATCTGTATTGAATTGTCGAAAAAGCGGTAGTTTTCTTCGCCCCAGTACAGGTTACCAAACAGGGTGGATCGGCTTGTTCTGAGCAGGCTATCAGTATTCACCCTTAAGCCGGTCTGTTGCCTTAGGAGCATCAGTTTCAACTTGTCATAAGTGGA
Organism: Mucilaginibacter sp. 320_HR; assembly: GCF_059691875.1. Classification (NCBI taxonomy): domain Bacteria; kingdom Pseudomonadati; phylum Bacteroidota; class Sphingobacteriia; order Sphingobacteriales; family Sphingobacteriaceae; genus Mucilaginibacter; species Mucilaginibacter sp. 320_HR. Next base: position 361,196 of record NZ_JCAWAI010000004.1, read on the forward strand.
AACCTCTCTTGCCAGATTATTCTGTTTAGCAATAGTGCCAAGGTATTTCACATAATCTACTTTAGCCTTTAAGTTATATAAGAGTTGCAGGCAGGTGAGTTTATCCTGACCGTGGTAGCTTTCCAGCTGATAAACCAGGTAATCGGTTAATTTCTGAGTGTCCATAACAAAGCCGTAGCCCATGTTCTTTGCCTCTGTTAATGCCTCCAGAGCGTGCAGGCTTATCCAAAGTTCTTCGTTGCTGTCCTTCCACCAGCCCCAGGCACCTGTTGTCTTGCGGTTCTCCAGCAGCTTTTTTATTACGTCGGCAACGTTGCGCTCGTATTTAAAAGGTTCTCGCAGGAACGTTCTGATGCGTTTTTCTGCTAGAAGGCCTTTCAGCTTAGATGCCAGTTGTTCGTTGCACAGGTACTTGTACTCGCGCAGTTTACGGGCTTCCTCCGCCAGTGCCGGAAGGGCAGAAGCCTCTGCTCTAAAAGTCACCGGTCCTAAGGTCGGATCAAATTTAAGTGTAACGGTTGTATCTGCATTAAGTGCCTCAAACGCGCCTTTGGTTTCAGTTACACCCTGTTTAAATACCGGTACCTTGCGCCGCTCGCCGTCAGTATAGCCATTGTCGCGTTTGATGCTGTACTCAAATTCCAGGCTGTCAGTAGCGGTTGCAGTAATGTTCAGCGTGTCTATCTTAGCGTTGTTAACGCTAAATACATCCTGCTTTAACATTTTCCCGTTGTAATTAAAAGTCCGGCTTACCTGTGCAGCTGCAGAATTATAGTTCATTACCTTGCCTATGAGGTTCATTTCGTCACCTTCCACAGCAAATTGCAGGGCGATAAAATTGGCGCTAAGTGGCTTAAAAGACTTGATTTCTTTTTGAAGGAAGCCGGTTTGTTTTTTGTCGTTTATACCGATGATAAAGGTCTTCCAATTGGTAATATCATCCGGAAATACTGTTGTAAAGCTTGCCGTACCGTTTTCGTCGGTAGTAAGTTTTGGTTGCCAGTAGGCGTAGTCGCTAAAATTTTTACGCAGTGCAGGCGGCAGCTGCTCTTCGCTGTTCTGTCCGGCAGCTTTAAGCGGCTCACCGTTGATGACCAACTTTTGTTTACGGGTAATAACAATAACACCGTTAGCCGCACGGGCACCGTAAATTGCAGTTGCAGCGGCATCTTTTAGAACGTTTAACTCCGCTATATCAGAAGGGTTAATGCTTTCCAAGCTTTCTACGATTTCCCCATCAACTACATATAATGGTTTAGTTGTGCCGGGAGACGATATACCTCTTATCATTATTTTTAAACCTGCCCCAGGTGCTCCTGTAGAATCCATCACCACCTGTATACCTGCTACCTTGCCTTGTAACGCCATTTCCATGCTATTAATGGTAGTAACAGATCCGGCAAGGTCTTTTTTACGCACGGAACCGTAACCAACTACCACAACCTCATTCAATTGATTGCTTGATGCGGTCAGCACAATATTCAGCTTTATGCCTGAGGCGAAAGTAACCTGCTGTGTGTGGTATCCCAAAAAGCTCACCACCAATTTACCGGATGAAGGCCCTGTAAGGTGAAACATGCCATTAACATCGCACGTGGTGGCTACATTGGTACCTTTTATCTTAATGGTTGCACCCACTACAGGTAGCTTATCATCAGCAGCGGTTACCTTGCCATGTATTCCACTTGTGAACTCTTTGGTGTTATAATATTGCTCGTTAAAGGCTTCCTTTAAGCGTAAAGCGTCGTTCTCTATGCCGTAATCATCATTGCGGTAAATAATGCTGTTGCGTTTATTAATGATGGCTGCAATCTTTATACTTACCGAATCTCTGGCGTGAACGGGCAGTACTGTGAAGCTGTAGTAGTTACGGCCTCCCTTCCTGATTTCTATACGTTCTTTAATGTCGTAGCTGTCATTTTTTAAAAGATAAAAGATCCTGTAAACTCCTCTTGCAATGTCATCGAAGTTTGTGGAATTACCCGGGTACACCCTGATAAAGTCCGGATCGTTATACCGGTAAAAGATTATGTTTTTGATCAGTACAGGATGCTCGTTCTTGGACACCACTCTTTGTAGTTCCAATTTCCCGCGTTCGTTATAGGGTACATGAGGATTTTCAAACAATTGCTGGCTGTTGCTACGTTTATCAAGGTAATCCTGCCAGAGGTCATCGGCAGCAGCATTGGTAAGTACGTAGTCCCGGTAATTGGTAGCACCCGACGCTACGCGCAGGTACCGTGAAAAGGCAAATTCGGTCGAGATGCTTTTCTGCTTTATTAAGCCAGGCTCAAACAGGTAAGAATAGCTCGGTTCGGCCACGAACAGTTGTTTTTTATCCTGCTGATCAAACAAAGTGTAGCTATTGCTGAGCGGACCCACCAGGACACTGCGCGGCGCGGCATTATAAGGATTAAGGAAAAACAGGCGGTCGTGCTGGACAATCATGGACCGCTTACCATCAAAGTTATTGGCTATAGTAACCATGTATTTGTTAATAAGGGCTGCCTCGTATGTGTCCAGCGTGTCCTTCTTTTTAGTTACAGGGTAAGCATCTGCGTTTACGCTAAGAATGAGTTTCTTCGATTTTCTAACCAGAACGCTGTCTATCTCTATCTCTTCCTCTGCTGTGCGCAGTTTCAGGTGATGATAGCCGGCCTCAACCTTAAAGCTATAGGGTTGCAGTTGTTGTGCCTGGCTAAAATACACCGGCAAATGGTCTATATATAAAGCATGTACTGGTGCAAGGCCTGCTTTGCCAGTTACAAATGGTGCTATTTGGGTTATGGTGTCCACTCCTGGTTCTTCGATGCGGTATATTTTATCAGGATGCGTAAACCGGAAGTATTCAATACTGTCGAGTCCTAGAGCATTTTTCCACCTAAGCCAGTCCAACTGTGTAGTTCCGTTCGTTTCTGCATCTTGTAACCTGTAAGTTGGTTTACGTTTTGCTCCAGGGTAGTTTTTGCCCAGGTAAGGTACATAAGGCATACCGCTTTTAAACTTGCGGGTAACGGCCCAGGCGGTAACATCAGCATTAGGAACAGGTTTACCCTGCGCGTCGGTAACTACAATATTGGTTTTTACTTTTTGACCGGGGTAAACCGACACCGGTTGTCTTACGTTGATGGTCAGCAACCTGTCCTGGTAGACCGAGTTTTCTTGTGCGCTTTTCATTTTCCCGCCCCAGATGTAATTGATAATGAACGTAAATCTAACTGTGGAGCTTACCGCTTTTTTGTAATTCAACTGGTCTGCCTGACCATCCCCGGTGAGTTTTCCGTTCTCAAAAACTGAGTAAAAGAAGTGCAGCTTACGCGGGTTAGCCACGTTCACAAAAACCGAATCGGCAGTACGTTCAGATGAGAGCGTGATATCGCCTGTAAAATCTTTTAAGTCTACATCGGTATCAGTACTGTCTGTTTCTATATTGTATTCAGCGGTATTAGGGTTTATCAGCACGAAGCCGGGCAGCATAAGCTTTACTTTCGATAGGGTGTCGCCTTCAACATTGAGGGCGCTTACCGTAGCTGAAGAACTGCCTGCTTTGCCGTTTACAAGATGGCTAATTTTTAATGAGTCGTTTATCACCTCCGTTTTCACGCGGTACTTTTCGTAGTAAAAAGTGGCTTCCTTTTGTTGTTCCTGACCTTCGTTATTGGAGTTCATGAATTTTGCTTCCAGTTGATAGCTTACTGTCGCCTTTGGGAAGATAGAGTCAGGTATGGTTACCTTAGTTTCGCCAATCGGATCCAGGTTGAACTTGTGCTGCCACAAGGTGTCCTTCACAAAAACGTGATCACCTTTATAGTTACTTGCACTGCTGGTTTGCAACGTAAGCACCACACGTCCGTCGGCAACCGGCAAGTCATTCTCGTCGCTCGCTTTAAAATAAGCTACTAATGGATCGCCCGGGTAGTGATCTTCTTTATCTGTACGCATCGCAAAATGAATGGACTTCAATTCGTATTCCTCATATTTGAAATTGCCCGACATTAAAACTACAGCGGGATCGTCGCGTTCGTCATCTTCATCAGCATTAGCTTTAGCCTTTTTGGTTTTAGCCGGATCCACAAGATCAATCCTGTATGTTTCATCCAGGTCAAGGCCTAAGCTATCGGTTAAAACAAAGCTGTACTCAAAGCCCCCTGCGCGATAACTATCTACCTTGCCTAATAGTTTTGTATCGCCACTATCATTAAGTTTTACCAATAGCTTTTTCTGCGTAACAGGTTTACCATTCTGCTGAAGTATAAAGGCCTTAAACTTTACCGTGTCCCCGGGCTTATACATAGGTTTGTTAAATACCATAAAGCCTCCGCGCTGGTTGTAGCTGCTACGCCGATGTTTTGTAAAAGGTGCTTTAATCTTGTTCCAGAATCTGCTCAGGCGGTACTTAAAGCTGCTGTAATTGCTTGAGTAATATTCCTCCTTTTCCAGCTTAAAAAAGTTGGCTACGCCAGCATAATCCACCCGCAGTGTAGCTTGTTTGCCGGTGCGTTTAAAGTGCCAGGTATTGCTGGCCTCGTCATGTGCTACTTGTTTGCCATTTATAATAACCGCTGCACCATTAATATACGCACCCTGTTTATTGGTGAGCGTAAAGCGGTATTCATAAGGTGTAAGAAATAGTTGCAAAAACGCTGAGTGGTTTTCCAATAGCGCATATTTAAGCTGATTTTGCAGAGCAAACACCTTAAGGTAATTACCATTCGGCAGCTGGGGTAGGTTTCCCTTATCTGTTAGAAACGAATCTACAGGGTTGCGCAGCAACGCTTGGTCCAGCGGCTTACCCGGCGAAGCATAGAATTTCTCTACCTCTGCAGGAGAGAGACTATAAATGTAGGTGTAGTAGCTGCTCTGCCGGCTATTGGTGAGCGGGCGCTGTGCAAAGCTGGCAGTAATGCTGCCAAGCAGCATGATTACAGTTACAAAGGCTGGGCGTAAAATGGTAGACATGTGCAGGCGGTTTGTGTTGTTGTTTTACTTATGGATGCAGATGTATTTGTTATTCCATAAAAAAATATCAGATGAGAAGATTAATTTTGATGCATATCCCGTTTGTATACAGGATTAGTAGATTTTCTGCTATCGGTAGTTTTAGCTGCCGATTTAAGACCAATTTAAATTATGTGGTATAATAACATACTGGAGACCATAGGCCACACGCCGATGGTAAAACTTAACAAAATAGTAAAAGACATACCAGCTACTGTACTGGCCAAAATAGAGACTACCAACCCGGGCAATTCTATTAAGGACCGTATGGCGCTGAAAATGATTGAGGACGCTGAAGCCAGCGGTAAGCTGAAACCCGGCGGTACTATCATTGAAGGTACATCTGGCAATACCGGTATGGGGCTAGCCATTGCGGCGGTTATAAAAGGCTACAAATGTATCTTCACCAGTACGGATAAGCAATCAAAAGAAAAGTTTGATGCTCTACGCGCTTTTGGTGCTGAGGTAATTGTTTGCCCAACTAACGTGGACCCGGAAGACCCAAGGTCATACTATTCTGTGTCGTCACGGCTTGAGCGTGAGGTTCCTAACTCGTGGAAGCCCAACCAGTACGATAACCTCAGTAACTCGCAGGCGCACTATGAGCAAACCGGGCCTGAAATTTGGGAACAAACAGAAGGTAAAATAACCCACCTGGTGGTAGGCGTGGGTACAGGCGGTACCATATCTGGCACAGCACGCTACTTAAAAGAAAAGAACCCTAACATACAGGTACTCGGCATTGACACTTATGGATCAATCTTCAAGAAATACAAGGAAACAGGCGAGTTTGACAAGAATGAGATATATCCATATATCACTGAAGGGATAGGAGAGGACTTCTTGCCGCATAACGTTGACTTTAGCTTGATAGATTATTTTGAAAAGGTAAGCGATAAGGATGCTGCCCTGATGACCCGTGAGATAGCCCGTAAAGAAGGCATCTTTGCAGGTAACTCTACAGGGTCTGCCATTGCAGGCGTACTGCAGATGAAGGATCGTTTTAAAGAAGGCGATGTAGTGGTTGTGATCTTCCCAGACCACGGAACACGCTACCTGGGCAAAATGTACAATGACGACTGGTTGCGAGACCGTGGTTTCCTAAAAGATGAGAAACTTACTGCGCGCCATATCATCGACAAAAAGGAGAACCAGGAGATAATAACTATCGACTGTGAGAAAACCGTACTGGAGGCAATCAATACTATTAAATCGCTGAATATTTCGCAGATACCCGTTACACAAAAAGGTATGGTTATAGGTAAGATAACCGAAAGCGATATATTGAATTCGCTGATAGAAAACCCGGGCATCAAATCTCAGCCGGTGAAGAACATCAGTACAGCGCCGTTCCCGTTTGTAGATTTGAATACCTCAATCGACAAAATATCCGGCATGATCAATAAAGATAACATTGCAGTCCTTGTTGAGGACGAGCGCGGTAACATCGAGATCATTACGCAGTATGATATCATTAATGCAATATCGGCTTAGTAAGGTAGAAGCTATTAAAGCGTCATTGCGAGGTACGAAGCAAGCTCCGAGTAGTTCAGTCTAAAATGCTTTAAATAATTAAAGTTCTGAGATTGCTTCGTACCTCGCAATGACGAAAACAACGCTGTATTGGCTTAGCTTAATTTTCAATCACCACTTTTTAAATATCACAAACACTGCCAATACAATTAGCGCAAAACCAACCAGGTGGTTCCAGCCAAGTTTTTCGGTTTTAAAAAACACTACGGTGAACACCATAAATAACGTTAGGGTAATAGCTTCCTGAATGGTTTTAAGTTGTACCAGCGTAAATGGCCCGCCATCATCTTTAAAGCCAAGCCGGTTTGCCGGTACCTGAAATAGGTATTCGAAAAAGGCAAGTCCCCAGCTGATCAGGATAATAGAAATTAGCCCCAGGTTCTTGCCCCATTCGTAGTCTTTAAACTTAAGGTGCCCGTACCAGGCAAAGGTCATGAAGGTGTTAGAAATTGTAAGGAATAGTATCGTTTTAAAACCACGCATAGTATCTGAATAGGAATTTACAAAATGAATAATTAATCAAATTGTTTCCAGCTAACTTACTTTAATCTTTTCTCAGCCAGTTCCTTCTGGTAAACCTCGTTTAGCTTAGGTGATGGGTTAACCAGGATATATACCTTAGTGCCTTTTTCCTTGGCGAGAGGTTCCAATACTTCGCCGGTTTGCCGGTAGCTCTCAAGAATAGGGGCAAGCCGCTCTTTTACATTAGCATCGTCATCCACATAAATAATGTACCTCGCGGTGAGGGTGTCAGGTGCCCATAGCGCAAAGCTGCTGTTTAAACTTACCACATCGGGCATGTTATACTTTTTGTGGAAGTGGTGCAATGCGCCTGCTTCACCATAGTTGTCAGCAAAGATCTGCGCTTGTTTTTGTTGTTCGGGTGTGAGGCTGTGGTAGGCTTGTGAAGCTTTTTGCGCCATTTCCTCCCAACCAAGCATATCGGCATAATCTTGTGTGGTAGGGTGCTGCTGCTGGTCCTCCCATTTAGTTATAAAGCTTAGGAAAGGCATGTTTTCTTTTGTGTACCTGAAAAAGCCCAGCGTTTTATCTAACGACAACACCGGCAACACCATTGGAAGCAGTAACAGATTCGGCAAAACAAATGCCAGTATAACTACTACTCTCAAAGCCACCCACGACCGTTTAATAATGCGCTCCCATGCAAAACCACCTGCAGCAAACAGCATAGGATAAGCGCCAAAAAGGTAGTAGTTCTTGCCGTTCATCTCCAATAAGAACAGAAAGATAAGTACATAAGCAATCGCCATATACCGGAACCGCCTCAGCTTAAATGCGAAAAGCAGGAAGAAGAAACCTGTTAGCCATACAAACAATGCCGGGCCGTTAACCAACAATTGCTGCATCAAAAAGTCCATAGGTTTTACGTAGTCCAACTGTTTCACCCTAAGTTCCTTCATATGGGTGAAAAACGGGAAATGGTGGACTATCTGCCAGATTACATTTGGCAGAAATATCAGGAAAGCAATTCCTGCCGATATAAGGACATGCTTGTTAAAAAGCAACTTTCGCTCTTTGCTGATTAGGATGCCGATGATGAGCGAACCTGTAAAAAAGGCCATGCTGTACTTCGTGAGCATGCCTAACCCTACGGCAGCGCCAAGCCAATACAAGTATCTTACATCGGCCGTATTGAGGTATTTGGTAAAGAGCCACACGGTAACTACCCACCAGAGTTGATCAAACACGACCGGTTGAAACAGGTAGCCGCTGGCTGCAAATGCCGGAGAAAAAATTAATGCCAAACAAGCGAGCGTGATAGCAAAGCGCCTGCCGCCAAGCTCTACCGTAATGCGGCCGGTAAGCCATATAATTAACCCGCTTGCAATAGTAGAAAATATGCGTGCGGCGAAAACGGAATCGCCAAACACCGACAGCGTTATCCTCGCCAGCACGGCTATAAAAGGTGGTACCTCTTTATAGCCCCAGTCCAAATGATCGGCAAGAACCAGGTGCAGGAACTCGTCCCGGTGAAAGCCAAAGCGGCTGATGGCCATAAGGTTGAGCAATACCTTTACAGCAACAAATATCAATATGAATTTAGAATAGCCGGGACGCCGGTTCTTATAGGACATTTATTGGTTTATTAAGCCTAGTTAAAGGCTGAAAGTGTAAAGCTAAAAAAAAATGGAAATTTGCAAAGCAAAGCAGTAAAAGCCAAAAAGCGGAAAGTTGTCGTATTACGATCACTTTCCGCTTTTAACTTTCTGCTTTGAGCTTTTTAAACGCGGGTTATATCAGCACCCAAAGCGCGGAGGCGGGTATCAATATTTTGATAACCGCGCTCTATTTGCTCGATGTTGTAGATAGTTGATTGACCTTGTGCAGATAAAGCCGCTATCAACAACGACACCCCGGCACGAATATCTGGCGACGTCATAGAAATACCGCGCAATTGTATTTGCTTATCCAAACCAATAACGGTGGCACGATGCGGATCGCAGAGGATAATGTTAGCACCCATATCCAGCAGTTTGTCAACAAAGAACAAACGGCTTTCAAACATTTTCTGGTGTATTAGTACAGATCCCTTTGCCTGCGTGGCTACTACCAGCACAATGCTTAACAGGTCGGGAGTGAAACCCGGCCATGGTGCATCAGCAACGGTAAGTAATGATCCGTCTATAAAGGTGTCTATTTCGTAATGATCCTGTGATGGGATATATATATCGTCTCCGCGGCGTTCCAGTTTGATACCCAAACGTTTAAAAACGTCAGGTATCATACCTAGTTCATCGTAATGCACATCTTTAATGGTGATCTCAGAACCAGTCATAGCAGCCAGGCCGATAAATGACCCGATCTCTATCATGTCCGGCAGCATGGTGTGTTCGGTGCCGGTAAGTTCGGTTACGCCTTCAATGGTCAGCAGGTTCGAGCCAATACCGCTAATCTTCGCGCCCATGCGGTTAAGCATTTTGCAAAGCTGCTGCAGGTAAGGTTCGCATGCTGCGTTGTAAATAGTGGTGGTGCCCTTAGCCAGTACAGCCGCCATAACAATGTTCGCAGTACCCGTTACCGAAGCTTCGTCAAGCAGCATGTAGCAGCCCTGAAGATTGGTTGCGTCTACATTGTAAAAGCCGGTCTCGGCGTTATAGTCAAAGCGCGCACCTAATTTTTCAAAACCCAGGAAGTGGGTGTCCAAACGCCTGCGGCCAATTTTATCGCCACCCGGCTTGGGGATAGATGCTGTACCAAAACGCGCCAGCAGCGGGCCAACTATCATGATAGAGCCGCGCAAGCCACCGCCCTTAGCCTTAAAAGCTTCGGAGTTGAAGAAGTCCTGATGTATTTCTTTGGCTTCAAAGGTGCAAACATCGCGCGAGATGCGATTCACCTCAACACCCATGTCGCCTAGTAGTTCAATCAATTTATTTACATCCTGAATGTCCGGGATGTTCTTGATCGTCATTTTATCTTTGGTGAGTAAAACGGCCGAAATGATCTGCAGTGCCTCGTTCTTAGCACCCTGCGGAATGATCTCGCCCTTTAGTTTTTTACCACCCTGTATCTCGAATGCGTTTCTCATAATTGGTTCGTAGTTGATGGTCCATCGTTCATAGCTGATGACTTAGCTAAACAGATAACACGCGACAAAGATTGGATTTTAATTTAAAATACAAAGCCTCGCCGTCCGCACCCACAACTATCAGCAGCCATAAACGATAAATAACTTAGTACTTCTTTGCGCCGCCGTTATTACGGTTGCGATTGTTCTGGTTATTGTTGTTGCGGTTATTTTGGTTGTTGGTACGGCCGCCATTATTTTGGTTACGGCCGCCATTGTTTTGGTTTTGATTGCTTCCGCGGCGTTGATTGTTGTTGCTTTGTGCATTATAAGGGTTAGCCCTAAACTCTACCTTATTCAGGTTGATGTTCTCTTCGAGGCGTAACTCTCCGTTAGACAGATATTGCAGATCGGCAAGGATGATCTCATCGGCAACAGAATCTTTGTTCCACTGTACGTAAGCCATTTTCATGAAGTTGGCTATCGCCTGCACCATGTGGCGTTTGCGATCAGGCTCTTCAATAGCCTTTGCTTTTTCAATCATCAGCTCTATAGTTTTGCCATAGTGCTTGTATTTGATACGCTGATTGGGATACTTCAGCGGCTCGGGTTTAATGTGGATAGCCTCTTCGGTAGGTTTCGGGTAAGGCGAATCTACATCCAGCTGGAAACCGCTGATAATGTGTAAGTGGTCCCAAAGCTTATGTTTAAAGTCGGCTACATCACGCAGGTGAGGGTTCAGGAAACCCATCAGGTCTATAACAACCTGTGCATAACGGTTGCGTTCTTCCTTGGTAGGCAGCGCAACAATGTACTTTACCATGTTTTGTACGTTACGGCCGTACTCCGTTAATAATAGTTTATTCCTGGTCGAATTATAATCGAACGGACCAGGCAAATTTGTTAATGCCATGTATAATGTCTTTATTAAGAAGTGTTAGTTAAATGTTTTCGGCTCATGATCAGTGCCCTGCGAAGGATGAGGGACCGGAGAACCGAAATGGAAGTACTTTAGAAGTAACGCAAATATAGGCTATTTGTGTGAATGTGCAACTAATGTGATGGCGACATTTAATTTCTGGTATTTTAGCGCAACATCTTCAAACTATGCTAATCACCTCTGTTGATATTTACCGTTTCAGTATCCCTATGGAACCGTTCACCATTGCCACCGGCACTATGGACCACGCCATGAACACTTTTATACGCGTGCATACCGACGCCGGTTTTTACGGGGTGGGCGAATGCTCGGCCTTCCCCATGATCGTAGGCGAAACGCAGGATACCTGTTTGATCATGGCCAGAGAGTTTGCCAAGCTTTGGAAAGGACAAAACCCGCTCGACATCACCACAAGGTTGCAGCAACTGGATAGTTTCACCGCAGGTAACACCACCATCAAAAGCGCCTTTGATATGGCCTTGTATGACATTGCCGCAAAAAATGCAGGATTGCCGCTTTACAAGTATCTCGGAGGTGAAAAACGGGCGGTAGAAAGCGATATTACTATTGGCATTAGCTCACCTGAAGTAATGGCGCAAAAGGCAGTAGATTTCAAGAACTCGGGTGCAAATATCCTAAAGGTAAAGTTGGGCAAAGGCGCTGAAACGGATTTTGAACGTATTAAGCAGATTCGTGCTGCTGTGGGTAATAAGATGAAGATACGCGTTGACGCCAACCAGGGCTGGAGCTTTGATGAGGCTGTGTTTGCGCTGCAGGCGTTGGGCGAATATAATGTTGAGTTTTGCGAACAGCCGATGCGCACCTGGTATGACGATCGGCTGCCGCAGCTAATGAAGCTTACACCGGTAAAAATTATGGCGGATGAAAGCGTATACAATCATCATGATGCACGTATGCAGATAGAAAGCGGCAGCTGCCATTATGTGAATATTAAAATGGCCAAAGCAGGCGGGATCACCGAAGCAAAGAAGATACATGATACCTGCGCCGAGCATAATATCCCATGTATGATGGGTGGGATGCTGGAAAGCCGCATTGCCCTGAGCAGCAAACTACATTTTGTATATGCCAGTCCCAATATTCACTTCTATGACATGGACACCTGCAAGCTGGGCCACCTGGTAGACCCATGCGTAGGCGGCGCACAATACGACGGCTACCATCTTACCATTAATGATGCCCCCGGCATAGGTGCAGATGCTGATGAAGTGTTTTTGGAAGGTTGCGAGAAGTTGAGTGTCTGAATCAGAATTTTCAGAATTTAAGGATGAGTAGAATTCTTGTTTTCGGCAATAACGTTAAAAAAAGAGGCGCAATATTTTGCGCCTCGATATTCATTCTGAAAATTCTAAAATTCTGTAAATCCTGATTCAGAAATTATTTACTTAACTCCGCAAAGTACTTGTGGAACAGTGGTATGGTTTCAATGCCCTTATAATAATTGAAGATGTCGTACTTTTCGTTAGGTGAATGCAGTGCATCACTGTCCAGGCCAAAGCCCATCAACACGGTCTTTAACCCCAGTTCAGCCTCAAACAACGCGACAATAGGTATGCTGCCCCCGCCGCGTGTTGGTATAGGGTCTTTACCAAACGCTTCGGCCACCGCTTTTTGTGCTGCCTTGTAAGCAACACTATTTGTTGGTGTAACTACCGGTTCGCCGCCATGGTGAGGGGTAACCTTTACTTTAACATATGGCGGAGCGATGCTCAGTAAATGACCGGTAAATAGCTGGGTGATTTTTTCGCTGGTTTGGTTCGGCACCAACCGCATAGATATTTTAGCGCTTGCTTTTGATGGTAGTACGGTTTTAGCGCCTTCGCCAATGTAGCCTCCCCAAATGCCGTTCACCTCTAGTGTTGGGCGTGTGCCGGTGCGTTCAAAAGTGCTGTAGCCTTGTTCGCCCCAAAGCTCATTAACATCAAGGTCCTTCTTATATTCTTCCTCATCGTAAGGTGCCGCGTTCAGTTCGTCCTTTTCGATTTGGGTAAGTTCTATTACATCATCATAAAAACCGGGGATAGCAATGTGGTTGTTTTCGTCATGCAGTGAGGCAATCATCTTCGCCAGAATAGTGGCCGGGTTGGCCACGGCGCCACCATAAACACCCGAATGGAGGTCGCGGTTAGGGCCGGTAACTTCTACCTCGAGGTACGACAGTCCGCGCAAACCTGTTTCAAGCGAAGGATGCTCCATGCTGATCATCGAGGTGTCAGATATCAGCACCACATCTGCTTTCAGGCGTTCTTTATTTTGCTTCACGAAAATCCCCAGGTTGTTAGAGCCAACTTCTTCCTCGCCCTCTATCATAAACTTGATGTTGCAAGGCAGCGTGTCTGTCTGCATCATTAGCTCAAATGCTTTTACATGCATATAAAACTGACCTTTGTCGTCGCAGGCGCCACGGGCGTATATCTTTCCGTCGCGAACGGTAGGCTCGAAAGGAGGAGTGAGCCATAGTTCCAGCGGATCTGCCGGTTGTACATCGTAGTGCCCGTAAACCAATACGGTAGGCTTAGCCGGATCGATGATCTTTTCGCCGTACACAATAGGATAGCCGGCAGTTTGGCAAACTTCGACGTTGTCGGCACCTGCCTCAGTGAGTTTTTGCGCTACCAGATCGGCAGTTTTTAGTACGTCGGCTTTGTATTTAGGGTCGGCACTAACAGACGGAAGGCGCAGAAGCTCAAAAAGCTCGTCGAGCATGCGTTGCTTATTGGCCTCTATGTATTGTTTTATATGCTGCATAATTCACAAGTATTTGCAGCAAATATAACACAATAATAAAACACACGTTTTTGCGAACGAAGCAATCTCCGGTGCTTAAAAACAGCCGGTCATACTAATGAAGAAAGGGTATAAAAACTTACGCCTTCTCTACAACTACGGCTGTGCCATAGGCCAGCACCTCCGTAATACCCTGCATCACCTCATTAGCATCGTAACGCATGCTGATGATCGCATTAGCACCCATAGCCTGTGCGTGTTGTATCAGCAGGTGGTAGGCTTCTTCGCGAGCGTTTTCGCAAAGTTCTACATAAACAGAAAGCCTGCCGCCAAACAGCGATTGCAGGCCGCCTGCAAAGTTACCCACAACGCTGCGGCTGCGTACAGTTATGCCGCGTACAACGCCTAAATGCTTTACAATTTTATAGCCTTCCAGGTTGTTGCTGGTAGTAATGAGTGAAGTATCCATTGTTTTTCTTTTGGTTTTGTTTTAGATAGAACCTTTACATAAATGTTACCAGCTAAAAGTAGCAGATTTATTTAATTTTGAACCTTACGAGATAAACTCATGCGAATAACGTTGATAGGCTCAGGTAATGTAGCTACCCACTTGGCCGCTGCTTTTAAAAATGCCGGGCACCGCATTATACAGGTTTACAGCAGGCAAATGCAACACGCCGCCCTGCTGGCTTACCACGTAGGCGCTTCAGCAATAGACAGCCTGGCCGATATTTCCGCAGATACAGATCTGTTTGTCATTTCTGTAAAGGACGATGCCATTAAGGATATTGCTCCGCATCTGACAGCCCAGGGTAAACTAGTTGTACATACTTCCGGCGCGGTAAGCTTGCAGGAACTGCTGGGCGCTACTGAAAACGCAGGAGTGTTTTATCCCCTGCAAACATTTAGTAAAACTAAGGAAGTAAACTTTTGGGATGTGCCCCTTTGCGTAGAAGGTTCTGACGACAACATTACCAAAATACTGGAAGACCTCGCGCGTACCATCAGCAATAACGTTTACCGGGTAGATTCTGCACAACGTAAGGTGCTGCACCTTTCAGCCGTGTTTGCGTGTAACTTCACCAATCACTTGTACGATATATCGCAGCAGCTACTGGCAGAACACAACATGAGCTTTGATATGCTGCGACCGTTGATAACAGAAACAGCTGACAAAGTTCGGGAGCATTCGCCTGCAGATGTACAAACAGGGCCAGCAGTACGCCATGACCTGCAGACCATGACTGCGCACCTGCAAATGCTTGAAGGGAAAGACGAACTCAAACAGATATATCATCTGCTCAGTCAGGATATTATCAAAAACCATAAGGCACCTAACTCCAATAAGTAATTTTGTTACTTTTGCCAAAATGAATATTTTTAAAGTAAGGATAAACTTCGAAGAACAGGACCACGAAACTGTGGAGCTCCCTATTGCCGAAGGTGAATCGGTGCTGGACGTCTGCCTGGAGAACGGCATCGAATTGCAGCACAACTGTGGCGGTGTTTGCGGATGCAGTACCTGCCATATCTACGTGAACCGCGGGATGGACAGCCTGCAGGAGATATCTGATAAAGAAGAAGACTTTATAGACCGCGCCGTTAATCCCCGTATAAACTCGCGTTTAGGCTGCCAGTGTGTAGTGATAGACGGAGATATAGAAGTAACATTGCCTGATCAGTCGGGCTTTATGGGGCACTAATATTTAAGAACTTAACACGTATAACCATACGTAGCTATACAAATGACAGAAGACAAATTTGCCCTCCCGATCCACTGGAACGACTATGAGGATATTGCCATGAGCCTTTACGAAAAATTTGGCGACGAATTTGGTGAGACCAGGATATACCGCATCCGCTTTACCGACCTGCTGGAATGGGTACTTACCCTGCCTAATTTTGCCGGTACGCGCGAGGAAGCGAATGAAGGCCACCTTGAGCAGATACAATCTGCCTGGGTATACGAGTGGCGTGATAACCAATAGTAATGGAAAACTTTCTTAACAGGCTTAAGGATATCACGACGTTCATTTTTGATGTGGACGGCGTACTCACCGACGGATCGGTTTTTGTGACCGAAGCCGGTGTGCAAAGCCGCGCTTTTAACATTAAAGATGGTTATGCTTTGCAGCTGGCTATAAAGAGCGGGTATACGGTTGCTGCAATATCCGGCAGCCGCTCTAAAAGTGCACTTTATCGCCTAAATAGCCTGGGGATTAATGATGTATACCTGGGTACACATACCAAGGCCGAACGCCTTAAACTCTTCATGGAAGAGAAGAGCGTGCACCCTTCCAAGATATTGTACATGGCCGATGACATCCCGGACCTTGCTGCCATGAACTTAGTGGGTTTACCAGTTTGCCCGGCAGATGCTGCAGAAGAGGTTAAAGCCATCTGCGCGTACGTATCTCACGTACCGGGCGGCAGAGGCTGTGCCCGCGACGTAATTGAAAAGGTAATGAAGGTACAGGGCACCTGGATGAACGACCAGGCGTACAGCTGGTAGGTCGAGTTTAAAGTCGAAAGTTAAAAGTCAAAAGACTGTTCGGATGAATAATTTCCCCAAAGTAATTCTTGCATCTAAATCCCCGCGCAGGCAGGAACTGCTCAGGCTGATGGATATAGACTTCCGGATTGTGCTGAAGGAGGTCGATGAATCTTATCCGGATGGATTAACTCCCGAAGATATAGCGGTTTACATTGCTTTTAAAAAAGCTGAAGCCTTTGACGAGGAAGTTACCGATGAGGTGGTACTTACCGCCGACACCATAGTGTCCATAGAGGGCGAAATACTGGGTAAGCCCGAAACGCCGGAACACGCTGTAGAGATGCTGCACAAGCTAAGCGGTAAGGTACACAAGGTTTATACAGGGGTGTGTTTGTTTTACAAAGGCGAGTACAATAAGTTCTACGATGTATCTGAGGTGTTCTTCCGCCAGCTTGCTGATGAAGAGATCCGGAGCTACGTGGCAGACAAAAGCCCGATGGATAAAGCCGGCTCATACGGCATCCAGGAACGAATAGGCTTGATAGGCATCGAACGCATTGACGGCTCTTACACCAACGTGGTAGGGCTGCCTACCGAAAAGGTGTACCAGCAGCTGAAGAGACTTGCCATCTGAATCCTTTACCGCCGTCATTGCGAGGTACGAAGCAATTTCAGAACTATGCTGAGCCCTTCCGTGAACCGCAGTATTCTTTCTGAGAATACTTGATTTTCGTGATAAGCTTGGGTATTCTATAATTTTCTAACGTTGTTCTTCCTGTTTACATCCGGTAACACATTATCCGGGTCAACGGTTACGCTTTCTGCATCCTTTGTTGTTGGAAGCGTAAAGTTAAATGCCCTCAGTTGCAGCCAGCTCTCAACCGGGAAGTAGGTGCGCTCTTTGGTGCCATCCTTAAACTTTATTTCTACGGTAAATGGCATGGCCATCGCTTCCTTGTTGGCTACTGTTATCTGGATGCCTTTGTTATGGTCCCTACTTGTATATCTCGCGTCAACCAAGGCAATGTCCAGCTTGTAGTTGTTATAGTACCATCCTTTCCAGAACCAGCCCAGGTCCTCACCGGCGGCGTTCTCCATCGAGCGGAAGAAATCATCGGGCTGCGGGTGCTTATACGCCCATGTATTTATGTAATTGCGGAACGCGTAATCAAACCTGTCCTTGCCTAATATCTGTTCGCGCAGCAACACCATACCAAATGCCGGCTTGAAATAAGTAAGCGGGTGGCGGAACTTTTCAGGTATAGCATCCGGCTGTGTCATAATTGTGGGCGACTCCGGGTCTAGGATCGACGGAATGATCTCATCCGCAGGATTACCGCCCCCGGGCGCATACTCGCCGTCGCGCTTTGGTGCATATTCTCCCTTATTAAAGTTGTCTGATGCGTAAATGTCTATAAAGGTGTTAAAGCCTTCGTCCATCCAGGCAAAGCGGCGCTCATTGCTGCCCACTATCATCGGGAACCAGTTATGGCCAATCTCGTGCGCAGTAACCCAGTAAAGCTCTTTACCCTTATCGTTAATACCGTCGAACACAATGCCCGGGTACTCCATGCCGCCTGCTATGCCTGCCTCGTTAATGGCAGTAGGGTACGGGTATACAAACCACTTTTCAGAAAAGTATTCTATCGATTTCTTCAGGTACTCGGTTGCGCGGCCCCAGGCTTCGTTGCCCTGGCTTTCTACAGGGTAAACCGACATCGCCAGCGATTTCTTCCCGTTTGGCAGGTTCACTCTTGCCGCGTCCCAAATGTATGCCTTAGATGCGCCGAAAGCCACATCGCGCGTATTCAGCATTTTGAAATGCCAGGTGAGCGTGCCTTTACTTACCGGCCTGGATGCCGGGCTGTTCACCTCCGCAGGGGTGCGTATCATTAACGTATTGTCGCTGTTGCGCGCCGCTGTAAGCCGGCTTACCTGTGTGGCGGTTAGTACTTCAGTAGGGTTGAGCAATTCGCCTGCACCGGCTACTATAATGTCATACGGTACGTTAACTTTATAATCAAAATCGCCATACTCCAGGTAAAACTCGCCACTCCCCAGGAATGGCGCCGTGTCCCATCCGCGCGAATCATCATAAACGCACATCTGCGGATAAAACTGTGCTATCTCGTATATCTTGCCGTTTTTGGTGTCAGTATAATCTGTACGGCCACCGAATGCGCCAGGTATAGTATAATGATATTTTACATTGAAGGTTATTTTGCCACCTTTTGCGCTTACTGCTGCGGGCAGCCTCACCTGCATACGGGTATCGCTTACCACATAAGGCAAGGTGATGCTTTTACCGTTCTGCATCATAGATACTGATTCTATTACATAGCCTTCTGTATGCTCGGTAGCCGCCGCACCGGTGACGTAGTTAGACCGCGCATTGCGTTTATAAGTGTTTTGCTCTACATGCAGCCACAGGTATTGCAAAGCGTCGGGGCTATTGTTGGTATAAGTGATAGCAGCGCTGCCGCTAATGGTTTTACTTGCGGTGTCCAGCTTAACGTTCAGTTGGTAATCGGCACGGTTCTGCCAGTACTTTGGTCCGGGGTCTCCGTTTGGCGAGTGGGACTCATTACCTTTTTCGGTAAACGGTGTAGTGGAAAACAAAGCCGATGGCACGTAGTTGCTGGTGATAGTATCCAGCGCGCTTTTCTTTTGGGCATTAGCGATTAGCGCCGCCGACAGCAAGAGCGCGGTGCAGGTAAGTTTGTTCTTCATAAGATCAGTTAAAGCGAAGCAAGATACAAAAAGAGCAGGGAACATTTTTAGGCCGGAACCAACAAAATCAGGAAACAATAGATACTTTAGTGCAAAAAAGCGCACGTGCATTTTCCTGTAAATATCCCTTTAGGCCATTCGTTTATTCCCGTGCACTTTGTTTGCGAAACGCTGGCGTACTTCCTTGGCTACCGTTATTACGCCTACCTGCGCAGGCACACGCACGACAGTATTGACGATAACAAGCGTATGCTAATTTTTATTGGCGCGGCGTTTGACGCTTTTTTGGGTTCGCACCTGGTGGGCGTACTGGAGAACCCCGATGCTTTAAGTAAAATGAACCTTATTTACTTTATGGGGAATAAGACCATTGTAGGCGGCATGCTCGGCGGGTTGATAGGAGTAGAGCTTGTTAAAAAACGCATCAGCGTTACGGTATCGTCTGGCGACCTGATGGTTTATCCTTTAATTTTAGCGATGATCATCGGCCGTACAGGATGTTTTTTTGCCGGGTTGGAAGATGGTACCTACGGCATTTCAAGCAGCCTGCCCTGGGCCATTAATTTCGGTGACGGTATACGCAGGCACCCTACTAATTTATATGAAATACTATTTTGGCTGCTGATGTGGGTTAGTTTGCAACTATTAGAACGCCGCTATACACTGGCTAATGGCGCCAGGTTTAAGCTGTTTATGGCCGGGTACCTGCTGTTCCGCCTTGGTATCGAATTTATTAAGCCGGCATATTTTTTTAGTTTCGGCTTGTCGGTAATTCAATTGGTTTGTATCGGGGGCATTTTGTATTATTATAAAGTTTTTATCTGCCCATCAAAACTCGTAACCAAACATGCCTGAGCGCCCATATATCTATTACGATTTTACACAAAGCATTTGCTCTACCTGTTTAAGGCGTGTCGACGCCAAGATTGTGTTTGAGGACGGCAAGGTGTATATGCTTAAGAACTGCCGTCAGCACGGTTTCGAGCGGGTGTTGATTGCTACAGATATTGAATATTATAAAAACTGCCGCAACTACGCAAAGCGCAGCGAAATGCCGCTAAAGTTTAATGCAGAAACGCACTATGGCTGCCCGTACGATTGTGGCCTGTGCCGCGACCACGAGCAGCATTCCTGCCTTACCGTCGTGGAGGTTACCGATCGCTGCAACTTAACCTGTCCCACCTGTTATGCCATGTCCTCTCCGCACTATGGCAGGCACCGTACATTGGCCGAGATAGAACAAATGCTGGACGTAATTGTGGAGAATGAAGGTGAGCCGGACGTGGTGCAACTAAGTGGCGGCGAGCCAACGGTGCACCCGCAATTCTTCGAAATACTGGACATTGCCAAAACCAAGCCCATCCGCCACCTGATGCTGAATACTAATGGCATCCGCATAGCAAAAGACGAGAACTTTGTAAAGCGTTTGGCAACTTACCAGCCCGACTTTGAAGTGTACCTGCAATTTGATTCCTTTAAAGCTGAGGCGCTGTTGCAGTTGAGGGGAGAGGACCTGCGCGATGTAAGGGCAAAGGCAATTGAGCACCTTAACAGGCATAACGTAAGCACCACACTGGTAGTAACGTTGCAAAAGGGCCTTAATACCGACGAAATAGGTGAGATAATAGAGTATGCCCTAAAGCAGCCCTGTGTACGTGGCGTAACCTTTCAGCCTACGCAGCAAGCCGGCCGGCTGGAAAATTTCAATGAAAGTACCGATCGTTACACGCTTACCGAAGTGCGCAGCGCTATACTGGAGCAAACCAACATCTTTAACGCTAACGATCTGTTACCTGTACCATGTAACCCTGATGCACTTGTGATGGGCTACGCGCTTAAACTTGGTGGCGAGGTTTTCCCGCTTACGCGGATGATCAACCCGGATGATTTGCTGGACAATTCTAAGAACACCATTGTTTACGAACAGGACGAACGACTAAAAGGTCACCTGCTTAACATGTTCAGCACCGGTAATTCGGTGGATAAGGCGAAAGAGCACCTGAAATCAATTATGTGCTGCCTGCCTGAGATAGATGCGCCCGAGTTGGGTTACGACAATTTATTCAGGGTGATTATCATGCAATTTATAGATGCGCAGAACTTTGATGTACGTGCCATAAAAAAATCATGCGTACACATTGTGAACAAAGACATGCAGATTATTCCTTTTGAGACAATGAACATATTTTACCGGGACGACAAACGGGCGTACCTTGAACAATTAAGGGCCGAAATGGCTATATAGATATGGAACAGCCACATATTACTCCGGGCATGATCCCGCCAAAAAAGAGTTCGGGAGGCGGGATGAAAATAGTAGGTTACAATCTTTTAGCCTTCGCTGTTTATTGTGGCTTGTCTGCCTTAATAGCAGGCAGTATATTTTCTGCACTTCCTGTATTTATATTACATATCATCGCATGCCTTATATTGGCGATAGTCCAAAAGAAAGCAGCCTGGGCACTGGCAGCCGGTTTGTTACTGGTAGTTGGCTTTTCTACCTGCGTGGCTTCGCTGGCTGGGATGTAACGTATGGAAGAGACACCAAAAACACCATCTAAGGTTATACCTACAGTAATCACTGGTTGTTTATACTTTGTTTCTGAGGATTAGCTATAGAAGTAATTACGGCTTTATTTTCGACGCGTTTTTTATAGCCGCTCATGTGGTGCTTTGCCTTATTGTTGCTATTTTCTACCGCCCAAAAGAGTTCCTGCTCAGTGCAGTGCTAGTGCTAGTGATTGGGTTTGGAACATGCGTGATAGCACTGTAGCCAAAAAAGCTAAAAAATATTTATGGAATAGCTTTGCTGCCTGCATCCTGTACTAAAACGAACGTTATGCAGCCTTTCCAACACATCAGCATTCCCAATCCTTGTTCCGCTTCCTGGCAGGAAATGACACCGGCAGACAATGGCCGCCATTGCCTGCAATGTGAGAAAACCGTAGTTGATTTCACGACGATGACCGATGTCGAGGTTGTTCAATACATTCAGACATCCGGCAAGGCTTGCGGCAGGTTCAGCCCGCATCAACTTAAAAGGATCAACACCCTGGTTGAAAACACACCACGCTCTTTTTCATGGAAAGGGTTAGTAGCTGCGGCTTCGTTGATCTCAATTATACCTTCGGCCAAGGCGGAAGCAAAAAACATCCTGGTAACTGAACAAAATGCCAGCCTCAAGGTGGCAGTGAAGGAAAATGCCGTAGCGGATTCGATAGATAGTGTAGTGATCAAAGGTAAGATACTGGTTGCTGGTGATAAGTCGGTACTTCAAGGAGTTACCATCAGGGTGAAAGGAACTTCCATTGGCACAATAACTGCCGTTGACGGAACATTCAGGCTTACATCACCGGTAAGGAATGGTTATTTGGTGGTGACCTACATTGGCTATCAAACTATTGAAGTGCCTATAGTGGGCGCTATGCAACCAAACTATATCATTACCTTACAGGCAGATACGCGTATGTTGCTGGGAGAGGTAGTTGTTGTTAAAAGGGCACCTTTGCACAAACGTTTGCTGCATAAGATCAAAAGGATCTTTTAAGGCAGCATCTCGGCCATAACGCCTTCTTTAAGCGACCAGGTAGACATGCTTACATCTACAAGTCCGAGCTTTTGCATGATAAAGATGGTGAGCAGGCTCGACGAAACGATCATATCTACCCGCACCGGGATGATGCCGCGTTTTGCTGCCCGCCAACCGTGATTAGATTTGGCAATGCGCTCTATCAGGCCGAGCAGATCGTCGGTATCAAAGTCGTAAGTTTTAGTTTGCCGCGGATTGAAAGGCCTGCCTTGTTCGGTCTCTATCACTTCGGCAAAACTTTCAAACGCACCCGAAGAGCCGACCAATAT
Organism: Mucilaginibacter sp. 320_HR; assembly: GCF_059691875.1. NCBI lineage: Bacteria > Pseudomonadati > Bacteroidota > Sphingobacteriia > Sphingobacteriales > Sphingobacteriaceae > Mucilaginibacter > Mucilaginibacter sp. 320_HR. Next base: position 384,026 of record NZ_JCAWAI010000004.1, read on the forward strand.
AGTAGGTTTAAATTCAATGGCCGCCATAAACAATCCTGTGAGCGTTCCGGTAAGATAGCGCGACATATCCTTAATAGACTGCACCGGAATAGGATCTTTCTGATGGAACATAGCCATCAGCCGTGCAGCGCCAATTTCGAAGCTCTGTTTCCACAATATCCCGTTGCGGTTGCCAATAATAAACTCTACACTGCCGCCGCCGATGTCTACTATGAGGGCATTCTCATCAGTTAAACAGCCGCTGGCTGCAATGCCTTTATAAATGTATGCGGCCTCCTGTTCTCCGGTTATCAGTTCTATTTGTATGCCGGTTTTTTGCAGTACCTTGTCAATAAAGTCCTGGCTATTGGCGGAGTTGCGTAGTGCCGATGTACCTATTGCGCGTACAGTGGTTGCACCACTATCGCTTATCTGCTGCCTAAACTGCTCCATACACTTTACACCCCGTGCAAAGGCAGCAGGTTGTATAATGCCTTTGGTGATGCCGCCCTCACCAACTTTCACGGCTTCGGTTTGGTGCCATATTACTCTTGTGTCGTCGGGGGTACCTTCGGCAATAAGCAGGTGAAAAGTGTTGGTGCCGAGGTCCATTACGGCTACACGGTGGGGGATGTTGTTGGGTGTGTTTTCCTGTGGCATTGCCTAAAAATAAAGAATCCCCGCAATAGTTTGCAGGGATCTTGAATTATGAATGGTTAAGGTGGTTGCTACTCTTTGTAAAAGAACCATTTAGATAGTTCTTTAAAGCTTGCTTTTTTGCCATACATCAGCACGCCAACTCTGTAAATACGGGCTGCTACATACGTGGTGAACAGAAATCCGGCGACCATAAGCGCCATAGACAGGCCAAGCTGCCAGTCGGGCACACCGCCAAAGGGTATGCGTACCATCATAGCTATAGGTGCGGTAAACGGGATCATGGATAGCCAAACAGCTAGCTGGCTGTCCGGTGCCTGGAACAAAACTGATACCGATAAGATGTAGGTAAATAAAAGCGGTAGTGTTATCGGGAACATGAACTGCTGCGTTTCAGTTTCGCTGTCTACAGCAGAACCTACTGCAGCGAACAATGCACTATACAGAAGGTAACCTGTAATAAAGTAAAACAGGAAACAACCCAGTATGTACCCGAACGGTATAGTGCTCAGTACGCTGAGGAAACCCATCATGCCGGTGCCCGGCCCGGAAAGGGTGTGCCCGGCAATCTTAGTAGCAATGATAGATAGTACTATCCACGCGCCAAACTGCGTTAGGCCAACCAGCCCCACACCGATGATCTTGCCAAGCATCAACTGAAACGGTTTAACCGATGAAATAATGACCTCTATTATTCTGCTTGTTTTTTCTTCAATAACACCGCGCATTACCTGTGCACCATATATGAACAGCGACATGTAAATGATAATAGCGCAAGCAATACCCACACCCATAGTGGCGCCAACGTTGGCATCTTTAGTGCCGGCATCAGTAACCTCCTTGGCAGAAATGGTAACCTTGTTGCTGTTGATGGTTTTAAGCAGGGCAGGGTCTATATTGTGCTCAACCATGCTTTTAGTGGCCGCAATAGTATTCATCTGGTTCTCTATTTCGCTGGTCAGCATCATAGAGGGTTTATTTTTTTTGAAAAAATTTGAATGTTGTTCTTCTTCAGATAATCAGCAGGGATGTAAAGTACTGAGAGGTTTTCATTGCCTTTTAAGGCTGCTTTTTCCTGAGCAAGCGTTTGCGCCGATGGTTTAAACTTGATGTTTTTGCCATCAGTAAGCTTGGTCTCAAAATTATGGCTTTCGTCAATTATATCAACAACCTGTTGGTCTTGCAGTTCCTGACTGTTTTTGGCTACCATTCCAATTACTGCACTCATGCCGATTATAAGGCCAGGCACAACAAAAATCATGATAATAAAAGCCTTTTTGCGTACACGGGTAACGTATTCGCGCTGGATGATAAGTAATACTTTATTCATGGCTTAGGCTATTTGGTTTACTTTTTCAATAAAGATCTCGTTCATGCTCGGGATAACTTCCTGCAGCATGTTGATGCGGGTTTTAGGCAGCAGGTATTGCAGTGCGTCGTTAGCTGTGCTATTTGCCAGCTTAATTTTTATGATGTTGCTGTCTTCGCCTTCGGCCTCGCTTATAACGGTGAAAGGTTGTGAGCCGTCAAAGCTCAATTTTTCACCAGTGTACTCTACCAGGTAAGTGTCATTGCGGTAAGAGTGGCGGATGTTCTTTACCCGGCCATCCAGTATTTTATGCGATTTGTGGATAAGGGCAATGGAGTCACAGAGTTCCTCCACCGACTCCATCCGGTGGGTGGAGAACAATATGGTGGCGCCTTTTTTATTAAGTTCCAGTATCTCGTTCTTGATGAGTTCGGCGTTTACCGGGTCAAACCCGCTAAAGGGTTCATCCAGGATGATCAGGTCCGGCTCGTGAAGTACCGTGGCCACAAACTGCGCCTTTTGCGACATACCTTTGGAGAGTTCCTCTATCTTCTTTTTCCACCAGCTTTCCATATCCAGTTTCTGGAACCAGTATTTAAGCTTTGCAGTTGCGTCGGTACGGCTTAATCCTTTAAGGCGCGCCAGGTAGATCATCTGTTCGCCTATCTCCATTTTTTTGTACAGGCCGCGTTCTTCGGGCAAATAGCCAATACGTTCTATGTGCGATTGATTGAGCTTCTCGCCGTTGAAATAAACCTCACCCGAATCCGGAGCGGTAATTTGATTTATAATTCGGATGAGAGACGTTTTACCTGCACCGTTTGGGCCAAGCAAGCCGAAGATCTTGCCGCTCTCAACTTCCAGGCTTACATCATCCAGAGCGCGATGACCGGCATACTGCTTAACAATGTTTTTAATGCTTAGCATGTGTGTGTGATTTGTGGGATTAGATAGTTGTGAATGCTTAATGTTACAACTTTTAAGAGGAATAATGATGAATAAAATTGATCATCCCGATAGATATTTAATAAACAGAAACCCTTCAATTTAACTCCAATTATGGCGAAATAAGTGCGCAGATGCAGATTAATGTAAAAAAATAAAAAACATATATCATGAAAGTTGTTTAAAGTTTGACTGTTTATTTATACATCAATCTATTATTTTATGAAAAAAGTATTTTTATTATTAGCAGTAGGATTCCTGTATTTTGGCAACGTTGCTAAAGCACAAACTGGCGCAACGTCAGCGGGTTTAACAGTTGATTTTGGCGACGGATCAACTTTAGTTGGTCCGGCTATAAGGCACAATTTTACCCGAAACGGTATTGGCCAGGCCGAGTTAACCTTTGGTGGCGACCAAACTTTTCTTGGAGCTTACTATCAGTACCAAGACAAGATTCGTAATGCTGCAGGCTTAAACTGGTATTTGGGTATTGGTCCGCAATTAGGATTTGGCAGTGGTAGTACCGACTTCTACATCCGCCCGATGGCCGGTTTAGATTACAAGTTGGGCAGCGCACCCATCGACTTATCATTTGACTGGCGTCCGGCTTTTTACGTTGGCGACAACTCTGATTTCAATGCGGCAAGATTTGGCCTTGGTTTCAGGTTTATATTTTAGTAACTACTTATAAAATAAAAAGGGCCACTGTAAGTACAGCGGCCCTTTTTATTTACCTTCTTCTATTTTTTACTCAAAGTACTCTTTCATTCGTTCAAAAAAGCTCTTCTCATTTTTGCCCGGGTTGGGTTTAAAGTTAGGCGAGTTCTGGAGTTTTTCAAGCATCTCGCGTTCCTCACGGCTTAGTGCCTTTGGAGTCCAGATGTTAATGTGTATCAGTTGATCTCCCCTGTGGTAAGAGTTCACCTCCGGTACGCCTTTACCCTTTAGACGGAGAATCTTACCGCCCTGGGTGCCTGGTTCTATCTTGATTTTAGCTTTACCATCAATAGTTGGCACTTCAACACTAGTACCTATCGCAGCATCAACAAAGTTCACGTGCAGGTCGTATATTACATTATTGCCATCACGTTTCAAAGTTTCGTGCGGTACTTCCTCTATCAGGATGATAAGGTCGCCGGGTACACCGCCACGTGGCGCAGCGTTACCTTTGCCGCTCATGCTCAGTTGCATGCCTTCGCTTACACCCGCAGGTACATTTATAGTAATGGTCTCTTCTCCGCGTACAACACCGTCGCCATGGCAAACATTACATTTGTTGGTAATGGTGCTTCCTTCGCCGTTACAGGTAGGGCAGGTACTAGTGGTTTGCATCTGGCCCAGTATAGTATTGGTAACCCGGCGTACTGAACCTTGTCCGCCACAGGTTTTACAGGTAGAGAAAGATGATTTATCTTTTGCACCGCTACCGTCGCAGGTTTTACAAACTACCTGCTTATTTACTTTAATCTTCTTTTCGGCGCCATTGGCTATCTCTTCCAGTGTAAGGCGCACTTTAATGCGCAGGTTACTGCCACGTGCTACGCGACGGCCACCGCCTCCCTGACGTCCGCCGCCTCCACCAAAGAAACCTTCGAACGGGCTGCCGCCACCGAATATATCGCCAAACTGGCTGAATATGTCGTCCATATTCATGTTGCCGCCACCGTAGCCTCCACCGTTAGGTGATGACGCATTGGCAGCGTGGCCAAACTGATCGTACCGCTGGCGCTTCTCAGGTGAGCTTAGTACCTCGTAAGCCTCAGCTGCCTCTTTAAATTTTTCTTCGGCAGCTTTGTCACCCTCGTTCTTATCCGGGTGATATTTTATAGCCATCTTACGATATGCCTTCTTTATCTCATCGGCATCTGCGCCTTTGCTTACGCCCAGCACATCGTAATAATCTCTCTTAGCCATCTTTTAAATTAATGATTGTGAATAGGTGAATCAGTAAATAATCCGCTTGTCACTTGTTTAATATATATCGTTTAATGAGCTTAACGGTTTAATGATTGATCCATTCAAGTGCCTGGCTTAACCATTAATTCCAGCTCAGTGATTCACTAATTGTATTATGCTCCTACAACTACTTTTGCAAAACGGATAACCTTATCATTGAGCTGATAACCTTTTTCCATCTCGTCAACCACCTTATCCTTCAGGTCGTCTGTTGGTGCCGGTATGCTGGTGATAGCCTCGTGTAAATCAGCGTCAAATGGCTGGCCTACCGAGCTCATCTCTTTTAAGCCTTTTGCAGCAAGTATGTTCTTTAATTTATGCTGTATCAATGCAACACCTTCTTTTACCGAAGTCACTTCTGTTGCATTTTCCATAGCACGAAGGGCACGCTCGAAATCGTCAAGTACAGGTAATAGAGCAACAATAACGTCCTTACCTTCTGTTTTGCGGGCTTCTTCGCGTTCTTTTATTGTACGGCGGCGGAAGTTGTCAAACTCAGCGTACAGGCGCAAATATTTGTCATTCGCTTCGCCCAACTGCTGTTTAAATTTATCTTCTGCAGAAGGGGTTTCTTCGGTGTTCTCCGCTTGTTGGTTTTCGTCCTGCTCTTCTGTCTGAGGGGTTGTGTTTTCCATGTCCACAGTGTTTTCCGCTTCTGAATTTTCCTTCTTTTTTTTCTTCAACATGTCGTTAAAATTCATGTATAGTGCTAATCAAGTTTCATTCCATCAGGTTAAACCCGACAGCGTGTCAGTAGATTTTTAAAGTTGTATGTTATGTTTGCAGATGTGCAATGCGCAGTTGTCAGTTTGCTCTACTCCATGTGTCAGTAAGACTGAGGTTGGCACTACAACTGTTAAGCTATCTGCACATCCTCAAGTACTTTACCGCTCTCACATTTAATAATACGTGAAGGGAAGGTACGGATGATGTGATAATCGTGCGTAGCCACTACAACAGCTGTCCCCATCTGGCTTATTTGTTTCAGCAGTAAAACAATTTCCTCTGATGTATCCGGATCCAGGTTGCCTGTGGGCTCATCTGCAAGTATAATCTCGGGATTGTTAAGCAGGGCACGGGCTATAACTACCCTTTGCTGCTCGCCACCTGAAAGCTCATGCGGCATTTTTTTAAGCTTAGATCGTAATCCTACTTTTTCCAGTACGTCTAAAATGCGATCGCCAATAAGTTTTTTATCATCCCAGCCGGTAGCACGTAGTACAAATTGGAGGTTCTGTTCAACAGATCTGTCGGTAAGTAACTGAAAGTCCTGGAAAACGATGCCTAGTTTGCGGCGCAGGTAAGGTATGTCTTTGTTGGCAAGCTTGCTTAGCTCGTAACCGCAGGCATGGCCCGTACCATTTGCAACAAGCAGATCTCCGTAAATTACCTTAAGCAAACTGCTTTTGCCAGAACCCGTCTGGCCGATAAGCCAAACAAAATCGCCTTTATCTATATGCAGGTTTACGTTTGATAACACCAGGTGCTTTTGCTGAAAAATATCAACGTTGTTCAGTTTTATTATAGAGTTACCGATCATCTTATTTTTATAGCTCCAGTTTTAAAATTTGGCCAAAGGGAAGGTCCCTTACAATTTCCATTATGTAATCGTGTTTGTCACCAAGGCCAACCTTATCTAATGATTTTTCAGGTCTGTCTACCCTAAAGTACGCCAGCAAGGTAAACTTATCGTCTCTTAACTGCACGTAATCAGGTATTTTGGCGACGCCTTTTACTTTTATAATGTACATGTTTGCTTGTGTAAGCTTCAACCCAACGGTAAAAAGCCTTCAGGCAAATTTATCTTTTTTAACCGACATTGAGGTCATCAGCTTTTCGCTTTCTGCTTCTACCTCAAGCTGGTTAAGAATTCCATAGTATCTACACCGTCAGCGTAGTCCCACAGTTCAGGGTGCTGACTTTTGCCGAAATCAACTATTTGGTTATTGGTATTAAGCGGTGTACTTGTAACAATGCATTGTAACTGATCGCTAAGGCGGGCAAGTTTATCGTCCAGCACTTTAAGATCACTGTAGGTTTCATAAAACACTACTGCCAAAGGGGAAGTAAGCCGATCGTCCTGCTTAAGCATTAGGAAGCCGTTATCCAGGTGCTCATCCCTGTTCACCAAAAAAATTGATTTGTTGTAATCGTAATTGTTGTTGTATTTATGGTGATGGATGATGGTTTTATAATCTTCTATCGACTCGAAAAAGTGATTGAAATTATATCCTTCAGGCACAAACAGCTTTGATATGTTGCGGCAGCCCAGGCCAAAGTAATCAAATATATCGCGGCCAAGTGCGTGCAGTTGTTCGGTGGACTCATTGCCGGTAAGCACGGCTACACTGTTGCGGTTCTTGCGGATAATGTTAGGCACTTTACCAAAATAATAATCAAAGTAGCGGGAACTGTTATTGCTGCCGGTGGCGATAATAGCATCGAAATCTGCGAGACGTTCCACAAAACTGTACTGTTGTTGGTATTGTGGTGCTATTTGTACAAGCAGGTCCAGCACGTACTTAATCAGACGAGCATCCTGAGATGAGGCTTTGATAAGGGCGTTGTTCCCGCTGAGCAACACGCAAAGCACATCATGAAAGCCAACAAGCGGTATATTGCCCGCTAGTATAAGGCCTATATTTTTTGGCTGATGATTTTGGACAGAGTACCGCTGAAGCCAGATTTCCAAATCTGAGCGGTTCAGCATCTCGCCATTTGCCTGTACGGCAGATAGTACACTTTCGGGTGTAAACCACGCATTATGGTACTTTTCGGAGTTGATAATGTCCATCAGTTCATCGTCCGGAGTTGCAAGCCGTCTGCCTAATTCAGAGAACGTATCTATTACACTATCGGTGCTTATTTTTGACATATATATGTGTTGTAGCTAAACCCTTAAATGGTTTTTTTGTTATATTTGCGAGCCCATTACAGTTGGGGCAAAGTTATTGAGATAATAAGAATAAAAAGAATATGGCGATCATAATCACCGATGAATGCATTAACTGCGGGGCCTGCGAACCAGAGTGCCCTAACAATGCTATTTACGATGCCGGTGCCGCCTGGCGTTTTTCTGACGGTACGGACTTGCGTGGCGTTATAGATTTTGGCGACGGCAATACATTAAATGCGGAAGAAGCTCAGGCAGCTTTGTCAGACGATATATATTACATTGTACCTGATAAGTGCACTGAGTGTGTTGGTTTCCATGACGAACCACAGTGCGCCGCTGTTTGCCCTGTTGATTGCTGCGTTGACGATGAAGACGTACGCGAAACTGAAGAAGAACTACTTGCCAAAAAAGATTGGCTGCACATGAACGGCTAGTAGTAAAACGAATAACATTTACAAGGGAGGGCAAAATATGTCTTCCCTTTTTTGTTAAATTGCACTATATAACCCTGAATAACAACATTGTTTCTTAATAACCCTAATGGAATACGGCATTTGTAATATTGCTATTGTGCCGCTGCGCGCCGAACCCAGCGACCGTGCAGAACTGGTATCGCAGCTTTTGTTCGGCGAGACCTTCGAGATTTTAGAATGGACAAATAAGTGGGCGAGAATTAAAACGGCGTTCGACAGCTACACGGGCTGGATCGACAGGTTGCAATTTGTGATGCTGGGCCATTTGGCGTACCAAAACCTGCAGCGTAAGCCTGCGCCCTTAACTCACAAGCCTGTTACACAGGCCTGGAAGATAGAGGATAATACGGTAATATACCTTGCAGCAGGAAGCTCTCTGGCTTTTCTGGAAGGCACTACATGTTTTATGGGTAACGAAAAATTTGAGATAATTGGTGATATAGGAGAGCGAGACCATATAGCTAATGTTGCGAAATCGTATATGAATGCACCATACTTGTGGGGCGGCCGCACACATTTCGGTGTAGACTGTTCGGGCTTTACACAGGTGGTATATCGCTTGTGCGGCACCAACATCAAACGGGACGCTTCTTTACAGGCGCAACAAGGAGAAACTGTAGAGACCTTGTCAAATGGCAAATTAGGAGACCTGGCTTTCTTCAATAATCCTGAAGGTAAGATAACACACGTTGGCATATTGCTGAACAACGGTCAGATTATTCATGCTTCGGGAAAGGTAAAAATAGACTCGATAGATAATGAGGGCATATATTCGCAGGACTTAAAACGTCACACCCATCAACTGCACAGCATCCGCCGTTTTTTCTAGAACTCTATGTTCCAGGTTATGATCTTCTTGTCGTCACTGGCAGACAGCAGCTTATCGGCATCCCAAACCAGCTTGTTAACTGATAAAGCGTGGCTCGCATAGCCTTTTTCGCGGCTGATGATCTTACGCAGTTTAAATTCCATTGCATCCCATATCTTGATGCTTTTATCCATACTGGCGGTAGCAAAATACGACCGGCTAGGGTGAAATGCAATGTGATTTACCGCAAACATGTGTGCTGCGATATTGGTGATCACCGATGAGTTATCGGTACCCCATACCTTCAACTGTGCATCTCTGCTACCTGAAATAAGGTAATTACCGCCGGGTGCATATTGTAGCGTGAAAACTGCCATTGTGTGGCCGATAAGCGCCTTAACAGGTGCGTAATCGGTCGCATCGTAGGTCATGACACGGCCGTCGCGGCAGCCTAGTGCTACCTGCTCTTCATCCGGGCTTATGGCTATACATCGCACGGTATCGTTAGAGACCTTAATGGTGTGCAGAAGCTCCAAATTGTCCATGTTCCATACTGAAACGGAACCGTCTTCTGAAGCTACGAGTAATTCTTTTTTCTGCGAGATTGATTTTATATCAAATATTGGCTTTATGTGATGTCGCAGCCGATGTGTTATCTTCTGCTCAATAAAGTTGAACACCAGCACCTCACCGTTGCGTAATCCTGCAAACATCAGCGGAAAGCCAACCGGGCAGTGTATAGCATATATAGATGCCGGCACCGGGAACATAACCTTTATGAATGCGTTATCGCTCAGGCTCCACTCTACCAGTCCTTTATCATTACCCCCACTGAATAGTATTCCCGGCTTCTGCGACATTTCTATGCTGAAGATAGGATTGCCGTGCCCGGTAAGTTCGGATAGTTTCTGAGCGTTCATAGGCTTTATTTGTGCCTTCCTTCTAAGTTTTTGGCAATGGTTGCCAGGCTAAGGTTTTTCTCTTTTAACAGCACCAGTAAGTGGAAAACCAGGTCTGATGCCTCATTTATCAGGTCGGTCTCTGTTTCCGCAAGGGCGGCTATTACCGTCTCTACACCTTCTTCGCCGACCTTCTGAGCGATCTTATTTAAGCCTTTACCGCGCAGCTTATTAATGTAGGATCCTTCCTGCGGGTTTTCGTACCGGTCGGCAATAATACCTTCCAGTTGATTGATGAAGTTTTGATTATACTCCGTTTTAAAGCAGCTGCGGGAACCGGTGTGGCAGGTTGGCCCATCAGCTTTTACTTTAATCAGCAGGGTGTCGTCGTCACAGTCGATATCAATGCTTTTAACGTGCAGGTAGTTCTGGCTGGTCTCTCCTTTGGTCCAAAGGCGGTTTTTAGAACGCGAAAAGAACGTTACGATATTTTCCTGTAGGGTTTTATCGTACGCTTCCTGGTTCATGTAGCCCAGCATCAGCACCTCAAGGGTTTGCTCGTCCTGTATTACAACAGGCACAAGACCGTCAGATTTATTGAAATTGATGTTCATTTTTCTTTTCAGTTTTTGTCATTGCGAGATACGATGCAATGACGGGTAGGTGCGTTTAAATCCTCACCTCGATGTTGTTTTGTTTTAGGGTAGCTTTCAAATCTGGTATCAGTATCTCACCGTAATGGAAGACAGATGCTGCCAAAGCAGCGTCTACACCCGTCTTGTGGAATAAGTCCACAAAATGCTGTACTGAACCCGCACCTCCGGACGCGATCACAGGGATATTTACAGCTTGATTTACCTGTTTTAACAGACCGTTGTCAAAGCCGGATTTTGTGCCGTCGTGGTCCATAGAGGTGAGCAATATCTCGCCTGCCCCACGGCTTTCGGCCTCTATTATCCAGTCCAATGTTTCTTTTTCCGTTGGGAAGCGTCCACCGTTCAGATGTACAATGTTTTTGCCATCCATTACACGGGTATCTACTGCAACGATCACGAACTGAACACCAAACGCTCTTGCAAGCTCATCAATTAAAGCCGGGTTACGTACCGCGGCCGAGTTGATCGAGATCTTGTCTGCCCCTGCATTCAGCAGCGCATTTGCATCTGCAATTTCGTTTATACCGCCTCCAATGGTAAAAGGTATGTTGATCTGCCGGGCGACTGACTTCACCAGTTCTACCATGGTTTTACGGCGTTCTACGGTAGCTGTAATGTCCAAAAACACCAGCTCGTCGGCACCTTGCTGCGAATAATTCCAGGCAAGTTCCACCGGGTCGCCGGCATCGCGCAGGTCTACAAAGTTGACGCCCTTTACAGTGCGGCCATCTTTAACGTCGAGGCAGGGGATAAGTCTTTTAGCTAACCCCCCCCGCCCCCTGAAGGGGGAGCTTAACTCTTCTTTTATAGTGGTCAAAATTCTTTCTAGTTGACTAAATACTTGGTTGTTTGTAAATCGGATTACCTTAAAGCCATCTGACTCCAGGCTTCGCTGCCTGATAATATCATTGGCTGCAATGTCCTGTCGGTTGTGGATTTTTCCGTCAAGTTCAATTATTAATTTATGCTGATGACAGTAAAAGTCTGCTATATAAATGCCCAATGGATGCTGCCGCCTAAACCGTACCCCAAGTTGATTTCCTTTCAAATGTCCCCAAAGTACTGTCTCAGCCTGGGTCATGTTGTAACGCAATCCTTTCGCATTTTCAAATATCTCCGGACCTGCACCTAGAAATAGATGTTTACTCATGTTTTGTTGAACAACGTGCAAATAATAACTCCCCCTTCAGGGGGTTGGGGGGTGCAGCTTTATATAGACATCAAGCTTTCCAGATTCCAGTTCTTGATGTCTTCTATGCTGATGCGGTTTTCGTATATGGCTTTGCCTACCACACATGATTCTACCTTTATTTTGCTAAGCTGCTCTATGTCGCTCATGGAGCTTACACCACCGGAGGCAATTAGCTTAATAAATGGTGAATGATCCAGCAGTTTGCTGTAAAGCTCTACACCTGCACCGCCCAGCTTTCCATCTTTATTAATATCCGTACACAGGAAGCGGAAGAAACCCAGCGCCAGGCACTTGTCTACGTAGTCCATTAGCTTAATTGGCGAGCTTTCCATCCAGCCGGAGTATTTTATCACCTCGTCCAGCACGTCAATAGCTACTACCACCTGGTCGCTGCATTTGTCGCGGCCACAAATTTCTTTGCTCAGATCAGGCAGGAATGATGGATTGGTAAGTGCTTGAGTGCCTACAATAACGCGGTGCACACCAGAGTCAATAAGTTCTTTAACCTTATCTATGCTGCGTATACCGCCGCCGTATTGCACCTTCATGTCTGTTTTCTGTATTACATCAAACAGGTATTGCTGATTGCTGAAATCGTTTTTGGCGCCGTTCAGGTCGATGATGTGGATGAAGTTTGTACCATTGCTCTGGTACCTTTCTATCATCTCTTCCAGTGTAACGTCGTATTCGGTCACCTGGCTGTAGTCACCTTCGCGCAGGCGAACAACCTTTTTGTCCAGAATATCAATTGCGGGGATAATGTACATGTGTTTAAATATTTGCAAAGTTTTTTAATAAGGTTTCACCATACACACCTGACTTCTCGGGATGAAACTGCACTCCGTAAAAGTTGTCATGCCAAATTGATGCCGAAAACTTATTAATGTAATTTGTTGATGATAAAGTATATAGCTTATCGTACTCAATAAAGTATGAATGTACAAAGTAAAAGTGGCTCCCTGATGGAATATTGGCAAAAAGAGGGTTGTCTTTCTCTGTAAATACCTGGTTCCAACCGGTGTGCGGTACTTTGTAACCTGCGCTATGCGGAAACTTAAGCGTTTTGATCGGAAAAAGATTCAACAGATCGGCACTGCCTTCCTCGCTGTAAGCTGTAAGTAATTGCATGCCAACGCAAATACCCAGGGTAGGCTTGTTAAGCGCTTTTATTTTGGGTACTAAACCGGTGTGTTCCAGTTTAGCCATTGCAGCACCCGCATGCCCAACTCCCGGTATGATATAGCGATCAAACTTTTCGAAATCTTCTTCGGTATTTATCATGCCATAGCTTACGCCAAGGCGGTCTAGTGCCGCGTTAAGCGAAAAGATGTTGCCGGCACCGTAGCGTATGATGCCGAGCCTCCCAACCCCCTGAAGGGGGAGTTCTTGAGCTTCTTCTTTATTATTTTCGTTATCCATTTTGCTAACGTGTAAACCGTTTAAAGGATTAAAGTCCTGGTTCCCCCTTTAGGGGGCTAGGGGGTTAAAGTAGCCCTTTGGTACTCGGTAATACCATTTTGTTTACGTCCCGCTTAACGGCCATTTTAATGGCTTTGGCAAATGCTTTAAATATCGCCTCTATTTTGTGATGCTCGTTTTGTCCCTCTGCTTTTATGTTCAGGTTGCACTTCGCCGCATCGCTAAACGATTTAAAGAAGTGGTAGAACATCTCGGTAGGTACATCTCCAACCTTTTCACGCTTAAAATCGGCTTCCCAAACTATCCAGTTACGGCCGCCAAAATCAATGGCTGCCTGTGCAAGGCAGTCGTCCATGGGCAGGCAAAAACCATAACGTTCTATCCCCATTTTGTTGCCTAGTGCTAAAGCAAAAACCTCGCCTAATGCAATGCCGGTATCTTCTATGGTATGGTGCTCGTCTATGTGCAGGTCGCCTTTTGCCTCTACCGTAAGGTCAAAGCCTCCATGGCGTGCTATCTGGTCCAACATGTGGTCAAAAAAGTGCAGTCCTGTAGAAATCTTAGCGTCACCTGTGCCATCAAGGTTCAGCTTGATGTATATATCTGTTTCTTTAGTAGCCCTGCGGTGTTCTACCACGCGTTTGCCTAATTTCAGGAACTCATAGATGTCTTTCCAACTGGTGGTCTCCAGGGCTATAACATCGGCCAGGTTATCACTACCGGCCTCAAACTCCCCGTCACCTAAGCCGGTGCGGTTGTTTAGCCAAATGCTTTTTGCACCCAGGTTACGGGCCAGTAAAATATCGTTCTTACGGTCGCCAATGGTAAAGGAGTTTGCAAGGTCGTACCTGGTAGCATCCAGATATTGAGTAAGCAAGCCGGTAGCCGGTTTGCGCGTTGGTTGGTTGTCCTTTGCAAAAGTACGGTCAATAGCCTGATGTGTAAAGTGCACACCTTCGTTCTCGTAAGTTTTGATAATGAAGTTGTGCACCGGCCAAAAAGTATCCTCCGGGAATGACGAGGTACCCATACCGTCCTGATTTGTTACCATTACCAGTTCATAGCCCAATTCTGCAGCTATTTTTGGGAGGTATTGAAGGCAGCCCGGGTAAAAGGTCAGCTTTTCAAATGAGTCTATCTGCTCATCAGGTGTTTCGTTAATAAGGGTGCCGTCGCGGTCTATAAACAGTACTTTTTGCAATTGGCTCATTGATATTTTTGTAAAGTAGCTATCAGTTTATTGTTTTCTTCAGGTGTGCCTATAGTAATGCGCAGGCACCCTTCACAAAGCTCTACATTATTGCGGTTTCGCACAATTATACCATTATCTACCAGGTAGTTGTAAATACCTTTTGCGTCGGTTGTCTTAACCAGAATGAAGTTGGCATCGGAAGGGTAGATGTCACGCACAAAGGTCATGTCTTTTAAGGTAAGCACCAGTTTGTCGCGCTGTTCCAGCGTTTCTTTTATCCAGGCATTTACCTGTTCTACATTGGCCAGCGCCTGCAAAGTAAGCGTTTGCGATGCTTCGTTAATGTTATAAGGTGGCTTAACCTTATTCATAACTTCAATAATCTCTTCACTGGCAAACGCCATACCTACGCGCAAACCTGCAAGTCCCCAGGCTTTTGAAAGCGTTTGTAATACTACCAGGTTGGCGTATTCGGTAAGTTCCTGTATAAAGGTTTTCTGCCGGCTAAAGTTTATGTAAGCCTCATCAACTACTACGATGCCATGAAAATTTGCCAGTAACGTTTCTATATCGTCACGATTGATAGAGTTACCGGTAGGGTTGTTGGGTGAGCAGATAAAGATGAGCTTAGTATTGTCATCTATAGCCTCGGCAACGCCTTCCAGGTTCAATTGATATTCATCTGTAAGCAGCACCTTTTTTATAGCAACATCATTTATGTTGGCCGATACCTCGTACATGCCGTAGGTGGGAGGGACGATAATTACGTTATCTACACCCGGGTTGCAAAAACTGCGGAACAGCACATCGATAGCTTCGTCGCTGCCGTTACCTAAAAAAATATTCCGGGCAGGCACGCCTTTTATCTGGCTCAGGCGCAGCTTCACCTGGTGCTGCATAGGATCCGGGTAGCGGTTAAATGCCTGCACCAGCGGCGAGCCAAAGGCATTTTCGTTAGCATCTAAAAACACACTGGCCTCCCCCTGGAACTCATCCCGTGCAGACGAGTAGGGTACAAGGCGTTTAATGTTATCGCGTAAAAGCCCCCCTAACCCCCTGAAGGGGGAGTTGCCGTCGGGACTGCTGTAAAAACCTTTACTTATTTCTTCGCTCATTTGATAATCAATCGATGTTTTTAAGAGGTACGAAGCAATCCTAAACTATTGAATGTGCGTCTGATAATTGGGATTGCTTCGTTCCCATTATAACACGCAGTTTAATTCTGCTCCCCCTTCAGGGGGCTGGGGGGCTTAGCCTGATGCTTACCGCATTCCTGTGCGCGTGCAGCCCTTCCAATTCGGCCAGTATTTCTACCGATGGACCTATGTTTTGGATGCCTTTCTCAGTTAAGTGCTGAAAAGTGATCTTCTTTACAAACGAATCGACAGATACACCCGAATATGCCCGCGCGTAACTGCTGGTAGGCAGTGTGTGATTGGTGCCCGATGCATAATCACCTGCACTTTCCGGTGTTAAGTTTCCGAGGAAAACAGATCCGGCATTAATGATCTCCGGTGTTATTTGCTCCCAATTATCGGTTGCTAATATCAGGTGTTCCGGGGCATATTGGTTGCTGAATTCCATGGCCTCAAGCAGGTTATTCGTTAGTACCGCGTAAGAGTTATCTATAGCCTGGCGCGCGATCTCAGCCCTTGGTAGTACCTGCAATTGCTTTTCTACCTCCAGCAGCGTCGCGTCGATCAACTGCTGAGAGGTGCTTACCAGCACCGACTGGCTGTCTATTCCGTGCTCAGCCTGCGCCAGAAGATCAGCCGCTACATAGGCCGGGTTTGCAGTCTCGTCTGCAATAACCAGTACTTCTGACGGGCCCGCAGGCATATCAATTGCGGTGGTTGTTGTGCTTTGTATAATAATTTTAGCCTTGGTCACAAATTGATTGCCGGGCCCAAATATCTTATCTACCTTGCTGATGGTTTCGGTACCGTAGGCCATCGATGCAACCGCCTGTGCACCACCCGCGAGGTATACCTTATCAATACCCAGCATTATGGCAACGTAAGCTATAAAGGCATTTACTTTGCCGTTCTTTTGTGGAGGCGAACAAACTACAATCTCTTTACAGCCGGCAATTTTTGCTGGGATGCCCAGCATCAGGAAGGTGGATGGTAAAACTGCTGTGCCACCTGGTATATATAATCCTACCTTTTCTATCGGCCTCAGTTCTCGCCAGCAGGTTACTCCCGGCATAGTCTCCACCTTATCTTCTGTCTTTACCTGTGATTGGTGGAACTTGTAAATATTGTCATAAGCCGTTTGCAGCGCCTTCTGCTGATCTGCAGATACTGCAGCAGCTATTTCGGTCAGTTCGGCGTTATCTAAGTATAGCTTATCCAGCTGCACTTTGTCGAACTTCTCTGCGTAATCGATCAAAGCGCTGTCGCCATGCTGTTTAACATTGTCTATAATATCCTCGACAAGCGTGCGTATCTCATTAACAGGGTCAACATTGCGTTGAACCAGATTGGTGATATCAGAAATAGAAAGATCAGAGTACTTATATAATCGCAAGCCCCCCCCGCCCCCTAAAGGGGGAGCTTTTGAAAAGCTTGCTTCTGATTTTTTTTGATTATTCATCGTTTAATATTTTACTCCCCCTTTAGGGGGTGGGGGGCTTACAATATTATCTTCTCTATCGGCATCACCACTATACCTTGTGCGCCGGCTTGTTTAAGCTGGCTTATGCGATCCCAGAAGTCACGCTCGGGAATAACGGTGTGTACAGCTACCCAACCTTCTTCTGCCAGTGGCACCACCGACGGGCTTTTTACGCCTGGTAATAATGCTATTACCGCCTGAAGATTATCGCGCTCAACGTTTAGTACCACGTATTTGGTTTCTTTGGCACGCAAGACAGACTGTATACGCTGGATAAGTTCCTGAATTAAATCTTCGTTCTCGCTACCGGCGCGGCCAATCAGCACCGCTTCAGAGGACATTACATCGGCAAAGGGCTTTAATCCGTTGCTTTTCAGGGTACCACCAGTGGATACCAGGTCGCAAATAGCATCGCTCAGGCCCAGGCCCGGGGATATTTCTACGGAGCCGGAAATGGTGCGGATATCAGCAACGATGTTTTGTTCTTTCAGAAATTTCCCAAGAATAACCGGGTAGGTGGTAGCTATTGAGCGTCCGTTTAGCTGGCCAATGCTCTCGATGCCGGTGTTGTTGGGCACCGCTATTTTAAGCGAGCACTTGCCAAAGCCAAGCCGCTGCAGGTAACTTACTTTAACCTCTGTTTCCTGTATAACGTTCTCGCCAACAATACCCAGGTCGGCTATGCCATCCTGAACATATTCTGGGATATCATCGTCGCGCAGGAAAAGTATTTCTAACGGGAAGTTGGAGACAGGTGAGATAAGCGAACTTTTGTAATTTTCGAAGTTTAAGCCGCAATTCTTTAATAATTCAACGGATTTTTCGTTGAGCCGACCCGATTTTTGGATCGCTATTTTTAGTGTTTTCACAAGCTGGAATTAAGGTACTATAAAAAAATGGGGTTGTTATTTCACGTAGAAACATACATTATCTATTCATCACCGGGCGGTGATGGTGCAGATGCAGATGATGTTGTTTGTACTGTTCCATTATTTGTATAGTAAAACTATGGGTAAGCGCTGCAAATATAGACAGTTGTTTATTAAATCAAAATGGTATGAAGATTTTTGTGCGTTTTTCGAGAGCTACTTGCTTCCTTTCAAAGAATCCAACCCGTTGTACTCGTATATCGCACCTTCTTCGCCGAAGTCCTTGATCAGGCGTAGCTTCTTTTGTTTCTGTATGTTTGGCAAGGTGATTAGTTCCTTGTTTTCCAGCGCTTTGAACCAGATAAGATAGAACCTCCTGGTATCCATAAAGCGTTTGATGTTTTCTTTAAAGAACACATGTGGCACCAGGTAACTGGACATGCCTGAGAAAAAGTATACCGCCTCATGTGCATCGGTATAAACAATAACTTTCGGGTCAAATAACTTTTTATCCATGGTGCGCAGGTAGTTGGCCATAGGCGACTCCATCCAGCTGTTATCGGTGTAGCCGGGAGCGCCGTATTCATCTACTACCTGGTCCTGGTATCGTTTGTAATCTATAATGAACTCTTTTGTGCAGAAACCCAGCATTAGTAGAGTAAGTACTGCGCCAACGATCATCCGAGTTCGTTTCACTTCAATACTCTTCAGCCACAGCAAAGCCCAGCTGGTGTAACCCCATAGTGTGGTAAGGTACAAGGGTGACAACAACCGGCTATTTATACGCTCATACCGTGAGAAGGTAGACGACAGTATAATGAACAGCCCGTAAACCAGCGAAAAAGTAATAGCCAGGTTCTCATAGCTGTTAAGGTGCCGGCGATAGAAGTTGTATACCAGCGCCGCTATAAAGCCCAGCAACATAATAGATGCTATTGGTATAGCCAGGAAATACTGATTGGGGGTAAAGCCCGCCCAGTCGCACATTACGGTGCCAAAGTAGTACAGGTTATCTATAAACGGTGTAATGGAAGGTTCCCGCGGGCCGGTTATAGTGCCGGTGACCAGTGCGTTGTGCACAAGGTTGGCAACCAGTAAAGAGATACATATCAGCCCGTATATCACTATATGGCTTATCTTCTTTTTTATCGGGAGTGTACGGTCAAGCAGCAGGAGCAGGCCGCCTGTACCCACAATGGTAACGGCAGCATACCTCGTTATACAGCTGATAGCAGCTATACCAGCTGCCACAACCAGCCACTTAAGCGTATGCTTATTTAAATATTGCCTGAATGCGATAATAAAGAACAGCACCTCAAGTATGAACAACGTTTCCGACCAGAGATAGGAGTAGATCTGCAGCAGGCCGGGGCTTAGGGCAATAGCAAGCAGCAGTAACCACTTGTAAAGTTGGGATGATGGCACAAACCGGTTCATGATCCAGCCGCTGGTATATAGTAGTGAGGCAAACAGCGTAGCATTTAATACAGTACCGAAGGCTACAGGATCTATACGGGAGATCACCGTTATGCAACCCAGGAACAGCGGATAGAAGACCGGGAAATCAACAATGGGAATGTGATTGAACGTTTTGAGCGAGCCATCGGCAGCGAAACTGCGGGCAGCGCTGGTGTACATGATAGAGTCCGGCGAGATGCCAATGCCGCTGTAACTCGTAAAAAGGCAGATAAGGAAAAAGCCCGCGGCGCAAGCTATTAACGTGTCAAGATCTTTAATTGAACGCGAAAAGGCCATGCGGTTTTAACGTGTTTAATACCCGATTGTTTCACTTGCGTGTTTGGTCACTGTAAACCGGCCGCTCAAAGGAACTTGCGAAAACTAGTCTATCAGGTCTAGCACTGTGCTTATCGGCTGGTCGCTGTCAATTAAAATTCCCTTTACACCAGCCGCTGTTCCGGCAGTTACATCACGCTCGCGGTCACCTATAAAGTACGACTTTGATGGATCTATATTGTACTTTTCAATCCCCTGTAGCAGCAGACCTGGCTTTGGTTTGCGGCAATCGCAGTCGCCCGTAAATAGCGGATGATGCGGGCAATAGAAAAAATCTTTTATGTCTACGCCATGTTCAGCGTACTTTGTTTTAAGTAGCGCGTGCATTTTGCCCAGCTCATCTTCGGAATACCAACCTTTAGCAATGCCGCCCTGGTTGGTGGCGACAAGAAGTAAATAGCCGCGGTCCTGCAGTTCTTTCAGCGCGTCAAAATTATCAAGGATATGAAAGTCTTCTACTTTACAAACGTAATCGCCCATTTCCTGGTTAAGTACGCCATCGCGATCCAGAAATACTGCTTTATTCTTTTCGGACATCTTATAGCTATCAGATATTATAGGCGGCAAAATTACTGCAAAGGCTTCATTTATTATGTGTGCATATTAATAGTAAGTCCAAAATTATCAACTTACTATTTTTTGTATACTATTTTTATAGACATTGCAAAAAGCATATTTGTTATGCTGATTGTTTTACAATAATCTAAAAAATGTACCTCTGATATTATAAAATTATTATTATTAAGTAACTTCGTTATTACCCGAATTACAAATACTCGGTTAAAAACGATGGATCAAACTGAAGGCAACCAGGGTCTCTACAGGCCCGAATTTGAACACGACTCTTGCGGAACAGGTTTTATAACCAACATCAACGGACATAAATCGCACAACATTATTGATGATGCTCTAACGATGCTGGAAAACATGGAGCATCGTGGTGCCTGTGGCTGTGACCCGGAAAGCGGCGACGGTGCAGGTATATTGATACAGCTTCCGCACGAATTTTTAATGGAAGAGTGCTCTAACCTGGAGATTAGTTTGCCTGAACCCGGCGAGTACGGCGTAGGGATGATCTTTTTCCCTAAAGAGCCATCATTAAAAAAGGCCTGCCGCACCATTATTACCAATGCAATAGAAAAACTTGGGCTGCACAAACTGGGTTACCGCAAAATGGCGGTTGATTCATCAGTAATTGGTGAAACCGCCCGCCAGGCCGAACCGGATGTGGAGCAATTGTTCATCTCCCGCCCGCACCATATTACCAACGCCGACGATTTTGAGCGCAAGCTGTATATATTAAGGCGCTACATCAACAAAACAGTTGTTGATACCGTGCCCGGCGCAGGGGAGTATTTCTACTTCACTTCGCTATCCTGCAAAACCATTGTGTACAAAGGCCAGGTAACTACTTACCAGCTGCGTAAATATTTTTCAGATCTTGCTGATCCGCGTATGGCATCTGGCTTTGCCATGATCCACTCGCGCTTTTCAACTAACACTTTCCCTTCCTGGAAACTGGCTCAACCATTCCGCTTAATTGCGCACAATGGCGAGATCAACACGCTTACCGGTAACCTTAACTGGTTCTATTCGGGCTTAAAGTCCTATGCATCTTCTTACTTCACTGCCGAAGAAATGGATATGCTACTGCCGGTTATTGACAACAACCAGTCCGACTCAGCTTGCCTGGATAACATCATCGAAGTATTGCTGCACTCCGGCCGTTCGTTACCGCACGTAATGATGATGCTGGTACCCGAAGCATGGGATGGCAACGAGCAGATGGATCCTATCAAAAAGGCGTTCTACGAATACCACGCTACCCTGATGGAGCCTTGGGATGGCCCTGCCGCTATTACCTTTACTGATGGTAAACTGGTAGGCGCCTTGCTTGACCGTAACGGCCTTCGCCCGCTGCGTTACGTTATTACCAATGATGGCCGTGTTATCGCCGCTTCTGAAGCAGGTACGCTTACCATTGACGAGAGTACCGTTGTACGTAAAGGCCGCCTGCAGCCCGGTAAAATGCTCCTGATAGATACCGAAAAAGGGCGCATCATCACCGATGATGAGATAAAGAAACAAGTTGCTTCGCAGCAGCCTTATGGCCGCTGGCTGGAGAATTATAAAATACAACTAGGCGAACTTTCCGAGCCTCGTTTGGCATTCGCAAGTTTGTCGCCCGATTCGGTTTTCCGCTACCAGCAGGTGTTTGGTTACACCCGCGAGGATATTGATACCATCATCAAGCCTATGGCTTTGGACGGTAAGGAGCCTATCGGCTCTATGGGTACCGATGTGCCGCTGGCCATCCTGTCAGACAAGCCTCAGCACCTCTCCAGCTACTTTAAGCAGTTTTTTGCCCAGGTTACCAACCCGCCGATAGACCCTATCCGCGAGCGTTTGGTAATGAGCCTTGCTACCTTTATAGGTAATAACGGTAACCTGCTGGATGAAGACAAGATGCACTGCCACTGCGTAGTGCTTAACCACCCCATATTAAAAAACCACCAGCTTGAAAAGCTTCGGTCTATAGATACCGGCCTTTTCCATGCTAAAACCTTACAAACTTATTTCAAGGCTGACGGCTTGCCGGGCTCGCTTGAAAAAGGTATAGCGCGCCTTTGCCGTTATGCAGAGGATGCTGTTGATGATGGTTTCGAGGTGTTGATCCTGTCTGACCGTGCTGTAGATTCGGAGCACGCGCCTATACCAATGCTGCTTGCTGTTTCGGCAGTGCACCACCACCTTATTAAAAAAGGATGCCGTGGTTCGGTAGGTATTGTTGCCGAAGTGGGCGACGCATGGGAAGTACACCACTTTGCTACTTTACTGGCATTTGGCGCTACTGCTATCAACCCGTACCTGGCGCTGTCTACCATTGAGACATTAAGGAACAATGGCAACCTGGAGACTGATCTGGACCTTAAGTCGCTTTACAAAAACTACGTTAAGTCAGTTAATGATGGCTTGCTCAAGATCTTCTCTAAAATGGGAATATCTACCCTGCAGTCGTACCACGGTTCACAGGTGTTCGAGATACTGGGCATTAACAAAGCCGTTGTAGATAAGTACTTCCATGGAGCAGTTACCCGTATTGGCGGATTAGGCCTTGATGAGATTGCCCGCGAGGCGCTTTGCAAGCACAAAATTGGCTTCAGCAGCAATAAAACGGATACCAAGCTGCTTGCCGAAGGTGGCATTTACCAATGGAAACGCAGGGGCGAAGCGCACTTGTTTAACCCGGATACTGTTCACCTGCTACAGCATGCTACCCGCAGCAACAGCTACGCCGTTTACAAAAACTACGCTGCCAAGGTTAACGAACAAACAGAAAAGCATTACACCATACGCGGCTTGCTTGACTTTGCGCATCACCGCGAATCCATCAGTATAGATGAGGTTGAACCGGCAGAAAACATCATGAAGCGCTTTGCTACAGGTGCCATGTCGTTCGGCTCTATCTCACATGAGGCGCACAGCACAATGGCTATTGCCATGAACCGCATTGGCGGCAAAAGCAATACCGGCGAAGGCGGCGAGGACGAGATACGCTACGATAAGCTGCCAAACGGCGATTCGATGCGTTCTGCTATCAAGCAGGTAGCTTCTGCACGTTTTGGTGTAACAGCTAATTACCTCACCAATGCCGATGAACTACAGATAAAGATGGCGCAGGGTGCAAAACCAGGCGAAGGCGGGCAGCTGCCGGGTCATAAGGTAGACGATTGGATTGCCAAAACCCGCCACTCTACCCCTGGTGTTGGTTTAATATCGCCACCGCCGCACCACGATATTTATTCTATTGAGGATTTGGCACAGCTTATCTTCGACCTAAAGAACGCTAACCGTGCAGCGCGTATCAACGTTAAGCTGGTATCAAAAGCGGGTGTAGGCACCATTGCCGCGGGTGTTGCAAAGGCGCATGCCGATGTGATATTGATAGCCGGTTATGATGGTGGTACAGGTGCATCGCCAATAAGCTCTATAAAACACGCAGGCTTGCCTTGGGAACTTGGCCTTGCCGAAGCGCACCAGACCCTGGTACGCAATAAACTACGCAGCCGTGTAGTGCTGCAAACAGATGGCCAGTTAAAGACCGGTCGTGACCTTGCCATTGCTGCCCTTATGGGTGCCGAAGAGTGGGGAGTTGCAACTGCGGCATTGGTTGCAGGCGGTTGTATCATGATGCGCAAATGCCACCTGAACACTTGCCCTGTTGGAGTAGCTACGCAGGATCCTGAATTAAGGAAACTGTTTAGCGGTAAGGCTGACCATATTGTGAATCTGTTCCGCTTTATGGCTGAAGAGCTGCGCGAGATAATGGCTGAGCTGGGCTTCCGTACCATTAACGAGATGGTAGGCCGCGTACAGTTCCTGAAGGTTAGGGACAACATCCAAAGCTGGAAAGCTAAAAAGGTTGACCTGAGCGGCATACTGCACCCGGTGACCAATGCTAAAGGCTTAACGCTTTACAACAGCGAAAAACAGGATCACGGGATGGATGCCATCCTTGACTGGAGATTGCTGGAAAGCGCTAAGGTTGCGCTGGAAGACAAGACCCCGGTATTCGCCACGTTTGATGTAAAGAACGTAGACCGTACTATTGGTACGCTTCTTTCTAACGAAATATCAAAGATCTACGGATCTGCAGGTTTGCCTGACAATACCATCAACTACAAATTTAAAGGCTCTGCAGGGCAAAGCTTTGGCGCGTTCACCACAAAAGGCATTTCTTTTGAACTGGAAGGCGAAGCTAACGACTATGTAGGCAAGGGATTATCCGGAGCACAGCTGGCTATTTATCCTGCTGCTAGCGCGACTTTCACACCCGAAAATAACATCATCATTGGTAACGTTGCGCTGTACGGCGCCACCTCTGGTGAGCTGTTTGTTCGCGGTATGGCAGGCGAGCGTTTTGCGGTGCGTAACTCCGGCGCCACAGCCGTAGTAGAAGGCACCGGCGATCACGGTTGCGAGTACATGACCGGCGGCCGTGCACTTATCCTTGGTAAAACAGGCCGTAACTTCGCTGCAGGCATGAGCGGCGGTTTAGCCTGGATATACGATCCGGAGAAAAGCTTTGCAGCTAATTGCAACACCGAAATGGTAGACCTTGACCCGCTGTCGTTAAAAGACGAAGAGCAAATATTAGACTTACTTAAGAAACACATTCACCTTACCGGCAGCAAGATTGCGCAAACCATCCTGAAGAACTGGAATGAAGCGTCGGGCAACTTTGTAAAGGTTTATCCAAAAGAGTACAAGAAGGTGATAGAAAAACAACAATACCAAACAGCTAGTTAATTTTATGGGAAAAGTTACAGGATTTCAGGAATTTAACAGGGAACTTCCCCAAAAAACACCGGTTGCAGAAAGGGTAAAGAACTATAACGAGTTTGTAGGCCTGTACCCCGAGGAAAAGCTTAACCAGCAGTCTGCACGCTGTATGAACTGCGGTATACCTTTTTGCCACAACGGCTGCCCGCTGGGTAATGTTATACCTGAGTTTAACGACGCGGTTTACCGCAAGAACTGGAGCGAAGCTTACCAGATATTATCATCAACAAATAACTTCCCGGAGTTTACCGGCAGGATATGCCCGGCTCCGTGCGAATCGGCATGTGTGTTAGGCATTAATAAACCACCGGTTGCTATCGAGGAGATAGAGAAGCACATTATAGAGATAGCCTACTCTAAAAACATGGTTAAGCCTGTTGCGCCGCTTATTAAAACGGGCAAAAAGGTAGCCGTTGTAGGGTCGGGACCGGCAGGATTGGCCGCTGCGGCACAGTTGAGCAAAGCAGGGCATGCAGTAACCGTTTACGAACGCGACGACCGCCCGGGTGGTTTGCTGCGCTACGGTATTCCGGATTTTAAATTGGAGAAGTGGGTGATAGACCGCCGTATCCAGATCATGGAAGAAGATGGTGTGGTGTTTAAAACCAACGTTGAAGTAGGTAAGACCATTCCTGCAGACGAACTGGTGCGGACGCATGATGCTGTTGTACTGGCTGGAGGTTCAACCATCCCGCGTAACCTGCCTATACCCGGCAGGGAGCTGAAGGGTGTTCACTACGCCATGGATTTTCTGAAACAGCAAAACAAGCGTGTGAGCGACATTGCTGTTGAAGGCGAGGAAATTATTGCTACAGATAAAGATGTGGTAGTTATAGGTGGTGGTGATACCGGCAGCGATTGCGTAGGTACATCAAACCGCCAGGGTGCACGGTCGGTAAAGCAGTTTGAGGTGATGGTGCAGCCGCCTGAACAGCGTACCGCGCACATGCCATGGCCAACGTACCCGATGGTGCTTAAGACAACCAGCAGCCACGAAGAAGGGGTTGAACGTTTCTGGGGCATCAACACCAAAGAATTTTTAGGCGACGAGAACGGCGAACTGCGTGCACTTAAGGTGTCTGAAGTTAGCTGGGAAATAGATGTAATGGGCCGGCCAATTAAGTTTAGCGAAGTGCCGGGCAGCGAGCGGGAGATACCTTGTCAGCGCGTTTTCCTGGCAATGGGCTTTGTTAACCCACAGTTCGAAGGTGCTTTACAGCAACTTAACGTAGCGCTGGACGACCGCAAAAACGTGAAGGCTAAAGAAGGTAACTTCCGCACGAACGTAAGCAAAGTGTTTGCAGCAGGCGATATGCGCCGCGGGCAGTCGCTGGTGGTTTGGGCAATATCCGAAGGCCGTGAGGCTGCACGCAAGGTAGACGAGTTCCTGATGGGCCACTCCAACCTGGAAAGCAAGGACGCCGTTAACCAGTTTGAGCAGGTATTCTATTAAGACGTTTTACAAAATTAGCATAGTAGGAAGGCTGCCTTATGGCGGCCTTTTTTGTTGCCGGGCAAATGGCTTTTTATACCTGTAATAAATACTATTACTTGCAAATTTATCTTGTTTTTACCTGTTTTTTTGCTGCGGTTTTTGAAGGTTACTGCAAGGTTTTCAGGTAAAAAACCGCCTTGCCGATGCTTTTTTCGAAGGTTTTTACCATGAGGAAGCGGTTCGCCAAAAGAGTGTTCAAAATGCACCGGCACAAAAAAAGCTGAACACTTTTGAACACCTGGCGCAATTCGGCTGCTATTTTTCTGAAGGATTTTTCTTCCCGGCGGCAAGCATTTCCACCATCTTAGTCAGGCGTGCCTCGCGGGTTTTTTCCTGTTTGGCGCTTAGTATCCAAACAACGTATTCCTTTCTATGAGAGTAGGCGAGGGTATTAAAGTAATTGAGAAGCTCGGGCCTTTGCGAAAGGAGTACCGCGGCATCATCAGGCAATCGTACGGTCTTATCATTCGGGTTGATATATGCCGAGTAGTCGTTGGCTTTGATAGCCTCGTTGCGTGATTCAGAATGCTTTACGAGGCTTTCCGGCCGAAAACGGAGGGTGGTCCACACATCATCAATAGCCGCAGATGCTACAGGGCGTAATCCATATGGCTTGGACGCTTCCCAGCCGCTCATCATCTCCAGATCTGTATCTATGCCCTTCTTCTTCTTCGGGTATATGCACCAAAGTATAGTATCCGGTTTAAGGATATTCGCTAATAGTTTAAGCGAGCTTTTAAATTCAGTGCTGTTCTTAACGAAAAACTGTATTCCATTCACAGCATCACCCAAACTGTAAGTCAGCGTTATACTTTCAGGCAGGGGCTCCAGCTTAGCGGTATAACCTTCAGGAGCATCAAGGATTAGCCAGGTTTGTCCGGGCTTCATTAACAGTTTTTTGGCAAGGTGGCTGATCATGATAGGGTGATCTTAATTGAGTTTAGAAAAGAAATCCCAAAGCACAATACCTGCCGATACCACAATATTAAACGAATGCTTGGTGCCGAATTGCGGTATCTCCAGGCAGGTGTCTATCATCTGCATGGCTTCATCGCTTACACCATTTACTTCATTGCCGAAAATAAGGGCGTACTTTTCTCCCGCAGCTGGACTAAACTCATTTAGCATTGTGCTATTTTCTGCTTGTTCAACAGCAACTATCTTGTACCCATCAGCACGTAGCTTAATCAGAGCCGCAGTTACATCCTCAAAATACTCCCAGTGTACTGATTGGGTAGCACCGAGAGCCGTTTTCTCTATTTCGCGGTGTGGCGGTTGCGCTGTAATGCCGCACAAGTATACAGCAGTTGAGGCAAAGCCGTCGGCTGTGCGGAAAATGGAGCCAATGTTGTGCATGCTCCTAACATTATCCAGCACTACTACAACGGGCAATTTGTCTTGTGCCTTAAATTCCTCTACAGAGGCGCGGTTTAGTTCGTCGAGCTTAAGTTTACGCATGTACGGTATTTTGCAATAAACCTACTCCATCGCCAATAAGAGAGCTGTAAACGGTAGGAGCGTAGCCTATGGTGTTTGTGTAATACTCCGTTATTTCGGCGCTAAATTTTTCAAATGCGCTTGATTTTACCAGCGCGATGGCACAGCCTCCGAAACCAGCACCGGTCATCCTGGCACCGCCAACATCGGGGTTGGTTTTGCTGTAGTCCACAACTGCATCCAACTCTTTACCGCTTACCTCGTACAAATCGCGCAAGGAGTCATGAGAGGCATACATTAACCGGCCAAATTTGTTAAGATCATTAGCATTTAAAGCTTTGGCCGCCAACTTAACACGGTCATTTTCCTCAATAACGTGTGTGGCGCGTTTTAAAACGACCTCGTCAGTTATCAGATGCTTGTACTTGCTTAAGGTTTCTGTATCTATATCACACAGAAAGTTTATGTCTAATTCCTTTTTTAGCGCAGTAAGCGCCGACTGGCATTCCTGTACGCGTTCGTTGTATTTGGATTCCGCCAATTTGCGTGGTTTGTTGGTATTTATAATAGCCAATACGTACTCTCCAAGATTGCTGTCTACAGCCTCGTATTCGAGTGTGTTGCAATCTAACATCAAGGCCTTGTTCTTTTCACCAAAAGCTACCGAGAACTGATCCATTATGCCGCTGTTCAGACCGATAAAGACGTTTTCTACCCATTTAGAAAGAAGAACGAGTTCGAGCTTTGTATATCCCCCATTAAAAAGGTCATTTAGAGCAAAAGCGGTAGCTACCTCTATTGAAGCCGAAGACGATAGGCCCGAAGCAATAGGGATATTGCCGTAGTAAAGCATATCTAACCCTTTCAGAGTTTTACCATCTTTTAAGAAGTGCGTAATTACACCTAGAGGATAGTTATACCAGGATGTCCCGGTCTTTTCGTAAGTATCGTTAATCGGAACCTCAGCAGTATCTTCAAAATTGAGGCTTTTAAAACGAAAGACGTTATCATTGTTTGGTGCAACCAGCAGGTAAGTTCCAAACGTTACGGCACACGGCATAACCAGGCCGCCATTATAGTCTATATGTTCGCCTATCAGGTTTAGCCTTCCCGGGCAGAAATAGGTTTGCGTAGGTTGCTTATCGTAGTATGTAGAGAACTCTTCTCTCAGGCGATCTTCCATGGTTGTAGTAGTATAGCGCAAATATTGTAAAACTTACAGTTATTTGCGGCGGTTTGGCAGATTATAGATTTATTTTGTTGGTTAAACACAAGCTCTGTATACTTGTTAGTCAGTTATACTAACAATCAAAAAATGAACCAATACTTAATTACAGCCTACGACTATACGGACGAAGGCGCTATTGACCGCCGAATGAATGTACGCCCTCACCATCTGGACGGAGCTGCTGCACTAAAAGCTGTTGGGAACTATGTGCTGGGAGGAGCAATGCTGAACGATGATGGCAAGATGATCGGCTCGGTGATGGTGCTCCAGTTTGAAAGTGAAGAAGGGCTTGAAGCCTGGAAACAAAGTGAACCCTACATTGTGCAAAAGATATGGGAAACGGTAGATGTAAAGCCATTCCGTGTTGCCAGTGTGGGATAGTACCGGCAGTTAATTACTCAGCATCAGAAAAACTGTCAAAGTACCAATATCCCTGTGGATTTTTGACATAGTTTACCAAGTAACTATGACCATCAGTGCGAATGTTGAAAGAAAGATTGTATACCGATTTATCCTGCGGGATGAATTGTTCTAATATACTATCGGCTATTAACTGGATGTTTGCAGCCTGATTATTAACGATAGGTGCAGGTTGTAAACTCGCCTGATAATCGTCAAAACTTGAGAACTTGTAGGTGATACTTGCTACGGAGCCAACTGACTGCCTGGCTGCTTCGAAAGCGGCTTGTTCGGCTTGCAGGCGATATTCTTCCATTGCTTTTAGAAGGTCTTCGGCGGATATTTCTGGTATACCGTCTGCGTTTTTTACTTCGTAGCTGTTTAGTATTTCTTCTTTAGTTTTCATCCTTTCAAAGATATTAGTAGTTAAAGGAAAAGGGCACTCATTAGTGCCCTTTTCCTTTAAATTTATCCACCTACCGGCGGCGAGATAGCATCGAGTTCATCGATATCTTCTTGGTCAAGCTTAACGTTTGCGGTTTCCATGTTTTCTTCCAGGTGTGTAACACTTGATGTACCCGGAATTAGCAAGATGTTAGGCGAGTGGTTCAGGAGCCAGCTTAGTGCTACCTGGTGAACAGTAACACCATGTTTATCCGCTACTTTTTGCAGCACTTCCTCGCTGTGTATATTTCCTCCACTAAGCGGGTACCATGGTATAAAGGCTATGTTGTTTTGTTCGCAGTATTCTAAAACACCTTCCCATTTGCGGTTATCTACACTGTACATATTTTGCACAGACACCACCTCAAAGAACTCGCTGGCTTTTTTTATGTCTTCGACATCCACTTCTGACAACCCAATATGCTTGATCTTACCATCCTGTTGCGCCTGTTTAAGGAAGGCAAAAGTTTCTTCGGCAGGCACTTTAGGATCAATACGGTGTAATTGGTAAAGATCGATTTGATCAAGCTTTAATCTTTTAAGGCTTCCTTCCAGAGCTTCTTTAAGATGGGCGGGACTTGCGTCTACCGGCCACTGATCTGGCCCAGTACGAAGCAAACCCCCTTTAGTGCCAATTACCAGATTAGCGGGGTAGGGGTGTAATGCCTCGGCAATCAATTCTTCCGACACATTAGGGCCGTAGCTATCAGCTGTGTCTATAAAAGTAACGCCTAATTCTAAGGCTCGCTTTAATACTCGTATAGATTCATCGTGATCTTTCGGCGGCCCCCAAATTCCTTTGCCGGTTATACGCATAGCGCCATAACCAAGCCGGTTTATTGTAAGATCGCCGCCTATGCTAAATGTTTTTTGAGATGTTATTTCGTTGCTCATCGATATTTAATTTATCAAATAAGTAACGTCGCGGTGGTGACATTGTTCATAATACAACGCCATAGATGTGTCATATACTATCGCCAAACGCCAATTATAAATCCCATTGCCGTTAATGATACGACGCTGTATCCGCCGTTGATAAAAATCAGCCTCCATGATTTTAGTTCGAAAAGGCTGTGTATCGCTATGGCAGCAAAGGTCCATACTCCCGCTAAGAAGCCTGCGGTAGCACCCCAGCTTGCATCGGTTTTTGCATCGGCCAAAAACATGGCCAGGTTAGCTGCCATCAAGAGTGAGAAAAAGGCTGTAAACCCAAAGATCCTGATCTTGTTGGCGGCTTGGAGTTGTTCGGTATTTAAATTGTTGTCTGATTGCCAAGCATTAGCAAATAGGAGAGGTGAATACCATAAGCCTCCGATCAAAAAGGCTGATAAAGCAGCTATGATAATAGCTGGCCAGTGTACAAACGACATATTCATAAATGATTAAGTTTTAAGTGATAATAAAACTAATAAATTATGGGCAAGTAATGCAAACGCTATTTCACAGTGTATCTATACACGTACCGCCCCAGGTTGCCATCAGCATCCATGCCTTCTATAGTTGCCTTGTAAGTTCCCCTGCCATCTGCATTGTAGAATTCCACAAAAGTAGCGCCGGTTGTTTTATCCGTTACCACCTTAGGGTTCCAGTAAATGGTAGTACGTAGGTCACCACCAAGATTGCCTGTTTTAATAACATCATACTTAGGAGAGTAGAACTCCCGGTTAATGGCGTAGCCCAGCGGCATTATGGTAAGTATATTTGGAGGCGGTATTAGCTCCTGTAATTGTGCAAATGATACTTTAGTGCCTTTCTCTTTCTTTTTCAACGTTATTTCTACAAGGCCGGCAGTGCCGTACTGCGCGTCAATGCCGCTAACGCCAGTATTTTTAAACACCTCAATGTTATCAACTTCCGCGACTGAAACCGTACTTAGTGAAGTAAAATCTACCGGCATCCCGTTTAGAAAGACTTGCATAGGTTTTTTGTCGCTGTTGTAATTACGAGCAAGATAGATTATGTTGTTATCGACCGTTACCCCAAGCAGCATGGATGGTAAGCAGGTCATTAAGTTATTACATCCTTTAAGTCTGCTGCCATCAACAGTTTGGTCGGCGAGTGCTGGTAGGCCAGTTAAAGCAGGAAAATTCGAGTGGCTAGCAGGCTTTATAACAGTAGATTTAATCACTACTTCTTTCAAAATGTGCAGGTTATCGTACCTGCGTTTGCTGTTTTGCAGATAGTCTTTAAATGTACTGTCGATATTTACAACCTCATCCCCAGTCATGCTGTTTTTTGATGGATATTGGTAAGTTTCATCATTCGCAGTTACAACCAGGTTCCTGCTTGGTGTGTTGGATGCACGGCCAGTAATAATAACTTTAGAGGAATCGGCAAAGTTTAATTTGGAGAAGCGAAAATTGCCAACCATATCGGTCACTGCCTCTGCAAAAAAGTTCTTAGAAGGTACCTGCAGTTTAACATACCCTTTGGAAATGGTCATGCCGGTACTATTACGTAAAACGCCGCTTACCTCAAGCCCGTTTTGTTCTGGAAGTATAGTGATGTTAGGTGCCTTTCCTGCAATTATGTTTCGGTAAGAAATGCGCCTGTAACCTTGAGTAAGCATCAATATGTCCAGGTTATCTGCTGCGGCTGCATCTTTGCCAAAATAATAGTTGGGTTTTTCTATATACCCTTTAAGGTCTGATGTAAGTAACAGGCTTGTTAATATTGTAGTTTCCGAGCTCTCATCAAACGGTACCTTGGTTTCGTCTATAACCGATATCGAGAAGTTACCGGCCACCGGCAGGGTCTTGTTTTTTGCGGATACCGCCAACCTAACCTTTTGACGCGTGGTATAGCTTTTTGCGGCTGAAGTTAGCGATAAGTTAAGTGCATCATTATGCTGGATAAAAACAACACGTTCTGAAAGCGCTACACCATGATCAGTTAATAAAGTAAGTTGTACTAATCCGGTCGGGAATTTGCTTTTAGGGATTGCTGCGCTGTAAATGGCGCTTGTTAACGATGTTTGTGCTGCAAAGAAAACAGCGCCCCCACTTTGTGCAATTATATAGTAGACCTTGCCTTGGTTGGCTTGAAAATAAGTGCTATTTGCCGAAATTTTTATTGTAAGGTTCTCGGGATCGTTGTTATAAGCTGATAGGTTTATTCCTGAAGCCCGGATGCGGGGCATGTCGTAGCTGCCTTTATTGCCGTCGGTGTAGGTGACGTTGACCTTATAGGTTTTACCCTCTTCGGGTGTAAAGGCAAAGAAACCCATACCCAAATGCGCCGAGGTTATTGTAGCTACCACAGTTCCGGTGTTGTCTGTAACGTCGCCTTTCACATCGGTACCTGTGCCATTGTTATTAATCGCTTTAAAGGCTACTTTAGAACGTACGCCGGTAATAAGTTCGCCACCTTCCGGAAAGAACTGAATATCGTTACCACCAACAAAGTTCTTAAGCGGAAAGCTGCTGGTTACTGCTTTACGATTGCCCATATCTATAACTGTAACCAGCGTTCCGTTTTTTATGGGTGCGGCGCTGCCGGTAAATTCAGCCGTTAGTGTTCCGTTTGCATCGGTGGTGCCTTTTCCTTTGATTATCTCTTCGCCGTTTGATACTACCGTCCAGGTCACTTTTTTATTGGCCAGTAATGTATTACCCTGCTCTTTATAGGTTATAGCTGCGTTAACCTTGGTTGCACCGCCGTTTACTGTAGATTTAAATGAAGCGTTTGTAGCCACCTCGTTTTGCACGGCATTGCCTATTACTACATTCTTATTAAAAAAGTACTCGGGTTCATAGTTGCGCATGTAAGCCGTAAAGGCCCTTAAATGATAATTTCCCTGTCGGAAATCAGAGGGTAGCAGTGGCAGGCTGCCGCTGGCAATACCATTAACTATCGGGAGCTTAAGTAACCTGCTGATAGAATCCTGCCCATTTGCAATATCTACGTACACTACATTGCTTATTTGTGTGGGCAGGTGGTTATCCATGGTTACATATGCCTTAAACCAAATAGTATCTCCTGCGGCATAGTAGGGCTTATCAAGGTGCAGGTATACTTTCTCGAAAGGGTAGGTGACTATTTGTTTCGAGGTTTTGGTAACTATAGTATTCAAACTTACTGTATCGCGCTGGGCCAAAGCAGGCAGGCAAAACGCGATCAGCAGAAGAAATAATGCGTATCTTTTTAAATTCATCGTAAAATAAGTGTACCGGGCTAAGATAAACATTTAGCTTTATGGGCTGTTTAATATGCAGGGGTTTTAACACTTTATAACATTATTGTTAGATAAATAGTATGGGTATCGAAATAGAAAGAAAGTTTTTGGTTGACCATGCAAAATGGCAGGCAATTAGCAAACCCGAAGGCAGGTTGTTTAAGCAGGGCTATATATTAAGTGATGACCACCGTGTCGTGCGTATCCGCGTGACGGATACAGTTGCTTACCTTACCCTTAAAGGCAGCACCACGGGTATTACCCGCAGCGAATACGAGTACGAGATACCAATTGCTGACGGTAATGAAATACTTAACGACCTCACCATATCTAAGATTGAGAAGACCCGTTACGAAATAGAGGTTGGCGGCAACACCTGGGAGGTAGATGTGTTTACCGGCGACAACGCGGGACTGATTGTGGCGGAGATAGAACTTAACAGCGAAGGCCAGCAGTTTGAAAAACCTGACTGGGTGCTGCAGGAAGTAAGCACTGATAACCGTTACCATAACTCCAACCTGGCGGTTACACCTTACAAAAATTGGGGTGGGGTGAGCATCTGATTTTACTCCAACTGTTCAAAAGTGTTCAGCTTTTTTTGTGCCGGTGCAATTTCGACGCAATTTGAACACCTGCAGAAAACCTTCATAAATAGCCTTCAAAAGCATCAAAATGCCTGTTTTTGTATTATTTTGTGTGCAGTAACCTTTAAAAATCGCACCAATTCACATTGTCATTTTTAGTTTTTTTTGGAATGTGGAATTTTTTTACAGGTATAAAGCGACAAATTTTTAATTCCAAAAAAAAGGAGCGGTTGCCTTGGCAACCGCTCCTTTTTTCCTTTTTACAGGAAGTATTATTTACCAGCCGCTACCTTTTTTAGCGTTGCCGTTTTTGATGTGCTCTTCGGCAGTGGCTTTACCCATTATAGCAGCCATCTTGTTGCCTTCGGCATCTTTGCCGGTTGCAATATATCTGCCAGACTTGATGTCGATAACCGGATCGATCATAGGTACATTTTTTGTCTTTGTTTTTACCGAATAGGCCGTAATGCCTCCTGATTTTGCTGCCATGATGTGTAATGTTTTTTTTAGTGTAACTGTATTGTTTATAAATTGTTTTTAGAAGCCTGCGTTAAGTTGTGATAAGCACAAGCATTAGGTTTGCAGGCGGCAAGATATGTATTTCTAATTAACTAACAAATTTAATACGGGCTTGTATAATTTGTTACAAGCAGCGAGTAGACTGCAGAATCGAGGAATTTACCATCAAAGTAATGGTTCTCTCTATAGTAAGCCTCTCTTACAAAACCGTTGCGCTCCAGCAGTTTTATAGAGGCCTGGTTGTCCGGGTCAACGTTGGCTTCAATGGAGTGTAAACCCATATCATTAAAGCCGTAGGCTATAACAGCTGCAATGGCTTCCTGCATAAATCCTTTG
The DNA here is from genome assembly GCF_059691875.1 of Mucilaginibacter sp. 320_HR. Classification (NCBI taxonomy): domain Bacteria; kingdom Pseudomonadati; phylum Bacteroidota; class Sphingobacteriia; order Sphingobacteriales; family Sphingobacteriaceae; genus Mucilaginibacter; species Mucilaginibacter sp. 320_HR. Next base: position 419,645 of record NZ_JCAWAI010000004.1, read on the forward strand.
CCCTGGTGGCTCGTAGCCAGCATATAACCAATTTCTGCACGGTAGTTGTGTTTTTCTATGCGCCAAAGGCAAATATTTCCAATAGCCTTATTATCAGCATGCTCTGTTATCATCCAGTTAATACTTTCATTTGCCGCCTGGTTGCTTTTTATTATCTCCACCCAGGCATTTGCCTCATTGTGGCCAGTCATCAAAGGCCTGCCAATGTACTGCATCATCTCTGGGTCAGACCGTACGCTGAGCACATGTGCAGCATCCGCACTCTCAATGTCACGAAGCAACAGGCGGTTGGTTTTTAGCGTTGGGAAGGGTGTGAAATTGGTTACAAGCATGGCGAATTGATTAGCCCGAATATAGCTTTAAACCAAAAAGAAAAAAGAACTTTTTAAGCATATACTTGTAGTATATCCAACTTAAATGTTACACAACATGAGACGATACGTAATAATATTAGCAGCTGCCATGGCCTCATGCGCAGGAAACAAAAGCGAAAAAAATGCAGACAGCCTTGCTACAGACAGCGGGAAAGGGGACACTTCGTATGCCGCGAAGCTAAATACGCCGGCGCAAAACATGGAGTATTGTTTTTTACGCACTGAAGGGACGGAGAACCAGGATACCACTGCTGTTCACCTGATAATAAACGGAAACAAAGTAAGCGGCGAATTAAACTGGCTGCCAAAAGAAAAAGACAGGCGTAAGGGTACTTTGCTGGGCACACTAAACGGCAATAAAATTAATGCCGTATGGAGCTTTATGCAGGAAGGCCAAAAGGATACAATGGCAGTTCAGTTTAAGCTTTCATCACAAAGCCTTGGCCAAAAGCCGTACGTTACAGACACCAAAACGGGCAGACAGCAAACGGACAGCCGTGCAGATTATACGCTGAACTATAACCTGGATAACTGTACCACAGGCAAATAAATAACTCCGGGTGTCAGGCTAGTGTGCCTGGCACCATTTCAAACGTATGCAGATCAACCCTCTGGTTAGTCGGCAGTGCCTACGTCTTTTCTTGTATCTGCAGTACCTACATCTTTCCTGGTATCAGCAGTTCCAACGTCTTTTCTTGTAGAAGTGGTCTTTTTAGTGATGGTATCGCGGTGAGCGGGAACGATGGTGAATGCCGATACGATACCTGTTGTTAATACTAATGCTGCTGCTATGATGGTCTTTTTCATGATTGCTTGATTTTGGATTGCTCCTGTTATTAATAAGATTGAGTTAGTGTTCTACTTGCGACTCAAGACTTTGAACTTAATCAGCGGTGCCTACGTCTTTTCTTGTATCAGCGGTACCTACATCTTTCCTGGTGTCTGCTGTTCCAACGTCTTTTCTGGTAGAGGTTGTCTTTTTAGTGATGGTGTCGCGGTGAGCGGGAACGATGGTAAATGCTGATACAATACCTGTTGTTAATACTAATGCTGCTGCTATGATGGTCTTTTTCATGATTGTTGATTTTGATTTTCTATGATTATTGATGATTACTTTTCTACCTGCTACTTAATTAATCAGCCGTGCCTACGTCTTTTCTTGTGTCCGCTGTACCAACATCTTTCCTGGTATCGGCAGTTCCAACGTCTTTTCTTGTAGAGGTGGTTTTCTTAGTGATGGTATCGCGGTGAGCGGGAACGATAGTGAATGCTGATACAATACCGGTTGTTAATACTAATGCTGCTGCTATAATGGTCTTTTTCATGATTGTTGATTTTGATTTTTTATGATTAATGATGATTACTTTTCTACCTGCTACTTAATTAATCAGCCGTGCCTACGTCTTTTCTTGTGTCTGCTGTGCCTACATCTTTCCTGGTATCCGCAGTTCCAACGTCTTTTCTTGTAGAGGTGGTCTTTTTAGTGATGGTATCGCGGTGAGCGGGAACGATGGTGAATGCCGATACGATGCCGGTTGTTAATACTAATGCTGCTGCTATAATGGTCTTTTTCATGATTATTAATTTCTATAATTTATTGATGATTACTTTTCTACTTATGATTTCCTATTCCAAATTAATCAGCTGTGCCTACGTCTTTTCTTGTATCTGCAGTACCTACATCTTTTCTTGTGTCTGCTGTTCCAACGTCTTTTCTTGTAGAGGTGGTCTTCTTAGTGATGGTGTCACGGTGAGCGGGAACGATGGTGAATGCTGAAATAACGCCGGTGGTTAATACTAGTGCTGCCGCGATAATTGTCTTTTTCATTGTTTTATTATTGAATTGCTTTTATAGAGTTTATTTTTTTTCTTTTTATTAATCTGCCGTGCCTACGTCTTTTCTAAAGGGGCTGGTGTTTTGCTCAATAACTGTGGCCGTTTTTGCCGTAAGTTGTTTTTTGCAGGAAACAACTGTTGCCGACACTAACACAAGGGCTGCTATTATAATTTTCTTCATATTGATGTATTAATTCGTTTATTATTTATGGATGATCAATCTGCTGTGCCTACATCTTTGCGGAGGCCTACGCCAGCTTTAAGAATAACCTTAACTACCTTTAGATCTGTTCGCTGCATACAGGAAGCAAGTATACCTGTCAAAAGAATAAGTGTTGTAAGGCGGATTTTTTTCATAGGGATTTGTACGTGAGTTACCATTAACAGATACTTTAAATTATCAACAACCAATTTGCTTTGTTAATAAAAGCATACCTATAGGCAGGTGCAATTTTCAAAAAGGTAGATTGATGTTTTGTAAATTCGCCAAACAAAAACTTCTTATTTAAATATAAGTTATTGTTATACAGTAATTTAACATGCCAAATATACTTATGTTTTTTAATTGACAGTAAATATTGTCGAAAAAGTTAAGCACATTTTTTCTAAATTCCATTTTAACCCGTTTACTTGCCATAATATTCCTAACTTTCCACTAAAATCAACATACAGCGGCCGATGATCAAAGTTTATTTACTGGGTATATTCTTGTTTTTAGGTTTGGCTGCTCGTGCTAATGGTAGCGCCGAATTAAACAACAACGATACCACCGAAGTAGTTAAGCTAAATAAGCTGGCTTATGCCAACCGGTTAACCAGCCCACAGCAAACCGTGTCGTACGCTTCCCGGGCTTTGGGGATAGCAAAAGATATTAAGTACACCCGCGGAATAGGGGAGTCTTTCCGTATAAGGGGCATTGGTAACTACTATCTTAACCAATCAAGGCAAGCTATTGACGACTACCTAAATGCACTGGATTTTTTTAAGCAGGCCAATGATATCCGCAGCGAGGCCAAGGTGTATAACAACATAGGTAACTTATACCTGGATAATAATTACGGCATGGCGCTGGATTATCTCAATAAGTCCCTTGGGGTAGCACGGCAGCTAAAAGATGAGCAACTGATAGCTTCAACATACCTTAACATAGGCAACGTTTACTATCGTAAAAAAAGCTTTAACCAGGCGCTTAACTTTTATAACAAGAGTAACGAACTTTTTATTAAAACAAAGGATACCGTAAACATTGTACAGGCCGAGCAGAACAGGGGGGTAATTTACTTTGCGCTTAACCAACTTGATACGGCCGAGAACCTGTTACTCTCGGCCAACAAGGCAGCCAAACAGATGGACCTTAACAAGCTTGTGGCCAGCACAAACCTTACACTTGCATCATTATACATTGCCAAAGGAAAATTTAATGATGCCGAAAGGATAATGCAGGAAGGGCTTGCCTATTCTAAACAGGTAGAGGACGAAAAGCTGGCATCTGATTATAACTGGACGATTTACCAGTTGGAACTAAAGCGGAAGAACTACGAGCGTGCACTTAAATACCTGCAAATGATATTTAAGCAGGACAGTACTATTCATATCTCCAATGAGTCTACCCAGATAAACATTATTCAGGAACAATTTAAAGTACAGGCAGAACAGCGGGATAAAGACCTGATTATACAGCGGCAGCAAAACGACCGTATAAAGTTTTGGGCGGTAACCATAGTAGCCGGCCTGTTACTTGTAGTAATTGCTTTGCTGGTTAGCAACGTAAAACGCAAAGCAGCCACCAACGCTAAGCTTACAGAACTGAACGGGGAAGTATCCCGGCAAAAAGATAATTTGGACAGGATAAACCACCACCTGGAAGAGATTATAGATGAGCGCACAAAAGATCTCCAGCTGAAAAATAAAAAACTGTCCGACTACTCCAGCTACCTATCTCACCAGATAAGGGGGCCGATAGCAACATTGCGCGGGCTAATGAATCTTGAAAAAGAGGGACTGGTTGATCAGGAAGAATGTATACGGATGATGGACAAATGCGTATCAGACATTGACCAAAAAATAATTGAAATGAGCGACATGCTTAATGATACCAGCAACCCCCTGGTGTAACTTAAGCCGCCGGTAAATGGGTATGAATTTGGGCTTCCAGTAATCCCAGGTATACACAGTAATGAGATATCATCTGCAGAATGTGTAACTGCCTGTGGCGTTCGTACCCCTCTGTTTCAAAGGCAAGCTTTTCATCACCGGCGGTAACAAAAAACCTTACTTCTCCCTTACGCGGTTTAAATCTTGCTTTTAGCAAGTTAAAAGCCTTTACTTTAAGCTTATTACCAGGATCATGAATAGTACCATCCTTCTGCACGTCAGCGTTTGAAATAGATATCATGTAAGTCGACATAAACTCTCCGTTTTGGTTACGTCGTTTACCTTACAATTATATTTCCAAAACCAATAGGTTTAAGATATTTAACACATTAAGTTCTATAACTTAACATTTAAGGCGTTTAATTTCACCTTGCGCAATATTTTTACGAGAGGTTAAACTAAATTAAGTAATGCGAAAAATTGAGATGTCCACAAAAAAAGTAAGTGTTGCTTTTACTAAACAACACCTACTTTTTATAAGCTGCCGTTCTTGCTTAAAAGCTCTTCATAAAGCAGTATTACCTTGCGCTGCAGGCTGGTAATCTCTGTCTCTCTGTCGAATAACTTTTTCTGAACAAGAGTAAGGCTGTGGTCTTGTGTGGTTGGTTCCTCAACATATTCAAGCGATAGCAGGTTTACTACACTCACTTCAAAAATGTTGGCGATCTGTTCCAAACGAGATAAATTGATGTCGGTAACTCCGGTTTCAATTTTTGAGAACGCAGGGATAGAAATACCTAAACGGTTAGCTACATCTTCCTGGCTCCAGCCGCGTTCGTGGCGGAGCGTGCGGATGTTCTTACCAGCCGATTTGTTGGTTTTCTTTTTAATTGATTCGCTCATCATGTACATAATAAATTAATTGTAGGGAAAAGGGTATAAAGTAGTATCCAAACCCAGTGCCACATTCATATATGTGCATTTGACGGCTAAATTAAGGGAAAGTTAATTTGAGGTAACTAAAATATGTGGAATTACTTCTACAAGAAACGGGAATAAGTGTTACTCATTCCCGTTTAAGATGCTCAGTTTAGCAAATTTTAGCAGCAATTGTTTCTGCCCTATATCTTTAAAAAAGATGGTTGCTTTTATATCGGGCTTGTTGCCTTCCAGGCTAATTACCTTTCCAAATCCAAAACGTTCATGCTCTACCTGCATGCCTACCTGCAGGTTAGATGTATCAGACGGTTTAAAGCCGGGAGATGGCACGTGTGCCTTAGCCAGTATGGATGTTGTTTTAGCGGCGGGCGGCGCGGTGGCAACCTTTGGCCGTGAAAATGTATCGGGTTTGCTATCGGCTTTACGGCTCCAGGCGGTACGTTCGTCATCAAAAAATGAACTAGAGGCCGGTTTAGCTGATTTTTCCAGATCAAGGAACTTGGCGTCAATCTCGTCCAGGAAGCGGCTTGGCTCGCAGTTAATGAGTGTGCCGAACTTAAAACGCGACGTAGCGTAGCTGATGCTTAGCTTACGCTCTGCACGGGTTACGGCTACGTAGAACAAACGGCGCTCTTCCTCGAGGTCTGACCTTGAATTGAGCGACATTTGCGATGGGAACAGATTTTCTTCTAATCCAACCACATATACCTGCGGGAACTCCAATCCTTTTGACGAGTGGATGGTCATGAGCGAAACGGTATCGGCATTGGGATTCTTGTCGTTATCGTCATTGGTAAGCAGCGCAACATCCTGCATGAAAATATCCAGGCCTTTCTCCTCAATATCCTCACGTTCCGAAAACTCTTTTATACCGTTGAGCAACTCCTGTATGTTTTCGTACCGGTTAAGCCCTTCTACAGATTTATCTTCGTACAAATCTTTAAGCAAGCCCGAGTGCTGGGCAATATGCAGGGCTGCCTCGTACGCGCTCTGGTTTTTGGTGATCACCTGGAAGCTCTGGATCATGGTAGCAAAGTTCACCAGCGACGCGGGTGCTTTTTCCACGTAACGGTTAGCCTGCAGTATGATCTCGAAAGGAGTGAGCTGGTGTTTGTCGGCTGCTACTATCACCCTATCTACCGTAGTGTCGCCAATGCCACGTTTAGGGTAGTTGATAACGCGTTTTAACGCTTCTTCGTCGTTAGGGTTAAAGGTGAGCCGGAAGTAAGCGATAAGATCCTTTATCTCTTTACGCTGATAGAAGGATAGGCCGCCATATATTTTATAGGGGATGTTAAGCTTTCTAAGTGCCTCCTCCATAGAGCGGGACTGCGCGTTAGTACGGTACAAAATAGCAAAGTCGTGCCACTTCATACTATAGTTGCTGCGGTCCTGCATAATGGCTTCTGCTACCATCTTGCCTTCCTCGTTGTCGCTGAAGGCGCGCATTACCTTTATTTTATCGCCTGTCTCTTTTTCAGAGAAAACGTTCTTCTTCAGCTGGTCCTTATTATTAGCGATAATGCTATTGGCAACGTTAACAATGTTTTGCGTAGAGCGGTAGTTCTGCTCCAGCTTAAATACCTTTAAATCAGGATAATCCTTCTCAAAGTTGAGGATGTTCTGGATGTTTGCACCACGAAAAGCATATATACTCTGTGCGTCGTCACCTACCACACAGATGTTTTCGCGCACTGCGGCAAGGCGTTTCACGATCAGGTACTGAGAAAAGTTGGTATCCTGATACTCATCCACCATCAGGTATTTAAACTTTTGCTGGTATTTATGCAATACATCGGGGTGGTTCTTCAGTAACTCGTTTGTCTTGAACAGAAGGTCGTCAAAATCCATCGCCCCTGCACGGAAGCAACGCTGAGCATAGGTTTGATAAATAACGCCAAGCTTACCACGACCGCTGGAATGATCATCTGCCTGTATTTGGTCGTTCTGCTGGTATTCCTGCCAGCCTACCAGATTGTTTTTAGCGGCAGAGATGCGGTTATATACAAAGTTTGCATTATACAGCTTGTCATCCAGGCTCATTTCTTTAAGTATCGCACGGATAACGCTCTTGCTGTCGTCGGTATCGTATATGGTAAAGTTATTAGGATAGCCAATCTTCTCGGCTTCAACGCGCAATAACTTGGCAAACACCGAGTGGAAGGTACCCATCCAAATGTTCTTGGCTTCGGGCCCGCAAATGTGGTTGATACGCTCGCGCATTTCCTTTGCGGCCTTGTTGGTAAACGTAAGCACCAGTATGTTAAACGAATCTACCCCGCTACGTATAAGGTGCGCCACACGGTAGGTAATAACACGCGTTTTGCCGGAGCCGGCACCCGCAATAATCATTACCGGTCCTTCAATTTGCAGTACTGCGGCTTTTTGTTCGGGGTTTAGCCCTTTTAAATAATCCAAATCCTGTCCTCTTTTCTAAAGTTGCGAAATTAGCTAATTGCGCCGAAAGGTTAAAGGTAACACCCCTGATGTTTAAAGTTTAATTTTAATACCACCGTTAACAACAAAGCCATCCAGTGGAGCATAGATGTCGTTAAAGGTTGGGTTGGTAATGCTGCCGGTGTATATGCTGCCAAACTTAGTTTGCCGGGTATCTGTGAGGTTCTCGAAGTTAATAAACAGCGAGAACCGTTTCCAAATCTTTTCGCCCATCAGACCGGTGGTCCAGTAGGCACGGCCGGTTGCGCCATTATTAAGTTTTTGGGGGCTAAAGTAATAGGCTTCCAGGCCGATCTTAAGCAGGTCTTCTATTTCATAAATAAGCACATTGTTCAACCGGTGTTTGGAAACAAGGGGATAGGTGCTAATGGTATTGCCTGTGTGCTGACTAACATTAGCATAAGTGTAGCCAATAAACAGCTTAAAATCTTTATAAGAGAGCTTAACATTTGTTTCTATCCCTTTAGTGTTCAAATCTCCGGGTGGCTGCTGGTATTGCAGGTTGCCGTTAGATAGGGCAGTTAGTAGGATGGGCTGCTCTATTCGGGTATAAAAGAACAGCTGGTTAATACTGAATCCAACCTGATTATCTAACAGGCCGGTACGGTAATTTATATCGTAATTAGCACCATAAGAACGTTCTGCTTTGGTGTTTGCAACATCTACAGGCAGCACATTGCGGAACTGTATGCGTTCGGCATCTTCTGTAAACACCGTTGGTGCCTTGTAGCCCAAACCGCCTCCCAGCCGTGTAGATACCTTATTGCTGACGTTCCATAAGGCCGATATCCGTGGCAGTACAAACCAACCATAACGGTTATGATGGTCGGCACGAAGGCCGGTCTCTATTATTACTTTTTGGCTGATATCCCATGTATTTTGCACAAAACCACCTATTGTTACGTAATTATAACTTCTTAAAGGGAAGTCGCTGCTGCGGTTTTCTCTAAAATTCTCAGTCAGATAGTTCAGTCCTGAGATCCACTCGCTTTTAGCCCCCTTGTAGGAGTAATTGGCTTCGCTGTAGGTGGAAACCTGTTTACCTGCAAAGCGATAATCGGGTAATGTTATTGTCCGGTCAAAATAGCTTAGGCTATTTTTTACAATTATACTGCTGTTGGTGTCTAACCTATGTTGTAAGGTTGCCTGCGTGCTGTACCTGCCGGTTTTATTGTTTTCAAAATAAGTGTGCTGCGCGTCGCCATCGCCCCGGATGAAGTGCAGGTCGCCGCCAATGCGTTTCTCAATTGTGCTGTTGACCCCGATAGACAGATCTGTCCGCTTGCTCAGGTAAAGGAACAGCTTCGGATCTAGCGTAAACCGGTCGAATTTGGGGATAGCGGTAAGATCGATACCGGCAGGATCATACGGTGAGCCATGATTATAAGCGGCATAAACTGTAACACCAGTCTTATTGAACTTTTCGGCGTAAAAGCTGCTTACATCCAGTCCGCCGGCAGATGTTCCGTTCAGCAGAAAGTTAAGCTGCCTTTTGTCTGAAGGGGTTTTAGACACCAGGTTTACCAGGCCTGCTATAGCGCCGCCGCCGTAAAGGGTAGAGGAGGAGCCTTTTATCACCTCGACCTGTTTAAGATCCAGCGGGGCTATTTGTAACAGGCCCAAGCCTCCGGAAAATCCCGAATACAGTGGAAAACCATCGCGAATGATCTGCGTGTACTTACCGTCTAAACCTTGTATACGTATGCTGGAGTTACCTGTTGTAACAGATGTTTGCTGAGTTTGTATCCCGGTGCTTTCGGCCAGCATCATGCGGATGTCGCCGGGCTTCATATTGCCTTTTTCGTCTATTTCTTCCCCTGCAATCATTTCTACCCGGGTAGGGATGTTGGCAATGGTTCGGCTGCTGCGTGTAGCGCTTACCCGCACTTCTTCCAGTTCTTCACCTTCATCTTCCGTCTCTAGTAATACCAGTATAGTCTGTGTTTGCTGTACTGGAAAAACAAGGGTGTCGGTACGGGTTTTATAGCCAACATAACGGTACTGCAGCACCTGTTTGCCGTTCGGGATATTGGTGAAGGTAATCAGCCCGGCAGTGTCTGCTGCGGCTGCTGTGGTGCTGTTTAGTAATGTTGCGGTGGCGCCAATAAGCGGCAGGTTTGTTTTGGCGTCCTTAATAACTGCCTTAAAAGTATTTTGAGAAAATGCGGTGACAGCAAATAATAGCGCCGGCACCAGCATGAATATTTTTTTCATGAAGAGGATTTATAAGTAAGTAATGGATTGCCGCAGAGCGGCATTAACGTATGGCTAACTTATTTTTGGCGGCTGCCAGATGGATTGCGCTACCTCTTTTAAAATTGGCTGCCGATAGGCAGAGGAGTGTTCTAAAGGTTCTTCGCGGGCGATAGTTGCCGTATAAAACACTGCATTATTTACCACAAAACCTGCACAGCTTCCGCAAGAGAAAAAGGGCGAGCAGCCCTGGCAGCCTTTTTCCTTTGGCAGGGTTTTGCCTGCAAGTTCTTTTTGCAGCGGTGCTGTTTCCACGCAGTTGTCGCTGCAGCATGGCCTTACAGCCAGCATTAGCACATATAACGACAACAGAATGGCAAATGATCTCACAGGGCAAATATAGTGAGAATGCAGATAGTATATTGTATGCTGACGCTACCTGCTTGCGCCAGCATACATCTACTTATCATTATGGAACTTTATTTTTTAACACCCTTTATTGGGTATTACGTAAATTGCATTTCCGGCAACAGATAAATTAAAGCCATTACCACCTATAGCAGGAAGGCTTAGTTTATGCCAGGTTTTGCCCCTGTCAGCCGACCGGAATAAACCATTTGCGCAACCACATATCAGATACTTACCCATTTGTTTTACCGACAGAATATCCGACGAGGACTTAAGCAAGCCTGTTTTTTTCATTAGTAAACCACTCCAGGATGGTTTCAGTTCTTCGCCTATGGCTTTCCATGTTTTTCCGCTGTCTAACGAGATGTGCAGGCTGTTGGTCTGAGTTATGGTGTTATACACTATAGCAGCAAATCCGCCATCTATGCGTTCTACAGCGATGCCAAGGCCGCCTTCACTAAGCACAGGCTCCCAGTTTTCTCCTTCATCGGTAGATCTTAATATTCCATTTTTGCTGGTGGTCAGGAGTACACCATCCGATTCTACTATTTGCATTCTTCCGTCTCCAACATGCACTTGTTTCCAGGTTTTTCCATTGTTAGTGGACCTGAAAAGGCTGTTGCTGGAACCAACGAGAACTGTGCCTCCGGCAGTTTCAAAAACGGTTCTTACCTCTTTCTCTTTATAATTCTTGTACATCCAATCTTCCGTTTTATCAATACTTGTGGCTTGCTCTTGAAAATTGGTGTAGATGGGTGACCAGTTATTTGTTCCGTTTTGTTTTTTTAAGAATTGGCCTCTTAAATCATAGGCGAGTATCCCATTTTTGCCATGGATGATGTTACGTTGGTTACCCGGAAAAATTTCTTTAGTCCAGAATGGAGTGGCAGATTTTGGTTCACTGCGATAAACACCATTGCCTGCACGTAAATACAGCCCCAGGTCATCTGCAAATAAACCACCTCTCCATACACCTTCTCTCTGCAATTTCTCGGGCAGTCCTTTACTGATGTCCTGCCATGTTTGTCCGCCATCAGCAGATTTAAATATGATGCTTGCGATTGACGGTGATTTGCCCTCTCTTGTTGGTGCCTTTTTTACTTCGTTATCTGTAAGCACAAAAGAATTTAGGAGAAATAGTACCAGGATGATAGCCGGGATAAATAACAATAATCTTTTCATTTGATGAGTTTTAAAGTAGAGTTTATGTTCAGAATTAGTTTTCTGATCCTGTCAGAGTTGGTGCGACAAAAATACTTTGATGTATTTAGGCCTGAGGAACTTAGATTGTAAATAAAATTGTAAACTTTGTAAATAAAATCTTGACACCATGGCTGATAGCCGAAACCTGCTCTCTAGGAAACTTAATTACGTGTTTGGAGCGATAATGCTTTTGCTGATCTCGACAATTTGCGTGGCCTTTGGTATGGCGCAGGGTAATGACTTTGATCTGGCAAGGAGAGAGATTTTACTGCGCAGAATTGGGCACGAGTTGCTGTTACAATCAGGCGATAGTACATCGAGGGTGCTTCCCGTTAAAAAAATAGCAGATAACGAGTACCAGATAAGTTTTGAGAAAGAATTTGCTTTTCTGCCGGATTCACTAGTAAATACTACAGTGCGGTTGTTGGCCAAAGACCCGCTGGCAGGTGACTATGTTGTTAACGTACTAAATGGCGGCGATGCTGGCATAGCTTATGGTTATGCCGTATCTGAGAATAAGAAAGATGATATTGTAGCCTGTATAGGCAGGAAGCAACCTAAAGCGCATTACACAATCAATATCAAGTTTAAACCGGGGAGAATAGACTTATTAAGTAATAAAATCCTGCTGGGTGGCTTGCCTTTTTTGGCACTGGTGGGATTTGTTTTATTTAGATACGGCAAGCCGCGGAAAGTTTTAACAGAGGTGCAGAATACCGACTCGTTAACCCTGGGACAAGGATTGTTCGACGCAAAAAACCGTAAGCTCTTCGTTAACGGAAGCACAATAGAGCTTACCGGGACAGAAACCCGTTTACTGCAAATTTTCGCTATGGCTCCTAACGAGATAATAGAAAGAAGCAGGCTGCAAAAGGAAATTTGGGAAGATGAAGGCGTTGTTGTTGGGCGCAGCCTGGATATGTTCATCTCAAAACTCAGAAAAAAGCTGGAAGCTGATGCAACCATTAAAATTGTTGTTGTACGCAGCAAAGGATACAAGCTGGAGGTTAACCAGCCAGCGCAGGTATAACTTAATTAGTTTGCAGTAAGTATAAGCTGTTTTCTCACCGCATGCCATATTATCCAGCCGAAAGGCACCAGCCATATTACATCGTTCCAAACATTTACCCACAAAAATGCGGGCGTAAGCTTACCTGCCCATATGTAGTACAACGAGCCTACCGGCCCTAATAATTTTCCTATCCACCCAACGAGTATAAGCGGCCAATAAGTAACTGGATCACGTGAGGCAAAATAGTAAGCGATGCCATATACACCCACCAGCATTCCAATGCAGCGGATCAGGATCAGCAGAAAATCAGTAGGCGGGTTGCCGAAAAGCATTATCTGCGGCCATGCCGATATAACAATCCCCCAAACAATATTGTAAATAGCAGCAAGAAACATGATAATGCGGGTCCGTTTCACGCGATCCGAAGCTTTCATCGTTATAGAATTAATGTTCAAAAATTAAGGTTATTTTAATTGAACTTTCAAAATAAATTGAAATTAATTACACCTGAATACTAGCATTTTGTTTTTTTTACAACTATAATTGCCACCATTTGTCATAATACAAAGACTACTGCATGAATCGTCTCGCCAATTCCACCTCTCCATATCTATTACAACATGCTAATAACCCGGTAGACTGGTACCCTTGGGGACCTGAAGCTTTAAAAAAAGCTAAAGAAGAAAATAAGCTAATACTCGTAAGCATTGGGTATTCCGCTTGCCACTGGTGCCATGTTATGGAACACGAAAGCTTTGAGGACGAAGGTGTTGCCGCTGTTATGAACGAGCACTTTGTTTGTATTAAGGTTGACAGGGAGGAGCGCCCCGATGTAGACCAGATTTACATGAGCGCGGTGCAACTGATGACCGGCCGGGGTGGTTGGCCACTTAACTGTATTTGCCTGCCAGACCAGCGCCCAATTTACGGTGGTACATACTTTCGTAAGAACGATTGGGTAAGCCTGCTGTTTAACCTAGCCGATTTTTACAACACCAAGCCCGATGAGGCAGAGGAGTACGCGGTAAAACTTACCGAGGGCATAAACCAATACGAATCTGTAGCCTTTGTGCATGAACAGGCAGAATACAGCCCTGCAGACCTGGAACCAATAATGAAGACCTGGCGCAGGTATATAGATAATAAGGAAGGTGGTTTTGGCGGAGCGCCCAAGTTCCCGATGCCTAATAACTGGATATTCCTGATGCGGTATGCGCATTTGCTTAAGGACGATGATATAGCTGCATCGGTACAGCTTACACTTAAAAAGATGGCGTATGGTGGTATATATGACCACATCGGTGGCGGGTTTGCACGCTACGCGGTAGATGGCGTATGGCATGTGCCGCATTTCGAGAAGATGCTGTATGATAACGGGCAGCTGCTTAGCCTTTACTCGGAAGCTTACACCTGGAAACGTGATTCGCTGTATGAAACCATTGCCGATGGGATAGTCACTTTTGTGGAACGTGAGCTTACCTCGCCTGAGTATGGTTTTTATTCGGCGCTGGATGCGGATAGCGAAGGCAAAGAGGGAAAGTATTACATTTTCACCAAAGCTGAACTTCAACAGATACTGGATGGTGACACCGAACTGTTTTGCATTTATTACAATGTGACAGATGAAGGTAATTGGGAAGAAGAGCACTCTAACGTATTTTTCCGGCGCGACGACGACGAGGAACTTGCTCAAAAGCTGGGCATAGCTGTAGATGAGCTTCGCGGAAGGATAAACCTCGCCCGTCAAAAAGTTTTTGACGCGCGCGATAAACGCATACGGCCAGGTTTGGACAACAAAATACTGGCCAGCTGGAACGGGCTAATGCTGAAAGGGCTCTGTGATGCTTATAGGGCGTTCGGCAATGAGGGCTACCTCGATCTCGCGCTGCGCAATGCGGAGTTCATCACAACTAATTTATTATCGGGCGACAAGTTGCTGCGTGTTTTTAAAGAACCGGTATTGCTGCCAAACGGCGACCACGAGCCAATTGCAACCTTTTTAGACGATTACGCTAACGTTACCGAAGCCTTGATAGCCCTTTATGAGGTTACCTTTAACGAGCAATGGCTGCATACGGCCAAAGGAATTGCAGACTACGCTATACTGCACTACTACGATAAACAAACCGGCATATTTTATTACACGGCGGATGATGACCAGCACCTTATTGCCCGTAAATATGAGATAATGGATGGGGTGATACCATCATCTAACTCGGTAATGGCGCGCAACCTGCGTAAACTGGCGCTGTTTTTTGATGAAGAAAGTTATCACGAGATAGCCGCCCAAATGCTGCGGAACATTGTACCGCACCTGGCCAAATACGGCACAGCTTACCCTAACTGGACAACGCTGCTTGTAGAGGAGATACTGGGAACTTATGAAGTGGCTATTACGGGTCAAAATGCAGGGCAGCTGCGCGCGGAGTTCGAGAGCCATTATATCCCAAATAAAATCATCTTAGGAGGTGACGCGGCAACTTTATCTTTGCTGGCGGACAAGCCCGGCAATGTATCTAAGATATACGTATGCAGGGATAGGGTTTGCAGCTTTCCGGCAGACAATGTGGCAGATTCGTTAAAACAAATTGAATAATAAACGTTTATTATTAAGCTGGTAATAAAACGGCCTTAGTTTTGAAGGCAATGTTTTTTACACATTATTAAACGAGCAAATAAATTCTCATGAAAATAGAACCACAGCACGTAGTATCATTAACCTACGATCTTTACACCAAACAAGAGGACGGCAGCGAAGGCCTTGTAGAAAGCGCAACCCAGGAGCAGCCGCTTACCTTTTTATTCGGCGCAGGCCAAATGATACCAAAGTTTGAAGAAAATTTGAGTAGCCTGTCTACAGGCGATAGCTACGATTTTCATATACAGGCAGCAGAAGCATACGGCGAATTTGACGAAGAAGCCGTAGCTAACCTTCCAAAAGAAATGTTTAACGGTAGTGACCTGCCCCAGATAGGCGAGGTGCTGCCGTTACAGGATAACAATGGCAACCGTTTCCAGGGCCAGGTAGTATCTGTAACCGAAGATTCGGTAATTGTAGACCTGAACCACCCAATGGCAGGACAGGACCTGCATTTTAAAGGCGAGATCATTAACGTTCGCCCGGCAACACCGGAAGAGCTATCTCACGGCCATGCACATGGCCCGGATGGTCACCACAGCCACTAACAAAAACGATAAAGGCCCGCTGTATAGCGGGCCTTTCTTATTCTACTCATTATCGAAATCCAGGTGACCGTCGTCGGTAATGTACGCCTTGATCATGATGCGACAGGATATGCCTTCCCCGTTCAAAGTGGCGGGCGTAAATACCATATCAGCAGGGTCGGGCAGATGCGTATTCATGTTTATCACGCGTTCAAAGTTTGGCGCCACAAGGTGTACCTTGTAGTCTGCCAGTCGCCCGTAAGGGCTTACTAACAACTCGACGACCGCCGAGAAGATGTTTTTGTTGATGTCACTCAAGTCTCTCGGTAGGGTAAATAGTCTTAAATAGGGTATGTATCCATAATACCTGCCGCCTATCTTTATTGGTTTGGTCACCTTAGCAGTTGAGTCAAGGTCATGGTCTACAAAATACCTTAGCGCGGAGGTGATATCCTCCCTTCCCTCAAATTTTAATTCCTTGTTGTCGTAATCATAAGTTTCTATAAGCCGGCCTTTGCTGTCAAAAAAACGCCAGATACCCACCCGCACATTTTTGTTATACATGCCCGAAGCTACAGGTGTACTCTTTTTGTACAGCGCCTGGTATAAACCATGCAGCATGTTCTTATTGTCTTTATAGGTTTGGTACACTTCTGTAACCGAATCAGTAAGGCGGTTTTTACGTTGAGTAAGCTCCTGTGCATGGCCGCTGGCCGCGTTTAACAGCAGAACCAATATCAGCGGCAAATAACATTTATATAGTTTATTAAGCATGTTTATTAACGTATTCTATTGATGGATTATAGTCTTTCAACAAGCGAATAAATTCGCCTTTGTTTTCCGGGGAAATAACTATCGAATCAAATTTGTTGTAAAATATTTCCAGCCGGTCAAGTGATAAAGCAGGAGCGCTGAGAATAGTCCTGGTATCTTCTATTTTTTTGATTGCCGCTATCTCTATGGTCTTATTATGAAACAGCCCGCTCTTAACCTGTAAGGATGTATCGCTAACAGCATACCATGTATCAAAAAAAGCAGGCAGAAAAACGGCGCCGATGACTACCAGCATTACGGCAAGCGCAATGTATTCACCGTTATACAGGTAAATGCCTCCTATAGCAATCATAATTATTAAAGGGATGTAAATTACAAATCCTCTTTTAGACGGAAATACCCTGCGCTGGTTTAACATTGTGCTAATATAATAAATGCAGGCTATCACTGGCCGCCACCGCGCCGGCCGCCGCCAAAGCTTCGTCGTCCGCCTCCGCCGTTACCACGCCCACGCTGGCTGCCGGCAAATTTTTGCAGTCTCAACGTAAACGTAAGCATAAAATACCTGCCCAACCTGTTGGTACGTGTATCAATAATCTGGTTGCCGACTACACTGCGGCTTACGCCCGTGTTTTGGTTAAACAAGTCAAACGCCTGGAAACGCAGGGAACCTATATGGCTTTTCAAAAACTGGTACTCTACATAAGTACTTAGGAGGGTAGGGTTGGCCTTTACGGTACTGCTGAAGCCGTTGTTTATAGTTTGGGTAAGATTGTAGCCCAATACCCAGTCATTAAAGAAGTAGTTGCGGCCATCCAGTCCCAGTGTCCAGGTACGGGCATTGGTGTTTATGGAAGACGGCAAACTGTATTTAGTGGTGTTTACGCTGTAATTACCGCTTATCTCCGTATCCATCAGGCTGTCAATATCAATCCGGAGCCGGGCACCCTGGTTAAATACCCAGTTTTTCCCAACGTTACGCTCGTCCTCGATAAACGAAACATTGTTGCTAAAACTGGCACCACCATTAAGTGTCACTGTGAACTTTCGGTTAGCAAACGGTTTAGAGAAAGCGTAATTCCCGTTGGCTGAGTAAAAGCCATCGGTGTTCAAATAGCGTGTTTCCTGTGCTGTATTGTTGCGGGTGCCTATAGCACTGCTGTCGAGCGTTACCGGCCGCGTATTGGCCACTATTTTATCCTGCGTAGAAGTAAAAGACAAGTTGGTGAACAAGGAGTTTCCGCCGGCAATGTCAAACTGGTTGTAGCGCAGGCTGATATTGTTGCTGAACTCCGGCTTCAGATCCGGGTTGCCATAAACGCGATTTTGCGGGTTAGAAAAATCCGGTTGTAACTGCAGCTGTGTAAAGCTTGGCTGGTTGTTACTTCCGGTGTAGTTAACTGCAAGCGAGTGATTGCGCGAAAAGTTGTAGATGAATCTTGCGGTAGGTATATAGTTAAAGGTATGTGTACTGGTGCTGAAATGTTTCGACTGTCCGTTTAACTCAGCCGGCTGTACCGCAAGGCCGAGAGTGTAGTTGTATTTGGCTTTTACACCACGCAGGTTTAATCCAAAACGGTTGGTGATGAACTGATAGTTATATAAAGTGCTTAATGAATCGGTGAAGGTTTGCACGCCGGTAAGCGGGTCAATGTTGAAGTTGTCACGTTCATTATCAGTGTTGCTGCGGTTATAAGCATAATTCGCTTCCAAAAAATTACCGGCGCCCAGCGGCTCCGTATAGGATAATGACACCCCAACCCGGGACGAGCTGTTGTTAGTATTTATTTGCTGATAAAGCGGCGTTACAACGGTGTCCTGCCGGGTGGTGTACTGATCGTTTAAGTCCTGTGTGTTTTTTGAATAGTTGAGATTTGTATTGATGCTAAAGCTGCGCCCTTTCTTGCGGAACTTATGATTGTACAGCACACTCACACCGCCGCTGGGAGATGTTGCGTTGGTAAGTGCAAGTTCGTTGCCGGTTACAAGTGAATTGTTGCGGGTGTTGCTAAAGACATCCGAAGTGTTATCGTTTGATGAATTGTACGAAAAGCTGGGGTTTACCTTCAGGTAGTTGAGTGTATCTATACGGTACTCGATGTTGAAGTCGAATCGGTGGTTAAGGTTATGTGTTTTGCTTTCGCTGTTATCATTATTGATAATGGTACCCGATTGAAAGAGGTTTTGTTGCTGCGATGTAGTAGTTGCCAGCTTATCACGGTCGGCAAAGCTGTAGCTGCCATAAGCAGTTATTTTCTTGCCCCATTCGTTGCGGTAGTTGAATCCCAGCGAGCGGTTTGTGGTGATACCATTAGCGGTACTTACCCCGCCGGAAGCGCCGGCGTTGCCGCCGCCACGTCCACCGCGCCCGCCACCACCACCGCCTGAACCAAGGTTAAAAGCGTTGGCATTGGTATTATTTATAGTACCGATAAGCGACAATTGCTCATCTTCCTTAAAGGCATTTGCCGATGCACGCACAACATATCGGTTGTCGTTGCCTAGCCCGGCAGTTCCCTGGCCAAACTTGCCCGTACGTTTCCCTTTTTGAATGGTGATGTTTAGGATCTTTTCAGGATCGCCCGTTTTAATACCCGTAAGGTTAGCCTGGTCGCCGTAATCATCAATCACCTGTATGTTCTCCACAATATCTGCCGGAAGGTTTTGCGTAGCGGTTTGTACATCCCCGCTAAAGTAATTTTTGCCATTTACCCGCACCTTGGTAACCTGCTTGCCATGTGCAGTTACGTTGCCGTCCTTGTCTACTGATACGCCGGGCAGCTTTTTTAACAGATCCTCAACCGGCGAGCCTTCCCGCACTTTGTAGGCAGCGGCTTTGTATTCAACAGTATCTTCTTTTATGGTGATGGGGTTTATGGCCGTAACATTTACCGTGTTCAGCATGTTGGTTGCCACTGTCAGCTTTATGGGTTCCAAACGTATTGCGCCGGTATTATCATCCATAGCGTACCGCCTTGAGAACGACTGGTAACCTAGTCCGCTTACCGTTATTTTAAAGTTTTTAGAAAATACAGCGCCAAAGACAAACGCGCCCTTGGTATCACTCGCCACCACCATGCTGTCTTTCACTGATGTGAGCTTTACTGTCATCCCCGGCACAGCACCTACGCTATCTACTAAGGATCCGCTTACGGATCTTGGCTGCTGGGCTGACACTTTTATGCAAACAAACAGCAAAAAGATTAATGGGGCTAAACGTTTGATCATGATAAAGCAATTAACTCATCACATGACCATGATTGCCTTGGTAAGTTTAATAATCTACTGAATGTCATACTATTGTTGCAAAGCGCAACGTTTGTTAACTGGTGGTTTAATTATATCTTAATATTTTTAAGAATAAGTATGTGTTTTTTAAAATGAAGTTAGTATCTTTAAAACGCCCCCTAATAACTAAATTATAAATCGTTAATTTAAACTAACCTCCCGATACTAATGGCATTTATCCATGATGTGCTAGAGCGCCCTTCCTATGGCTGGAAGGATGAGAACGGCAACCTTGCCAAGCCCTCGCCTGGCCAAATATTTAAAGAATTTTTTTCACGACTGAACATCTTTCGCAGTAAAAAGAACTGGCTTTCTTTTATGAGCTGGGCTATGGTAGCTGTACTGGCAGTGTTCCTGCTGCTGTTTGTTTTTAAATATTTTTCTTTACAAGGTCTTATTATTGCTTTTGTATACAGCATGGTGGTAATGGGTACCCACGGCACCATCTGGTACCACAGGTACTGTACCCATGGCGCTTATAAGTTCAGTAATAATTTCTGGCGCTTTGTTACGCAAAATCTTACGTTGAAAATCATTCCTGAAGAGATTTACGCTATATCGCACCACGTGCACCACGCGCTTTCGGATACCCCAGGCGATCCGTACAATGCACAGGGAGGGTTCTTGTACTGCTTCCTGGCAGACGTTAACCACCAGCCCATTAACCGCAACATGAACGAGAAGGATTATCAGCGTTGCCTTACCCTAATGAAGCACACAGGTGTTACCTGCAATAGTTACACACAATACCAAAAATGGGGATCGCTGGCTAAACCTTTTAATATGATATTAGGGGTAATTGCCAACTGGGCCTTCTGGTTCACGGTGTTTTATCTAATTGGCGGACCGGCGCTGGCTTGTGCCATATTTGGCGCGGCAGGTTTTTGGGCTGTAGGTGTGCGCACGTTTAATTACGAGGGTCACGGAAAGGGTGAAGATAAGCGCCGCGAAGGCATTGATCATAACCGTAAAGACATGTCGGTAAATCAGCTTTGGCCTGGCCTTGTTGCCGGTGAGTGGCACAACAACCATCACCTGTTCCCTAAAAGCGCCCGCTCGGGCTTTAAACCTTATCAGATAGATATGGCCTGGGTTTACATCAAATTGATGTACACGTTTGGTGCAGTTAGCCAGTATAAGGATAGCAAAGCCCAGTTCCTTAAAGAATATGTACAGCCGGCCTTACAGCCCGAACCTGTTTACTGTCCGCAAACTGGCAAGCAAATTTTTGCAACTAAGTAGGTTTTAACTTAACATGATATTATTTTACCGCCTCAAAATGGTAAATGTAAAAGGGATGTGACAGCATCCCTTTTTTTATTGCAAATGATTGGTTAAAAGCATGTTTTTTAAAATGATTAGCTAACTTAGTAAACCAATTATTTATCCTCCTGCTATGCTTAAGAGATTATCTTGCTTTTTAGTGGTTGTTGCTGCCCTGCAATTTACTGTTGCTGCTTACGCGCCAAATTCCGGCGCTGGTATTTTTGATAACCATACAGATGTAGGCCCTGTTAAGCACAAAGGAGAGGTAAAGTACGATGCTGCCAAACAGCAATATACCATCAGCGGATCGGGAACCAATATTTGGGCAAATACTGATGAGTTTCATTTTGTTTGGAAAAAACTAAAAGGCGACTTTATTCTGCGTACAAACGCGGAGTTCATTGGCAAAGGCGTAGAGCTGCACCGCAAGTGGGGCTTTATGGTACGTAAAACATTAGAGGGCAATTCTGCCCACGTTAATGCTGTTGTACATGGCGACGGTTTAACCTCTTTGCAATACCGTAAAACAGCCGGTGCGGTAACTGAAGAACAGAAATCTACCGTGACGTTTGCAGGTGTAATACAACTGGAGCGCAAGGGAAATACTTACACCATGTCCGCAGCAAAAAATGGAGATGTATTTGGTCCCGAGGAAAAGGTCGACCTTGATCTTGGAGACGAGGTGTACGTTGGCTTATTTGTTTGCTCACACAACCCTGAAGTTACTGAAAAAGCCATTTTTAGCAATGTGCGCATTGTGTCTCCCGCACCGGCAGACCTCGTACCCTATAAAAAATATCTCGGCAGCGCTATAGAGATACTGGATATGGAAACTCAACACAGCCGTATCATCTACCAGTCGCTAAAATCGTTACAGGCACCAAACTGGACAAAGGACAACAAATCCCTTATATACAATAGTGACGGTACCTTATATAAATATAAGCTTGCTACCAACACACCTGTACCATTAAATACCAGCCCTGCTAAAAACAATAACAACGATCATGTTATATCTTTCGATGGCAAAATGCTTACCATCAGCAGCGGCGATGGCGGGCCTTCAATAGGCTACACGGTTCCTGTAAACGGGGGCGAGGCTAAGGCTGTAACCACCAAAGGCGTTGGTGCTTCATATATGCACGGCTGGTCTCCTGATGGTAAATACCTGGTATTTTGCGGAGAGCGCAAGGGCGAATACGATGTGTACCGCATCCCTTCAGGCGGTGGTCCCGAAGAGCGCCTTACCACAACGCCGGGGCTTGATGACGGACCTGAATATACGCCTGATGGTAAGTATATTTACTTCAACTCAGTGCGGTCTGGCCTGATGCAGGTGTGGCGAATGGATGCAGATGGCAAAAACCAGGTGCAGATCACTAATGACGATTATAACAACTGGTTTCCGCACGTTTCGCCAGACGGAAAGTGGATCGTTTACATCACATTCCTTAAAAACGAGGTTGCACCCGGCGATCATCCCTTTTACAAACATGTTTATATAAGAGTGATGCCTGCAACTGGCGGCCCGTCTAAAGTAGTTGCTTATCTTTACGGTGGGCAGGGTACTATTAATACACCATCCTGGTCGCCGGATAGCAAGCGCATCGCCTTTGTAAGTAATTCAGATCTTTTATTTCCTGTGTTCCCGATAGCAAAAAACTAAATCTCAAAAATATGAATCCATCTCGCAGAAGCTTTATTAAAACCGGTGCCATGGCGGTAACTGCCGCGGCTTTCTTACCTAAAAATGTATTGGCTGCACCAAAACTACAACGGGTAGGCTTACAGTTGTACTCCGTACGCGAGCATATGAAAACTGATCCGTCCGGAACGCTGAAAAAGCTTGCAGATATGGGTTATGTATACGTAGAGCACGCCAATTATATCGACCGCAAGTTTTATGGCTGGAATGCAAAAGAGTTTAAAAAGGTATTAGATGATTTGGGATTGAAAATGCCTAGCGGGCACACCGTTATGACCGCCCAGCATTGGGACGCTACCAAAAACGATTTTACCGATGCCTGGAAATATACAGTAGAAGACGCGGCTGTTCTTGAGCAGAAATATGTTATAAGCCCGTGGATGGACGAAAGGGTGCGTACCGATAAAGATGCACTTAACCGAATACTGGATCAGTTTAATAAGAGCGGAGAGCTTTGTAAAAAATCCGGGATGAAGTTTGGCTATCACAATCACGATTTTGAATTCACCACAATGGTAGGCGATATAAGACTATTCGACTATATACTTCAG
The DNA here is from genome assembly GCF_059691875.1 of Mucilaginibacter sp. 320_HR. NCBI lineage: Bacteria > Pseudomonadati > Bacteroidota > Sphingobacteriia > Sphingobacteriales > Sphingobacteriaceae > Mucilaginibacter > Mucilaginibacter sp. 320_HR. Next base: position 442,910 of record NZ_JCAWAI010000004.1, read on the forward strand.
CATACTGATCCTTCCCTGGTGGCACAGCAACTGGATATGGGCAACATGTACGGGCGCGAAAATTCAGCAGTATCTCTTATCAAAAAGTATCCGGGCAGGTTTGAGCTAATGCACGTTAAAGATGAAATTAAGAGTGCAGAGCACCCTAATGAAGGCACCGGATACGAAAGCTGTGTGCTGGGTAAAGGTGTATTGCCTGTACAAGATGTACTTAAAGCTGCCAAAAAAGACGGCAACACTACCTACTTGATTATTGAGCAGGAGTCGTACCAGGGAATGGACCCGATTGATTCTGTAAAAATTGATTTACAAACTATGAAAAAGTGGGGTTATTAGTAGTTTAACCGTACTTTTCAGCGTTAAGTATGTCGGGACAGCGCGCAAGCGTTCCCCTAACCGATCATTAAACTAAACATCGCTATAAATTGAACCTTCAAATGAACCGGCGAATAGCCATCCGCAATATGGCGCTTATTTTAGGCAGTGCCGCGGTACTACCATCCTGCCTTAACGATAAAAAAGATAAGCCGATTGTAGAACTTAAACACCTGGAGATAGACGCCGACCAGGAAAACCTGGTTACCAATCTTGCAGAAACCATTTTGCCTAAAACGAGTACCCCCGGTGCTAAAGAGCTCGGTATTAATCTGTTTATTTTGAAAATGATAGATGATTGTACGGGCAAAGAGCAGCAGGACGCTTTCAAAGCAGGCCTTAAAGAGTTTGACGAAGCAGCAGACAAAAAATATGGCAAACCCTTTAATCAGCTAACTCAGCAGGAGCGTACCGCCTTTGTTGTTGACCTGGAGAAACAGGCTAAAGAACGAGGCGCTAAAGAAGAAGCCGCAGTTATGGCTGATAAGAACCACAAAGCCGAAGAGCCGGCAAAGCTGGATACGTTTTATGGTATGGTGAAAGGCTATACAGTATTTGGGTACACTACATCCCAATACTTCATGACCAAACAGGTAGTTTATGAATTAGTGCCGGGGAGGTACAACGCAATGTTCCCGGTTAAAAAGAAGGCAACAGCATAAGATGGCATTTTTAAATATAGATAGCGTAAAAGAACGCACGTTTGATGCCATAGTTATCGGCTCGGGTATGAGCGGTAGCTGGGCGGCAAAAGAACTTGGAGAAAAAGGGCTAAAAACGCTTGTTTTAGAGCGCGGTCGCGATGTTAAACATATTAAAGATTATCCTACAACCAATTTATATCCCTGGGAGTTTCCGCATCACGGTGTAATCCCCGAGGATGTGCAAAAGGCCAATCCTATTGTAAACCGGTGTTATGCTTTTGGCGAGGACGCAGCCCATTTTTTTGTTAAAGATGCAGAGCACCCTTATGTTCAGGAGAAACCGTTCGATTGGATTCGTGGATACCAGGTAGGTGGTAAATCATTATTGTGGGCACGCCAAACCCAGCGCTGGAGCGATTTTGATTTTGAAGGCCCCGCACGCGATGGTTTTGCTGTAGACTGGCCCATCCGTTATAAAGACATTGCCCCATGGTACAGCCATGTAGAAAAATTTGCAGGTATATCCGGTAACCGTGATGGTTTACCGCACCTGCCTGATGGCGAATTTTTACCGGCTTTCCCGTTAAACGCTGTTGAGAGCTACTTCAGCAAGCACGTAAAAACTAAATACAACCGTGATGTTATAAGCGCCCGTTGCGCGCATTTGTCAAAGCCGAACCCGATCCATCTGCAACAGGGAAGGGCACAATGCCAGGAGCGTACCCTTTGCCAGCGTGGTTGTCCGTTTGGTGGCTACTTTAGTGCCAACTCGTCTACCATGCCGTGGGCACTAAAAACCGGCAACGTAACATTAAGACCGTTCTCGGTAGTTGAATCTATTATTTACGATGAGAAATTGGGCAAAGCAACCGGCGTACGCGTTATAGACACCAACACTAAAGAAGCCATTGACTACCATGCCGATGTGATATTCCTTAACGCGGCTGCTTTAAACAGTAACCTTGTGCTCCTTAATTCAACCTCTAACCGTTTCCCTAACGGTTTAGGTAATGATAGTGGCACACTGGGTAAATATGTGGCGTTTCATAATTATTCGGCACACATCAGCGCCGAGGTAGAGGGTTTTGAAGAATGGGCAACAGATGGGCGTAACCCCGCGGGTGGTGGTTATATACCACGTTTCCGCAACTTACATAAACAAGAAACCAATTTCCTTCGTGGTTATGGCGCTGGATTAAGCGCTTATCGGGGCCGCACCAGCAGTGGCGAAGGCATTGGCGACGAACTGAAACAAAATCTTGCTAAAAAGGACCTGGGGCCTTGGCGTGTAGGATCGCACATGATGGGCGAAACCATCCCTAAGGAGAGCAACTATGTAGCGCTTGATAAAAGCAAGAAAGATCCTTGGGGTATACCGCAGCTGAAAATTTCTGTGGATTATGACGATAACGATGCTAAGATGAAAGCCGATTACCTGGCGCAGCTGACAGAAATGTTCACTTCTGCCGGTTTTAAAAATATCAAAGGTGAGAGCGATCACCGTGCTCCCGGCCTGGATATTCATGAGATGGGTGGCGTGCGCATGGGTAACGATCCCAAGACATCAATGCTTGATAAATGGCACCGCCTGCATGCCTGCCAAAATGTTTACGTGACCGACGGGGCGAGTATGACCTCAACATCATACCAAAACCCTTCGCTTACTTATATGGCATTTGCAGCACGCGCAGTAGATCATTACGTAGGAGAGAAAAAGAAGCTGAACAGCTAAACGCCCGATCCTTAATTAGTTTAAGGATAATTGGGCGTTGTATTATGCTGAATGTGTTTGCAAAACACAATGAAAAAAATTTGTAAGGTTATTTTTTGTTCATACATTAGGCGGAGTAACCAATACTAAACAAGATTTATTTTAACTCAATACTTTTATGTCTACAAACACTTATGACGCTATAGTCATTGGTTCAGGTATATCTGGCGGCTGGGCTGCTAAAGAACTGACCGAGAAGGGCTTGAAAACCATTATGTTGGAGCGCGGCAAGAATATAGAGCACATTAAGGATTATGTGAATGCCAACAAAGCCCCCTGGGAGTTCCCGCATCGTGGTGGCCGTACACAGCAAATGATAGAGGACTATCCGGTTTTAAAACGCGATTACCCACTTAACGAAACTAACCTTGATTACTGGGTTAACGAAAAAGAAAGTCCTTATACTGAAATAAAACGTTTCGACTGGTTTCGTGGATACCACATGGGTGGCCGTTCATTAATGTGGGGCCGTCAGTCTTACCGCTGGCACGATACCGACTTTGAAGCTAACTTAAAAGACGGGATTGGTACAGATTGGCCTATCCGTTACAAAGATCTGGAGTCGTGGTATGGTTATGCCGAGCGTTTCGCTGGTATTTCTGGCAGCAGGGATGGCGTTCCAATTCTTCCGGATGGCGATTTTATGCCACCTATGGAAATGAACGTGGTTGAAAAGGATGTAAAAAAACGTTTTAAAGAATTTTATAAAGATCAGCGCCACTTTATTATTGGCCGTACAGCTAATATTACTGTACCGCATAACAACCGTACAAATTGCCAGTACCGCAACAAGTGCTGGTTAGGATGTCCGTTTGGCGCATACTTCAGCACGCAGTCTGCCACTTTACCGGCAGCAATGGCAACGGGTAATCTTACCGTTCGCCCATGGTCAATTGTTACTAAGATCCTTTATGATAAGGATACCAAGAAAGCTAAAGGCGTTGAAGTACTGGATGCTGAAACCAACAAAACTTACGAGTTCTACGCTAAAATTGTGTTTGTTAATGCTTCTGCTTTAAACAGCGCTTGGGTGTTGATGAACTCTGCTACTGATATCTGGCCGGAAGGCTTAGGCAGCAGCAGCGGTCAGTTGGGCCACAACGTAATGGACCACCACCTTAACGTAGGTGCAGGCGGCCGTATAGAAGGTTTTCAGGATAAGTATTTCTTTGGCCGCAGGGCTAACGGTATTTACATTCCTCGTTACCGTAACTTAAATGGTGAAAAACGCGATTATATTCGCGGATTTGGCTACCAGGGCGGTGCAAGCCGCGGAGGCTGGAGCCGTGACATTGCCGAAATGAATATTGGCGGTGCCTTTAAAGACGCGCTGAGCGAACCAGGCGACTGGAGCATGGGTATAGGTGGTTTTGGTGAGACTTTACCTTATCACGAAAACCGCGTTTACCTGGATAAGAACAAGAAAGACAAATGGGGCTTACCGGTACTGGCCGTTGATGCGGAAGTCAAAGATAACGAACGCAAAATGCGCATCGATATGATGAACGACGCCAAAGAAATGCTGGAAGCTGCGGGCGTTAAAGACGTGCAGACCTACAGCATGGAGCCTGTATTGGGCCGTGGTATTCACGAAATGGGTACAGCTCGCATGGGCCGCGATCCGAAGGTGTCGGTACTGAACGAGTGGAACCAGGTTTGGGACGCTAAAAACGTATTTGTTACAGACGGCGCCGCAATGGCCTCAGCCGCTTGCCAGAACCCTTCATTAACTTACATGGCGCTTACCGCACGTGCAGCTGACTTCGCGGTTAAAGAGCTGAAAAAAGGAAACATCTAACATCTAAGAATAAAAAAACATCATGACCGAGAAGAAAGACAACGTGCAGGAGCAAAATCAATCCAGGCGCGATTTTATCAAAACTGGTTCATTAGCCGCTGCAGGCTTCATGATCGTTCCGCGTTTTGTGCTGGGCGGTAAAGGTTTTATTGCCCCAAGTGACATGCTGAACGTAGCAGGCGTAGGCGCCGGCGGTAAAGGCGAAAGCGACATTGCTGCATTCGCGAAAAGTGGAAAAGCTAACATCGCGTTCCTTTGCGACGTAGACGACCGTCGTGCAGCAAAATCACGTGCATCATTCCCAAAAGCCAAGTATTACAAGGACTGGCGCGAGATGTACGATAAAGAGCACAAGAATTTTGATGCGGTTTCGGTATCAACCCCAGATCATAACCATGCTATCATAGCATACCATGCCATGCAAATGGGCAAGCACGTTTACGTGCAAAAACCACTCACTCATGATATTTGGGAGGCGCGTTTATTAACAGATGCGGCTAAGAAATACAAAGTAGTTACACAAATGGGTAACCAGGGTGCATCTAACGATGGTACCCGCCTGATGTCTGAATGGTATGATGCCGACCTGATTGGCGATGTACATACCGTATACTGCTGGACTAACCGTCCGGTGTGGCCTCAGGGCATCAAATGGCCTGAGCCAAGCCAAAACATTCCGAAAGAATTAGATTGGAATCTTTGGTTAGGTACAGCTCCTAAAAAGGATTACGTAGAGAAACTGGTTCCGTTTAACTGGCGCGGCTGGTGGGATTACGGTACCGGCGCCTTAGGCGACATGGGCTGCCACCTGGTGGAAGCACCGTTCCGTGTACTGGGTATCCGTTATGCTAAAGATGTACAGGCAAGCGTAGGCAGCGTTTACGTTGATGAATTTAAACAAGGCCACTTCCCTGAAAGCTGTCCTCCGTCAAGCCACATCACCTTAACTTTCCCTAAAACTGCTAAAACCAAAGGCGACGTTACGCTGCACTGGATGGACGGCGGTATACAGCCCGAAAGACCAATTGAGCTTGGCCCAAGCGAAAAATGGGGTGGTGAAGAAGGTAACGGTACCCTATTCATCGGTACTAAAGGTAAAATGTACGCCAGCACCTATTCAGATGCAGCTACACTGTTACCAAAAGAACGTACAGCAAGCGCCAACGCTCCGCAGAAATACAAACGCGTTCCCGGCGGTGCAAACGGCCACTACGCGCAGTGGGTTGAAGCATGTATAGCAGGCTACGGCAAGCAGGAAGTAAGCTCTCCGTTCGAGATTGCTGGTCCGCTTACAGAAGCATTGCTGATGGCTAACCTTGCAGTGCGTGGTCACGAACTAAAAGGTGGCAGCGTGAAGTTGATGTGGGATAATAACGCTATGAAGGTTACCAACTTTGACGATGTTAACCAGTACGTTAAACGCCAGTACCCTGCAGGTTTCGAGCTAAAGGCCTAGTGTTTGGCACAATTTAAGTAAACTCATAATTCTATAAAAAAATGAATAGAAGAGACGCAATAACCCGGGTGGGCTTAATCCTGGGTGGTACTGTAATAGGTGCCGAATTCTTCATCTCCGGTTGTAAATCGGGCAGTTCGGTTGATACAAGCGACCTTAAAAAGCCCGAAACTATAGCTTATATGGATGAGATAGGCGAAACTATTTTACCAGAAACCGGCACCCCCGGCGCTAAAGCTGCTAAAATAGGTGCGTTTATGGCAACAATGGTGAACGATTGCTACACTGCTGATGACCAAAAAGTGTTTAAGAAAGGTTTATCTGATCTTGACGAGGCCAGCAGCAAAAAGTACAGCAAGAAGTTTATGGAGGCTGATGCAAAACAGCGCACCGAATTGCTTACCGCGCTTGATAAGGAAGCAAAAGACTATAATAAAACCAAAAAGCCCGAAGATGCTAACCACTACTTCACTATGCTGAAGCAGTTAACCATCCTTGGCTACTTTACCTCGGAAGTTGGCGCTACCAAAGCATTACGTTATGTTCCGGTGCCGGGAAAATACGTGGGCGACTTCCCTTACAAAAAGGGCGACCACGCCTGGGCTTTATCCTAACCGGCAATATTGCTACAATTATAACCCTCCCTGTAAAAGGGGAGGGCTTTTGTTTTGTGCACAGCCGGAAGGTTGATAAGCATATTACAGTAATTTTACGAATTACTGTTCAATAGTGTATATTAGACATTTATTAAAACTTTAAACAACAATTAACTAAGTATCCTCTCCGGAGGAGATTTAGGGGGAGCTTTTATGAGTAAAAGAAAATTACGCATGGGCATGATAGGTGGTGGTAAAGATGCCTTTATTGGCGCTATACACCGCATTGCCGCTAATATGGATGGCCAGATAGAGCTGGTTTGCGGCGCGTTAAGCGTTAACCCGGCAGTTGCCGAAGAGAGCGGCCGTATGCTGTTCCTGGACGAAAGCCGTATTTATACCAATTATGAGGACATGATCAAAACAGAGGCGCAGCTGCCTGCTGATAAACGCATGGACTTCGTTACTATTGTTACCCCAAATTTTGCCCACTTTGCACCGGCTATGCTGGCTTTGGAGAATGGCTTTAACGTAGTTGTAGAAAAACCCGTAACCTTTACCCTTGAAGAAGCGCAGCAGCTTAAAGCAAAGGTTGAAGAAACCGGGCTTATGCTGTTGTTAACCCATACTTACGCCGGTTACCCAATGGTAAAAGAAGCTAAGCAGCTGGTTAAGAGTGGCGCGCTTGGCAAAGTGCGTAAGATCTACGTAGAATACATACAAGGCTGGCTGAGCCGCCTTTCAGAACGCGAGGGTAATGCCCAGGCTTCATGGCGTACCGATCCTTCTAAATCGGGCAAGAGCGGTTGCATGGGCGATATAGGCACACACGCCGCGCACCTTGCAGAGTATATCTCCGGTAAAAAGATAACGCAGCTTAACGCTTCATTAAACATTGTTGTTGACGGCCGCATGCTGGACGACGATGGCGCGGTACTGCTGCGTTTTGAAGATGGCGTTACCGGCACGCTTACTGCTTCGCAGGTTGCGGCAGGCGAGGAGAATGCGCTTAAAATACGTGTTTACGGCGAAAACGGCAGTTTAGAGTGGAGGCAGGAAGAGCCAAATACATTAAATCTGAAATGGCTGGATAAACCTGCTCAGGTATTACGTGCAGGCAGCGGTTATACTGATCGCCTGTCTACCTACGCTACCCACAACGCACGTACACCGGGAGGCCACCCTGAGGGCTACCTGGAGGCATTTGGTAACTTATACCGCAACTTTGCACTGGCGCTAAGCGCTAAGATTGAAGGTGTAGAACCACAACAGGAATGGCTTGATTTCCCTGGTATTGATGATGGTATCCGCGGCATGGCATTCATTAACAATGTGGTTGCCTCTAACCAAAGCAACGAAAAGTGGACCGACTACACTATCTAACGTATGAACACTATTAAAGGCCCTGCTATATTTTTAGCACAGTTTATAGGCAACGACGCCCCGTTTAACAGCCTGGAATCCATTTGCAAATGGGCGGCAGGTTTGGGTTACAAAGGTGTACAGTTGCCAACAAACGACACCCGCTTTATTGATCTGCAAAAAGCTGCCGAAAGCAAGACCTACGCCGACGAGATAAAAGGCATTGTGAATGCTGCCGGATTGGAGATCACCGAGCTGTCTACCCACTTACAGGGGCAGCTGGTAGCGGTAAATCCGGCTTACGATTCGTTGTTTGATGCTTTTGCACCCGACGCTTACAAGAACAACCCTGCGGAGCGCCAAAAATGGGCCGTGCAGCAGTTGCAGTATGCAGCAAAAGCTTCACAAAATTTAGGGCTCAACGCGCATGTTACTTTCAGTGGCGCCCTTATCTGGCAAACGGTTTATCCATGGCCACAACGCCCGGCTGGTTTAGTTGATGCTGCTTTTACAGAACTCGCAAAACGCTGGGAGCCTATCCTGAACGTGTTTGATGAGAACGGCGTAGACCTGTGTTACGAGATACACCCGGGTGAAGACCTGCATGACGGTATCACTTACGAGATGTTTCTTGACAAGGTAAACCAGCATAAACGCGCTTGTTTACTTTACGATCCATCTCACTTTGTTTTACAGGCGCTTGACTACCTGGAGTACATCGACATCTATCACGAACGTATAAAAATGTTCCATGTGAAGGATGCCGAGTTTAATCCTACCGGCCGCCAGGGTGTTTATGGCGGTTACCAGGATTGGATAAATCGCGCGGGCAGGTTCCGCTCTTTAGGGGATGGTCAGGTTGACTTTAAGGGGATTTTTAGCAAATTAACTCAATACGATTATAAAGGCTGGGCAGTGCTGGAGTGGGAGTGTGCTTTAAAGCACCCGGAAGATGGCGCAAGGGAAGGTGCCCAGTTTATTAAGGACCATATCATCAGGGTTACCGACCGTACGTTTGATGATTTTGCGGCATCCGGATCTGATGATGCGTTTAACCGTAAATTAATGGGGATTGAGTAATTAGGCGGTAGAAACCAACAAACCTGATTATAAAATGAGTACTATTAACCGCACCCAATTATTTAGGGCGAGCTGTCTTGCCCTGCTGGTAACTTCTTTGTCTTTCGGTATACGCGCAGGTATCTTAAACAAACTCGGTACAGATTTCGAGTTAGATAAAGCACAACTGGCCACCATTACAGCTACCGCATTTTGGGGGTTCCCGCTTGCCGTAATTATCGGTGGAGTAATTGTTGACCTGATTGGTATGAAACGCTTGCTGATGCTGGCGTTCTTTTTTCATTTGGCAGGCATCCTGCTTACCGTATTTGCTACCGGTTTCTGGACGCTGTTCTTCTCTACCTTCCTTATCGGCGTTGCCAATGGTACGGTAGAAGCAGCCTGCAACCCACTGGTAACCTGTTTGTATACCGACGAAAAGGCAACCAAGCTTAGCCACTTTCACCTGTGGTTTCCCGGCGGCATTGTAATAGGTACGTTAATAGTATTATTGCTTAATAAAGTAGGCCTTGGCTGGCAGGTACAGGTAGGCCTTATGTTGCTGCCTACGCTGCTCTACGGATACCTGTTCTCCAAACTTGACTTCCCTGTTACCGAACGTGTAGCCTCTGGCGTGTCTACGGCAGGTATGTATAAAGCATTGCTTAACCCGCTGTTCATATTTATGTTTATCTGCATGTTTGGCACCGGTATAACAGAACTGTTTACGGGCCAGTGGATTGATGTGCTGTTAAAAAACGTTACCGATAATGCTATCCTGATACTTACGCTTGATACAGGCGTAATGGTAGTAGGCAGGGCTTTTGCCAAACCCATCCTTAAACAGTTCTCTCCGCAGGTGGTGTTGTTGATGTCTACCATTTTAGCGGCTGTGGGTATGTACTTATTGGGTACGTTAACCGGCAACGCTGTGTTTTTTGCAGCGCTGATATTCGGTATGGGGGTTTGCTTCTTCTGGCCAATGATGCTGGGCTTCGTAAACACCAATCTGCCAAAAACCGGCGCATTGGGGTTAAACCTTATGGGTGGGGCAGGCATGTTCTCGGTATCTATCTATACTGTTTTTATGGGCAGGTATTATGATAGGATAGTGGCCGATGCAGGTGGCGACAGCAGCCACGCGGGACAGCAGGTTTTGCAAACAACACTGGTAATACCTTTAGTACTTATTGTAGCTTTTACAGGGTTGGTAATTTATATGCGCAGCCGCAACAAAACAGCACCTGCGCCTGTTGTAACAGTTTAAATAAATAATTCATCTGAAAGTAAAAAATCGTACTTTTCGGGAGTTTAATAATTCTATAATAACATTGTAATCCATGAAAAAAGTATTCATCGTTTTAGGTATTAGTTTAGTGATAGCAGCATGTGGAGGCCCGAAACCGGGCGAAACTGAAGAAGGTACGGCCGATAGCGCAAATGCTGCGCAGCAATCAGCCGTTGCACACCAAAGCGATGCCGCACAAGACACTGCCGTATCAAAAATCGGTACCGAAAAAGCAGCAGGTACTGCAGACAATAAAGGCCAGCAGTTAATGGCTTCACTTGATTGTAACACCTGCCATAAAGAGCATGAGAAAGTAATAGGCCCTGCGTTTGCAGACATTGCTAAGAAGTATACGTCGGCTGACGAAGAAATGCTTGCAAAGAAGGTTATTGCAGGCGGCAGCGGCAACTGGGGTACAGTACCAATGACGGCTCACCCTGACCTGAAGCTTGAAGATGCTAAAGAGATGGTTAAATACGTACTGTCGGTTAAATAGCCCTTTCTGAACTTCTGCGTACTAACCAATTATAACCAAATTAAATTATGACCTTAACTACACGCGTCAAGTTGTCTACCATGATGTTTCTCCAGTTTTTTATCTGGGGATCATGGTTTGTAACAATGGGGACGTATTTAGGTAAAACACTTGCGGCAAGCGGCACGCAAAATGCCACAGCTTATTCAAGCCAGTCTTGGGGCGCAATTATAGCTCCTTTCATTATCGGCTTAATTGCCGACCGTTTCTTTTCAGCACAAAAGGTATTGGGTGTTTTACACCTGATAGGTGCTGCCCTGCTTTATTACATTACTACCATACCCAATTTTGATGGGTTCCTGCCGGTGATATTTGCTTATATGATTGCCTATATGCCAACCCTTGCGCTGGTGAACTCGGTATCGTTCAAGCAAATGACCAATCCCAGCAAAGAGTTTCCGCCAATACGTATCCTGGGTACGTTAGGTTGGATAGTTGCCGGCCTGCTAATTGGCTGGTTAGGATGGGAGCAAAGCAACTCACTGGTGCTTACCTTTAAGATGGCGGCTATCGCGTCTTTAATCTTAGGCTTGCTTAGCTTCGCTTTGCCGTCAACTCCTCCTGCAAAGAAAGGTCAGAAAACAACCATGAGCGACATCATGGGATTGGATTCGATAGGGTTGTTAAAAAACACATCTTATCTAATTTTCTTCATTGCATCTGTTGCTATATGTATACCGCTGGCATTTTATTACAACTTTACCAACCCTTTTCTTAACGAATTGAAGATGGAAGGTGCTGCTGCAAAGCAATCTATCGGGCAAATGTCTGAGCTTGCCTTTATGGCATTAATGCCTTTGTTCTTTGTTAGGCTGGGTGTTAAAAAGATGCTTGCGGTAGGTATGCTTGCCTGGGTGTTGCGTTATGTGTTTTTTGCTTACGGAGACATAGGTTCTAATTACTGGATGCTGATTGCGGGCATTGTGCTGCATGGTATCTGCTACGACTTTTTCTTCGTTACCGGTCAGATATATACAGATAACCTTGCCGGCGAGCGTTTTAAAAGCGCTGCGCAGGGCTTTATCACGCTAGCTACCTATGGTGTGGGTATGCTTATAGGATCGTACATGTCGGGGCCGATAGTTGACCACTGGAAAACTGCAGAAGGCCACAACTGGCAAACCATCTGGTTAATACCTGCAGGTATTGCCGGTGTAGTATTGCTTGTGTTCATCTTTTTCTTTAAGGATACTAACCAAATACAAAACAAGCCGGGCCTTGATATTGAAGAACCAGCTGACGGCCGTTTAGAAGTATAAACCATGGCATCAAACCACAACAGACGAACCGCTATTAAAAGCATGCTTGCAGGTACTGCGGCAATAGGGGCATCAGGCATGATCTCCTCTTTTGCGGCAGACAACTCAAAATCACCTATGGCCGAAAAGCTGAAAGGAAACATAAACCACGCGGTTTGCCGCTGGTGTTATGGCGATATTACAGTAGAGAACCTTTGCATTGCTGCAAAGGAGATCGGTATAAAGGGTATAGACCTGGTTGGTCCGTCTGACTGGCCAACGCTGAAGAAGCACGGTTTATACTCCTCGATGTGTAATGGCGCGGAAATTAACCTTACAGACGGTTTTGGTGATAAGGAGTTCCACGCGCAGCTGCATAAGAACTATACCGAGATGATTCCTAAAGTGGCCGCTGCAGGTTACAAAAACCTCATCTGTTTTAGCGGCAGCCGTCGCGGTAAGGACAACGAAACCGGTTGGAACAACTGTGTGGAAGGCCTTAAGCCCATGGTAGCGCTTGCCGAAAAGCATGGTGTGGTATTGGTGATGGAATTGCTTAACAGCAAGATTGACCATAAAGACTACCAGGCGGACAGGGTAGAGTGGGGTGCAGAACTTTGCAAACGCTTAGGATCTGAAAACTTCAAGCTGTTGTTCGATATCTATCACATGCAGATTGATGAGGGCGACGTTATTCGTAACATTCGTCAGTATCATCAGTACATCAATCACTACCATACAGGCGGTGTACCCGGACGTAACGAAATAGACGAAACACAGGAGCTATACTACCCTGCAATTATGCGCGCCATTGTTGAAGTGGGCCACAAAGGGTTTGTAGCACAGGAATTTATACCAAAACAAAAAGACAAGATAGCTTCCTTACGCAAGGCAGTACAGATCTGCGACGTTTAAACCTTTAAACGTTGGCAGTGTCTCAAGTCGGATGATAAACCAGTAATAAATGACAACCAGGAGAAAATTTTTAGCCCAGGCTGGCTTAATGTCGGCCGGAATTATGCTTGCGCCACAATTATTGTCGGCAAAGAGCAAAAACGGTGTTGGCCTGCAATTATACAGCCTTCGCCAGCAATTACCGAAAGACGTAAAAGGCGTGATTGCCGAAGTAGCAAAAGCAGGTTACCAGGAAGTAGAAACTTTTGGTTACTCAAAGACTAATGGTTTTTGGGGCCTTAGCGCCAAGGAATTCAGTGAATTGCTTAAAGCAAATAACCTGAAGACTCCAAGCGGTCACTACGGCCTCGACGAGTTTTTTAGTACAGGTAAAATGGAACAGTTTGATGCGTACATCGAAGCAGCTTTGGCAACAGGCCAAACCTACGTTATTGTACCATCATTAAACCATAACTTAATTAAAACCGCTGCGGATTTTAAGACCATTGCCGAAAAACTGAACAAAGCTGCCGAAGTATTAAAAACACACGGCTTGAAGCTAGGTTACCACAACCATAATTTTGAGTGGACCGAAACTGAAGGTACTACCTTTTACGACACCATCCTGAATGCAACGGATCCTAAGCTGGTTAACATGGAGCTGGACCTGTACTGGGTAGTTCGCGCCGGGCACGACCCAATAGAACTGTTCAAAAAACATCCGGGACGCTTCAAGTTTGTTCACGTGAAGGATATGGATAAAACCAACAACAATCTAAATACAGAGATTGGTACCGGTACCATTGATTTCAAGAGCATATTTGCACAGGCGAAGCTTGCAGGTATTGAGCACTACATTGTAGAGCAGGAGAACTATACCAATATCGATCCTTACAAGAGTATCGCACAAAGCAGCGGCTACATCAAAAACACGCTGAAAGTTTAATTATCTACCAATAACTATAGTGAAAATGAAACACAAATTAATACTTACCGCTTTACTGTCAGGAGGCTTTTATATGGCTAATGCACAGCAAGGCGCAAAACCTGAAGACACAGAGAAATGGGAGCCGGTACCAAAGGTGGTAACCGCAGGCAAAACGGGCTCCGAAGCTCCGTCTGACGCGGTTGTTCTGTTTGACGGTAAGAACCTGGACGAGTGGGTTGACGTACAAAGCGGTTCACCCGCAAAATGGGATGTCAAGGACGGCATCCTGACTGTTAACAAGTCAACTGGTAACATCGAAACTAAAAAGAAATTCGGCAACTACCAGTTACACATCGAGTGGAAAGTACCTGCAAACATCACCGGTACAGGCCAGGCACGCGGTAACAGCGGTATCTTTCTTGCTTCAATAGGCAAGGGCGATGCAGGTTACGAGCTGCAGGTGCTTGACTCCTACAACAACAAAACTTACGTAAATGGTATGGCTGGTAGTATTTACAAACAGTTCATCCCGCTTGCAAACCCGACCCGTCCTCCGGGCAGCTGGAACGTTTACGACGTGATCTGGACCGCGCCAACCTTTAAAGCAGATGGCAGTGTTAACACACCTGCACGCGTAACTGTAATCTTTAACGGTGTACTGGTTGAGAACAACATCGAACTGTTGGGCCCTACACAATACATTGGTGCGCCAGGCTACCGCCAGGCACACGGCCCGGCGCCAATAAAGCTACAGGCACACGGCGACAAAAGCGAACCGCTTAGCTTCCGCAACATTTGGGTAAGAGAGTTGTAATAAAGGCTCAACCTAATTAATATACAAAGCCGGCACCTTAAAGAGTGCCGGCTTTTTTTGTTGTCTAAACCCGAATAAAATAATTTTAAGAAGAGCAGAATTCTGGTCATTCTTTCAATTCAACTAATTCTAGTTCGGACATTGTTGATACGTTTCCTGCCTACTTTGCCGACAACCGCCGCACTTCCTCGCGCAATTGCTTTATCTCGGCCTGTTGTTCTTGTATGGCGCTTACCAGTAAGGGTATCAGCACCTCGTAGTTGGCAGTGCTTACGCTGGTGGCTACCTGCTGGTTTTTGCCTGCGGTGTGCCAAATGTTTTTTTCGGTAAGCAGGCCGGGTACCTGGTTAGGTGTTTGCGCAAAGCCATACTGGCTGCCGGCGGTAAGTTTAAGCGCAGGGTATTTCTTTGCGTCGAACTGGTAGGTAACCGGCTGCAGCGCGTTTATCACCGGTAAAGCATTTTGTACGGGTTGCTGTGTAGCTTGCTGGGCATAGGAGGTATCGGCTAATAACGAAAAGCCGAATACGGCTGCCATGGCGATATTGCATTTTAACTTCATAACTGTAAGGTTTAAAATCGTTGTAGTTATAACGAATACCAGGCAATTTAGTTGCATGCCGGGCCCTTCAGCGGCGCTACATATTGAGGCTGAATGCATTTATTTTTAAGGTGTCCATCCAGAAGGAGTGCAGCGCGCATCAGCACAAAAAAGCCCGCCTCTTGTACAAGAGGCGGGCTGCTTAGTTTATAGCGTTATAGTTTATTGTATTTCGCCGGAGCCGCTGTAATCGCTCCACTGGGCTACGCCTTTTGGCTGCGGGGCGCTAACCTCTTTGCTTTTGGTTTTGCTCAGTTCCTTGTTCAGTTTCTCGGTTTGGGCAAGCTGTTTGTCGATTCCTTTGTCTTTGGTGGTCAGGCCTTGCGTTTCCTGCACGTGTGCAATCGGGTCTGCAATATATTCCCATTCTTTACCGGTTTCCGGCATGGTGCCTTCGTTCCATGGGCCACGTGCGCTGTTTGCAGGCGACATGTTAAAGTACTGCTGCGTAAACCGTGGATCCGCCTGTAACACACCCGGCGGGAAGTTGGGCTCAATAGTATCCAGCGCTGCTTTAAACATGTTATAGTGCGATACCTCACGCGTCATCAGGAACGATAAGGTATCTTTTACATACGGGTCATCAGTAAACTGCATCAGGTATTCGTATACCAGCTTGGCTCTTGATTCCGACGCAAGGTTGCTGCGTAAATCAACAGTTAAATCCCCGTTAGAGTGTATGTACGATGCGCACCACGGTATGCCCTGGCTGTTGGTCAGCCTTGGGCCGCCGCCGCTAAGCGACAAGAACTGCGGGTTAGAAAGTGCATCATGTATAATGTTCTCTTTAGCGGCTTTGCCATCCATTACCTGCATAATTTCCGACTGGTCCGCGGCGTCTTTCAGTTCGCCGTTAACGCCTTTCAGCAGCATCTGTATGGTTGCACCCACAATTTCAAGGTGGCTAAACTCTTCGGTCGCAATATCCATCAGCATATCGTACTTGTCCGGATAAGGCACTTTGGCGCCATAGGCCTGGGTAAAGTACTGCATGGCCGCGGCCAGCTCGCCGTTCTCGCCGCCAAATTGTTCTAATAACAAGTTAGCAAAGCGTGGGTCGGGACGCGACACACGGGCGTTGAATTGAAGGTCTTTTACGTGATGGAACATATCTGGAATTTTTTTAAGGTAAATGAAAATAATTTAGTTACTAAGTAAACCATAAAACAATACGGAATGTTTCAGTTGATTGACATTATATATTTTAGATAATTTTCTTAAACGTTAAATCATTATAAAAGCGGACAGTTGGCTGGAGTTGTTTAGGTTTAATCCCTCCCTGGAGGCGAGGGAAAGAGGGTAGGCACGGATGTCCTTCAGCCCCACTAAATAAATTCCTAATCGAAAGCGGCACGCCGAAAGAAGCGAGGGCAGGGGCGTGTTCTTCCGCTTTCAGCTCTAAGCTTTTCGCTTTCAGCTCCATAACGGCGTTTCCCTGCGGGCCGGGCTTTACAGGGCTTCGCTTCGCTGCGGCCCTCCGGGCTAAACCCTTACAATCCCTAACGCGAAAGAAGACGCATGTGATCATAAATCCCCTCTCGAGAGGGGGTGCGCCGGACAGAAGCGCCGCAGGGGTGTGTCTTTCCGCTTTCCGCTCTCCGCTCTCTCACCATTCACTAAATCGCACTCAATACAAACATTTAATTAAAAAATTTCTTCTTTGGTTAATAAAATTATCAAAATAATAGTTTTTATAACCACTCACAACAACGCTATCTAATGAAAAAGAACATCGTTAAAACAGCTTTTATGGCAGCGCTTATGCTGGCCGCCACTCAGCTGCCGGCCTGTAAAGGCAAAGACAAAACCAACAATGCCGACACAACTACTACTACAACAGCAGCACCTGCCGACACCACCCCAACCGCGCCGGTTGTTGTTGCCGAAGACAGCAAGCTAAAAACCGACGTAACCGACGCTACTAAAGACTTCCCCGGTGTAACCGCCAGTGTAGACAGCGGCGTGGTAACCCTAACCGGTAACATTACGCGCGACAAGCTGCAAAGGCTGATGATGAACCTGAACGCGCTGCACCCAAAAAAGATAAACAACAACTTAACCATCAGCAAATAACACCATGGCACTACAAGAGAAATATGCCGAGCTGATACAGCAGGCAAAAACAGGTGGTATTACCAGCCTGCAGGTGCGCGAGCAAGACAACGTGTTGTATATTGATGGCAGCACCGGCAGCGGCGAACTTAAAGACAAGCTTTGGGACACCTATAACAAAATAGACCCGGACTACCGCGCCGGCGACTTGGTCCTGAACATAGATGCCACCGCGGCGCCGGGCACAAAGGCAAAGGTTACTACGGAATCATCAAACCTGAACATCCGCAAAGGGCCGGGTACCGATCAGCAGGTGCTGGGCAAAGCCGCCCATAACGAAGAGGTGACGGTATTAAGCCGCCCTAACGAACAATGGAGCCTGGTACGCACCGCCGGCGGTGTAGAAGGCTACGCGTACAGCCAATACTTAACACAGGTATAAACCTATAAAACAAGAAAAAATGTTCGACGAAATATTGAATATGGTGAAAGGCCAGATAGGCGGTCACCCCGAAATAGCGCAATCTATTCCCCCGCAGCAAGCAGACGCCGTGCACCACGAGATTGCCACACACATAAACAACGGCATACAGGGCCAGGTGAGCCAGCAGGGCGGCGTAGGCGGCCTGCTCGACTCGTTGTCTAACGCGGCAACATCCGGCAGCCCCGTAACCAGCGCTATAGAAGGCGGGCTGGTAGGCAGCCTGGGCAGCAAATTTGGCCTGTCGCCGGCAGTAACCGGCGCTATATCTGCCGCGTTGCCCGGCCTGTTACAAAAGTTTGCCCATAAAGCCAAAGACCCTAACGACCCAAGCATCACACCGGACAGCATTAGCGGCGGCTTAGGTGGTGTGTTGAAGAATATCTTTTAAGCACTGATTCTTATAACGAGGAAGGCAGGTATAATAATGTACCTGCCTTTTTTGTTGAATAACACTTACGCTCAAGCTAATTCTGAAAAGTCATGAAATGTCAATCTTGGCTCCTTTTGGTTGATTTCATTTAATAGTTCAAGATCATCTTCGCTAAACTCGAAATCAATTCTCGCAGGTAAGAAATCATCTTTGAAATCCTTTACATAACCTTTAATTATTTCGCCCTCAAAACTTGAAAACTCTTTTAAATTACTGTCGTTATCTTCTTCATCATCAAGGCCAAATACTAACGGTTTATCATCAGCTGATCCGCCAAGTGTTTGATTTACTAATTCACATTCTCCATTTAAAGCTACATTGAATGTAGCTTTAAAAAGTGCTTTTCGAAACAAGATAAGTACGTTTGAACTATAGATATCATTTACAAATTGGTATTCTCTTTCTTTAGGTAACTTATTTAATACATTTTTTTTAAACTCATCACTTATCTCTTCGTCGTAGATCCATGGCATTTCGTCATTTTCGTGCATCAAGTGAAAGAAACCATGCCGGCCGCAAACACTGTCAAAAAAGAAACGCATATATGATGCAATATTATTCATGTCAAATGATCCGTCGGATTTTCCTACGTGATAAATTACACCATTTTTATAATTAATAAGTCCAAGTTCTTCCTCGTTGCTTAATACATATCTAAATACAGGCTGAACTGTATTCTTATATGTAATTTTAAAAAGTCTAAAGCTCTTATAAAACGGAAGATTGAATTTTTCTATCCGTACATTATCCAAATTGACTGGTAACGACATTAACGAACGACAATTCTGCAATTGAGTGATTCTTTCGTCATCACTTAATGTTTCGAACGCGAAATCGATAGTACGAATGTTACCCCTTACGATCGTAAGCCTTATTAATTCTTGCCTGATATTATAAAGCTTTTGTTCCGCCTCTTCTTTACTGTCAAGCCGTAGTATTTTCTCAGCAATTTCTAATCCTTTATGTAAAATATCGTTGTAAGGTCCGTACCTGTTCAAAAGCAGCATCAGTTTTTCGGTGGTTAGTTCGATTAGTGATGCTGATATGTTCAGTAATTGCTCGGGAGAGATCTTATCTTCGCAATATAAATCGTATGCAAATTCTGCATCTAAGATCAAAGCATCACAAATGTCCCTGCAAGTAGGACCTACTTTTTCTTCTAAAATAGACACACCCATTTTTGAAAATTTTTGCATGTTTTGAATATCTTTTTTTACACGATAGATATCGCTTAAGGTCATACATGCATAGCCTATATAATGATGATCTTCGGCAAAGTCAGTTTTCATATAATCATATGCGCCAGTTGCGAAATTCTCAGCAATGTCAATATCGCCAACTTGTAACAACGTATCTGCAAAATTTAACAATATAATACCATAGCTTGAAACCGTATAATTTTTATGATCAATGATTTTCTCATAACGGCTTTTTGCTATTGAGTGATAGGTTAAAGCCTCGTCATAACGGCCCTGTCTGCGTAAAAGCTTCGCCATATTATGTGCTGCAATTGCATATTCGTTTACGGTTATATGGTCGTCTTCACGTAACTCTCGCCATTTTGATTTAAATGATCCAAAAATAGTTGGTTCAGCCTCTGCATACTTACCGAATCGCCCAAGAAACATTGCGTAAGTTTCTTTATTAAACTTTTCATCCAATTCCGGATTTTTAGAATCTGCTACCAAAGTAAGAAGACGCGTATAATATGCATCGGCTTCCACCAGCCTGTCAAGTGAATCTAAAACGTCCGCATAATCTGTAAAAACGTAAAAACGAAGCAACTCGTTATTCTCTTGCTGAAAGTGCGGGGTATCTATTATGTTTTTTAGCATCGCTTCAGCTGAGGTAAGATTACCTGCTTCATGGTAATGCTTTGCTAACGCATGCGCTAAAAAGCTAACCCGGCGATCTTCCAGGTTAAGTATGTTAACTACTGATAATGCCAGAGGAGAAACGACTTTGGCTACGAAATTCGTGTTATAATTGAAAAGCAAAAACTTAATATTCTCGATTAAACGGGTATTGTCGTCTAGTAAACTTTCCCGGTTTTTTTCAAGGATCACTTGTTGTATTACAGGCGATAATTTTAAATTGCTCTCTTGCGTGTTTAGATCAAGCCATCCTTTTCTATAAAGAGACTGTAATTGACCCTGTAAAACGTCTTCATCATCGGGCTTAAGCAGAAGTTTAAGGAGATCATACCGTATACTTTCGGCGGGTAGCACCGCAAGGTTATTCAGAAGTTTGATCTCATCAGACGTCAATAAGGCAAGGTTATACATAGCTTCAATAATTTCGAGAGGAGTTGCCTCTTCAAGCGCGTCGTTGTGATAGTCAACCACAACCTTCTTTTGATTCTTAAATTTTAAAATGCCTTTTTTAAGATCAATCAGATATTGATCTATTGATATGCTTGAACCTAACGAATTATTTAATTCACGCAGGTTTTTGGCCAGCACTTCAATAATAAGTGTATTAGATCCTATCGCATTTAATATCGATCTGACTACAGGCAAGTCTTTTTCTTCTAAATTCGCTTCATCTTCACAATAATGATATCCAAACAGCTTTATAGCAACTTCGATTCTTAATGGCGGAAGTTTGATCTGTTTAGTGCCTGGTAGGTCGTTACACCAAGTAGTTAACAGTATGTCAAAATTAACCAGTTTTTTTAATTGTTGGATGTTAGCAACAAGATCTTTGCGATCGTTAGCATTATCTATGATCAGTAAACATGGGCCAGGCAAGCTTACCAACGTATCAATAGTTTTATTTAGCCTTTCATTGTCTAAACTCTGTGATGGAAAGTTTATGTCGAGATTGGGCCCAAGCGAGATCAAAGATCGTACAATGTCGGTTTCAATAGTTAACCATATAAGATGTTTGTAAGCGTTGGCGTTTGCGAGCCAATATTGCGATGCGAGGGTAGTTTTACCCATTCCGGCTTCTCCACTTATTAAAAATATTTTCTTATGAAGCTTTAGTTGCTCTTTAACATCTTTCATCTGCTCTTCGCGACCGAGAAAAACGTCTGTGCGAAAAGGACTTCCTATGTATCTTAGAACTTTTTTACGAGATGACTTATTTTGCTCTTTTATTGCATTTATGATGGTTTCTGTTGCCGTGCCTAAGTCCCCTCTTAAATCTCTTAATGCAATCAGCATCTCTTCGCTTATTCGAAATTGCTTTTCGAAATTCCGATCGATCTTTTCAGTAAGTCTTGTGAAATTATATTCTACATCTTGGAAACTTTCTGCCAAGAGATGTACGATTTGATTTATTTCTCTATTTAGCAATTGTTCAAGCTCATTTTTGCTTAGCAGGTTTTGTCCGCTTTCAACCCTAGCGATTGCATCCAGTATTGTTCTTTGATCGGTAGCTATTTTGGTGGTTTGAGCCTGAAGATCCTGAAGTACCCATATTTGAAAAGATTTAAAACCAAGCTCGTCTCTTTTTAATGTTTCTTTGAAAGCAAGCTGAAAACAAGACGTCATTTTGTTTTTGTAAAAATCGATAAATCGTTTTCGGCCATCTTCATCAAATCTTATATCGGATATGGTAATAATATAATTAATGATTTTTTCGAGATACTCATCAGGGCTGTTGATAATGATCTTATCAATATCCGCGACTGTAATACCATCCTTAAGGTCTTCTTCTGCATCATTGAAAAAGCTTTTTATGGCTGAAATGTAAGTTTTTTTCTCGCGTTCGTTATATCTATTCCATAATAGTTGATCATCTTGTAAGTCTGACAAATACAGCTCACGCATATAGGCAAATGCGATAATAGTGGACTGTTTTATCAAACGCTCCAGATCGTGATTGATCTTATTGGGGTCTTTGGATCGAAGTTTCGATAGTAATTTATCGTGTAAGCCTAATTTTGAGAAATTAGTTCCTAAAAGACCGCCAGCAAAAGTATTTGCTAAATTCAATAATGCTCCGGATGATACCGCCAAACCTGTTGCAGTGGCAATTGCAGGTGTACTTAGAAAAAAAGCGGCGGCACTTAAGAGCACACCACCAAGAGCTACAATATTATGTTTGTGTTGTTCCATTACCCAGGTTTGATCACCGTAAGATAATAAAAACCAAAACGAGTTATAGATTTCTTATGTTAATAATTCTACTTATTAATAAGGAGCATTGCAATTGCCTTGTCAAGTTTCTGTTCGTCCTACGCCCGTACCCGGCATTTATCATCTCCTAATTAGAACCGCGCCATCCTCTTAGGTTTTGCCGCAGCCGGGCTCGTTTATCGGAATGTCATTCTTTGAAGTCAACATCGAAAGAAAAAGTCCACTGGTTCGTCCGACGAGGATTGTCAGGCTTACGCGCGCAATCACGAGGGTGACGAAGGGCTGAGTAGGCGAGGTCTTGAAGCGAGTTCAGAAGATCACAGAGTAGGGCCCCTTACAGCACGCGTCTTGGTTTTTGATTCTTCATCGAAATCGGTCATGGAGATCCTCGCTGGCGCAAATTCACCAGGGAACTGAATAATTAGAAGCCTATAGCTTATGGTGCAAAAGCCTTACGAACGTTTAACCCAGGCAAACGCCCGTTTACAGCAAGCAGTACTTTGTCCGCTTAGCGCGAGACCGATGCCGGCACCCAGCGCGGTACCTACAGCTACGTTATGAAGTGCAACGCCCATTGCAATGCCGATGCCCACGCCAATAACAAACAGGTTTTGATTCTTTTTCATGTGATGGGTTGCTAAGTATGCTTTTTTGAAATTAGATAAGCGCGGGTGCCGGTTGTTACAGGTCGCTGCAACAATATTCGCTAAAAAGCGGGAGGCAGCGTAAGGTTACACCACCTCGTAAAAGCTGATGCCGTTTGCACCGTAATTGCGCAGTACGTCTACCGCTTCCTGGGCCAGGCGGGCAGTAGGGGTGCCAATGTTCATGATAACGGCGGTACCAAGCGCGGCAGGGATCAGCTCGATGTCGGTTTCCTCAAAGTCGTTAGAGAGCAGGTATTCTTTCGCGTCTTCGGCATGGCTGTTATCGTCGAAGGTTCCGGTGGCAATGTGTGGCGTCATATGAGCGGGTATCTGTTGGTATGAAGGGCTAACAGCACCGCGGCAAATTTGTTCTACAGGCTAGCAGAACACGGGTTGCCATCGGCTATAAAAAAATGTGGTTTTTGCAGATTTTGGTCAGCCAAACTACCTCCGGCATGCTCCGCCGCGCGGTTGGTGCAGGGTGTAAACAAGGCAGGGCATTCCCGCCGGTCCAATCTATATGTCGCATTTGCCCCGCGGCGGGGTGTCCCGGTAACCGTCAGCCGGGACAGCAAGCGATATACATAAAACTTTGATAATTAATGATTTGCAGATTAGACGTATTTTTCAAAGTGTCCCAAAGTGTCCCGCTTTTGCAAAAATAAAACTGTAAGTAGCTGATAGTCAATGGTAGGGTGTCCCAAAGTGTCCCGGGTGTCCCGCTCTCAAAGCGGGACACTTCAAGGTCTTGACTCTTGATTCTTGTCTCTTGAGTTCTTGAAGCTTGAAAATCAATTTCTTTTTCGTACTTTTCAACTTATTTATACGCCCTCCGTATAAGTACGAACCAATTATTTTTAAACTTCTTGAGAACCTATTTCACCAGATTAACCTGCAAGGGCGTTTTACTTATATGCCTGCTGCTGAGCTATATAACTACAATCGCGCAAGATCAGAGCCTTAAATTTGAGCACTTGGGCAAAAAGGAAGGGCTTTCGCAGATAAACGTGAGTTGCCTTTTACAGGATAGCCGCGGCTTTATTTGGGTAGGCACCCGCGACGGCCTCAGTAAATACGACGGCTACACTTTCACCAGCTACAAGCACGATTCGCAGGACCCAACATCGCTCAGCAGCAGCATGGTTTCGGACATTGCCGAGGATAAAGCAGGTAATATCTGGATAGCTACCATCATCGGCCTCAATAAACTCGACGGTCGTACCGGCGCCATTACCAAGTACTTACATAACGATAAAGACCCGCGGTCGTTATCGGATAACATCCTCAACAAACTTGTTGTAGACGAGAAGAACAACGTTTGGGTGGCCAGCCAGGGCGGCCTGGACTACCTCGACACCAAAACCAACACCTTTACCAAGCACTACAAGCACCAGCCCGGCAACCCGCAAAGCATCAGCGAAAACAAAGTAAGCTACATTGTAATGGACGACGCGCAGCGCCTCTGGATAGGCACTACCGGCGGCGGGCTAGACATGCTGGACACCCGTACAGGCAGGTTTACCTCGCGTAAGTTTGATGCTAAAGATGCAGGTACCATCGGTGAGAACTTCATCGCCAGCCTCTATGTTGATAAAAGCGCCCGTTTGTGGGTTGGCCTGGTAAATAATGGGCTTAACCGTATAGACCTGGCCACCGGCGCCGTAACCCGCTACCCGCACGATGGCGGCGCTAACAGCCCTAAGCTGGGTACCATTTACAGCTTAAACATGGACGAGAACCGTAACCTATGGATAGGCAGCGAGAACGGTGGCCTCCGCATCCTGAACCCGGAGACTGGTAAGTTCTACACCTATCTGCACGATGATATAGACAAGAACAGCATCAACGGCAATACCCTTTACAGCATTTTAAAGGATAACCACGGTAACATGTGGCTGGGCGCTTTTAGCGGTGGTATTAACCTGTATAAGCGCAGTACGGGGAGCTTTACGCATTACAGGCATAACTCGTCGGCTAATAGCTTAAGTAATGATTTTGTGTTATCACTCTACGAAGATGCCGACAAAAATATATGGGCAGGTACCGATGGCGGCGGCGTAAACAAGTTCGACTTTAAAACTGGCCAGGTAACTCATTATGAAAAGAAACCCGGCAAGAACAGCATTACTGGCAACTATGTACTTACAGTAAACCAGGACTGGGAAGGCGATTTCTGGATGGGGACCTGGGCGGATGGGGTAAGCATTTTTAACCCAAAAACAGGCGTTTTCAGAAACATAAAAAGCGAGGGGGGCAAGCCGGGTACCCTGAGCGGTAACAATATCTACGCGTTGATACAAGCACGCGATAAAACTACCTGGATAGGCACTTACAACGATGGACTGAACCATTATAATAAGAGCACCGGGCAAATGACTGTTTATCACCATGATAACAGTAACGCTGCCAGCGTAAGCAGCGACCGTATTTATTCCTTACTGGAGGATAGCCACGGCAACCTTTGGGTGGGCACGTTTGATGGTGGCCTGAACTTATTTAATAAGAACGATGGTACATTTGCCCGCTTTCAGCATGATCCTAAAAAGAACAGCCTGAGCGATAATAACGTACCCGACATTTATGAAGACCATAAAGGCGGGCTCTGGATAAGCACCTTCAACGGCCTTAATTTATTTGATCCTATCAGCCACCATTTTACTGTATTTACCAAAAAAGATGGTTTGCCAAGCGATATCATCTACGCAGCCCGGGAGGATGATGACGGTAAAATATGGATTAGTACCAATAATGGATTGTCGGTTTATGATCCCGCTATCCGCAAGTTTAAGAATTACACGGTGGAAGATGGGCTTCAGGAGGATGAGTTTAAATCGCATTCGGCCTACAAAGGTGCATCAGGCAGGCTTTACTTTGGTGGAGTGAACGGCTTTAACGCTTTCTCGCCAAGACAAATATTAAAGCCCGAGGGGTTTTCGCCGCTGGTGATCACGTCTTTCCAGATATTTAACAAAAAGGTAGTGCCCGCTAAAAGCGCCGATGATCCGTCGCCATTAAAGCAGGACATAGCTGATACCAAAACAATTAAGCTAGATCATCAACAATCAGTTATCTCACTTGAATTTGCTGCGCTTGATTATACATCTGCAGATAAAAAAAGTTACGCTTACATTCTTGAAGGTTTTGATAACGATTGGAATTATGTGGGCTCGCGCCATTCCGCAACATATACCAATTTGCCTGCCGGCACATACACATTCAAGGTGAAATATCGTAATAGCGCAGGTGATTGGTCGCCCGTCACTAGCGGATTGCAGATTATTACCGAGCCGCCGTTTTGGCTTACCTGGTGGTTTAAAACGTTTGCGGTGCTTGTTGTCGCGGGTGGTGTTATTACTGTGTTCCGTTTACGGGTGCGTGCTATAAAAGCGCAAAAAGCCATTCTTGAAAAGCAGGTAGAAGAACGTACCGAACGCTTGAAAGAGATGAGCAAGGACGAGCGTATACTGCGTGAAGAGGCGGAAAAAGCACGGGAAGAGGCCGAGAAAGCCAATAAAGCCAAAAGCATCTTCCTGGCGACAATGAGCCACGAGATCCGCACCCCTATGAATGGTGTTATGGGTATGGCTACCTTGCTATCTAATACTCCGCTGAACGAGGAACAGCGGGAGTTTACCGAAACCATTAAGAACTGCGGTGATGCTTTGTTGAACGTGATAAACGATATACTGGATTTCTCAAAGATTGAATCTGGTAATATGGAACTGGATGAACAGGATTTCGACCTCCGCGATTGTATTGAAAGTGTACTGGATATTTTTGCGGAAAAAGCATCCCGAACAAATATTGACCTGGTATATCAGGTGGAGCATAACGTACCTGCGCAGATAATTGCCGATTCACTCCGCTTGAGGCAGATACTGATTAATTTAGTTGGCAACGCGGTTAAGTTTACCGCAAAAGGAGAGATTTTCATTTGCGCTAAGCTAAAGAGCCATAAATATGATCGGTTAGAACTAATGTTCGAGATACGAGATACCGGTATTGGTATACCGGCTAATAAGCTCAACAGGCTGTTCAAAGCTTTCTCCCAGGTAGATTCCAGTACAACCCGTAAGTATGGGGGTACTGGTCTTGGTTTGGCCATCAGCGAGAAGCTGGTTAATCTGATGGGTGGCGATATCAGCGTAAAAAGCCAGGTAGGTAAGGGTACTACGTTTTCGTTTACCATACTTACAAAGCCGGGCACCGCATCGCAGCGCAACTATGTTCACTTAAATGTGGAGCAGGTGCAAAATAAGCGCATTTTAGTTGTAGACGATAACTCAACCAACCGGGACATTCTGGAGGAGCAGCTTAGGCAGTGGAATTTTGTACCGGTAATGGCCGAGTCGGGCGAGGCTGCCCTTAAGGAGATTACGTCCGAAGAGCCGGTGCACCTGGTAATATCAGATATGAACATGCCGGAGATGGATGGCATTCACCTTGCGCAGCAAATACGGCAGCATGACGCTGATTTGCCTATAATCCTGCTTACATCAATGGGGAACGAGCAAAGCAAGAAGAACGCACATTTGTTTAATGCATCATTAACCAAGCCAACTAAGCACCAGGTATTGTACCGCCACATTATAGAACAGCTAAAGTTAAGCGAAGGAGTTAAGCAGGAGCCACAATCAGTGCCTTCACCTTTCTCTGAGGAGTTTGCTAAACAGCATCCAATGAACATCCTCATTGCTGAGGATAACGCTATTAACCAAAAGCTTGCAAAATATATTCTGAACAAACTTGGCTACAAGCCGGATATGGTTGAGAATGGGCACGAGTGTTTGAACGCTATCGTTAACAAAAAATACGATATGGTTTTAATGGACGTGCAAATGCCCGAAATGGACGGCCTGGAAGCCACCCGGTTTATCAGGCAGAACATGGACGCTCAACCGGTGATAATTGCGATGACCGCAAATGCAATGGCAGAGGATAAAGACCAATGCCTTAAAGCCGGGATGGATGACTACCTGAGTAAACCACTTAAATTGCCGGAGATTATGGCCGCCCTGGAGAAATGGAAACCAACAAGCGTGTAACGAAATCGTTGTAGTGATACTGATGCTAATATTTGTTGTTTTTAGCACTGTATAGCTATATTTACCTCATCCATTATAACCTCAATGAAAAAACTTTCTACCCTGTTGGCCGCGTTGCTTCTGGCATTTGTTAGTATGTCAAGCGCAAGCGCATCTGTACATTATTACCGTTTAAGAGTATATCACTTTAAAACTCCTGCACAGGAGAAACTTATTGATAACTACCTTAAAGATGCTTACCTGCCAGCTCTTCACCGGCAAACCACTTCGCCTGTTGGTGTTTTTAAAACAATGGAACAGGATACCGACAAACGAGTATACGTGCTGCTTACTTACGACAACCTGAAAAAAGCTGTTGAGGCAGATGCCGAATTGGAAAAAGATAAACAGTACCTGTTGGCGGCTAAAGATTATTTGAACGCTGCTTACAACGCCACACCATATACCCGTTTTGAAGACATTTTGCTGAAAGCCTTTGAAAAATGGCCGGATACAACAGTTCCGCAATTAAAGTCGCCCAAAGCAGAGAGGGTTTACGAACTGCGTAGCTATGAGGGCCCTACCGAAGCCTTTTATAAGAACAAGGTACAGATGTTTAACGCAGGAGGGGAGACGGTGCTTTTTAATCGTTTAAAGTTTAATGCTGTTTTTTACGCCGGTGTGCTGGCCGGAAGCCGTATGCCTAACCTGATGTATATGACCACTTTTGAGAACAAAGCTGATCGTGATAAACATTGGGAAGGGTTCTCTAACGATGCAGAATGGAAGAACTTGTCTTCAAGGCCAGAGTACCAGCATAATGTATCTAAGGCAGATATCATCTTCCTGCATCCGACGGAATATTCTGACCTGTAAGCCATAGCTGATGAAGTATTTTAAACACAGCTTGATAGCAGTCGGAGTTTTTATGTCCTGTTCGTTGTTTGCTCAGCAAAGAAATACATTTAAGCCACAGAAGGCATTGCTGGACACCCTAGGGAATAATATAAAGCTATCCGTATCCCAGTACAAGTACATGTCTGCGCAATTGCCGCAGGAACAGTTCCCAAAAACTTTTTACCCTGCTACAGGCAAGGCGGAAACAAGTAACTCTGGCTGGTGGTGCAGCGGTTTTTACCCGGGCACCCTGTTGGAACTTTATGAACAAACCCATGACGTTGCCCTTAAAACTGAGGCAGACAGAATATTAAAGCTGCTGGAAAAGGAGCAATACAACACGCACACGCACGACCTTGGTTTTATGATGTACTGCAGCTTTGGCAACGCCAACAGGTTAGCGCCAAACCCCCAGTACAAGCAAATATTACTAAATAGTGCTAAAAGCCTGTCTACCCGCTTTAGCCCTGCCGTTGGCTGCATTAAATCGTGGGACTCCAAACCGTCGGATTTCCTGGTGATCATTGATAATATGATGAACCTTGAGCTGCTGTTTTGGGCGACGCGCGAGACAGGTGACTCGAGTTTTTACAAGATAGCCGTTACTCATGCCAATACCACCATGAAGAACCACTACCGCCCGGACTACAGCTCTTATCATGTTATCAACTACGATGCGCAAACAGGTGCTGTAAAAGAGAAGAAAACTGCACAAGGCTTTGCAAATGAATCTGCATGGGCGAGGGGACAGGCATGGGGCCTGTATGGTTTTACTGTAATGTACCGCGAAACAAAGGATGAAAAGTACTTGGATGAGGCCAACCGCATTGCCGGGTTCATCCTTAACAATCCGAATATGCCAGCTGATAAGATCCCTTACTGGGACTTCAACGCAACCAACATTCCAAATGCACTCCGGGATGCTTCTGCCGGCGCTATCCTGGCCTCGGCGTTACTGGAGCTTGCCAGGTATACCGACAAACAAGACGGCAGGAAATACTTCAATACCGCTGAAATTATCCTTAAATCATTATCTTCACCGCAATACAAAGCAAAGCCAGGTACGAACGGCGGCTTTATTCTGCAGCACAGTGTAGGCCATTTTCCTGCCGGTACCGAGGTGGATGTACCACTAACCTATGCTGATTACTACTTTGTAGAGGCAATGGAACGGTACAAAGCATTTGCGGCGAGATAGATTTAAAATATGGGTAAAGGGCGTATAGAGGCTTTTAGCGACGGAGTTATAGCGATTATTATCACCATTATGGTTCTGGAACTAAAGGTTCCGCATGATGCAACTATAGAAGGTCTGCGCCCTTTGCTGCCGGTTTTTGTAAGTTATTTGCTAAGCTTTATATATGTAGGCATCTATTGGAACAATCATCACCACATGTTCCAGGCGGTAAAATCTGTTAATGGTGCAGTAATGTGGGCAAATCTGAACCTGCTGTTCTGGCTTTCACTTATCCCTTTTGTTACTGGTTGGATGGGCGAGAACCATTTTGCGCAATGGCCGGTGATCTGCTATGGCTTTGTGCTTATTATGTGCGCAGTTGCTTACAGCATACTGGTGCAGGTGCTTATCAGGCGACACGGAGAGCATTCGCTGCTTGCTCGTGCCTTGGGTAACGATTTTAAAGGAAAAGTATCGGTGGCTATTTATGTGATATCTGTAGCCGTATCCTTTTGGCAATCGTGGATTGCTTTTGCACTATATGTAGTGGTTGCCTGTATCTGGTTTATACCAGACCGGCGAATAGAAAAACGCATCGGCAGTGATGAACTGCACGAACAAAGTTAAGCCAGTTGAATTCAGCTTAGCTCTTTCATCAACTTATCAAAAGCTTCCTTTAACTCGGCCAATTCGTTTTCCACTTTGCTCAAGCGGCTTTCCAGATCAGTACTTCCACGACGAACTGGTTCATCTATCGCGTCATCCTCCGGAACGGTGCCGCCCAGCAGATGCCGGTATCTAACTTCTTTTTGGCCGGGGCGTTTTGGCATTTGCTCCACATAAGGCACATCACCACTGGCAAGTTTTTCCAATATGGACTGAACTTCGTCGAGGTTTTCAAATTCATATAAACGTCCCGAATTAGAGTTGATCTCGCCGGGCGTTAATGGTCCGCGCAATATCAGCAGGCACAATATGGATACTTCTGCCGGAACAACAGGGAACACAATAGCAAAGTTGTGCTTGTACTTTATGACGCGGCTGCTGCCGCCCGTTGCAGTGGAAATCAGTCCCTTTCTTTTCAGCGTGTCTAGCGCAATGGTCACCTCGCTCTCGCTGTACTCAGCCACCGGCTTGCGTGACGACTTTTGGTTGCACGCCGCGGTAAGGCTGTTCAGCGTCATAGGGTAGTAGTCGGGCGTGGTTTTGCTTTTTTCCATCAGCGAGCCCAGCACTCGTAGTTCAGCGTCGTTCAGTACCGGTAAAGATTGAGGTGTATCCATGCACAAATATAATATTGTTTGATTTGATGCCAACGTTATATCAGCACCGAAACATTGCTAAGGGCTTATTATCTTCGCCGTTATGACAATAAGTATTCTGGGCTGCGGATGGTACGGTTTAGCACTCGCTAAGCAACTTATTTCGGAGGGTATGTCCGTTAAGGGTTCCACCACTTCTGCCGACAAAGTAGCAATGCTTACTGAAGCGGGCATGACTGCTTTCCTGATAGATACAGGGTTAGATGCCGAACTCCCGGGTGAGTTTTTCAGTTGCGATGTACTCGTCATTTCCATCCCCCCTAAAACCAGGAAGGGGGAAGGTGACGGTTATGTTACAAAGCTGCAAAAGGTGGCAGTCGCAGCAGAACGCTTTGGAGTTGAAAAGGTGATATTCATTAGTTCGACAGGCGTATATGCCGACCTGAATAAAACTGTAACCGAAACGTCCAACCCTCAACCCGACACACCATCGGGCGTAATTCTGCTTGCCGCCGAGCAGTTGTTTACTGATAAAGAAGCGTTTAAAACTACCATCATCAGATTTGGTGGACTAGTTGGTCCTGGCCGGGATCCGGGCAGGTTCTTTGCCGGAAAGAAAGATGTCCCCAATGGGTTAGCTCCTGTAAACTTGATCCATCTGGACGATTGTATCGGTATAACAAAGGCAATCCTGACGCAAGATGTGTTCGGGTGTACGATTAATGCCTGTACACCGCATCATCCTGCAAAGTTTATTTATTATACCCAAGCGGCGCGGAAAGCCGGGTTGGAGTTGCCGCAGTTTGTGCCTGAGTTAAAACAGTGGAAAGTAGTTACCAGCGAAGTGCTTGGCGAAACCATAAAGTATGATTTTACGCTAACCAATTGGTACGAATGGATTGGTTACCCTATTGAATATTGAACTTGTTCTGTTTAATATAGGCAATCTTATGCTCAAACATCTCCGCCATTTTTCCGGCTCGCCACCTAGCTTCATCTGCCTTATCACCTGTAAATAGCTCATCAACGGTAGCTGTAAACAGCGCCAGCCACGTTGCAAAATGTTCGTGATCAACCGGCAGTTGAGCATGAGGTGGAAACGGGCGACCGCCGTAAGTATATTCTTCAAGTAACACAGTTTGCCAAAAGCGGTACATCTTCTCCAGGTGTATTGGCCATCGGTCTTGTATTCGCTCGTTGAATATTGGGCCGAGCAGTTCATCTGCCTGTATCCGCTGGTAAAATGTATCAACCAGCAGTTTGATGTCGTCCAGACCTGCTATTTCGTGCCTTGTTTTCATGTTAATACAAAGCTAAAACGTTTTTTGCTGCTTGTGAAGTATATATGTTTATCTTACAGTAAACTGGTAATTACCTGCTGTTATTTGATAGATTTTTGCGACAGCCTTGCCGTTCAGGTACCCTTTTGTTCCTTCAGGGAAACGCACCTCGCCGGTTGAGTTTGCAGGAACGGTAACAGTGTAGGTAACATCATTAGCATTTCGTTTCCAGGAGGACATGATTTTACCGTACGGCCCCGTATGCTCCGCCTCGAAATGCGCCAGGCCGGGTACGAAGTTTGGCTGTAATATCACGTTCTTAAAGCCGGGCTGCCGTTCGTCAGGTACGATACCAGCTATACCTTTGTAAAGCCAGGCTCCAATACCGCCAAACATAATGTGGTTTAAAGAGATGTCAGACTTGGCATCTATCTTCCAGTTCTCGTAAAGCGTAGTAGCACCGTTCACCATCCACCAACCCCATGACGGATACGTTTCCTGTGAAGCTATTTTGTACGCTACGTCTGCATGCCCGTTATCACTTAAAGCATTCAGGATGGCTTTGCCTCCAAGTATACCCACGTCCAGATGGAAGTTGTCGGCTTCAACCCGCTTAGCCAGGTTGTCTGCTACACGGGCTTTAAAGTCGTCGGGAACCAGGCCCCAATACAGCGGAACACTAAGTTCTGTCTGTAGGCCTTTGTTGTACATTGCGGTTTCCCGGTTAAGGTACTTGTTGTTAAAAGCGGTCTTAATTTTCAAGCCTAGCTGGTTGTATTTGTCAGCATCTGCCGTTTTGCCCAGCAGTTTTGCAATGCGCGCAAGTATGGTTACGTCTGCGTAGTAGTAAGCGGTAGAGGTCATCTCCACCGGCGATACCGACTTTACCGGAACCCAGTCACCCAGTCCCCAGCTAGTAAGGCCAGTAGGATATAGGTCATTAATATGGTTTACATACCTGCGGATGTTGTCGTAATTGTCGGCCAGGATCTTTGTATCACCATAGAACATATAGATATTCCATGGGATAAGTGCCACAGTGCTGGTCCAGTCAGGTCCGTTGCCCCACTCGTAGCCCCAGCCAGCCGTCGGAATTATAGATGGTAATACCCCGTTGGGCTGTTGCTCGTCGCGGTGATCGGCCATCCATTTTTCATATACAGTTATGGCGTCAAAACTGTATAAACCAGTTTCTATAGCGATGTGAGCGTCACCTGTCCAGCCGTTCTTCTCTCGCTGGGGGCAATCAGTAGGATAGCCGAAGAGGTTACTTAAATAGCTGTTGTTGGTTGCGTACCATATTTTGTCAATAATAGGATTTGCACTACTTACATTACCCACGGGCGACACATCGCTGTGCATAAAGTAGCCGGTAAGGCTTTCTTTGGTAAGCTCTACAGGTTCGCTGCTGCTAACCTCAACGTACTGAAAGCCTTTATAGTTAAACCTAGGCATAAAGCTTTCTTCGCCCTTGCCGCTTAGTATTAATTCATCTACCTGGAACGGATCTTTATCGTCGGTCGGGCGGTAGTGAATATCAATGTTCGAAAGATCGACGTGGCCGTTCTTGTACAGGCGTTCGCCATGCTTAAGATGGATAATTGTTCCTGCTTTACCTTTAACCTTTATCTTGCTGACACCGGAGATATTACGCCCGATGTCAAACACATAATTACCATCGTCCAGCTTTGTTACAGATTTTGATGGAATAGTTTCCACGGCTCTTATAGGCACCACCTGCTGAGCCACGATGTTTTGCGAAGGAGTTGGCCGCGCAAAAGCAGGCTTCCACTTAGTGTCGTCAAAATTTATGGTATTCCAGCCGGCTTGCTCCATGCGTGCGTCGTAATGTTCAGCAGTGTAAATGCTATTCAGCGTTACCGGGCTCAGCGCTGTTTTCCAATGTTCATTACTGCTGATGGTTTCGATGCTGCCATCTTCATAAATAATTCGAAGGTCCAGGCAAAACGTAGGCCGTGCGCGCCATGATGCTAAGTGGAAGTCCCATACGGCGGTGCTCTGGTGGTTGTACCAGCCGTTGCCTAATACTACGCCGATTGCATTTTTTCCGGCTAATATTTGCTTGGTTACATCGAAAGTTACGTAAAGCGTGCGTCTGTCAAACCGCGTGTACATAGGATCTAACCGGTGGTTACCTACCTTTTCCCCATTTAAAGAAAGCTCAAACAAGCCTGCGGCGGCAATATATGCCCTTGCCGATTTTACCTTTTTACCGGTGCCGAATGTAGTACGGAAATAAGGCGCAGGCTTAACATTATAGCCCTGCTCGTCGCTTATCCAGGTGCCCTTCCAGTTGTCCATCTGCATAACGCCTGTCTCAAAACTGGCAATGGAAGATGGCGCCGCTTTAACACCATTTTCATCCCATGTTTCTACCTTCCAATAATATTTTGTGTAAGGCTGCAGTTCGCTGCCTTTATAGCTTACCAGGATTGCCGGCGACGGCACTTTACTTGTTGTCCACTTATTGCCTTTGCCTGATAACACTGCCAGAGAATCTGTACCCACTGTTAGTTTGTATGCAGTTTGTTTTGCCCCCTGTCGGCTGTCGTTCAGCATCCAGGTGAACCGCGGATGTGTTGCATCTATACCCAGCGGGTTTACCAGGTACTCGCAGCGTAAATTTACCGGCTGTGCTGCTTTAGCCACAGACAACAACGATAAGGATAAAGTAAATAGAAGGGCAAAGCGGAAAAGTGTTTTCATGTGATGGCTAATATCGAAATTACAAGCGTAATTTCACCACGGAAACACTCTTCTAAGTCTGTTGCTTATAGTTTTCTTATCTTGATATTCCGGTACCAAACATCAGCGCCGTGATCCTGTAAGGCAATATGGCCTTTGTGAAAGGTTCCGAAGTCTGGCCACTCTTTAAATTTACTTAAGGCAACTAGCTTCTTCCAATCGTCGGTCCAAAGCTTTGTGCTAAGTACCTGCTCGTTGTTTAGTAAAATATTAACCACGCCATCCTTCAGGATGATGGTAGTTTTGTTCCATTGGTCATATGGCTTGGCTACATCCTTTGAAATGGAGATGAGATCATAAAGATCACCTGTGCGGTGTTTTGGTATCTGGCCGTCTTCGTTAAACTGATTGTCGGCCACCTGTGTTTCTATCCCG
Source organism: Mucilaginibacter sp. 320_HR (assembly GCF_059691875.1). NCBI lineage: Bacteria > Pseudomonadati > Bacteroidota > Sphingobacteriia > Sphingobacteriales > Sphingobacteriaceae > Mucilaginibacter > Mucilaginibacter sp. 320_HR. The sequence goes on from NZ_JCAWAI010000004.1 coordinate 478,748, forward strand.
GTGTACCAGCAGTACTCGTACTTTTTAGGGTCTTCTTTAACGTTAAAAATGATGCCGCTATTTCCTGCTTTGGATATCTTCCATTCCGTAGTAAACTCATAATTTTCATATTCGTCGTTCGTCAGCAGGTCACCGCCATCTTTGGTTTGCCAGTCGGCTTTTTGCCGCGCATCAAGATGTAAAACGCCATCTTCAGCTTTCCAGGCCTTACCGGGTTCTGTTTTGCCGTAGGTATGCCAGCCGTTAGTTGTTTTACCATCAAATAGCACTGTCCAGGATGTGTCGGCAGCAGTATTAACACTGTCTTGCGGAACAGATTTAGTGTTTGACGATGAGTTACAACCTGCCATTGCAACGGCGGCTATTATGGTAACAAGAACGGTTTTCATGTTTGACATAAAATTACTGTTGAGAAATATTAAAGCTTACCTTCTTTCATTTGGTTAACTGCATAGGTTGCCGCCCGGGCGGTTAAAGCCATATACAATATAGATGGACTTTGATTGCCTGTACTGGCCATGCAGGCCCCATCGGTAACGAAAACGTTTTTACATAAGTGCAGCTGGTTCCATTCATTTAACAACGATGTTTTTGGGTCTTTACCCATACGCACACCACCCATCTCGTGGATGTCCAGCCCGGGCGCTTGTTTGGTGTTGTGTGTTTGTATGTTCTTGCAGCCGGCTTTTTCCAGCATCTGCGACGTTTGCGTGTGAAAGTCTGCAATCATCCGGTCGTCATTGTCATCATACGCTACGGAGGTAACCAACAGTGGTATTCCCCACTGGTCCTTTTTATCATCGCTCAGGCGTACATGGTTGCTTTCTTTAGGTACTGTCTCGCCCTGTAAATAAGCAAACACATGCCAGCTGCCGGGCTCACAAAGTTCGTCCTTATATTTCGCCCCGATTTGCTCCGTGGTTTTTTCAGAATGTTGATCACGATACGCATTCATGAAAGTGGTGTAGCCACCCTTAAAATCAGTTTCCTGTTTGTGCAGGTTGCGGAAGTTCACCAAGATAAGATCTGTAGGGTTGCGGCCGTAATAATAGCTGTCGAGGTAACCGTCCAGGTCTGCTGTTACCGAGGCGCGATAATTATGGAAAGCGATGTATTTGCCCATTAAACCGTTGTCGTTCCCCAAACCATTGGGGAAACGCTTAGATTTTGAATTAAGCAGTACAAGGTTGCTGTTTAGTGCAGATGCATTAAGGAAGATGATACGTGCTTTATATTCTATTACCTCTTTAGTTTCGGCATCAATCACCCTTACGCCTGAAGCTTTGCCTAAATGCCCGTCATAAATTATCGAATGCACTACGGAGTGGGGGCGAATGGTGAGGTTCCCGGTTTTTTTTGCCCAAGGAAGGGTGGAACTTACCGAACTAAAGTATCCTCCGAATGGGCAACCTCTCATGCACATGTTACGTGCCTGGCATTTGCCGCGTCCCTGCTGCAGGTGTACTTCGCCAGGTTCCGTCAGGTGCGCCCAGCGGGCGTGTACCAGGTGCCGGTCGGTATAGTTTTGCTTAAGTGATTCACGGATGTGTTTCAAGGGGGCATTCATTTCAAACGGCGTCATGAATTCGCCGTCAGGCATAGCCTCCAGGCCATCTTTATTACCGCATATGCCTATAAATTTTTCTACATGGGAGTACCAGGGTGCAACGTCTTTGTAACCAATTGGCCAGCCTATACCATAACCAAAGCGCTCTGGAGCGGTAAATTCAAATTCACTCCAGCGTTGTGTAGCACGCCCCCAGGTGAGCGATTTGCCACCAACCTGGTATCCGCGGATCCAGTCAAAAGGCTTTTCCTGTACATAGGGGTGATCAGCATCTTTTACAAAAAAATGATCGCAGTCATCGCCGTAACCTGCAGCTTTCGTAATAAGCGGGTTTTGTTCCTGCTGTTCACGGTTTATGCGGCCGCGGTACCTGAATTCCCACGGTGGGGTTGTAGCAGTAGGGTAGTCCTTGATGTGCTCTACGTTGCGGCCGCGCTCCAGTACCAGGGTTTTGAGTCCCTGTTCGCAAAGCTCCTTGGCAGCCCAGCCGCCGCTAATTCCTGAACCGATAACAATGGCATCAAACGTGAGCGACGCAGCATCGCCCGGGGGTGTATTTACAGACATGAAGAAGTATAATTGGTATTATAAAGATGCTGATATTTTCTGAGATAAATACCCAACCAACGTACTAATTGCAGGGCTTTCGCCGGTATTTATGTAACAATTTGATACGCTGTTTGCGAGGATGAGCGACAAACCGGCTTCTAAACCTAAAAGGCTAGCGAGGCAATAACCAGCGTTGAAGTTGTCCCCTGCACCAGTAGAAATGTGAGGATTGTCAATAAACTGTGGAACATCAGTATAATTGCCATTTACATCCCAAGCCAGGGAGATTTTGGAAGTATGAATGATGAGGGTAGATACATTAAGCAAACTAAACAAATCCTCTCCGATCTGTCCGAGATCTGTTGGGGTCTGCTCATTCACCAGGATACTGTACAGTATGCCTGCCTCATTGCGGTTGAGGCTCAACATGGCGTTGCCGTAGCCGCCAAACTCTGCTATAAGCTTTAGTGCGTTTGTGATAGTTTCGCTGCTGCGTTTAGAACAATCGGATAGGTCGAAGAAAAACCGTTTAGAGCGAGAGGGCGCCGCGATGGTTGAGAATACATCTGTTAATAAACCCTGCCAAATGGCATTGGAGTGTTCCAACTCGCTCCAGTTTACCAGGCAAACTAATTCTGAGCTTAAAAAAATGTCCTTCAACTGGGTTAAGCCGATTGCATTTTTAACGGTATTCCAGTCGGCATGGTTGAGGTCGGTCATCTGCGCCAGCATGATTTTGCCATCGGCAAATTCCATCGCCGTGGTAAACCCCGGGTTGGTAAAGCTGTATAGCTTGCAGCCTGGATGCATGGCGGCAAACGCGGGATTTAAGGCAGGCACACCGAAAGCGCCTACACAGCTTACGCTAACGCCAAGGGCACCCAGCGCATTACTCATGATGGGCATGTTACCGCCAAGCTTTTGGACAAGTTCCTCACTTTCCAGGCTAAATCCCGAACCGCTTTTTGCAGATATGTAGTTTCCAAACTCTCTGATAGTTTGGAAAAACACTGTTTCACCTTCAACAGTTTTGTTGTTGACCACCTTTACAATGGAGTCTACAAAGCCATCAAACCCGGCAGCTACCTTTTTACAGGATAAAAGTGCGGGCGCATTGTTTAGCGCTGTAATTAACTGCGATAACTGCTGATCCATCAGGAAGCGTGTTCCAGTTCTGAAGCGGCGAACTTGTCCAATAGGATGCGGGCATGCGGAAGCGTTTGCAAAATGGTAGCCGGAACATCAGTGCCGATGGGGCCTTGTAACGACTCTGCAATGATACCGGCCTTTTTGGTGCCTGCTGCTAGTAATATAGGTTGTTTAGCTTCCTGCAAGTGCTTTAAGCCAAGTGTAATGCCTTTTGTTAAAGCTGTTTCTTCCTGGAAGTATTTCTGACCTACCTGCACTGTTATAGGATCCAGATCAGACACATGGGCATACAGGTCCCACTCAGTCCCAGGCTCATTTAAGCCTAGATGCCCGTTCATGCCAACGCCCACCATCATTATATCTAATCCGCCTTTACTGCTGATAAAGTTGTTTATGCGCTCGCATTCGGCTTCCAAGTCATCTGCCTTGGCGTTGAACATCACCACGCGCTCCGGATCAATGTCCAAATGGTTAAAAAAGTTGGTGTGCAGGTAATGTTTGCAGCTCCCGTGGTTGCTTTCATCCATTCCCACCCACTCGTCTAACCCTACAATATAACAGCGACTCAGGTCGGCGGTGCCCTCATGAGCATATTGCACCAGGTAGCGCAACATACCCGTGGGCGATTCGCCGGACGGGAAACAAATAACGGAATCAGGCTTTTCCTGTAGCTGCTGTACCACCAGGTCGGCAGCTGCTTTAGACATTTCGTCGTTAGTGTCGTATATTTTGATTTTCATGTTATTCTTGTATAGGGTTCAGCCAAAGATCAACCGGTTTTTTCACTTGTGCAGAATAAGGAAGCATGATCTTTTTGCCGAGTCCGGCAGAAGCGTACGCTGCGTAAATCAGTTCCATTACGGCACGACCATCCTCGCCGGTAACCAGCGGATTTTTGTCCTCACGAACGCATTCAATAAAGTGCTTTAATTCGTGCGGATAACCCTGGTTAAATACTTCTTCAAATATGGTGAACGTCCAACCAGCGGTAGTGTCGGCTTTTTCCATAGCATAGCCATAACCCTCTCGGCTGTAAGTAAGCGCTGAGTTACCCAGGAATAAGTCGGCGTATATCACCCCACCAGTGCCGTAGATCTCACACTTATCATCCATGCCGCCGTGCTTGGCCCAGCTGCTTTCTGCTATGCAGGTTACGCTGTTCTCAAATTCTACAACTACAACTGCATTGTCCTCGCCTTTAGTACGGCCTTTGTGAAACACAGTAGCCATGGTTGCGTAAACGCTTTTAGGCTTTGCATGATTGGTCATCCACCTGAACCAGCCCAGCGCGTGGCATCCCATGTCCATTAATACGCCTCCACCAGCCAGATTAATGTCATAGAACCAATCTGTATGTGGGCCGCTGTGCTTTTCAGACTGCTTTAGCATGTATACCTCTCCCACGGCTCCTTCATTAACAAGGTGCCGGGCGCGCTCGTATTTAGGTGCAAAACATAGCTCTTCTGCATACATCAGTTTAACGTTGTTTGCTTTGCATGCGGCAATCATTTCATCGGCTTCTTCAAGCGTTACAGCCAGTGGCTTTTCTATGATAATGTGCTTGCCCGCATTTGCTGCTTTAATGCAGTATTCGGCATGCAGGTAGTTTGGTACACATATATCCACTATATCGCAATCGGTGTTTGCAAGCAGTTCGTCAACGCTAGTGAACGATTGCGATATGTGGTACTTTGCAGCAAATGCGCTGGCCTTTTCCGCACTGCGGGCGTAAACCGCCACTACTTCAGCTTCGGGAATAAAGCGGTGATATGATTCCAGGTGTATGTCGGATATAAAGCCTGCGCCAAGAATGGCTACTTTCGTTTTATTCATAGCAAGTTTACAGGAACTTAAGTTTTTTTAGATAAGCCACCCAAATTTCGTAAGCGGCAGGTTTAAGGTGCAGGCCCTCGGCGGTAAACTCCGCTTTTAAACGCCCGCTCTTGTCTGCAAAGATAGGCCACAGATTTATGTAGGTGTAGTTTAAAGCCGCGGCATTTGCCTCCAGCATTTTGTTAATCCGTGGGATATGTTCGGCTTTGTCGTAATGCTGCGGAAAATGCGGCATTGTTGGATTGAGCGGTAAGATGCTTTCTACATAGATTTTGGTATCGGGGCTCTTAGCATGTATCTCCCGCACGATAATAGCGTGATTGTAAGCAATCACCGAGTCGGGTATATCCTTGCCAATATCGTTAATTCCAATAATCAGGAAGATCTTTTTAGGCTTGCGAATGGTAACATCATCTAATCGTTTCCGTAAGCCATAAGTGATATCACCACCAATGCCGCGGTTTACTACCGTGGTGTCCTTCAGGATGCCGGCCCAATTACCCATCTCCGTAATACTGTTCCCCAGGAACATAATACCGCCGGTGGTCACAGGCTGTTTCTTAAACTCGGCAAGCCTCTGCACAGTATGCTCCGGTATGAACGGGATAGTATCAAACAGGTTTTGGTTTGTAGGCTTACGCTGCGCTGTTGCAAACAAGGGCACAAACATTAGCAGGAAAATGTATCTCATTATAGTTTATGTTGGCAGCTAAAAATAATGAGAATTTATTGGAAAGCTAGTCAGAGTTGTTAATTGAAGGCACCTGCTTTTTCTCCGAACGTGAAAGACGAAGCTAGGGGTGATGAAGTCGCCAAAATATTTTCCTACCTTATAGATAGAACTGCTTTAAAATCCTATTTTTAGCCCCTCAATTGCAGCAGCGTGTTAGCTGCGGTTGGTTAATAGCACAAGTAGATGAAAGTTTTAAAATTTGGCGGTACATCGGTCGGCAGTCCCGCCCGTATGAAAAAGTTGCTGGATATCATTAATCCCAACGAGCGCCAGATAGTGGTGCTATCCGCAGTTTCCGGAACCACTAACAGCCTGGTAGAAATTGGCCAGGCTTACCTAAGGGGTGATAAGCAAAAGGCAGCTAACCTGATCACTATACTTAAAGACAAGTACGAAGTATTCATCACCGAACTCTTAGAGAAACCTGAGTTCTACGAGCAAGGTAAAGAAGTAATAGATTACCACTTCAGGTTACTTAATAACCTGGCTAATGATCTGTTCACTACTATAGAAGACAAGATCATACTTGCTCAGGGCGAGCTGCTTTCTACCACTTTATATCACATCTACCTGAAGGAGATAGGCGTGCCATCTGTACTGTTACCGGCTCTTGATTTCATGAAGATAGATGAGGATAACGAACCTGTTGTTGACCACATCACATCAGAATTAACTCCGTTGCTGGAGCAGCACCCGGATAACAATCTATTTATAACACAGGGCTTTATATGTCGTAATTCTTTTGGCGAGATAGATAACCTGCGCCGCGGTGGCAGCGACTATACTGCTTCGTTAATAGGTGCGGGCATCAAGAGCGAGGAAGTTCAGATATGGACGGACATTGACGGTATGCACAACAATGACCCGCGCATTGTTAAAGGCACCACGCCAATAGCGCAGCTGTCTTTTGACGAGGCTGCTGAGTTAGCCTACTTTGGCGCGAAAATATTGCACCCGCAAAGTGTGTTTCCGGCGCAGAAATATAAGATTCCGGTTAGATTGCTTAATACCATGGACCCGCAGGCGCTTGGTACACTCATTACCAACGATAGTGAGAAAGACCGGATCAAATCAATAGCTGCTAAGGACGACATTACTGCCATTAAAATACAAAGCAGCCGCATGCTGCTGGCGCATGGCTTTTTACGCCGGGTTTTTGAGGTTTTTGAGCGTTATCGCACCAGTATAGATATGATAACCACATCTGAAGTGGCCGTATCATTAACTATTGATGACACTACCTACCTGGGCGAGATCACGAAAGAGCTGGCTGCATTTGGAACAGTGGAAATTGATGTGAACCATACTATTATATGCGTTGTAGGCGATTTTGGTGCGGAAAAGCACGGTTACGCAGCCCGTGTTCTTGAAGCGCTGAAACATATTCCAATCAGGATGATATCTTACGGCGGCAGCGACCACAACATGAGCCTGCTGGTGAAAACCGAAGACAAGGTGGAGGCATTAAGGAGCTTGCATAACAGGTTGTTTTAAACCAGCCAACTAATACAAACACGTCGTTGCATGAAGACAAGCAATCTTGGATTAGCATGTTTATCAGGGAACGATAACTTTATAGCTAAAAGATTGCTTCGTTGCCCGCAATGACGAAGTTGATAAGAAAGAGAAAAGATGTTCACACAAGATACAATAGAACGCTTAAAAGGACTGGAAACACCGTTTTATTACTACGATACAGAAGTGCTGCGGAGCACGCTGGACGCCTGCCGCGATGCATCATCAAAATACGGCTTTCATGTGCATTATGCGATGAAGGCAAACTTCAACCCCGCCGTGGTTGATGCCATACAATCTTATGGGTTTGGTGCCGACTGCGTGAGCGGCGGCGAAGTACGTTACGCTATTGAACACGGCTTTGATAAAAGCAAGATTGTGTTTGCGGGCGTGGGAAAATCTGACAAGGAGATAAACGAAGCGCTTGATGCAGATATATTCTGTTTTAATGTGGAATCTGTACAGGAGCTGGAGATTATAAATGAACTAGCCGCAGCCAGGGGTAAAGTTGCCGGTGTTGCTATCCGTATAAACCCCAATGTTGATGCGCATACGCATCATTTTATCACCACCGGTTTAGACGAGAACAAGTTTGGTGTAAATACCTGGCAGCTGAACGATGTAGTTGCTGCATTGCGTAAATCCGCCAATCTTAAGTTCTTAGGCATACATTTTCATATAGGTTCGCAGATAACCGATATGGAGGTTTACAAAAGCCTTTGTATCCGCATAAATGAAATGCAGGACTGGTTTGAAGATCATGGCTTCCAAATAAAAGTATTAAACACAGGCGGCGGCCTTGGCGTTGATTACCACAACCCGGACAGCAACGGCATAGCTGACTTTGAGAGTTACTTTGCCGTCTTTAAAAAGTTCCTTAATGTAAAGCCGGGTCAGGAAGTTCATTTTGAGCTTGGCCGGGCAATGGTAGCTCAATGTGCTTCGCTTATATCACGCGTGCTTTATGTTAAAATGGGGCAGAAGAAGAACTTCCTGGTGCTGGATGCCGGCATGACCGAACTGATCCGCCCGATGCTTTACCAGGCATACCATCAGATAGAGAATCTTAGCCGGACAACAGGAGCCGGAGATCAGGAAGCTAACGCACATCTTCATTATGACGTGGTTGGCCCTATTTGCGAAAGCACAGACTGTTTCCGTAAAGATGTGGAGCTACCGGTATCTCAACGGGGTGACCTGATAGCTGTGCGTACAGCAGGCGCCTACGGCGAGGTAATGGCTTCAAACTACAACCTGCGCGAAAAAGCTCCTTCAGTTTACGCTTAGAACTTATAGGCAAGGCCAAATTGTACCGCCCCGCTGAATTCGCCAACGGTTGATCCGGAAGCCATAGTAGTGTGGAAGTTAAAGTGCTTGTAGCCCACAAAAGAAGTTAAACCCAGCATCGCGCTGCTTTCTGTATGCACGTGTAGATCCTCGTCCACACGGTTTAGGTCGCGGGTTATGTTGCCTGGCGTTTGGTTTACAAACAGTTTGAAGCCGAAATTGGTGCTTTTGCCGGGCTTTACGACAACCTCTGTGAAGATGCCGTAACTAAACATACCTGACTGCGCTGCACTGGATACATTAGGCTGGCCTACCTGCTCTTTTCTAAACGCGAGAAAACTACCGCTTTCATGCGAATAGGTAAGGTCAATTCCTATTATCCGGAAATCCGTCTTTCTTGTACTGAGGTAAAATGACCCTGATCCGTTTAAGCCATACCCGTAAAAAGATTTATTTACAAGCGGAGTAATAGTACCATTATCTTCTGTTTTGGTGCGGCTGTATACGCCGGTATAGCCCAGCGCACCGTAACTGAGGTTGAAATGACGTAGCGTGTGGGAGCGGTAAACATTAAGCAATCCGCTTTGAGAACCGCCCTGACTGCCTGCACCATTTTGAGCCAGGTAAACCCCGGATGCATAAACCCTTGTTTTTACCGAATCTTTCGAATGCGGTTTTATCATGAATTGTACATCGTTATGGTAAAGGCCTGGCGCATAGTAGCTCCTGCTACAGGATGATACGGCGATTGCAATTAAAATAAAGGCGGTAAGGTTTAGGTACTTTTTCAATGTGGTTTTAGGTTTGTATCAGTTGTTTTATTTTAAGGTCGTTAAAATCTGCTGCAAAGCCCAGGATGTTTTCCCGGTCTTCAAAGTCTTCCGGATCATGCGTAGTTGTAAGTATAAAAGTTTTCATTCCTGCATTCTTTGCAGCTTCCGCGCCTTTAGGTACGTCTTCAAACACAACACAATCCTCCGGAGCTACACCCATCATTTTTGCCGGTTTTATAAAGGTCTCCGGATCTGGTTTGCTGTGGGTAACATCATCGGCGCTTACAATTGCTTTAAAGTAATGCCGTATGTTGAGATTATCCAATACAAAATCAATATTAGCTGTTATAGCGGCAGATCCTATCGCCATAGGTATACCTGCCTGGTAAGCGTCCTTTAAAAACTCATTTAGGCCGGGGAGCAATTCCATGTGGTCCTTATATTCCAACCGGTATTGTTCCTCTTTGTCATTGGAGTACCTTTCTGCCTCATCATGGCTAAACTTGCCTTCTCCAAAAAGCCTTGCCAGTACTTCAGGGTTTTTGCCGTACATATTTGCTTTTATCTTGTCTTCGCTAAAGCCTGCGTGTAATTCTTCGTTCAATAGCCGTGTCCATGCTTTGGCGTGATAGGGCATATCGTTTACCATGGTACCGTTAAGGTCAAAAATAAATGCTTTCATTGCTGGTAAAAATAACCTTTATAGCCAAAACCACGCAATTGTAATCGTCGTATATCAGATAGCTTACGACTTTCACATTTTATATGATACAATATGGCCAAATATTAATAGCTGCGCTTGGTGGTGAGTATGCGTATTATTAATGATTTGGTAAGCCCCATGGCAACAGCCCAGGGGCTTTTTTGCTGGTATTTTTCTACGTATATAAACCCCTGATATATACCCATAAATGCTGATGCAAATACTTAATCGTAAGGCAATTGCCTTGTAATTAAAGCGAGGTTAAAGTGGTGGTTAAATTTGCATTTACCACAAAACTGTTTAAACATTTATTTGTATAATGCTGCAATGAAATATACCGAGCAGGAACGCCTAACGGCTGTCAGCAGATTCATGAGTCCGGATGATGGTATCGCCAAGGATCTAAATGACCTGGTGAATCTGGTCGCCGAAATTTGTGAAACGCCCGTTGCTTTGGTCACGCTTCTTGATAAGGACACCCAATGGTTTAAGGCAGCTAAAGGCACCGATCTGGAATGTACCGACCGTGGTGTATCCTTTTGCAATTACACAATTGAGCAGGAAGAAGTGCTGGTAATACCTGATATGTTGCTGGATATCACCTTTAACACAAACCCTTTAGTTACCGGTGAGCCAAACGTGCGTTTTTATGCCGGTGCACCATTGATAACTAAAGATGGATACGCCTTGGGCAGCCTTTGTGTAGTGGATATGAAGCCGAGGCAGCTTACCCAGCACCAGTTAACCTCTATAAAGATATTGGCCAAACAAGTGGTAAACCTAATGGAATTACACTGGAGCCTGGGTTCGCTTGATGTACAATATCGCCGGGAACAGGAGATGGCTGCCGCCCATCGCGAATCGGAGATCAAGCTAAAAGCAATATTCGACAGCTCGGTAGATGATCATATTTTGGCAGGGCGAAATTTTGAGGTTTTGGCGTTCAATCGTGCTGCTGCTTTATTTGTGCGTACACATCATCAGCACAAGTTGGCCACCGGTGACAATTTGCTGGCTTACACCGATCGTAATATACTTTCGCAATTTAAAAAATACTACAACATAGCACTTTCAGGCCGACCTATTAAGCGCGAATGGTTGCTTTCATCCGGCACAGCTAACGAGTGCTGGAAGGTTACCACATTTATTCCAGTGCGCGATACAGATGGCGAGGTAATAGGAGTGGCCCTAAACTCTACCGATATAACACACCGTAAACATCAGGAAGCTTACATAAACGTACAGAACGAAGCATTGCAGCGGATTGCTATTATGCAGTCGCACGAACTACGCCGCCCTGTAGCGTCTTTATTGGGCATTATGGACCTTTTGAAAATGGAGCAGGTTGAGTTTAATTATTTCAACATGATGGAAGTTACCATTAACGAACTGGATGAAAAGATCCGTGGAATAGTTAAAGATTCTGAAGAAACACTTCACGGTCGCCGTTTGTCTATCGTAGCCTAAAAGTTGCCGTTGCTACAACTACCGTGTTTTTACGGGGTATTTTTAGTGTAAACACCCTTGTTTTGCTAAAAATATTAGCTATATTTATGTAAATATTTATAGTAATGAAAACCATCCCTGAACCTTATGCCTGGGTTGCTAAAGAACCCGGCCCTAAAATGCTGAAAGAAGCATTAACTCACTACGGTTTACTGGAGCATAAAGGCACCGGTAGTAATCCAGATATTATGAAATGGGCCAAAGAAGTTGGCGTTGCCGGCTGGTATACAGATGATAGTGTGCCATGGTGCGGCCTTTTTATGGGCATCTGCGCCAAACGCGCGGGCTTCCCGTACAACACGCAGCTGCTTTCGGCATTGGCATGGGCCAAATGGGGCAAACATGTTGATGATGACAAAGCCATGCTGGGCGATACACTGGTGTTTATACGCCCCGGCGGCGGCCACGTTGCCTTTTACATAGGCGAGAGCAAAGAGAATTACCTGATATATGGTGGCAACCAGGGCGACACGGTTGGGTTTACCTGGATAGCTAAAAGTCGATTGTTTGCCGTAAGACGCGCTATCTGGAAGGTGTCTCAGCCTGCTAACGTACGCAAAGTGTTCCTGAACACCACAGGAGTTGTACTAAGCAGTAACGAGCAATAGAGTGGCCCTATAGCCTGCCTGTACACCAGCTACAAAGCAACTATTGCTTTTAAATTATGCCATTGCCGATTATTATACTTACCTTGCGCACTTTAATAAAATATACAATGCAAAAAGGAACAGTAAAATTTTTCAATGAAACAAAGGGTTTTGGCTTTATTATCCCTTCAGAAGGTGGCCAGGAAGTATTTGTTCATTCTACAGGCTTAATCGATCAGATCCGCGAAAATGATAGCGTTGAATTTGACGTAGAGAACGGCCGCAAAGGTTTAAACGCAGTGAATGTAAAAGTTGTTTAATTATAATAATACAATTTAGCGTAAAAACGCCCCGCAATTTGCGGGGCGTTTTTTGTTTATAGTAATCACTATAAAGTATAATTTATACGTGAGTTATGCTTTATCCGTGCGGAACACAGCTACATTTTGCGGGTAAAGCAGTATAAGCAGGAAGATGGATGAAATGCCTAACTCCAGCAGCTCGGAGTTTTTAGAGCTTGGGATAATACCAATGCAAACGAACAGCGCAATAGCGGCAATGATCTGTACACGGTGCGGCACCGGGATACCTGCCCAATCTATAAACCGCTTAACGCCTGCCTTTGTAGCGTAAAGCCATGGGAGCAGGAAAAGGTATAAAGCCACTGTTAAGCCCAGCAACCAGGTAAAAATAATTTTGTTCACCTTTTCGCCATCTACAACCATGTTATGGAGGTTGGTTTCGTGCTGTGCATTGTTTTCCAGGAAAAACTCAGATGATTCCACATGAAATATTCGCTGACCCCAGCTTATTTCTTCGCCTGCTACAAACAAGCCGAACAGCGCAGCCACGCTCATACACAGAATAAACATCCAGCTGCGTTTGCTTGCCAGCCTAATTAGGTAAACCATAGCCGTAACTACAGCTACAGATAAAGGGAAAACAGTAAAGTTTTCTATAAAGCCGTCCTCGCTGGTATATACATCCTCAAACCACTGCTTGTTTACAAAACAAATAACAATTCCTGCTATTACCAGTGCAAAAACAATGGTCAGCAATGCAATTTCTATTTTGTTGATCTTTCGGCTTGAAGCAGCCGGGTTGCTTAACTCAGGCATAATGTGTAGTAGATGCTAATTTAACGTGCAAACCTAATACACTCCCGCCCTTTAATTGACAGTTTATTGTAAAACGTTACACCGTGGCGTTAGAATGCCTCGTTCAAGCCAAGGAAAAACCCTCTCGAGCCGTATTTACCCCAGGCGTAATCCAGGCACAAGTTAGTACGGGTAGCCTTATTAAACAGCACGCGCAAACCTGCACCGCCGCCAGGCTGCCATACTTCAAACAGATTGGTGCCCAGGTTATCGGCAGCGGTTTGCATGCTGAAGAAGGTCACGCCGCTTAGGAACTTGTTCCTGGTGATAGGGAAACGGTACTCCACCTCACCATCAAAGTATTTGGTGCCTTTGAAGTAGCCTACAGTATAGCCCCTGGCGCTCCTGAAGTTAGGGTCCTTGCCGGAACCCGGTAGTTCAAGTAGAGGCAAATCGCCGCTTAGGAGGTAAGACCCCCAAGCCCAGAAAGCAATAACATGCTCCGGGTGCGACCGGGATAAGCTGATATACTTTCTTAGGTCCACTGTTAATTGTACTGCATCTTTACTGCTGCCCAAAAACGTTTCGTTTACGCGGATGCCCGCATCAGCATAAATGCCCTTATAGGCACGGTTCTGGTTATCACGTGTGGTGTACTGTACGTTGAACAGCATGCCGTTGGCACTGTAACCGTTTCTATTAAAACCATGCTGGTCGCTGTAAACATAATATGGTGTAAGCGCAGTAGGTTCGGATCGCTTGTCTTCAATGTTACGGCGCAGTTCGAATGATAAACCACCGCCAACAAATAGGTGTTCGGCTACTTCCTTATAAACCTTTTCGCTAAAGCGGAAATACAATGCATTAAGCGCATAACCCTTACGGTCGGGATTGGTTAATGCTATAGCCTCCGAACTGCTGAAGTTACCCCGGCCAATGCCGATACCAAAGTCTGGCGTAACGGTTTTTGCAGCCACCAGGCTACCTTGCAGGTTCCATTTGTTACCGTTGGTGAAGACGTTATGCGTTACGTAAAAGTAAATGATGTTTTTGGTAGTGATAGATGCGGATGTTGCCGCTACAGACAGCAGCGTGCTTGGATCGGTACCTAAAACCCTTCCGGCAACTGCTTTTATACCCAGCTGAAAACCTATACTGGGGTTTGATGCAATATTGGGAATCACCGTTATACCGGACGGCTTTTTGGTAGTATCCGGCTTTTTATTGGGATGCAGCAGGTCACGCGCAAGGTCACCAATGTCATACTGCGAGGCAAGCCCCGGATTGGGCGGGTACACCTTTTTATGATTGCGTAAAGAGTCAGCCTTAAGTGAGTCGATAGGAGGGGCCACTTGCGCCTTTACAATGCCGCTACCAGCAAGCGTTGCCAGCAGGATAATGCCCGATAATACGTATTGTTGGATGCTTTTTTGCACGAGATTTCGTTTTGGTAACCACAGGTATAACCACATGTATTTTAAATTGTTTACCATCTAATTGTCAGGAGGCAGGTCCTGTATTGGCAGGCTTTTGTAAATCAATCCCTGGTTTAATCACCCGTCACAATTCAATTACTTAATTTTCTATTAACAGTAAACGTGTTATATTTAGGCTTCACAAACCTTATCACATGAGAATACTTTACTCGCTTATTTTTGCTATTGTTCTGTACACTGCTGCCGCATCAGCTCAGGACAGTACCGAAGTTAAAATTGCGGAGTTCGAAAAATCTTTTAAATACCAGCACGGCACCATTTCTATCGGCAATGGTGTAGCTACAGTTACCGTTCCGCCGGGTTTTAAGTACCTGGATTCGGTACAGGCTCTTAAGATACTTACCGACGTATGGGGAAACCCTAAAACAGACAACATGACCCTCGGCTTTCTGGTGCCGGAAAAGCAGAGTGTATTGCAGCTTGGTGGTTACGTCTTCAACATTCAGTACAACCCTATAGGGTATGTAAAGGATGATGACGCCAACGAGATAGATTACTCCGAACTGCTTACCCAATTACAAAAGGAAACTCTGGAAGAAAACCCCGAACGCGAAAAGGCAGGCTATCCGCCGTTAAGCTTTGTAGGCTGGGCATCCTCGCCGTTTTATGACGGCAAGCGGCATATACTGCATTGGGCAAAAGAAATTAAGTTTGGTAAGGACAGCGTTAATACGCTTAACTACAACGTGCGTGTGTTGGGCCGTAAAGGCGTACTGGTACTTAACGCCATAGCAACCATGAACGAACTGGCTGCTGTTAAGGCAGATGTACCGCATGTGCTTAATGTGGTAAACTTTTCTAAAGGATACAAGTACAGCGACTACGACTCCGGTATTGATGAAGTTGCGGCATGGACTATCGGCGGCCTGGTGGCAGGGAAGATTTTAGCCAAAGTTGGCTTCTTTGCGCTGATACTTAAATTCTGGAAACTGGTGATGATTGGTTTTGTGGCTGTTGGCAGCTTTATTAAAAAACTGTTTACTGGTCGTAGAGCAAAAACGGCTGAACCTGTAGAAGAAAAAGAACCTATTGAAGCCTTTAACCCGGTTGATGAACCTTTAGAAGAAAAAGAACCCGAAGACAAAAAGGACGAAACAAAGGTGCAGGAATGAGGGCTTACCAATTTGTCAGGGTGAGCCTGTCGAACCATTTGCAAAGCGTATAGGTCTTCGACAAGCTCAGAATGACAAGATTGGACAGGTAGTTTATTGTACTGCATCGCAAACCATTCGCAAGGGTTTTAATGGCTGCCCAATTGTACTATTTTAACAAATTATGATTACTGAATTTCAAAATCGCGGCATATTTAATCGGTTTAGTATTATTGTATAAGCATACCAATCATGCTTACTGCCCTAACATGAATTTCAGAAACTTATATCTATCACTTGCGGCTGTTTGCCTCTATACTGCTGCGTTTGCAAACGCTCCTGCAGACACGCTTTATGCTAAAAAGTTGAACCCTTACGGCCGTTATCATTACAATGATAAAAAGCAGTTGGAGCTCATTAGTTCCGCTGTGCATTTTGGGTTTAGTTTTGAAGGTAATAAGTGTGCTCTGTATGTTTCCCTTAACAACGAAAACGGACATGGTTACCTCCAGTATGAACTGGATGGCGTGTACCAAAAGCGTATCCGGGTAGACGGTAGTTCAACCGATCCGCTGATTATTACAGCACCGACTAGTGGCAAACACGAGATATGGATATACAAAGCTACCGAGGCGCATACAGGGGCCATAATTGTTAGCAAGGTAGCTGCAGAAAAGATTAAACCATTGAAGGTGGCAAACGCTCCTCTCATTGAATTTATCGGCAACAGTATCACGTGCGGCGCTGCGGCCGACGCATCTGAATACGCATGCGGCACGGGCGACTACCAGGATCAGCACAACGCTTATATGGCTTATGGTCCGCGTGTTGCACGCGCCCTGCGTGCAAACTTTATACTGAGCAGCGTGAGCGGTATAGGTATGTACCGCAACTGGAATACGCTTAGCCCAACCATGCCACAAGTGTATGAGAAAGCGGATTTCCAGGTAAATAGTACCATTAAGTGGGATTTTAATACCTATAGCCCTAAAGTAGTGAGCATAGCCCTGGGCACAAACGACTTTAGCAGGGGCGACGGTAAATCGCCGCGCAAGCCTTTCGACCCGGAAGCTTTTACAGCGTCTTACGTTAAATTTGTGCACCTGGTTAAAACCAAGTACCCTAAGGCCCGCATAGCATTACTGAGTAGCCCTATGGTTAAAGGTGCAGATGCCAAAATGCTGGAAAGCTGCCTGGCTGCCGTAAAGAAGAAAATTGATGCCGATTACCCGTCAGCCAAGCCGGTGGAGACCTTCTTCTTCCCGCCAATGGAAGGCCGTGGCTGCGGAGGTCACCCCAGTGTAGAAGATCACGGCATTATGGCGGATGAGGCAACGCCTTTTTTCATGAAGATTTTAGGAGAGTGGTAGGCTGTTTTTAGCTAACATAAATATTGAAGACAGGACTATTACACTGCCGTTTGATGGCGCTGTGTACTTGAGCAAGCAGCGAACACTAAAATCACATTTGATGAAGAATATTCTAAAGCAACTAGCCACAATAGTAGGATTTGTTGTAATGATATACTTTCTTTATTGCCTAACACACAAAAAAGATGATTATAAGGAATTCTTGATTGGAGCAAAGTCAATAAAGTTTAGTGGGAAAATAGATACCATATATCGTGACAGTCGCAATCATAATGTGATGATGGTCGTTTAACGTAACTAGTACGAATATAGAATTTGGCCGGAATGGGAACAGTATTTCGAGATTGGGGACTCGATAAGTAAGAGCAGGGATGCGCTAACGGTTAATGTAATCAAAGTGAACAAAAACGAATTACCTTAATTTACAAAGAATTAACAAGGCTCCGGATTTTAAATGATCTAAAGAGGTAATCCTTTACCGAGCATCTGTGTTCGTGTATCCCCGCTGGCTTCGCTGGCGCAAGTATGAGCGGTGACCAAGCATTGTGTACTTGTGCCCCTCTAGCTAACCAGCGTGCATTTTCATAATTGTAAGCTGCTGATTATTTGCGCGCCAAACGTATCAGCCAAAATATTTCAAAAATTTGCTATAACGATGTAGTTGGCTTACGGGCTAATTTCAGCTAAATGTTTTGCCTTGCGCAGCAGGCGTATCAACGCATTTGGCCGTTTGTAAACTGCTGGTTTTTCTTCCAAGCTTTGTATTGTACGGTTTGCATACGGTTTTGCCAATTCACCGGCGCCTGCTGTACTTAAACCAATAATACCTATTTTATGAACACAAAAAAACTAAAGCTTTTGCTATGCTCGCTTATGGGCATTGCAGTTGCCGCCGCAATGGTACAGTGTACCAAAAGCGAAGCGGTATCCAACAACATTAAACCCGACAAACTTGCTGTTGCGGCGCAGCCTGCTGCTGCACTGGCCACTACATTTGTGCACCCGGGTCTCCTAAACACGCAGGCCAGCCTCACACAGATTGCCAGCGAGGCGAACGCCAATAATGCCGAACGCCTTGCCGCTTACCAAAAAGTGCTTGATTATTGCAACAGCCATAGCCCCAGCAATGGTTATAAGGCAACTATATCGGTAGCTTCCAGCGCGGGCACTACAGACGAAACTAACTTTAAAGGCGATGCCCTGCTGTCGTACGCGCTTGCACTGCGCTGGGCAAAAACGGGCGATAACAACTATGCGGTTACCGTTAAGCAAATTTTAGATGGCTGGGCCAACGTTTTCCAGGGAATTGTAGTTACCGGCAGCAACCCTAACCCTAACCAGGGCGCGCTTGAAGCTGCCTGGGCAGCGCCTACCTTTGCCGCTGCTGCAGAAATTATTAAGCATTTTAAACTGCCCAACGGCCAAACCGGCGGGTGGACAACCGCTGAGGATAACCAGTTTAAAAGCTTTTTGAACAAGCTTAAGGATAACTATATAAACAACACACCAAATTACCATAACAACTGGGTGGTATCTCAGGGGTATGCTAAAATGGCCATCGGTATTTTTGAGGACAGCCAGGCGGTGTATGATAATGGTTTAGCGCTGATTAAAACAGTTATACCGGAGATTATAGCAACAGACGGATCTATGAACGGGGAGATATGCGGCCACAGTGATTATACGCACTTTCAATACTCGCTTACCGGCATCACTTACGCGGCTAACCTGGCTGCCATGCAGTTTAACGATATTTCGGTTTACACGGCATCAAACAGCCGTTTACTGGCCGGCTACAATTATCAGTACAAACTGATCAAGGGCACGGTATCGCCGGGTTGCAACGTTAACGGTTCGCCGTCGAGCCCGATATGGCCGGGCATAGAGATTGCCGACCGCCGCTACCATACAACCGAGACCAGCTTTATACGCAACATTAGTCCGCCATACGGTTTACCCGGCGGCGATGTAGGCTTCCTTGGATGGACATCCTACACCCATCACAACGTTTACTAACAACAAGAGGGCTACCCTATTACGGCAGCCCTCTTGTTTTTCCAATTGGTGTGCTTACAAGCCGTCAAATACAAAAACTTCTTTCTTTAGCGGTTTACGCGGCAGCATAGCAGGGCGGATGCTGGTTTGGTAAACAAACGATGCTACAATCACAGCAGCTTGTTTAAGGTCAGGCATGCTCAGGTGGTCATAATCGTCCAGGTTGCTGTGATGAGTGCGGGTCTCATAGTCCAGCTCGTCCTGTACAAACTGGAAGCCCGGTATTCCGGCCCAATCAAAACTCTGATGATCGGTAGAACCTGTGTTGCTCATCGTCACCGTTGTAGCGCCGAGATCATGAAATGGCTTAAACCACTCTTTAAAAATTGCGGCGGCAGCAGTATTTCCCTGCGCGTAAATACCCCTTACTTTGCCGGTACCGTTATCCAGGTTAAAGTATGCGGATATTTTGCCCTGTTCTGGCTTGGGGGTAAAGGTGCGCGCATCTATAAAGTGGTTTTTAACATAGTTGTAAGAGCCATACAGCCCTTGTTCCTCACCGCCCCACAGCGCAATGCGAATGGTACGTTTTGGTTTAATGCCCAGCGAATCCAGCAGGCGCGCGGCCTCCAGCATTACTATACATCCCGCCGCATTGTCGGTAGCGCCTGTAGCGCCAGACCACGAGTCGAGGTGGCCGCCAAGCATCACTACCTGTGCTTTAAGTTTAGGGTCGGTACCCGGTATCTCACCAATTACGTTATAACCTTTGGTATCGCTGGTAGATGTAGTGCCTTGCAGGTTTATGGCTATCTCTACTTTTTGTCCTGATGCTATGAGCCGTTTTATCTTTTGTGCATCCTCAAGGGACATGTCTACCTGCGGAATGGTTTCAGGGTCGGTAACCTTGTGGCCATACTGCGATTGAACAAACACGGTACCATTGATATTTCTTCTGCCGCCGGAGATAAGCGCAAGTACACCTGCTTTTTTAAGTATCAGGTCTATTTTACGGAACATGGCCATATAGTTGAAAGCGCCTTCAATTTCTTTCCGGCTTACGAGGTAAGAATCTTTAAGATTAGCCAGGGAGGTGTCTGCCAGCCGGGTAGCTGTTGGTTTAAAATTTCCTTCTCCATTGTAAGGGCCGCCGGTTATCAAGAGGATTTTACCTTTAAATTCTGCAGCGTGTCCGGCAAGATAGGTGGTATCTATAGATTGCTGAGGCGCTAGTATTACCACACTGCCACGCTGCATACCATTTGTATTTGCACTCCATGGCACGGGGTAAGCGCGGAGTTGTGCTGAGTAAGGCGCAGTCATGCTGATGCTGAAGTCGTTAATCTCCCACTGCTTGCCAAACTCGCCCCAGGGCTCCAGCGTGGCGTTGGTCAATCCCCATTTTTTCATGGTAGCTACAGCCCATTCGGCGGCGCGTTTATAGCCGGGCGAGTTGGTTAGCCTCGGGCCGGATACATCCGTAAGATAATGTGCGATTTGCGGTATTTGTGAGCTGTTCATCTCCGCGTTACGGATACGACGGAACACTGCAGTATCAGGGTTTTCCTGTTGTGCCATTGTAATTGTACTGCAGGCGGCAAGTGCCAGGCCAGTGAGGATTAGGTTTAGTTTCATTATATGGTAAGTGTCTGGTTTTTATAAAGATAGATAATGTATTTAAAAACAAAAGAAGAAATACAACGCAATACAATTGGTGAATGGAAGGTAGGTCGGTGAACTGTACAGAAGTTTGAACACTACATCTTTTAAGCTAATTTAACAAACTAAAATCGCTGTACTACAGGTAATTGTAAAGTTTTGGAGTGTTGGTGGCTGTTTTGGCACAGCTTTAGTTATGAACATAATATGAAAGTAGTACACTTAAACGCTGGTACACCAGTTAAAACCACCACCAACGCTATTGTAGATCTGTTTACTAAACAAAAGATCACCCTTAAAACAATTCACGAGCGATTGGTAGCTGCTGCTTCAGGAACTCAGACAACGCAATTTACAGGCTTCATTGCCTGATCTACATATATACCTATGAAAACAGAAGAGTCTTTGTTTGAAGGCTCTTTTTTTACGGTTTTTTTTTCGAGTAGATAATCAGGAAAAAACCTTACCAATTAAAACTTAATTGCAGGTGATTAGCTTAATAAAGTAAGCAACAACAGATCATGATAAAGAACAAGCAAACAGAAAGCGATGAGCCGCTACTTGCCGGTGAAGAGCAGGAGAGTGGGGTCGACAAGGATAGCTTAAGCCAGGAAGATATTAAGAACGGGGTTAATACTTTTAAGGAAAGTAACCAACCACATGCCGCGCTGGAAACACCCGAGGGGAAGAACAACGGTGCTAAGCCTGCTGCTTACGACCATCAGAAAACATACCATCCATAAGTTCGGTTCAACTTAATAGTACGGTTATAAAAGATAACAAAGAAACCAAGACCATGCAGCCTTCTCCGCCGCACACCAAACAGGGCGGTAGCCGTAAGAAGAAGGTCAGCACATCTGCCAACGAAAGCAACCGCCGCGCTGATCAAAAGAACAGCCAGCATAACGCTACCGACACAGGTCACTAACCAGTATTCTTCCCAAAAGTCAGGAAAGTTTTTGGGTTCTCAAAAGCACGTTAAAAACGAGTATTTTGCTGATTTTAGCGAACTGAATCTCAAGTGTGTTTTCTACGCGAATTTAGCGGATAAAAAAATGTGGTTTTTGCAGATTTTTGCTCATAAAAAAACTGTTGGCGGGGCTTATCTGGTAACTTTTGGACAATTCAATATCGTCATTTTATTTGAATAATGTGGTGACACAACCTTGTCAGTTCATCCGAAAGACAGGTGACTGTAAATAATACATTTTATATTTTTAAGAACGATTAATCGTGCTATTTTTGCGGAAGATACATGAGGTTCGTTTTCATCCTTTTATTGTCACTGTGCCACCTTATTACAAAGGCTCATGATCATACCGGCGGGGCTAAAAATAGTCGCCTGGTAAGCCATTCTCTTTTCAGTGGTGAAAGTCACCAAGATATTTATATTCAGTCAGGTATCGAAAGCGATCAGAATGATCTTGTCGTTGTTATAGACGATGACGATAATGATACTGTATCTGCCAGGAAGTATGTATTACTGGTAAAATCGCCAATAGTTCAATACTATTTACAGCTTTTCTCGGGTTTTTTTCAAGACCCAGGTAAAAATCAGTTTAGCTATTCCGGATCGTTAATTACGTTCACAGACAGGTATATAACCCAACGGGTTTTAAGGATCTGAAGCACTCCCGCGCATCAGATTTGCACGAGGTACAATGTTATTTGTGCCGTTGAGTGCGTCAAAGCAACAATTTTTAGATAACAAACCGGTTACCTGTTGCTACTGCTTTTACGCAGCTGATGCTTTTAACTTCTACAACCGCTTTGTTGCCAGCCATCAAATTTAATTTTTTTAATATACCATGAATAGGAATGTGATGTTCATTGCCCTGTGTGTTCTTTTATATACCACAGGCTGTAACTCGAACAAGGAAGAAAAAACGGAAGAAACTGCCACTTACACGGCAACTAGTCCTTTAAAAATTGATACATCCTATACCAAGGAGTATGTATCGCAGATAAAATCTGTGCGTAACATTGAAGTACGGGCACAGGAGAAAGGATATCTTCAAAAAATCTATGTGGATGAAGGTCAGTTTGTCAAAGCGGGCCAGCCACTTTTCAGAATAATGCCTCAAGCTTTCGAAGCCGAATTACAGAAAGCTGAAGCTGAAACGCGTTCTGCGGAAATCGAACTGCAAAACACCAAAACGCTGGCAGACAAAAATATCGTATCAAAAAACGAGTATCTGTTAGGTCAGGCAAAGCTTGATCAGGCCAAGGCAGAACGTGCGCTCGCTAAAATGCACCTTGCATTTACTGAGATAAAAGCGCCTTTTAATGGCATAATAGACCGTATTCCATTAAAACTGGGGAGCCTTGTAGACGAAGGTGCACTGTTAACCAGCTTATCTGATAACAATCAGATGTTTGCGTATTTTAATGTATCAGAACCTGAGTATTTGAACTACCAAACAGATGTTAAAGACAGAGGCAACAGCCAGGTAAGCCTGTTACTTGCAAACGGTCAGCCATTTAAATACAAAGGTGATGTTGAGACCGTAGAAAGTGAATTTAACAGTGAAACAGGCAATATTGCTTTCAGGGCCAGATTTAATAACCCGGAAAAACTGCTTAGGAATGGCGAAACGGGCAAAGTATTAATGACGGTTCCTTTTAAAAATGCCTTGGTTATTCCACAGAAAGCCACTTATGAAGTGCAGGATAAAACTTACGTGTTTGTAATTGATGATAAAAACGTGGTTAGATCAACCAATATTGAGATAGGTGCCCGTATGCCTGACCTGTATGTTGTTCAAAGCGGAATATCTGCTCGTGACAAAATTCTGCTTGATGGCGTGCAAAAGGTGCGTGATAATGATAAAATCAAGTACAAATTCCAGAAGCCCGAAGAGGTTATCTCTCAATTGAAATTAAAAGCGGAATAATCACACTCAATTCTTAATCAAGTAATTAGATGTTTAATAAATTTATTCAAAGGCCGGTTCTGTCGATAGTAATATCGCTCATGATCGTCTTTTTAGGGGTGCTTGCTATCACAACGCTGCCGGTAACGCAGTTCCCATCCATTTCTCCGCCAAAGGTTAACGTTACCGCCGATTACCCTGGAGCCAACGGCGAGCTGATGATCAAATCAGTAGTAATTCCGCTCGAAAGAGCTCTGAACGGTGTGCCGGGTATGAAGTACATGACGTCAGATGCAGGCAACGATGGTGAAGCATCTGTACAAATCATATTCAACCTTGGTACCGACCCTAATCAGGCAGCACTGAACGTGCAGAACCGTGTAGCATCTGTTGTAAACAAATTACCACCGTTGGTAGTACGCGAAGGGGTGAAGATCACCCGTGAGGAGTCTAACATGCTTATGTATGTTAACCTTTACAGTAAGGATAAAACAATGGATCAGAAGTTCTTATACAACTTCTCGGAGATCAATATCCTATCTGAATTAAAAAGGGTAAACGGTGTAGGCTTTGCAGATATTTTGGGTAACAGGGATTACGCCATGAGGATATGGCTGAAACCGGATCGTATGCTGGCCTATAAAATTTCGGCAGACGAGGTAATGGAGGCGCTGGCTGCACAAAGCTTAGAAGCATCGCCGGGTAAAACCGGCGAAAGCTCGGGCAAGAGGTCACAAACTTTTGAGTACGTTCTCAAATATTCCGGCAGGTTTACTACTAAGGAACAGTACGAAAATGTTGGCTTAAGGGCTAATGCTAACGGCGAAATACTACGATTGAAAGATGTAGCTGATATTGAATTTGGCAGCTCCATGTACGATATCTATTCTAACCTGAATGGCAGGTCATCAGCAGCGATTGTATTAAAACAGTCCTACGGGAGCAATGCCAGCCAGGTTATTAAAGACGTTAAGGCCAAAATGGAGGAGATCAAAAAAACATCTTTCCCGAAAGGTGTAGATTACGAGATCAGCTATGACGTTTCGAAATTTTTGGATGCCTCGATAGAGAAGGTAATTCACACCCTGGTGGAAGCCTTTATATTGGTGGGGCTTGTAGTATTCCTGTTCTTGGGCGACTGGCGTTCCACAATAATTCCAGCCATGGCCGTTCCTGTCTCTTTAATAGGCACGTTTGTTTTCATGCAGTTCTTCGGTATTACACTCAACTTAATCACTCTTTTTGCGTTGGTACTGGCCATTGGTGTTGTTGTGGATGACGCCATTGTGGTGATTGAAGCCGTACACGCTAAAATGGAAGAGGAACATCTTTCGCCGTTGAATGCAACCAAAAAAGCAATGCATGAGATAGCCGGAGCTATTATAGCTATCACATTTTTAATGGCAGCGGTATTTGTGCCTGTAGCGTTCATGTCTGGTCCGGTAGGTATTTTCTACCGGCAGTTCTCTATTACTATGGCGACAGCCATTGTATTATCGGGTATTGTAGCGCTCACGTTAACGCCTGCGTTATGCGCTATGATCCTAAAGAACAATCACGGCAAGCCACGAAAGAAGACGCCTGTAAACATGTTTTTAGATGGCTTCAATAACAGATTCAACAAAACTCAGGATAAATATCAAAGTCTTCTGGGGCGTATTGTAAGCCGCAGATCGGTGACTTTTGTTAGCCTTATTGTTTTTTGTGCGGGCATTTATTTATTAAACAATACAGTTCCGACAGGTTTTATCCCGAATGAAGACCAAGGGATGTTTTATGCTATTATACAAACGCCGCCCGGTTCCTCACTGGAACGCACTAACGATATCGCTTTAAAGCTGCAAAAAGTTGCCGAAACAGTTGATGGTGTGCAATCAGTATCTGCATTAGCAGGTTATGAGATACTTACAGAAGGTACCGGATCTAACTCTGGCACGTGTTTAATTAACCTGAAGGATTGGGATCAACGCAAGCACTCCGTACAGGAAATTATAAACGAATTGGAGGAGAAGTCTAAAGATATACCAGGAGCAAACATCGAATTCTTTCAGCCGCCTGCTGTACCGGGTTATGGTGCTGCGGGTGGTTTTGAGTTGCGTTTACTTGATAAAGCTGGGTCGGGTGATTACAAGCTGATGGAAACTGTAAACAACGACTTTGTAAAAGAGCTGAGCAAACGCAAGGAGCTTTCGTCGGTATTTAGTTTTTACAGCGCCAGTTTCCCACAGTATATGTTAAAGATCGATAATGATCTGGCCTTACAAAAAGGAGTAACTGTTGATAATGCAATGAATACCCTTTCTACACTGGTGGGTAGTAATTACGAGATCAGTTTCATCAAATTCGGCATTAATTATAAGGTTATTGTGCAATCAGGCCCAGAGTACCGTGCACAGCCAGACGACATTTTAAAGCTGTATGTGAAAAACAACCGTGACGAAATGGTGCCTTACTCTGATTTCATGAAGTTGGAGAAAGTTTATGGCCTTTCGGAAATCACACGGCATAACATGTATAACTCGTCTGAGATTAGCGGTTCTGCCGCACCCGGATACAGTAGCGGAACAGCAATTAAAGTTATCCAGGAAGTAGCAGAGAAAACCTTGCCGCGCGGCTTCGGTATTGGTTGGGCAGGTATCTCTGCAGATGAGGTTGCCCAGGGTAACCAGGCGGTGTACATCTTTTTAATTTGTTTGGGCTTTGTTTATCTCATTCTTGCCGCGCAATACGAAAGCTTTATACTGCCGCTATCGGTAATCATCTCTTTACCCGCGGGTATTTTCGGCGCCTTTCTGTTGCTAAAACTAACCGGGCTGGAAAATAACATATATGCGCAGGTGGCCATGGTAATGCTCATCGGTCTGTTAGGTAAAAATGCTGTATTGATAGTAGAGTTCGCTGTACAGCGCCATGCTGCAGGTAGGTCTGTATTAGAGGCAGCAATGGAGGGCTCCAAAGCCAGGTTCCGCCCAATTCTGATGACATCTTTCGCATTTATTGCTGGCTTAATACCACTGGTAATTGCTTCCGGACCTGGTAAGGTAGGAAACAGAACCATTGGTACAGCCGCTGCGGGCGGTATGCTTTTGGGTACCATCTGCGGTGTATTTGTTATACCGGGTTTGTACTACATATTCGGCACTATAGCAGAAAAAAGCAGGCTTGCTAAGTATGAAGATGAAAATCCGTTTACCGAAGAAATAGACAATAATCATGTATAATCTAAATAAATATAAAGGTTTTGTTGTACTGGCGATCTGCCTGGGAATTGCCAGCTGCAAAGTACCTGCAATTACGCAGGTAGGTGAAAATAAGCCTCTGCCTGGAATGTACGGTAACAGCGCAGACACTACCAATATTGCCGCTATGCAATGGCGCAATTTTTTTACAGATGCTAATTTGGTAAGCCTGATAGATACTGCCTTAAAGAATAACCAGGAATTGATGACCACTCTGCAGGAGATACAAATTGCCAGAAACGATATCGGCATCAGGCAAGGCCAGCTATCGCCGACAGTTGGTTTAAGGGCAGGGGCAGGGCTGGAGAAAACAGGACGTTATACCAGCCAGGGAGCAGGCGATGCATCTACGGATATTACACCAGGGCAGGAAGTGCCTGACCCATTAGCCGACTATACAGTTGCCGCTTATGCTGATTGGGAGATAGATATCTGGAAGAAGCTGCACAATGCGAAAAAGGCAGCCATAACGCGGTACCTGTCCTCAGTGGAGGGTAGAAATTTTGTAGTTACCAATCTGATCAGTGAGATTGCCAACGCTTACTACGAACTGCAATCGTTAGATTGCCAGCTGGCAATTGTACGCCAAAGCATCCAGTTACAAAAGAATGCACTTGAGATTGTAAAGGTGCAAAAGGATGCAGCCAGGGTTACCGAATTGGCTGTACAGAAATTTCAGGCAGAAGTATTAAGTTCACAAGGACTTGAATTTGAAACCCTGCAGAAAATAAGGGAGACAGAAAATGATCTTAACTTATTACTCGGGCGTTATCCGCAGGAAATAAAACGAGACACAAGCAATTTCTTAACGCTCACACCCGCAGCTGTTTATACAGGTATTCCGTCGCAATTGCTGGCGAACAGGCCAGATGTTAAAAGGGCGGAGCTTGACTTGATAGCCGCTAAGCTGGATGTGAAGGTTGCCCGGGCCGAGTTTTACCCGTCATTTAGTATCTCCGCTGCGTTGGGTTTTCAGGCTTTTAAGCCAAGCTACCTGTTTAAGTACCCGGGATCGCTGCTTTACTCTATAGCTGGAGACATTGCCGCGCCTCTTGTAAACAGGGCTGGTATAAAAGCTGAGTTTAACAGTGCTAACGCACGTCAGCTGCAGGCCATGTATAATTATCAGAAGGTAATTTTGAACGCCTACATAGAAGTTAACACCCAACTGTACGCTATAGATAACCTAGACAAACGTTATACCCTGAAAACAAAAGAGGCTGATGCTTTGACAAAATCAGTAGAAATTTCCAATGCATTGTTTAAATCTGCCCGTGCTGATTACTTTGAGGTATTGATGACCCAGAGAGATGCACTCGCGACAAAACTAGAACTAGTGGAAACTAAAAAAGCGCAGCTTACTGCTGTAAACACTATTTACCGCAACCTCGGCGGCGGCTGGAGATAAACTACGTTTTTAGGAAACCAGAGTCGATAATATTATATCCCTACTTAGGCCTAATTAGCTATTATAGCTAGTTAGGCTTTGTTTTTTAACAGCGGTGTATTTTCCGCATTGGATGTCATACTAGTTGATATAAATCAATTTATTTCTTATGATACGTCAATGTGCGGGTTAGTCAAACATTCCACTTTTGTGGAGTTAACAATAACATAAAAATATAAAAATAAAGTCATGAAAACCGCAAAAGAATTATTACTGGATTATTTAGAAAATATAGGCAATCCAGATTTTCAGATCGAACTCTTCGCCAATGATGCTGTATTTGAATTACCTTACCTGGCAAGCCTGGGGATACCAGCGCGTTGGGAAGGACGCGAAGCATTGTACAACTTTTTAAGCAACTTGCCAAAAACTTTCCCAGGCTTCAAGTTTAAAAACATCCAAATTCATATAGACACTCCTGACCAGGCTTTTGGTGAATACGAAGCTACCGCTACAATTGCTTCCAACGGAAAAGAATATGCTCAACACTATATGGGGCGTGTAGTTGCCGAGAACGGAAAAATTAAACTGATCCGTGAGGCACTTAACATGGTTTCAGTTATAAGGGATATTAGAGGAATCTCCCTTAACTAACCTTTAAATACCCGTAAAGACCTCAGGCGGTAAGTAGCCTGGGGTTTTATGTTCCTCTTTTTAATTCCAAATCAAAGTGCATGTGAGAAATACTTAATATGCTTAGTTTTGGTGATCAGCACGTCATCAATTAATGATCTTCAGTTTTAACTCAACACCCGGGTTTGATTTCATGACCTATTTTGCCCGGCACATCGGTGCAATAATAGATAATGATCTGCTGGTCATTCCCGACCACATTGGTACCGGATATATTCGAAAGTTGTCTTTCAGCGCAGAATTCAAGATCACCATGCACCATTACGTGCTAAAAGAGGACCTGATTATCAAACGCAATAGCTCCGGCTTAGGAAATGAACTGATTACAATCTTTTTTTACAGTAATGAGCAAACGCTCGGGATAGCGTTTGACAATAACCCAGATATTCAGTTTTCCGAACGGGATGAATCCGCAATCCAGGTTACCTCTAACAACCTGAACTCAACCATTCGTTTCCCGGCTGGGCACATCATAAGGTATGCTGTGATCGCCATTATGCCAACTTATTTAAAAAACCTGCTAGCCCTAAATAAACTTAACTCTACGCTTGAAACAATAACCAGCCCGGGTAGTACATTCCTCTTTTTCGAGAACATGACGGCAGAGGCTAAGTTGCTGCTCAAAAATTTAAGTGCAGTGGATATGAGCGACGGGTTAAGCCAGTTCTACATGCAAATTAAAGTACAGGAGCTGCTTTACCTGCTTTTTCATAAGCTGTCCAAACGCGAAAGTTTACAGCACCAGAGTATCAACAGTTCGGATGTGGCCAGGCTTCTGCATATCCGAAATGAAATTATTAGTGACTTAGGCACTCCTCCGGTCCTGGCCGAACTGGCACAAATTGCCACCATGAGCGAAACCAAACTTAAACAACTCTTTAAGCAGGCCTTTGGCGATACTATTTACAATTACTATCAACGTGCCCGGATGGAGGAAGCTGCTTTTCTTTTAAAGCAAGGTAAACGATCGGTTGCTGAAGTTGGATATGAGCTGGGCTTTACAAACCTTAGTCACTTTAGCAGGCTCTTCCAAAAACATTACGGATTTGCCCCTAAGCGGTTTTCGTCGCAAACTTGATTAACTCGCCGTATCGGACTGATTTTATATCTTATTCAGCTATTATTAGCTTAGTATAAGGTGCAATTTTGCTTTGTAAATAAAAACAAAAGCAAAATGAAAAAATTATTTGAGCCTTATAATAAAGCTTCTCTTCAGTTGAAGAACCATGTAGTGATGGCTCCCATGACCAGAAGCCGTGCCATTGGCAATGTGCCTAACGCTATGATGGCCACCTACTACAAACAGCGTTCAGGTGCCGGACTGATCATTACCGAAGGTACTTCACCCAGTCCCGAAGGTTTAGGCTATCCCCGCATACCGGGCATTTTTACAGATGCCCAGATAAAAGGTTGGAAATTAATTACCGATGCCGTTCACGATAGAGGTTCCAGGATATTTCTGCAACTGATGCATACCGGCAGAATAGCGCACAGTTCTAACTTGCCGGAGGGCCACCACGTTGTAGGAATGTCAGCCATAAAAGCAACTGGCGAAATCTATACAGATGCCGGCATGTTTGAATACTCAGCTCCAAAAGCCTTAGATGAAAGTGGCATAGCTCGTATCGTACAAGATCATATCAAGGCGGCCGAAAATGCTGTTGCCGCCGGCTTTGACGGTGTTGAATTGCACGGAGCACACGGGTATCTGCTCGAGCAATCCTTAAATCCGCACATAAATAACCGTAAAGATAATTATGGCGGATCCATAGAGAACCGCAGCAGGCTGATACTCGAAATTGTGCAAAAAATAGCAGCTTCTATAGGAGCAGATAAGATTGGCTTGCGCATATCACCGTTTCTAACCTCTAACGATATGCCTGCCTACGAAGAAGCTGAAGTTCATGGAACCTACATTCACCTTGCTGAGCAAGTAAACCAGTTGGGTATTGCATACCTGCATATATCAAACAATCCGGGCATTCCCGAAAAAACCCATCAGGATATTCGTAAGTCCTTCGTCAACACCATTATCTATTGTAATGGATTTACGGCAGAAACGGCCGAGGCCAAATTACAGGATGGGTCCGCGGATCTTGTCGCTTTTGGCAGAAGCTTTTTAGCTAATCCTGATTTTATGAGGAGGATTGAAAAAAACGCCCCCCTGAACCAGCTAGACTATGATACACTTTATACTCCCGGTGACGAAGGATACACGGATTATCCTGAATTAAACTAATTATCAACTCCTTAAAAAACATATAAAATGAAAATTACAACAACAGGCTCATTAGGAAATGTAGCCAAACCATTAGTTAAAAAATTGATAGCAGCCGGTCACCAAGTAACCGTGATCAGCACGAAAGACGACCGAAAAGACGAAATTGAGGAATTAGGCGCAAAGGCCGCAGTCGGCTCTATCAGCGACGAAACATTTCTAACTGAAGTTTTCCATGGTGCAGACGCCGTGTATACCATGATGCCACCATCAATGGGGCCGGGTAACATGATAGAGAACATTGCCAAGGCCGGACATGCTTATGCAAATGCTATTAAGGCTGCAAGTGTAACACGCGTAGTAATGCTAAGCAGCATTGGTGCAGACGCTAGTCAAGGTACGGGGCCAATACAAGGTGTACATCGCGTTGAACGTATATTGCAAGGCTTAGATGGTGTAAATGTTACTGTTTTAAGGGCCGGATTCTTCTATATCAATTTTTTGAGAGATATACCTCTGCTCAAAAGCCAAGACATATTCGGCAATAATTATAACGGTGACGACCGGTTGGCGCTTACACATCCCGAGGATCTATCCACGGCTTTAGCGCAAGAGTTACAAGCTAAAGGAAACAGCTTTGAAGTAAAGTATGTAGTAAGTGATATTTCGACAGGAGCAGAATTAGCCGCAGTATTTGGTCAAGCTATCAATAAGCCAGAATTAGTTTGGACAAATATCCCTGATGAACAATTAACACAGGGCATGCTTGCCGGAGGATTACCCGAGGAACTGGTCGGCCTTATTGTTGAAATGGGACGGGGTGTAAGGGCCGGTATAATCACCAGGGACTTTTTTGCCAGCGGAGCAAAGGTGATTGGACAGACCAAACTGGAAAACTTTGCAGAAGAGTTCAAAGTGGCCTATTTGCGCAGTTAAGTAGCTGATTTATATCAACAATGCATCAGGAAAAGCAAATATTTGGTTGTTTGATGCCGAAATCTGCTTGTTGAAGTCCAACAAGTTTAAGTGTAAAGTAACCTGCTAATAAAGTGGCTATAAATAGGTGAGCAAATGACACCAAGATGTAACAAAAAACCCCTCAAACGTAACGTTTGAAGGGTTTTAGTGGTTTTTAATACCTGGGAGGACTTTACTCAGTTCTAAAAAACGATTGATGTTCAATGCTTTATATTTTTATATTTCTTAAATATTTCCAACCAGGTCTCTCAGTTTCAAAAGAGTAAAAAACACTGTTTCCCTTGTAATTCAACTATTACTTATATAACCATTAAATAGATGTAGTGGATTGACGCTGTATGTCTTTAAATAATAATGCCAGGCGTAGCATCGTTGAATTAGAACGAATGGGAAAATAGATATCTCCGAATGAATAGAGTCTTTTGCCTTAATGTTTGGATCTTCATGCGTTTTATGCAAGCAATCAACATTTAAGAATTCCTAAATAACTTTTACCTTGGTAGTCTTAATTCTATTTACTTTCAACAAAGCCAATGCAAGTCTTCAATGTGCCGGAAATAGTTACGGGTCATCCTGAGATCGAAGCGGGTAACATTCGTTTCGTTGATTACCGGGATAAAGGCGGTCCGTTCAGGAACCGTGTACTTTTCAAGACGTTTGCTTTCAGTTTTGTTCAGCATGGGCAGAAACTGATTTACCGCGCGGAGGGCAGCACCATTCTGCGATCAGGACACGGGATGTTGATACCCGAGGGCCATTCTATTATTGCAGAGCATAGCGATTCGGACGAGTCTTACAACAGTATCATCATTTTCTTCCCTGCCTCACTGGGTAAAGAATTCATAGCCTCCCGGAAGCCACAGGAGATGGGCAACGATCTTGTACCTTATATTCATTTCGGGATCGACGGTTACATTGACGAGTATGTTAAAAGTCTGAAAACGCTCATCAGCCGTGGACAAAGGCTTTCACCCGAATTAGCGGTAATTAAAGTAAACGAATTACTGACTGCATTATATGATCTGAATGCTAAACTGCTTGTCTCGCTGTTCAGCGACCGGCAAGACCTTTCTTTAAGGAGTGTCATTGAGCAAAACCTATTCAAAGAACTTAGCCTGGAAGAGCTGGCATTTTTGGCCAACCGCAGCGTCTCGTCCTTTAAGCGTGATTTTATTAAAATGTACGGTGTGCCTCCGCAACAATATATTCGCGATCGCAAGCTGGAAATGGCCGGAAAAGAACTACTCAAAGGGATGTCAGCCAGTGAAATTTATTTGGATTACGGTTACCAGCATTTATCCATCTTCAACACGGCGTTTAAACGCAAGTTTGGTTTAACCCCATCAAATTACCGGTCTGCCACTTAATCTGAACTTTTTGCAAAATGTTTTGAGCTCCGCGCAATAACAGGGTGATATGGTTAGCACCCATATTTGGGCATGAAAAAGATGTTCATCCTTGTTTGCTTTATTAATCTTTACAGCAGTCTTTTTGCACAGACGTTTACGCTGGCCAGTAAAGACCTGGGCGGGCAATTTACCCATGCGTTTGTGGCCGGCAACTTTGGTTGCCACGGCAAAAATCAGTCTCCGGAACTGCACTGGTCCCACCCGCCATCCGGAACCAAAAGCTTTGCGGTTACCATGTACGACCCTGATGCACCAACCGGTAGTGGCTTTTGGCATTGGGTGGTTATCAACATACCGGCTTCTGCCACGCAACTTACACAAGGTGCCGGCAATACCGACCTTAAGCTTTTACCTGCCAGTAGCCTGCATGGCCGGAATGATACGGGCGGACAGGGCTACCAAGGCCCGTGCCCTGACGGCGATATACCGCATCGCTACCTCATCACGGTTTATGCCTTGAATACCGACAAGCTTCCGGCGCCGCCAAACGCAACCGCAGCTTTAACGGGTTTCCTGCTGAACAAGGCGGCTATCGCAAAAGCATCGCTTATCGTGTATTGCAAGAAATGATATGGCGGAGCGCATTTATATTATCGGCGCCGGTGCCATCGGCAAAGCCCTTGCTGTTTGCCTTGCAAACGAAGGAAAAGACGTGGTATTAGTAAGAAGTAGTCTGGATCGCCAGCCTGACGAGGTAGAAGCCATCAGGCTAAACTTACCCGACGGTTCAATGCTCTATGCAGATCTGGACGTAAGAACATTCAGTTCCCTAAGCGAATCCAACAGTATTTTCGTTGTTGCCAGTAAGTCATTCGCTAATGGAGTAATTGCCGAAAAGTTAAGAAAGGTAGCGATAAACGCACCTATAGTGTTGCTTCAGAATGGCTTGAACATTGAGAGACATTCCAAAGCGATGGGTTCACTAATTTATACCGCTGCGTGTTGATGGCCACCAGCCAGTTCACTAGTGCAAATGAATTGCGATTCCGGACGGTCACTGCCAGTCCAATCGGAAGCATCACCGATGAGGCTATTCTTAGCAAACTGATCGTCAACAAACTTGATACGACCTGGTTTCCATTCCGGCAAGAGGATAATATTAACAAACTGGTTTGGCAGAAGGTGATCGTCAACTGCGTTTTTAATTCAGTTTGCCCTTTACTAGAAGTAGATAACGGTGTTTTTTACCGGGATCCTTCAGCGATGGGAATCGCAAACCGCATCATTGATGAATGTATTGTGATCGCTAGACGGTCAGCCATAGCACTCAAGCAGGATGAGATCAGGGAAACCTTGCTATCGATCAGCCGTGCTTCAGACGGCCAATTCATTTCTACCTTACAAGATATTCGAAACCATCGGCCCACCGAGATCAATACCTTAAATCTCGAGGTAGCCGCCATTGCCGGTTCCTTTGGCTTGAAAGACGAAGTTACCATCACCCGTACCCTGGGAGAACTTACCGCACTTAAATCAAAACTAAACCGCTGATATATGCCCTCTGTTTGGAAAAAGAAATCAATCAAACTTTTGCTTGAAGAGACTGGTGAAAGCAAAGGCCTTAAACGAACACTCACTGCCTGGTCACTCATTGCACTCGGCATAGGCGCGGTTATAGGCTCGGGCCTGTTTGTAAGCACGGCAACCGCCATTGCCGACGATGCTGGACCCTCCGTAACCATCGCATTTTTTGTGGCAGCTTTGGGCTGCGCATTAAGCGGCTTTTCTTATGCCGAACTGGCCTCGGCTATACCGGTATCCGGCAGCGCCTATACCTATACCTATACTTATGCCACTATGGGCGAACTGGTGGCCTGGATAATTGGCTGGGACCTGATTTTGGAATATGCCGTAGGCGCCGCTACCGTAGCCATATCCTGGAGCCAGTACCTGAACAACTTACTAGTGAATGTACTGCACTTGCCCGCCATCCCGTATGCACTTTCGCATTCGCCGTTCCAGCAGGCGGCAACAGGTGCTCACGGGCTGATCAACCTGCCGGCCTTAATCATTATTGTATTGGTGAGTTTACTGCTCATCAAAGGCACACACGAATCGGCTATCATAATTACCGGGAGTACTTTCGATTGAATCCATTACCAGCGTAACCAAATGTTTATTGGTCTGAAGGCGGACAGGTACGCGAGCACCTGTCCTGACCATCAAACTTAATGCTATTGAAATTTAAATCCTGCCGTAAGGCTGAAAATATTGGCCTTTTGTCCTAATTCTGGATTCACTTTCTTTAAACCAAGGCTGTATCTTGCATCCAGTGTAAGCGGACCTATGTCCACACCTGCATTCAGTGCAGCACCTGCCGAGAATTTTTTATAGTCAAATCCTGCCGGGGCAACCGGCTTTTTTAGGTTATAGTACAGGTCCGGGCCTGCCGATACCCTGAAATTGAAATCACTGGTGTTCACAACTTTGTATCCCACTAACAAAGGCACATTCAATTGTCTGAATTTTGCTTCGTAAGAATTCGCATTGAAGCGGTACTTGTCGCTGAAGGTCACGTAGTTCAGCTCGGGCTGGAAGAATACGTTATTACCAACCCTGGCGAAAACGCCTGCGTTAAAGCCGATTTTGCCGGACTTGTCGGTTACCGCATTGAGACCGGTTTTCAGCGTAGAGAAATTCACACCGGCCTTGACGCCGAAATTTACTTCTGAAGCTGACTGCGCTTTCGCAGTAGTGATGCCAAGCAGCATCACAAATGCGGCTGCTGTTAACGATCTGATCATTTTCATGTTGTCTGTTTTTTTGTTTGTTTTCATGTTATGTACTTGTTGATTAAAGGCTTCTGAGATTTATTGGATAAGTTACCGTTCTTGTACACTGAGCTTAGAGCAGGGATACCTTAACACCGGCGGTATAACCGAAGTAGAATCCGTACAGATCACGTCCGTTATTTCTTGACCAACTAGAGATATAATTGCTCGTTAACTTCCGGCCATCGTCTGTATTCGTGTTCATGTAATTGATTGACGGCCCGCCAAAGAGCTCTATGGCTGGCGTGATCCTGAAGGCAGGCATCAGGCTGAATGACGATTTAAAATATTCACCCGATTTGAAGCTTTGGATACCGCCACCAACAAGTTCTGCGTTAAGTGCAAAAGTTTTGATCTTTAATACATGAGCTCCAAGACCGGCCTCAAAGGCATACTTGTCGCGCTTGTTCTTGAAATTATAGCCGGTACCAATGATCCCGTAGATCGTTTTGCCACCCGTGCGGTAAGTCAGCATGAGCGTCCTATTCTCATCAATGGTCAGGCCAAGTGCCTGTTCACCGTTTTTAGAAATGTTAATGATTCCGATTTGGGTCGAGGCACTATCTGCTACATTGATAAAGCCCAGCTGCAGGCCCCTTACCTTTTTCGCTGTATTTAAAAATCCGGCGACTTGAAGGCCTTTTACATTTCCGGCTATATTTACAAGGCCTGAAACCTGCAATGCGGAGATGTTTCCTCCCTTATTTAAAACGCCGCTGACCTGGGTACCATTACCATTCGAACTGATGTTGGTCAGACCTGCAACAGCAACGCCGTTTCCGCCTGCGTAGCTGTTGAGAAGGCCGGCTATGAGTGTACCGTTTGCATCCTTACCAACATGATTACTAAGTCCCGCTATCTGCAAGCCTTTAGCATGCTGTTTTATGATGTTGGATGCCCCGGCAATCGTAACACCCCGTTCTGCTGCCGAAACGCCGGCTAACAGATTCAACGAAAAACTATTGGTATCGCGTGGAGCATTTTTGCCATTGCTGCTCAGGGGATACACCGGGCCGATATTAGTATGCGGGTGGGTGGTTGTTTGTGCATGAATACTGGACTGAATGAATAGGAGTATGGCAGTTTTCCAGAGAAGGGCAGTTACACTCCATTTTGAAGATTGAGATTTGATATGGGTCATTTGTTGCTTATTTAAGGATAGGTCACATTCAGATAAGCTTACCCTGACTCACATATTTTTTATTTTAATTAACCGTTATTGAAAATGTAAAAAGACAAGGCTATGGAGATTAGCCAATTGAAATCGCCATAAGATTCACTGGCTTCTTAAGCGTCGGTCAAGCTTTGGCATTATCAAAATTTGCGACCGAGCTGTTGCATATTTATAGCGACCGATTAGTTTCATAATAATAAAGCACCTAAGATGAGGCGTGTCATTTTTCAGGCGGTGGCAGATCCTTACCCTTTACCAGTGCGACATTCAAACCGACTTTTAGAATGTTAAATGATTATGCATTAAGTATACACCTAAGTTTGTTAACCGTATTTTCTTTTTGTTGGGGCATACGCGCTATATCGTCTGGGCTTATGTTATAGAACGTATGGTCACCTTAGACTGCAGGCGC
This sequence comes from Mucilaginibacter sp. 320_HR, assembly GCF_059691875.1. Taxonomy (NCBI): domain Bacteria; kingdom Pseudomonadati; phylum Bacteroidota; class Sphingobacteriia; order Sphingobacteriales; family Sphingobacteriaceae; genus Mucilaginibacter; species Mucilaginibacter sp. 320_HR. The sequence continues at coordinate 516,812 of NZ_JCAWAI010000004.1, forward strand.
TTAGCATCCATAGCGGGAAGAAACCCGTCTAATTCAACAGACAGGTTACTGCCTTCATGAGTTGGAAAATTAAATTAGATGCGCACCCGCATAAGGGTTCAGGCAAGCGCCGAATATTATGAATTATTCTGAGGCGATAAACTTGTCGTACAGGGAACTTTGGACATGCATACCTGAGCGCCAGTCTTTTGGACACTTGTATCTAATTAAGTTATCGAATAAACTTTCACATGAAAACTAGTTTTAAGCATCCATTAGCTATCGAGCGGTAAGTGTAATTCTGTTCACCTAGCACCAGCGTGTATTTCAGGGCCTAAAAGTATCCGGCAAAAGATTTTAAATGGCCGGTGTCTCCATTGTAAATAATTCGTTATCGCCTAACTGATGGATTCGTTTTGTTTCTCGTTTTTTCGTTGATAGAAACGTTTCATTTTCTGATCAACGAACAATATGTTAATCTGATGAGGGTTGTGATTTGTCAAACAGGTCAATCAAGGAGCGCTGAAAATCTCATCGAATTTTTTGTTCGGAAAGCTTTCGGACTAATTCCTTTGTTATTCCTGAAAAACTTGTTCAGGTGACTTTCGTCCGTGAAGCCAAACTCATCTACGATCTCACCCAGCCTTTTATCGCTATGGATTAAGCGGTGTTCGATCAAGGTCTGCCGGTATTGCGTGATGTACCTTTGCAAGGTACTGCCGGTATGCTGTTTGAAATACTTGCCCAAGTAATTGATAGATACATTGAACTTTTTGCACAGGTATTCTGCGCGAATCTTATCCGGATAGTAGATATTCGCCTGTATAAAATTCAAGATATTGGCAGCTCTTTGGTCCGTATTTTCAGAAAGCTCCAAATGCAGAAACTTGGCTATATTCCGAGCCACCAGCACGATCATCGTATTGACATATTGTTGAATGAGTTCCTGGTTATAGATATCGCGGTTTTCATACTCCCGGATGATCGCGTCGACCAGCGGTTTGACCACCTGTTTATCCACAATATTCTTTAAAATGCAGCCGGGCTTATGGTTGGCATTTTGAAGAATAAATTCCAATTTCTGCACATTACTGGTCAGTATTCCCGATTCTCTGATATAAATATCATTAAAACGCAAAAAGAAAAAAGTCGTCGTCGTTTGCACTTCAAAAGAATGGCAATCTTCCGGCGTGATCAGGAACATATGTCCGGGAACATAAGCAAACTGACTTTGGTTAATGCATTGTATGCCTGTACCTTCCACAATATATACCAACTCGAAAAAGCTGTGCTTGTGTCCGGCCCGTGGACCTTTATCTAAGGTAGCATACTCAATGGAGAACGGCGCATGTAAATCCTCGCGTTTCATACTTGTACTGATTTATGGCAAATTTATACCAAAGGAATTGAATATGTCAAGTATAATTTTGCTTTCATAAAAATATAAATAGAATTATGAAAGCATTTATCATCGATAATCCTGGCGAGGTTAGCCAACTGCAAATTCAAGAAATCGCGATACTATCACTTCAAATCGGTGAAGTACTGGTACAGGTTAAAGCCATTAGTATCAACCCTGTGGATGTGAAGAGCCGTGCAGGTAAAGGTGTTTATGGGCGCATCAAAGACCAAAGCCCATTGATATTAGGCTGGGATATTTCCGGCGTCATTACCGAATCTAAAGCGGAACAATTTAAAGCAGGTGACGAAGTTTTCGGCATGGTGAACTTCCCTGGTCATGGTAAAGCCTATGCGGAATACGTGGCCGCACCTGCTTCGCAACTGGCTATCAAACCCACTACTATCTCACATGAAGAAGCTGCGGCTTCTACGCTGGCCGCCTTAACCGCTTACCAGGCGATGGTGCATCATGCCAATTTACAAACTGGGCAAAAAGTACTGGTACACGCAGCCGCAGGTGGCGTGGGCCATTTTGCCATTCAACTGGCGAAACACCTGGGTGCACAGGTAACCGGTACCTCATCTGCCAGAAATAAGGAATTTATCCTGAACCTGGGTGCTGATGAGCATATCGATTATACCAGCTATGACTGGGCTAATCATCCCGAAGAATTTGACTTTGTACTGGATGGCGTTGGCGGCGATACTATCGACAAATCAGTTTTGGTGACCAGAAATGGTGGTACCATTATCAGTATTCCAACCGGACTGAATGAAGCCGTGACCGAAAAGGCCAAGGCAAAAGGTGTGCATGGTTATTTCATTTTAGTTCAATCCAATGGAGATGACATGCAGCAAATTGCAGCGATGCTGGAGAAGGGTATTTTAAAAGCACATGTTTCGGCTACTTATCCCTTCGAGCAAATGGCTGCCGCACACCTACAAGTTGAAAGCGGCCGCACCGTTGGCAAAGTAGTCGTAACCCTGTAAACTCACATTATTCAATTGAACATCATGAGAAATTTAATGATTATTGCCGTTGTTGGATTATTCCTGGCGGCGTGCGAGAATAACCGGCAAAAAAACTTACCACAAAACGCAGAGAAAGCCGATATATCATCAGCCATATCACTCGAAGAAGTGTTTGCAGATAGCACCTATCAATTGACGGGCGTTGCGGTGTCAGCCAATGGCCGGGTGTTCACCAATTATCCCTATTGGCTGGATCAGCACAGTTATTCTGTAGTTGAGGTAAAGAACGGCAAACCCGTGCCTTATCCGGATAACAACTGGAACAACTTCAAAAAAGGGGATAACGGGCAAAATAAATTTGTTTGCGTACAGTCCGTCGTTACAGATGACAAAGGCTTCCTGTGGGTAGTGGATGCTGCGGGCATCGGTTTAAGTTCAGTCTACCAGCAAAGTAATAAGGTGGTGAAAATAAACTTAGCCACTAACAAGATCGAGCGCATCTATCACTTCCCGCGAAATGTGGCCGGAGCTGATGTTTACCTGAATGACATCCGTATAGATAACAAGAATGGCTACGCCTATATGACCAGTTCATCGGGAGGAGGCATCGTAATACTCAATATCAAGACAGGTGATTCACGATTTGTACTGGGTAATCACCCGTCCGTTAAATCTGATGCGGCTTACCACTTCTCACCTGACGGAACCGAGCTGGTTAAAGGGGATGGAAGCGCCTTGAAGGTGAATTCCGACGGCATTGCGTTGACACCGGACCACCAGTGGCTGTACTATAAACCGCTTACTGATGATAAGTTGTACCGGGTGCGCACAACGCTACTTCGCAATTTCTCAACTCCTTTGCAAACCATTGCCGACAGCGTAAAAGACCTTGGCCATTTTGTGACTACCGATGGTATGATCTTCGACAAAGCGGGCAATCTTTACCTGGGTGACCTGGAAAAAAGCAGTATCGTGAAGATCACGCCCGATCTTAAAATGCAAACGCTGGTGACTGACAAGGCCCGGCTGATATGGCCTGACAGTTACAGCATTTCTGATGATGGCTATTTGTATATATCGGCTTCTCAGATCCAGCTCATGCCCTGGTTTCACAAGGATGGCAATAAGATCCAGCGTCCCTTCAGGATCTTCAGGTTAAAAATTTAAGCAGCGGACCATGAGGAAATTAACGTTTGCATGTATATTAATGCTTTGCTTATCTGCCCGTGCGCAGGAACTACAGCATTTTAGCTTAAAAGATCTACCTGCCAAGCAACTTAATCCCTTGCTGACAAGGAGCACGATTTCCGGTGAATCGGGTACTATAGGCTATTTTATTTATCAGAAAGGAGCTATGGTACCTGTGCACCAGCATGCCAATGAACAATATTCGCTCATTACAAAAGGTAGTGTAAGCGTATCTATTGGCGGGAAAGACATCATCGTCAAAGCCGGCGATGGCATCATCATACCCGCCAATGTGCCGCATAGCTTCACGGCGCTGGAAGACGGGACGCTGGATATCGATTTCTTCGCACCCGCGCGTATGGACTGGCTTGCTGGTAGCGATAATTATTATGCCACAACCAGTAGTCAGCAGGAAAAGAAGCCATGGAACGGACAAGCCATCCAGCCGGAGATATATGCAGAAGTAAGGGAAGCGGTCGGTAACATTGCATTTACTCCGCAGGGAGAACTGGTGTACAGCAACCACCCTTTCTTCAATCCGAAGATAAGGGTCATGAAATACGATGCTAAAAACAAGCAAAGTACACCCTTCCCCAATCTGGAGTGGAATACCCCACGCAGTACAGATGATCATTACCTGAGCAATGTGCTCGGCATCCGCAATGATGCCAATGGCATTATCTGGATGCTGGATATGGGGCAGCGCAACGCCATCACGCCGAAGATCGTAGGTTGGAATACCCGAACAGACAAACTGGAAAAGATATATTACCTCCCGGCGTCCTCGCTGATTAAAGAATCCCAACCCAATGATATGGTTGTGGATATTAAACACGGCGTATTTGTGATCGCAGACGAAGGGATCGGTCAGGGAGGCGATGGCAGCAAAGCAGCACTGATCGTCGTGGATATGGAAACCGGATCAACGAGGCGACTGCTGGAGGGTACGCGGACCACGCGACCGGAAAATATCCCATTAGTCATCGGCGGAAAGCAGCTTAAAATAAAAGGGAAAAACCTTTTAGTGGGCTGTGATGGCATTACAGCAGATGCCAGTTTTGAGTGGCTCTATTACGCTTCGCTGAACGGCTCTAAAGTTTACCGGGTGCAGATGACAGATCTGCTCGATACAAGGTTAACAGGGAATGAGTTGGATAGACGGGTAGAAATGTATTCGGCTAAACCCAATAACGGTGGTTTGAGCATTGACATGGACGGCAACTTGTACCTCACGACTATGGAAACGAACAGCGTAAGCGTCATCCTGGCTAAGGACCGTAGCGTACACCAGCTGACAGCCGACAGTAAACTGCTCTGGCCGGATGGTGTGAGTTATAATGCGGCTGACGGATTTATGTATGTATCTGCCGCACAGGCACAGTTGGGTGCCGCATTTAATGGCGGGGTGAATAAAGCGAAAGCACCCTTTTACATTTTCAGGTTCAAACCACTGGTTGCCGGTGTGCCCTTCAAATAAGTACGTGTTGGTATGAATGATATTTTGAACAAAGTAAAATTGATATGCTGAACAAAACCTGCCACGCGTGGTCTGTCTAACTTTGCTAAAAATCATATCATCATGAAAACAGGAAGCAAAGTATGGTTGCTAACCGGAAGCGGTAACGGCCTGGGCCGCAATATCACGGAAGCAGCGTTAACTGCTGGACATACGGTGATTGCGACTGCAAGAAATATAGCGCAATTAGCCGACCTGAATGCTGCAAATCGCGAGCGGCTAGTGGTTGCTGAGCTTGACGTCAACAATGAGCAACAAGCAGCCGATGTCGTAAAAGCTGCAGTTAGTCAATTCGGCCGTATAGATGTGCTCGTGAATAATGCAGGTTATGGCGATAACCGTCCGTTTGAGCAAGTACCCGCTGAGGAGTTCAGAAAACTGGTGGAAACCTGCTTTTTCGGTGTCGTAACACTGACCAGGGAAGTGTTGCCTTATATGCGCAAACAAAAAAACGGGCATATCATACAGATATCTTCTGCAGGCGGCCGGATGGCTACGCCAGGCAATGCGGCTTACCATGCCGCCAAGTGGGCCGTAGGCGGCTTTACAGAAAGCCTGGCACAGGAAACCGCGCCCTTTGGCGTGAAAGTTACGGCTTTGGAGCCGGGCGGCATCCGGACTGGCTGGGGAAAAAAGGCATTTGCCAATCCTGTTGAACTACTACCGGAATACGAACCCACAGTAGGCGCTACAATCAAGTTCCTGGAGAATTACTGGGGTAATGAGAACAGCGATCCTGAAAAAGTGGCACAAATTATTTTGAAGGTCAGTGAAGTGGATCAGCTTCCGCCGCATATCCTGGTGGGAAGCGATGCCTATCATCTGGTTAAGGAGAATACGGAAAAAACCTGGAAAGAGGCTGAGAAATGGAAAGAAGTAACGGCATATGCAGATGTCTCTGGGACGACGCTTATTCCGGATTTTATGAAAAGCTAACTAAGCAACGGTGCAATGCTATAAATTTGAATAATGACGGAAAGGAAGCAAAATACACATGCAGAAATACTGGTATCCTGTGTAGATGAAAAGTATTACAAGGCAGAGGTCGTATCGGATCACCATGTGCTGATGAAGGTAATTTCCGGGGAAATGAGAATCATTCAGGCTGACTGTTCCTACACGCTTGCGGCAGGTGATATTCTGCTGGTGCCGCGTAACCAATTATGCTCAGTGATCAAAAGGGCTAAAGAAGGACGTCCATACCGGTCGATAGTGGTCCTGTTCAAGCCGGATCGGCTGGCCGCTTACTATGCTGGTAAAGCGATCAAAGCAGGTTCGCCAGCAAATACGAAACTGAGAACATTTGATCCGCATCCTTTGCTTGAAAGTTATTTCGCTTCCTTATTACCCTATTTTGAACTGAATCAAGATCTTCCGGAGGAGATCACAACCTTAAAAGTAAATGAAGGCATCAGTATATTGCGCACGCTGGCCCCGGAGGCAGACGCCCTTCTGTCTGATTTTTCTGAACCGGGCAAGATCAACCTGGCCGCGTTTATGGAAGAGAATTTCATGTTCAATATGCCGCTGGAAAAGTTCAGCTACCTGACCGGCCGAAGCATCGCGACCTTCAACCGCGATTTCAGGAAAGCCTTTCACACCACGCCCCAAAGGTGGCTTACTTCAAAGCGGCTGAAACATGCGCATTATGAGCTATTGGTAAAACGCCGCAAGCCGGTTGAGGTTTATCTGGAAGCAGGATTTGAGAATATTTCCCACTTCTCATTCGCCTTCAAAAAACAATTTGGTTATGCGCCGACAGAGCTGCAGGCGGATAGAGCGAACTTTTCTAATCAGGCAGAATAATGCTGTAAAATTACCACTGCAATATTTTATGAACGTGATAGATTACTGCCCCAGGTAAATCTGTGCTATTCTTCCCGACAAACGGGTTATTTATCCGGCGGAAATCAACCCACCTTTGAAATATCAAAAACAACAAAAAAATATTTCAATCATGAGCAAGACAATTTTCATTACCGGCGCATCAAGAGGATTTGGTAAACTTTGGGCAGAAGCTTTTTTAGAACGCGGAGACAAGGTAGCTGCTACATCACGCAATACCAGCGGCCTGCAGGATCTGGCCGACAAATACGGTGACCGCTTTTTACCGATAGCGTTAGACATCACCGACCGCGAAGCCAGCATGGCGGCGGTAAACGAAGCACATCGTTACTTTGGCAGTTTGGACGTAGTGATCAACAACGCAGGTTACGGTGTGTTTGGGGCTATTGAAGAGATCAGCGAACAGGAAACCAAGGACATTTTTGGTGCCAATGTGTTTGGTACCTTGTGGGTTACCCAAGCAGCGCTACCTATATTCCGTGAACAAAACCATGGTCACATTATCCAGTTGTCAAGTGTGCTTGGTGTATGGACGCTGCCAACGCTGGGCATTTATAATGCGACCAAATTTGCGGTGGAAGGCTTGAGTGAGGCCTTAGCCAGTGAGGTAGCCGAATTCGGCATCAAAGTGACACTAGTGGAGCCTAATGGTTATACTACCGATTTTGGCGGTGCATCAGCAGTGCAAAGCAAAGCCATTGCTGCTTATGATGCTATCAAAAATGGTTTAGGTGCTGCCGAAGGTCTGCAGCCTGACGATTATGGTAAACCTGAGGCTACTGTGCCGGCTATCTTAAAACTGGTTGATGCCGAAAACCCCCCGTTACGCCTCTTTTTAGGCAAGTTAGGCTACACTAAAACCAAGCGCGTGTACCAGGAGAAACTGGATACCTGGAAAGCTTGGGAAGACGTTGCTGTAGCGGCTCACGGTTGATCAACTGCTCAAACACGCTCTATCCTGTTAATTGCATAGAGCGTGTTCAAATCGGCTTTCGCAAAATATTACATCATTGAAATCAATAATCACGCATAAGAAAAAATCATGTCAAAGATAATTTTCATTACAGGTGCCTCAAGAGGATTTGGTAAACTTTGGGCCGAAGCCTTTTTAAAGCGCGGCGATAAAGTAGCAGCAACTGCACGTAATTTACCAGCCTTAGACGACCTGGTGGCCACCTATGGCGACAACATTTTACCAGTACAATTAGACGTTACCAACCGCGAAGCTGTTGTAAAAGCGGTTGATGAAGTGGTTGAGCATTTCGGCAGAATTGATATCTTAATTAATAATGCCGGTTACGGACTCTTCGGCACGGTTGAGGAAACGACCGAAGAACAGGCCAGGGCACAAATGGAAACCAATTTTTTTGGTTTGCTTTGGGTAACACAGGCTGTTTTGCCGGGAATGCGTAAACAAAAAAGCGGTCACATTATCCAGGTATCCAGCTTTCTGGGCCTAACCACCTTGCCGATGCTCGGCTTGTATAACGCATCCAAATTTGCCGTGGAAGGTTTGAGTGAAACCATTGCCCGCGAAGTAGCGCACCTGGGTATTAAATTTACTATCATTGAACCTAACGGCTTTGCAACAGAATGGGCAGGTAATTCCGCTATCCAAACTACGGCAGATATTTCTGATTACGCCCCTGTACGTGCTGCCTTTGCCGAAAGCGGTGACAACCCGGACACCTGGGGTAAGCCGGAGGCTACCGTAGCAGCTATTCTAAAAATTACTAACAGTGATAATCCTCCATTAAGACTGTTGTTAGGTAAAATTGCCTACCACGTAGTTGAAAATGAGTATACTAAAAGATTGGCTGAGATCAAAGAATGGAAAGAGGAGAGCGTCGCTGCACACGGCCATTAACATCAAAAACAAACCGGATATTGCAGCGCTAAGCAATATTTGGTTATTTGGTAATAATAACGCCTTACACCGAATTATGATATGAAACATTACAGCACACTCGCGGACCTCCATCAAGGCAACGGCTGGGCACCACCTGAACACCCGCTATTCAGCGTATTAGGCTGCCAGCGCGACTGTCCGCTAGGCGACCGGGAGTTTACCGCTGACTGCTATATGATCGGCTTTAAAAAGGTAAAATCTGGCGTGATACTTTATGGCCGTACCAAGTATGACCATTCCAACGGTTCCATGATGTTTGTCAAACCCCGGCAGATCATCGAGATGAAGAACCTGGAGTTTGAGGAGAAAGGTTTTATGCTGCTGGTACATGAAGATTACCTGAACGGTCACGAACTGCACCAGGCCATGCAAAAATATGGGTATTTTGATTACGAGGTCAATGAAGCATTGCACCTTTCGCCAAGAGAAGAAGCAGTGATGTGGGAATTGCACGATAAGATCAAGTCAGAATACGAAAATAATCCGGACGAGTATAGTCGCGACATAATATTGGGTCATGTAGCATCGGTACTGATGTACGCACAGCGTTATTACAAGCGACAGTTTATTAACCGCACAGAGGTGTCCGGAAAAACGGCGACCCGGTTTAACGAGGCTCTTCAGGATTACTATCAGAAAGGGTTGCTGCAAAGCCAGGGGCTGCCCTCTGTTAGCCAGCTTGCAGATAGCCTGTTTGTCTCCCCGCGATACCTGAGTGATCTGTTGAAACAGGAAACCGGCAAAACAGCAATGGACCTGATCCATATATCCTTAATCGGTGAGGCAAAAAACCTCCTGCGGGAAGGGCGGCAGGGTGTGGCCGAGATTGCGTACCAGCTTGGTTTTGAAAATAGTTCCTACTTTACCCGGCTGTTCAAAAAACAAACGGGTATGAAGCCGCTTGAATTTAAAAAATTGCATCTGAACTAAGCGGTAAAGTTCAACGCCCAAAGCTCATCGTTTAACTGAACCAGGCATCCGACCAGTTTTCACCCATCGTTACACCGGGCTTGAGCGTTTGGTTATAGTATATCCAGCTTTGGACATAGGCTTTCAAAGACACGACCTCGTTAGTTAAATACTCATTAAAGCTTGACAATCATTTTACCTTCGTTCTTTCCCTCGAAAAGCCCGACAAATGCCTCCGGCAAACGGTGGAGACCATTCAACATCGTTTCTGCATAACGTAGTTTTCCTTCTGCTAACCATTTTTGCAGTTGAGTAATGCCTGCAGGAAATTCATGTTTATAATCCGCGATCAGAAAGCCCTGAACTAAGAGCTTTTTGTAGACGACAATGGGCAACAACCGCGGTCCCAGATCGATTTCCATTGCGTTATAGCTGGATATGGAACCACAAACCACCACCCGAGCATGATCATTCAGGTTTGTGAAAACGCCGTCAGAAATATGACCACCCACATTGTCAAAATAAATGTCCACTCCTTCAGGGCATGCGCATTGTATAACCTTGCTCATATCAGTAACCGCACGATAGTTAATGGCCTCTTCGAATCCAAGTTCATCCTTGATAAAGGACGCCTTTTCATCCGAACCGGTAATGCCGATAACCCGGCAACCCATCAGCTTGCCGATCTGCCCGGCAATACTTCCCACTGCTCCGGCGGCTCCCGATACCACGATGGTTTCATCCGCTTTGGGCTTGCCGATATCTCTCAGTGCAAAATATGCAGACAAGCCGGTTGAGCCCAAAACGCCCAGGTAAGCACTTAACGGGGCACCACGTTCATCAATTTTAGTAAGATTTGTACCGTCCGATGTTACATGATCTTTCCATTCCAGGAACCCGATCACGTGCTCGCCCTCTTTAAATCCAGGATGCCTGGATGCTGCTACTTTGGCCACTGAACGGGAGTACATCACATCACCTGCATACAGCGGCGGTTGGTGTCCGCCGGCCATTTTAGCCCGCAAATAGGGATCAACTGATATATAAAGTAATTTCAAAAGCAAATGTCCGTCTTTGATCGGCGGTAAAACCTCCTGTTCTAATGAAAAATCAGTCACTTTTGGTACCCCAGCAGGCAGGCTGATCAGCCGGACCAGCCTGTTGTTGATGGAAGCTTTCATACTCATATACTGTAAGTGCCGGTCAACGCTTTATGCTCAATACTTTTGGCGAACAAGGGGGTCTCCTCGTGATTATGCACGTCTGAAGCGGCCTGGCGTGCGGCAGCCGCCTGCGCCAGTGTAACACCATTACCTTTGATGAATTCGAGGAATTCAGGTGTGGCTGTAGCGTGAATTTCATTGGTGTACTCGCAGGTATTTTCATCAATGGCTTTAGCTTTCAGTTCCCAAAGGACCTGAACTTTGCTGCGGCCATTCTTACCGATCACGTCGGATAAGGAAAGCATACGGCAGTAATCAGACCTATGCTCGGTGGCTACATAATGCTGAATCACTAAAGCATCCCCGATCATCTCTACATTAATAGACATCGGCTGTCCATCGTATGTAGTGGTAGCACCTGCGGCAATATGATTGACAGAGCATTTTTGATATTCAGCATCAGGCAGATTGAGCAACCAGTCGGCTATATTTACTTTTTCGATAGGTGCATTGATGATCGCTTTTACTACAGAGTGAGATAATGCATTTTCTAGCGTTTGTTGGATTTCCATAATCATTGTTTTTTGTTTACAATTCAAATGTCGGAGCATTTTATTAATCGTCTAAACTCTTTTTTTCGATGTTCTAAATCGATAAAAACGATTTTGATTATCTTGTGAAACTTCTGTAAAAAAATGGAATTACGTCAACTTAAATACTTTATCAGAGCAGCTGAACTCAATAATTTTACGGAGGCTGCCAACCAGTTGTTTATCACGCAGAGTACTTTGTCCCAGCAGATCAAGCAACTGGAAGATGAGCTGAGTGTATTATTATTTGACCGTTTAGGTAGGCGAGTGCGGTTGACAGAAGCCGGTGCTTTGTTTCTGCCTTATGCGCAGAAGGCGGCGAAATATGCGGAGGACGGCAAGAATATACTGAAAGACCTGATGAACCTGGAGACAGGCTCCTTAATTATTGGCGTTACTTATGGTTTGATACATGTGCTTACCAAAGCCATCGCTGACTTTAACGACGGCTACCCGGGCATCCGCTTACAAGTGATATTTGGCACCACAAATGAACTACTGATGAAGTTGGAGCAAGGGAAGATGGACCTGATGTTATCCTTCCTGCCCGTACAGCAAAATACAGCTCATATTTCTGAAAAACTCTTTTCCTCGTGCCTGGCGTTGATCGCTCATCAGGAACACCCCTGTGCAAAAAACAAGCAGTTGAATTTAGGGAAACTGATATCATTGCCCATGATCCTGCCTTCCAGCGGCTACAGTATCCGCAACTATTTTGATCAGATACTAGCAAAACATAAACTTAAAATGGAAGCGCAGATGGAGGTAAACGATATCAATATGTTGCTGCAACTGGTGAGCACCGGTAAATGGTGTACCATCCTGATGGGTTCATCCGTCTATCAGTATCCGGAACTTAAAGCGATAAAGATCACGGGCGATGGTATGCGCAGAGATGCCACGATCACCTGGCCCTTGCATGCTTACCGAAAAAAAGCAGCGCAACTACTGAAAGATATGCTTCGGCTCCATGCTGCAGATTATCACCTCTTGTAACAAAGTTGATTTTAGAGCTGATGTCAAGTAGCATATAGCTGTGTCACATGCATCCCTTCGATCATTTACTTTGTTAAGTTATCTGCTTTCTGTTTCCGTTAGCGCAGCGTGTATACCCTCCCGTTGTTCTTTCAATAAGACAAGTAGCCGGCATAATCGGTAAAGCGAAATGCATTGATCATACTTGAGAATAGCCGACCGCTCGCCTGCACAAATTGAACAGCGCTTCTAGCTCCAGGTTATTTGTTGACTCTTACAGCCCACTTTGCCATTGTTCACCGGTTTCAGTATTTCTTTAAGGTCATTAATGACCTCTTTACCGAAGATGATTGAATGTTTCCAAATCAATGTTGATTATACATTATAATCTGCCAAAAGTCATCCACCAATCATGATAGCATTTATGGACATTTGAGGTATCTGCAATTACTGATCGCATCAATATCTGGGTATAATCAATTAACAGAGAAATCAACAAGTGATACCGTGAAATGTATAAATGTAGGTCACTTACGCTTCCCATCTTTGCCTTACAAAACTGAAAATCATGAAACAGACCGTTTTAATAACCGGAACATCATCCGGATTTGGCAGGGAAACAGCTAAACTTTTTCAACAAAAAGGCTGGAACGTTATTGCTACTATGCGATCACCAGAAAAAGAACAGGAATTGAATTTGCTGCAAAATGTGCTGGTTACGGCGCTTGACGTACAGAAACCCGAGACTATCGCGGAAGCGGTAAATGCAGGGATCCAAAAGTTTGGAAACATTTCTGCCCTGGTGAACAATGCGGGTTACGGTCTTATGGGCGTTTTTGAATCAGCTACCCCGGAACAAATCAGGAAACAATTTGAGGTGAACGTATTGGGCATGATGGCGGTTACGCAGGAAGTGTTACCTTACTTCAGGAAGAGTGGGGAAGGTGTAATCGTTAATCTGTCCACTTTCGGCGGGGTTACGGGACTACCGTTTACCAGCTTGTACGCCAGTTCCAAATTTGCGGTTGAAGGTTGGTCTGAAGCGCTTTCACATGAATTGTTTAAATTGAATATCGGTGTTAAAATTATCGAACCGGGCGGTGTACATACTAACTTTAGAGAAGGCCTGGACGTCATTGCCAATGAAATTGCTGATTACAAGCCGTTGCAGGCGCAATTTTTCTCCAGATATGCGAAGCCGACCGAGCACCTTTCCAAAGCGAGTGCAACAGATGTAGCTAATGTTATTTTTACCGCAGCTACTGACAAAAGCAGTAAGCTCCGTTATGTTGTAGGTGACGATGCGCAGTTGTACATTGATGCCAAGCAGAAGCATAGTGAAGAAGAACTGGTCCAAACCATAAGGGACTATTTCATTAATTAAGATTATCTTCCCCCGGCGCATATATATGGCTTGGGGGAAGAATATCGTTACGTTTAGGTAAGTGTTTTCATATGAAGCAAGATTACAAGGAAATTAAAACGATTAGTGACGTACATCGCTTGTATAATTGCGGCAAACCCAAACATCCGCTGATTACGGTAATTGACCTGACCGAAGTAGATCGGGACAGGTCGAATGAAGACATCTTTTTTCAAACGGGGTTTTATACCATTATGTGCAAGAAATTTGACGGTGTACTAAAATATGGCAGATCGCATTATGATTTTGAAGCAGGGACACTGATGTTTACATCCCCTAACCAGGTAATCTCGTCCAGTCCCGATACCAAAGTCTTAGAAGGCTGGGGATTGTTTTTTCATCCTGATCTGCTGGCCGGAACAGAACTTGGCAAAAGAATTTATCAGTATTCCTTTTTTCATTATGGTACAAATGAGGCTTTGCACCTGTCTGAAGACGAAAAGATGATATTGGTGGACTGCCTGAACAAGATCAAGCGGGAGTATGACAACAATATTGACAGGCACACGAATGACTTGATTGTTGACAATCTGCAGTTGGTATTGAACTACTGCAGCCGGTTCTATGACCGGCAATTTTTGACGAGAAAAAATACCAACAGTGATTTGGTACAGGAGTTTGAACGCTTGTTGCTAAATTGTTTCTCAGAAAGCGTTTCAAAAGAGCAACGTTTGCCAGATGTCAGGTATTTTGCGTCAGAACTAAATTTATCTCCTAATTACCTTGCGGACCTGCTTAAACGATATACCGGGAAGTCAACGTTGGAACATATCCATTTACAATTGGTAGAAAGGGCAAAACATTTGCTTTGGAGTTCACAGCAATCGATTAGTGAGATCGCTTACGAATTAGGCTTTGAGCACCCTTCACACTTCACCAAACTTTTTAAGAACAAGACGGGATACACGCCGCGGGAATTTAGATTTAAGACTTAATTGAAAGTACCACTTTGAGCATTGATATAAACTGATACGGCTTTATACTTTGCAAAGTACGTCATAGATTAAATCGTATTCAATCACATTTTGATTTAGCTTGCCAAATAAATGCTTTAGAGTTTGCATTAAATTAACTCAACTGTTCCGCCACCACTGCAAAAAAGCACAAAGTCGTTCGATCTGTCACATGATATGTTCGAGGTGTTGTCTAATAGAAACTGAATCAGAATAACGCGTTTACCCAACTTTCTGGAAACAGGTAAATTAAATTTTAAATGGTTGCTTTACCCGCAGTTGTTTTGATTGAAAGTTCTTGATAAGCGTGTTCAGTTCTCCAAAACTACACCAAAGCAGATAATAAATAATTCGATTGATGAATGGAATATGCGCTTGGTTGGCATCAAACCATTTGGCCGCTATGGCTATTTCCCATCGTTTGTTTCTGTTAACGCTTTTAAAACTTGTTGGCGATAGAGTTTTCCGATAGGAATGACGCCTTTCCCTATGTTGATCTCTTCGTGCGTATAAGAATCCATCTTATTCAGCGCAACAAGATAAGACCGGTGCACCCGTACAAATGCAGCGCCTGGCAGCATCGCCTCAAGCGCAGCGATTGCATATTTGGTGATGACCTGTCCTTTAGTAGTGTAAATTTTAACGTAATCCTTTAAGCTCTCAATGTATAAAATGTCATCAAGCAGGACTTTCACCATTTTACGATCCGAACGAAAATACAGGAAAGCGTGATCCGTGCGTTCAGGTATGCTGATCACAGCCTGGCTATTATGCCGAACATCCTCTTCCGGCAATGCTTTGTTTACAGCTTTAACGAACCTTTCGAAGTGGATAGGTTTAACCAGATAATCAGTAACGTCAAGTTCAAAGGCTTGAACTGCGTATTGTTCGAAAGCAGTGGTCAATATGATCCTGGGCGATTGCGTCAATGTCCCGATCAACTCCATTCCGGTGATCTGCGGCATTTGGATATCAAGGAACATCAGGTCGATCGGCTGCTGTTTTAATAGCGTGAGCGCCTGAAGCGCATTGGAACATTCGCCCACAAGGTTAAGCATGGGCATCTGACCAACATAGCGGCGCAGCACTTCCCTTGCCGGCGGCTCGTCGTCAACGATCAGGCAATTGTATTTCTTCAGCGAAGCCATGGTGTACTAATTTAATTTGCCCGGTATGCGCGCCTGTTAGCGTAAGGGTCAGGTTAACGATATACATCTCCTCTTCGTCATTGATCAATAATACGTGTCTGCCGGGATAAAGCAGTTTCAGTCGTTTTCTCACGTTGGCTATCCCAATTCCGGGAGCAGCGAGATTAGCACCCACCGGCTTTCCATTGATGAGTTTCATGGCTAAATCATTATTATTGATCGTTACACTTAAGCTGATCCAGGGCCTTTCCGTCATTTGGCTGGCACCATGCTTAAAGGCATTTTCCATGAACGGCAGCAGCATTAAGGGAGCGATCAGATGGTTGGTGGTCTTGGGTAACTGCACGGATATGTCCAGGCCTTCATCATATCGTATTTTTTCTAAAGCCAGGTAATCACTGATCATCTTTAATTCCTTGTCCAATGGCACCAGCGGCTTATTGCAATCGTACAGGATATAACGTAGTAGTTGCGAAAGTCCCATAATCATCCCGGATGCTTTCTCGGAAACATCCTGTGTAAACGAATAAATGTTATTGAGCGTGTTGAACAAAAAGTGCGGGTGAAGCTGTGCTTTTAACATCTGGAGTTCGGCATTTGCTTTTTCCTTTTCCAAAATCAGCGCCGCTTGCTGCTCTTCATAAAAACACTTCATCAGTTTAATAGCTGCGGCCACGCCACCTACTGTAATACTTCCACGCAAACCTGCCAGCATAGCCACACCAAACTGCACATAAAATGCCGGGTGAGGTTCGCGGGCAACCAGCGGCGATATTTTGTCCGCATTCAGATGACGTATGTAATCGATCACCGTCAGCGATAATAGCGCTGATAAGCCAGCGGTCAAAAGAACGAGTATCATCGCGCTTATGGTCGCGAACGCATACTTACCGGGCAAAACCAATTTGGGTATAACCAAATACATGAGCGTGTAAGCCAAAAAGAGGCTAGGGACCATGTACATTAACGTCTCCGGTGATGTAATGATGAGGCGGTGCCAAAACGGTTGCCGCTGCAATGCCGGCGATGGAGAAAAAGAATATAACAAAAGCTGAAAAAGAAACCATAGCAGCCAAAAAACCAGATGCCGTAATAGCCGCCAGGTTGAATTATTAGAATATATAAAAGGCAATTGCTGCATTAATTTTAGGATGTAAGGCTAAGATACAGAACGGTATTTAAAGCAGCTCAAAAAACGGCTGCTTATTCGACCAATGTTACTGCTCTGCCTACCAGATCATTTCGTCGTCGACAAAATGCTTTGACAGCTGAAAAAATACTATATGTTTTCAGTAACCATCCGTTAGGCTACTTTTCAAAATTCGGATAACTCTCCCACATAGTTTTGCTGAAAATAAACACTATGAAAGCATTATTCATCATCACTTTTTTAATCCTCGGAAGCTTTAGTGTATACGCACAGGTGGATACCACCAGCTATCCGAAAGAGCGCCAGGAGATCCGGCAACTCTTGCGGAGCCAAGGTCCCGGAACAACATTAGATTGCGCGGATATGATCGCAGTCGGTCCTAAAGGCGACATTTCCTTTACGCGGCAGCAATGGATCGAAGCGCAGAGAAAGGAAAAACTGGTATTCAAATTGGTAAGGCCGGTTCCCGGAAATGAGTTCATCCGTATTTACGACGGAACGACGGCCGTAGTCAATCTCCTGATCAAGGTAAGCCTTGTGGTTGATGGTCGCGACGTCAATATCAAGGTTAGACGACTCGAAGTATATCATAAAACTGCGGGCAACTGGTGCCGCGTGGCCGGACAAGGTACGCAGGTAGACGAGAACCTGTTCCCGGTAAATAGTAAATAATCTAAACCCTAACGATCTCATGAAAACAAGCATCATAATCATTTTCCTGCTGTTCGCAACTAAGTTGTCTATGGCGCAAAGCACTGCCGAAAACGAGATCCGCAGGCTGGATCAGCTGGAAGCGCAAGCGACCATAACAGGCGATACCGCAATGCTCCAAAAATTATGGTCGCCCAATTTTGTAGTCAACAATCCTGCTAACACTATTGTGAACGTTAGCCAGATCCGCGCTTTGATGAAGGAAGGCAAAATTGCATACGCAAGTTTCAGCCGTGTGATTGAAAAGGTGACTATCACTGATAACGTGGCTGTAACCATGGGTTACGAAGAAAATCAGCCCGAAAAAGCTACAGACCATGCCGGGAAAAAAGTGACCCGCAGGTATACCAATGTGTGGCTTAAAGGAAAAGACGGATGGCGGATCATTGCCCGGCAGGCAACCATCATTGATGTGAAGTGACAAAAGTTTAAACGCTAAAATACGCTACCATGAAAAAAGCAATTCATTTACCGCTTACCCTTTTGGTTCTGAACCTGCTCTTGCTTGGCGCGGGCTGTAAAAAAGACAAAGATGAAAATGATGCTGATCAGAATTCGGGCGGCAAGTACAGTTTTTCAAATTCAGAATATACCGGCACTGCGCAGGTTGGTAATCATTATTTCCGCGCCCGCTTTCCCTGCGGTTCGGGGCAGGTGATGATGTGAGCGCCTGGTCCCATTTTACCCTTAACCAATGGGTTCGTGGCGAGATCCCGGGTAAGATAACCAAAGTCGAAGAGAATGCCCAGGGTCAAACTGAAGTGACCGTACTGTTCAAATTCCCTGGCGAAGAACCACTCAACTCACCGCAAGTATACATGATTTCCGCCGACAAATTAACGATCACCGGCGGATCAACGCCAATCATCTCTATGGTCAACATGAGACTTTATCCGAAAAAATCTTACAGTATTGTAAGTGACTGGGCCTTGCCTGAACATCCACTATGGTTCCCTGATATCAACAGGATCAAGTTTTATCCAAGTGGACAGACCCAATACGTCCAGAATGGCAAGCCGGTAATGTATTCTTACGATGCAAATATTCCCTGGAAGGAAAATTATAAACAGGATGGATCACGGATTACTTTTGCAAGGGTTAATCCTTCACAAGAGCCTTATTCTATTATTCCATATTATGGCGTGATCGAAATCTATCTATCTGTTTGAATTTAAAGTGACATAGTTTGCGACACTTCATTAGGCGGATCGTCAAAAAATAGGGCTTCATTGGCCTGAGCGCTGGTGATGCCCTATCATAAATTACTCTGGCATTTGTACATGAATGATTTCCGGGCCATTTGGATAGGTCGCGGCGTGCTATATGCGATGTCCGGTTTTAAGGCATATTTGCCGCTATCAAAATTGAAATAAGATGAGGTGTCCGCTTTCATAGGTATTTGACGAGGTAAGGAGCGGTACGGCTCTCTTTATTTTTGACGATCGCTGCCGGTTCGCCTTCAGCAACGATCCGGCCGCCTGATTCACCCGCCCCCGGCCCAATATCGATCACCCAGTCGCTGGCCGCTATCACTTTCATATCATGTTCTACCAAGATCACCGTATTACCGGCATCGACCAGGCGGGTCATCTGGAGTAAGAAACGCTCGACATCTGAAGGATGCAGTCCCGTAGTCGGTTCGTCCAGCACATACAGCGTTTGACCATGTTGAGCGCGTTGCAGTTCGGTTGCCAGCTTGATCCGCTGCGCTTCACCACCTGAAAGTTCAGTTGCAGGCTGCCCCAATCGCAAGTAGCCCAATCCGACTTCACGGACCACCTCCAGCGCGCGGCTGATCGCCGGTACTTCAACAAAGAAGTTTGCGGCTTCATCTACGGTCAGGTCCAGCACCTCCGCAATATTTTTGTCTTTATAAAGCACCTCCAGTGTTTTGGGATTATAGCGGGTTCCGCCGCAGGTAGGGCAAGGCGTATAGACACTCGGCAGGAATAGCAGTTCGACCATGACCATGCCTTCACCTTCACAATGCGGACAGCGCCCTTTGACGACATTGAATGAAAAGCGGCCGGCATCGAACTTGCGCGCTTTGGCCATGGGGGTAGCGGCGAATAACTTTCGGACATGATCGAACAGGCCAGTATAGGTGGCCAGGTTAGAGCGCGGTGTACGCCCGATCGGTTTCTGATCAACGACAACCAATCTTTTGATGTTTTGTATACCCCCGGTGATCTGCCCGTAAAGTGATTGTATTTCGACTTGTTCCAGCGGGTCCGCATCGGTTTCGCCGGTAATATCTATCTGCAGGCCCAAATGCTCAGCCACGAGTTCCACAAGGACCTGGCTGACCAGACTACTTTTTCCAGAGCCGGATACACCCGTCACGCTCGTTAACACGCCTAAAGGAAAAGCGACATCGAGGTTTTGTAAGTTGTTCCTGGTGACGCCTTCGAGTTTTAACCAATCTTTAGCTTTCCTGGGGTCGCTGATGGTTCTCGGAGTATCGTCATAAAGATAATGCCCGGTAAGCGATTCCTTTATGCTGCGCAGACCTTCAGGTAAGCCACTGTATAAAATATGACCGCCTTTTTCACCCGCTGCCGGGCCGACATCCACGATCCAGTCGGCATGCCGGATCACATCGATCTCATGCTCCACCACAAATAAGGAATTACCGGATGCCTTGAGTTTGTCCAATGCCCGTAGCAGGGCCTCGGTATCCGCCGGATGCAGGCCTGCCGATGGTTCATCCAGCACATAGACCACACCAAAAAGATTCGAGCGCACTTGCGTGGCTAACCGCAGCCGCTGCAATTCCCCCGGTGATAATGTTGGCGTACTCCTTTCTATAGTCAGGTAACCTAAGCCAAGGTCCAGCATCACCTGCACGCGGGCCAGGAAGTCTTCGGCGATGCGTTTGACGACCACAACCTTCTCGGGGTGTTTTTCTTCCAGTTGTTCCAGAGCTTTGGCTTCACCGCTGGCATAGGGCGCAAATATCGTAGCCAGTTTGTTTAGTGCAAGGCGGGACAGTTCAGCAATATCATAACCCGCGAATTTGACGGACAAGGATTCCTGCCGCAGGCGCTTGCCATGGCATAACGGGCATTCACTGCTGATCATGTATTGCGCTACTCTTTTCTTCATGAGTGCGCTTTGCGTGTTGGCGAACGTATGCCTGACATACCTGCGCGCGCCGGTAAAGGTGCCCATATAGTCAGGCTGGCGCTTGCTTTTGATAAAGCGCTGAATTTCTTCGTGGGTGTGACCGGAATAAACCGGCACGACAGGCTGCTCTTCGGTAAACAGAATCCAGTCCCGGTCTTTTTTGGGCAGGTCTTTCCAGGGTAGGTCAAGATCATAGCCCATGGTGGTCAGGATATCCCGCTGGTTCTGGCCCTGCCAAGCCGAGGGCCAGGCGGCGATCGCCTTTTCCCGGATGGTCAGCGCGTCGTCCGGTACCATCGTTTTTTCGGTGATCTCGTAAACCCGGCCCAGACCATGGCATTCCGTACAGGCACCTTCAGGCGTATTAGGTGAAAAGGATTCTGCATAAATAATAGCTTGTCCCGCCGGGTAATCGCCCGCGCGGGAATACAGCATGCGCAATAAATTAGACAGGGTCGTAACGCTACCTACCGAGGATCGTGTACTTGCAGTTCCCCGTTGCTGCTGCAAGGCAACCGCAGGCGGCAGGCCTTCGATCTCATCCACTTCCGGAATAGCCATTTGATTGAACAACCGGCGGGCGTAAGGCGATACCGATTCCAAGTAGCGTCGCTGCGCTTCTGCGTAGAGCGTACCGAAAGCTAAAGAGGATTTACCGGAGCCGGAGATCCCCGTAAATACGACCAGTGCATCCCGTGGAATATCCAGGTTTATATTCTTCAAGTTATGTTCGCGGGCACCGCGCACCCGTACAAAGCCGGATAGGTCCCCTTCGTTTTTAGCCATAAAAAATAAACCGGAAAAGGGAATCGAAGTTTCGATCCTTCCGTTTAATACTTCATTTCTATCAAGATCGGCGAAGGCTCATGGCTGAGTTCCTAGCCACCTTGCATGTGGAGAATAATTATGGTGTTCGCTAAGTATCTGATCTGCTTGATCGTGGCACTATTAATGTGCTGTCTATCATGGCGGTATATTGCCGCCAACGAACCTTTCTATAAAATCGATCAAATGGAAAACTTAGCGTTACTGGCCCAATTCGAGGCTAAACCCGGTAAAGAACAGCAAGTTGCTGACCTCCTTAAAAGCGCTTTGCCTTTGGCGGAAGCTGAACCGGGAACCATTCGCTGGTATGCATTGCAGATCGGATCTTCGACCTTCGGCATATTCGATACATTTGCTGATGAGGCCGGTCGGGATGCGCACTTAGGCGGTGAGATCGCCAAGGCACTAATGGATAGCGCAGACGAACTACTCGTTTCCACACCGGTGATCGACAAAGTAAAAATACTCGCCTTTAAGTGATCGCTAATTACAAAAGCCGGCGGTGACCAAAGGCCATCATTCGACACCCACCGCCAATATCACAATACCGGATAAGATCAGATCGGATAATTCCGGTGATCCCGGTAAATTATCGGGTTCAAACAGTAAAGGGTCGTTGTGATCAATCGCCATGATCAACGGCCCTTTATTTTAAGGTACAAAGCATTTATTTCAATAAGGTTTTTTTGTACAATCACCGACCAACAGACAGGCTTGAGTATTTTAGCGATGCTGTTTTAGCGATCGCGGCTACATTACTTGCTACGGAACTGCCTAAACCGGAAGGCGGAACAGATCTGCTGGCAGAGCTCCTTAAGAACTGGCCTCATTATGCTGCATTCGCCGCGTCTTTCCTGTTTATATGCGTTGCCTGGTCCAACCATCACAACATGTTCATTTATATCAAACGTACAGATCAGTACCTGCTCATATTGCATATTTTGTTTTTAATGTTCGTCACGCTCCAGTCTTTTACTACAGGATTATTGGCACGGCATGTTGGAAGACCAGACGAACGAACGGCGGCATTAATTTATCATACAACATTGGTGCTAATGACATTATTTTATAATTGCGTGTGGTGGTATGCGACCAGAAAGAAAGGACTTTTAGAAGAAGACACAGACCCAGAGCTTATCAAATTGCTGACAAAAGAATATGCCATTGCACCTGCACTACATTTAGCTGCCTTAATTATTGCTATTTGGAATGTGCCTTTAAGTATTATTCCTATTGTGTTATTATACATTTATTTTGCGCTACCTCGGTTCGGTGAAAGGAAGATTAAGGAGAGGAATAAGGCGATGAAGGTAAATTAAGCTATGAGATGATCATCATCATGTTTGTGATCGATCCAGACTTGGAACATACCATAAACATCATGGGTGCCTTAAAGGAAAAGGCTGTATCCCACTTTGAAGTCCATTTATTAGGTCGAATAAAAGGGAAAGCCTGTATCGTAACTTACAGGCTTTCCCATTTTATAAACCGCTGATTTTTATTGTTATGCAGTTAGCGCCTCTCGTTCTTCTGCCTGTGTTTTTGTAGCGCCTTGCTTACCCGGTTTCAAGATCACCTTGGTCCAGCCTTTGTCGCGTGCATCAAAATGCTTGTAGCCATCCGGTGCATCATCTAACGAAAGTTCATGAGAAATAATGACCGATGGTTTAGCTTTACCTGACGAGATCAAACCGCAAAGCTGACGATTATAAGCCTTGACGTTGGCCTGTCCGGTTGCTATGCTTTGTCCCTTCAACCAAAAATTACCAAAGTCAAAATCCATATGGCCTTTCTTAGCAAGAGGATCTTCTGCCTTAGGGTCTGGAGCAACAAAGACCCCGACCACGCCAATTGAGCCAGTGAACTTAACGGCTTGCACAAGTTCGTTCATGGTTATATTATTGTGTTCGTGCCCGTGCTTGTCACAACACTGGTAACCTACGCATTCGCAGCCTCGGTCAGCGCCAACGCCATCAGTTAATTCAAGGACCTGGTCAACGGCTGGTGCTTTTGAAAAGTCGATCGGTATAGCACCCAACTCTTCTGCCAATTTTAACCTGTCCGGATGATTATCTACTACCATTATTTTGTTCGCGCCTTTTATGCCGGCTGAGATGGCTGCCATCAAACCCACCGGCCCGGCTCCATATATGACCACGTTATCTCCGGGCTTAACGCCGGCCAACTGGGTGGCATGAAAACCGGTAGGAAAAATATCAGACAGCAGTACATAATCATTTTCCTTCTCTTTGGCATCTTCAGGCAGTTTTAAACAATTAAAGTCGCCATATGGCACCCGCAGGTATTCAGCCTGCCCTCCGTCATACGGACCCATTCCGGCAAACCCATAAGCAGCACCTGCAAAGCCAGGGTTCATGGTCAGACAAAATGCGGTGAGTCCGCTCTCGCAATTCTTACAATGACCACACCCGATGTTAAATGGCATGCACACCATGTCACCGACTTTGATGTTAACTACCGCATTACCGACTTCTATGACCTCGCCGAGATTTTCATCCCCGAAGATGCGTCCTTCTTCCATGTTGGTTCGCCCTTCGTACATATGCAGATCAGAACCACAGATATTGGTCGTTGTGATCCTGACCAGTACATCAGTGGGTTGTTCAATTTTTGGATCGGGCACTTCTGATACCCTTACGTCTTTGGCGCCGTAATAAACTAATGCTTTCATAAAACCTTGATTAAGTGAAGAATTTTGTTTTGAAAGCTAAAATGGCTCAAAGGCTATTCCCATAAGGCCACTAAAAGATTAAATACAACAATCGTACAGAAGTTTACTTGGTTTAACCATAGGTTAAAATAATTTTTTGTAATTAGCTAAATCACAGATCCCTGGTATGATTAATGGGGCCATTAAATAGTGATCAGAATTCGTTTGGTGATGACTGAAAGTGTATTTTTTTCATTAAAATAACATCAGCAATAATCGTACTGAGATTGGGTAGTGAAGTTCCTTTCAATAATTTGGATCCCTGTCTGAGTTATGCTTTTGAAAAGATATTAAAACCATATATGATAAAATCTTGAAAGACAGTGGGCGTAGACTTTCCAGTCCAGTGCTATAGTAAAAGCTGGCACATGATGCAGCAAAGACCTGGTCAATTACCTACGCACTCAACGGCCGCTGGGAAGTAACCTTCATTAATAAGGTCATTAACTTGCTTAGGAACCTTTTGGTTGCACTGAAGGTTGCAATAGGTATTACCGATGTTTATTAAATTGTTGAACGATGGCTAATACAAGTATCACAACTAAAAAACAACTGGTTATCGGTCGGATGTTATTAGAGGGGACGACCAATATAAGCCAAGCTTCAAAACAACTGGGACGACTACCGATCTTCCATCCAATTTAAAAAACTGTGTGATTTTTCTTTATTGATCAGCAGCTTTTCAGGCGTATCGATTACGAGTTTCACATAAAGTTTGCGCAGAAAATAATGCTCGACCTCTTTAACTGCTTTGAAGTTGACCAGATACTGGCGGTTCACCCGAAAAAATTGCTTTGCTGAAACCGAAGCGGCAATATTATCAAGCGACTGGCTCAGCGCATATTCCTGTCCGTCAAAACACATTAAAGAAGTGGAATCATTACGTATGTAGAAAAAAGCAATGTTATCTGTTTGGACCGTGGCGTACTTTTGATTCTTAAAAACCAAAAAGCTCGTTTTACCGCTTTGCGGACTAAGCCGCTGTAGCAAACTTTCGATATCAGGCGTTGTTTTCTGTTGAAAAAAGTTCTTCAGATCATCAACCTTTCGCAATGCTTCTTTAATATCCTCTTTAGAAAAAGGTTTCAGCACGTAATCCACGCCATTACTTTTAAAAGCTTCCAGAGAATACTCATCAAATGCCGTACAGAATACCACAGGACAAGTAATTTTAACTGATTTAAATATTTCAAACGATAAGCCATCAGCCAATTGAATATCCATAAATATCAGATCGGGCTGAGTACTCACGGAAAGCGCCGCAACCGAATCTTCCACACTTTGGTACTGGCCGGTGATGCGGGCATTTGGCTTTATTTCATTAACGATAGTTTCCAGAGAGCGGGCTGTCCGTAGCTCGTCTTCAATTATGATGATGTTCATAAATAAGTGGCAGTTTTACTTTAAAAGTTTTTTCGTCATTTGTGATCTCAATATTCTTATCAAGCAGGTGACTGTAACGTAAACCTATATTTTTCAATCCGACACCTGTTGAACTCACATCTCCTTTTTTTACCTGCAATACATTTTCTACGATGACGTACTCACCGTCTTCGTAAATGGTGATGTGTAAAGGGCGGCTTAAGGAAACAACATTATGCTTGATGCAATTTTCTATCAATAACTGTAGTGTAAATGGTGGTATCAGGGTCTTCAAAGTCCGTTCGCTAAGCGCTGAGGTAAATTTTAATCCTTCCTCAAAGCGGGCCTTTTGCAGAAAGAGGTAGGCATTCATAATTTCCATTTCCTCATGCATATGTATCAGGTCAAGCTTTCGGCTTTCCAGTGTAAAACGGTAAAAGTTGGAAAGCTTGAGGATAAAGTCAACCGCTTCTTTGTCGCCCGTTTCTACCATGGCCTTTAAGGTATTTAGGCTGTTGAACAGAAAATGCGGGTTGATCTGCTGTTTCAACAATTCATACTGAGCCGCCAGGTTATCGCTTTTGATCTTGTCTAATTCCATACTGACATGCTGGTTTTCGTAGTTCTGCTGTAAAAGATTTAAAAACATATAAAATACCAGGTTGATGAGTATACCTCGTACCTCGACCATCAGCATGGTGGGTCCGAAATTGATATGAGACAGTATCAGCTGCTGCACCCATGCTAACGCGAACATGACCACCAACCCAAAAGAGAGCGAACTCAACAATTTGGTGTATGATATACTTTGCACACGCCTGCTGTCTTTTCTGCGTGACAGCATATAGATATTGAAATACCACATCAACACGGCAAAGGCAGCGGTAATGCCGGCGTTGACCACCGCCTCGGCAACGTTAAATTTATGAGAGGCCAGTTGCGGTACTGATGAAAGCAAACCAAGTGTAACAGCGCTGACCCAGATAGTGGTATGTGATATATGCAGTGGTGATCTTTTCATTAACATTATATTGATCAGCCAACGGGCTGATAATAAGCAAAGCTATTTATTTAGCTCTATTTACAGAACTGCTATGGAAACAGCAAGGCCCGGTGCGAAGTAATGCTTTTTATTCTTATATCGGCATTACCTGGAACTTGGCCTTGGGGTATCTTATATTTAAAGGCGATGATATTTTTATCTGTAGCATATGAAGTGACCAGTTTAATACTTTGAACCGCACCATTGATGTAACTGCCATACCAGTATTTATTATTGGCCTGCTTAAATGTTACCAATTCAAATAACTCACCTTTATCGTGTATGCCTGTTTTTAAACTTTGTAAGGCGAGGGCATTACCATACAAAAGGGATATGGTTTGCTGTTTACGGTCAGAAAAAGAGGTGATCACTTTCATGCCATGAGCGTTGTAAACCGTTCTTTTTCGGGCATCATCAGAGGTATTGTTAGCGCATCCGGAAAACCCGGCGACTATACATAGTGAAAATGCAAATATCTTCGTGCGTATCATTTTATTTAAGATCTTTATTTTCTAATGGAATGCTGAACACATAGCCCGTTTCATCAGCTATCTTGTGGCAATTGTAGCAGGTGGTGTTGAATGCTGCAGTTTCACCATAAGGTTTAAGACTGGTACCATTAAACCTACCAAATCCCCAGCCTTTACTCTCAGGGAAACGCCTTTCATCTTTGATCATGATCTGGATGTTGTTAAATGCTCCCGGGTGAACTTCACCATTCTTTTCCTCAATGATGTTGTATACTACTTTAACAATTGCTGCACCATTCGGAAAGGGTTTGATACGCCCGCTTCGGATGGCATTAACGGTTACTTTGTTCCCGTAGATCACGCGCATAGTATGGTTATCAAAGCGGCTGGTCGTACTGATCACTTCCCAGTTTTTGTAATCCGGAATGAACCGGACGCCATTGGGAGCCACCGGTATATTTTTCAAAGCAGTTGATCTTTCTCCTAAAACTTTTTGCTCTTCTTCAGCGCTTTTGATCTGCGTACTATCATGGTATTTTGTCGGGCTGATGCTTACTACATAGTTTTTTAGTACTTCTACATCGCGCGGGGTAAGCTTAGCCCCTGGATGCAGTGTGGTATAACTGTTCAGCGGCATTTTACCTGCAAGTACCATGTTCACCATTTCCCATAAACGCACCTGCTGATCTGTTGCGCTGAGCGTGTCAAAGGTGGAAAAGTTGAAGCGTGAACGGGCTTCCTTAACGTCATGACCAACCAGCCACGATACCGGAGCTACCTTATCATACCAACGTAGTTTCGTTTCGTTGGAATGACAGTCATAACAGGCCTTCCTGAAAATTTTGGTCACTTCTTCCGGTGCATTGATCGGGTGTGTTACTTTATCGTTTTGCACCGGAAACTGTATAAACTGTATGGAAATAATTCCCACTAACAGTATTCCGGCTATCGGCCAAAGCCTTTTAAGTTTTTTTGAACTTACCATGCTGCGTAATTTTTAGCTAAGCTATAGCTCAGCTTCATTTTGCACCACCCATATTGGCGCAAAGTGGACATAACCGCCCCTGAACTAGACAACCAAGCATCCAAATATTTCACTAATTTATTTAAACAATTTTGTTGAACAAAAAAGATGACTTATTTTTGCGTCTTATGAGCATCATTGTCAACTCAGTAAGTTACAGTCACACTGACCGAACGCTACTCTTTCATGATATTGCATTCTCCATCAACAAGGGTGATAAAGTTGCCTTAGTAGGTAATAATGGCGTAGGTAAGTCTACCTTACTGCAAATTGTAGGAGGTGTTATTACTCCGACAGAAGGCCGGGTGATCAGTCAGGCTAAACCGTGGTATGTGCCGCAGCATTTGGGACAATATGATGAGATGACCATTGCCCAGGCTTTAGGTGTCGACCTGAAATTAGCGGCTCTGAAAGCTATAACTGCGGGCAGCGTCGACATTCAAGACTTTAATGACCTGAACGATGACTGGGAGATCGAAGATAAATTACATTCAGCTCTGGCGGAATGGCATTTAGAGCATCTATCGCCTTCACAAAGACTGCATGAATTAAGCGGCGGCGAAAAGACCAAGGTTTTTTTAGCAGGGATCACGCTTCATGACCCGGAAATCATCTTACTTGACGAACCTTCTAACCATTTAGATACAGTCAGCCGCGATCAACTTTACCGGTTGATCAGTGAGACCCGGGCAACAATTCTGGTAATAAGTCACGACCGTGCTTTGCTTAAGCTGTTACCGGTA
This sequence comes from Mucilaginibacter sp. 320_HR, assembly GCF_059691875.1. NCBI lineage: Bacteria > Pseudomonadati > Bacteroidota > Sphingobacteriia > Sphingobacteriales > Sphingobacteriaceae > Mucilaginibacter > Mucilaginibacter sp. 320_HR. The sequence goes on from NZ_JCAWAI010000004.1 coordinate 545,967, forward strand.
ACGCTTGAGCTGAGTGCAGGGGGCGTAGAAATTTACGGCGGCAACTTCGATTTTTACCGGGCACAAAAAGACTTAAAGTTAAATGCCCTGGAAAGCGACCTGCACGAGCAGACCAAAACCATGAAGCAAAGCCAGGCAAAAGCAAGAGAGGTTACAGAAAAAAGGCAGCGGATGGAAAGCCGCGGCAAGGCAGAAGGCAGATCCGGCTCGCTGCCCCGCATTATTGCGGGCGGCCTGAAAAGCCAGGCTCAAGGCAGTACAGCAAAAGCCTTGAACGCCCAAAACGAAAAACTGGATCATATCAACGATAATCTACGCCAAATACGCAGTCAAATTCAGCAATATCAGGTTCTCAAAATAGATATTACCTCATCAGGAATGCATAAAGGCAAAGTGTTGGTTGACGCACGAGAGATCAGTTATGGATTTGACAAGCATCCTTTATGGGATGCGCTGACGTTTCAATTACGTTCGGGCGACCGCATGCACATCAAAGGTGCTAATGGTGCAGGAAAGACAACTTTACTTAAGATCATTACCGGGGTACTGCAACCAACGGACGGGCGACTAGAACGGGCGAATTTCAATTATTTGTACCTCGACCAGGATTACACCATGCTCGATTCCGAGAAAAGCGTTTTTGAACAGGTACAGCACTTCAACAGCCGGCAATTGCAGGAGCATGAGCTCAGGTCGCTGCTTATATATGCCCAGTTCGATAATAATACCTGGAACAAAAAGAGCGGTGTTTTAAGTGGTGGTGAAAAGATGAAGTTGGCATTATGCTGCTTATCCGTATCGAATCATGCGCCTGATATGCTGATCCTGGATGAGCCGACCAATAACCTGGATATCAAAAGCCTGGAAGTACTGACAGCTGCCGTTAAGAATTTCGAAGGAACTTTGTTAGTGATCTCACACGACGAGTACTTTGTAAAGGAAATTGCCGTAGATAAAATAACAGAACTTAAAAAGTACAATAAATTATAATGCCAGCAAAAGATACCGGGACCGAAGAACTTATTAAATCGACCGCAAAAAAGCTATTATTCAAAGAAGGAAAACTGCACGCTACCACGCAGGACATCGCTGATGCTGCTGGCATGAACAGGTCGGCGGTCCATTATTATTTCAGAACAAGGGATCAGTTGATCGCTTTGGTCTTTGCGGAATCTATGCAAGCCTTGAGCCTGCGATTGGGAAAGGTAATGTCGGCTAAGCTACCTTTTAGGAAAAAAATACAGGGATTGATCGACGTGTTTACAAACGAAATGATGGAATACCCTTTTCAAGAAGTGTTCCTGGTTACCGAGATCAATACTTCCGGGCAAGACCTTGTGACAAAAATTGATGAGGGTCCGGTATCGTCCTTTTTGGATGAAATTGAAAAAGAAATGCACTTGGGGACGATCGAAAAAACGGATCCTAAACATTTTCTGATCAATCTTTTCTCTTTACTATCCTACCCAATTATGATGTCGCCCATATACCGGCAACTTTTTGGGATGGATAAACAGCAATTCGATGAACTGATCGCTAAACGCAGGGAATTAATCATGCGAACAATGTTTAAATAAAAAATGCGGAGCATTCCATTGATGCGCCGCATTTCTTGATCGTATGCTTATACAGCTACATTGATCTCCACGTTGATATTCCCATGGGTAGCTTTAGAGTACGGACAGGTTTGGTGTGCAGCTTCTACCACTGTTTTCGCTTGCTCTGCTGATAAGCCGGGTAGCTTCACATTCAAGCGTGCTTGCAGATAAAAACCACCTTCGCCGGTTCCCAGGTCAACTTCTGCATCAACAGCAAGGTCTTTGGGCAGCGGTATTTGCAGGCTTGAGGCATTATGGCGCATAGCCCCGATAAAACATGCTGACCAGCCGGCGGCAAACAACTGTTCGGGATTAGTACCATTGCCTGGCCCGCCGGGTGTGGAAAGGCTCACGTTTAATCGGTTATCATTGCTGGTAGCATTACCTTCCCTGCCACCTGTAATATGCACTTTAGCGGTATACAGCACTTTGGTGATGGCTGTTTTGGCAGTGTTTTCACTGCTCACTACATTTTGATTTTCCATTTTATTTAAAGTTTACTTGTGTCTTTTAGTTGAATGTTATTTGGCAAGGCTATCTGCTTCAATAATTGCATTGGCAAATGCTTGCGGTGCCTCCTGCGGCAGGTTATGGCCGATGCCGCCAGTCAGGGTATGATGAATGTATTTGCCGGTAAAGCGCTTTGCATAATCTGCAGGAGCCAGGTGGGGCGCACCGTTCGCATCGCCTTCCAATGTCACAGTGGGCACGGTAATGGCGGGCGCTAAAGCCAGTTGTTTTTCCACGGCATCATATTTTGCTTCCCCTTTAGCAAGCCCAAGTCTCCACCTGTAATTATGAATTACAATGGCCACATGGTCCGGATTATTGAAAGCTACGGCAGAGCGGTTATAATCGGTATCAGTAAATTTCCAATCTGGTGAAGCGGTCTGCCATATTAACTTGTTGAAGGCTTTAGTATTGGTTGTGTAGCCTGCTTTTCCACGTTCAGTAGAGAAATAATACTGGTACCACCAGGCTTGTTCTGCCTTTGGCGGCAGCGGAGCTTTATTGCCTTTCTGGCTACCGATAAGATAACCACTTACTGACACCAGCGCATTAACCCGATGAGGATATAATGCTGCGACAATATCCGCAGTGCGCGCCCCCCAGTCAAAGCCGCCAAGCGTGGCCTTTTGTATATGCAAGGCATCCATCAATGCGATCACATCTTCAGCTAATGCAGCCTGTTGCCCATTTCGTACTGACTTTGCTGAAAGAAAGGTAGTACTACCGTAACCTCTTAAATAGGGTACAATAACATGATACCCTTGCGCTGCGAGTGTCGGCGCAACTTGCGCATAGCTGTTGATATCATATGGCCAGCCGTGTAATAAGATAACCGGTTTGCCGTTTGCCGGACCAATTTCGGCGTAGCCAACATTGAGTACACCGGCTTTGATCTGCTTAATTTTTGTGAAAGGTGTGTCGGAAATAGCTGGTTTGCTGTTGCTTTGATTAGCAAGCGGTTTAGCTTGTAACAGATCTGAACTATTTAATAAGATTATGGCGATCATAATGGCTGCTGCGATTATCAAAACGCGGCGACCTGTGGTGGTAATTTCTTTCATGGCAATTGAGATTGATAGTATTGTGTGGAAGATTTTTATTATGCTCTTTCGAAACCGTTAACCACGTGTTCTGTACCGGCTTTGGTATAGGTAGCCGGATAGAGTTTTCTGAACATGATATAGGTGATGGAAATGGCAGTGAAGGCGATGATGGCATCAACAGTGGGCGCAAATCCAAGTACAGCCAGTTTGGAGAAGAAAGCAAAGGTGATATCAAAAAAGATACCGGCAAATACCCACTCCTTTAGTCTAAGAAGGCGATTAGGAGTTAATAAAACGGCTACGCCTAAAAGCTTGGCTACTCCTAAAATGTAAATGAAGTGCGGCGGGTAACCCAGTTTCACGGTGATGTCCCAAACGATAGGGTTTTTGGTTAGTTCGAAGAAACCGCTTGCGCCAAACCAAAGTGAGATAAAGATGGCACCTGACCAGTAAATTGCTTTTGATGTTTTTAAGTTCATGACGTTGTTTGTTTTTGATTGTTGACACAAAGTTGTGCTAAAACAAACCCCGTAATGAGCAGATAATGGTTCAAACGGACATACTGAAACGCCAGTTAGACATTTAGCAATCCGAGCTAAAAGCATGGGTACAAAAAAGCCCATCCAGATGGAAAGGCTACCAGATCTATATGTATATTAATCTTCCTTTAAACGTTGCCTGTGTTCCTTACCCCATTTGATCATATGTAAAATGATATCAGCAAAGGAATGGCAATAGTCGCTGGGCGAATACTCAACCGTTACCGGGCTGGTAGGTGTTACCGTACGTTTCAATAATTTATTAGCTTCCATATCTTTCAACTCGCGCGATAACATGCGGGTAGTGATCCCTGGTATGCTTCTTTCGATCTCTCTGAAGCGCCTGTTTCCATTACATATCGAATTGATGATAGGCAGTTTCCACTTGCCGCCTATAACATAAATAGTGTCCTGCAAAGCCTGGATCTCTTCCTTCTGATTACGGGGTTCCGATAGAACCTCTTTTACTAACTGCTCATCCATGTTGGTATACTCTGTGATACTGGTATCAATATTATACCAAATATAATATACGTTTGCAGAAAAAAATAGAAAATCATGAAAAATTTAGAAGGAAAGGTTGCTGTAGTAACCGGAGGCAATAGCGGTATTGGCTACGCTGCCGCAAAAGAATTTAAAGCACAAGGCGCTCAGGTGATCATCACCGGGCGCAGACAGGAAGCTGTTGAAACCGCTGCACAACAATTAGGCGTTACGGGCTTAGTGGCAGATCAAGGCAACGTTCAGGCGATCGGGCAATTAGCTGCGACAGTCGGCGAGCAATACGGTAAGGTAGATATCCTGTTCATCAATGCTGGGATAGTTGGCGGTGCTTCTATTGAAACAGCTACCGAAGAAGTATTTGATCAGGTCATTAATATTAACTACAAAGGCGCTTACTTCACCCTAAGCAAATTCATTCCATTACTCAATGATGGCGCATCGGTAATATTCTTGTCATCAAACACAGCCAGTATGCATGGTGCTAATGCATCGGTATATTCGTCAAGCAAGGCAGCATTGAACTCCGTAATGAAAGCTGCTGCTATTGAATTGGCTCCCAGGAAGATCAGGATCAACTCCGTGAGTCCGGGCCCAACTCAGACCGAGATCCTGAATAAATTAGGTTTAGATGAAGAAGCAAGAAAAAATCTGGATGCCTGGATGCTGGAACGTGTTCCTTTAAAGCAGTTTGGTGAAGCGGATGACGTAGCTAAAATGGTTGCGTACTTTTCAAGTGATGCTGCTAAGTTCATTACCGGTGCAGAAATTGTGATGGACGGCGGGATGAGTCTATAATTATCACCAACTTTATCATCAATAGTTTCCCCGGTGCTGCGATTATATTAAAGGGGTGCGACGGTAGTTGAATACCGAACACTTGTTATCCTTACACTTCCCGGCCTTCTAGCCGGGTTTTTTATTGAACTAATTAGTGAAAAATTGCGCTTTAAAAGCTATCGGCGTAAGCGTCGTCTTGTTCTTGAACAACTTGTTAAAGGATTGCGGATACTCGAAACCTAACTCATAGGCGATCTCCGCAACGGAGAGGTTCGTGTTCGTCAAATATTCTTTCGCCTTGTCAATCACTTTTTGATGAATATGCTGCTGAGCGTTCTGCCCCGTTAAAGACCGCAGCATATCGCTTAAGTAACGTGGTGATAGGTTAAGCTGGCCTGCCAGATATTCTACGGTAGGCAAACCACTTTGCAAACCCCGACGGTTGTCCAGATAATGCGTAAGCAGGGCTTCCAGTTTGGTAAGCATATCATGATTAACAGCTTTGCGGGTAACAAATTGCCGTTTGTAAAATCGGTTGCCGTAGTTCAGCAATACTTCTAAATAAGAAACGAGCAGATCCTGGCTAAAATCGTCGATGTTATTGGTGAGTTCCTGGCCGATGTTTTCCAGCACCGATACAATAGTCACCTTCTCTTTTTCGGATAAGTGCAGCGCTTCATTAGTATCGTAAGAGAAGAAACCATATTTACTGATAATGGTGCCCAAATGATATCCACGCAAAAAGTCAGGATGGATCAGCAGAGAAAACCCATAGTATTCCGTATCCTTATCAATGGCTAAAAGCTGATGAGGTGCGGTAAAGATGATACCGCCCTCATCAAAGTCGTAATAACCCTGACCATAACCGATCCTGCCGTTCAGCGTGTGCTTATAAGAGATCTTGTAGAAGTCCAGGATCAATGTTTCTGGAAAACGTTCCCTCTCAATATTCAACTTAGTATTGTCTACCAAACTGATCAGCGGATGGGCAGGACCGGGCAGGCCAACCAGCCGGTGTAGTTCCGTGATGCTATGGATCGTTACAGGAGGCTGATTGGACGTTTTCATGTTGCTAATTTAAAACTTTCCGTCGCCAAACACCATGCTGCCGAGTTCCTTGCGAAAGGCTTCCGCGCCAATTGCATTTCTTCTTTCATACAACCGTTTAGCGTCTTCACCAGCCACGTAGCGTATTTGGTCTTTACCGTCTGTTGCCGCTTCATAAACCACGTCAGCGATGTCTTCTGCAGAAGACAGGTTATCCTCTACGAATAAACCAAACACTTTTTGCATAGCTGCTTCATAAGCCGGATGAGTTACCGGATCAAGGGAACGGCCTATAAAGTCCGTTTTAATGCCACCTGGGGCTACGGTTTTAACCCCGATATTGAACAGGCCTAACTCGAATGACAAACTTTCACTCCATCCTTCCAATGCCCATTTTGTGGCGTGATAAATTGAGTTTAAGGGAAAAGTTAAAAAGCCGCCCATAGAAGTGGTTGTGATAAAAAGACCACTTTGCTTTTCCCTGAAGTAAGGAATGAAAGCCCTAGTCACCTGTATTACACCCAAAAGATTGGTATTTAGCTGACGAGCCAGTTGTTCATCGCTTACCGCTTCCAGTGGGCCGACAAGCCCGTAACCGGCATTGTTAAAAACAACATCAATATCGTGCATGGCAATCGCTTTGCTCACGGTATCGTTAATTTGCCCAGTGTTGGTTACGTCCAGCGGAAGCAGAGTGACATTTTCAAGCTGGCGCAGTTCTGTATCATAATCCGGATTGCGCATGGTTGCGATAACTTTCCAGCCCTTTCTTTGAAATAATTTGGCGGTCACTTTGCCTAATCCTGTTGAGGCACCTGTGATTAAAATTGTTTTGCTCATTTTTTCTGATTTGATATCACAAAGTTCAGCAGTAGAACAGGCCCAAATGTATCCGTAATGAGTTTGTAAGTATCCAAAATAACGGATTGATTATCCATCCAAATAACATGGTAATCGTTAGACCAGGTTGGTTAAACTCAGTGCATCTTAAAACTGCTAACATCAACTTTCACCTTTTAATTTTTAGGGTTTAGGATCAGTTACGTCCGGTTCAACCTTATTTCACTCTTCCCGGCTTCTTTCTGTCCATAGTTTTGATTCAAATAAAAAAGATCAGAGTTATGAAAATGTTAAAGCTATCCGCCATCTGTACAGTCGCTGTGCTTTTTTTAACATCCGCTGTTTATTTACAGCGCAAGCGTTTGGACCAACGCGAAACCATCACTTCGAATGCTAACCAAGGTTTTGCCGTATTAGAATTATTTACTTCTGAAGGTTGCTCAAGCTGCCCTGCTGCCGACGAGTTATTAGAACGCATCCAAAGAGAAGCAACTAACAAACCTATTTATGTATTAGCTTACCATGTAGATTACTGGAATCGCCTCGGATGGAAAGACATGTTCAGCAAACCCGAATTTTCAAAAAGGCAGTACTGGTATAAAAGCAAGTTTACGAGCCAGGTTTACACCCCGCAATTGATACTTAACGGCAAGACAGAGTTTGTAGGTTCAGATGAAGCGGAGATAAGAAAAGCTTTAACATCCTCCCTGGACGGTAAGGCGCCGGGTATGCTCACCTTACAAGCGCTGCAAAAGGCAAACGGAATTGCAGTCCATTATCGAATAGAAGGTGGGCCCGTACAAGGTCAACTGATACTTGCCTTAGTGCAAAAGCATGCAGTAAGCAAGGTTAAAGCAGGCGAGAACGAAGGCAAAACGCTTAGTCATGCACAAATTGTTCGGGAGTTAAATACGTTCGCCCTGGCATCTGAAGGGCAAGGTGACGAAACAATGGCACTAACGTCGGGATTTGATCCTCAGAATTGGGAGTTAATCGGCTTCATACAAAACTCCGATACCGGCGAAATATCTGCCGCTGCTAAAACATCTGTTACTTCACCCTCTAAGCGTCCTTAAACTATTGATCAACAATAAATAATTTATTAAATCATGAAAACATCATTCAAATCTTCAGAAAATCTTCGCTTTTTAATTTTTGCAGTGCTCCTTATTGCCGGGCTTATCAATTTGGGAACTGACGTGGCAAACGCTCAACCAAAAGGCGTAAAAAATATAGTCTTGGTGCATGGCGCATTCGCGGACGGATCCGGCTGGAAACCCGTTTATGAAATATTGTTAAAAAAAGGATATCACGTCAGTATAGTACAAAATCCGTTAACCTCTTTAAAAGCAGATGTTGAAGCTACAAACAGCGTAATTGACAGGCAAAATGGAAAAGTGATTTTAGTTGGCCATTCATGGGGCGGTACGGTGATTACAGAGGCCGGCGTAAACGACAAAGTAGCTGCATTAGTTTATGTAGCAGCCTTTATGCCCGATAAAGGCGAGAATACCGGCAAGTGGGTTGCGGCAGCACCAGCGGCACCGGAAGCTGGATTTACAGCACCTGATCAATATGGATATGTTTACTTTGATCCGGCTAAATTTAATAGTGGTTTTGCTGCTGATCTGAGTAAAGCACAAAGCGATTTTATGAATGCCTCGCAAGTACCTATCATCGGTAAATGTTTTGATGAGCCGGTAACACAGGTAGCGTGGAAAAGTAAGCCAAGCTATGGCATAATAGCTATAGACGACAAAGCTCTAAACCCATTAACCGAACGTGCTATGTATGAACGTGCAAACGCTAAGATCACGGAAATTAAAGGCAGCCACGTGGTTTTCGTTTCTCATGCAGAAGCGGTAGCGGAAGTGATTATCAATGCAGCAAATGCACAGCAATAAACTCATCATCATTTTATCTTCTAAATACTTGATATGAAAACAATAAAAAGCGTTTTTGTGAACGGGATGTTCATTGAACCACATGGCACACACGTCGTAAAAATAAAGTCTCCTTTGGATGGAGAAGAGATCGCACAAATAATCTATGCCGACGAGCATGACACCAGTCTTGCCATCGCGGCAGCTAAAGCTGCACTGCCCGAATTTGCCGCCAGTACAAAAGCTGAACGAATTGCTCATTTAAACAGGATAAGCGTCGAAATCGAATCAAGGATAGACGATCTAATCAAGGCGACAATCCTAGAATATGGAGCTCCTAACGAGCGGGCGAAATGGGCCAACCTTATCGCAGCTACCACTTTTGCTAACCAGGTTAAACTATTAGAAGATTACGCTTTCACAAAGCAGGTGAATGAATCTACCGTAGTGATGGAATCGATAGGCGTTGCCGCTTTATTTACACCCTGGAACGCCGTAGCAGGATCTATCGCTATCAAAGTTGCTGCTGCAATAGCAGCAGGCTGTACCGTAATAATCAAACCAAGTGAGTTCGGCGCATGGCAAGCACAGATCATCATGGAATGTATTGCTGCTGCCGGTTTGCCCGCTGGTGTTGTAAACATGGTTAATGGAGATGGCGCGGTGATCACCAAACCGATCATGGAAAGTGCCGACGTGACTAAGATTTCATTCACCGGCTCTACAGTAGTAGGCAAATTACTTGCCAGGCAAGCGGTAGATACTATGAAGCGGGTAACCTTGGAATTAGGCGGTAAATCGGCTAATATTATTCTTGATGACGCCGATTTGAACAAAGCGATACCAATGGCGCTGCAAGCAGCCTTTATGAACAATGGGCAGGCGTGCATTGCCGGTACTCGGTTATTGGTGCCTGAAGCAAAGATCGATGATGTCAAAAGACTATTACTTCAGGAAGCTGCCCAGTTTGTAGTAGGTGACCCGTCTAAAGCCGAGGTCAAAATCGGTCCGGTGGCCAGTCAGAAACAATATGACCGTATTCAACAATATATCGAGACTGGTATCAATGAAGGTGCTGAGCTGCTTGCTGGTGGCCTAGGGCAGCCTGCTGGTTTGAAAAAAGGATATTACGTTAAGCCAACTATTTTTACCGGTGTCAGAAATGATATGATGGTTGCCAGAGAGGAGATCTTTGGCCCCGTACTGTCTGTAATTACATATCGCAGTGAAGACGAAGCGATCAAAATCGCTAATGATTCTGAATACGGGTTAATGGCTTATGTAAGTTCAGCCGATGAAAGCCGGGCGCGAAAAGTTGCTCTTCAACTTCAAGCGGGTAGGGTGTTAATTAATACCTTAAGACACGATCCAATGGCTCCTTTTGGCGGTTTCAAAAATTCAGGTATTGGACGGGAAAACGGAATCAAAGGTCTGGAAGAATTCCTGGAACCGAAAACAATAATCAAATAAGAAAGCTTTCATACGGGAGAACAGCTGACAATTTTCGAAATTGTCGAGGTTGGTGCTTTAAAATCTTTGTCAAAGATCACAGTTAGCTTCGTGATCAGGCTTCAAACCTAAAATATTATATTTACGAACTCTATGGTCGCGTAGGATATTAATACACTATATAGGGATCAATTAAATTGCGCATTGGCAACAATTAAGTACCAGGAATTAAGTCCGCCTCAGAAAATCTCCGAGTTCGTAGAAAGGTTTTGGATGCTTGAAAATGATTCTACTGAAGGGAAAGAACTTGTTGTCATCCCCGATGGAAGAGTGGATATATTTTTCACCTGCTCTGCTTCCGAACCGTTCCACATCTTACTGATGGGGCGTGCGGTAAGCTCATAAGGTGACGATCACCTTGCCGACCTGCTTGTTGGACTCCAAGAATCTGTGAGCTTCCACGATATCATCTAAGTGAAATTCCTCAGCAATGACCGGATGAAGTTTGTGGGTTTGCAACCCCTGATAGATAAACTCCTTTGCTGCCTGCAATCGTGCAGGGTCTGCATTAACATCCGCTACTGTAAAACCGCTTACGTTAAGATTTTTGCGCAGAATGTCCCAGGTGCTGATATTCGTCTTGTCAGGGCTTAAAGTACCATAGATTAAGATATTTCCTTTGAACGCGGCCGCTGAAAGTAATGCACTGAAATCATTGCCTCCCACCGCATCCAGAATTACGTTAGCGCCTTTGCCGCTAGTGATGCTGTTTACTTCGCTGGTAACATCCTGTTCTTGGGTTACGATCACATGCGCGGCCCCCGCATTCAGCAAAGCTTGCTTTTTAGACGAAGAGGTACTTAGGGCGATCGGGATAGCGCCTGCAGCATTAGCGATCTGTATGGCGGACAGACCCACACCGCTTGACGCTGCGTTAATCAGCACGTAATGCCCGGCGGAAACCTGTGCCTGATCTACCAGCAGGCCGTATGCAGTTAAATATGTGCTCCATAAGGCAGCAGCATCTTTAAAGTCCAGCCAGTCTGGAATTTTTTCAACGGCATAAGCCGGCGCCAGCACCAGTTCGCCATGCATCGCGTACTTATTCAGAGAAAATGCGGGAATCACGCTTACCCGGTCGCCTGCTTTCACATTCCGCACATCCGCACCTATAGATTCTACGATCCCAGCAGCTTCATAACCCAGCTTAGCCGGAAATACCGGATGCTCCAGGTAAGTACCCCTGCGATACATGGCGTCGGCCCGGTTAAGGCCCAATGCCTTGGTTTTGATGCGCACTTCATTTGCACCCGGTGCGGATACCGGTATATTTCTTACAGTGAGTACTTCTGCTTCGCCGGTTTGATCAAATATAACGGTGCGTGCATTTTTTGCTGATGTTTCCATTTTTGTTTTGAGTTTGTGATGAGACAAAGTTGGCCTAAATGCAGTTGTTCTAACGATGACCTACCGCATCAAATCATGTTGATGTACATCAATATGCGGCTAATATTGCCTGCTGCGCACCATTGAAGTATATTTGTATTATGCTTGATCCTTTGTTCAATTACATCTCAACACGCTCCCGCACGCCGTTAACTGATGCAGATAAAGCTGCTTTGCAAAATGCAGTTGTTTATAAGCGTTATAAAAAAAAGCAGTTTCTGTTACAGGATGGGGATATCTGTAAAAGCCTGAACTTTATTTTAAAGGGGGCCACGCGTCAGTACACTGTAGATGAAAGAGGCAACGAGCATATTATGGCTTTGAGCATTGAAAATTGGTGGGTAGGTGACCGGGAAAGCTACTTTAGAGAAGTGCCATCCGTTTACAACATAGATGCCTGGGAAGATACCGAAGTGCTGATGTTACCCAAAGTGCATTTGAATATCGTAACCGCTATCCCGGCTTTTGCCGAAATGCGAATGAACATTGATCAGAACCATTCTATCGCCGCACAGAAAAGAGTTTTAGGTTCTATCAGTCAACCTGCCGAAAAACGTTATGAAGACCTGCTAAGCTCTTACCCGGAATTTATGCAGCGCTTTCCTCAGCATATTGTGGCCTCTTATCTGGGTATTACCAAAGAAACGCTCAGCCGCATCAAAAGCCAGGCGGTTAAAAAGTAAGGTGCGTTTTCATGTTGATCTATATCAACGTGATTTGATATTTTACCTCATCGTTCCCTAGGTACTGGTCTGCTGATCTTTGTGATGTAATTATATAACAAAACTCAGATCATGAAAACACTCACAGGAAAAGTTGCCCTTGTTACCGGCGGCAGCCGCGGCATCGGAGCCGGCATTGTACAACGCTTAGCCCGGGAAGGTGCAAAAGTTGCCTTCACTTATATCAGTTCTAAAGAAAAAGCAGAAGCCTTAGCTGCCGAGATCTCAACGGGTGATAACAAAGCACTCGCTATTCGGGCGGATACCGGCAACCCGGATGATCTTACCGCTGCGGTAGCTGCTACTATGGAGCAGTTAGGCGCACTGGATATAGTGGTCAATAGTTCCGGGTTATTTGTTACCGGAGCCATTGACGATCCTGCTGCGGATCTGAAAGCATTTGAAAAGCAATGGCGGGTGAACGTGCATGGCGCGGTACATCTGGTACGCACGGCATTACCTCATATGACTGACGGTGGTCGCATTATCAACATCGGTTCTACGGGTGGCAGCCGGTCGCCTTATCCCGGAATAGGTGACTATGCCGCTACTAAAGCAGCACTTGCCGCCTACACCCGCAGTTGGGCGAGGGACCTGGGTAGCCGGAACATCACTGTCAATCTTATACAACCAGGACTGATCGATACGGATATGAATCCGGCAGATGGGCCTTACAGCGCAGCGATGTTGCAGTCGGTCGCCCTGGGCCGTTATGGGAAAGCTGGTGACATCGGTGCCGCAGTTGCTTTTCTGGCAGGTGAGGATTCCCAATACATCACCGGGATCACGCTTAATGTAGACGGTGGCCAAACTACCTAAAAGAGAATTAAATATTCAATTAAATCAAAAAAATAAATCATGGATACCACAGCTAAACTTTTAGAGGACAGCCTACTCCGCATATGGAATGATCGCAATGCGGAAAACAGGTTAGCCTTAATGAATGACATTTACACCAATGATATTGCGTTTTATGAAACGAATGAAGGACCTGCGATCGTTGGACATCAGGCGATCAATGAATTGATCTCACGCCTACAGGCGGGGTGGCCGGCAACTTTCACGTTTGAATTATTAGGCCCGGCGGGAATAAACCATCATGTTCAGCAGATCAGCTGGCGTTTGGGGGAGTCGGGTGCTCAGGCAGCTGCTACTGGCTCGGATATAGCTATAGTGAATGACGGGAAAATTGCTTCGCTGTTCCTGTTTCTCGGAGTAGATATAGATGTTAGCGCAGCCTAAGCGCACTCATAAACAAGGGCATCATAATTAAAAACTCACGCAACTTATGATGCAATCTTAAATTACGAGACAACGTCTCATGATTTAAGATTGCATCATAATTACAACTTCGAACTTAGGTCTTCTACTATTTCGTTAACCAAAGTAAAGTGCTGCATAGACCGCCAATTATTGGTGGTTCCACGTGCTTGGGCTTGCTTTAATTTCGCCCGTATACACCGGTCTTTCATGATCACCATTGACAAGATCTAGCACATCAAAAACCTGGATCAAAGCCAAAGAACATCAGATTCCGGTGAGTGAGATTTACGCTGGAGCAGTTTACATCAGTATGAAAGTCTTTTTTGATCTATTCTCGTCGCCTTGTTACTCTAATTGACGCTTTAATTCCTCCTTTCTCGGCAGATAAAGTTTATACTCCTTGCTGAAGATATGCTGGTTATCTAATGGGAGGGTATATTCAACAACCGCACTGTTATTTTCTTTACATAGAATGATACCTATGGTTGGATTTTCATTATTTAATTTGATCTTCCGGTCATAGTAGTTAACATACATCTGCATTTGGCCAATATCTTGATGTGTGAGTTTACCGATTTTTAGATCGATCAAAACGAAGCAGTTCAGCAATCTGTTGTAAAATACCAGATCGACCCAGAAGTGATCGCCATTAAGTGTAATCCTCCGCTGTCGCCCTTCGAACAGGAACCCTTTACCTAACTCGAGCATGAAATGCTCAAGTTTGTTAATAATAGCTGTTTCCAGGTCATTCTCAGAATATCGGCTGTCTTCTTTCAAATTTAGAAATTCCAGGATCAGGGGTTGCTTCAGGATATCCGTTGGCCGCTCTAGAATCTTTCCTTCCTGTGCAAGTCTCTGAACGGCTTCTTTATCACGGCTTAATGCCAATCGTTCATACAGTGAAGACCCTATTTGACGCTGTAGTTCGCGAACCGACCAGTTGTTGGTCACGGCTTCCAAATGATAAAATTGGCGCTCCTGCTTACCTTTGATTTTTAATAGTTGAAGATAGTGGGTCCAGCTTAGTCCAAACTCATTCTGTAAATTCCGAATCACTGATTCGGAATTTAAGTTACCTGCATCAGAAATCCTACGCAGTGCGTCGGAATTTCTGTATTCAAGATAAAATGCTCTCATGTTCTCCAGGTTATCTGTCGAAAACCCCCGACCGAAAATTTGAGTCAGATAGGAACTGAGATTCTTGATGGTTGCCGCGCCATAGGAGGCATAGGTTTGCCCGCCCTGCTCATCTTCTACGATCATCCGCCCAATTTGGAAATGAGTTAGTACCATATTTATATTGATACTCTTAACTACACTTCGTTGGGCATTCTCAATCAATTCCCTGACTGATAAAAACAACTTGTCTTTTTGATGAGGTTTCATCCGTTTGCCCTTTCTTCTGCAGGTGAAATTTTGCATGGGGCAGCAGCGGCTGAGTCAAATTTCGCCCTTATTAAATCCATATCCCGGCTAACCTGACTGTCCAGGATTTCGCATAGTGCTGGGTTGTCCGGATGTTTTTATGTCCCAGCATTTTCGAAACACTTTCGATGGATACGCCATTGGCTAACGTGACTGTGGTCGCAAAGGTGTGACGGGCAATGTGGAACGTCAATTCCTTTTCTATACCACAAACATCCGCTATTTCTTTCAGGTAAGCGTTCATCTTCTGATTAGTGAGTACAGGTAGCAATTTTCCTGCATTAACACATTCGGGATGATTTTCATATTTGTTGAGAATGTCTAAAGCTGCAGGAAGGAGGGGTATACGGGAGGCCGTATCGGTTTTCTGACGAGTGGTGAATATCCACTTGTTGTTGTCAATACCGGTGTTGATCTCAATCCGTTTAAGTTTGTTCACATCGGCGTAAGCCAAACCTGTAAAACAACTAAACAAAAAAACATCTTTCACCTGATTGAGCCGGTCGCTGACAAATAATTTATTTTGTATCGCTTCCAGTTCCTCACTCGACAAAAAGTCTCTGATCACTTCCTTAATCTTAGTTTTATAATTACCGAATGGATTACGATCAAGCCAGTTGTTAGCCATGCAGAGATGCACGATCTTCTTCACGTTTTTGATGTATTTTACGGCTGAATTGTTATTACAATTCCGAACGGTTCTCAAATAGAATTCCAATGAGGTGACAAATTCATGATCCAAACGACGGATATCTATATCAGATACCTTGTACTTCCATTTGAGAAAGTTGATCAGATGCTTAAGCGTGGTTTGATAGCGGATAGCTGTCGCACGGGCGTACTCTTTGCCCACTAACGCTTCCATTTGACGGTTGTGATCCTGAAAGATGGGAATGAGCATCCGGGTAGTTACTTCCCCCTGAACACCATTCATGCGATCCTTGAAAGCCTGCGCAGTAAGCGGTATTTTTCGTTCCAGCATTTCACGGTAAATTTCATAAGCATTCTGTTCCAGAGTCTTTAAATGGTTGTTAATGGAGCGTGCTTCGTCTGAACTACCCGTCGCTTTTTGAGCTTCGATATTCCACATTGACGGGTTAACACTTCGCTTGGTAGCAACTTCGACGCGGCTGCTATCGATCGTAATTCTTAAATAAATAGGCGCATTTCCTCCGGAATGAACCTTGGTTCGTTTCACCTGAAACGAAAGGGCAAAATTTGTAGTCATAATAGGTCTCGCAACTAGTTAAAAATCATGTTAAAAACTACTGACAATCTGGCGTGCCGATTTTTGCAATACACTGATTGTAAGCTCGTTGTGGAGTTTTGCGCGACCTAAGTTACAAAAGTGCAAACAGGTCTCGATTAGGTCTCCCGAAACATGCATTTATATAGACTCTTTTAGACTGGAATTCATAAAAAAAACGCTATAAATCGATGATTTATAGCGTTTTTTACTCATTTAAACCTTAATTCGTGGAGCCGGAGGGATTCGAACCCTCGTCCAAACATGGTATAAAGTAAGCTTTCTACATGCTTAGCTTCTGTTAAATTGTCGGGAAGGGGAAGGCCAGTTGCTTGCCTGTACCGTCTTCCGTAGGTGCTTTATCTCGCCTGCTTATCACACCCTAAGCGGGCCAGTTCCGTTTGTCGATGCCCCTGATGCCGGCTCAATGGAACCGAAAACCGGCGGGACAAAAGCTATGCTAATTCTAAATTAGGCAGCTAAGGCGTAGTTATTTTCGCCGTTTGTGTGTTTGAGTGTTCAGATTAGAGCGCTAATTCACCCAACGCGCTGCATGCTTACTTATTCATCTCCATCCTGTCAATTCCGGTCGACCCCATTTTGTTGAGCCTGCTTTTGTTGCTGCAGTGAGCAGATAATAATGCAAATATACAATTTAGTTGGTAAAGCCCCTGTATAAAGCACCTGCTATAACAAAAGCAAAATCCTTACCAAAGTACATATAACCCGACAGCCGTGCAGTTAACTTATTCCACAAGATGTTTTAACAGTGGTATTTTACGCATCAACCATATTAACAGCCATGAAATTAGAAAGCATGCCAGGGCAATGGTAGGGATGCTTACAATAGGATTAAAGGCTGCATAAGTAATTCCGTTTAATTCAAAAAAATTAAGAACCAAGGGGTGGCAAAAGTAGATGCCTAAAGTGCTTTTGCTTACATTATCTAAAAACACTTGCATGGGTTGGGCTATCTTGACAACCGTGTATTTAGCTATGGTCAATGCACTGGCAGAAAGCAATACTACAAAAGGACCGATTGGTTCGTAAAAGTAGGTGCTTAGTTCATGGAGCTTAACCTGACGATAGTATGTACCCGCAGCTATAATAGTGGCTAAACAAATAAAGGCCAATGCAGCGCTGACCGCGATGCCATGAAGGTTGATCTTTTTGTGAGATAAATAATAACCCAGCACCAGGTAGCCGATGTAACCGCTGAAGTTATGCAGATCTACAGCGGTCTCTAATGAGCTCAGGTAAGGAAGACTAAAAAGCATTGCGAAAAACCACACTGCTAAAAAGTAAAGTAGCTCTTTTTCTGTTGCATTGCGCACGAATTTACTTAGCACAGGGATAAATAAGTACAAACCAATAAGTTCGTATATGTACCACAGGTGGTAATAACTACCTGTTTTTAACTGGTGCAGAACAAAACGTACATCTGTCCAAATTTTACCGGTGAAAACGAATTCTTCGTTGTAGTAGCGATAAGTGATATATACTAAGCTCCAAAATAAAAAAGGCAGGATCAACCTGCCTAAACGTTTTCTTAAAAAATCAAACAGGTTGTATTCGCGACCGAGGAGTAAAGCACCTGTTATCATCACAAACACAGGAACCGCGAAGCGGGTAAGTGCGTTATAAAGGTCGCCCGCAATCCAATCTGAAGCGCTAACTGAATTGTATGCGAATAATAGTGGCGAAGCCGTGTGCAAAGCAACTACAGCAAATATTGCAATCAGCCGGAGATTATTCATCCAACTGATGTTACCTTTATTTGTATCAAAGGTCTCGCTAAACCTCATAAATTACTCGCAGCAAGAACCAACTTTATTTACGCCTTTAACTTATTTTGCTAAACTCTTCCTGGGTAAGCTTTTAATCCTTCTGCAAGGCAGGTCATTGCTTTATTTAGATCGTCGTTGTTAAGCACATACGCCATGCGGACTTCGTTTGTTCCGGCGCTTGGCGTGCTGTAAAAGCCGGTAGCCGGAGCCATCATCACAGTTTGGTTCTCATAACTGAAGCTTTCTAACATCCACTGGCAAAACTTATCAGCGTTATCTATGGGGAATTTTGCTACCACATAAAATGCACCACCAGGATTTGGGCAGTAAACACCTTCAATTTTGTTAAGGGCAGATACCAGCGTATCGCGGCGTTTAGTGTATTCGGCGTTAACGGCATTAAAATATTCATCGGGTGTATCAACCGCAGCCTCCCCGGCTATTTGTTCTACCATGCCCGGTGATAATCTTGCTTGTGCAAACTTTAAACCGGCAGCAATTACAGCCTTGTTTTTGGTGATAAGGCATCCCAGGCGCGCGCCGCATGCACTATAACGTTTGCTGACAGTGTCCATAACAATTACGTTTTCATCAATGCCGTCCAGGTGCATAGGAGATATGAATGTGCGTCCGTCATAACAAAACTCACGATAGGCTTCGTCTGAAAATATATAAAGGTCGTACTTTAAAGCAAGTTGCTTTAACGCCTCAAGCTCTTCTTTAGAGTATAAGTAACCTGTTGGGTTGTTGGGGTTGCAAATGATTATAGCTTTGGTTTTTGGTGTGATAAGCTTCTCAAATTCGCTTATCGGCGGCAGCGCGAAACCATTTTCAATGTAAGACAATATTGGTTTTACCACAACATCGGTTTGGTTAGCAAAACCATTGTAGTTCGCGTAAAAAGGTTCAGGAATAATTACCTCATCACCTTCATCAAGGCAGCTCATCATTGCAATAGTAATTGCTTCAGATCCTCCTGTCGTTACAATTATATTTTCAGGCGTTATGTTATAACCTAATTTGTTGTAGTACTCTACAAGCTTTTTACGATAGCTCAATGTGCCCTCGGAAGCGGTATAAGCCCAAACTTTAAAGTCGATATTCTTAATGGCATTCAGCATGCCTTCCGGGGTTTCTATATCAGGCTGACCAATATTTAAATGATAAACCTTTTTTCCTTCCAGCTTAGCCTTATCAGCAAAAGGTGTTAGCTTACGTATAGGTGATGCGGGCATGCGTTGCCCTTTCTGCGAAATTTTTGGCATGTGCAAAATTAGCAAAATATTTAACCCCTTTAAATTTCACTTAGAGAGAGGTGAGATAATCTAGCGGCAGTGAAGACCGTTGCGAACAAAAAAGGCATCGAGTGTCGATGCCTTTAGATTTTTTAAGATTAAGATACTTATTTGCTGCTTGCTGCAGGCTTTGCTATTACCTCACCTGTAATATTCAGGTATTTTGTAGGTGTTTTAGCATTTGAAGTAACCACAATGGTTTTATTAAAGCCAGAAAGTGCAACTGCATTATAGGTAATCTTGATTGTTCCTTTTGCACCTTTAAGAACCGGCGTTTTAGTGTAATCGGCAATTGTACAGCCGCATGTTGGCCTTACTTCCGACAAAATCAGAGGTTCCTGGCCAACGTTGGTGAATTCAAAAACGGTAGTAACAGGCACACCTTGTGGTATCTTGCCAAAATCGTGTTTTTCCTCGTTGAATTTAAATTCAGCTTTGTCGTCACTTTGCGCCATGGCAGTATTTGCAGTAAAGGCAAGGCCTAAAAACACTGCGCAGATTATCATTATCTTTTTCATAATTACCTATTTGATTACTACAAATATAAAAGGTTTAAAGTAATAACAAAACTAATGTGGTAAGGAGATGTTTTACTAACAGCCTACAAAAAACAAAACAGAATTTTATACTTTTACCGCTTAAACGAAATATAGTATGCCCGAAACTGTATTACAACAAGGCAATGATCTGAAAGCCGGCGAACTCAGTTTTGACGATTTCCGGAAAATTGTGATAAGCGATTACCGTATTGGTTACGAAAGCCGCCAGGCAAGTTTGCTGGGCAGGCGCGAAGTACTTACGGGTAAGGCTAAGTTTGGCATATTTGGCGATGGTAAAGAAGTTGCCCAATTAGCCATGGCGAAAGTTTTTCTTACGGGAGATTGGCGCGCTGGTTACTACCGCGACCAAACCTTTATGTTCGCTACAGGCATGAGCAACCTTAAAGAGTTTTTTGCACAGTTATATGCAAATCCTGATATTACAAAGGACCCTGCATCAGGCGGAAGGCAAATGAACTGCCACTATGCTACTCGTTATGTAGATGAGAACGGCAACTTTACCAATCAGGCACAAACCAAGAATACAGCTTCGGACCTTTCTACAACAGGAGGGCACATGCCCCGCTTGCTCGGGCTGGCTTATGCATCTAAACTATACCGCCAGAACAAAGAACTCGAATACCTGAGTAACTTTTCTGTAAATGGAAACGAGGTAGCATTTGGAACAATCGGCAACGGCTCCACTTCTGAAGGTTTGTTTTTCGAGTCTTTTAATGCTGCCGGAGTATTGCAGGTACCAATGGCTATCTCAATATGGGATGATGCTTACGCAATATCAGTTCCGGCCCGGTTGCAAACTACCAAATCAGATATATCAGAAGTACTCAAAGGCTTCCAACGGGATGCCAACGGTAAAGGATACGAGATATTTAAAGTAAAGGGTTGGGACTACGTTGCCCTTTGTGAAACCTACGAGCGCGCCATCAAAATCTGCCGTGAAGAGCACGTACCGGTAATGATACATGTTACGGAGATGACGCAGCCACAGGGACACTCTACGTCAGGGTCCCATGAGCGCTACAAGTCTAAAGAACGCCTTGCCTGGGAAGAGGAACACGATTGCCTCTTACAAATGCGTAAATGGATGGTAGAGTCGGCTATCATCACCAATGAGGAGATTGATGAGCTTGAAGCAACCGCAAAAAAATACGTTCGCGAATGCCAGAAAGCTGCTTGGGCAGATTTGGATGGCGAGATAAAGGATGAAATGGCGGATGCCGTTCGCCTAATGGAAAGCGTTGCCGAACATTCATCTAAATACGCTGAGCTGCATCAGTTGATAGAATCGCTGCAGGCGTGTGTTGATCCCGGTAGGAGAGATACCGTCGCTGCTATAAAAAAGGCGCTTCGCATTACGTTAAATGAGAAGACAGAACAGCGCCAGGCCTTGGTTGATTACTTAAAAGCCGAAACGATAAAAAACAAAGAACGGTTTAATTCAAAACTGTTTACTAACTCGCCGAATTCACCTTTACTGGTGCCTGCAGTGGCAGCAGACTATACCGACGACTCAAAACTGATAGACGGCAGGGAAGTGCTTAACGCGTGCTTTGACGCTAACTTTGAACGGGATAAAAGCATTGTTGCCTTTGGCGAAGACGTAGGTGCAATTGGCGATGTAAACCAGGGGTTTGCCGGTTTGCAGGCCAAGTACAGCGATCTGCGGATCACTGACACTGGTATTCGTGAGGCAACTATAGTGGGGCAGGGCCTGGGCTTGGCCATGCGTGGCTTCCGTCCGATTGCGGAGATACAATACCTGGATTACCTGTTGTACGCCCTTACCGTACTTAGCGACGACGTTGCGAGCCTTAGCTATCGCAGCAGCGGCGGGCAAAAAGCCCCACTTATTGTACGTACCCGTGGGCATCGTTTAGAGGGAATCTGGCACTCCGGGTCGCCACTAGGCATGATACTGAACTCGATGCGGGGAATGCACATATGTGTGCCACGTAACATGACGCAAGCAGCCGGCATGTACAACACCCTTTTAAGAGGCGACGAACCGGCTTTGGTTATTGAAAGCCTCAACGGTTATCGCCTTAAAGAGAAACTACCCGCTAACGTGGGTGAATTCACTGTACCGCTGGGGAAAGCAGAGATTGTAAGAGAAGGTACCGATGTTACCGTTATTAGCTATGGCTCAACGCTGCGGATTGTACAGGAAGCTGCCGAAGACCTGGAGAAGATGGGCATTAACATAGAGGTGATAGATCCGCAAACGCTCTATCCGTTTGATACGGAACACATCTGCGCTCAGTCGCTGCGGAAAACAAATAAGCTGCTGGTAGTGGATGAGGATCTTCCGGGTGGTGGTTCTGCTTATATACTGCAGAAAGTACTGGAAGTCCAGGAAGGTTACTTTGCACTGGATGCACAGCCTAAAACGCTTTGCGGCGCCGAACACCGGCCGCCGTACGGATCAGATGGCGACTACTTCAGCAAGCCTTCTACTGATGATATTATAGATGTTGTTTACAGCATGATGAACGAGGCAAACCCTGCCAAATACCCACCATTATACTAACAGGCGTAACACGCGTGAGTGTGTTACACCTGTTACACTTATTTTGCTCTCATTTTAAGTAAATCCTTGTAGTTAAGCTTCTTGTGAAATTTACATGTTGTAACATGTTACAGTTTTTGCAACCATGTTACAGTTTTTCGGCAATTTTGTGATGGTGATACAGGCGTTTATGCGTCAGGTTTCGTCTCATCGTTAGGGTCGGTTTCTTCCGCTGCTTGTTCAACACTCGCGGCTCGCTTTCTTGAAGTTCTTTTATTTTGCTTGGGAGGCTTCACAAACGCTGACATGATCAAGCCAACAATAATACCCCCAACAAGTCCGCCCACATGCGCAGCGTTATCTACATTGCCTTTTAGACCGAATAACAGATTTATACCTGCATAAAGGCCTATAAATATTAATCCTCCGGTTTTAAATGCACCATCGGTTTTGTTGGTGATAAGCAAAGCAAGCAATACACCGCATAAGCCAAATATTGCACCAGAAGCGCCCACGCTAACAGTATCTGGATGCCACCAGATACTGGCGATACTCGCAATCAGGCCGCAAGCGAAATAGGCGACAAAAAGTTTTACTCTCCCGATATACTGCTCCACCATTGCACCCACAATTAGTAGCCCGTAAGTATTTCCAAACAAGTGCATAGCACCGCCATGTAAAAATGTACTGCTGAGTAAGCGCCACCACTGCCCGGCTAGCACAGCTGCGCGCTGGTTCGCTCCCCATTGGTACAAATCCTGCGCATCAAATGACATAAAACCAAGTCCAGCAAAAACCATTATTACAAACACCAGGATGTTTACGCCGGTAAGTATGAACGTGGCGGACGCTTCCCGTCCTTGGGTTAGTATTGCAGATAGATGCTTTGCCGGGGACAATTTATCTGCTGATTTCGCCTGTAATTTGCTTAGCTCATAGGGTTCTAATCCGGGCAGCATGCACATCACCAGCCAAACCATGGTCCCAATGGCAAAAGACCCCAATGTCCATTCAAAATACTTACCGTTCCGGTCTTCAAAGGGTTCTTTCATTGCTTCAAAAACGATGGGTTGCACTTCGTTAGAGAACACGCTGGCAACGGCGTGATAGTAAGCTTTACGTGCATTGTTGTTACCCATGCGGTTCAGATACACCAGATCATCCAGTTCTGCTGCTCTAAATTGCTGCTCGGCATCAGCAGCAAGGTCCTTAAAAGCTTGCTCCTTTTCCGCGTCGTTAACGGAATTGCTTATTGTTTGCTGTATTTAACGCCAAGCCAGGCTATCGGTGGACGCGAAAGTTGTTGTGCGGTTGAATCAACCTTCTCCCTGCTATCAACAACAGGGCAAGCTAAATAAATATAAAAGGTTAAATATTGGTCATTCTTACCGCTAACTTCCGCTTTCCGGTAAATTGCGGGGTGCAGTTTATCTACATAGTGCTGTTTAATCTTATAATACTTGGTCAAATCACCACCCGGCAGCTCACTAATCCTGTTCAGCGTGGTTAGCACTCCTGTGGCAGTTTCCATGTATTTTTGAAATAGTACAACCGGTACAGAAAGCGCTATCCAGCCGATAAAGAAGTAAACGCCCGGGAGATCGACCTTTTTACTTTTCAGTTTTAGGAGTTTGCCCCGGGGAGCTATCCATAATGAGATAATTAAAATAGATAAGCCACCCGGCAACCAATAAGAGACAAGCTCTTCATTAAGAGACAACACCGTATACTTATAAACAAGCAGCCACGTAACAAAGCTATAGATGAGTAAATAGGCTGCTGCAACAAGCAAGCCTCTGAGGAAGACCAGTTTGATCTTAAGTAATGAGGGACGCATTTAAAGGATAGGATTTTACAGCTAATGTAATAAAAAGACTGCTTTTGCTATTTATGAGTTGGCGTTTTTCCCTCAACAAACCGGTTGATCAGCATGGCTGCCGCGGTATCGCCAGTAGCGTTCAGGAGGGTAGCTATAGGGTCTATCAGCGTACCTATGATGATGGCCGGTGGCAGCGCTTCTGCCGGGAAACCGTAAGCCGAGATGAACAGCAGTTCGCCAATGTATCCGCCGTTAGGTATGCCACCTTCTACAACGCTCACCAATACGGTCATGCCAAGGGCCAGCAGGATATTTTGCGGACTATCAAACCCTTTGCCGAACATGGCAAATACTACCGCCATTTTCAGAATAGAGGATATGCTCGAGCCGTCTTTGTGTAATGTCCCGCCAAGAGGGATGGTGATGCCCGCTATGACATTGGTAATGCCCATCTTACGGGCGGCATCCAGGTTGGCAGGGATGGTGGCTATACTGCTGCAGGTAGCAACAGCCGTTGCAGAAGGTATAATATTGTTTTTCCAGTACCGCCTGATGCCGCTAATACCGCCGGCAATAAACGCGTAAATACTATATACCACGGCGTACACAAATATACTGACGCCGTAACCTATCCCCAGTATATGGGCATAGGTGCCAAACAGCGATGGCCCGAACTCTGCCACCTGGTAGGCGAAATAAGCCCCCAAACCCACCGGTCCGGCTTTCATGATAATGGTGAACAGTTGTTTAAAAACTTCGCTTCCGTCATTCAGGAAACGGGTGAAGGCTGCACCTTTTTCACCGGCGCGCAGGCTGGCAAAGCCAACCAATATGGCAAAGATGATCATGGCCAGCATGTTCTTGCGCGATAGCAGGTTGAAGAATTCGCTGGTAGTAAAAAGCTGCGTTATTTGTTCACCGGTGAACTTACCGGTGGCACCAGCGTCTATATTCGCCTTCGCGGATGCCATGCTGTTGCCCAGCGGCAATATCCAAACTGCTATAATGGTTACCACAGCAGCTACGATGATGGTCCCTAAAAATACGGCCGCCGTTACGCCCATTATGCGCCCAAGCTTCTGCGTGCCCTGCAGGTTGGCAATGGCCGATGCTATGGCGAAAAACACCAGTGGGATAACCGCTACAAACAACAGGTTAAGGAATATATCGCCAATGGGCTTAAGTACCGCTGCATCCTTCCCTAACACAACACCAGCAATGGTACCGGCAATAATGCCCGCCAGCAACCATAGTATACTGCTATAATTTTTTATCCAGTTGTTCATACACCATTATGCCCCATAGCGGCAATGGCGAAAGGTAAAAATTTTGGTTGAGTATTTTGGATAGAGTTACCTAAGATATACTGCTCCGTTGTTCTTGTGTCGAACAAATGCTAATTGAAGGTGGGTAACATTCTTAATGATATTGAGTATATTTAACATCCTAAGACTTACCTTAGGCATGTGGATTTTTACAGCTCCTGCCTTTCACTTCTGAATAATAATCTATATTATCTTATAAAAACAATAGATCCTTATCAAATGACTTTTACCTTAGGTAGCCTATTTCCAAAAAAAACCATAAATGAACCTTACTTAGAATTAGACGATCCTCGCTGGGCAGAATTAGAAGGGGGTTATAGAGGTTCTTTGTATGATGCTTCAGTAGTATTAAGTCGGTTGAAAAACAGCGTGGCAGTGAATGAAGTAAGCGCTATCTATCAGGAATTATGGGACAAACTGCACCATCAAGGCGATGTAGGATTAGCCTCGTATTATGCGGTTCCTCATATGATCTCGGCTGCAAAATCAAATCAAATAATTGATTACAACGTACTGGGATTGGTATCGCTGATAGAGATACAGCGCCATAAAAATAACCCCGCAATACCCTCGTTACTTTATCCAGCGTATGCTACGGCTTTAAGTGAACTAACCTCGTTAGCAATAAGCATAATCGGTAATGATTGGGATTTAAGTACTGCTTCAGCGGCACTAGCTGCTATAGCAATCGCAAAGAAGCAAATTACGCTTGGCAATGCTATTCAAAACCTGGATAGCGAAGATGTAATAGAAGAATTTTTGGAACAATATTGATGATCTATGTCGAAGCCGACTTTTGAAGCCGAGCACAATTCCATTTGCGCCTTTGCAGACATGCCTATTCTTGATTTTTATAAGGAACATTTTGATGCCGTTTATATCATGCTACATCCCTTTTTTAAAGCTACTGAAAAACAAGAAATCACCCGAATAGTATCATGGAATGAAATGTTATCATTAACAGGATTCAAGAATATTAATCAACTGGATATTGCACTTAGGAACAATATAGGCGGTCTTGTTGACAGATGGAAGAATGACGAAGACGTTAAAATTTTGAGATCTGTTTGTGAGGAGTATGACATACTTCTACCATCGGAGGGAATTTTTCAAGTAACACTTGAAAAACAGATGTTGCAAAGTCTAATTGAACAGGGTCACCATTATATGTTTATAGCAGATGAATTTGGATTTGAAAGGAAACTAGCCTACATACAAGAGTGTATAGAGGGTAAGGACGATACAACTCTACAATGGGGCCCGCAACGTAACTGGTATACTAATAAGCACGAAATACTTTATACCGTTCACTGGGATAGTCATTTTACGATGCTGTGCTCAGACAACCTAACTATTAGATCTATACTAAAAAAAACTCCTTTGAAGGGTTTTACTGCAATGAAGAAACAGAAATTTATTGGAGTTGTGTATGTAGTTAATACGTTGTATTCATGACGTTGAATAGATTTTCTCCATCGGCACAAATTTGCGGATCGGTAAGCAGGTAGAGGTAGCTTGTGCCTATTGTTCGGCATGACAACAGTTTTAGTTGTTCACAACTTAACTCATTACCTTTCCTCAAAAATTCCTAATTTGCGGCACTCAAAAAGCTTATAGAAATCATTATGGAATCTACTTTCGCTGCTGTTGCAAGCAATATAAAAGCACGCCGTACCATTAAGCCATCTACCATGAATGGCAACAAAATACCTAACGGCCACGTGGCCTCGGTACTGGAACTTGCCGACTGGGCGCCTAATCATGGCAATACCGAACCATGGCGTTTTATCGTTTTTGAGGAGCCTGCTAAATACTGCGCTATCCATGCCGATATTTACAAAAGCACCACTACTGAGGAAACCTTCAATCCAACCACCTATACTAATCTTACTAACCAGGGTAACAATTCGTCGCACGTGGTAATTGCTTATCAAAAACGTGGTGACCTGCCAAAGATCCCCCAGTTTGAAGAAATAATTGCTACTGCCTGCGCTGTACAAAACCTGCTGCTTGGCGCAACTGCGCTTAACATTGGCGCTTTCTGGAGTACTGGCGGTGCTGTTCTTAAACCTGCATATGCAGAACACTTTGGCCTGGGTGCTGAAGATGCTGTGTTAGGTGTGCTTTTCCTGGGCTATACAGATGTACAGCCGGAAGGTAAGCGCAAAATACCTGTAGAGGAAAAGATCGTTTGGAATAAATAATCCTGAATAAAACACGATAACAAAGGCCATCCGGAGATATGATCCGTTTGGCCTTTGTCATTTACAATGGCAGTGCCCATGGTAGATAACATTGCAGGTAACGTTAATCAGCCGTTCTCCCGAGAAAAATACTTGCACTTTTCATCTGTATTGTTTAACTTTACTGTAAGCAAATTAATCATTAGTATATGATGTGATTAAAATGACACTGTTACCTGGTTGTTTTTGTATATTTGTATTAGCATTCGCAATTATTAAACCGCAAATCCTGCACCGTAGCTGCCCTGAATTGATTATAAACTTATTGGATTAAACCCATAATATTATGAGAAAACATCTTTGGTGGATCATAGGCGCTTTATTGTTATTTTCCGTAACTGTTATCAGCTGGAAACCTTCAAGCGCATCAAAAAACATTAATGGTATTGTTAAAACAGGTGGTACATTAACCAGCAAAGAGTTCTTTGCTCAATATGTAAACCAACTTTACCAGACTGCCAACCTGGCCCAAACCGGTATGGATATAGCCGTGCTGCAAAAAGCACTTACAGGTTATTACAATCTTAAACTGGAAAACAAACTGGCTAAAAACAGCAACATTATCACCGTGGTAGACTTTAACAAGCCAAGCCGCGAGAAGAGGATGTGGATCATTGACGTATTGAACAAAACGGTACTGCTGAACACCTGGGTTGCCCACGGACAAGGCAGTGGCAACGATATGGCTACAGCGTTCTCTAACAATAACGAGTCGCACCAGAG
This sequence comes from Mucilaginibacter sp. 320_HR, assembly GCF_059691875.1. NCBI lineage: Bacteria > Pseudomonadati > Bacteroidota > Sphingobacteriia > Sphingobacteriales > Sphingobacteriaceae > Mucilaginibacter > Mucilaginibacter sp. 320_HR. The sequence goes on from NZ_JCAWAI010000004.1 coordinate 574,517, forward strand.
CAGCCTTGGTTTTTACCTTACGGATGATGTGTACATTGGCAAACATGGCCAGTCACTACGCTTAAATGGTTTAGATGAAGGCATCAACAGCGCTGCCCGTGCACGTGGCATTGTAGTACACGCTGCAGATTACGTAAGCCAGGGTACTATTAACCAATTGGGTCGTTTAGGTCGCAGCTTTGGTTGCCCTGCTGTATCTCCCGAGGTTTCAAGCCTGGTGATCAATACTATAAAAGGCGGTTCGATGCTGTTCATCAACGCAAATACTGCTAACTATACATCTAAATTACTAGATGAGAATGCCCCGGCAAACTTTTTAATGCCGGCCACAGCAGATACTGCTAAAGCAGACAGCACAGCTTTAGTAGCAAAATTGTAACAGAACTAAACTAAATACCGCAAAAAGCCCGGCCATTACAGCCGGGCTTTTTTGTTTATATAGGAAGGTGTAAATTGAGTTACAAGTTAGCCAGTTGCTGGCTTGGAGCTACGAATTTTTGCAGATGGCCATATAATACAATGTCTAACCCGTAAACATCGGGCCTGAACTGTATAACGCCATTGCTGTCTGCCCAGCAGGTAATATAGGTTAAGTAAACCGGAACTTTTTTAGGTACTGCAAGGGTAGTAGGGTCGGGGTTGTCCTGGCTCATGTCATTTGCAATTTTCTGATAGGTAGAACCATCGCCAAACAATACTCTTGCAAGCTCCTGTGGTTTTTCCAGGCGTACACAACCGTGGCTTACTGCGCGCATGTTCCAGTTAAACGGTTCCTTTGCAGGGGTGTCGTGCAGGTAAACACTGCTCTTATTGTTGAACAGGAACTTGATCTTACCAAGCGCATTATCATCACCAGGTTTTTGTTTGAACTCGTAATCTCCTGCCGAAGCGCTTGCCCAATCTATCGTTTCAGCGTCTTCTACCTTTTTGCCATTCTTATATACGTCAATGTTTTTGTTTGATAAGTAGTAAGGGTCTTTAGCCGCCTCTACCATTATCTCTTTACTGGCAATGCTCTGCGGGATGTTCCAAACAGGGTTTACCTGTACACTGTGTATCATGCTGTTTAGCTGCGGTGTTTCGCGGCTGAAAGGGCGGTCGATCTTGTCGCTTTCATCGTACTCAACAAGCGAGTTCTCACGGTCTTTATTGCGGCCTTCGCCAACACACACTTTCATGTTCAGGATAGACTGGCCATGGTCTATTACATCCAGGCGGTAATCGGGAATGTTCACAATTACATATTTGTCTTGAGTAGGCTTGTTTTTCCAGCGCAGGCGTTCCAAATTCACTACCAGATAGCGAATGGTTTCTTCTTTGCTCATACCCGGTGCAACACTGCCTGATGACAGCGCCTTTTGCAAAGCAATATACTGCGGATCCTTAGGCTGTATGCTGTCCAGGTAATGCTTCATGTCTTTTATGTAGAATATCTTTGACATGCCTGCACTGTCCGGCCTTTTAGTTTCGGTGTAGTAGCGCTGGTATATTTTACGCGGGCTGATCATACCGTACTGAAGCGCGTTTGAGTAGTTGATAAGCGAATTGGCTGTTTTGATTTCCAATAAAGCGATATCACGGTACGCCTCGTCGAGGTTCTTGATGGCTTTCTTGTCCTGGAATTTATCTACCAGGGCTTTAATCTCGTCGGCATTGAACATTTTAGGGTCAAGGCCATGTTGATTTACTTTTTCGAAGTAGTTAGCGGTAAGGTCTACATCACCGTTAAAGATGTGGTCCATTACAAAAACCGGATCGTAACCGTTTTCTTCGTAGAAGGCGCCGATAAGTTTTGGATTAGCCACATGGCTTTTCTCTTCTTCCATTACTTTCTTGAAAACGTCGGCCAAACCTTCGGGAGTGGCATCTCTGAACACTTTGTTCTTGGTTTTTTTGTAAAGGGTGGCGCCCAGGTCAGAGCGGCTTTTCTTTTTGCAGCTTTGCAGAATAAGTAGCGAGGCAGAAAGGATGATCAGCGTAGTGAGCCAGAAGGCTTTTTTTATGTTAAAGTTTCGCATCAGTGAATATTAGATTGTAAAATTTCTTTCAACATAGCAATACCTATACCACATTTAGTTTTATTTTTAGTGGTGGTAAATATGTAGCCATTTTAAAGCAATCATGAGAAAGTTATTATATGTAGTTCCGCTGTTATTGCTGTCGTGCCGGCCAATGGCGCAAACCTTTAAGCCCGTTAATAAGAACGCCAGCGCTGAGGTGAAAAATTTGCTTGCTTACTTGTATGAGATTAACGGCAAGCACATGCTTTCGGGTCAGCATAATTACAACAGTGACCTGAATGTATTCTCCGATTCCGCAAAGAATATCACCGGAAAATACCCGGCACTTTGGGGTACAGACTTTATTCTTTGGGGCGATAAAGACCTGGGACAGAATATCGTAAATGAGTCGATAAAGAAATCGCGGGAAGGATACCTGGTCACCTTGATGTGGCACCAGGGCCGGCCAATAGATGAGCCGCCTTACGACTGGAAAAAGAGCGTACAAGGCAAGCTTACCGCCGAACAATGGACGGAGCTGACCACACCGGGCACTGCCTTAAATAAGAAGTGGGTTGCACAAATTGACGTCATAGCAGGCTACTTAAAACAGCTACAGGATGCGCATGTACCGGTGCTTTGGCGGCCGTATCATGAGATGAACGGTGTTTGGTTTTGGTGGGGCAATAAAAAGGGGCCTAATGGTATTGCCAAGCTCTACAAGATGATGTATGACAGGTATACCAACTACCATCACCTTAATAACCTGATATGGGTTTGGGGTGCCAACAGCCTGCGCGACATCCCCGAAGATGAAGCTTACCACTACAAAGATTTTTATCCGGGAGCCGAATACGTGGATATTTTAGGTACTGACGTTTACCACTTTGATTACGAACAAAGCGATTACGAAGAACTGCTTGCCCTCGCAAACGGCAAGCCCATAGCACTTACCGAGAACGGCGAGTTACCCAATGCCACAGTGCTTAAGCACCAGCCTAAGTGGCTATGGTTTATGACCTGGACGAGTTGGTTATGGACGGATAATACCAAAGATCGTGTTAAGGAAGTTTATGGCTTGCCTACCACGCTAAGCCATGATGATGTTAAAGACAGGCTGGCTACTAAACCCTAATTACATGAGCAATCAACCGGAAGTGTGGCTACGAGGGCCGCTGGATAACATGCCTTCGCTACTGCAGCCGGTGGCGCATGCCTTATTACAGGCGAGAGAAGAAGTAAATGCTTTGATGACGGACCGGCCTGATGAAAAACTTTGGTACAAGGTATACGGTATGGCTTCGGTTGGGTTTCACTTGCAGCACATGACAGGTGTGCTCGACCGTTTATTTACTTATGCCCGTGGCGAAAAGTTATCCACAGATCAATTAGCTTATCTCGAAGCTGAAGGCAAAGCGTCTGTAAAAGTATACACAACAGATGCTTTAGTGGGTAATTTTAAGAGGCAGGTAGATCTATCATTAATTGAATTGAGTAAAATTGATCCTGAAACGTTAACTGACTTCCGAGCAGTCGGGCGCTCCGGATTACCGTCTACAAGGATTGGCTTATACGTGCATGCCGCCGAGCATACCATGCGGCACCTGGGGCAACTGCTGGTAACAACAAAGGTGGTTAACCCTCCTTTACAATCCTGATCACGTCGGTGTAATCCTTGCTGCGGTAGGTTACTATGGCATCGCCATGTTTATCATGCGGGTCAAATAAGAAGGTATCAATCCCGAGCTCAACCGCGGCTTTAATTTCCGATTTCGGATCATCGCCAATCACGAGCAGGCCTTCGGCCGTGTAACCGTTCTCTGTCATTATTTGTTGAAAGATGTCCTTCTTCGTTTGGCTGGACCTTTCGGGATCTACAATGTAAATACCTTTAAAATCTGCTTCTATACCCAACATTTTCACTTTGCTCATCTGCAGTTTGGTGAAGCCGGTTGTCACCAGGTATTTATCTACCGTTATAGCGCGTAGATCATCGTACGCTGCATAGGGCTGCATTGGCTCATCAAACGTGATGTTGTTAAGCAGCTGCATGCCTTTTGCTTTTAGTTCTTCGCTAAAGCCAAACTCATCGGCCACGTGTTGGTAAGGGCGGCGGGTAAGTTCGTCCTTAGCCTTCTCCACTGCTTCCTTGTCTGCCGGCAGCAGATGTTCATCGATCAACTTGAAGAGCTCGCCAAAAAGCTTTCCGGCTATAGAGCTCACCGGATAGATGGTATTATCAAGATCAAGAATAAGTACGTGTTTCATAATGTAAAGAAGTTTACGTAGATGAGGTGTAACAAGTGTAACACGAGGAGGTGTTACACCTGATACACTTTTTCGGGTCGAAAAACAGTTAAGTTATTGATAGGTAATTATTTGAATAAAAACCGTGTTACAGTTTTTGAAACCATGTTACAGTTTTGACACTGACCCGTCCTAAAAAAAGTTTACACTATTGATTGTTAATACTGGAATGAATTTACACATTTATTGATAATCCTG
>NZ_JCAWAI010000005.1:0-342411 GCF_059691875.1 Mucilaginibacter sp. 320_HR
TTTTGCTCCTTACTTCTTTTCATCGTTTACTCCTTTTACCGTGTAAACTCATTCCAGGACAAGTCAGATGATGTTACTGTTGGTACAGTCTATTTTAACAGTCGAAAAGCATTCCTGGTGTGACTTGTTGTTCCTCATTGGTGCAAACAAATTTTTACTTGATTACGCAATGCACGCTTCGTTATGCTATCTTTCGGCATGCGGCATTACGAGTATAAACCGCCCGAAGAACTACGGGAGAGTATACAGGAATTTTGGTACACGATAATAGAGTTTGGTGAGCAGCCTTCAAATTTTGAAGTATTGCCCGATGGTTATGCCGAGATCGTTTTTCTTTTTGGTGCCGCTTGCAGCGTATCCACTCCCGAAGGCTTGCAGCCTTTGCCGTCACCATTTCTGATGGGACTGCTTGGCCAGCCGGTGATATTAAATGCGCAAGGCCGTTTGCAGGTATTGGGGGTAAGGTGTTTCCCATGGACAGTGTTCGATCTGCTGGACTTACCGGCAGGTAACGAGAGTGTTCGCGTTTTTACACACCCTATCGCCCAACTTCAACCCGTTTTAAACGGCTTAATGGCTGCAGATCGCGCCGATGATGCGTTGGCTTTGCTGAAACAATATTTTTTAGAACACAAAAAGCATATAGCAGATCCTATGCTGCATAAAGCTGGCGCTGCCTTAAACAATGCCAACGGCACTATTCCGGTGAGTGAGGTGGCTGAGGCTGCGCACGCTACGGTACGTACACTGGAACGGAAATTTAAGCAAGCCGCCGGCCACACCGTAAAAGATGTTTCGGGGGTTATGCGTTTTGAGCAGGTCCGAAACCGCTTATGGCTTACTCCCGCCGCCAACCTTGCTGCTTTAGCCGCCGACTTAGGCTATACCGACCAAGCACATCTTAGCCGAGAGTTTAAACGCTACAGTGGCACTACGCCGGCAGCTTTCGCCCGTAAAGCTAAAAGCGGCAATTCGGCTGTGGCCAACTTTGTCGCGTTTGTACAAGATTAAGGCTGTTGTCAGCCGCACATTTGCATCATAAATAAATGATGCAATACTATGTTATTGAAAGATAAAAAGGTAGCCGTTATCGGCGCCGGTCCAGTTGGGCTTACTATGGCCAGGCTGCTACAGCAAAGCGGGATCAATGTTACCGTATACGAAAGGGATGCCAACGCGCAAGCACGTATATGGGGCGGCACGCTTGATCTTCATAAGGAGTCTGGACAGATAGCGATGCAAAAGGCGGGACTGCTGGAGCGCTACTACGCAATGGCAGTACCAATGGGCAGAACCATTGCCGACGAACAAGGTAATATCTTGTTCACCAAGATGCCAACGCCACAAAACGAACACGACAACCCTGAAATCAACCGCAACTCCCTCAGAACCTTATTGCTGGAAAGTTTAACCCCGGGCACTGTTCGGTGGGATAGAAAATTAAAGGGCCTTGAGGCAGATAACGATCAATGGGTATTACATTTTGAAAATAAGCCGGATGCCACTGCCGACTTTGTGATTGGCGCTAACGGTGGCATGTCAACCGTTAGGAAGTACCTTACAGGTACAGAGGTGAAGGATACCGGGACGATCATAGTGCAGGGAGAGGTGCACGATGCCGCTGTGCGTTGTCCCGACTTTTACCAACTGTGCAATGGCAATATCCTGATGGTATCCAGGAAAGGCACTTCGGTGGTTGCTAACCCTCGTAACAACGGGGTTTTAAGCTACGGTGTAATGTTTAGCAGTGCTGTTGAGCCGGGGGTTATAAGTGCCGGATTGGATAGGGATAGCATTATCAAATACTTGACCAGCAGGCTTGCACAATGGGCTGATGTTTACAGGCAGCTGTTTGCGGCAACCAACTCTTTTTGGGTACTGCCTACAAAGAAATTGCCCTTAGATAAACCTTGGAAAAGCGAAAGACCACTGTTGGTGACGCTTATTGGCGATGCTGCTCACCTTATGCCGCCTTTTGCAGGGCAGGGTGTAAACACAGGTTTAACGGACGCACTAATTTTGTCGGATAATCTTACCAACGGCAAGCACGCCAGCATACAGGCTGCTATAGAAGATTACGAACAGCAAATGTTTGTTTATGCGGCAGAGGCGCAACGCCAGTCGGCTGCGAACGAGTTGGAAATGCGACATCCTGATTTTTCATTTCACAGGTTTATTCGTTAGCTTTTGATAAGCGGGGCAGCGTTGGGGTGAGTTGGTATTGAAGGGCGACTTCGCTAGTCGACTCACCCCCCGCCCCCCTCTCTTCACTTCGTGTAAAGAGGGGGTGCTGTCGACTGACTTTCTAACCCTCTTTGCTCGCAGCGGAGAGAAGGTCGACGAGTGATAGCGATGTCGGGGTGAGTTGGTAGTGCTCGTGAGGAATGGTTCTGCCTTATTCACGCCGGTGGATGTTCATTTCTTTTGACACCAAAAGAAACGAACCAAAGAAACTTAGCGTAGCGATCTCATTAACGGAGTGAATAAAGTGCCGGCTACGTTACGTTCTTTCGAAGTTGGTGCTTTAGCAATGCCTATACTGCCGGAACGTTCCTGATACCGGTTTTAAATGTGCTTGTTCTGGCTGTGCAGCTCTTGTTTTGTAATTCTTCTTACCCTCTTTGCGCGCAGCGGAGAGAGGGTCGACGAGCGATAGCGATGTCGGGGTGAGTCGGCGTGGGTTAGCAGTGCTCGTTCTGACACTGCGTCATTGCAAGGGGCGAAGCAATCTTCGACTTTCAAATAGCTACCTGCTTTTGTCGTGTTTGTACAAGCGTAGGGGAGGTGCATTGTGCAATTTTATACCGTAGTCATCAATCGGCTACAATTGAACTATGGAACCATTCAAAAACAAAAGAATACTTATTTCCGGCGCAAGCATAGCGGGGCTTTCCTGCGCCTGGTGGATGAATAATTTAGGGTATAGCGTAACTGTTGTGGAAGTTGCAGGTCAGCCACGCACCGCCGGCTCTGCTATTGATATACGCGGGAATACCGTTGATATAGCACGCCGCATGGGCATCCTTGATGAACTGGAGGCAAATAAGCTCAATGTAGAACAGGTAATATTTAAAAATGCCGAAGACGTTTCTGAACGCACCATGGTGCTCGACGGCAATGATGACGAAAACAACGAAGTGGAAATTGAGCGGGATAAGTTTATAAACATCCTGTTTGCCCGGCTTAAGAACAACGTGGAGTTTATTTTTAGCAATAGCGTTGCCGCTTTAAACGACACCGGGGATAATATTGAGGTTACTTTTATAAATGGGGCACAACGCACGTTCGATCTTGTGCTAGGCTGCGACGGTTCACATTCCGGCACCAGGAAGTTGTGGTTTGGTCCCGAAGCGGAGTACGCGCATTTCATGGAGGCGTATTTCTCTATCACGATAGTGGACAAGCTGCTGGTAGAGCAAAATACCATGCAAATGTTTAACGTGCCGAATAAAGCCGTTATGCTTAATGCATATAAGAATAAAACTGATGTCATCTTCTGCTTCCATTCACAAGAGGAGATCCCTTATAGTTACCGCGATGTTGAGCAGCAAAGAAACCTTATCCTGGAACATTTTGCCAGTGAGGGCTGGCGCACGCCGGAACTATTAAACGAAATAAGGCATTCGGGTAATTTCTATTTTGATAAATTCTGCCAGATAAAGATGCCTGCATGGGTAAAGGGTAGGGTAGCGTTGGTTGGTGATGCGGCTTATTGCGCTTCGCCGGCCGCAGGTATGGGTGCATCATTATCAATGATAGGGGCGGCAGCGCTGGCCGATGCCTTAGTTGAACACGGGGGTGATTACAACCTGGCGTTTGCGGCTTATGAAAAAAGCATCCGTTCTTTTATTGAAGAAGTACAAGCCACCGCCGAAAAGAACGTACTGGAGAATTTTATTCCCAGGACTGAAGAAGCTATTCGGGAAAGAAATGAAAGGGAAGAAATCTTTTGATTGTCTTAATTCTGTCTCGAGAAACAAAGCGATCAATCAGTAGGCAAGTAATTATCAAACATTCCCATGCGTCATTGCGGAACGAAGCAATCTTCGATGGAAAGGTCGACGACAGGCATGTCGGTGATTGCCACGTAATTGCTCGCGGCGAATCTACTCACCCCCCGGCCCCCTCTCTCCGCCTTGCGGAAAGAGGGGGTGTTGTCATGTATATATTATAAGGCAGTCTAATCTTAACCCTCTTTGCGCGTAGCGGAGAGAGGGTCGACGAGCGATAGCGATGTCGGGGTGAGTCGGTCAGTGTTATAGTCTGAGTCAGAATTTTCAGAATCGTCTGAACTCGAATTTCTGAAATTTAAAGATTTAATAGAATTTAAAACAACCAGTCCAGCCAAACATTCACTCTTGACTCTTGACTCTTGACTCTTGACTCTTGACTCCGATATTCTTATTCGTAAACGCTTGAAACTTCAGACTTAATTAGTTACCTTTGCACCACAATTAACAAAAGTTTACACGCTTTAATATTATTCAGGTAATGTATTTAAGTAAAGAAGCAAAGGCAGAGATCTTTGCACAACACGGTAAAGGCGCAACTGATACAGGTTCAGCCGAAGGTCAGGTAGCTCTTTTTACTACGCGTATCGCGCATTTAACTGGTCACTTAAAGAAAAACAAACACGATTTTTCTACACAGTTATCACTTCAGAAGTTAGTAGGTAAACGCCGCGCATTGCTGGCTTACCTATACAAAAAGGATATTAACAGGTATCGTGCTATCATCAAGGCGTTACAGCTGAGGGATATCATCAAATAACTTTTGTTGAAAAACAAAAAAAAGCCGTCCGCCTAAGCAGGATGGCTTTTTTAATTTCTGAAACAATTTTTACAAACATAAAAAAGGTGTGCTCCTGAAGATGAAAAGCGCACCGCAACACAAACAAGATGAGTTTAAATGTAATTAAAAAGGTAATCGATTTAGGTGACGGCCGCACCATTGAGATCGAAACCGGTAAACTGGCCAAACAAGCCGATGGCTCGGTAGTAGTAAAAATGGGTGACACCATGTTGCTTGCTACTGTAGTATCATCAAAAGAAGCGAAAGAAGGCATTGATTTCCTGCCCCTTTCTGTAGATTACCAAGAGAAATACGCTGCCACCGGTCGTATCCCGGGTGGTTTTTTACGCCGTGAGGCACGTCTGTCAGACTACGAGGTTTTAATTTCTCGTTTGGTTGACCGCGCCCTGCGCCCCATGTTCCCTGAAGATTATCACGCAGATACACAGGTGATGATATCCCTGATCAGCGCTGATAAAGATATCATGCCTGATGCGCTTGCGGGTTTGGCAGCTTCAGCAGCTTTATCTGTTTCGGATATCCCTTTCAATGGTCCTATATCTGAAGTACGTGTAGCTAAAATTGACGGCCAGTTGGTTATAAACCCAACTTTAAGCCAGTTAGCAAATGCAACTTTAGAGTTTATTGTAGCAGGTAACCAGCACGACATCAACATGGTGGAAGGCGAGAGTGCCGAGATACAGGAAGATGAACTTGTTGAGGCTATTAAATTTGCGCACACTGCTATTAAAGTACAGTGCCTTGCACAAATTGAACTTACCCAGGAAGTTGGCAAAACAGAAAAACGTACTTACAACCACGAGCATAGCAACGAAGACCTGAAAAAGGCTATCTACGAAGCTACTTACCAGCAGGTGTATGACATTGCTTCTTCGGCTTCTGCTAAAGACGAGCGCAGTGCAAAATTTAAAGCTGTACGTGACGCTTACATAGAAACCCTTGGCGAGATAGACGATATCACTAAATCGTTAGCAAAAAAATACTACCACGACGTAGAGTATGACGCTATCCGCAACCTGGTACTGGACGAAGGCAAACGCCTTGACGGCCGTACTACTACGCAGATACGCCCAATCTGGAGCGAAGTTGGCTATTTGCCATCTGCTCACGGCAGCGCGGTATTCACCCGTGGCGAAACACAGTCATTAACTACCGTTACCTTAGGTGCTAAGGACGACGAGCAGATGATTGACGGTGCGTTCATTAACGGTTACCAGAAATTCCTGTTACACTACAACTTCCCAGGTTTCTCTACCGGTGAGGTTAGGCCTAACAGGGGTGCCGGCCGTCGCGAGATTGGTCATGGTAACCTGGCTATGCGTTCGTTAAAACGCGTATTGCCTGCTGAGGACGAAAACCCGTACACTATCCGTATCGTTTCTGACATTCTTGAATCTAATGGTTCGTCATCTATGGCAACTGTTTGCGCCGGTACGCTTGCGCTGATGGATGCCGGTGTGAAAATTGCTAACCCGGTTTCGGGTATTGCAATGGGTTTGATCACCAACGAAATGGGTACTAAATACGCCATCCTTTCTGACATCCTTGGCGACGAGGATCACTTAGGTGATATGGACTTTAAGGTAACCGGTACCAAAAACGGTATTGTTGCTGTACAGATGGACCTCAAAATAAACGGTTTATCTTACGAAGTGCTTGCTGCTGCCCTTCACCAGGCAAAAGATGGTCGCTTACATATCCTTGGCGAAATGGCTAAAACCATTACCGAACCACGTGAGGATTACAAGCCACACGCTCCGCGCATTATCACCATCAAGATCGATAAAGAATTTATTGGTGCTGTAATTGGGCCCGGCGGTAAAATCATCCAGGAAATGCAACGCGAAACCGGTGCTACTATTTCTATCGAAGAAGTTAACAACGTTGGTATAGTACAGGTATTTGCTGATAACAAAGCATCTATTGATGCAGCTGTAGGCCGTATCCGTGCTATTGCTTCTAAACCGGAAGTAGGCGAGATCTACGAAGGTAAAGTACGCTCGATAATGCCTTTCGGCGCGTTTGTCGAGATCATGCCAGGTAAAGATGGCTTGCTGCACATCTCTGAAATTGACCACCGTCGTATTGAAACAATGGACGGTATATTCCAGGTAGGTGATGAGGTAAGGGTTAAATTGCTTGACATTGACAAGCAAGGCAAACTGAAACTTTCCCGTAAAGTTCTATTGCCAAAACCTGAAGTTAAAAAGCCGGAAAACAACAACTAAGAATTGTATTCTGATAACAACAAAGCCCTCATTAACGAGGGCTTTGTTGTTATTATTTTTTTTTAAACTTTGAAAACAAATCAGCTATTAGGCGGTTTGGTATAATTAAGTATAAATGTGCTAAAAGAAAATAAAGCCGGTCCTGTATATTGAAAATGACGTCTACTATGAACGACCCGCTTGGTTTTCTCAATAACTCGGGGGGTATGAACGGTGGCCCGCAAGCCGACCTCATACAACAGTTATTGTACGAAATTATAAGGGTTAAAGAGCTTATTGCCTATTACGATTCCATCCCAAACGGGGCGGGGCAGCTTGGCTCGTCCATACTTAACGAATTGGTTACCGAAGCGTACAACTCCCTCGTGAACTATGATACCGTTCTCATGAAAAAGTACTATGATCTGTTGCTTAACTGCGATTGATCTTTTAGTTACTTCTTCTTCTCTCCAAAAACTTTCTCTCTTAATTCCTGCGATATGTCATCAGTGACTTTGATAATGTCATCTGCAATGTGGCCGTTGTTTATAATAACGCGATCGCAGGTGTCCCTAAATGGCAGCAGGAACTCTTTATAAGCCGGTACAACGTGGTTGTGCCATTTGTAGCTGGCATCTTCGTTGGAGTAGCCACGCTCGGCAAGGTCGCGCTTAAGGCGGCGGCGCAGCGCAACTTCCTCATCCGCATCAATAAAAATGGTCATGTCCAGGTCGTTGGCTACCTTCTTAAAATGCAGGATGAATAAGCCCTCTACGATAATAATAGGTGCGGGTTTTATCTCCAGCATCTTGGGTACAATGTTGGGGTTATTGAAGGTGTACTCCTGCTGATAAACCGTTTCCCAGCGCATTAGCTTACTGATGTCTGCCTCAAAGCGGTCTGCGTCAATGGTGCTGGGGAGGTCAAAGTTGTACAACTTGTTCTCCTCCTTGGTCATGTTGTGGGCTACCGGGATGTAATAATCATCCTGCGATACAAGGCACACCTCATCAGCAGTAAAATGCTCCAGGAAACATTTCAAAAAAAAGGTCTTTCCGCTGCCGCTTCCGCCAGCAACGCCAACAACAAAAGGTTTATTCATTAGGAGTGCCGTAGCTAATATTTACATGAAAACGTTTGTCCAGCGCGCCGATACTGTCGGCAACGTTCTTGGTCATTACAATAACCACATCTTTGGTTTGCTGGTTATCGGTAAAGCGGCCAACTACTTTTGCAAAGGTGCTTTTACCGGTCATGGGGTTGCTTATGCGCATAATAGTGCCAATAGGGGCAGTGCGGTGTAGTATAAGCTTCTTGTTGGGATCAAGGCTGGTATCTTCTATCCAGGTGGCAACACCGCGCTCGTTCTTTTCAAACAAACCGTACTTGTTGGTACCGGGGCGGTGTTCGCCCATTGTATCTGCCGGTGCAACCATTGTGGAGTCGCGTTTGGCTAGCAGGCTATCATTAGCAACTGCAGCCGGTGTCGGCGGAGGTGGAACGTTGCTGCGGATGGTAAGCAGCTGGCCCGGTTTAATGCTCTCTGTAAGTTTGTTAGTGGCGGTAATGTCCTCCACAGTAGTATTAAAACGTTTTGCAATAGAGTAGAGCGTTTCGCCTGCGGACACTTTGTATTGCTGGGAGGTTATGCCATTGGCGTTGGAATTTGCTACCTGCTGAGCGGCTTTTTGATCAACCGGGTTTTGTACCGTCGGGGGAGCTACTGTAGTAGTTGCGGGTTGTGTTTGCTGCTGCGTTATAGGTTTATTTTGTTGTGTTTGTGTAACCGGCTTGTTTTGCGGTGGTGTTACAGTGGCCTGTTCTGATACGTCAAACGGTCGCTCTGTAGGCACCTTTATTATTTTGCCGATTTGCATACCGGCATTGTTATTAAAAGAGATAATTGCCTTCGGGCTCACACCGTATTTACGGCCAATAGAGTAGTAATTGTCTTTTGGATCCAGCTTATGGAGGATCACTTTTTTGCCGTTCAGATTTTCAATGCCTACTGAATCTACAAGCGGGCGGGCAAAAAGAGTTGCTGATAAGGACAGCAATATGGTAGATAACAATACGATCTTAAATCTCATAATGTGTTATTGAACAAAAATTTACAAGCGCACGGCCTTTAACTCGGTCTTGTTTTTAATGTAAACCAGTACGTTTTTATGTAATACAAACGCCTCCGGCTGTAATTTTTGTATACCACTGTTTAAAACATCGTGGTAAACAATATTTGCACCATCTATTATAAACATGTGCTGTTGCAGCACCCCGTTTTCAAATGTGTGCAAAGATACAATTATGTACTTATTGTAATGGAGGTAATGCACCATATTTCCGTACGGTTGCAAAGGCAGGTAATCTTGCGGCAACTGCTGCGCTGAGATCATTGATGGTACGACTATACTATTGGCTAAAGGTTTATCAGCGGGAGTGTAATTTCTTAAAACAGCACCGGTGGCTATATCAAGCAGTACCGTTTTTTTTGGCTGTAGTGCGGTGTTGTAAGCCGCCAGGCCATTAAGGGTAAGGCCGTCGAAAGCAAAGCTGTAATTAGCCCACAAGTTAGTACCGGTTTGTGCATCAATCGCGATAATACCTTTATGTTCGGGGCTGTTCTCGTTTTTATAGTAGTGAAGCAGTGTTACGCCGCCGTAAACCGCTTCCAGGCCAACCAGCCAGCGTTCTTCTGTCTGGTAATCCTCGAAATTTATAAGCCCCGTATTCAGGCTTAAAGAGGTAAATCTCACCTGCTTTTCGGCTTCACTACGCAGTTCCAAAACAATTGCGTCACTCAGCTCATCAATTTCCATGCGCCACACCGGTGCGGTAAAACAATGTGTTAATAACGGGGCCAATAGTTTGTCCATTGTTAAATTATGTGCAAATATGCTCATTAATATTAAATGTGCTTACCTTTATGAACAATGCCTCCTGAAGGCTGTTACACCAAAACACACACAATATTTACCATGGACGCGAAAGAAATTAGCCTAGAAGAAAAGAAAGTAAAACCAGTTGTAGATCACCTGAACGACTTGTTAGCCAATTACCACATTCACTATCAAAAATTGCGTGGCTGCCACTGGAACGTAAAAGGACAAAGCTTTTTTACCCTGCATGTAAAGTTTGAGGAATTGTATACAGAAGCACTGACTACAATTGATGAACTGGCCGAACGTATACTTACCCTGGGTAAACCACCGTATAGCACATTTAACGATTATATAACCACATCAACAATAAAGGAGATTAATACAATTGGTATGAAAGATACCGATATGGTAAAGGCCTTGATTGATGATATGGCTACGCTGATTGAAATGGAGCGCCAGCTGCTTGATATTACTGCAGAAGCAGGCGACGACGGCACCAACGATATGGTGAATCGTTTTATGCAGTTTAAAGAAAAGAACACCTGGATGCTGCGTTCGTTTGTGAACGAAGATTAATTTGTAACAGGTATAACAAAAAAAGCGATGGAGAAATCCATCGCTTTTTTTGTTAACGATATTTATTTGGAAAAAGAAAATATACTTTTATCAATAGACAAGTAACCTAGTTTGCGATAACTCTCAAACTGCGCTTCATTAAAGAACTGGTCGCCGGTTGACTCTTGCGGAAACTCGGGGTTGCTCATGTAGTACTCACGTACATCAGTTGCATTATCATCGGTAAGTGTGGTTTTCACATAAATTAATTCCCCTACATCAGTAACACCAGGGTAATGTATTTTGCCGGTAACGGCATGCGCCAATGAAAAGCCGGTATCTTTATCTTTTTTGGTAATCTTAGTTGTGTCAATCTCAATTTCAACACCAAAATCAATCCGGCACCGCCTTATTGCATTGGCCAGGCCTTCACAATTGGCTTTGCTGTCCTGCTCGCCATCAACCAGCACAATTGTGCTGCATTTTCTTCGCACCAATTCATAGAGGCCCATATTATCAAAGTGCCCGCCGTCTGACAGGTATACGTAATCGTTATCAATATCTGTATCGCCCACTAAGTCCTTAACAAGATACCCTATGCCGGCGGTCGGCTCAGAATGTTTCCACCTGTCTTGCCTGGGGTTGCCAATCCATCGGCCCAGCCTTACATTGAACATTGTGAGTAAAAATGCCGTTGCGGCAGATGAATGATAACCCATATTTGGGCTAACTGCAGCGCCGGACATAGCCATTACCGAACCTAACTGTGGACCCATCGGCGCGGAATACCTGTCTGTGTTACGGTAACCATAGTTGAATTTTGAAGATTTATTATTGATGGCTGACTTGGTTGCGCTAAAATCAAACCCACAGTAAAGTGGCGAGAATATGAAAGATTCGGCCATGCGGTCTTGCCTGTCCAGCTCACTTGCATCAGTGGCATTCAGTGCAGTATTGAGTATAGGGTAGGGGCCAATATATCTGCCATTTTTTCCCTTGTACTTGAAATCTGTAAGGGGCAGATCATCCCTTTGATCAAAGCCTGTAAATGAGTTTGCCGTATTATCACGGTCATCCCTTCTGCGTGTTGCACCCAGGTAGGCCCGCGTAAGCCGATTGCGATAAAAGTGGTGTAAAGAAAACTCGTTAACACCAGTGCGCCAGCTTATAATCCAGGTAATTACAATTAAACCGCCGGATAACAGTCCAAAGCAGCTGGCTAAAGTTTTGGCATTAGCGTTTTCAATGTCCACAAATACTCTTGTAAGTGCCTCTAGGGTATATGCACCTATCAGCAGAAAACCTAACATAAAGAGATATGGAACAAACCGCACAAACATATCTGCGGCTTTTGATTTCCCTGGGTCAGATTTTTTACCTTCAGATGCAGCGTTAAATGCCATTTTTACACCTGCGCCAACAAGGCCGGCCCAGGTAGCTGCGGTACCTATTATGGGTGCAAGTTCTTTGGGGATATACTTGCTATTATATCTTATGTAATCTGGCAGTAGTAGGGCACCTGCTGTTACCAACAACCACAGGAGAATAAAGCGATGTACAATGCCGCCCATACGGCCCCACCATTCACGTTTTTCGTCCGGGAACAATAACCCCATTAAAGCCATGCGTGCTACAATAGAAACGCATACTACTTCGATAATAAGCGGAGGGCCTAATATGAATATCTCCTTTTCGTAAAAATTGGTAATGCCGCACTTAGCTACAGGCAAATTGCAGAACAGCGTCCAAACAGCTGTTAAAGCAGCCAACCCCACCAGAGCGGCTATTAATGATGAAATGATAATCCAGCACCAAATACGAAGCCAACCTGGTACAACGTAAATTTTGTATGTGCCCATCTCATTGGCTTGTGACGCATACTTACCAATTGATGCTACTGTAATCATTAAAGCGGCACCTACCGCAGCGACAGGCCAAAGCTTGTTGCCGTTGTACAAGTAGCCGCCAAGTTCAGGTAACCCTGCATAGAGCCAGGAGCTGATAATACAACCAGCTAAAACGGCCCAAAACACCATCAGGGATGATGTATAAGCATTTGCAATAAGAGGCTTGGTATTAACTCCGTCCACGGTTTTGTATCCTCTCATTCCAAAGCCGGTTAGCAAAGCTGCCGGTGCCAACAGTATGAAACTCCAAATACCGACGGACCAATTGCTATAGTTGTTACCGGTTGATTGAAATATACGCCACAGGTTAAAAAAAGCAGAAACGAGTGCAAGAACGCTTAGTAGTAATAGCAACAATATGCATTGATTTATGGTTGTGTTTCTTAACCAGGTCATGCCGGTGGTCCAGGCGTCCGCAGACATAATGCTGGCGTTTGGAGACAAGTAGTTGCTGTACATACGCAACCAGCGAATAGGCCTTACTTCGTCAGCCATCGGATCGGTAGACTTAGCAGGGTTTAAACGATTGCTGATCTTGGTTACAGAGCCGCCACGTTTTATCCATGATATTAGCCAGGACCCGATGTATCCGCCGCCTGACACGGTTGACAGATAATCAAAAGAACTAAGTTGACCCAGGTAAGCCAGTTTTTGTATAACACCAAGGCTGAATGTTGCCGAGCGTATGCCCCCGCCTGATAGTGCCAACCCTTTAAGTTTCATATCCGACGCGAGCAGAAAAGGGTCGGGGTCTACCGCGTGTTTAGGGGTATTTGATGGAGGTACCATCCCGGGTTCTAATTCTTTACGGCGGCTTTCACGGCTCTGTTCAACCTCCTTTAGTTCCTCTGCAAAAAAGGTGTCAAATGGTAATGGTGCGTTTGCCGTTATAAGACAATTCTTTAGCTTTTCGTTGTTCTCCAGGAGCTCAATTGTCAAAGATCTTCTTGGTTTTCCCTTAATGTTGCCCGCCCACCATTTATCCCTTTGAGCGTTTTTGATCAAGCCAGTAGTCGAAGTTTCTTTGGGTTGTTCCGTATTATCATAAGCCTGGTAAGTACGGTCATAATTTTTAATCTTGTTTCCGCCCATAGCAAGTATTACTTGAATAGGCACATAGTTCAGAATCCTCGCTAACTCTGAACGCTCGTTGGCGTCAGCAAACAACATAGCCCTAATTTTTTTTCTCCAGTAGGTGGGTGGCTGGTAAATGTCATTGCTGTTGGCGGTCATCTGCATGGTTGCAATTGCTGCGTCGCCCCCACTTTTTATCCAACTGTAAAGCTGATGTACCCGCCTAAAGAACTGTTTTTTAAGCGTATTTTCATCCAGCAGCTCTCTGCTCATGAAAACTTCTTTTATGCGATTATACTGCTCCTGTGAGCAATGGTCATTTGTGACAATTTTATTTTCGCTGAAAAACTTGTCTTTACAAATATCCTGGTAAATAGTAATGTAAGATACCGCGTGCGCAGTTAAGTCTGTGATAATGTCCATGTTGTGAGTGGTTTAGGTGATACTTTTGAATGAACATTATAAATATAATACTCCTTTTATGAATATTTAAAATATTTACAAAATAATGTATCAATAAATGTTTTATACATGCGGCTTGAAGATCAGCTTTAAGATACGTTGATTTTATAACCTATAATAACATATGTATTATTTTACATTTGATATTTAATCTCAATATGAAAAGGCGTTAAAATAAAAAAGAGCGATGAAAAAATTCATCGCTCTTTAGCAGGCATATTGTGTATCTGGTATTAGAACCGATATCCTAATGTAAGGAACGCGCTGTTATTGGTCTTATTAATTAATGCACTAGGGGTATTGCTGCCAATCTCGTAAGGGAAGACTGTTTGGCTACCGGTGGAGTGCATGTATGTTGCATCCAGGTAATAGTTTGCGAAACGCAGGCCTATACCACCACTTGCAGTTTTAATGTCGCTACCGTAATTTTTACGATAATCGCCCTGTATACCGTAACCCCCGCGCAGCATGAAGAAGTTTGTTAACCTGGCCTCTGCACCAATGCGGTAATTTACTGCCGATTTGTAAAGTGTTTTAATCTCAGGGTTATCCTTGTAATCTGCGTCATAACTATCGTTGCTGCTCAGGTGGGTGCTTGTGTAATCCACGTACTCAATATCACCTGTAATAAAGCCAAATTGCTTAATGAACACAGCTATACCACCAGCTACCTTATAAGGAGTGCGTAAGTTGTAGGTTAAAGCATATGGCTGATCAGTGCGGTCTTCAAAATCGCTGTTAGTTGTGCTTGACGGGTAACGTGTTCTTAAGCCTTCGCTGTATACATCATCAATGCTGTACCAAGTTGGTGTAGTAAACGTAGCGCCTAACCTAACAGCTTCCACCGGTTTGTATATTAAACCTAAGCGGGCGTTAAAACCTGTACCTCTTGTAGACTGATCTTGCGCAAAGCCGGTGCTATAGTCCAATTGTTCTGCCGGAAGTGTTGGTGTAGCCGGTAAGATAACGTTTCCGCTTTCGCTAAACAGCGACGTAGAGTTGTACCTAAGGGTTGTAAAACCAAGACCTAAACCAATGTAAAGTTTATTGCTGTAATTAGCACCTAGCGAAAAATCTAACTCGCTCAATCCGCCTGTACGGCTAATGTTTACCTGTTGGTTACCATTAGGCTGTGCATTAGATGTGAAGTTGCCGTTATTTTCTTCGATAAGATAATGGTTGTAAGCCCATGACTCCAACGATCCGCTCGGCAGGTAGTAGCCCTGGTTATCGCTCTGCTTTGAACCGTTGGCCAAGCTTGCAAAGTAATTACCTATGCTGCTGCTGTTATTAGTGCCACCATAATTGATGTTCTCATAGTAGTTATTAGTACGGCTGTAACCTATACCATAATTCACACTTAACCAGCCTTTAGTTTTATCAGCGCCACGAGCTTTCTTTAATTGCTGATAAATAACCAAAGCAGCGTTATTAAGATTACCGGTGTTGTTGGTAGCCTGTGAGCTGGTGCCAAAATAAGTTGAATTGGTCTTGATGTTGTTATATTCAGGAGTAATACTTAATTCAGAGCGGGTGAAAAAACCTAAACCTGCAGGGTTAGCGCTAACAGATGTTAGATCGCCACCAACAGCTGTACCGGCACCACCAACGCCTTTAATGCGTGCGGTAGAACCCGGCTGGCCACCTGAAAAGCGGATAGCATCCTGTGAATATTGGGCAAAACTATTTTTAGTAACCGCTACTATAGCGATCACACTGAGTAGATATTTTATTTTCATAAAGAGTTAGGTAAATCGTAAAAAATTATGGTCGGGCTGGTCTGCCGCCGCCACCACCGCCACCACCTGACGAGCTGCCGCCACCGCCACCACCCATGTTAGATGGAGGAGGAGAGTACGAACGCTCTACTTGTGTAGGCCTAGGCTGATAAGATGGCTGTTCATTACGTGTAGGCCTTGCGGGGCGGCTATAGCTACCGTTGCCGTTGCTATACCCACCATTGCTATTGGTACGTACATTGCCACCAACACTTGTTCTGGTGGGACGACCAGGATAGTAACCCATGCCGTTACCATTAGCGTAGCCAATACCGTTTCCACTACGATTACCAACTACACCTCTTGGATTGCCGCTGCCCCTGTAAGGCCGTGCTGTACCTGAGTTGTTGTAAGCCGAATAAACACCCCAGTATGGATAGCCGCCGTTGTAATAGCCCGTACCCCAGTAGGAGTAAGGCGAATAACCATAACCGTAACCGTAACCATATCCGGCATAAGGTGAAAATGCGCCGTAGCCAAACCCTAATCCGCCATATAAGCCCCATCCCGAACCGTAATACCATGGATTATAGCCTAAACCAATGCTAAAGCCACTACCATATGCATAAGGCGAGTAGCTGTAGAACGGATCATAATAGCTGAATGGGGAATAATAGCTGAAGCGGTTTATACGAGACGCGTAATCATCATAGTAATAGTAATCATCCTCGTCGTTGTAAGCATCCTCAGGTTCCTGGCGGTAAACAGGCTTTGGGGCAACATATTCAGGCTCATCACCGGCTTTTGCCTGTGAAAAGTAAACGTCGTCATTGTTTGCGGCAGTAGATGCAGTTTTGTTAACCGAGCAGGAACTCACCGCAATAGCGGCGATAAGCGAAATTCCTAAGAGTAGGTTCCTTTTCATTTTGGCTGTAAGAGTAAAGTTCAAGTTCAAATAAACGTATAAATTTATAAATTTGGCCGATAGTTATATTAATTAGAGGCAAATTCTATTCCAAAGATCAAGATATGAGCAAGGGTGTTATTAGTAAAGACGAAGATTACTCGCAATGGTTTAACGACCTTATAATAAAAAGTGACATGGCTGAATATTCGCCTGTCAGAGGTTGCATGATCATAAAACCGTACGGATATTCTATATGGGAAAAAATACAGGGCGCGCTCGATAAAATGTTTAAAGATACCGGGCACGTAAACGCTTACTTTCCGTTGCTCATACCAAAATCCTTCTTCTCCAAAGAAGCCAGCCACGTGGAGGGCTTCGCTAAGGAATGTGCTGTTGTAACACACTACCGGCTTAAGAACGATGGCAACGGGCAAATTGTTGTGGATGAGGAAGCAAAATTAGAAGAAGAATTAATTATTCGCCCAACGTCAGAAACCATCATCTGGAACACCTACCGCGGATGGATACAAAGCTATCGCGACCTGCCCATTTTGGTGAACCAGTGGGCTAACGTTATGCGCTGGGAAATGCGTACACGATTGTTCCTGCGCACCAGCGAATTTTTGTGGCAAGAAGGCCATACGGCCCATGCGACTGCACAGGAGGCAATTGCCGAAACGGAGCAGATGCTGGAAGTATATGCAGATTTTGCTGAAAACTTTATGGCTTTGCCGGTAGTGCGCGGCCGCAAAACTCCTAACGAGCGCTTTGCCGGTGCGTTAGACACCTATTGCATAGAAGCTTTAATGCAGGACGGCAAAGCCTTACAGGCGGGAACCTCGCATTTTCTGGGTCAAAACTTTGCGAAAGCTTTTGATGTGAAGTTTACCACTAAGGAAAATGTGCAGGATTATGTATGGGCGACTTCCTGGGGCGTATCAACACGCCTGATCGGAGCACTTATTATGTCGCACTCCGACGATGCGGGCTTGGTGTTACCGCCAAAACTTGCTCCTATACAGGTAGTGGTAGTGCCGATTTACAAGCACCAGGAAGAATTGGACAATATTACCACGTTTGTTAACAGCCTTACAAAAGAACTGCGGGCCAAAAACATATCCATAAAATTTGACAATCGCGATACCCATCGTCCGGGTGCAAAGTTTGCCGAGTATGAGTTAAAAGGTGTGCCATTGCGCGTTGCCATTGGCAGCCGTGATATGCAGAACGGCACTGTGGAGTTGGCTCGCAGAGATACTAAAACAAAAGAGACAGTACAACAGGAAGGTTTAGGAGCAAAAATAGAAGCCCTGCTGGAGGAAATTCAAACAAATATCTATCAAAAAGCTTTTAAATTCCGTGAGGAAAATACCGTTGAGGTTGATACCTACGAAGAGTTTAAGCGCATGCTGGATGAACAGCCGGGCTTCATTTCTGCACATTGGGACGGAACTTCTGAAACAGAGCAAAAGATTAAAGACGAAACCAAGGCTACTATACGTTGTATACCTTTAAACAACAAGCAGGAAGAGGGTAAATGCATTCTTACAGGCAAGCCATCTACCCAGCGGGTATTGTTTGCAAGGGCATACTAACCCCTAGTCCCTAAAAGGGGAGCTTTCACATGTGGAATTATTTACGTTTATTATAAATCTTGTGCCGGTACTTTGCCGGCATTGCAAACCAAAATTCCCCCTTTAGGGGGTCAGGGGGTATGAAATTCGGAACCAAAGCTATACACGCAGGGCAGGAGCCCGATCCTACAACCGGCGCTATTATGACGCCGATATATCAAACATCTACTTACTGGCAAAAGTCACCGGGAGATAATAAGGGATATGAGTACTCGCGTGGTACCAACCCAACCCGCAAGGCTTTGGAGGATTGTTTGGCGGCCTTAGAGAATGCGAAATATGGCTTGGCTTTCTCCAGTGGGATGGGCGCTACGGACGCGGTAATGAAGCTGCTTGCGCCAGGTGATGAGGTGATCACCGGGAACGACCTTTATGGTGGCTCTTATCGCATCTTTACCAAAATTTATGCTAAGTACGGCATCAAGTTCCACTTCCTGGACCTGAGCGATCCGGAGATCATTAACCAGTATGTTAATGAGAAGACCAAGTTGGTTTGGATAGAAACGCCGACCAACCCAACCATGCAGGTGGTGGATATTGAAGCTATCGGTAAGATCAGCAAAGCTAAAAACCTGCTATTTGTGGTTGACAATACCTTTGCCTCTCCGTACCTGCAAAACCCTATAGACCTGGGTGCCGATGTGGTGATGCATTCGGTAACCAAGTACATTGGCGGCCATAGCGACGTAGTAATGGGTGCACTGATGCTGAACGACGAAGAGCTTTACAAAAAGCTGTGGTTTATTTATAATGCCTGTGGCGCTACTCCGGGACCTATGGACAGCTTTTTGGTGCTGCGTGGTATCAAGACCCTGCACCTGCGTATGAAAGCGCATTGCGAGAACGGCAGGCAGGTAGCTGAGTTTTTGAAAGATCACCCGCGGGTGGAGAAAATATATTGGCCGGGTTTCCCCGATTCGCCGAACCACGAAGTTGCCAAAAAACAGATGCGCGACTTTGGCGGCATGATTTCTATTGTACTAAAAGATGCCGATCTGCAGGAAACCTATCGTATCGCAGGCTCATTTAAAGTGTTCTCCCTAGCCGAATCGTTAGGCGGAGTGGAGTCGCTGATCAACCATCCGGTAAGCATGACCCACGGCAGCATTCCTAAAGAGGCACGTGAAAAGGCTGGTGTAGTAGATAACCTGCTTCGCCTGAGCGTAGGGGTAGAGGATATTGAAGATTTGCTGGAAGATTTAAAACAAGCGTTGTCGTAAACAGCGTAAAGAATCAATAATCAGCAGGCAAGACAAGTAGCTTTCTCTTAATTCTTGACTCTTGATTCCTGACTCTATTTTATGACAGACAATCTTCGTTCCTTTCTCGACCAAAAGGTGGCTCAATACAACAGGCCTGATTTTATAGCTAACGATCCAATTAGTATCCCTCACCTGTTTACTAAAAAGCAGGACATCGAGATCATGGGCTTTTGGGCGGCAACTTTAGCCTGGGGACAACGCGTTACCATCATTAACAAGTGTAAAGAACTTATTGGTTTGATGGACGGGGCGCCCTATGATTTCATCATCAACCATCAGGAACCCGACCTAAAGAAGCTGCTTAACTTTAAGCACCGCACCTTTAATGATATTGATACGCTTTACTTTATTTCGTTCTTCAGGTATCACTATAAACGGTTTGAAAGCCTGGAAGATGCGTTTGTACCGGAGCCCCCTAGCCCCCTAAAGGGGGAATGTCTTGATGACTTTAGTCAAACTTCTACTCCCCTTTCAGGGGGTAGGGGGGCTGCAGCTTTAAATCATTTTCGCTCTTACTTCTTCTCGCTTCCTGATTTTCCTCATCGTACAAAGAAGCACGTGTCATCTCCGTCCCAGAAATCCACCTGCAAGCGCCTTTGCATGTTCCTGCGATGGATGGTGCGGAAGGATGATCAAGGGGTAGACTTCGGTATTTGGAACAAGCTTACGCCTGCCGACCTGATTTGCCCCTGCGACCTGCATGTAGACCGTGTTGCCCGCAAACTTAAACTTATTACACGCAAACAAACAGATTGGCAAACGGCGGTAGAACTCACACAAAACCTGCGTGAACTTGATCCGTATGATCCCGTAAAATACGACTTTGCCCTATTTGGCTTGGGGATAGAAGAACGATGGGGTATAGAAGGTATACTGCCAACACTTTAACTTTATTACCAGACTTTCTTTATCTTGTTGAACCATTATGATAAACATGAATAAGGACGTTGCCGCATTCCTGAAGGGAAAGAGCGAACATACTGTTGGTTTGTTACACCACATTATAGATCAGTTTATAGCTATTGGTCCGATAAAGGTAGAGGCTACCAAAACCATGATTGGAATATCTAATGATCACAAGCGCATAGCTTGGGTAACGCAGCTAGGTAAAAACTTTATACATGTGGTATTCCCATTTAAAAAGGAGTATCCTGATAATCTATGCTTTCAAAAAGTAGGGCAGGTTCCTGGTCAGCAGCAGTTTAATCATCATTTTAGGATGTTGCAAGCTGAAGACCTTAATGAAGAAGTGTTTAGTTTTATGCAAAAGGCCTATAATGAAGAGCGGTAATAGGACAAAAGTTATTTACGGGTTCTTTTCATTCCTTGATCGTAACCATAGTTAAGGCACTTTAGTTCGCTACTGTTTACGTCTTTGGCAATTAATTCCGCATAGATCGATATCACTTCTTTCTTGTTAGTGATGCCAATAGCTACTAAATTGTAAGCCCATCTTATAATCGCTACTTCCCGCTTGGTGGCAAACATGCCGGGTGCTATTTGGATACCGTCCTTTTCATGCCCTTTTATGGGTGTCCACATGTCCAGCTTACCACTGTTTTGAGATTCATTTATTATTTTCAAACGAAGAGCCGTTGACGGTTTCCCTGCGGTATCAATTGCAATATCCTGGCCAAATACATATGTTGAAAGGAACACAAACACAACAAATAGCAATTTTTTCATTTTCTTCGGTATAGGGGGTTAACTGTTAAGCTTCTTCTTTAAAATATACCTTGTAATAATTCATAGCTTTCCCATCATCAAAGCCTTTCTCTATAAGGTCTTTGTCTCCGTGAATGTAAATGTGGAAGTTCTTGTCCAGCTTTAACACGCTTTTATAGACCCTGGCCTGCTTTTTAACAGCATTATCAGATATTTCGAATGTATCGCCAATTTTAGTGTCAAACTCGTTTTCGTACTGGTTTTTAAAGTTCTTGAACGACTCTATAGCCTGCGGATTGCTGATCACCTCATCGGCAAACTCATCAATGTCAAAAGTTTCTTTTTCTTTAAAGTACTTCATTGACCGGTTTAGCAGGTCTATTTTGTCTGCCTTGCTCATGTCAAATTCATCGTCAAGTTTTTCCGTCACAAAGTTTTTGTAAATACCAAGCACGTTACTGGTTTGGTTAAAGCTGTCGTTTCGAATTTTCAATTGTAGAAACTCGTCTTTCCAGTACACTGCCGCATCCTGGCCTCCCGTAGTTTTATCTATAACTGCAACTTTGTAGCCGTTCTCTTTTTCTATATTGAAAATAAGTACCCCTTTGTCAAGTTTATTAATGTTGATTGCCTCTTGCTCGTAATCTACTGCAAAACCTCCATCATCCGGGTATACCTTCAGGTAGGTTTCCTTATTTTCCGATTTGAAAATGCCTATTGCATCCAGTAGGTCACCTTCAATTTGTACTTTATTAAAGTAAACAACATATAATTCGCCCCCTTTGATATTAGGGTGGGTGCTTACGTTGTAGAGGTGACGGGCGATATCCTGTGCAGATTTCTGGAAGCTTTCTTTGTTGTTGAACATAGCTGTTGCAAAATGATAGATCTCGTTCAACTCGAGGTTGTCGCTACTATGCATCAGGTGGTAAACTTCGTTCGCTTTTTCAAAAGGTTTCAGAAAGTATTGCATCAATAGGGAAGAGATCACCTCATCCTTTAAAGCAAGTGGATGGTCCGACAATGCGTACATCTCACCTTGTGTTTGATTGCCGACGTGATGAACTGATACAAGATCAAGCGATGCTTCAAAAAAAGTTACCATAGGGTGGCGAAGTTAGCGGTTTTTAGTTCGATGTAAATAACGACTTTTGTTGTTTAAACAGGATGCCGTGGTTAACCAATAACATCCATGCTTTACAAAGACATGACTACAACTGAAGATACCATTGTGGCCCTTGCTACACCCTCTGGAACGGGTGCTATCGGCGTTATCCGCTTATCTGGCCCGGATGCCATAAACATTGCCCAGAAAGTTTGGAAGGGGAAAGATCTTACTAAACAAGCGTCGCATACGCTGCATTTTGGCCGTATAATGGATGGTGACGCGGAACTGGACGAAGTAGTAGCATCGTTATTTGTTGCGCCGCGTTCTTACACCCGCGAGAACGTAGTAGAAATCTCCTGCCACGGAAGTAACTTTATTATTGGTTCTATCATAAAACTACTAATCAGGAATGGTGCACGCGCTGCCACGGCAGGGGAGTTTACTTTACGGGCATTCCTTAACGGTCAGCTAGACCTGTCCCAGGCAGAGGCTGTCGCTGACCTGATCGCTTCCAACTCCAAAGCATCGCAGCAAGTTGCATTGCAACAATTAAGGGGTGGCTTTAGCAGTCAGCTCAAAACATTGCGGGAGCAATTAGTTCAATTTGCTTCGTTGATAGAATTGGAACTGGATTTTGCCGAAGAAGATGTAGAGTTTGCCAATCGCGACCAGTTAAAGAAGCTGATAGTCGACATCAACCGGATAGTGACGAGTCTTATCAGTTCGTTTGAATTAGGCAATGCCATTAAAAACGGGGTGAACACTGTGATAGCAGGCCGGCCAAACGCGGGTAAATCTACCTTATTAAATGCTTTGCTGAATGAAGAACGTGCGATTGTGAGCCACATACCAGGTACAACCCGCGACACCATTGAAGAAATATTAAACATAAACGGCATTAACTTTCGCCTGATTGATACAGCGGGCATACGCGAGGCCACAGATGCTATAGAGCAGATTGGTGTACAGCGCACCATGGAGAAAATAAGTGAAAGCGCCCTGTTGTTGTATGTTTTTGACGCTTTGCAAATTACCGTTGCCGAATTGAACAGCGACCTTGAAAGCCTAAAAAGACCAAACGTAACCATGTTGGTAGTTGCAAATAAAGCCGACCTGCTGAACCACGAACAGCAATTACCACTGCCCCATACTGAAACGGCCGTTTTTATTTCCGCAAAAGAAAAGCAGAATATAGAAGAGCTTAAACAAAAGATATATTATGCCGCTGTAAAAGAGCAGCTAAACGGCAACGAAACGCTGATTACCAACATCCGCCACCTGGAAGCAATGCAAAAAACAGAGGAAAGTCTCTCAAGGGTGCTGAACGGGATAGATGACATTACATCGGACTTCCTGGCGATGGACATTAAACAAGCGCTACACTACCTTGGCGAAATAACAGGAGTAGTTACTACAGACGATTTGCTGGAAAATATTTTTAGCAAGTTCTGTATCGGCAAATGATGCCGACAAACACGCCAAATTAACGACAACTTACGACAAGTAAACTACTCATTGTTAATAAGTTATGTATATTTCGTTTGTCCAAATTCTTGGATAATATGCATTGTATTTCTTATTTTTGTTACTAAGTTGTTACTCAAAAACGATTTTTTTTGAGATTGAAAATTTGAGGAGGAATTAAGTAGCTTATATACTCTTATTTCCGCTTATTGCGCCTTATATAAGCTTAAACCGCCTTAAAGATGGAGTAATTACAACCGATGATTAAAGAAAAAATCGTCGGTAGTTACTTACCCGGTGATCTCACCTGAATGGTGTAACAAACTGATTTTTAATGTTTTAAAAGAGGCGAAATTATCGCAAGGAATTGCTTTGCCAAAATTTTGCCGGTAACGAATTTGAATGAAACTGATATGAGTTCTAATTTTACTGTAAACCGATTATGTGAACAATGCGGAACCGTTTTCGTGGCAAAAACTACTGTAACGAGATTCTGCAGTAAACTGTGCAATAAAAGGCACTATAAAGCGAAAGAGCGTTCACAAAAAATGGCTCCAATGGATCAGGTCCTTAAAAAAGTACTGGAAGCAAAACCTGAAGATCAGACCTCTGCTGAATTTCTCACCGTGAAGAATGCAGCCAAACTACTCCAGGCAACGGATAAAATGGTTTACCATCTTATCAATTTAGGTAAGATCCATGCAGTTAATCTCTCTGAACGAAAAACACTCGTCCGGCGCGTTGATATAGATAAAATATTTGAGTTGCCTCCGGTAGTTCAAATTAAAGAAATCAAGCCGCCACCAATCTCGGAATGCTATCACATGGCTGAGGCACAGGAAATTTTTAAGATCTCGGAATCGGCTTTATTTAATCTCATCAAAAGACACAAACTTTTTAAGTTTCAGGAAGGATGGTACACCTACGTGGCCAAATCCGATTTGAATAAAATTTTTTATACAGAACTGTAATTATGGCAAAAGTACACATCAGAAAAAAAGCATTAACAAAAGGAAGGCAGTCCGTATATCTTGACTTCTCACCTCCTTTACGCAACCCAAAAACCGGCAAACCTCAGCGCTTTGAGTTTTTAGATATTTTCGTGTATGAGAAACCTTCCAATGTATGGGAACGGAATCATAATATAGAAACTAATGATCTGCTTGAAAATATCAGGGCAAATCGTCTGCTTGATATTCAAAACCGGAAATATGGATTTATTTCTAACCGGGACCGCAGTTCAAGTTTCGTGGAATACTTTAAACAGTTTATCTGCACCAAAACCAATTCTGACTGTGACAATAATGCAATGTCTTACAGGTATTTTGTTGCCTTTGCCGGCCATGACCTGATCTTTAATGATCTGGATGAGTTTATGTGCGAAGATTATAAAAACTTCATGCTGAGCGGTCCCGGCATCAGCCGGCGCGGGCGACCTATCTCCCGTAATACCGCCGCCAATTATTTTGCAAAATTTAGAAACGCTTTAAAACGCGCTTATAAACAGGGACTTCTGACGGTCGACCTCCACAGCCAGGTTGATCCGATAAAATTAAAGGAGACACACAGGGAACAACTTGAACTTGAAGAGTTTCAGTTGTTGGTAAATACACCTGTTAAATCTGATGTTGTCAAAAGGGCGGCAATTTTCTCCGGGCTGACCGGGCTACGTTTTTCAGATGTTAAAACACTTACCTGGTCAGAAGTCAGAGGTAAAGCTGGCAAATTTTATCTGCAGTTCACCCAGGAGAAAACGGAAGGCGCAGAAATTCTACCGGTTTCAGACCAGGCTATAGAGGTTCTGGGCGAACGCCTGACACCCGAACATCTTGTATTTAACAATTTGCATTATTCAAATATTAAATCCTGTTTTAATGTTTGGATGGAACGAGCAGGTATTGATAAAAACATAACCTTCCATAGTTTCAGGCATACCTATGCTACACTTCAGCTGGAACTGGGAACTGAATTACTTACGGTATCAAAGCTGCTCGGACATAAAAGTATCAAAACAACTTTGATATACACCAAGGTTAAGGACAAAATGAAGATTGAAGCCGCCGGAAGAATTAAACTTGATCTTACTAAACTTAGTTTATGTAAATAAAATAGGGATACTATTCACCGCAAAGCGGCCTGGTACAGGCAGCTTTGTGGTTTCTGGCGATATTAGAATTTGTCTAATTTATGATTTGCCCGACTTACTGATGTTCTGCGGTTTGGGGTAATGTCGCTAATCTCAGTAATCGTTTTTTTCCTTCCGCTTCTGATCCAGTTCTGTAATTCTGATTTATTAAAATAAAGTCTTTTACCAGGCTTGCTTACCGGGATTTCTTTTCTGCTTACCTTGGTATATAATGATGCAACTGATACTTTAAGAAATTTTGCAGCCTCTGATATATCCAGCAATTCATTTTCGCTTTCGTCCTTAGGCTGCAAATTGAGCAGCAGACCTTCCATCTGTTCAATTTTCTCGAACAAACGCCTTACAACTTCTGGCAATTCATTAAAATTAAAGGGTTCCATCAACAGCAAAGTTGAGCCTATTCAGAATTATACATTCATCAGTAATTCGGTACTACCGAAAACTTTTTATGCCGGATGACGGCAAATAAATAAGTTATAAGTTAAAACACACTGATTGACATCTTGTTATAGGATGAACATCTAAAACATTTATACTATGGCAACTAAAGGATCAAAAGTGGAAAGACATTCCGTATCGGAACAGCCACACGAATTAGCTTACGAAGCGAAAAAGGAAGGTACCACCGCTAAAAAGGTTGATGCCGCTAAAAAGTCAGCCGGTTCAAATCAGCGCAGTGCTGTTGAAAGTAAACTGAACGGGAAGAAATAATTGCCGAATTATCAGAACATAGCCGAAAAGCACAGCCCCGCAAGGGGCTTTTTTGTCTGTAGTGAACAATGAAAATCGCAACCTACAATATCAACGGCATTAACGGCCGTTTAGAAATCCTGCTGCGCTGGTTAGAAGAAGCGCAGCCTGATGTTGTATGCCTCCAGGAACTTAAATCCGAAAACCATAAATTCCCTGAGCTTGCCATCAGCGAAGCCGGCTATCAGGCCGTCTGGCACGGGCAGAAGTCATGGAACGGTGTAGCCATCCTTTCTAAAACAGAGATCCGGGAACTGCGCAATGACCTGCCTTGTGAAGATGAGGAGTTCACGCACAGCAGATATATCGAAGCTTTTACCGGCGGAATTGTGATCGGCTGTCTGTATCTGCCAAACGGCAATCCTTATCCTGGGCCGAAGTTCAATTACAAACTGCGCTGGTTTAAAAGGTTAGCCGATCATGCAAAAGATCTGGTAAACCGGGAACTGCCAGTTATTCTGATCGGGGACTATAATGTAATGCCGACAGAACTTGATACCTACAAACCTGAAAAGTATCTCGAAAATGCTTTGTTCTGTCCCGAAAGCCGCAAGGCTTTTAAAGTCCTGGTAGATCAGGGCTGGACGGATGCTATCAGAAAACTTTATCCCGATGAACGGATCTATACCTTCTGGGATTATCTGAGGGATGCTTATGGGAGAAACGCTGGTCTGCGCCTTGATCATTTTCTGCTGAATAAAAACGTTGCATTCAGGCTCAAAACAGCCAATGTGGACAAATATGTACGCGGCTGGCCGGGAACAAGTGACCATGCGCCGGTTTGGATAGAATTGTCGGACGGTAAAAATCCAAAGGGGAAAACGAAAACAGCAGACGTAAATAACCCGGTTAAAGATCCTGAAATAACCGTCAATTCACCGGATTTGCCGGAACTACAAGGCTTAGCCGCTTTGCTTAAGGAGTTACCGAAAACATCTTTTCCGGCAGATATCAAACCAATGAAAGCCACACTGGTGGATGAACCATTTGATCAGCAAGGCTGGATCTATGAGATCAAATGGGATGGTTACCGGGCAGTAGCTTTGCTGAACGATGGCAAGGCCACACTGATGTCAAGGAATAACCTGGTATTCGGGCAATTCCAGCCGATCAATGATTTACTGGAAAGCTGGAACCTGAATATGGTGCTTGATGGCGAAATCGTAGCTTTAAATGATAAAGGCACGGCGGATTTTGGTGCACTGCAGAACTGGCGTAATAAAAAAAGCGCGCATCTCGCGTATTACATTTTTGATATCCTATGGTATAACGGCCGTGACCTTACCGGGCTGCCGCTAAAATCGAGACGTGAAATTCTGGATGCAGTACTTCCGGAAAATAATGAACTGATCAGGCCCAGTCAGACATTTGATGTAGGCGGGATAGAATTTTTTGAAGCAGCAAAAAAGATGGGTCTTGAAGGTATCATTGCCAAAAGGGCCGATAGTCTGTACACTTCTGATGCACGTTCCCGTGAATGGTTAAAGATCAAAGCCAAACGCCGCCAGGAAGTGGTCATTGCCGGCTTCACTAAAAATGAGGGTACTGGTAAATATTTCAGCGCACTCGCCATTGGCGTTTTTGACCAGAAAGGTGTACTGCGCTATATTGGAAAGGTCGGCACCGGCTTCAACGATACGAAACAAAAAGAAATGATGGCGCAGTTCAAACCACTCATCACGATGGAAAGTCCGTTTGACGTCGAACCAGATGTTGATGAACCTTCACAGTTCCGGCCGAGAAGACTAGGCGCTAAAGCTACCTGGTTAAAGCCTGAACTGGTCTGCGAAGTTGAGTTTGCTGAAATCACCAGTGACGGTAAGGTTCGTCAGGCTTCCTTTAAAGGTATGCGCAGTGATAAGAAGGCCAGAGATGTGATGATGGAAATTGAATCGGATACCGAAGAAGTTGTCGAAGAAGTCAGTCTGATGGCGGAATTAAAAAGGGATGCATCAAAGCAAACGGACCCGAAACCGAAGCGCTCAGTTAAACCAAAGACAGGTAAAACTCCCGCAGATCTTTTGATCACATCCAAAAAGGAAACGGAAGAAATTAAGGTCGACGGACACCTGATCAAATTCACCCACCTGAATAAATTATACTGGCCGGAAGATATGGTCACCAAAAGGGATATGTTTAATTACTACCATCAGGTTGCTCCGTTTATGGTTCCTTACCTGAAGGACAGGCCGATGTCGCTGAACCGTTATCCGGGCGGGATACATGGTGAGAGTTTTTATCAGAAAAATGTCCGGGACAAAGCACCCGGCTGGGCTGAAACTATGCCGCATACCAATGGTGAAGGAGTTGATAAGGATTATCTCCTGGGCAATAACGAGGCAACGCTGCTCTGGATGGCATCCCTGGGATGTATAGAAATGAACCCGTGGTTCAGCAGGATTCAGTCACCCGATAATCCCGATTATTGCATTATAGATCTTGATCCTGACAAACAGCATTTCGATCAGGTGATTCAGGCCGCGCTGGAGGTCAAAAAGGTGCTGGACGCCATTATGTTCCCAGTTATCCGAAAACCTCCGGATCAACCGCTATGCATATTTACATCCCGCTCGGTGCACAGTACACGTATGATCAGAGCCAGCTTTTTGCCAACATTATTGTAAAACTGGTGCAGAAACAGATCCCTGATTTTACTACGCTGGAAAGAATGATCTCTAATCGCAAGGGTAAAATGTACCTTGACTTTTTACAGAACCGTCCGGGTGCAACTATTGCGGGAGTTTATTCTCTTCGGCCTAAGCCGGGTGCAACGGTGTCCATGCCGGTGACATGGGATGAGGTCAGACCAGGACTGACCATGCGTGACTTTACTATCCATAATGCTATTGACCGATTAAAGGAGACCGGTGATCTGTTTACCGGTGTACTCGGCTCAGGAATAGATTTGATGAAAACATTAGAAAAAGTAAAAAACCTGGTTTTATAAAAGATGTGCTCAGCAGTTTGATCGGAGGCATTGCCGGGTGGCTGCACTAAATTTACTGCACCAGGCAGTTATATTTGGATATTGTTCTTCGCCATAAAAGCTTTATTTGTGCCGGGCATCCTTATATTGTATTTATTTCATTGACCCTTCAAAGCCGGAAAGTTCTGGTATCTGATTATATGAGGCAACTTCGATGAGTTTTGGCTCGTGGGTATTGTGCCAGAATTTCCCTGCCCCGTGTATTGCTGTTTTCATGATAGATCTCATGTATGGTCAGTATATGTTTTATAGTCTTTTCTCGCAGCATGCCTCCCATAGCAGCGATCATATCATTTTTATGAACGCCTGAAGTTTTGTTTTATTCCGGCATCCTGCGCAAGCCGCAGTCAGGCTATACACTGTATCTTCTGCGAAGGATGCCGCTGCTATCCCTGATGCTTTTGGTTGGTTAACTGTTCGGGTGATAAAACAGCTTTCAGGATTCAGGCCTGCACCCGGTTCACTGCCTGCGCACCGCTTGTCCGTTCACCAGGTTCCGGCCAGCTGCAGGAGCCTGCCTGCCGTATGCCTCCCCCGCAGACCGAACAGACCGTACGCGATGCTTAACGACTGTTCCGCCCGCTCATCCGGCAGGCAGGCACCTGCTTGAAAATCGAAGTTGAATGTACTATTAGAGTTGTTCTGCCCTTTACCCGGTTCATTTCCTGCGCCTGCGCTTGTTCATTCACCAGGTCCGGGCAGCTGCAAAAGCCTGCCTGCCGCATAGCCGTCCCGCATCCTGAACCAGACCGTACGCTATGCTTAACCTGGCTGTTTCATCCCGCTCATCCGGCAGTCAGGCATTTGCCCTGATGTCAGCCTTTGGAATTGAGCTTCTTATTAACTGATATTCTTATTCCGCAAGCCACTTTCATCTTTTTTCCCGAACGGGATAAAAGCGCAGCTAAGTTCGTGACCGCTGCTGTTATTTGGGTATGCCAAAAGACTACGGCATAAACGGCTGCCTCCCCATAGGGTCCCCTCCAATTATTCCGTTTCCTTTTGTCTTCGCTGCGGTCACACGACGCCGCTTTCTTTTCCCCCGCTCTCCAAAAAAATGATTGAAGGAGGCTGGCAAAAAAAAGAAAAACAGACATAATCAATTCAATTAAAAATTAGAAAAAATGGCACACAACTTGAATTTCAGCGAAAAGAACAATGATTACAGCTTTTTCAGCGTACAGGAAAAAGCATGGCACGGACTGGGAAAGATAGTACAGCAATACCCCACCAGCGCTGAGGCGATCAAATACGCCGGACTGGATTACACCGTAGAAAAGCGCCCGCTTTTTACTTATGATACCGACAATCATAACGGCGACCCGGATACAGATATCATTATCCCGGAAGTAAAAGTACCCAATTATTTTGCTACCGTAAGGACAGACACCGAGGATGTCTTAGGTGTGGTTGGCCGGGATTATGAGATCGTACAGAACATTAACGCTTTTGAATTCTTTGACGCCATTGTTGGTGGCGGTGATGGTATCCTGTATGAAACCGCAGGCGCATTAGGCAAGGGCGAGCGCATATTTATTACCGCCAAACTCCCTGACTATATCCGTGTCGGCAAGGACGATCTGATCGAGCAATATTTATTCCTGACCACCTCGCATGACGGGTTCGGAAGTATAACAGCTGCATTTACCCCGGTTCGTGTAGTCTGCAATAATACACTCAATGCTGCGCTCCGCAACCACTCTAACGCGATTAAAATCCGTCACACCGCATCGGCCAACGACCGCATTAAACAGGCGCATACCTTAATGGGTATCAGCAATAACGCAGGTTCGGAATTATCTGAACTTTTTAACCATTGGGCGCAAGTTCGTATCACTGATAAAGATGTGAAAAAACTGATACAAATTGCCATGGCACCAAACAGGGAAGTACTGCAGAACCTGCAAAGCGGAAACCTTGATGAATTATCTGCCAACTATACCAATGTGATTGACAAGGTTTACGAGTACGCCCAGAGCAGTTCAACCCAGCAGATGCCGACAACAGCGGGAACAGTTTTCGGTGCGTATAATGCAATCACCGGCTACTTTCAGAATGTAAGGAATTACAAGGACGGGGAAGCCAAGTTCAAATCCATCACAGAAGGCACGGCTAAATTAAGAGCGCAGACTGCATTCAGCTTATGCACCGAGTTTGCGGTACATGGCGCACAATGCCTGATACTTAACTAAATGTATAGCGGGGGATCAATTCCCCCGCATATTTTCTTATCAGTTTCAAGAAATACAATCAAATATCATGACACGATCCAATATTCATATTATACTGACCAACGGCAGAAAGATCAAATGTGTTGCCGACAGCAGCAGCGCACCCGAACAAGGCTACATAGTTGAAACGCTTATACAGCCAATCCTGATGCTGAACGATCCCGATGCAGAAATGAAACTGCTGAAAGAACATTGCACCATGAACGAACAGCGCATTAATGCTACATACCGTTATGAGATTAACCTCCTGACCAACAGGGTGTCATTTTTTGAGGAAAGGTACGATTTCGGGAAAGACAGGTTTGACAGAGGGGAAGATATAACCGAGCGTTACGACGCTTATTTAATACAGATAAAAGCTTAATTTGAAAATCATGGTTAAGATTAAAGAAGGTTACGTAATGTCAATTCAGGAAAAAGTTGAATATGATAGAGTGAACGCTTTACCAAGGAAAAAATCAGGCAGAGTTGATTATTATTATAAACCACAAAACAAGTATCCACCAAGAATATATGTCTTTATTCACGCCGAAATGTGGCCTCCACGTAATCGCAGACCCATGGGATTATTTTATGCTGTGCCATTTATGTCACGGCCAATGAACAAGGAAGAAATCGAGTTTCATCATTTTGATAATCGCCTATGTTATTATCAATATGAAAATTGGGAGAAACTAATAGAAACTGAGAAAAATGAAGCCAATGAACTTGATAGAGAATCGGAAGGTGTTGGGGCGGCTTTTTTGAAGCTGTTAGAGAGCTATAAAAAAGAGTTTCCTCTAAATTCCTAACATCTAAAAGTAGTAGTTAGTTTTGAAGCCCAAATTTTCTGCGATTCTGTAACTATTTGAGATTTCTAAACTAACTACTTTTTCAAAATCTTCCTTTGTTAAGCTATTCAAATTCGAAGATTTGAATAGTATATGATAATCCTCCATCAACTTATGGTTGCCGCAGTCAATGTGAAACTTTAAAGCCTTGTACTGAAGATCACAAAATGGAGACAAATAAATTGAAAGTGTTGGCAAATTGTCACTTTTTGAAGAATTAACAGCTCTTGATATCGGCGCAATATTCCATAGTTGATCGTGAGCAACATAACTCCAAGGTATAAAGTGATCAAGACTGTATGATGTTTCTAAAATAGGATTATTACTAAATATACAATTAGTGGCATTATTAGAAGTATATTTTCCCCAATACAACTTAGCCACTTTTAAATCTCTCAAGAATGGTTTTTCCAGTTTTTGAGATAAACCAACTACTGTAGGATTGTTTTTTTGCAGAAATTGAATCAGGTGGTATTTAATATATCCTCTTAGAATATATTGGTGACGATTGAAGTAATTGGCCCATGCTGGATGAATTCTTATTCCTTTTTTTTCAATACGATAAGGTGATATTATTTCATGTTCTTCATCATTAGTTAGTTCTGTTATTTTATCATTTATTTGCTGATCATTGAGACCCTTTAAGTAATCAGTAAAAAATGGACTTAAAAATCGATAGGTAACCCACCGTTTTAATACAACCTCTATTTTTCGTCTCAACCTTTCAGCTTCTTTCCCAGGTAAATTGTTATTGATTTGAGTCAACAAATCAGCAGAATTAATACTGTTATCAACTTGCATAAGAGTAGATATCGTGTTGGCTAATTCTTTAAAACTATCTTGTTTTCCGAACGATAGCTTATAGTAATCCAGTGGATACCACACGGATGATATCATTCTCATGGAGAGTTCATCTAAACTTATATACAAATCTCGATGTTCCGAAAGATGATCAAGAATTGACAAAAACCAGTAAAATTTGTACGAATTTGCTACACTTTTAAAACACCTGCTAAGTGCGGCTATCTGTAAGCGTTCGTCAGAAGGTAATTTGTTTTCAATAAAAGACATCCGTTATAACTTTTCCACAAAGTAAATAATTATTAACTGATGAGGTAATTATTGCCATTTTATAATATACTAAGTTTAAATTTGCGTAAGGATATGGCATTAAATATAAAAGAAATTGAAGCGGAAATTATTGATCAGTATATCAATGATGAAAACCCTCGTCCGTGGATCATTGGTTTTTCGGGTGGAAAGGACAGTACTATGCTGCTTCAAGTAGTATGGCAGGCTATTTTAAAGATTGATCCAATTTTACGTAGCAGAAAGGTCTATGTAGTATGTAATGACACCCTGGTAGAAAATCCAAAAATTGCTCAATTCATAAATATTACATTAGAAAATATTCAAAAGGCGGCTGCATCTCAAAATTTACCTATTACAGTTCATCAAACAACCCCAAGATTAGAAGACACTTTTTGGGTAAATCTATTGGGTAAAGGCTATCCGGCGCCTAATAACTCTTTCAGGTGGTGTACTGATAGATTAAAAATTAATCCTACTACAGAATTTATCAGAAATAAAATAAGTGAGGTTGGGGAAGCTATAATTTTATTAGGAACACGAAGTGATGAAAGTGCAACACGCGCTAAAAGTATCGCTAATAATAAAATTTATATAGACAGTGAACGCCTTCGCAAGCATGTACTTCCTAATGCATTCGTTTATTCTCCAATTACCGAAGTTTTAACTGATGAGCTTTGGACATATTTACTTCAAGTAAATCCCCCTTGGGGTGGATCCCACCGCGCTTTGGTAACACTTTATCGCAATGCCACCGGTGGAGATTGTCCTTTAGTCATTGATACAACAACTCCGTCCTGTGGTCAAAGTCGATTTGGATGCTGGGTATGTAGCGTCGTTAAAAGAGACAAATCAATGGAGGCCTTAATTGATAACGGTGAAGAATGGATGGAACCATTGGTTGAATTTCGCGACATGCTGGTCGATTTTAGAAATGATAGGAGTTGGAGGCAAACTTGGAGAAGAAATTCAAGTGCTGAAAATGCCGATGAAGAAACCTGGGGGCCATACTTACCGGAAAAACGAGCTTACATGTTGGAAGTTCTTTTGAATGCTCAGAAAGAAGTTCAAAAAGAAGATCCTAATCTTATTTTAATTAATTACCAGGAACTCGTAGCTATACAGGTAACTTGGCATCGTGATTCAATATTTGATTTCAATGTCGCGGATATTTATAACAGGGTTTATCAAACACAGATGAAAAATGAAGACTTTTCAGATGGCCAAGTATTTGAAAAGGATCTTTTGAAGGAAGTTTGTGAAGATCCTTCAGACTTTAACTTAATTACTGAATTATTGGAAATCCAAAAATCTAAAATTTTACTGGTTAATAATTTTGGAATTCAAAGTGATTTTGAAAATCATATTGAAAGAGATTATATAAAGCGTTCTGTATGTTAATTGATAAAATCAGAATTCGCAATTTTCGAGTTTACTATGGAGAACATGACTTATCGTTGTCATTGAATCCAGAAAAACATGTTACAGTAATATCCGGACAAAACGGTTTTGGAAAAACCTCTCTTTTAACCTCATTGGTTTGGGTGCTTTATGGTAAACTAATGGCGGATGTTGACGAGCGTTATCGTAAGGAAATCTATGAGAGCGGCGGTTATAAAAAGTATGCTAATAAATTAATGAATCGTCCTGCATTGGAAGAAGCAATTGCATTCAAACAAGAACTTCATGATAAATTGCAGGCTACAAAAAACGTTTTAGAAAAAGAGGCGATTAAACAACAAATCGCAGAAACTTTTTCCTTTAGTGTTACCGTTTATTTAACAAATATCTTTATCCCACACCTTTCATGTAAACAGGTTTCTATTAAACGCACCTATAATTTTAGTACGGGTAATGACAATGTTGAAATACTAATTGATGGTAAACCAAATGAACTTACAAAAACTATTGGTACAGAAATTTTTATAAATGATTTTGTATTGCCCAAGGAAATAGCAAAATTTTTCTTTTTTGATGCGGAAAAAATCACGGCCCTTGCCGAAGTTAAAAGTTTAGAGGAAAAGCAATATTTCAGCAAGGCATATACAGAAGTTCTTGGAATAAAAAAATATACTGATTTAAAGTCAAATTTGGAAAACTTGCTTTTAAGGATTAGTAAAAAATCTGCTGACAAGGCTGACCTTCGAAAGATAGAAATTTACCAAAATAAGCTGGTTGAAAACAGTAATCTATTAGAGTTTTATCAGAATACTTTAAGCAAAAAAGACCAGGAGTGGGTAATTAAGAAAAGTGATTTTTCAGAAATTCAGGAACGTCTTGTTCGGGCAGGAAGTGCCATGAGTTTTGAAGAGTTACAGGAGTTTAAGAAAATTAGAATCCAATTAAAGGAAGAGCTTGTAAAGAATAAAAATCGTTTTAATGATTTGCTTGAATTAGCACCATTTGCAATGGTAGCCAGTAAAATGAAGATGGTAAAAAAACAACTTGATTTAGAGGAAAGACAAGCACACCACAGTCTCATCAATAGTCTATTGCAGGAAAAGTATCAATTGCTTTCTCAGGCATTTATGGAACATCCTGAATTTAATTTTGCTAAAGTTAATGCCATATTAGAAATAAACTTAGTATCAGATGAAACTCCTGGTCATAAAGTTTTGCTAAACTTCACTGCTGAACAAAACAATCTTTTCAACGCAGTTATCGATAACCTGGGTAACGTATATAGTAAACAATTTAAAACCTTGGTAGCTGACGCGAGACGATTACAAAGCACTTATAATATTACGCAAAAGAAAGTTCAGGATGCTGAAGCTAAAGCAGATGATCCTGTGATTAAAGCTTTGAAAGAAACTTATATCTCCCTTCAGAATGAAATCATAGCTCTTGAAGATAGTATTTTGGATATCAAGGTTAAGCTTGGAGTTTTAGAAAAAGAAACTTCAAATATTAAAAAACAACTATCTGAACAGACTAAGCATATTAAAATCGGGGAGACTGATCAACAAAAGGCACAAACTGCCGAAAGGTTAGTTAAGCAGCTGGAAACATTTATTTTTCAGCTCAAACAAAAGAAAAAGGGTTCGCTGGAAAAAAATATCAAAAAGGAACTTAACCGCCTGATGCATAAGCATGACTTTGTTGAAAAGGTGAATGTAAAGGTCGAAGGAGATTTAATTGATGTTGATCTTTATGATTACAGCAACTCCCTTATTAATAAAGATAGCTTGTCGAAAGGAGAACAACAATTATACGCTACGGCATTATTAAAAGCGCTGATTACAGAATCCAATATACAGTTCCCTGTATTTATCGATAGTCCACTTCAAAAATTGGATAAATTACAT
This sequence comes from Mucilaginibacter sp. 320_HR, assembly GCF_059691875.1. Taxonomy (NCBI): domain Bacteria; kingdom Pseudomonadati; phylum Bacteroidota; class Sphingobacteriia; order Sphingobacteriales; family Sphingobacteriaceae; genus Mucilaginibacter; species Mucilaginibacter sp. 320_HR. The sequence continues at coordinate 36,992 of NZ_JCAWAI010000005.1, forward strand.
GCTGGTAATATTATTAAGGATTTTTACCCCGCAATATCATCTCAAGTGGTTGTGTTCCCCTTATTAGAAAAAGAGTTGAATGCCGGTGAATACTTTATGTTGTTGCCTAAAGTTGGAAAAAGCTATTTGATAAATCAGATCGCGCCATACAAGTCATGTTTTGCAGATGTTTTGCCGGAAATGCTTTTTGAACAATTCGAAAATTTACAAAAGACCTATGTTCAATAACATTAGAACTTCACGGGCTAACAAAGACATTGTTACGTTACTAACCAATAGGTTGAACCTTGGCGCAGAAAATGTAATTGCCAGAATGGCCTTTAGCTATTCTCTTTCAAAAGAACTAAAATTGGATTTGAACAATATTCAGGATTCTGGAGGAAAGGAATATAATACCAAAGTTCTTTTTGGTAATTATACAGATATATATATTGCGTTAATCTGTGTTCATTATAATCTCAATAAATCTGATAAAGACATTCAAAAATATGTTAAGATGCATATTGATGAAGGATTGAGGTTAATTTATAAGGATATTGAAAAGAAAGAATCCATAACCGGTACAGACTTTTTAATAAATGAAATTGAAAAAGGTATAGCAGTTTTCTAAATATTATATAAATTACATGTTATAAATACTAAACCTACACCACATGAGCAACACAATTAAGGCAAGTCCTACTAAGGAGTTCTTTATTACGATGCTAACTAAGGATATTAAGTTGGAACGTGCTATTATTGATTTAATTGATAACTCTATCGACGGCGCTAAAAACTTAAGAGATAATGGCGATTTTTCCAATCTTTATGTTAAAATTACAGTAAATGAGAGCGAATTCATAATTGAGGATAACTGTGGCGGTTTTACCCTACAAACTGCACAGGACTATGCTTTTATGTTTGGAAGACCAACAACCAGTGATCACGACGTGAAACATTCTGTCGGTCGTTTTGGGGTTGGAATGAAAAGGGCCCTTTTTAAAATTGGAAAACAGTTCGAAGTCGAATCTAAATGTGGGGCAGATCATTTTCAAGTATCAGTAGATGTTAATAATTGGAGTACTCAGGAAGACTGGACCTTTCAATATACAAATATCACTCCGGATACAAACAATTTATTAGGTGAGGATGGGACCTACATAAGGGTAACGTCATTAACACAGGATGTAATTGAAGAGTTCGGTCTCGCTGTTTTTCTTTCAGTTTTGAAAAATGAAATTGAACGGACTCTGAGCTTTAGTATTGACAAAAATATAGCTATATATCTTAATGGTACTTTATTAAATAAGAGTGGACTTGCGATTCTTGAAAACAACGATCTCAAGCCTTTTTATAAAGAACTGACTGTTCAAGGTGTCAATATCAAAATTTATGCAGGCATTGGTAAACCTAATCCTGATGCTGCTGGCTGGTATATATACTGTAACGACCGGTTAGTGTTAGAGAAGGATAAGACAAATCTGACTGGCTGGGAAGGGAAAAGATTTGGAGAATCCGGAGTATTAAAATTTCATAATATATATGCTATGTTCCGCGGGATCGTATTCTTTTCAGCCGACGATTCAAAAGCATTACCTATGACGACTACTAAAACAGGTATAGATAGTAATTCCCCTGTTTATAAAGCTGCGAGACATGAGATGATTACTTCAATGACTCAGGTAATGAACTTCTTAAAGCTTTTGGAATCCGATGAACAAAGAAATGATATTATAACAGCCTCTGATGAAGTAGATGTAATTGAATTAAGTACTAAAACATATAACGCGCGTTTTGCCAGCCCTGTAATACAACGAGTAGGAGAAGTAGATGATAGATTTACAACCATATCTTTTAGAGCTGAGAAAACTTATGTAACACCCTCACAAAGGTTTTTTGGTGTAAATACTAATAAGGACTTAGGCATTAAATTATTTGATTATTTCCTCAACAAAGAATCCGATAATTTATGAGTGCAAGCGGAAATCGAATAAACTACAATTTAAGAGCATCTAAGTCTGTAGAACGGAAAATGCTGGTTTATACATTAAAAGAGCTTTTCAAACATTTCAACCCTCTTGATTGTCGTTATGTTGGTTTTGGTTCTACTTATTTTACCGATTTTAAACTTTTTCACAAAGAGTTGAATATCGAGAAAATGATAAGCTTTGAATTAGAAGAAAGCCTGTTACCAAGAGTAGAATTTAATCGGCCATTTAAGTGCATCGAAGTAATCCCAGGAAAATCTACAGATCTTCTTCCTACCATATTTGATTTGGAAAATAAAGATTTCATCTGGATGGACTACGATGGAGAATTAGAATATGACTTCTTTAATGATCTTGAAATAATAATTTCAAATATTCAACCAGGAAGTTTTTATTTAATGAGCTGTAATAAACAGCTTAAACTATCCATGGATGATTTTAAAGAACGGTTCGGTGATTTGGTTCCAATCGATATCACAAATAGCGATTTTGCCGGAGACAAGGATTATCTTACAATTCGTAAAATGCTATTAAATAAAATCAACCAGGTTATTGAATCGCGAAATCACGCACTCGCACCTGAAGATAAGTTAATTTTTAGACAATTGATATTTTTAACTTATAAAGATAATGCGCCTATGGTTTCTTTTGGTGGATTAATAGATAGAGTTAATAGCGGATTTTCCCTTGAAAAGTTCAACCTGGATAAATTTGAATTTATTTCCACAGACCATAATAGGTTCAATATCGACCCGCCTATGATTTCGCACAAGGAAATCTATTTGTTGAATTCTCATTTACCAAACACTCATGCTGATTATGTCAACATAGAAGAGCTTAAATTCATCCCGGAAACCGATAGAAACAGGTATAGGAAACTTTATAAATTTCTACCTAATTATATGGATGTGTTATCTTAATAAGATTAATTCCAATGACTTTTGACGTAATTGATCATCTCGGTTACATTTAAAGCTTTGGATGATGCAGATCTCCTGATATAAAACTCTTCTGAATTATTATCTGACTTATTGCAGAGTAGTACGTGTCCTTTTGAACTAAACTTTACTCTAATTATGCAGATCATTTTTTCATCAATGGTGGGGTAGGATATGTCCAACAATGAGAAAACTCCATTATTAAAATAAGCCTCTATTAAATTATCAAGGTGTTTTTGAAATTCGTCGAATCTATCTTTATTTTCATTGAATGAATTAAAGTCGTTATCCAATCCTAATATTTGCTTTTTGTCGTCAACACCAATTATCAATGTACCGCCGCTACTATTTAAGAATGCACCTATCGTTTTCATACAGGTATGTTCCATGCCTTTATCAGGTTTATTAGTATGCATATTAACACGCAAAGTCGATTTAAATTCAACGTTTGTTGATTCCCCTCCTTTAATTAGCTCTGCAATAATCGATTCTTGTGAAGGCTCATTAATCTCACTTTCTTCATCTATATCAGTTGTTTGATTACTTATTTCGTTAACATGTTCTATAACCTCATCTAATAAGTCAATGAAGAGATACTGTGTATTATCTAATTCATCACTATCATATTTGTTTTTAAGGTAGTTAAGTCCACCGTGAGCATACTCTTCTATGAAAGTTACAATGTTTTTTAATACATCCTCAATTTCCTTATCGGACATGTGCTCAAGTTGATTCCAATCGAAGCCTATTTCTTCTGATCTACTAAAAACTATGAAAAGTATAAAGTTTATTATCGGAGAATCACGTTTCCAAGCACCAATCTTTGCGAATTCAGAAGTATGTTTCCTTTCTGGTAATTCAATTTTTGAATTGATATGAATTCCAATAAAAAAGGAGTAAATGAACAATTCGTATAGTGCGCCAAATTGGCTGAATTGCCCTGATCTTTGTAGTTTATTAGCTAAAGCATCAAACACCTTTTGATTGGAATTAGCAAAATGAGGGCTTTTTGCAAGTATTGCAGCTTTAAAATCCTGGCTCGTCATCTTATTTAATCTTCTTTTTTGTAGTATATATGTTTATTTGTTCAAGATCTTCAGGAATCTCATTTAAATAAACTGTTTTTATTGCATCATTTGACAAAAGTTCCTGACCTAATACATTTATTTTATTTGGACTTGTTTTATCGTACAAATCCTTAATTAGAATAATGCTCTGCGGAAATACTTTAGCCGTCTCCTCGAAAAATCCTCTAATAAAACCTTGGCCGAATGCTGACAAAGGTGCATCGGCTAAAAGTGGATATTCGTACCCTGTTTTGGTGACAGAAATGATAGCCATTAAAACCGAAAGTACTTTCATTCTCTGAAAACCTTCAGAAGCACCCGATACTTCATTTCCCACTTTATCTATATAGAAAAATTCAATAGTATCATTGGCTGTGTTTACAAATTTTAGTCTACCGCCTTTTATATCATTATATTTAATCAGATTTCTGAAGTGCTGGTTTGCGAAATTCTCAAGTGTATCAAGCATATTTTTATAAATTCTTGATCTTGTCCTATCTGCGGCATTTTTTAAATCAAAAGCATACGAATAATTTGTTTTATAGGCTTCAGGTACATCCTTAATAGAAGATCCCATTCTTCCTATTTCATCTCCTAATAAGTTTAAATCTTTTTTAATTTTTGCTACACGTTCTGCGCTTAACTCTAAATCGGCTTTCGCTCGCTCCATTCTACTAATGGCTCCTCTGTATTGACTCATTATAGCACGTTGACTGCTCGCGTCAGAATCCCCATCTCCAATAAGTAAGTGTGAACGCTTGTCTCTTTGGTCTTTTATTTTTAGCTGAATGGATTTAATTTTATCGTTAAGTTCTTTTTCCTTAAGACGCGTTTGTTTGACCGAATCTGGTACGGATGCCATTCTGCTTATAAAGGGCTGAGCGCCAACCATGATTTCACTAAAAAAAGCTCCTAAATCGTTTTTAAAAACTTCGATTTCTGCTTTTTTCCCCGGTCGATCAAGTAAACTTACTAAATGATTATACGGCGCAGTATCTTTTTTTGCATCACGATTGCAGACGTAACAAAATTCCTTTTCAATCATTGTTCTTACGGTAATAGGATCGGGAGATCCTACCGGAAGTAAAGAAACTTTATTTGAGCTGCTTTCGTTCAATTTATCCAGGCGATAAGCAATATGTTTTTCAGTGTAATTGTTGTTTTTATTCTTAAAGGTTTCTACGAATTTTTCACACCCAAGACTAAGCCACGCGAAATTACCATCAAAAAATTTACTGTTAATTTTGCTTGTTAATGATTCGTATTCATCTTTAACTTGACTTAACTGACTATTCAAATCCTTTATTTTGTCATCGAAAACCTTTCTTTTTTCTGCATTTTCATTTAAGGCTTCCAAATTATCAACTTCCATTCTATTTTCATCGAATGATTCCTGAAATCTTTTATGCTTTTCTTCTTCATGCTCAAGCGATTCTCGCTTATTAATTTGGTCCCTAATAATCCTATCGTAATTTGCTGTATCCTCTGTAGATGCCTCAATCTTTTTGTTTAGACTTTCTTCGGCTCTTTTGGATATGTATGCTGTTATCTCCTTTAAATCGTCATACTTAGTTATTGAGGTTAAGGTCGTAACAGCATTTTTTATAGCTTTTGGATCAGAAAAATCGATAAGTTTATCAACCTCTTCACCTTGAAATAAGGAATATGGTCTAAGGTTTACCTGAATTAATTTATTAAGAATTTTAATTTTATCTTCCTCATCGTATACAGGATGATATGTCAACAATATTATGTCTCTCTTAGAAATTTCTATTTCGTTTAAAAAGATTTGCCAGGAGCCAGATTCAGTAATTGATTCACCTATTTTTTTTGCTCTTAGGCTTTTAATAATTTGATATCGGAATCTATTATCAGAATATTGGATTTTTACACCACATTCAATAATGTCTCCAATGCTTGCTTCAGCCTTTGCTTTATCTGAAATCATTTTTACCGCGAACGATTTGACCTGGGCCTTTACTTTTTTATCAGAATCCCAAACCTCATCATAAAACAGCCACATAAAAGCGTTGAAAAATTTTGATTTTCCGGTGCCGTTATCGGCAATAACTATATTCACTCCATCGGTGAAATCATATTCATTTTTATCATATGTGCCGTAGTAATTAAAAAAATTGTGAAAGCTTACTTGATTTATAATAGAGGCCATGTTAAGCTATTTTAATAATGTTTTTAATTTTATTATAAACCGATTGTGGGGCTAAATGCTGATCCATTGAGGTGTTAATAATTGCTGCTAAGTATTCAATTATTTCATGTTCGTAGGGTGCAGATAATCTTGCGTTAGCGATTACCGCATCACTTAATTTATACTTGGTTTTAAGTTCCTCGTCGCTTAAAATATCTCTCAATAAGTTTTCCGGGCTCATTATTGTAACTCTATTATTAATGTATCAATATCTAATTCATATTTGCTCGCAATGTTTCCAAGAGCTATTTTCGTATCTCTAAAATTCATAGAAAGACTTGCAAAATAGGCAACCCTTAATAATTCTGACCTAAGAAGATTCTGCTCAATCCTGTATAAAGCCGGATCATATTCTGATGGTTGAGGTGTTACAATCATGTCATAAATACTTGCAAATAGTTTGTCTTTATGGGTCCTTAATAATCGGCCCCTACGCTGAATATATTGTCGAGGATTCCCTGTACTACTTGCGAATATTCCAATTTCGGTTCTCGGCACATCTATTCCTTCATCAAGCATTTTCATAGCAAAAACGATATCAATTTCGCCCGCAGTGAATGCTTTTAACAAATTACTATGGTCCGAGTCAGCTGATGTATATGATGAAAGTTTTAGATTCGGATCAAATTCATGGGCTTTCCTAATATATGTATAAATTAGTTTTTCACCTTCAATATTTGAATCATATGAGATTCCTTCAGGAACATATGTAAAGGTATAATGAAGTTTATTTTTACTTTTAAGTTCCCTAAGTATTTCGCCAAAACATTCAAGTTTTCGCCGCGCTTTGTGAATTACACGTTTTCTCTCCAGGAGGAGTATTTCAACCATCGGGTTATCTTTGAATTGACCTTTTTCAAAATCAAAATATTTTAAGAGTTCTTTTGAAATCTTATTATATTTTTCTTGTTCATCATTCTCTAGTTGGATAGTTTTAGGGTAATAATAATAATTTGTTAGACGTCCTTCCTGTAAAGCCCTTTCCATAGTAAAACTATAGCAATAAGGCTCCTTGTCTTTGAAGAAGGTGTTTAAAAATTCCGTACCCTCGGGGTCATAAATGCGTTTTGGCGTAGCACTTAAACCAATTCGTTTTAATGGATTGATATGGGTTAAAATAGCTTTAATATTGGTAGCACCTAAATTATGCGCTTCATCCGCGATAAAAAGAAAATCTCGTTGAAAAACTTTATAATATTTTTGAAATTTCGGCATTACAAAACTATCATTTACAGCTATTATTGCGAGGTTTGGTCTGATTTCGTACTTGTAGTTACTCGCATAATCAGAAATTTCATTAAGCCAATTGTTTCCGCCTCCAACCTTTAAAATATTAGAAAAATTGAATGATTTCAATTCATTTTCCCATTGGTTCATTAATGCTGTTGATGGAACCAAAACGATTATGTGATAATTACCAATTCGATCAAACTCCATTAATGCGCAATTTAAGGCAGTAATAGTCTTACCAGTACCGGTAGCCATTGCAAAGAGTCCCGAATAATTATTGTTAATCCAGTTTTGATAAGCCTCTAATTGATATTCCCTTGGTGAACTATTAAAAGGAAATTTTGGTTTGCTAACAATTGAATCAAGGTTTGCATTAAATTCACTCTCTCTATTTTTATAATATTCGAGAACTCCATATGGTAAATTAAGTTGGCTTCTCAGTTCTACTGAGGTTTCAAGTAACTCCAGTTCTGTTTGGGTATTCCCAACCTTCTTAATTATACCTGTTACTTCTTCAGGCTTTAAATAAATGTACGATGGATGTTTTTTCGCAAATATTAATTCGAAATTTTTACGTTCCTCTTCAATTCGGAAAACCTCTGTTTCACTTCCCCAAGATTTATCTACAGTGAAGCTTTCACCATTTTTTATGATCCCAGAACTTGTAAAGTTTGCACTACCATGAACATATAAATAATCATATCCATCGAATAGAATTAATTTCTTGTAGTGAGACATCGCAATTGGTTTATGCATGACTGGCTGCAAAAACAATCTATTTTTAGATATAAGATACTTTAAACAATCAAAAAAATGTTGACCGAACGGTCCTAACTGATCTTTAAGTAGTTCAAGGCTATTAAAAATATTAATTACGGAATTTTCATCTACTATTTGAGTGTTAATAAGAAGATTTTCTTTATCAAGTTCTGTTAATTCATGATTAGTCACTATTCTTAAATTTCCACCATTGTAAATGAATTCAGCAAACCCCATGCAAAGCGTTCTAATTGAATTAGTGCTAAAGTAACCGAGAACTAAATCAAAAGTAATTGCCTTAGGAATTGCGGATTCATAAAATTCAATTGGAATTCTACTTGAATCAGAACTATATTGGCTCGACTGCGGAAAATCAATATCATTAAAACGCAATTTTCTATTCATCGAGAGCTATTAGAATTATGATATTGGATTTCAGGTAATGACTCTAAAGCAATATTAACTTTAGTTTCTAAATATACAAAAAGGATTTATAGATCTTAAATTGACTACGTATTGAAATAGGAAAGCTTTAATCCTATTAATAATCTAATAATTCTTTTAAAGGAATCTCTAAGCCCGTAGAAAGTTCAATTAAGGAATTAAATGAAATGTTAATTTCACCTTTTTCATAACGCACTATATCCCTATGATCAATGTTACATTTAGTTGCCAGTTTTCGTAGGGAAAGATTTTTGCTTTTTCGCAAAGACTGTAAATGATGGCCAAATTTTATTAAGTGTTCTTGAGTTGAAGTATGTGCCATCGCAGTATAGAAAACTGCGGGGAAATTGTAGCTTTTTACTATAACAAGTGTTGGGTTTTAACCCACCACTTGTTATCTTTGAGTATTGATATACGCGAATGGAAGAGAAAAATCACTTTAATAATAAGGCTCTTATTTGGAGTTTTGCAATTATAATATTGTGGTTATTTGTGTATTTATCCATTCATTATGGAATTATTAAACATTAATGTGTTAAATATCAAAGTCAAGAAGTTCCTTTGGTTTTATTCCAAGTCCTTTAGCAAGTTCGAAAATTGTAGATAATTGAATATCCCATTTGCCATTTTCAATTTTGGAAATTTGGCTATAATCTAAATCGCATTTAGTTGCAAGTTCCCTTAAAGCCAGATTTTTATCTTCTCTAATTTTCTTTATATGTAACCCAAACTTTTCTTGTAACTCGGAATATGTGTTTTTCAATTGACGTAAATATATTTCAATTAAGGTCATAGAAATTTTTATAAAATTTGTGGTAGAATGCTACCACAAATCAAAAGAAATATTATATTTGTTTTGCGGATACTTCAGAAATAAAGAAGCGTTCGCTTAGTCTCTACCTAGAAACCTGAGAAATTTCAAAACCGAAGAGACGATAAGTGATAGCCCATGCCATAGGTGTGGGCTCGCTTGTCCGTTCGGTTGGCTTCTCAGGGCCTCTAAGTCGGATAAGTTGAGTCCACACCTATGGCTTTTTTATGGACCAGCCTATCCAGTTTATTTTTTTAAAATGGAAGCTGTTTTAATACATAATAATTATACGGAATCATTAACCTTCAAAGAGGTAATGAAGAAATTTTTCGATGAGCATACACCTGGCTCAACGCAGGTATTGTTTTGGAAATTTTTTCAGTGCTGGGTAACCAGAGACTGCAATATTAAAGCGGACCTGTCCGATGAAGAAGTCGCCCTGTTCTTCGATCAGTTAATAGACCTGGTGGCCGCGGCTTACATATTACACCAGGCGAACGGGGCCTCATTAAATGAGCAGGAAGGAAACGGTCGTGAATAGCTATCCTGTCCATACCTGGCTGCTGCTGATTTCACCTCCCGAATAACAGCTGCATTTCTTAATTATCTCTTTTTCTTTCTTATTAACGATCAAAAAATCGGAGCAAGCGGCTTCCCTGGAATCCTATTGCCTTTTTTTCGATTAAGTTTTATCTCTCAACTATAATTAATGAAACGCCATATATTTATTTTTCTGTTTTTAATCCCTTTAGGATTATTCGCTCAAAACGAACCTCCTTATTCCGGTCTGAGGATCGGTGACAGGGTTCCTGATGTTGAACTTTCTAAGATTATTAACTCGTCCGCTCAATCCGCCAGAATATCTGATTATCGCGGCAAAGTCCTCATTATCGACTTCTGGGCCACCAGCTGTTTAAGCTGTCTCAATTTTCTGCCCCATACAGTTTCTTTAAATAAAGATCTTAAAGATATTGCCGTCATTCTTCCGGTGACGTCTCAGTCTGAAGATGTGATCAAAAACTTCCTTAATAAAAACCTGTATCTCAAGCCTTACAATATTACTTCTGTTGTCGGTGATGTGGAATTAACTAAACTTTTTCCGCATTATTTTATGCCTTATGATGTCTGGATAGGGCCTGATGGAAGGGTTGATGCCATAACCTTAGCGGAGGACGTTTCCCCTGAAAATATAATGGCTGTATCCAAAGGCATCAGGATCCCAAATTATGCCAGTGCGTTTATCAGCAAGTTCCCAAATGATAAACCTCTGTTTTTTCCGGGCACTTTGAAAAACACCAACGGTTCGGATATCCTGGCTGGGACAATTATCTCTGGGAATCTTTTGGAATATGATATGGGTCAGTTTATTAAAACAGATTCTGCCAGGCATTCCAAAAGGATTACATATGTTAATAATCCTTACTGGTTGTTATTTCTTAGGCAATTCAAAGATCCGTCACTCGGCTGGCTGCCATCCAGGCAGATTATTCCGGATTCCTTAAAAGAAATTGCTACCCGGAAATTTTCATTTGAGGTGATAGCTCCCGAGAATGTTTCTGAAGATGAAGCAGTAAACGATGTTCGCCGCCAAATTGATCAACAGTTAAATATATCCGGGAAACGTGTATTTGTTATGCAGGACTGCTGGATTATGACAAAGATAAGGGATGTTAAATTTCCGGCTGTCAAACGCCTGCATATGTATAACCCGGATGACAAACCACTTTCAATACTCAACTGCAGCACAGAAATTTTAGCGGAAAAACTTAATAATCAAAAAGGAAATCTGCCTGTCCTGGATGAAACCGCAAGCAAGGCGGTTTTCGTGCTAAACATGAAAAAGTGGCCTTCAGATATAAATGAATGGAATAATGAACTGTACAAGTTCGGTTTCAAATTTATCAAAGACCGCCGGAACTTGGAAATGTATGTACTTGAACGTAATAATTCCTTATCAACTCCTTTAAATTAAACCTAAGCATAAAAATGAAAAAAATCATATCAGGGCTGATGCTGGTATTTATACCCGGCTGGCTCATCGCACAAAATATAATCAGAGGGCGTGTAGTGAATAATACAGATAACGCCGGACTGCCTGGAGCCACTATCCGGCTTAAACTTTCAAATTCAATTTCTGTATCTGATAAAGAGGGAAATTTCGCGATTGAACTTTCTTTTCCTGAAGATAGCTTAATGATCAGTTACGCAGGTTTTAAGCGTACTGTTCTTGCCGTAAAAAGAGGTCAAACGGCAAGCCTGTTAAATATTAACCTCATTGCTGACAATCGTGAACTTCAGGAAGTAGTTGTTTCGACCGGGTATCAGTTACTGCCAAAAGAACGTTCCACCGGATCATTTGCCCAGCTGAATAATAAACTTATAGACAGGCAGGTCAGTACCAACATTTTAAGCAGGCTTGAAGGGATAACCAGCAGTGTCCTATATGACAAGAGAGGAAGCAGTACCACAAACTTCAGTGTACGTGGCTTGAGTACACTGACAAGTTCAATTGCGCAGCCACTCATTGTACTGGATAATTTCCCCTATGATGGTGATTTTAATAATATTAACCCAAATGATATAGAAAGTATAACTGTCTTAAAGGATGCAGCGGCAGCCTCGATCTGGGGAACGCGGGCAGGCAATGGTGTTATTGTTATAACTACTAAAAAAGGGAAATTTAATCAGCCGTTATCCGTTTCAGTTAACACTAACATAACAGTTTCTCCAAAACCTGATCTTAATTATTTTCCTGTCATAAGTACGTCGGATTTTATAGACGCCGAACAGTTCCTTTTTTCGAAAGGTTTCTATAATACAGCATTAACCAATAAGAGAAAGCCTGTTATTTCACCGGTTGTTGAGATTTTAGCTGCACAGCGCGCCGGATCTATTACGGATGATGCCGCAAATGCTAAAATCAATGCTCTCAGACAGCTTGATGTCCGTAATGATTTTGAAAAATATGTCTACCGCCAAGCCGTAAATCAGCAGTATAGTGTACGGATTAGCGGGGGTAATTCAACTACCAACAATAGTTTTTCTGCCGGATATGACCGAAACCTGCAGTCCCTGATCGGGAATTCCTATGACCGTTTAACAGTCCGGAATGATAATACTTACAAACCTGTAGAAAAGCTACAGCTGCAGACATCTGTTCAGTACACTGAAAGCAAAACTGTTTCCAATAGCTCAGGAGGGTATCCCGGATATGCAATCGGCGGCGGTAAGGCAAGAACACTTTATCCTTACGCTCAGCTTGCTGATGCTGGTGGTAACCCCTTAACGCTTCCTAAAGACTTCAGGCAGGCGTATATTGATACTGCCGGCAGCGGTAAACTATTGAACTGGCAATACCGGCCTCTTGAAGAAACAAAACTAGCCAATAATGCAGGAAGAGTTCATGATTTACTGCTAAATGCAAATCTTAGTTACCAGGTTTTACCATTCCTTAAAGCCGAGGTCCGGTATCAGTATGAAAACAGCAATATTGGTCAGCGGAATGAATACAGCCCGGATACTTATTTTGCAAGAGATCTGATCAATCGGTTTACCCAGATATCTTCGGCTGGTGTGACAAGGATACTGCCATACGGAGGAATATTGGATCTCTCACAGAATAATCTGACAAGCAATAATGTGCGGGGTCAGCTGAATTTTGATAAAAGCTGGTCGAAAAGCAGCCTGAATATCATAGCCGGTGGTGAGGTCAGCGAGAAAAGCACCGATTTATCTTCGGTGAGAATATATGGTTTTGATAACCAGACGCTGACGTCTCAGGCTGTAGACAATATAACAATTTATCCGATTTTCAACGGTATTGCGGTAAACAGCCAGATTCCATATGTTAACGGCTTCAGCGGTTTGCTGAACCGGACAGTTTCAGCCTACTCAAATGCTTCCTACACTTATGATAACAAATACACATTAAGTGTGAGCGGCAGACGTGATGCATCAAACCTTTTTGGGGTGGAAACGAGAAATAAATGGGTTCCGCTCTGGTCTGGCGGGGCATCATGGTTAATTTCTGATGAAAAATTTTATCCATTGCCATGGCTGCCTTATGCCAAACTTCGGGCAACATACGGTTTCAGCGGAAATGTGAATAATACAATTCCGGCAGTTACCACGATTAGTTATCAGCCGGTATTTTCATTTAATAGTATTACAGGATTACCTTTTGCCGTGATCTCCAATTATCCAAATCCAAATTTAACCTGGGAAAAATCTGCAATGCTCAATATTGGTTTTGATTTCGGAACGGCTGGAAATGTTATTTCAGGAAGCTTCGAATATTACCGCAAAAAATCCACTAACCTGATTGGGCTCATACCTGCCGACGGTACCATCGGTGCAGGCAGTTTCCTGAACACAAACAGTGCTGATCTTCAAACTAACGGTGTCGATATTACAATAGCTTCAAAAAATCTATCTGCAGGTTTTAAATGGAATACAACTTTACTCTTTTCAACAAATTTCAATAAGGTCACTAAATATTTGTACAAAACTACAGTGGCTTCCGCGTATGTAGGAAACGGTGCGATTATAAACCCCATCGTGGGTAAGCCGGCCTATGAAATTGTTAGTTATAAATCTGCGGGACTGAATCCGGTTAATGGAAATCCGAGAGGTTATTTAAACGGACAAATCAGTGAGGATTATACAGCCATAATTAATTCACCCAATACGGATGATCTTGTGTATAACGGGCCGGCATTGCCGCAGTATTTTGGCAGTCTGAGGAATGATCTTCAGTTTAAAGGCTTTGAGTTGTCGGTTAATATCGGTTACCGGTTTGATTTCTACGTCAGGAAATTTACAACAGGATATTCATCACTGTTTTCTTCCTGGACCGGTTACAGCGATTACGCCAAAAGATGGCAGAAACCAGGTGATGAACAGTTCACCAATGTACCTTCTTTGAGTTATCCGGCAAACAGTGAACGCGACGCGTTTTATCAGAATTCTGATGCAACCGTAGTTCGCGGGGACAATATCCGTTTAAAGGATGTGAGATTAAGTTACACTTTAGGCAAATTCCGCAAGGCCCCTTTTAAGGCGATATCAATATACGGATATGCAAACAACCTTGCCATACTCTGGCGCGCAAATAAGGAAGGGCTTGATCCGGACTATGGTGTCAATCTTCCTGCTGTCCGGACAATTTCACTTGGATGTAAAATCGATTTGTAATCTAAAAAACTTTAAAATGAAAAATTTCATATTTATAATCATACTTCTGACAGGACTGTTTTCGCTGAATTCCTGCAAAAAATACCTTGACGCAAAACCGGATAAAGCACTTGCAGTGCCCGCAACTGCTAAAGACTTTCAAGCCTTGCTTGATAATAATAACAATATGAATCAGCTGTTTCCTGATGCGGCAAACGTGGAGGCAGATGATTATTTTCTAATCAATTCATCTTTCTCCAATTTTGAGGCCTCTGCTCAGTTAACTTATAAATGGGATCCTGCCGCAACTATAGAGCGCGACTGGAATTACGCTTATACGAATATTGAAACCTGTAATATTATACTGGACGGTTTAAAACAAAGTTCTTCTGCATCGATATCAAAAGCCGATCAGGATCAGTTATCCGGGAGTGCCCTTTTCTTCAGAGGTTTCAATTTTTTTCAGCTTGTTAATATTTTTGCAATGCCATATGATGCCGGAAGCAGTAACGGAGGTCCGGGCATACCGCTCCGGTTAAATTCAGATATTACGGAACAAACTACCCGTGCGACTATTGCAGAGAGTTACGCTCAGTTGTTAAATGATTTAAGGTCCGCAGCTAGACTGCTTCCAATGAGCACATCAGTGAAAACGAGACCAGGAAGAGCAGCGGCATATGCGGCTCTTTCGCGGGTTTACCTTGTCATGCAGGATTATAGCCGCGCGGCATTATACGCTGATTCATCGCTCGCCATTTATAATAAGGTGATTGATTATAACGCTGTAGATTCATCGTCTGCTACTCCATTTTCTCAGTTTAATGATGAAGTTATTTTCCATAGCGTAACTAACGGACAGACTGCGATGCTTTATCCCGATTATGCCCGAGTCGATACAGCATTTTATCTTAACTACAGCACTTCTGATCTTCGTAAACAGGTTTATTACACGAATTCAGGAGATGGATATAATGCGTTTAAAGGTTCTTATTCCGGGAATAATTACCTGCCATTTAACGGGTTTGCAGTTGATGAGCTAATGCTTACACGCGCAGAGTGCAATGCAAGGCTCGGAAAGGAATCGAATGCATTAGCTGATCTTAATAATTTGCTAAAGAACCGCTATTCTAAAAGTGCATTTACGCCCTATGTTTCAGGTACGCCGGATCTGTTATCTGTAATTCTGAAAGAACGCAGAAAGGAACTTGCTTTCAGGGGACAACTAAGGTGGAATGACATACGAAGGCTGAACTTTGACAGCCGGTTTGCAAAAACTTTAAACAGGAAGGTAGGAAGTGCTGATTTTTCATTACCGCCTAATGATAAGCGGTTTGCTTTACTTATTCCGCCATCAGTTATAGCGCTGACCGGCATAAGTCAGAATAATAGATAAAGTAAAAAGGCTGCCTGATATCCAGGCAGCCTTTTTTTTAGTTTCTCAGGAACACATCACCTGAAGAAGTGGTTTTTGAACTGATGCGGCCACTTAAAGGTGCGTCAATTTTTGGAACGTCACTGTCGTTAGGATCAGCCGGTGCCATGATCGCACAAATATTTGTGCCGGTCGGACAGCTAAGGCTTGATACCTGGAAATAATTTGAAGGGTCGGTTGTCGAACCAGAACCATCATACTGCCACAGCGGATTAAATGTTTTGTGCGTTGCAGGTGCTTTGAAAGCAAATGCAGCTGTACTGGCCAAAACGATTGCTACAAGGGCGAAATTGATTTTAAAACGTTTCATAATTTTCAATGCTTTATTAAATCAAAAAACACAGGAAAAACTTTAATAATGAAAATTGTTCTGCCTACTCTCTTTCGGGTTTTCGGTTAATCCCGTTTACAGCGCAGTTTTTTTAACCGATGTCTGTAGTTGATATGTTTCATTTAATGCCGCAGTCCTCCTTTCTTTTTAAAGTGATTAACGCATATATATTTATTGCTATAAAAGCCAGGTTAAAAATCAAATGAGGTGTCCAGCCGAGTTTTTCAAGTATTCCTCCGCACGAGCAGGGAACAACCGGAAAAAAATGTAATAAGATTAACAGGATATATATGGTGAAAACTATTAGTAATGATATCGAAATGTATAGGCCTGTGATTCTTAGCGAGGAAAAAGAAAGCAGCGCAACTGTAACAAGCTCTGTGGCAGGTAAAACATAAATCAGGTAAAGACCGGCACTTCTACCAAATGCCTGTATACTCATCTGATCTTTAAAATGTTCAAACTGTGCAAGTTTACTTACTGCAGCATAAGTCCATAATAGGATAAGTAATAACCACCCCAAGTCTGATATCATATTTCTTTGCTGCTTCATTTTATCAAAGTTGGTGTACCAATAATGACAGAAAATGTCACTCAGGTTTTTTGATGTAATATTTTTTTTCCAGCCGGTCGTACTGAATATCGTGTCCGCGTTCGCGAAGATGGTTAAGCATTCTTTTGATGGTGCGGGTACTGCAGGAAAAGCGGGTGGCTGCAGTTTCAAGGGAACGAAACCGGCCTTTTTCTAAAGATTCTAAAATGTATTCAAGCCGCTGCTCATAAGTTCTGAAATCCATGACACTCCACCCTCAAATTGGTTATATGAAGTTGGATTTTTAGCGGCTAATTAACTATAACCTGTACTTATAAATTATTTGATTATCAGCTATAAAGTGTCACTGTGGGTACCAGTCAGGGACTGCTTATTTCTTTTTTTGCCCGGATCTTCGCTACCCAGTGATCTTTAAACTTTTTGATCGTTTTCCAAAAGAGCAGGTGATTGATACCGGTTCCGAATTTGGGTTTTGGCATCAGTTCAAACGGCGACATCTCCAGAATTTCCGCTATTTCGTAAACCCGTTTGATCGTCAGTTCGGTTTCATCACGTTCCAGATTTGAGTATGCGGCCTGTGATATTTCCAGCATGAACGCCATATATTCCTGGCTGTAATTTTTGATCAGCCTTCTTATTCTTATTTTCTCTCCGATACTCTCCATATCCTGTTTTACACGATTTATTCCTATAAGCAAAAGTAATAAATTACAAGTTAAGGTTTTAGCTTACGACGATCAGCTGAGGCAATTTTACTTCAATTCTCAATAGTGGGAGGAACTGTAAAATATCTCAAAATGAAAGAACTGAAAGATTCTGAAGCTGATGAATTAAAAGGTGGTGTCAGCCAGTGTGCGTACAACATTGGCGTGTCCGCTTCCTTTGGCGGGCTGTTCGGCGGTGCCGGCGCTGTGATCGGCGCGGTTGCCGCAGCAACAGGTCCGTCATGCCTGGGTTGGTGGTAAAGCTTCTTAACGGGGCATTAGCCCCGTTAAATTTATAACCTCCGGAAACAGGGCAAATGTTGCCAGTATACCGCCGACACAGCTGTAGAAATGCAGCTCATTATTCATTAACCTGTTCTTTGTCCGGTACTGATAAACAATCAGAACCGCAATAAAAAGCAGCGCCATCACGCTGTTTTTAACCCCACCCCATACGGGCAGATACAGCCCGATATAATCTGGTTTCAGGATCATGAAACTCATCATGCAGCCCATAATACTTCCAGACGCACCTGCACTGGAATAACCAAAATCATTTCTGTGCCTCAGGGTGATCACAGCAATCCCGGTAAAATAACTGACTGCATAAATGACCAGGAAAATTCCGCTACCGGTAGCCGAGCGGCCATTCAGCATCTGCTCCAGGTTAACACAGATCAGGTAATACATGACCTCATTCATCAGTAAATGCCCTAAATCATTATGGATCAGTTCTGAGGTAAACAGCCGGTAATATTCCTTGTGCTTTACAATTCCGGTCGGATGAAGGATCAGCGACAAAAAGTACTTTTTATCATATAATCCGTATAGACTGCTGATCGTTGTAATGAGCATCAGTATAGCGGAAACCGGTGCTCCGTATGTTATTTTATAGATAAGGCAGGTATTCATAAAAAGTATTTTATTCTGTGCAATTACTTTAACTTATAAATTAAAATTTCATGTAATTGTTAACGGCATTGTTCACGCAGAATTTTACCCAAAAATCTATGGGTATGAAAATTCTGTTGAAATATGGCGCTTTTAATCTGGTGCTGCTGCTGCTGTTAACGTTCCTGCTGATCTGGATCACTCAAAAAATAATTCTGACGCCGGAGTTCTATGAAAACAGCGGGGATCCGCTTTCAGGAGTGCCGGGCCAGGGTGGCAGCATACTGGATATGATGCAGAAATGGGTTTACATATCTGCTGCGATCTACCTGCTTTTTAAGCTGGGATGTATCACGTTAATTCTGCATACTGCATTATATCTTAATAATCAGAACGTTTCACTCAGCAGTATTTTTAAGATAGCCACACTGGCTGAATATCTGTTTTTAGTACCTGCAGCTATCAAAATAGCGACATTCACTTCTACGTATCACGGCGGTAATTTGTTGGACTGGCACCGGTATTATATTTTTTCTGCCTTATTATTATTTAAGGAAATACCAGCTGACTGGTATTATGCGTTGCAGAGTTTAAATCTTTTTGAAGTGCTTTACTGGTTCCTCCTGGGCTATCTGATTAAACAGATTTCTTCCCTGAGTTTTGACCAGTCGCTGCGGATTGTGGCTGTCTCTTATATTCCTGCTTTAGTAATCTGGATTAGCGCAGTCACCTTTATCAGCCTCCTGATGTTTCCCTCCACCGGGTAAATCATATCGATGTATCTCTATTTCCATGTACCGTAATATCTGTCTGTCTAAATATCTATTCCTATGAAAAGCTTACGTCATTATTTTAAATATTTTATGAGCCAGTCCGGCCCGAATGACTGCGGCCCGGCCTGTATCGCCATGATCCTTAATTTCTGCGGCAGACAGGAAGATGCTATCCGGCTGATCAATAACTATTCGGCCGGTCAAGCAGGTTTGTCACTGCTTCAGATGAAATCGCTTGCTGGTGAATTCGGCCTGCAGTCCCGCTGTGTTGAAATGGAGTCAGACTTCCTGCGCAGTAACAAAACTGCTTGTATCCTTCATTTGCAGACGGCTTCCGGAAATCACTTTGCAGTATGCTTTGGTGCGCAGAAGACTAAAGCTGGCTATAAATACATCATAGCTGATCCGGCAACAGGTTTCCGTTCGATAAATGGGCAGGAACTTTCAGATTGCTGGATCGAAAACGCAGCCCTGTATTTTGATGACCTGAAGGAATCAGCTTCAGGCATATGGTCCTTTCACTGGTTTGAACTTATGGGTATCCCGGCTTTTCGCAAAACGCTGCTGATCACTGTTCCCTTTCTCAATATAAGCTCTGCTTTACTTGGCATCGGAATTACATGGATGCTTCAAAAAGGCTTGAATGATTCATTCCTCGATGAACGCACTACTATTGTTATAGCACTTATGGTGCTGTTATTCATACTGACCGCCTTTAAAAGTGTGGTTGCTTACATCAGGCAAACTGTACTGATCATGTTGAACAGCGAGATAAGCCAGCATCTGTACACTTCTTTAATAGGCCGGGTTATCTACAGTTCAGATCATGTCTTCGGCTCTGACAGAGTAAAAAAAGCGTTAGGCGATCTTCAAAAGATACAATCCGCTGTACATCTGTTTATTTCAGTAGTTATGGCTGACGGTTCTATCGTGTTGCTGGTCACTGCGGGGCTTTGGTTCTACGAACCGGTTACAGGCGCATTTAATTCTGCCTATCTTATAATTATGTTTTATATCTCGGCAAACAGAATTCCGGAAGAAACCAGCAACAATCTCCGCATGCAGGAACTGTCGGGAATATATGAAAAAGGGCTTGCCGGAGATGAGCTTTTGCCAGGTCCGATTATAACCAGTGAAATACGACTGGCTTTACATATAGATAATTATAACCGCTTTCATCGTTTTACCAAAAGCTCAGCAAAGAAAATTGGCCACAAAATCCTTTGGTTTGAATTCGCGGGCACCTTAAATGTAATACTCATTTTTATTTTTTGCCTGTACCGGAACAGATCTCTTAAACTCTCTTATCCAGCGCTGATGACGGAGGTGCTGCTGAGTTACCTTATAACCATTCTGGTTCCGAAGATCTGCAGCGCTTTCCCGGTGATCTCAGAAGGTGCGCTTCTTGTCCGGCGGTATCGACAGCGTTAAGACACTCAGTTTAATATCCGAACCGGTAAAATTTACCGGAATGGGATGCTATTGCCATTTTTTTTCACGCTAAGAATTTTACCTATGAGTAATGATATAAAGAAAATCAGGGCGGTTCTGAATGAACAGCTTTTTGAAATAGAAACCCTTGATAACGGACTTGATAAACTCAACAAGCTGCTTGCCGCAATTGACAAAGCCATTGCGGAGATCAACACGATTATTGAACACCTCCGCTTTGATGATCAGCAGGAAGAGATCAGTTTTTTTAAATATCAGAAACCTGAACTGCTTGCAAGGCGGATCGAAGAGGTCATGCGGTATAATCTTACCGTAAATGCACCTATCGGAACAGCGGAAAGCAGGATCAAATATTACGAGGATGAACTTAAAGCAAGGCGGAGTTTTTTCCGCATGAATAACTATCATTATCAGTATTATAAAAATGGCCTTTCAGACATGGATCAGCTCTATTTTATTCGCAGCGCAGGGCCTCTGACCATACCTGTAGCTGAATTTTCTGAGATCGAAAATGAGGTTTCTACACCCATGAGTTACCTTTTTGCCAAGTTTATGGCCTCTGAAAATATCCAGTATTTTATTCTGGAGCAGATCGCTCTGATCAGGTTCCCTGACAGCCAGGTTAAAAATGCGGGACAAAGCAGTGAATTGAAATGGACAGGAGATTCTGTAAATATCGTTGAACTCGCATACGGTATCTGGCTGACCGGACAGCTGAATAACGGTAATGCCAGCCTTAACCAGATCGTCCGGTGGCTGGAAACTACTCTGCAGATCTCCATCGGTATTATTCAGCGCCGCTTCAATGAAATTGAACGGCGAAAACGTCTAAGTCCAACGAAATTTATTGACCAGATGAAATCCGCCATCATGCAGAAGATTGATAGCGGCAACCTTTAATCCCAGTCTTGTCCGCCTGTATGTTTCATTGTAACTGCATATCCCAGTTATTAACTAACGCTGTAGCCTTATATCAATATTTCGAGATATTATTTTTCGGTAGTACCGAAAACCTCCTCAATTAAGCCCCGCCGATACCCTCAATTTTGATCCCGATGAAACTGACAAAGGCTGTCGGTTCGGGATCAAAAGCGGCTGATAGTTTTTAAAACTGAACGGCATCTCGCTTTTCCCTTTCCGCCTCCCATCATAACAATCTGATAGAGTTTCATCCTCAGCTGATACCCGGAAATGAATACTCCGGATTTGGCAGCAGCGGTTCGCAGCGAAGAACCGGCGCTCTTTGACATACAGGGACAAAGCATTATTCCGCCCGGAAAGCGGAAAATTCTGTGAAGGTGAGATCATTTCAAAATACCGAAAGCGCAGAGGCAGATGAGAATCCGGCATGTAGATGCTGACGTGAGTAGTCCCGGAAATTTCAATACCGGCAGAAGCGGATTAATCGGGTTCGCTGCCCGCTGCCGGTACAGGGATAATTCCTGACCACTATTGATTCACTATAAACTTTTTAATTATGACCCAGTTTTTAAATGCAAAACAGCTTAAAGAGCAGGCATCTATTGTCGACCTGCTCAGCCGCCTCGGGTATCAGCCGGTAAAGAAATCCGGCAAGGAATATATGTACCGCAGTATGCTCCGAGAAGGGGACAATACACCATCTTTCAGTGTAGATGATAAGATCGGTGCCTGGTATGATCACGGCAGCGGCAGAGGCGGTAATATAATTGACTTCGGCATCGCTTACTGGCCGGCACTCAGCTTCAACGAAGTTGTGGAAATGATCCAGACGGCCTGCAATGTGCAGCTGACTGTGCAGGATTACAGGCCGAGGATTCCCGTGAAAGTGCGCAACTATGTGGTTGAAAAGGTTAAAGAACTCGGTACTCATCCGGCGATAACCAATTATCTGAAAAGCCGGGGAATATATGATGCGGCCAAAGGTCAGTTACAGGAACTTTATTACCATGTGAAAAATGAGAAAGGTGAAAAAAAACCATTTTTTGCAGCCGGTTGGAAAAATGAGGCAGGCAGCTGGGAAGTCCGCAACAAATATTTTAAAGGCTGTCTGGGTAATAAGGCGATCACTGTAATTTCCGGAGATCCTAAACGGGCTGCTGTTTTCGAAGGCTACATGAATTACCTGAGCTGGCGTACCGAACACCCCGCAGATAAGGCAAGCATCATTATTCTGAATACCCTGTCCCTGCTGAATGACGGTATTGCTAAGGCCAGGGAGTTTTCGGGACTTGACGTTTATTTTGACAGGGATACGGCCGGTTACCAGGCTTCCAGAGACTTTATCAAAGCTCTTCCGTACGCCGCTGACAGATCATCGGCCTTTGAAGGATACAACGATTACAATGATAAGATCGTTGCCGGATTAACCGCCAGACCTGAAAGGGGAAGTCCGGAAGAAAAGATAAGAGGTGTAACTCTTTAAACAGGTTATGTTTCCCTTAAGATCATTAAAGAAGTATCCCGGAATCCCTTTTGATTCCGGAAAGGCAAGATGTCTTTTTGTCGGACAAAAAGTATCTTGCCCTACGGGGTAAATTGTCAAAACTTCGCAACTCGTTTTTCTTATGGATGACTTTAAAAATCTCAGGGGAAGGCCGAAATTGAAGGACGGGAAACGTACCAGGAAAATCGATGTCCGTTTTACAGAAGCCGAATATATTCAGATTACAGCTCTTGAAAAGGAACTGGGTATTAGTAAAACTGAACTGCTGCGGATGCGCCTGCTCAACCAGGCTGACAAGGTAATTATCAATTCTAAAGAGATGATCCGGATACTTGACGGTATCGGCAGCGAACTTGGCCGCGCAGGCAACAATATTAATCAGCTTGCCCGTCATGCCAACACGCTCATGCTAAAAAACAGTCTTACGCCGGAAGTCATTAATATCTATAACAACCTGCTGAAAGAATACATCGAAATCCAGCGCAGCCTCGAAGTTTCTTTCCGGATGATCATACGCCTGATGGGAAAGTAATAAGCGGACTGCTCTGATTATATATTGAAACATCGATTAAGTGATATACTGTTATCATTTTACAAAGCTACATTGGTATAAAAGTGGCCTGTTACAATTTTATATGGTTAGATCGATACGGCGTTACACAGTTAGCCTTCAGAATGATGTAATGTCACAGAGACGGATCGATATCCTGTTATACCGCTCAAAAGTTATGTAGCTGCAGCGTTACACTGCTGCCCCGGTTTATA
The DNA here is from genome assembly GCF_059691875.1 of Mucilaginibacter sp. 320_HR. Classification (NCBI taxonomy): domain Bacteria; kingdom Pseudomonadati; phylum Bacteroidota; class Sphingobacteriia; order Sphingobacteriales; family Sphingobacteriaceae; genus Mucilaginibacter; species Mucilaginibacter sp. 320_HR. The sequence goes on from NZ_JCAWAI010000005.1 coordinate 60,915, forward strand.
GATACATTGTTATATAATTCTACAGTTATACCGCTCCATGTTCGTGAAAATATTTAAACCCAAAGCAGCATTCAACGGGGTTAAGTACAATACGCGGAAAATCGACGGAAACAAAGGGCAGCTGATGAAGGTTGCCAACTTCGGTCCGCTCCAGTCTTTCGGTCACCTGAAACCACAGGATTATATTAACTACCTGACAGCGCTTGCCTCATTGAACAGGAATGTTAAACTGCCGCAATTTCATGCTGTAATTTCGGCTAAGGGTAAATCATATGATAAGATTACACTGACTGCTATAGCGGAGTCGTGGCTTAAGGAGATGGGTTATGGCAGCCAGCCTTACCTGCTCGTCTTTCATCATGATACGGATAATAACCATGTACACCTGGTAACTGCCCGTGTTGACCGGGAAGGCAGAAAGATCAGCAGTGCTTTTGAAGGTTTGAATGCGCAGAAATCCATGAATAAAGTTTTGGGCTATGAAAAAACGATGCAGTATACATTCAGTACCAGGGCGCAGTTCTTCATGATAATGGAAAGTTTTGGTTATCCGGGTAGAGACCCTGATGAAAAATTACTGATGGAAAAAATTGCGAACAACAAGCCTGACAAAGACCATGCTTTGCAGCTGCGATCCATCCTGATACAAAATAAACACCGAACGGATCTGCCCGGATATCTGAAAGAAACTATGGGGATCGAACTGATCTTTCATGCTGCTGAAGGCAAAAACCCATATGGTTACTCAATCATAGATCATGAACAGAAAGAAGTTTTCAAAGGAAGCGAGGTATTACCGCTCAGGGAACTCTACAATTCTGATGCAGTTTCCCCTGGTGAAAGCAGTTTACCGGCGGAAGAAAAAATAATGCCTTCTGCCGATTATATCGGCCCGGTTGCTATCGCCGATGATGTCGATGATCAGCAGATCCACGGTATGAGAAGAAGGCGCCAGAAAAGGGCGCGCACCAATACACGCTAATTTTAAAAAATAATTTTATGATCATAATTATAGGAAACCAGAAAGGGGGAGCCGGAAAAAGCACGCTTGCACTAATGCTTGCCAACTACCTGACCAATGACAAAAAATGCCGGGCGACGGTTATTGACATGGATTACCAGCAGTCGATATCCCAGAAATTTGATAAAGCGAAAATCCTGGAAAATGCCGAACCTTACCAGGTTATTCCGGCTAATCTTGAAAGCTATCCCATGCTGAAAAAACTGCTCGGACAGAACGAAAAGGATATTACCATAATTGACCTGCCGGGAAAGCTGGATGATGACGGGCTGATGCCCGTATTCAGTTCCGCAGACCTGGTGATCTGCCCGTTTGCCTACGACGAATTTACCTTTGAATCAACCGTGCTATTTACTGTGGTGCTCCGAAAGATAAATCCGGCAATCTCCATAGTTTTTGTACCCAACAGGGTGAAGTCAAATGCCCGTTACGAGATCATGGCTGAGGTCAATGAGCAGCTTTCCAAATTCGGGATGATCACCACGGTACTGCCGGACCGGGTGGATTTTCAGCGGGTAACCACCTTTCAGACACCCCTGAGTGTACTGCCGGTGATCACACCGGTTTTTGAACAAATTTATACAGAACACCTGCATGGAAAATATGAAGTCACTGGCTGACCAGATCAGGGCGCAGCTCGGTAAGCCGGAGCCAGTTAATGTACGGAACACAAAGAAAACCACGGAAAGCAAACCTAAAGGCAAAGAGAAAGTGCCGGCTATTCTTACAGCCATCAGTGAATATGATAACACAGCCAATAAAAATATGGTGCATGTCCGCTTTGACGAAAAAACAGTGCGCACAATGAACCAGTTCAAAATGGCCACGGGAATAGATGTCACCCGGCTGGTATCGTATTCAGTCAAGCATCTCTTTGACAGCTTTCCGGAAATCAAAACAATTATTAAACAATTCATTCAAAACTCAGACTTATGACCTGGATAAAATTCGCCCTCACGCTGGGCGCTGTCTACCTGATCTACTACGCACTACTAATTGCCTGGGATTTTCTGCGCAGCAAAAAGCTGCCTGCTGAAGATCACTCGCATGTAATCACCTTTGAAGACCATCATGAACCCGTCCGGGAGGTAACTGAACCTGAAGCGGAGATCTACGATTCTTCAGTACTGTCTTCGGGTGGTGTCAGCCTAAAGCAGTTATTCAATCTGGCCAGGGCTGAAGCCATCGAATTTACAAGGCCTGTTAGCTTCTGAACCATGAAAAAGGTGTTCACCCTCTGCGGCCTGCTGCTGTCTCTGGATGCACTAGCTCAGCCTGGGATCGCAGAAATGCAGCAGGCAAAAGAACAGCTGACCTCCAACTTTTTTTCCGCTTTTGACTGTTCTCTCGTCCTGGCTACGCTGCTTGGACTGAATGGTGCCATAAAGATCTACCATAACTGGCAGATGGGCAAAGACAGAATCGATTCGGATGTTGCGGCATGGTTCTTTGCCGCATTTTTTATGGTTCTCGCGGGGGCATTTCTCAGGGCGCTGTTCGGTATCTGAACGCCCTGCTCTCCTCAGTGTCCTCCCGGATACTGCTAAAAGATATCTGTCTCACATTGAATTAAGTGTAGCAGTTTCCGCCTTACACTGCAAAAAGAGGTTTATTAATCAGGGCGTTGTTCGTGATCTGAACGCCTGCTGCTATAACCACGGCCGCTTCCCGGCTGCCGCTAAAAGATCTCCGCCTTTATTTTTCATTCCTGATTAAATGTTTAACAAAACAAAAAAAATGTGGGCATCAGCTGTATTGCTGGCCCTGTCTGTCCCGGTATTTGCTCAAAGCGGCGTTAACGGCCTGAACACAGCTACATCAACCCTGAAAACTTATGTGGCACCCGTAACCAATATTACCCTTGTTATCGGAGGCATAGTTGGTATCGTAGGTGCGATCCGCGTGTATTCCAAATGGAACAGCGGCGACCAGGATATCAACAAAGAACTGATGGGCTGGGGCGGTTCCTGCGTATTCCTTGTCGTATCTGCCCTGGTGATCAAGGCGTTCTTTGGTTTGTAATGGCCAGAAGATACGCTGTTTATAAGGGGCTGCAGAAGCCCCTTATTTTCAAAGGTTTCAAAGGGAAATTTATTTACTGGGGCCTCGGCTTTCTGCTTTCCGGTCTGGTATTGGGTGCGCTTACCATGTCACTGATCAACATGTGGCTTGGCGCTACGGTACTCATCGGCAGTATTGTCGGCGGACTGCTCTTTACTGCCGCAAAGCAGAAAGGCGGCCTCCATTCCAAAAGCCGGACTTCCGGCATCTTAATCCTTAATCGTTATGGCCGCAAAAACATCGTTTAGCATTCCCTATGCAGGAGTGGACAAAAATGGCGAATACGATCTGCTGATCGGTCTGCAGGGAGAATGCTCTGTGATCATCCGGATGGTTAATCCTGTGATCCGCTATTCCGCTTACCCTGCCGGATATGATGAATTTCATAACCTGCTGCTCAATATTGTTAAAGTTTTAGGTGATGGCTATATCCTTCAGAAACAGGATATCATCAGCCGGTCACCCTGGAACGGCAGGCCCGCAGAGGAATATCTGCAGCAGAAATATAACCAGCATTTCGAAGGACGCGAATGTCTCCGCGTCGAAACTTACCTGACCATCACCCGTCAGCCTAAGAAAGGGGCATTTTATGTGTATGATGGCCGTATGCTCCTGGAATTCCGGCAGGCTGTTGCCAAGGTGCTCGATATTCTCCCATCACCATCGGTACTTAGTGAAAAGGAAATTAACCGGCTGGTGATGCAGGTGCTGAGCATGGATTTCAGCAGTGCTCATATCAGCCTTAATAACCTCGCCCCGTCTGAAACAGAGATTCGCTCCGGAGATAAAACGATCCGCAGCATCTCTCTGGTAAACATAGACAGTATTGATCTTCCGCCTGAAGTCAGCACACATATTGAACTGAATGACCGGGAAAGCATCCGGGGATTCCCTGTAGATTTCCTGTCATTTTTATTCCGGGTTCCCGGATGTGATGTTATCCTGTTCAACCAGGTGATAGAAATTCCCGGTCAGGTCATGACCCTGCGAAAACTGGAGCAGAAGAAAAAACGTCATTCAGGCATACCTGATCCGGCAAATCAGCTCTGTGTGGAAGATATCGACCAGCTGCTGAATGATGTGGCAAGGGAAAACCAGCTGCTGGTAAACTGTCATTTTAATATCCTGATCGCTGCACCGGCCGGCGCAGTTCAGAAAGCAGCCAATTTTATTGAAAGTTCCCTTTTTCAGCTTGGGATCATACCCAGCAGGAATGCTTATAACCAGCTTGAACTGTTCCGCTCAGTTCTTCCGGGAAATGCTTCAGAACTTAAAGCTTATGATTGGTTCCTGACGACCTGTGATGCGGCAGGCTGTTTTTTCTTTAAGGAATCCCTGCCGAAAGATGATGCCTCCGAGTTTCTGATCAGGTTTACCGACCGGCAGGGACTGCCTGTCGGTATTGACCCGTCCGACCTGCCCATGAGAACGGGCAGGATCAATAACCGGAACCGCTTTTGTCTCGGCCCCAGCGGCAGCGGCAAAAGTTTTTTCATGAATTCCCTGATTGAGCAGTATATGCTCTACAACATGGATATGGTGATTGTTGATACCGGACATTCTTATTCCGGACTTTGTTCCTACTATAACGGCAAATACATTACTTATTCTGATAAGTCGCCTATTACCATGAATCCGTTCCGGATCACGGAGGAGGAATACAATATTGAAAAAAAAGATTTTCTCTGCACGCTGATCGGCGTAGCCTGGAAAGGCGCAGAAGGTACTTTCAGCCCGGTAGAAAGGGATGTGGTAGCGAATGTCATCTCAGCTTATTACAGTAAGTTCTTCGCTGAAAACGGCGATCTGAGATTTGATACTTTCTACGAGTTCGCACTGGAAAAGATACCGCAGATCAAAGCTGAGGAAAAGATCATTTTTGATTTTGACGAGTTCCGCTATGTCCTGAAAAAGTTTTATAAGGGAGGTGAATTTGCACCCATCCTGAATAAGGAAGCTGACAAATCCCTTTTTACCGAAAAGTTTATCGTGTTTGAGATCGACTCGATCAAAGAGCACAAGATCCTCTTTCCGATAGTAACGCTGATCATCATGGATGTATTTATCCAGAAAATGCGTTACCGCTCAGACCGCCGTAAAGCGCTTGTAGTAGAGGAAGCCTGGAAAGCAATTGCCAGTCCGCTGATGGCGGGGTACCTGCTTTATCTCTATAAAACTGTCCGCAAATTCTGGGGCGAGGCCATTGTAGTGACGCAGGAACTCGGCGACATCATCGGCAACGCCGTCGTAAAAGACAGTATCATCAACAACTCCGATACGATCTGCCTGCTTGACCAGACCAAATTCAAGGATAATTATCAGGACATCGCCGCACTGCTTTCTATTAACGAAACGGAACGCCGTAAAATCTTTACCATTAACCAGCTGGATAATACCGAAGGCCGGGGACGCTTCAAGGAAGTTTATATCAGGCGCGGTGCCGTAGGCGAAGTGTATGGCGTGGAAGTATCACTGCAGCAGTATCTCACTTATACAACGGAAAAGCCGGAAAAATCTGCGGTCGAAAGCTATACCAGCCGGTACGGTTCCTATCCCGAAGGGCTTGATGCCTTTGTGGCTGATTACCACAGCAGCGGGCTTTCACTTCCTAAATTCATTCAACAGGTCAATCAAAAATCAATATCATGAAAAGGTTAATTGTTATCGTTTTATTACTCTGTTTTAAAACCGGATTCGCCCAGGAACTTGTTATAGACCCGGTTACTTCAGGAGCGATTGCTGTCAATGCCGGTATCATTAACGGTCAGCTGAATAATACAAATAACAAGCTTGACCTGATCCAGAAAGGACAGCTCGCTGTCAGCGGGCAGCTGGTTATCGTCAATAATCTTCAGAATAAGATCTATAACGGTTTGAGCCAGGTTGCTTCAGTACTTAATAATCTCACAACCATTAAAGAGATTGCAGACTGCGGTAGTGATATCGTAAAGGATGTCGAATCTTCGGTTCAGCTTGCCCGGTCGAGTCCGGTACTGCTTCTCTTTGCCGAACAGGGTGCAAGGGATTTTCAAACCAGAGCAGCCACGCTCGCTGCGGATGTCAGCGCTTTTGTGCTGAAAGGCGGTAATGGCAACCTGATGGATTCCGGTGAGCGCGGCAAACTGCTGAATCATATTGCCCAGGAAATGCGCATACTCAGAGGGATCGCCTATGGCATGAACCGGTCAATGTACTGGGCCAAAATGAACGGTGTTTTCCGCTCGCTTAATCCCTGGGCCGAATGGCAGAATCAGGATGTGAGGATCGCCACTGATGTACTGAACAACGCTAAATACCTTAAACAATGAAAAAGTATATAATGATCGGCGTTCTTGCTGCAGTCAGCCATTACGCATCCGCTCAGCAGAGCGTGATCAACATTGTCGGAATTCACCAGCTTGTTGATGAATCGGTTTCTGAAAATAAGATACAGGTTAAAGCAAGAAATCAGCAGGCACTGACCTCGGCCAATGAACAGGCCAATCTGACCCTGCTTGCCAAACTGAAGAATACTTACCGTACGCTTCAGCAGCGTTATAATACACTCGGAACGGCCATTGATCTGGCAGATATCGGAATTTTTGCGTCTCCCATGGTCAGCCGGATCATCAGTAACCAGGCACAGATTATTGCGCTCGCAGAAAAAAATCCCGCACTGATTGCCATCGGGTACCGTTCTGGACTGCAGTTTGCCGAAAAGGCTAAAAGCCTGCTGTCCTACGTCGCAGGTCTTACACTCTCACTTGGTGTTGTGAACCAGATGAAAGCATCTGACCGGAAAATACTTTTCGATTACGTGATATCTGAACTCAGCAATGTGCAGGATCTGTCAGGAAATATGCTTAGCCTGCTCAGCTACTCTAATTTAAGTTCAGTGCTGCGCGCTGCCAATCCGTTTCAGAATTTCATTGATGCGGACAAGTCAATTGCAGGTGAAATCATCCAAAACGCTAAATACTTAAAAAGATGAAAAAACTGCTTATAATTTTTGCCGCTTTTACAGGGTTAACTGCCTCCGCACAGCAGGTGGTCATCGATCCGCAGCATTTTATTGCAGTTACAGAAAATGGAATTGCCCGGAGCGCCGCCGAATCAACCCACGAACAGTATCTGGGTAAAATAAACAGCAATCTGGAAAACCTGAATACAAATGCCGGTTCAGTTGTACTTGCACAGACTATGATATACAACGGCCTGTCCAACGTGAACTCTGCTTTGAAGAACGGGCTGGAGGTAAAAAACATGGCCGTGATCATTGCCGATATGACCGGATATATTAGTCAGGCACTTGCACTGGCCAGATCGGAACCTTATCTGCTGCTTTTTGTAAACCAGATTTCCGGCGAGATGCGCACGAGGTCGCTTGCGCTGGTTAATGATGTATCAGGCTTCGTGCTGAAGGAAGGAAATAATGTATTGGCCGATTATAATTCCCGTGATCAGCTGCTCCGGAAAGTAACCCAGCAGCTGCAGATCCTTGACGGTCTGGCTTACGGGGCCTGGAAGGCGATGTACTGGGCACACGAGCGTGGTATCATCGCTTCACTTGATCCTTTTGCCGGGTTCATCAATACTGACAGGCGGATTGTATCCGACATCATTCAAAATGCCCGCTATTTGCGGCAGTAAGTCACCGGCAGGCAGCACCGCTGCCTTGCCATAAATCTAAAAAATCATGAAACAGTTCATTTTTACAGCAGCAGTATTCCTGCTGTCCCTGCAAAGCTATGCGCAGTCGGTGGTTACTGATAAAAGTATACGGTACCAGCAGGAACGTATGGTTTTCAAACAATGGGATCAGAATAAATTCACACCCACCTCCGGCTTTTTAGGACTTAACCCCTGGTACTGGCTGACCTGGGGGTTTTTCTATCCCAATTATCATAAAACTGATTTGCGCCCGCTAAGCGGCTCAGGTCCGCAGACCCAGCGGCTGGCTTTGGTTGCTGCCATGAACAGTACGGACAACAGCTATAAACTGCAGTCCGATACGTTACGGAACAGCGCCCTGTCAGAAATAGCCGGGCAGTCTGGCCTGGTCTCGGGAGCCGATCCGCTGTGGATGCTTTATTACAGCAATGAATTCAAGCCGGTGCTGAATAATTCAACGGCATCAATCCTCGCGGGATTGTCACCGCAGGTCAGTTCAAAGCTTGTTACCGAAGGGCTGTACAGCTGGTATAAAAACGAGCTGGACAGGCTGAAAGAACGTATCGAAGGCGCACACAGCGCCGATATGGAAAGAGGGGCGCGTATCATGGCATACCACCGGCTGCTGCAGGAATACCGCAGGCTTTCGGGTGTCTGGGCGATCCGTACGGCCTCCGCCCAGACAACCATGGCGATGGCCGCACAGCAGCAGCCACTTAAATCAAATCAGGTGACTGCCCCTGACTGGACACCCCAGACGGATATTCAGATCGCCGCTAAAGTTTTACAGCATATCCAATGAGAAAGAAACTAATACTAATATTGCTGCTGTTACTTGGAGTGACGGCAGTTTTCGCCCAGCCCGCAGGCGGGATCAGCAATTCCAAAACACTGGAATACCTGCAGGGCGACGGCGTTTATGAAACCGGCGTAATGGTGTTCCTGAAAGGGCTCAAAGATTCGGTATGGACACATTTCGATCTCTTCATCACGGATGCCAAAGCGCTCGCGGCAATTTTTATGATCATATTTTTTGCGATCAAATCCTATGAGATGATGGTTGGCGATAAACGCATGGAGATCATGCCGCTGCTAAGGCCCTTCGGACTGGCTATGGTCATTCTCTGGTGGGGAACTTTTGTTAAGGTGATCGCTTTTCCAACTGACCTGGTGACCAATCAGACCGAACAGATGTTTGAAAGTGAACAGACCATTGTAAACAATCTCCGCCTGAACCGGGCTGACCTGATGCTGGCAGTAGCCAATTCACTTTATACCTTTCAGGCCCAGACGGAGGTGGCCGAGAAAGAAAGCGACACCTGGTACGGTCAGGCCTGGGATTCTGTAACCAGTACGGTCAAGCAGGGGATCAGTACGGTAGTATCACCGCTGATCGAACTTAAAAACAGGCTTACCGTGGGCATGCAGCTGCTCTTTACCCAGCTGCTTGAACTGCTGGGAATATGGATTCTCCGGATCGCGGTGTATATCATATTTATGCTGCAGATCATTTATTCTTCGATCCTGATCATTCTCGGTCCGTTTGCCGTTGCCGTCAGCATCCTGCCGGCTTTCCGTGACAGTTTCAGCACCTGGATCGCCCGGTTTGTTTCCGTAAATCTGTACTCTGGTATTGCTTACCTCATCATGTATCTGATCGGGCTGATGCAGGAATATGCGCTAACCTCCGAGATTAGCAAATACCAGGAACTTGTGGGCCGTGACGGCCTCAGCGCCAACCTTGAAAAAATGGCATGGTTTGCCGGCAACGGAATATTGTCCTTCGGAACCGTAATCATCGTTTTTCTGATCGGGGCCATCTGTATGTTCACCGTACCCAGTATTTCCACCTGGATCATTTCAACTTCAGGTATCAGTTCTGCAACTTCCACCTTTGGAAGGAGTGCCGGTATAGTCGCTGCTGTGGCGAGAAAAGCCTCCGGAAGTTTCTTTTAACAGTTTTTGCCAACCTGTAAAGCTGCTCATGCCGGGCGGCTTTTTTTATTCAACAAATTATGATCATCAAAAATATTGAAGCCAAAATACGGCTTGCCGTATTCATATCGGCCGGAAGTTTGCTTACCGCACTTGTCATTGTCGGCCTGAATAGTTTTTACTCCTATAAAATGGTTTCCAATGCTCAGAAGAGTATTTATATACTGGATAACAGCGTGCCGATCCTTGCCCGGCAGACGGATATGCAGCTTAACCGTCCGGCGGAATACCGTGCGCATGTTGACCTTTTCCACTCGCTGTTCTTTTCACTGACGCCGGATGATAACTATATGGAGTATCAGATGAAAAAGGCGATGTACCTGATCGATGAGAGTGGTATGAAGCAGTATAATGACCTGAAGGAAAAAGGCTTTTTTAACTCTATTCTTTCCTCAAGTTCGGTGCTGACACTTGAAACTGATTCGATAGCGGTCGATGTCCCGAAGCACTATTTCCGGTATTACGGCAAGCTGAAGATCGACCGGCGAAGTTCCACTGTAGTGAGATCACTCATCACGGAAGGCTATCTTAAAGATATTCCCCGCAGCGATAATAATCCCCATGGCGTACTGATCACCGCATGGAAAACCCTTGAAAATAAAGACCTCGAAGATGTGGAGAAAAATACATTCTAACCGCGATCCGAGGGATACGCTGTTCAGCGAATTAAAAAAAGAATTCCGTCCCTGGGTAATTGCAGTCAGCGGCGGGACCTCAAAACTGCTCGCCGGTCACCCCAGATTCTTTTTCTGTGCAATGATCGTGCTGATGCTTGTTTCGGCAGGCCTTTCCTTTACCGTTTTTAGGCACCGCGAAAAACCCGTTGATGAAACTATAAGCCGGGGGAATAACCCAAGCCCGGTGGAAGACGGCTTCAGGCAGATCATGAAAACCACCGGCGAACTGCAGCAGACCATCAGGCTGAAACATATTGTTGACAGCCTGACCGCTAAAAAACAGCTGACACCGGCAGACAGTACAGCGCTCGACAGCGCACTGAACCGGCTACAGCATATTCACCCATTAAAATAATCAGCTATGAATATCAATTTTAAGCAGCCCAAATATGTGCTGCCATTGCTTGCCCTGCCTTTCCTGTGCCTCTTTTTTTACATATGGCACAGCGGATTTTCAAAGCCAAAGCAGGAGGTTAAACAGGAAGCCGGTCTTAACGGTTCTGTCGGGAACGTTTCCTCTGATGTGCGGAAAAAAGAACTTGCTGATAAGCTTGATGCCTACCGCAACACCTACAAGGAGGCTGACGGTTATTCCGCCGTAAATATAATTCCCAAAGAAGCTTCGGCCAATACATCTTTTAAGGACAGCTACACCGGGAGGGAAAAGCAGACGCTGGATTCAATCGACCGGGCCATGAAGGAAAAGTTCAATAATCCCCAGCCGCCTTCGCGTGATAAAATCCTGGACGGAATGCTGAACAAGATGCCCCGGCAGCAGCGTCAGCCTGCAATGCCTGGCCCGCCAAAGGAAAAAGACCCGATGGAGGTTTTTAAAATGCAGATGGCCTACATGGATAGTGTAAGCAGATCCAATGATCCGGAATATAAGGCCGAACGGCAGAAAAAGCTGGCTGCAGAGCAGGCTGCACTTAAAAAGGCGGCTGTAAAAAAGCTGACCGTAAGCAAAGCCGGTGCCGGAGATGAGGACTTTAATACCGTCAAACCTGCGGATAATGACCATTTTATAACGGCTGTTATAGATGAGAATGTTACCGGCTATGCAGGTTCACGTCTGCGGCTCAGACTGCTCGAAGACATCCGGGCTGGTGAGCACATGATTCCGAAAGGCACTTACCTTTTTGCCCAGATCAGCGGGTTTTCCGAACAGCGCGTCACGCTGGCCATCACCAGTATCTTATCTGCCGGCAGTATCCTGCCGGTAAAGCTTGAGGTGTACGATCTTGACGGTATGCCGGGGCTGTATGTTCCGTCCTCGGCTTTCAGGGAGTTTACCAAAGACCTTGGCGGAAGTTCCGTACAGGGTGTGACCATTGACGGCAATTCAGGCGGAAGCCAGTTTATCATGAGTTCGGTGGATAAACTTTTTCAGTCCACTTCTTCGGCTATCGCAGGACTGATCCGCAAGAACAAGGCTAAAATGAAATACAACTCCTACATCTACCTGATCGATACCGATGCCCTGCAGAATGCACAACACTGACCGGTGCTCAGGCTGTTAACACTTCCCATTCTATTTACCCATATAATTTCTAAAACCAGCATTAAATGAAAAAGCTTCTTTTTTATATCGCCCTTTTTATGTCCGCTGCTGTACATGCACAGGACAGTCTTAAAACAGTTTTCCTGCAGAAGGATATAACAATTCATTTTATTTCCCCGGAACCGATCCGTTACGTGGATATTTCCTCTAAGGCCGTCGCAGGTGACCTGCCGCTGTCCAATGTGCTGCGCATAAAGCTGAAAGATACTGCTGCGCAATTCACCGAAGCGCTGGTCACTATTGCCGGAGAAACTTTTATAGTCCAGTATCATGTACTGCCCGGCCGTAAAACAGCTAACACGGAAATAAATATTCTTCCCGGCGATACGAGGCCGCTTGATATTTCCGGTATCGGTTTTTCGCAGAACCAGCTTAAAACTATGGCAATGGCGGTTTTCGCTGAAAAGCCGGACGGCAAAGTTGAAAAGGCAAAAGCTTTCGGCCTTACCGGACGTGTGAACCATGTTTACAGCGCAGGCGATTATCTGTTTCTGGATATCAGCTATAAAAACGCCACGAGGATCAAATATGATATTGAAGACCTTCGTTTTCGCATCGATGATAAAAAGGTGACCAAAGCTTCCAATGTACAGTCCTTTGAGGTCAGACCCGAATTTGTATTGTTCAGGAACACGGAATTCAGTAAACGGTACCGCAATATTTTCGTATTCCGGAAAATGAGTTTTCCTGGCAATAAGGTCTTGATGGCAGAACTCAGTGAAAAGCAGGTTTCCGGCCGGATACTGACCCTTCAGATCTCTTACCAGGATATCCTTCATGCGGATATTCTTCCAAACTGATTTCCTATGACATCGCTGATCGCCTATGACTACGTAAGGCTGATCCTGGAGGAAGAGTTCCTCGGGGCCTACATGAGCTTTGTCAGTAACGGTATTCTCCGTTATGAACTGACCAATATTCTGGAGGTATGCGCACCGCTGCTGACAGGACTTGATGAAGATGACCGGTTTCTCAGGTATGAAGTAACCGGCACCATAGCACTTTATTTAGCGGAGGTATGACATGGCATTCAACAGTAGTAAAAAACTGGCTGATAACATGGCAGCCATTAGCATTGCGCTGAATTATATCGGGCAGCGCCTTTCTCAGGATGAAATAAACCTCCTTGCCGGGTATTCCGGATTCGGCGGAATTAAGGCAGTTCTTTTTCCCGCAGGCAAAGATGACGACTGGCAGCAGTACGATATATCGCAGGCAGATCTTAAACTTTGGCCTCAGGTGATGCAGCTGCATGAACTGCTGAAGGGCAAACTTGCTGAAAAAGATTACAAGAGGACTTTTGATTCACTGAGCAACAGTGTCGGTACGGCATTTTACACACCTGCCTGGTTTCCCGAAACTGTCTATAACGTGCTGAAGGAGAATAATATTCTGCCGCGCCGGGTTTATGAAACGAGTGCCGGAGCAGGAGTGTTTGTGCTGGAAGCCCTGAAGGCATTTCCGGAAATCGAATCGGTCAGTGCTGTAGAAAAAGATATACTGACCGGTAAAATTCTTACCGTACTCAGCCAGGCGGTCAGCAGCAAAATTAATGTTCAGGTTCGCGGTCTGGAGGAAACATCCCCGAACGAAAAAGGACAGTCCGATCTCGTGATCAGTAATATTCCCTTCGGCAATTTCGCGGTACATGATCCCGCCTTCAACAGCAGCGGGATCTCATCCCGTATCCACAATTACTTTTTTGCAAAAGGGCTGGATAAACTGGCGGACGGCGGAATACTGGCCTTTCTGGTTACCGATGGGTTTCTGAACAGTCCGTCAAATGATGCCGCCCGAAAATATCTTTTTACTTCGGCTGACCTGATCAGCATATCAGCTTTGCCAGCGAATATGATGAAGGAAAATGCAAACGTGGAAGTTGGCACACATCTCATCATCGTTCAGAAGAACGACCGTAAACAAACGCTGAGCGAAGCTGAAGGCCAGCTGATCGCTACTGAGGAACGTGCAGGCAGCAAAGGTAAATATTACCTGAATTCTTACCTGTCTTCACACCCTGAACTCTTTATCGGAGATGAAATTATTGAGGATACCAATGCTTACGGGCAGGCTAACCTTACCGTCTGGCATAACGGTGATATCGCTGATGTAGCTGCAGAATTAAGATCACAGGTGCAGCAGGGAATTATCGCGAATTTTGACAAGACCAGATGGCTGACCTTAGACTTTGGCCGGCAGCAGTCACCGCAGCGAAAATTTACTTTTCTGCCGGTACCGGAGGAAACCGGTTTAGCGCCGACAGGTCAGCTCGGCCTTTTTGATGCCGTACCTGAAGCCAACAGCAACAAGGCGCAGTCTTATCTCAATGAACTTGACCTGGCGGCTGTAGAAGGTTCAACCGCACGGGTGATCAGTACGGTGCGTACTACGGCGCGTCCGCTGCATGACAGCATTGTGCTGCTTACGGCAAGAGCCAGATCAAATAACCGTTACTGCTACAAGCTGTTCAGCAATGTCGCCGAAATAACTGTTTCTGCTAAATGGCATTCCGGGCTGGCGCTGGGGAATGAACTGGATCTGCTATCGGGTAAACTGAAATATTTCGCTTATGACTTTCGTTATGAAGGGGATACCAGCCTGCAGCCTGCATTTAATCTTTCGCCCGACCGGCCAAAAGCATTTTCGGATCTCAAGCCATTTTACGAAAAAGGCACTCTGGTTCTTTTTGAAGGAAAAGCTGGCCTGATCTGCGAACCGGCCAATGGCGGAGCCCCTTTCCGTCCCCTTGAAGAACAAAACGGTATGGCATTTTACCGGGACTATATTCAGCTTCGTGATGCCTATATGCTGCTGTTTGGACTGGAAGCAGCGCAGAAAACCCCGCTGCCGGATCTGCGGGAACTGCTTAACCAGCATTATGATTCCTTCAGGAATAAATATGGTGAACTGAACAGACCCGGAAACCGTTCCCGGATACTCGCTGATGAAGCTCTGGGATTTAAGGTGATTGCCTCGCTGGAAATTAAGGATAATGACAAATTCGTTCGTTCCGATATTTTCCATGGGCCTGTGTTTCTTCAGGAAACGGCTTTCAAAACCGCCGATTCAGGTGACGCGCTTGCCCGCTGCCTGAATGATAACGGGCGGGTGGATCTGAATTGGATCATGGAAGCTACCGGGCTTAGTGAAAGCGACCTGGTTTACCAGCTGGAGAATCAGATCCTGCTGAACCCGTCTAACAATGAATGGCAGACCACTGATCATTATTTGTCCGGCAATGTCGTTGAAAAGCTGCTTGCCGCTGAAGAAGCGGTGAGGAATGATCCTGAGAACTTTCAGTATCTGCGCAGCCTGACCGCGATCCGCAGGGTTCAGCCGGACAAAATACCTTTTGAACTGCTGGACTTTAACCTTGGTGAACGCTGGCTGCCGGTAAGCTATTATGAACGGTTTGCAGAAGATCTGTTCAAGCTTCCGGCTGATATTACTTATTTTCCTTCTGTTGATACTTTTAAAGTTACCTACGGCAGGGGCAACACCACTACCGATGAGGAATTCGCCGTAATTCCCAGACAAAGCGATAAGCTGACAGGCCGTACCTTGCTGGAACATGCACTGGAAAACACCACACCGCATATTACTTATCCGGTAGATGACGGTGACCGGGTGCGCCGCGTCCCTGATACGGAAGCCATTCAGGCGGCCCACCGCAAAATTGAAAATATCCGCAGCCGCTACACAGAATGGCTGCGGCAGCTGCCTGCCGGGGATAAGCAGATCATCGAAAAACTATACAACGACACCTTTAACTGTTATGTCCTGAGAGAGTATGACGGCAGCCACCTGCAGTTCCCCGGCCTTGATCTGAAGGCGCTTAATATTCCCGGTCTTTACAGTTCGCAGAAAGATGCCGCCTGGCGGATCATTCAGAACCGGGGTGCACTCGTCGATCACGAGGTCGGCCTCGGAAAAACTCTGACCATGATCATTGCAGCGGTCGAAATGAAGCGGCTGGGTATCGTTCATAAACCGATGATACTTGCGCTGAAAGCTAACGTCAGCGCGATCCGCGATACATTCCGGCAGGCTTATCCCAATGCGAAGATTCTCGCACCGGGCGAAAACGATTACCTGCCCGCGCGCAGGCAGCGGCTGTTTCATGAGATCAAAAATAATAACTGGGACTGTGTGATCATTACTCATGACCAGTTTGGTATGATACCGCAGTCGCCCGAAATCCAGCGGCAGATCTACGAAGCGGAACTGGATAACGTGACCCGTGATCTCATGACACTTCAGGGCCTTGGGGCAGCGATCAACAAAGCTATGCTTAAGGGACTGGAGGTCCGTAAAAATAATCTTCAGGTCAATCTCAATGCGATCATTTATGCAATTGAGAACCGGAAAGATACCGGGATCAACTTTCAGGAAATGGGTGTCGACCACCTTTTTATTGATGAATCGCATAAGTTCAAGAACCTCACATTTACCACCCGCCACAATCGCGTGGCCGGACTAGGCAATATGCAGGGCAGCCAGAAAGCGCTGAATATGCTGTTTGCCGTGCGCAGCCTGCAGGAGAAATTCGGCGCAGACCTTTGTGTAACGTTCCTTTCAGGGACGCCGATCTCCAACAGCCTGACCGAAATGTACCTGATCTTCAAGTACCTCAGGCCGAACGAAATGGAAAGGCAGCGTATCAGCAACTTTGATGCCTGGGCAGCAGTATACGCCCGCAAAACGGTTGATTTTGAATTCAGTGTCACCAATGAGATCAGGGCCAAGGAACGATTCCGCTACTTTATCAAAGTGCCGGAACTTGCCCGGTTTTACAACGAGATCACCGATTACAAAACGGCCACGCATATCAGCCTGGACAAACCGGTGCTTGACGAGGTGCTGGTAAATATTCCGCCTACTCCGGAACAGCAGGATTTTACGCGCAGACTAATGAAGTTTGCCAAAACAGGAGATGCCACGCTCATCGGCCGTCAGCCGCTGACCGCGAGCGAGGATCTCGGCCGTATGCTCATCGCCACCAACTACGCCAAGAAAATGGCGGTGGATATGCGGCTTGTCAGCGACAGCCGGTACGGAGACCATCCCGGAAACAAGGTAAGTATCTGTACTGCAAATGTCGGCAGGGAATACCGGGAAAGCAGTGAACATAAAGGCACACAGATCATTTTCAGCGATATCGGTACACCGAAACCGGACGGATTTAATATTTATGATGCACTGAAGAATAAGCTGACTGCTGAATATGGCATCCTTGATTCGGAGATCACATTTATCCATGACTGGATTGACCGTAAAAAGCCGGAACTATTCAGAAAAATGAATGCCGGTGAGATCCGCGTCCTGATCGGAAGCACAGAAAAAGCCGGTACCGGCCTGAATGTGCAGCAGCGGGTTGTTGCGATGCATCATCTCGATATTCCCTGGAAGCCTTCTGAACTGGAACAGCGGGACGGCAGAGGTGCACGGCAGGGCAACTGGCTCGCTAAAATGTTTTCCGGCAATAAGGTTAGAAATTATATCTATGCCGTTGAGCAGTCACTGGATAACTATAAGTTCAATCTGCTGAAGAACAAGCAGACTTTTATCAGTCAGATGAAAAAGAGCGAACTGAGTGTCCGTACGCTGGATGAAGGCGCAATGGATGAACAGAGCGGAATGAATTTTTCTGAATACATAGCCATTCTTTCCGGCGATACCTCACTGCTCGAAAAAACGAAAGTCGAGAAAAAGGTTGCTGAACTGGAGGGCTATAAGACATCTCACTTTAAGGATGTTGCCAGAAGCCGTTACCTGCTGGAGGACACTGAAAAGAAAAAATGTGAAACCGCAGATATGCTGTCCAGGCTTATTATCGATGAAAAGGCTTACCTGAATGCCCTGAAGCATGACCCTAAGGGGAATAAGCTTAATCCGGTAAGGCTGTATAGTGAACCTGAAGCAGACCCTGAAACGCTTGGCCGGAAATTCATTGACCTGTACAGAAAATGGCGTCCCGAATCTTCAGAACACACAGATCATAAGTTTGGTGAGTTATATGGATTCGGTTTATTTGTTAACCGGCAGCTGGCCTGGGTTCAGACGGAACAGGGAAGCAAATATGATTACGTCAGCACTCTGTATGCTGAAAGCAGCCTGACTGGCATAAAGTATATGCGTAACAACGGTGTTCCCTCCACGGAAAATCCTAAAACCGCTGCGCGGTATTTCCTTAACGCCATTGATCATGTCAGTACGCTGGTCGGCAGGTACCGGGATAAACTGGAAAAACTGGAAAAAGAACTTCCCGTTGTCCGGGCGCTGACCGAAAAACCTTTTGAACAGGAAGGAATACTCCGTGACCTGAAAGAGGAACTTGCCGCACTTGAACTGGAAATCAGCCGGAAGATCGAAGCCAGGCAGCAGGAACCCGAAACCGAAGAGATCTTTGACGGGGTTACGGAAGCTGAAGAATTGACTTACCAGCGGTCAAAACGCTGATGAACCGTCCCGGCTGATTCAGCCGCCGCACATTTTAATCAAAAATTTATGGAAGAAACACGAGAACAGCAGAAGCTGCATGGCTTTCTGCAGTGCGGCATCTATTTATCTATCCTGCTTGAAGCCTCAGTATTTATTTACAAACGCGCCCCTTTCTGGGGCGTTTTTGTTTCACCCCTTGAAAAGATAGGTCATATCATAATTTACAGCAGTCTGCTGTACAGCAAGCTCGCTACCTTTTCCCTGATCTGCCTGGTCAGTATCGGTACGCTGGCAAAAAAGAAAACTGATCTCGACCCGAAGAAACATATTGTTTACCCGCTGGCTCTGGGGCTGGTACTCTTTTTCGGATGTGTGGTCTTTCAGGGCCGGCCTTCGCCAGAGGCTTTCCCTTATACCAGCTGGTATGACATGGCTTACCTGATGTGCTCTTTTGCCGGCGCGGTACTCATCAGCATCTCCATGGATAACATATCCAAAATGATCAGTTCCGGGCTGGGCAAAGACAAATGGAACACGGAGGCGGAAAGCTTCATGCAGCCTGTTAAGAAGATCGATACGCCGTATTCGGTAAATATCCCCATGCTGTTTTACCATGACCGTAAGGTGCGCAAAGGCTGGATCAACCTGTGCAATGTATTCCGGGGAACGATAGTGATCGGTACACCGGGTTCCGGTAAAAGCTTTTCTGTGGTCAACCCCTTTATCCGGCAGCTGATTGCCAAGGAATTCGCGGTATGCCTGTATGATTTCAAATTCCCGGATCTCGGACAGATCGCCTATTACCATTACCTCAAAGCGAAACAGGCCGGAAAGCTGAAGGGATACACTTTTCATGTGCTGAATCTGAACGATCCGGAGAAAAGCCGGAGGATCAATCCCTGGCGCGCAGATTATATCCGTTCGCTGGCTGATGCTGCCGAAACAGCCGAAGGCCTTGTGGAGGCGCTGAAGAAAGGTGATAAATCCGGCGGCAGCGACCAGTTTTTTACCCAGTCGGCCATTAACTTTCTGGCATCCTGTATCTATTTTCTCAGCAAGTACAGCGACGGTAAATATTCCAGCCTGCCCCATGTGCTGGCTATGCTCAACCGCACGTATGAGGAAATATTCAATGCGCTCGTATCTGAACCGGAACTGCGCTCACTGATGTCACCCTTCATGACGGCTTACAATGCCAAGGCTTTTGATCAGCTGGAAGGACAGATCGGTACGCTCAAGGTTTTTATCAGCCGGCTTGCTACCAAGGAAACCTACTGGGTATTCTCCGGTGATGACTTTGACCTCAAAATCTCCGGCAAAGACAGCCCCGGTATACTGGTGCTGGCCAATGATCCCAACACCCAGAACATCAATTCGGCCTGCTATTCCATCGTCATTAACCGCCTGACCAAGCTGATCAACACCAAAGGCAATCTACCTTCAGCGCTGATCGTGGATGAGGTGCCAACGCTGTTCGTCCATAAGGTGGAAAATCTGATCGCCACGGCGAGAAGCAATAAGGTTGCCGTGCTGATGGGTCTTCAGGAACTGCCGCAGTTTAATCAGCAGTACGGCAAAGACACCGCTGCTACCATAACTTCAGTGGTGGGCAATGTGCTTTCCGGCTCGGTAAGGAACAAGGAGACCCTTGAATGGCTGGAACGCCTGTTCGGCAAATCCAAGCAGATCGGCGAAGGCCTTTCAATTGACCGCAATAAAACTTCAACCTCCCTGAACGAAAAGCTGGAGGTGCTGATTCCTGCGGGCAAGATCGCTTCGCTAAACTCCGGTGAAATGGTCGGCGTGATCGCCGCGGATGCCCAGGAAAAATTCACCGGGCAGTTTGAAACCTCTGCGGTTAACTGCCGCATCGACCTCAATATGACTGAAATAGCTGCGGAGGAAAAGAATTACAGGCCCCTGCCAGCGTACTATGATTTCAGCGGCCGCAAGGATGAAAAACTGCGGCAGAACTTCAACCGGATCACACAGGATATAGAAAACATGGTGCTGCTTTTTAAGCCCGCCAATTCAGTAAAATCAAAAATAAAGTAATATGAAAAATAACGAACTTCTGGGAACACTGGTACTGGTAAATCCCGAAATAGAAAATGACCCTGCCGGACGCAAAGGGGAAATTGGTGTGGTGGCTTATGTAGATGATCCAAATGATGAGATATACCTCCGCTTTCCCGATGAATTTGAAGCGGTTTATCCGATGGATGCTGTTTTCGCACTTAAAGAACGGGAGAAGATTTTTGCCGCTCAGGAAGCTGTTACCGCGCCGGTAGACCTGAATGGTTACAAGGATCTCTACAAAATTACTACGCTGCAGGATATGGGCAGGAGCATAGATATCTGGAACGCGCTGGAAATTGCCAGGGACAATCCGGGTATCTGGCCGAACAGCCTGATGACTGTTGGTGAAGGCCAGAACCGTCAGCAGTCGCAAAGTTTTGCACGATGAAAACGCTGCTGCTGTACTGCCTGATCTGCCTGCCCTTAAAGCATCTGCAGCTCACCTCTCTGTATGGTTACCGGCATCACCCGCTGAACGGCAGGCTTGCCTTTCATTCCGGCATAGACCTCCGGGCACACCGCGACACCGTGTTTTCCGTCGCGGACGGCACAGTCGCCGGTGTGAGTTATGATCACGGATTTGGTATCCATATCCGAATTGTTCACGGTCCTGTTGAGACCCTTTATGGCCATCTCAGCAATGTATTCGTCATGAGCGGCGATAGTGTGCTGGCCGGCCAGCCAATCGGTATCACCGGATCTACAGGACGGGTTACCGGAGAACACCTTCATTTTGCGGTGCGCTGCGGAAAGCAGCCGCTCGATCCTCTTGAATTCATTTATCAGAATATTTTAAAAAACAAAAATCATGAGTAAAAATTTCAAACCGCTTTACGTGCAGGTTGCCGAAAAGCTTACTGCCGAATTCAAAGCCGGCACATCACCAATTCAAAAACCGGTAAAAGGCAACGGCGTTCCGGCCTTTGTCCCTCCGGTAAATCCCATAACCGGAAAAGGCTATAGCGCGATGAATGCCATTAACCTGGCATTAAAAGGTTTTGATGACCCGCGCTGGATGTCGGCTGATTCCGCCAGCTTTAACGGTTACCTTGTTAAGGAAGGTTCCAAAGGAACACTGATCACATTCCCCAAAGGAAATGAGATACAGGCCATCAGGACACCTGACGGGGCCAAAGTCAAAGGCGAGGATGGCAAAACCCAGACCAGAACCATTGAATATGATAAAGTGCAGAATGGTAAAGCATTCCTGTTCAATGCAGCCCAGATCAAGGATATTCCGCCGCTGGAAGAGTGGCTGGCTTCGCGGGAAAGCGGCGAACAGCTGTCACCGCTGCAGAAAGCTGAAAAACTGCTTGCCGACAGCAAAGCAGTGATCGTTCATGGCGGTCAGGAAGCCTTTTATGATAAGGCAAAAGATGTGATCCATCTTCCGGAGATGGAGCAGTTCGACAATGAAACGAAATACTATCAGGCGGCCATCCACCAGCTTGCGCACTGGACGGGCCACGAAAGCCGCCTTAACCGGAATATGGAAGGCCGCTTCGGCTCTATCGAATATGCGCATGAGGAACTCCGCGCATCCATAGCTGCTATGCTGGTTGGTGCAGAACTTAAGATCGGTCACAGTTTCGGCCAGCATCCAGCGTATTCCGGCAGCTGGGCAAAAATCCTGAAAGACGATCCTTTTGAAATTTCACGCGCATCTGCGGATGCCCAGAAGATAGCGTCAAAGCTGCTGGGTACTGACCAGAAACGGGATTTGAAGCAAACTAACAGCACCTCCGCAACCCTGGCTAAAGGTGATGAGATCTTTTACAACGATACCACCTACAAGGTGCTTGATAAAAAGGGAAAGAGTTTCGAAATGGAAAAATCGGATACCGGTGAGAAGTTCAGGCTTAAGCCGACCGATAAGCTGTTCAGCAGCCTGATCGAAGCCCGCAATAATCCGGCGAAACAGGAACTGGAAATTGAAGAAGGACAATCAGCAAAAATAGGGAGATAAGAAATGAACCTGATCAGTTTTAAAGAAAAAGATCTTCCAATCAAGGAATTGGAAACTATCGGCCTGGCTTCAGGCGGGCAGCTGCTGCTTAATGTGGATGATCTGAAAGCACTGCTTTCCGGAAGGAGAACCAGCCTGATGCAGTTGAAGAACCTGGAAGCTGACGGCATACAGATTAAGGCAATGGATGCTAAGATCAGCCTGCGTACGAACAGGGACGGCAGAACAGATTTGCTGATCCATCCGATCTACCGCAAACCTGCTACCCCTGATTTTCTGGATGATAACGAAGCACGGCAGCTGGAAAAGGGAGAAGTTGCACACTACCTGAAAATCACCAAAGATGATAGGGGCAATCAAAAAGAAGTGCTGGTGGAATATGATGCCGAAACAAGGGAGTTCATCGTGTCCGATACGGAGAAGATCATGGCTCCGGATATGGTGAACAGCGAATTCCTGACACCCGCCCAGAAAGAAAATTACCGCAAGGGCAGGGAAGTGGAACTGGCCGACAAAACCTCGTTTAGCTATTCGGGCACCGATATCCACGGTATCCGATCCAACAGGCTGGCGCTGGTTGCCTCCATACTCATTGACGGCGGGCTGTCCTTTATGGTTTATCAGGGACTGAATGCCGCTTTCGGCAAAAAGCATGATCCGAAAGAAGCCGAACAGCTGAGCCCCGGTTATTACAGCGCTATGGAAGATCTGGAAGACCAGCGTCCGGCAATTGATAACAGCCATATCCGGTTCAGTACCCAGACCCGCACCGGCCGCTGATGCATCCGCTGTTTGCAGAGCTTGGAGTTCCGGCGGAACTCCAGGCTTTTTTTCAGCTTCAGGAACCGGTATTCAGCTATGAACAGGATTATGAATATTTCGGCAGGAATATGCACTTTGTTCCCACAACACAGGGAATGTGGATGGCCGGAAATTACACAGCATCCGAACTGATCATCACAACATGCGCCATGGAAGCCATTGCTTATCTCACGCTGAACCTGCACCGCTATCCGGTGATCAGCGCCGTTTCGCTGATGGCGCTCGGCTGTCTTCCCTGCAAACCACAGCTGGAATGGATCACATCCTGCTGCCAAAAAAGAAAAATAACACTCGTTCACAGTAAAGACCTGACAGGCCGGCTTGCAGATATCCGCGTAGCGGCTGGCATACGTAACCGGGAGATCCGGCTGGACTGGAACGGAAATGCGGTTATCTGCCGTGCCAACGGTCGTTCATTTTCTGTGAACCCGGAATCGCTTACCCTCAACTCATTTGAAAAAGCAGCAGGTTTACGAAGCGGTATCCGCACCAGAAAATCTAATCTGCATAACACCTATTTAGAACAACTCAGATATGAACAACAACAATGAACTGCTCCTGAGGCCTGCGGTAAGTTACGCCGTCCTGAAGGTGCTGCCACTGATCTGCCTGTCAGTTATTTTTCTACTGCTGGCCTGGTGGCTGTCGCCTTTCTTTTTATTTTTCAGCTTTGGTGTACTTGGAGTGGCCTGGTACAGGCTGCTTTACATCCGCAGTTTCAAATATCTCATCAGTGCTGAGATAATCAGGATCAGCCGCGGCATATTTTTCAAACGCGCGGATCAGCTTGAGATGTACCGCATCAAGGATTACATCATTACCCAGTCCTTTATGCTGCAGTTATTCCGGCTGATGAACCTGACACTGAAAAGCACAGACCCGGAAAATCCCGTGCTCTGCCTCTCCGGAATTCCGGAATCGGACATCGTGGATACGATCCGCGATCATGTGCAGGAAGCGCGGAAAGACAACCATATTTATGAATTAATTAATAATTAAATTTGTTTTTCTGCCGGGATATTGGTATTTTTAAGTGTTAAATCGTTATGAAAACTGCGTTCTATTTTACAGCAACCTGTCTGATCTCGACCTTCGCATTTTTTGGTGCGCTGGCCGCAAAAAATCCTTTTCCATGCTTTGGTATCGCCTTCGGCATATGGGCCCTGTTTATCTGGGGCTGCAGCAGAAGAGCAAAGAAACAGGCAGAAAGACGCTTCCATGAGCGGATGTTCAGTGATTTTATGCGCTCGAAAATGAGGCATCAGATCCGCCGCTGACAAAATAAATATTTATTAGATTGCGTTATTATTTTGGTGAGCAACCCGCTCACTAATTGTGATAAGGTTTAGGTTAAAATCCCCTGGCGGCGAGCGTTCAGGGGATTTTTATTTCCGGCTGGTCACGTTTCATAGCGCGTCCCTTATTTTTTTACCCTTTGAATTTTATGGAAACTGAAAATAGCCGCCCGCTGTCACAGGCCGAACTGGTCGCCTGGCGACTGGCTGGCAGACTGCCGCATATTGACATTAATGGCTCAGACTTTACCATTGATCTTCGCCTTCAGGAACTCCGGGAAACCGAATCACCCTGGAACCGGTTGGATATCAGTGAACTTGAAACATCTATGGAAGCTGACTGCCTGCTTTTCTTTTATGATACGAAACAGCACCGTATTTACGAACTGGATGATGACCTTACCGAGCTGCCTGAAAATGTAGTATTAGTTAAACTTCCGGATGAGCTGACACTTGATCCGGTAGCCGCCGCCCAGAGCGTTGGCTACAGTGACGACCGCTTTCTTGATGAATATCCTATTCAGGAAAATCTTAAAGCCGGAATAAAGAACCTATCTGAAACTTTTCTCCCTGATTTTATCAGAGAGAATTTAGAAAAGCAGAATAACCACCGCCAGCCGGGGCGATAGCTGCACCAAAATATCATCGTTTCAGGATCTCATTTTTTACTACATTAGTGCTTCACGTATTTGATGAAGCACTTTTTCATTTTCCTTTTCATTCTATCTTCCTTTTTAGTAAAGGCTCAGGTGCCCAACGCCGCTTACGTAAGAGCGCTTTATAAAAAATATCCCACACAAAAATCCAGTCTTTGCCCTTCGTGTCTGCTCTGGGTAAATCCATATTTCAAATCTATAGGCGATACGCTTAACCACACGCCAAAAATCACTTATTATATTTATACCAGGGAGCACCGTGAAGAACAGGAGCGCCTGAATTTACCGCGAAAGGGAATCTACGGTTCATGGCATTCCGTAGCAGGCCAGCCTGATGAAACCAAAGTTTACCGGCAGGCCAACAAGATTATCGGCCAGCCAAATTCAGCCCGAATGATTGCCAAAGGCCACTGCCAGGCTTGGATTCTTTTGGCATGGAATGCTGATGCCGCCATTTTATCTGATACCTATACGTTTAACGCGGGGATGGAATACCAGGGACAGAACGTGGGAACAGAAATAGCTACGGAAGAACTTTGCCGGAAGCTGACTGGCTTTAAATCAGAGGCGGTGACAGACAGTGTGAAGATCTGGTGCGGGACATTTGGGAGACAGAATGCCTATACTAATTACGGCTTGCAGGTAGCCGTTCCATCGCATTATTATAAGATTATTCAATACTACGACCGAAATGTTGGCGGCCGCATAGTACTTTGTTACTGGATGCCCAATTTACCAACAGAGAAAAAGGAATCGTTATTCAGATGTATTATCACACATGAGGGGCTGGTTAAAAATTTGGGATTTGATCCAATGATCATTTTTCATGAATAATAGTCGCAGGTGGTAATAAAGCAATTAAATGCCGGGTAATTCCAGTTAACTTTTAATATTTTTTAGATAAGATATTAGAATAGGCTTGCCTGTCGGTAATCCATCACAAATCGAAAACACTTTTCCATCGTTACCATCCCAACGCCCCGTGCTTCAATAAGACCTATGAGCGATGTTATCCGCTCAGATCTCAGTGCCCGGTAGACGGCATCGACCTGGGATTGGTTTCTGATTCCTGTATGAAGTTTAATCATAGTTGGGGATAACGTAAACCATTGTTTTTTAAACTTGTCAAAAAGATCATCCGGTACATTCGGATCGTAATCATAAATTTCAATTGAAATATTACATGGCGTCAGATAGCGATCCATCATTTCCTTTACTAAGACCGGATCAAGGCCGCCATTATGTGTACCCAACATAGGAAATGCTATTGAACTTATCTCCCAGGTAAGGTAATTATCCGCAAAATTCTTTAACCCCTTTTCAATATAATTAAGTTCACTTGGATATTTCCAGTGATTTTTTGTAGGAAAATTCAGAACCCAGGGGATATCCTTTTGCTCTTTGTAAAGCCATGGATAACCGATGCGTATATCGCCGTTCTTGCAGGCTTTTTGATAAGCATCAAATAATTGCGGGTATCGAAGTTTGAATACCAATGCAATTCCTTTTCCCATTATGCCAACGCAGTTAACAGTGTTAACGATTGTCTTTGACTGAGTATTGAAGATGTTGCCTTTAAGATAGGTTATCGCCATAAGATACAGGGTTTAGATTTCTATTTTCAAATATCACCCATTCCTGGCGTTTTTCATCCCGGAATTTTAACGTGAATGGTACAAAAGGATCTATCCTTAAATTAATATGTTTTTCGGCGGTGATCATCCTGCTTCCTTGTTTTATTGGAAAACCATCTAAAATTTCTGTTTGTGCGGCTGAAATCGATTCAAAAACGAGTTCATGCGGTCTGCTATAATGTGTACTGAAACTCAACTCATTTCCTTCAATTGTATAATCAACTCCTGGATTGTTGTAATGAAAAATGTTTAGACTGCCATCGTCAACCCGAATATTTTCCGCAAGGGGATGGTCGGTTCCGATAAATTGCAAAAGAGCCTGCCTTGAGTTTTCATTACTAACTATAATTTCAATACCGGAAATCTCACTGAGTTTGAAGATATCACGAATAAGGAATTCCTGTTGTGACGCAGTTTGCTGCCGTTGAAATAATTCGCCAAAAATCTGACGAAAATATTCTGGGTCGTATCCTCCAACTTTATTTTTTGTTATCTGCCCCACGCGTTCAGAAGTCATGTAGAGAAAATCAAAATCAAACTGATTTAATAATTCAGGACCGACTGGAAACACTTGTGCCCAGTTCGTTTGCATATTACCATTGCTTGCGAAACACTTTCCTGGATTTTTGTCTAAAACCTCTTTAAGGGGGAAACGGAAAAATACGGGTACAGGGCATTTTGGTAAACCAAGCAATAATGCACGATGATAATACTTGCTTGTTTCACTCATGCCAAGCATTTCATTATAAAATTGCGTAGGTGTTTGGGGGCGAAAGTAAAACCTCGCGTAATTGTGGGCTTCATCGCGACGGGCGACAACGTTGCCTGCGGCATTAGCGAATCCATTTTTTAATAATTCTGCCTTATGGCGGCTGAGAATTTGCCCGGATAATATTATTTGAGCTGCGTTCGTCAGGTGCGCAAAGTGATAAACATAACCTTTCCATCGCGAAGCTTGTTCATGCACTCTACGCCTGAATTCTAAAGGGTGGTCATTAGCGAATAGCTCACTTAAGGCGGCTGCAGTCTCTTTATCTCGGGTGACAGAATCGTTTTCTGACAAGGCGATCCAATCCCACTTCTCTCTAAAGTTTTCAAGCCATGAAGCTTCAAATCGTTTCCAGTATTTTTTTGACAAAGCCGGCCACGACAAATATTCTTTTAATACTTCTAAAACATCCGGAGAATAATCAAAATCTTCTCTGGCGGATAGTACATCCCAATCCCATGAAGCGTTTTTATGACGAATTATAATTTCTGGAACCGACACAAGATCTGTCCTTTTAGACATAATTTTAAAATTCCAGCAATGGGAAAAATCATCAAACCACTCTTCCCCAAGTGGCACGGATAAATTTAACGAAAGGAGATCCCAATCAAATTTTTTCTGTAGTACAGTTAACGTTTGTTTATCCCAGTAAACCTTTGCTTTTCTGGAAATAAACTCCCAGTCAAGCGGTTTATCTTTTAATAGTTTGAATAATTGCGGCGTCCATTCAAAATCCACTCGTCGTGATATTGCAGTAAAATCCCAAGGTTTATCGGATAGAACTTCGAATAATTTAAATTCAGGTATAAGGTCGCGCCGCGCTGATAATGATTGCCAATCCCAATTCTTATCGCCAAAACTGATTAAAAATTCAGTGCCCATAGACACAGCTGAATTTTGGGATAGAAGTTGCCAGTTCCAGGGTTTATCAGGTAATCTTTCGAGCAGGGAGGCATCCACTTGAAGCATTTTTGAAGCAGATAACGCAGTCCAGTCCCATCCTTTGCCTGAATAGCGGATGAGCAGTGAATGTTCAAACTGTAAATCTTCGCGAAGTGAGAATGCAGCCCAGTCTATATCGAGGTGAAAATCCTGATATGTTTTCTTATTCTCTGCAAAACTGCGTTTAGGTTTCATAAACCGGCTGTATTGAGAGAGATATGTCCAATCCCATTTTTTTCGAAATGCCTTCAGATACGTCCAATTGTCGTTGATAAAGGAGTTTTGTGAAAGTGTTTTCCAGTCCCAGAAATGATAGTAGGTATCAAGAAACTTAACAGTTAGATGGGGATGAAGTCTTTCATCTGATGATAAAAAACTCCAGTCAAACTTTAGAAACTTTTCAAATTGAAGGCGTTGGATCGGTGGTTTATTGATGATTTCAGGAAAAATCCCTTCAATTGGTATTCGTTTGGTCAAATTTGACCATGTTTCTTTTTTTAGCGTTTTATCGGTTATTCGATTAACAATTTTAGCAATTTCATATAAACGTTCCAACAAATCATCAGGTGTAAGGGCGTTGTTGATAACATGTGGCCACCAAAGGCGAGTCGCTATGTTAGGATTATCTGAAATAATATCTTTAATTTCTGTTTTATCAAAAGTCTCTTTAGTGAGATAAGTCCAATCCAGTTTTTCTTGCCAGGCGTTTAAGTTTGATTTTAGAATCTCTTTAGAAAGATGCTTGCTGAGGTATTTCCAATCCCACTCATTTCGATAAGTCAGTGCATGGCTAACTAAGAACTCTTCATCCAATCGTGGAGTAACATCCAACCAAAACTTTTTGATGAAATCAAGTTCAGAAGATCTGCTGTTAAAAAAATAAAATTGATTTAATACAGGTAGTAGTTGAACAATATGTTCAACATCGGCTTTTTGCGCTATTGCCGGCCAGTTCCAGGATAATAATAAATTTTCTGTTTCGAGTATGAAGTCTATTACCAAGTTTGGATCTCTGATGCTCAGTATGTCGACTGCGATATAATCAGGATAATTGTCGTATTCTGAAAGCAGGGCACTAACCGGTAATGCATTATTCAGATATTTCCAAATGCTTTCACGAACGGAACTACCTGTTAATTGTCCGATGTTGTCAAAAGCAGCAATCGTTGTGATTAACTCGTCATTTGGTATTCGGGAAAGTAATATTTGCCAATTCAATCGGTCTGCAAAATGCAGTAGCGCTCTTTTAGGCCATGCAATCGTAGTATTGCCCGATATCATATCCCAATTCCAACCAAAATCAGGGTAATCTTCGATTATTGACAATGAAGAAATTACCTTACTTATATGTGTGCGGCCTTGATTGGTGGTTATTTTTTTGCTGAACTTCTCAAAAGTTTCTTCATCCCATACAATATTCGGGTTAAGTTCAAATCCAGGTTGCGATAATGTGGACGTCCAACGCAGCAATTCTCTGGTATCAAACCATTCAATCAAATAATTATCCCACGGAAGTCGCTCCATTGTAAAGGGTCGAATGCTCGACGCCTGTGAGTTCATTACATCCAAAAAATAAACTCGATCCGTCTTTGCTGGCCAGGGAAAATCCGGAGAAAAAACGCGAATTGTCAATTCCTTCCAATCAAGAAATGGAGAAAATACTATTAGATGATCAAAGAGAAAATCGGGGGAAATTTTGTCTTGCAGTTTTGTCCAATTCCAGCTACAATCGCTGATTTGCGATACTTCCCGTAAGGCTTTTTGAAGAAAGCTACCAGATCTTTCTGAAAGGACAGTTTTATTAAACGGCATTTTTGAAAGCCCGTTCAAGATTACCTCATCCGGCAATGATTCTGACAGAATTGGCCAGTTCCAGCGAAAGTCTTCCCAAGTAAAATCGTAATGTTCTACAAATGTGGCATTCTTCCAAAGGGCAGTTTCAATAAATGAAGCGCTTTTATTTGAAAGTTCCTCAAAATCCCATGCATATTTAAGTTCGCTACCGTTGGTTGTAAACCGCTTTAAAATAAATTGTTCGTCCAGCCGCTTTGTAATAATCTGCCAGTTCCATTGAGTTAAAAAGTCCTCAAAGTGTTGCACGAGTAACGGAACGGGGAGATATTCTGAAAATGTAAGCCAATCATTGGCCTCCATGTGAGTAATGAGATGCTTTACAATTCTGTCATCTTCCCAGTTCAGACGCTGAGAACGAAGAAGATCTGAATATACCCACTGATCTGAAAAATTAACCAGATCATCCCAGGTTATATCCGTTTCCTCATTAGCCCAAAGCTTATTGAACGCGCCTTGTCTTCGTAGTTCCTCTCTATATTCAAGATTTTTCGGGTTGTTAAAGCAAGATGTCAGGTACTCATTTACTTCACCATTAAATATAACTGATACACTGGCATTAAGGCTATTAAAAAGTATATCTGTTTCTAATTCATCAGGTGCGTAATAATACGGCTTTCCCGCTGAAAGCAAGTCACAGGTATCATATTTTTCTATGCAACGAATTTGGTTCTCAAGGTCGTTCAAATACTTATCGTCCTTGTTTTTTGATAAATTTATGTAGCCGGTTAACCGGTTATTTTCAATAAGGGTAGCGGGAAAACCAATTGCTTTAAAATCAAAGTCATCATCCACCAGTAAACGCGTAAAATTGAAATTACCTGTAAACCCTTTGAAGTAAAAGTATTTGCGCTTATTATCGATAGCATCAGCAGCAGATGGTGTTAAATTTAACTTGCCGCCCAAATGGGTTATAAGTCCATAGTCGATCAATCCAGATATGATGAAGTCAAATAAAGCTACTTCAGCAGGATCATAATAGATATGCCTGTCCGGATCATCCGCAATCGCAAAACCAAGTGCCTGCGCAAGTTCATTTCTTATAACTGTGGAACCTTTATAGCGAATATAGGATATGATTAATTTTTCCAAATCCGTAACCGGACTTGCTATTCGGTAATCAATTGGTATGAGAAAACGTTCCCCCTTTATCTTTTCACGTATTGATCCGGAGAAAACCACATCAGGATATCCTGTATTTTTATTCAAATTTTGGTTTTCTGCCATTAACTATAGCGGTTTAAATTTTTGTAATCTATTACGGCACCCAATTCCTGAACTTGTTCAAAAACCCTTTTGTAACAGTCGTGCTGACTAAAATGAGCGGCGTTTCCTACTATGACGAGTAACCTTTTAGCCCGCGAAAGGGCAACGTTTAATCTGTTTGGAAATTCTGCAAATCCAAGGCCTGTTTGTTGAGGATAACCGGCATTTTCGGGGAATTTCGAAAAATCAGGTAATTGGTGAGGTGAGGAAATTATTTTGTTGCTGCGTACCATAGAAACAATGATAATATTCCTTTCCATTCCTTGAAACCGGTCAACTGTCCTTACCCGTATTGGAATATTATCTGCAAACTCCTGCCTTAGTTGATCCAGATAAAATAATTGCTTTCCATAAAAACTAATCAACCCAACTTCCTTCTCTTCAGGTTTATTCCAGGAATTTTGAAAAGCTTCAAAACCTTCGCTATTCCGCAAATATTGAAGAACCCTCCTGACAGCTTCAACTTCCGAAAAATTAACCCTCGAAGAGCCTTCCTTCATTTCAGGTTCGTCTACATTAATCCACAGCAAATGGCGGCTTGGGTTAATAAAGTCTTCGTGAAATAAGCCGTGATATCGACTTAACGGCTTGTTCAAATTAGGATCATCAGCATCTATGTTTGATATTCCGCATTCCAAGCCACCATCATCTATGTAAAATTGCTTGATTACTTCGTTAATATGGGGGTGCATTCTGTACTGTCGGTTGAAACGGGACACAAGTGATTTGTCAAGCCCGGGATTTAAGAACAAATGCTCAAACTGTGAAATTTGCGCTTGTTTATCTTGTATAAATGAGCGTGCGAGAGCAGCACCGCCTGCACCGCTAAGCGTGGTTTCAAACTCTTCCTCATCAAGAAGGGGCGGTAATTGCCGGTGATCACCGATGATTATCGCTTTTTTTGCGTACGTCAACGGGAGTGCAAGTTCTGGCGGAGTTGCCTTACTTGCCTCGTCCATGACAACAATGTCGAATGCTATCTTTGGTAACATTGGCTTTTGCCTGCCTTTAGGTGCTTGTGATAGGACCTGTTTTAACTGCCATATTTTTAAATATTGCCTGAAAAAGCCTGTTTTCTTCCCCTCGGAATTATTTTCACCGATGTAACTCCCAGTGGAAGCGACAACATTACTGTGTTTAATATAAAGTTTCGCGGCTTCTGAACGGATTTCTTCCGTAGGGGCGGAAAGAATTTTTTGCCATTGTTTTTGAAATTCCTCAGGTAGGGTTTCTTTGGTTCGTACTGCCAGTTTAGGGAGCCATCGGGCAACAGCATTGTCATCAAATGATTTGTCTTCAGATGAATTAATCCATTCTTCTATTCGGCTAAGAGCATATCGCGATCCTTCACTTTCAAGATTAGATTCTTTGCCGATCCGTATTGGTTTTACAAGATTATGAATGGGATGTTCAAGCTTCTCAATCGCGTTATCAACCGCCATATTTGTTTCCGATGTCAATAATATTTGCTGGTCGGGCTTTCTTCTGATGTTATGCCATATAATTTGGGAAATCGCCGTTGATTTTCCCGTCCCTGGTGGTCCTTGTATCAGTGCAAGGTCAGGTGCGAGCAAAGTTGAAAGTACTGCCCTTGTCTGTGAGGGATTAAGATGCTGGTAAGAATGCTTTTCTATCTCCTGCCATAGATTCCCATTCTCAATCATCAGTTCTGGTTCCAGGACTGGCCTTGCTTTAGATGAGTCGAAAACAAATGATTTAGTAAGCGGGTTAGGTAACGCTTTGGCATCGCCCGCGAGCTTTTCCATTGTTTGATTTAACCGCTCAATTTTTTCGCGCTCTCCTCTTAAATTTGCCCGTATTAAGGTGAGGTCCATTTCTTTAAGTTGACTATCAGATAGGAGCCTTTGATATATTAGATAAGGAAATTTTATTTTTTGGAGCGTTCCAATCACCAGCATTTCATTGCCTTGGCCGATACAAAATTCTTCACCTAATAAGTGGCTAAACCTCACGGTTTCCTGAAATGCCTTTAATTTAGTATTCTCTTTTGCCAAAAAACATAAACGCTGGCTGTTATCAAGACGAACTTCGATATCTGTGTTGTTGGTTAACTCATCAAGTAAATTCATGAAATTTAGACGACTCGATAATCGTCCGTTAAATTCCATAAAATGACGAAAATGAATGCTCTGCCCATAAATTCCGTAATTGAGTTCAAGAGCCGGGAAATGCGTTTTTAGTTTATCTGATAATGAAACCAGTGTTAGTCCGGGTTCGGGGAGAATTGATGCAAGAGTAAACTCTGGTCGGTAAAAAATATGGATATCCGGAATTTCATTAAGCCGGGATAGAACTTTATCAAATATCTTGTAATCTTTTAAATGGAAAATTAAATGGTCGTTTTTCAACCCTGTTTTGAAGGTAATATCAACGAACTCATTCAGGAGCTCTTTAAATGCTAAGTGGTTTTTATAAAAAAAGGATTTATATTCTGTTGCTGTAAGTTTTGATTTAAATTTATGACAATCACCTTCAATGCCTTTGTCAAATCCCACAGTTTCAAAATAGGAACATATTTCATCGGTAACAGGTACATTAGCTTTAAATTTCAATTTTAACAATTGATCTTTTTCGCTAACCTGTTTATTTCTAATAGAAACCTTACCAGCAAGTCCGCTTTCAAAAAGTAAACGGTCAAGATAACGTGGATAATCTGGCGTGATTCCAAGCACAATCTGAAAAGAATCGGGAATAGAAATATAATTTTTCCATCGAGAAGTTGTAAGAAAATTAATCAAGTTCGGATAGGCCTTTGGCGGAAATTGAATACGGCCCTGTCTGTCATCTGCTTTAATTATCAGGTTTATTTTGTTCGCCTCCTGAATAAGCAAATTCAGTTCAGGTCCTGCTAATGTTGATAAAACACCAGATAAATAGGGCTGGGGGTCATAATCAAAATAGCATGTCGCTGCTATATCCTTAAGTTGCTCTAACTGAGAGTCATTAATTTGAGTCTGCCAATCGAGATAAAAACATCCGCCTTTTTTATCAATATCTGAGTCGTTGATGCCAAGGTTCTTGTTCAGGGTTTGATAAAAATGTTCCTGTGTAAATCTTTGGTCAACTTCAAGCGAGAAACCAGATACTGATGCCTGTTGAATAACGCCTTTAGTCGCTATGGGCTGTTCATAAAGGGTTGTAAGTTTTTTTCTGGCTTCTATAAATAATCGCCATGTACTTTGCGAGCTGGTGGTCGGCATTCCTGTAATTCAGATAAGGTGCCTCTAAATATAAATAAATCCCTTTGAAATTCCCTGAAGGT
This sequence comes from Mucilaginibacter sp. 320_HR, assembly GCF_059691875.1. Classification (NCBI taxonomy): domain Bacteria; kingdom Pseudomonadati; phylum Bacteroidota; class Sphingobacteriia; order Sphingobacteriales; family Sphingobacteriaceae; genus Mucilaginibacter; species Mucilaginibacter sp. 320_HR. The sequence goes on from NZ_JCAWAI010000005.1 coordinate 95,884, forward strand.
AATAGGTTGCAACTAATTATAATGCGCTTAAATACTTTGGAGTACTTCCGCTTTTTGATAAACATTTAGTAAGATTTGAAAGTATCTTATGAGCTCTTTCAATTCATAACAGGATTCCCCATGATTGGAAGTTTAGCAAATTTAATTACTTCCAAACTGGCGAAACCAAATTCCTGTACCACTTTGCCAAGCATCAGGTAGCAGCCCGGTCCCCGGAACGGATAGGCAGGCGTACGGTTTGGAAAATGCACAGTGTCGAAAAAATTACCCTCTGCGTCCAAAAAAGTGCCAAACCACATTTTCTGATTGTTTTTGGTATGCACTGTTTTTTCACAAACATACCTGCCGACCATTTTTACCGTTTGCCCTACATGGTTGATCAGATCACTCGTGAAAAGTTCCCCCCGATAATCACTTTCCAGCAACTCAAACAGGGTCATAGAGAGAGGGAATCCCAATAATTCAAGTTCGTGGTAGGCGTCTTCCAGCCGGGTATTTACGAGTACCGGCAGTTTGTAATTCTTGCTTTCCAGCTGGAACAGTTCTGCATCGTTTTTGGGTTTGACCTTTGTTCCCAAAAGTAAATGTACCTCCCACAATAATTGCTTTTTGCTTTTCCCTGTAAAGCGAAGGGCTCCAACGCGAATTAGTGTAATTGTCTGTTCAAGGCCAATTCCTGTTCTTTTAATCAAATCCTCCAGGCTCAGAAACGGGCCATTAAGCCGGCGTTCTTCCGGTATCAACTCTGTCAGGCTCCCTTCGAGCCCATGAACTCCAACAAAACCCAGATAAGCATCTATCCCTCTGATATTAACGATTGGATCACTGTTATTGACGCAAGGGAGATGTACAACTGCGCCTGCTTTCTGAAGTTCATGAACATACAGTGACCTGTTGTAAAATCCTCCGTAATTATTCAATACTGCGACCATAAATTCACGCGGGTAGTAAGTTTTCAAAAAAAGACTTTGGTAGCTTTCAACTGCGAAACTGGCAGAATGCGCTTTGGAAAAGCTGTAGCCTGCGAAGGAAGATACCTGCCTCCAAACCTCTTTAACTACATTATCAGGCCGTCCCAGTTTTTTTGCTTCAGCAAAAAAATGTTCTACCAGCCGGTCAAATTCTTTTTTGCTGCGATATTTACCGCTCATGCCTCGCCGCAGAATATCTGCATCCGTGCCATCCATGCCGGCAAAATGAATACATATCTTGATCACATCTTCCTGATAAACCATTACGCCATAGGTCTCTTTCAGCTGTTCTTCCATAACAGGATGCAGGTACTGTACCAATTCCGGCTGGTTGTGGAATTTAATATAAGCGCCCATCATACCTGAACTGGCAACGCCCGGACGAATAATGGAAGAGGCCGCAACAAGGACGAGATAATTATCGCAGTTCAGTTTACGGATCAGCTGCCTCATGGCAGGTGATTCGATATAGAAACATCCGATTGTATTACCTGAACGCATTTGCGCGTTTACTACCGGGTCTTTCATGAATTTTTTAACCTGATGGATATCGATCTTTTTCTCCTGGTTTTCTTCTGCAAGCTTGACGGCCATTTTAATATGACCGATGCCGCGCTGACTGAGTATATCGTATTTATCAAAGCCAATTTTCTCTGCCTCATACATATCCCACTGAACTGTTGGCATACCTTTGGGCGGAAGGTCGAGCGCTGTATAGTAGGTGATGGGATCTTCGGAGATCAATACTCCGCCCGCATGAATTGAACGCTGGTTAGGCATGTTCGCCATTCGCTCGTGGATAGCCACAATTTTTCTGAAAGTGTCGTTGTTCTGATTGAATGCGGCTCTTGTCTGATCGGTAAAGCCATCTATTTCTGATTTGGGCAAGCCCATTACTTTACCGATTTCACGTATGATACTGCGATCCTTGAAAGTGGACATAGTTCCGAGTAAAGCGGTATGTTCGCGGCCGTAGCGCTTAAAAATATAGTCCTGTACATCTTCGCGCTCATCCCAGGAATAATCTATATCGAAATCCGGTGGAGAGGTACGCTGGGCATTTAGAAAACGCTCAAAATACAGGTTCAGTTCTATAGGGTCAACATCGGTGATTTTGAGACAATACGCAACTATACTGTTAGCACCGGATCCTCGGCCAACATGGTAATAACCCTGACTCATGGAATACCTGATGATATCATGAGTAATTAAAAAATAAGCACAGAAATCAAGTTCAAATATCACCTGAAGTTCGTGCCTCACTTTGGCGAGCGCCTGCTTGTTATTCCTTCCATAGCGATAGACTAACCCTTTCATAGCCAGTTTTTCCAACAGTTCACGATCATCTTTTTTATTGCCGGAAAAGGTTTTCCGGTTAAGATTAATCCTGCCTTTCGGATAGTCCATTATGCATTTATCCATTAGTTTTCTCGTGTTATCCAGGACAAAGGCATATCGAGCAAATTTAGCTTCCAGCATACCCGGTGATAAAAACATATCCGTCGGCGCACATTTATCATCCGGCTTAACCATCGTTAATACGGTATTAAGGTCTATGCCACGCAGGTATTCGTGAAGCCGGTATTCTATTCTGTCCATCACAAAAACGGGCTGAAGGGCTACCAATTTATCTTTAACTGACGACAGATCTTTACCATAAAGTTTATTCAGCTCGTCAAAGCGTACGCCCACATATTCATTATCTTTAAGATCGCCCTTGTAAGCGTAGGGGTATATTACAAATACATTCTTGAAAGAAGGGGCAGCATCGTGCAATTCCTTTACTTCCAGATTGTGTTCGGTCAGGAAATCGTTTAATTCTTTCATGCCTTCCCGGTTCTGCGCAATCCCAATATATAACAATTGCTTTTGCCGCCGGAATTCGATTCCGCCGATAGGTTTCAATCCTTTTTCGTCACACGCCCGAATGAATTCCATCGTACCTGTAGAATTGTTGATGTCTGTCAGCGCCATTTGTGTTACACCACGGGCCATAGCCTCTTCAACCAGCGTCTCAATTGACATGGTTCCGAACCTCAGGCTGTATTGTGAATGCACATTCAGGTACATGGTTTACAAATTTAGATTCATGCCTGATGCCAGTTTGATTGCCTGCGGCCCGAACCGGCGGCGTATTTTATCCATTGCCTGGCATAAACTATACTGTTCTTCGGACGCACTGTACAGATCTATCTGTTCAAAACCATTTACAAGATTAGACAGCCTTACACCCACAAGCCTGATCAGAAGGCGCTTTTGATAAGCTTGTTTAAACAGTTCTTTTGTTTTTTTTATAAGAACACCGTCCAGGGCTGTATAAGGTATCGCAGCCTGTTTGGTTACGTCCTCCCGGGTTGAATACCGCACAGTTACGGTTATGCATGCACATTGTTTCTGTTTCTGACGAAGTTCAAAAGCCAGATCCATTACCATCGAAGTCAGTAAATAATTAATTGCCTCCATATCTATGCTGTCACTTTTGAACGTGCTCTGTGTACCGATAGATTTTTGTTCCTGATAAGGAACAACCAGTGAATCATCTATGCCCTTTGCTTTGTTCAATAACCAGATCCCGTTCTTTCCGAGAATACTCGTCATGTATTCGGGGTGTACTTCGGCCAGCTGATAAATGCGTTTAACACCCATGTCACTCAGTTTGATAAAAGTTTTTTCACCAAGGCCTGGTATCTTTTTTATTGAAAGCGGATTTAGGAATGGCCGTACACCTACTGGCTCAACGAAGAGTTCCCCGTTTGGCTTACATTCATTGGTCGCCATTTTTGATACGGTCTTGTTTACTGACAACCCAAAGGAAATTGGAAGACCTGTTTCCTTAATCACTGCCTCTTTCAGTTCATGGGCATATTGCAGCGTTCCGTGATAACGGTCCATGCCGGTCATATCGATGTAATGTTCATCGATACTGGCTTTTTCGATCAGCGGAACCCGTTCTTTCAGAATAGCTGTAATTTCGTGCGAGGCTTTGGAGTATTCGTCCATGTTTCCCCTGATCCAAATGCCATGCGGACAGAGCATGCGCGCAAGCTTGGCCGGCATAGCCGAGTGCACCCCAAACTTTCTTGCTTCATAGCTGCAGGATGCGACCACGCCACGGTCGGACAGGCTGCCGATAATCACCGGTTTACCTGTTAACTGCGGGTTTTTACGGACTTCAACGGATACAAAAAATGCATCCTGATCCATGTGGATGATCTGGCGGTCTGCGTTCATTATGCCTTTTGATTAATTAGTAAATGGTCAATTTTTAATCACATCATTTTTTGCTATTATTCGTTCAGAAAATGGATAACAAAACTAATACTAAAAATATTAGCATTTTGTTTATATTTGAAAATAATTTTAAACACCGGGCTAAATGACTGATAGCTTGTTTTATAATCCATTTCTGCGCATCAAGGAAGATACCCTGAAGAAACTCATGGGGACTGGCAAGCCTTATGTGGTTATCCAGCGTTTTCAGTGGCCCGGCCAGCCATTACAAAAAACATTTTTATTGTCTGCTTATGCGGAGGAGCATGAAGCGCGTTACCATGAGCAGGAATTACGGCTTAATGAGGGTAAGGCGCAGAATCTTTTGGATCTGAGTCAGTACCAGACAGTTATTAAGCTTTTAAAAACCGGATTGGGAATTGCGATGTTCTTTAATGGCACAATAGATGCCCGTCATGAAAAAAGACTTCAAAAAGCTTATGTAAAAAGTGTTTCTGCGTATATTCACTATATCCGCATGAAAAAAGAGGATCATTTTGATGTGCGTATATTTGTGGAATACGGGCGTTTGAAAGCAGAGATCACTTCGGGTGAACTAATTCATACGGCGCTTTTTTATGATATGATCAAATAGCTTATGTGCAGAGATATTAGCTTTCATTCAGAAATACAGATCGTAACGCAGGATTTTAAGGGTATTCAACTGGCTCCCAGTTTGGCTCATTATCCTAACGAAATGGTGCATGTAACCTGCGAAGTATTGCCCACACACCCGATTGTAGTAAACAGGAAGGCCTTGGTCTTAGCGAATATGAGCTGGGGTGTAGTGCCAACATTTATCGATGATCCTAACGAAAGGCAAAAGCAGCGGCTAAATTATGTAAATGCCCGGTCTGAAAGAATTATTGATGATAAAAAATCCTACTGGTATCGGATACGTCAAAACCGTTGCCTGATCCCGGTTACCGGCATCTATGAACATAGGGAAGTAAAAGGATTTAAAAATAAAATACCTTATCATATCAGCCTTGAAGGCCGCAAGGGATTTTATGTGCCGGCACTTTACCAGGTCAGTCAGGAAGTGGACCAGTACACTGGTGAATTTTACAGTGTGGCGTCCTTCACCATGATCACACGGCATGCCAACGATAAAATGCAGTGGATACATAACTCCGGTGATAATAAACACCGCATGCCACTTTTCCTTACACCTGAAATGGAACAAGCCTGGGTACTGGATGATCTGGCTGATGATGACATGGATGAGTTTTTTCATTTTGAAATGCCATCTGATGCGATTGCTCATCACCCGGTATGGACCATCCGGGGCAAAAACGCTTTACCAGCTGGTCAGCCACGCGATGCCTATTATGACTGGGGTAAAAAATTGCCGGTTTACGGTCAGGAAGAACCACCAGCTGAACAGGCGAGCCTCTTTTAATCGTAATGTGATTCGATATGTTCACAGATATTGCGCTTCAATTCTTCACTTAGTGGATTGCCGGAAATTTGCTGCCACTGGTCATCATGTGATACCTCAGCAATCACTATACCGTCACTTTCTATACCATAACTGTTGCCATTTTCGGTAATACGGAAATTATGCTCAACGCCGTCAATTGTTTCATTATAAGGAAAACTGTGCAGTTCTTCATACGATTCCATAAGTTCATTAACAAATTGGATTTAATATAGTTGCAATAATACCTGATCATTTTTCAAATATATGGGCAGACGCATCCGCCAAAATCTTGAATTGATCAGATCCGCACAAACTTTGTTATTCTCATAACTCGGGTTGCCAGCGTCTTGCCGAATCATTTATTTTCAATCATACTGATTTGGAGGGAACTGTTCCAAAACCACTTTTTTTATGCTAAGGTAAATCTTCCTGCTAATGCGTCAAGGGTATATAAACCACGGCACACCGTGGCCCCTGACACATCATCCGTTTGCTTTATTCCTGCATCAAAAAGTAATTATGGAAACAGCATTTTTAAACCTCCAATCAGCGAATGAAGTAAAAACCTACTTGGATAAAGGGTGTCATACACATTACGAACCCGCCATTCTGAAAGAGATTCTATTATCTGTTGAGCAGTCTGACATCACTCGGCTTAACTGGTTCAATCAGTTCGGCGACTGCTTCCGCAGCATTCTGATGAATGTTTATGCTTTTCGGAAAAGCTGTGAATTCGGGTTTAGAGACATCAGTTTTGATCAGTATGGCTGGTTTAACCGCCCCCAGTTTTTGGAAACACAAGATCTGAAATTCGGAAATGAAGCACGATACGGTGAGCACAGTATTATCCATATTGGCAAAGGCAAATCAAATGTATGGACTTACGCACTAAATTACAGTTTTGGTACTGCTGGCGGCGGTTCAGCGCTTTCTGTTTATGGCAAACAGTTCAGCAAGAGGGAATCTGCAGTGAACGCAGGTATGACTGAACTTAAAAAAATAATGACCGATAAACTCAACCATCCAGATACGACCAATTACAAACACACTGTCATTACCGGCACTCTCCGGGATATTATAAAAGCTGAAGTAAACATGGTGCAGCTTTCACTTTTTTAATGTTTTGCAGATCCTTAATTCCTGTTATATAAAATTTTTTCGACCGTCCGTTGATTTCTAATTATTGAAGGAAGGTTTTAGTAATAAATGTAACTACAGGTACAACCGCTCATTACAATGTGCTTTTTGTTTGTATTTTTATCCACCTTTAACTCGGTCAAATCACAATTACAATCCCGTATGGTTTCTGAAAAAATATTAAATGATGATGAACTTCTTTTTCGGCTTAGACCAGTTCATGAACTCAAAGGGCTGAATTTTCTCGTTAACAGTTATCAGAGAGGTTATAAGTGGACAGCTCAGGAAGCTCTTGATCTTTTAAACGATGTCCATGAATTCGATACTGATTCAGGAATCTACTGCCTTCAGCCTCTTGTTGTTAAAGAACTTGATAGTGATAATACCGACTTTGTTTTCCCTGCTTTTAGTTCCAATAAAGTTTATGAACTGATCGATGGGCAACAGCGGATGACAACCATCTTCATGATCATGAGTTATCTGAATGGCACGGCAGATTTCTGCAAGATATTCTACCGGACAAGACCGGCGAGCGGAATTTTTATTAATCAGGTTAATCAGCTTAAGCATTACGAAGTTCTTAATCATCTTATACCGGATGTTCCTAAGCTAATTAATAGTTTGGATGCCCAGTGGAATGACTATCTGTTAAGTCAAAGTGCGGAATTTGACAATGTTGACAATTACCATTTTTTCCAGGTTTGGAATACAATTAGGGCTTGGTTTAGCGGCAAATCTATCGATGAGTTAGCGAGATTCAGATCTAACCTCCTGGAGTTCACCAACATTATCTGGTATGAGATTTATTCTGAAGAATCACCGGAAAATGTTTTTCTTAATATTAACAGCGGGAAAATACGTTTAACTAACGCTGAATTGATTAAAGCACTGTTTTTGATCAGCTGTAAAGATATCTCAAATAAAGAGGTTAATGACTTCCGTCAGAATTCAATAGCACATGATTGGAATGCAATTGAAAATGCACTCCAAAATCCGGAGTTCTGGTATTTTATTCACCCGAATCCGGACAAGGAACATTTCCCGACACGCATCGACATTCTTTTTAACATCATCAAAAAGAAGGAGTTGAAGGACAAGAATAAAAAAGATGATTATTTCACTTACAGGCAGTATGCAAATGATCTGAAATCAGGGAAAAAACTGGATTGGGGTAAAGTTAAACAACTTTTTGATCAGCTATCTGAATGGTTCGATGACCGGGAAACCTATCATCGTATGGGTTTTATTATCTCTCAGCAGTTTAAAACAGTTTCTCAACTGGTAGAAATCAGCAAGGGACACGGGAAAGAGTATTATAAGGAACAGTTAAAGAAAATCATACATGATCGTTTTAAGCCGGTCAATGGAAAATCATCTGCATACGGTTTAACCAACCTGCATTACAAGGATTCACCCGCTGAGACTCTCGCAGTATTGCAATTATTTAATATAGAGACCTACCAGCGAAGTGATGCGAATTTCAGGTTTCCGTTTCATCGGTTGAAACAGCAGCGCTGGAGCATTGAGCATATCCACGCCCAGCAGACTAAACTGTTTACCACCGTGTACCAGGTGAAACTTTGGGCGACGGATAGCCTTAACCTTTTAAAAAATGTGCTTTCAGATCGAAAAGAACCTACAGAACAGAATTCTTCCCTTCAGAACAGGCTAAATGATTTGGCTGAAGGCTTAGGCCAGGATCCCCTAAAAGCACTTCAAAAGCAGAACCTGGCAGAATTATCAGAAGAACTAGCTGAATATTTAAATACTCACAAAATTGCCAATCTCGCATTGCTGGATCTGAAAACCAATAGTGCGATTGGGAATAAACCCTTTTTAGATAAGAGGCTGGTAATTCTGGACGCTGACAGAAAAGGAGGTGTGACTCTTAACGGAAAGTTTGAATCTGCATTCATTCCTGTATGTACAAAAAATGCTTTCCTTAAATATTACACTAAAGCGACTACTGATATACAGATGGAATTTTGGGGTGCGGAAGACAGAAAAGATTATGAGGCCTCCATTGAAGAAACGTTGAGCGATTATTATAAACCCTGATGAACTACGTATGAACCAAATTAACACTTTCTGGAAGCTAATAACTAATCACAGGGTTGAGATTCCGATCATACAGCGCGACTATGCACAGGGCCGGGATGAACAGGATGATCCAAAGGCTGCTCAGATCAGAAAAAAATTTGTGACAGACCTGGTTACTAATCTTAATAACCGAACAACACCTGTACATCTTGACTTCGTTTACGGGAAAATTAACGGACGAATAGATGCTCATACCCGCCAAAAAAACAAGACGGCTATAGACAGTCTGCTTAAATCTGTAAAATCTTATTCAGATACGCTTAAGATTAAGATAAAATATGAATTTTTAGAAATGTCTGGTACCGCAGATAGTGCATCTCCGGATACTACGTTTGTTCCGCTTGATGGTCAGCAGCGTCTGACAACACTGTATCTCCTGCATTGGTATCTCCTGACCAGAACACAAAGAAGCAGGACTGCGCTGCTTAATTTTACTTACCGTACACGCCCCGGATCTGACAGTTTTTGCCGCGCCTTATCAACTGAAGATTTCCTGATTGACGACCCTTCGCAGTATGCGGCGGCAAAACAAAATTTACTCTCATCTCAGATCTCAGACCGGTCCTGGTTTTTTTCCTACTGGCGTAAAGATCCCACAGTGAAAGGAATGTTAACGGTACTTGACGAGATACACCGTCATCTGTCATCTTTCGCAAACGACCGCCTGGAGCTTATGCTGGAATCGCTTACCCAGTCAGATCTTATCTCATTCGACTTTCTGGATATGGACAAGTTCGAACTTACTGATGACCTGTATGTTAAAATGAATGCCAGAGGAAAACAGCTGTCCGATTTTGAAAACTTCAAAACATGGCTTCAGGAACACGTTAAAAAGGAGGATCTTAAAATATTAATTAAAGAGTGGCATAAGAGAATTGATATTCAGTGGGCAGATCTTTTCTGGCGTTTCAAGAAAAAAAACTCATTTGAAGTTGATGACCAGTATATGGCTTTTTTCAACTTCATGGCACTTAACATTTATGCGAGAACAGTTGAGGTAAACGACAGCAAGATATCAGCCTCTGCAAGCTTTAATTTTGACCTGCTTCGGAAGAACGATTATATACCTCCGGCTGTATATAAAGGCATCGGCTGCTTTTCAGAAACAGAGCTAAATCATATCTTTCATACACTTTCCGCACTTGAAGACAGCGGATACAGTGTACTTGAAACTGTTCTGGAACCATTATATCCGGAAGGCAAAGATCAGATACTTCGAAAATTGTTGGGGCCGGACCTTTTAACGATCAATTTATGGGACCGCTGTTATATTCACGCATTGATTTGTTTTATTTCGGCTCGCAAGATTAATCTTTCCTTATATTCTGATGATGAGCGACGTCAATTGTTTGAATGGTCACGCGTAACAAAAAACCTTATTTATAATTCTGCTATAGATAGTCCGCCGGACTATATCAGTGCTTTGAAATCCATTGTCAAATTATCCGAACACCAATTTCAGATATATAATTATCTCGCATCGGACAGCGTCGACGACATTTTGTTTTTATCCCCCGCACAACTTACAGAAGAAAAAGTAAAATGCCGCCTGATAACTGCCGACAGAGCCTGGGAAAACGAACTGATCCATGCGGAAAATCATGAATATTTTTACGGGCAAATAGGTTTTCTATTATTATTCAGCAGGATCAATAAAGAAGATTACCTTAAAGATTTCAAACGATATGCCGCCAAAGCTAAGGCTCTCTTCTCCGATGAAGCATTCGCAGCCGATGTGAATAAATTCAGGTTGCAGCGGGCACTGCTGACAAAAGGTAACTTTCTGATCGAATCTGGCGGAAACGTCAGCTTTTGCCAATCTGGGCGTGGAACTGTAAGGCAGCGTGAGGAGAACTGGCGAAGACTGTTCAGGAACAATGAAAAAAACAGTTGTCTAAAAGATCTTCTCGATGACAACAGAGAGCTTATAGATATTATTAACGGGTCGTCCATTACAGATTGGCGAAGAATATTTATCTCTACGCCAAAGTGTATTGGATACTGTAATCAGCGAATGATCAAAGTTCGTGATAATCTTGAAGTAACCTTACTGAGCCAATCGCAGATGAACCATTATCATACAGATCTCTATTTATATGCATTGTGGGTAATGCTGGAAAAATCCGGAACCCTGCATTTTAGCGCCTTTAATGATCAGATCAGACATCATGATGTTAAATCTTCTAATGAAGAACCGTGTCTAAGACTAAAAAGTTTTTCTTACAGGGACTCACTCTATACGGTGGCTATTTATTCCGAAGGTACTAAAGCAGAATTCAGCGTAGAATTTTATAATCAGGATCAGGTAGAAATCCATGACAATATCAAAATCAGTCTTTCTAACCTTTCCTTTAAAGATAATGGTTTGAGATATGTTATAAATGTAGATGAGCGAACAGTTGTCTATACGCTTCGCGATCTTTCCGAATCACTCTTAAAAATACAATAAATGCACCAGTTTGAGCATAAAAGAATTGACGTCGCGATCAAATGGCAAAAACCGCTTAGCCTGGAGGTAGTGAGCGAAATGGAAGTAGAAAAATGTAAGGACACTTATTTCTACAAAATTGTTGGCCGGCACAATAACATGTTCAAGCTTTTTTATATCGGGAAATGCATAGAACAGTATGTAACCACTAGGATATTTCAGAAAGATCACTTACTTAAGCAAGCTGATTTTAAGGAAGCTCATAAAAGACATAAGTTAATGGTCAGCTTTGGGAATTTGAGTGAAGAACAAAAACTTAAACCAACAGAGCTAAGTAACGTTGAAAGCCTGCTAATCTATTCACATACACATGATGATTTTTCTTACATCAAGAATAAACAATGCAGTCTGAGCCATAATGTGATCAAAAATTACCGAATAATTAACAATGGCTGGCGGGAAGAAGGAATGTATAAAGTTGTTGCGTATGGACTATTTGTAAGGTCATAATTTACTAAATCATAATAAAAATGAATTTTACAGGACTTGATATCAGGCTTCGACTGGCCTATCCGCCGATCAGCAATTACGATTTTACGTTTGTGCGAACGGAGGAAGTAGTTCGGGACTTGCTGGCAGAAAGTATGCTTTATATAATCGTCCAGCGTCCGTTATTAACTTTTGAAAATGTTGCATCTTTTAACGATGTCATTACTTTTGAAATTCATCAGCAATTATGTAGTGATGTGTTAAATTGTAAAATGCCTATACGTCAAATAAGCCTATTTGACGATATTAATGCTGATCTGGCAATGGAAATTGGCTGGCATGATAAAAATCGTGATCCGCTTAAGTTGCCGTTGACAGAAGTGGACGGTCTGAGATTTTTTGAAGACGGGCATTTTAAAAGCTGGCTAACGCCAGAACGCTTTATATACCATTGGCTGACAGATAAATTACATGCAGAGGTTACTGGTAATTTCCTGCCTTTTATTACATATCATGTACATTATGTAGGGAAAGCTACAGATCAGCCCATCTGGAAGCGGTTGGATGGTCACAATACCCTTCAGAAAATCCTAAGTATTGTGATGCCGCAAGGGAAGGCGTTGCCTACCCACGAACTTTGTTTACTCCTGTTTGATGTTAGCGAAGTAGTTTCAGTAGATACAGTTACACCAGATGACTCGGACGTTGCTCTCAAGACATTTCCGACAAAACGTACCATAGCTTTGGATGCCGAAAAGCTATTGGTCCACACTTTGCAGCCGGAATTTAATGATCCTACAAAACGATTCCCAGGTTATCCTATCAGTAAAGACGGACTTTCCCAATATAATTTTGGTCATATAGTCTATCAAATCCGTGATGAATTGTGCTTGAAAACCGTTACATATACAATTGTGGGTTCATTAGATTCCAATCAGGCTGATATTTTTCATATCGAAAATAATGGTCCTGTTAAAATCACGAGGCAAACTAATCAGCTATAAACTCAATTCCACCTATTTTAAAAGTCCTTATTAAACCTGTCATGTTAAATTTTAAGATATTTATTTCCAGCCGCAACAATGACCCAATCACAATTGATACTGTACCAGGCGAAAGTCTTACAAAAATTAGACGGAAATTAAAAGCAAAACTTCAAAGTGAACTGTTTTTGGGTAATCCAATTTTTGAAGTAAAGATTAATGAGGATTTTGCAGCGGATGCATCAAAAGACAGTTATCAAACCTGCCTTGACGAAATAAAGGATTCAGATTTTACCATTGTTTTATACAATGGCTATGGAGGCTGGGCACCTGCAGGAATTGATGTAGGTATCTGTCATGCCGAAATGGAGCAGGCACTCGCTGTTTCACAAAATAAAACTGCAGTGATCGATATCAGGGAATTTGCACTTGTTAACTCTTTTGAGGCAGAGGATATAAAAAGAAACAAGGCGTTTGAAGATTACCTTTCGAAAATGAACAGGTTTGGCAACCCGGTAAAGCTGATGACAGGCCACAAATCATCTGCTGACTTTCAAGAAGAACTTTATCAAACTGTGCTAAGCACTTTATCCAGGCATTTCGAAACACGCATTAAATTGTCCAACCAGTATTTTAACGTAGAATCGAACAACAAGGTCTCCCTTGATTGGAAGAAGATGAAATATAGTGACAGGGATAAAGCAATTACCAGGATTCTTAAAAAATTGATAAGCAATTCTGTTTATTTTCCTGACGTTACAAGACCTGTATTTTCCATCCCGGACAATATGTCCAGGGAGGACGCTAAAGCATTTGCGGGGCGTCCTTTTTTAAATGACCCTGTTTTATATGATGCAGGTAAAACAGGACCAATACATTTTGTCGGTGTATTTGGAACAGCGACGGAAACCCAGGTCAAAAATGTGATAGGATACACAGATGTAAGTGTTGTAGTTTCAGATTTCGGTCTTTATGTATGGGAACAAACGACCCATATACAAATGGTGTTTTTGACAAAATGCCGAACGGAAGAGGCAATAAACATGCAATTTCTGGCCTTTAATAACTGGATTATTTCAAGTGAAGAATATGAGAATTTATTGAAAAGAGCCGGGGCGAGGACAATGATATTAGCTGCTGTTAACGCGGCAAAAGCGTTGTTGTAATTTTTACTAAATTCTAAAATCAAGTGTTAATGTAAAATGATAAGACGGGTATTTTATTCATGGCAGTCTGATATTAAAGGTGCGGCAAACCGCAACCTGATCCAGCATTCATTAGAAACGGCAGCAAAGAAGATCGCGGCGGATCATTCGGTAGCAGTTGAGCCGAGGATTGACAGGGACACCCTTGACCTGCCCGGTTCACCAGATATTTCAGCAGCGATATTTCATAAGATCAGCAATAGTCATGTGTTTGTAGCCGATATATCCATTATAAACAGCAGTTACGAGGGCCGTAAAACCCCGAATCCTAATGTGCTTATCGAACTTGGGTATGCTTTGCATTGCCTTGGCCATGAACGGGTTATTCTTGTTTTTAATACTGCATTTGGGAAACCCGAAGAATTGCCATTCGATCTTCGCTCAAAACGCATCATGACTTATTGTTCTGCTGAAAATGCGGTTGAACGGGCCGAAACACGAAAAGAACTTGAAAATAAGCTTAACGGCGCGCTCAGAGATGCATTCCTTGTGGTTCCCGATGATGAACTAACCAGTCCGGATATCAATGCATTGATATCCGCCATTGAAAACCAGTCAAACAACCGGATCATAACGCTCAGGAGGTTTTTGAAAACCATCCTGGAGAAGCTGTCAGAACTGGCACCGCCAACAATTCACAATGGCGGCACCTTAGATCATTTAATGTCGGCTATTGAGAAGTCGGAACCACTGGTACTGGAATTTGCAGTTGTTGCAAACACTGCTGTGGTAATAAAAGATGCTACCTTAATTGAAGAGATCTATAAATGGTTTGGAAGCGTAATTGAAAGATATCGGGTAGCTGATAGCGGCGGAATTACCTTCGACGGTGATTATGATTTCTTTCGTTTTGCTGGCCATGAAATGCTTACCACCTTATTTGCGTTCCTGATTGCAGAGGAGCAGTATTCAATTATTCAGCGCTTACTGCAAAAAACAATAACGGTAAAATATCTTTTAGAGGAAAACGGGCCTGCCGATGTTTATTATTATTATGGGACAGAATGGGCGTATCTGCTGAAAGAAGAAAGTGAAAGGCGCGGAATCACAAGCCTGCATGCAAATTTGCTTAAAGACAGGCATCAAAATGGAGCGTTGGCCGAACTGATTCCGATGAGAGACTTTGCAGCAGCTGATTTTTTTCTATATCTCTATAACAAAATTACCAAACCTGATCATTCCAGGTTCAGCCATGGCTGGAAACCATGGAGCATTGTCTTCCTTAAAGAGCCCCCGGTGTTTTTGAAAAAAGCAGAACAGGAGGCTTTCGCGACAGAGATGGTAAACTTTTTCAATCTTCAAACAACAGAAGAACTTAAAAATGAAATCGAAGCTCACACGCTCAAAGTGAGATCATTTTATAACAGAGTGACACTTGATTTATTTCTGCGGTCTTTCAACTTTAACAAAATTGGCACCTTGAAATAACATGTACTTGTTTTGCTTATTGACCAAATAGTTTATTCCCGTTTTCGTCAAATACAATGATATCCTCCCCGAGATCGGTCAGCTGGCTTTGCAGCACCAGAAATTCCCGGTCTTTGATCCCAAGTACTTCTACCTGCCATAAGTGGTCCCGCTCAAGTTCCTGGTGGTATTGGGGTTTTATATTAGCTTTTATGGTATAATCTGTTACCGTAATCCGGCAGATCTGGTCATCCATCCTCCGGTCAACCTGCTCCGGATACCTTAACCGCGAACTCATAAAGTTATAAGCCCCTTTTTTTATTCTCCAGGGATAAATGGTATTTCCGTTTTTCATTTGGTTATAATCTGCGTGAATGTACAAATCGTCCGAATGATGAAGACATAACGTTGATAAATACTAAGATTTTGATCTTCCTGATTCTTTATTTTTGTTTTAATATGCTGGACTGGAATAAACTTAAACCGTATAAGACAAGCAGGGAAAGAAGCTTTGAACAATTATGTTTTCAGCTGGCTGTGAGAAAATTTGGACACATGGGCGTTTTTACGCCGATAGATGACAGCGGCGGCGGCGACGGAGTTGAGTTTTACTTAACACTGGAGAACGGCGACGAATGGGGATGGCAGTGTAAGTTTTACGAGGGCAACGTTCGTCTGGCTGACAGTAACCGAAAACCCGCCATTATCGGTTCGCTCACCAAGAGTCTCGATAAACATCCCCGTTTGAAGAAATGGTTTTTGTGCCTTCCGCTGGATCCGACACCGGATGAAACCACCTGGATAAACGGCGGTCTAAAAAACAAGATCCCGTCTGAAAGGGAAATGGAGATCATACCATGGACGCATTCTCTGATACATACATATGTAAACCAGCCTGAATTTACCGGTATATGGCATGCCTTCTTTGATACGCTTGAACTTGACGCTGCCTGGTTCAAAAGGTCTTTTGCAAAAACGTTCACACTGGTCAGCAATAAATTTGACGAGTTGTTGTACGTCCGCAACGGTGAGTTTGAATATTACCGTTTGAATCCTGCGCTCTGCAACGCTAAATTCCGCCAGCGAATCAGCTTTTACAAAGATCATCTGGATAAACTTTCAAATGAAGGACAAGAAATTCTGGATGCGTTCAAAACCGGTGACGAACGTTTTCGTCCGGCCTTTAAGAAATACAGGACCGCATACGCCGAATTTTATAGCCTGTATGATCTGCTCAGGCCACAGCTTGCTGAGCGGTACAAAAAAGTTTTTGCGAATACTATTGACGCCCTGAAGCCAAATGATTTCGCTACCGAGATCGATAAACTAAAACTTATTAATGAAAATGCCGGGCGGGAGTTCTACAGTGATATAGATAAGGTCACAAAAAGCAGCGGCGAATCAGAACTGAAATCAGATACCCACTATCTGGCAGCGAAAAGCAGTCACGACAGCAAATGCGCTGATCTGATCCGGGAGATCGAATATTATGTTCGCGATATGGCTATTCCGCTGAAGAAAAAGATCAATCATTTTCTGGGAAGCGGCGGGTCGGGCAAGACTAACTTATGTGTTGCGCTGGTAAAAGACCATGTGGACCATCAGCTGCCGGCGCTGTTTATCCCCGGAATAAAATTGAACGGTTCCAACCCGCTTAGTGATCAGATATTAAGGCTCTTCGATATTCCGAAGGATTATAATTTTACCGGTTTTCTGGACCTGCTCGATTCATTAGGGCACATTCATAACATCCGGGTGCCTGTCGTGATTGACGGGCTGAATGAAGCCCTGGCAATAAACGGCTCCTTAAATAGAGTTGTGCGCGAGGATCTTCCTCAGCTTGAAATTGAAATCACCTCAAGGAAAAATCTGGTGCTCATCACAACTTGCCGGAGGTCCTACGGACAGTATTTCTGGTCCGATGTAAATCTTCATCCCAGCGACAAGTTTCATTCACTGGACGGGTTTAATAATCATGAAGACCTGAAAGCATTAACAAAAAAGTATTTCCAGGAATATAAGATACAGGCTGATCTGTCCTTCAACTCCCTGATCCAGTTCAGTAAACCAATCTACATCAAAATATTCTGTGAGGTAACCAATCCTGATAAACTGGACTGGAAGGAGATATCACTCGGCTACCATTCTATCTACAGGACTTTTGAGAAGTACACGGAATTAGCTGATGCGAAGATCTTCCGTAAATTAACTGAAACAGGGAAGCCTCCTCTTGCAAAATATAAAAAACTCGCAAGTACCATAACTGAAAAAATCGCGTCAGACATCTGGATCAATCCACGCCGCCGGATAGATCTGGAAACGCTAAGCGATCTGGCTGATCCTGACGGAATGGTTCATTTCGATCAGTCTGCTACAAAGGCTATACTCGACGAAGAACTGCTGTTTACACGTGACTTCGGCTCCGAGAGCGAGCACATTTACCTTACTTATGATCTGATGTCGGGCTATTTTATCGCACGATATTTACTCGGTACGGTAGCTGATTTCGGTGCTTTTTTTAATACTCAGGAGGGGAAAAGATTAACCGACCACTGGGGTCAGTCGCAGCATCCTGTTTTTGAGGATGTCCTGACCGCTCTTTGTACCCTGCTGCCTTTACAACAAGGGGTTTTTGTTCATCATATAATAGAAGGGGTAACGCCTGGCGACGAAACTTTTAACTGGCTTTTTAATGCTTCTGTAAAAGCTACATTACTCTTGCCTGCGGAGAGTATTACGCAAAGCGAGATTGGAAATATTAAGGAACTCATGAGGGTGGGAAATAACTTTATTGTTTTTTTAGAACGTTGTGAACCTGTTCTGTTTCTGTCGAATCATCCTTTTAATTTTCGCTTTTTTGAGGAGTATCTGCACAGCATTCCGATGAATCTGCGGGATACAACCTGGACGGAATACCTTAGAAATAAGGACGCCGCTTATCACGATGACCTGTTAAACGATTTTTCGGAACTCCTGAAACAACCGGTTTTAAGTTCCGAACAGCGGGAAAAGCTTAAGCTCGTGGCCAGGTTCCTGATGTGGAACCTGACTTCAACAGATCCCACTTTGAAAAAGAAGCTGTCCCAGGGAATTTATGATTTCGGTAAACTCAATGAGGACGCATTTTTTGACCTCTACAATTTTTCAGTCAGTATAAATGACCCGACCGTTTTCGAGTGGATGAGTGTGATCGGCTATAACATCGTGCTTCAGAACAGACTGGACCCAAATGTCAGGATCCGGTTTAAAAACATGGGTGAATTTATAGCAAACACCCTGTTTAATCCCGCGAGTATTTACACTACCTCGCAACTGCTCACACGCGATTATGCTTTTAAAACCCTGGAGATCATAGTGGATGATCCAAAGATGCTTGCAGCTATTAAGGAGAATTTTTCTGCCCTGGGTGTACAGGACTGGGGATTTTCCCCCGATAAAAATGAAAACCAGTACCGGGATGGTAACGGACTGATCCATCACCGTTTCGGGAAAGAAAAAATGTTTCCCATCAGTGCCGGCGGCAACGAATACAGGCCGACGCCGCTTTACAACGAGCGCCTTGGAAATCTGCGCTGGAGAGCGTATCAGCTTGGTTATGATTTTGAATTATTCGGCGAACTTGATAAAACCATTGTCAGATGGCAGGAGTACGGTGATAAGTCAGGAGTAAAACGTTACGCTGATAAGTACATCGATCAGGCTTACTATGAATTACTCGGGCATCTGAACGATCTTGGCAAAGCCAGCCTCAGCTCGGAAAGCGTGATCCGTATACAGGAACCAAAATTTGATCCTGTGGAAGAGGAGGAATCACAGGAGACGGCGCACATTGTCAAAGATTTTATTGATACTGATATTCCGCTTAAAATTCATTGTAATGATTCCAGTGTCCCCGATATCGAACCGTATGTCTATCCTGCACAGTTCAAGGGTAAAGCAGGTGACTGGTGTTTGCTGCATGGGTTTTTCCACCAGTGCAAGGAGTCTTTTAACCGTCAGCTTTTCACCTATGTTGAAGCAATTTTCCTGCGTAGAAAAGATTACAAAAGAGCTGTCAGGGATTTTCCGCTGGCTACCAACCTGGGCTTTGGAGATTCCTTACCTTATTCAAAGAACGTGCATGTCATGGAAATTCCCGATGGTAAAGCCATACCGCACAACGATTTCACGGAATGGTATTACACGATGAAACGTAAAATAGTAGAATTATGGCATTCCAAATGGGTTTTCTACCGGGATGGGAAAAAAATGAGGGCGGAGGTTTCCGATCTGATGTGGCATAAAATGGAGGAAGAGATGGGAATACGCCGCGTTTCAAAAGATTTTGTACCAGGGGTAGCCCCGAAACTTGTCCGTTTTGTGAGAACCGGAGAGCATTCAAAATCATTAGAAAAATTTTTGGCAGATAATGATGTGGAAATGAGAGTCCAAAAGAAAAAGATTAAAATTGAACAGGATTCGGACTGCGAACCTATAGAGATACAGCACGCGGTGAGGTTTATTGAGGGGGCAAGTTATCCGAGTAAAAATATTATAGACCACTGCCGGCTGAGAAAAGGTAACAGCCGAAATGAACTCGTTGATGAATTCGGACAGTCAGCAAGCCTGCATCATTACCTGAACAATGATTACGTTGATCAGGAAAACTTTGCCTACCTCAGAAGGGATCTGCTGGAGAAGTTCCTGGCAGATAATCAATTGGAGATGCTTTATATAGTTTCAGGCGAAAGAGATTGGTATCCTCCGGGAGGAAAGTGGGATATGTCCCGAAAGCAGGCCAAAGAAAGGGAATGGACAAAGCACTTTAAAATTATACCGTTTAACTACCCTTGAAGTTTCAGAAGCGTGGGACCTTTTCAAGGAGGCACTCTCTTTGAAAATAAATATACCCGCGAATTATTTTTCATTTTCCCAATCCAGAAATTAATCATGGCGAAGAGTATACTGAAAAAAGCAGCTCGATTTATTTAGCGGCCCTATGCTTCATTATGTTTCATGAATTTGAACATCAACGTCTCGGTCATAATTGTTATTTCATGCTGCCGTCCTTACAGGAACTGCCTGTAATGCCAACGGCTGAATGTATCATTTAGTATTGACTATACTCATGGGTTCCATTCTGCCTTTTGTAACTTAAACCAATAATGTTGCTCGTTTTGGAAAGTAAAAGTTTCATTCCTTTTAAACCCGATTCGTTCTAAAATTTTCACTGACCCTATATTCGATATATTAGCTATAGCAAAAATTTCGGGAATCATCAATTCGTCGAAGCCGTATTTTACACAAGAAAATGCCGCTTCGCTCGCATATCCCTTACCCCAATACCTTCTGATTAATCTATACCCAAGATCAAAATAATTTATATGATCGTTTACGGCATCTGTGATATATTTGAAACCAGCCCAACCGATAAATCTACCTGTTTCTATTTCTTCAATCGCCCATCTGCCAATCCCATTATCTAAATACTGCTTTCTTATATAGGCTATTGTTTCTTCAGCTTGTTCAATCGTTGAGATAGGATTTTGCCCCAAGTAAGAGAGCACTAAAGGATCTGAATCAAGTTCGAACATATCTTTTGCATCTGTTTGAACTATCTCTCTTAAAATCAATCTTTCGGTCTGAATAATGACTTTCATTTTTCCACAGTAAATTATTTAAGAACCATAAACTAATAAATAGGATCAAATATAGAATAAAAGCTTTCTTCGCTAACTTGCAGAAGCAGCGTAGTTGTTTAAGAATCTGTTGTTATGGTCGATATTATTAAATCTGCACCTGTTTTCTGATCTGACAATTTAGAACCTTTGTTTTCATAAATCTCAGATATGAAACCAATTGGGCTGATCGGTGGAACGAGCTGGGTATCCACGATTGAATATTATAGGATCATCAATGAAGAAGTTAACAGAAGAAAACGCGGGTTGAACTTTGCCGAGCTTTTGATCCACTCCTTAAACCATGGAATTTAAGGCGCTGCTTGATGCAGATAAATGGCTTGATATCGCCAATAAATACGTTGAAGCGGCAAGGGGCCTTGAAAACGCTGGTGCGGCTTGCATACTTCTTTGCGCGGCTACTCCACATAAGATCGCGTCAGTGATCACAGCGGCTATTGAAATACCATTTATTCATATAGGAGATATTGTCGCAGATGAATTGACGGAAAAGGGAATAAAAAAAGTAGCCCTGATGGGGACAAAGTTTACGATGGAAGAATTATTTATTAAAGATAAACTGCGCTTAAAGGGTATCGAGGTACTTATCCCTCAGTCGCAGAAGCGTGATTATATACAGGAGACGATCTTCAGCGAACTGGGAAGAGGTATTTTCTTAGAGGTAACCCGGCAGAAATACCTGCATATGATCAGCGAACTTTATACACGGGGAGCAGAAGCTGTGATTTTTGGCTGTACAGAGCTGCCCCTGCTTATCAAGCAAGAGGAATGTCCTCTTACTATTATTGATCTCACTAAATCTCATGCTGTAGCTGCAGTTAATTTTTCTCTCGCTTAATGTACATGAAAACAATTATCCAAACAAAAAACGCTTCCGATCCGGTTGGACCTTACAGCCAGGGGACTGTCTATGGTGACCTAATCTTTTTGTCAGGTCAGATACCCCTTATTCCCGGGAAAAACGAAGTGATCAGTCAGGAAATCGGCCTGCAAACCCGTCAGGTGATGGAAAATGTAAAAGCCCTTCTGGAATGCGGAGACTCCAGCCTTGACAAGGTCCTTTTCGCGACACTTTACCTAAAAAATTTAGATGATTTTAATGAGGTCAATAAGGTTTACGGAACTTTTTTCAACAAAACTCCGCCCGCCAGGGCAACGGTTGAAGTTTCCAAGCTCCCGGGAGACGTAAAGATCGAGATCTCAGTTATTGCTCATAAATGAGTTTTTCCTTTAATTCTGCTTTAGCCAGGTTGCCTAATACCTTTAGATACGTTTCCAGCCGTTCATTCCACACTAATCCGTAATTCAGTCGCATACAGCTGTTGTACTGGTTTTGAAGCGTAAATATACGGCCGGGAGCGAAACTGATTTTCCTGGTGATCGCTTTTTCATAAAGAGCCATCGTGTCCATCGGTTCAGGCAGCTCAACCCAAATTACAAACCCGCCCTGCGGCCGGCTGGCCATTGTACCATCCGGGAAATATTCGGCGATGGCTCTTGAATATTTTAGAAAATTACCATGAAGCGTGTGCCTTAACTGATGAAGATGTTTTTCATAACGGCCGGTCTCCAGAAAACCGGCAATTACTTCCTGAGTAATGGGCGTCGCTGAAATAGAATGGTATAACTTCATTCTCAGCACCTGTTCTTTAAACCGGCCCGGAGCTACCCAGCCCACGCGATAACCTGGTGCCAGGGTTTTTGATACGGAACCGCACCATAAAACGATGCCGCTGGTATCGTATGTTTTGCAGGATTTTGGCCGGTGAGGGCCGAAGTAGACATCACCGTTTAGATCATTCTCGATTAGCGGAATATTGTATTTTTCCGCTAATATTACCGCCGTTCTTTTATGCTCGTCGGGCATGCAGCTTCCCAGAGGATTGCTGAAGTTGGAAATCAGCAAACAGGCCTTTACGGCTGAATTTTTCATAGCATCTTCCAGTGCGTTCAGGTCAACCCCGGTTTGCGGATGTGTAGGAAGTTCTAACACTTTCAGTCCGAGCGCAATTGCAAGCTGAAGCATTCCGAATGATACCGGGCTTTCCATCGCCACGGTATCGCCTTTTTGAGTAACAGCCATCATGCTGTAGGATAATGCGTTAAGGCAGCCGCTTGTCGTAATGATGTCTTCGCTTTTCAGATCACAATTCATGGTAAACGCCCAACGCGCTATCTGTCGCCGCAGCCTTTCATTGCCTTCCACTTTTTCATAAGACACGCCGCTGTTTTTTAGTTCCCTTGAAGCAAGCATTAAGCCTTTATTTAATTTCGCGATTGGTAACAGCTCATTTGCCGGGGTCCCCAGAGATAACTGCAGGTAGAGGTCTTCACCAAGGTTCTGATAAACTTTACTGACCAGCATCTCACTCTCCCCATAGTTTGCTATGCCGGCAGGACTGGTAATTTCTGGGACAGAGGGTACGCGTATCCTGGAGTATCTGACAAAGTAGCCTGATTTTGCGCGCGCTTCGATCAGCATTTTATTCTCCAGATAAATGTAAGCGTTCAGCGCAGTATTTTGACTGATCCCATGCTCCCTGCAGATTGTCCTCAAAGAAGGGAGTTTATCTCCAGTACGCAGAATATTGTTGAGAATCTGCTGCTCTATCAGGCCGGCAATCTTTAAATAGATAAAATTATTTTTAATCATCTGATGGGTCAGGGTTACAAACTGCTATCAACAAAAATAAAAAAACTGCATCTGCTATCAATATTTTTTTTTGAGGAGTTTTGATTAAAGATAGGACGATCTACTACACAGCTATGATTTTAAAGAAAATATTGG
Organism: Mucilaginibacter sp. 320_HR; assembly: GCF_059691875.1. NCBI lineage: Bacteria > Pseudomonadati > Bacteroidota > Sphingobacteriia > Sphingobacteriales > Sphingobacteriaceae > Mucilaginibacter > Mucilaginibacter sp. 320_HR. Next base: position 119,763 of record NZ_JCAWAI010000005.1, read on the forward strand.
AAAGCCGGACAAAGATCCGGTTTCACGACTGTGACCCGTTTAACCACCTGCATAACTCCAGGTATATTGACTATATACTTACCGCAAGAGCCGACCAGTTAAAGGATCATTACGGGTTGGATATTTACAGGCTGGGACGGGAACAGGGTGTCGGCTGGGTTACTGCCCAGACGCAAATCTCCTACCTGGTTCCCGCTTACCTGATGGAGGAGGTCACGATCCAGACACGGTTAATCACTTTCACAAAGAAAAGTTTATTGTTTGAAGGACTAATGTGGAATCATGATCAGACAGCATTAAAAGTGTTGATGTGGACGAAGCTGGTTCACTTCAATGTGGTTGAACAATCCACCCATACGCATTCAGCGGATCTGTTAACATTATTTGAGCAGATCGTCCATCCGCTGCCGATGGAGACCGGTTTTGAATCAAGAATTAAGGAGATCAGAACAAGATAGCAAAACCATAGTTAACTGCTCTCCACGAAATTGAAGGAACTGTACCTGTTTAAGCTTTTTTTTATCTCATAGATTTGGCTCCAATGAAAGATCACGTTTATATCATCGGCGCGGGTGCCATTGGCAAAGCACTTGCGGTATTCCTCCAGCTAAATGGCCGGTTTGTCACCTTACTTCGCGGCAGTGAAGACGTGGCAGAGACTTATACAGAACGCATCACGGTGATGCTTGAGGGAACGGAAGTGGAAGCCCCGGTCCGGATCAGCTCTTTAAGTAATTTCCGTTCAATTGACGGTCTTATCATATTAACCTGTAAGTCATTTGGTAATGAAGGTCTGGCCATTGCGCTAAAAAATAAATCAGGTGACTCGCCGGTTGTACTTTTGCAGAACGGCCTTGGCGTCGAAAGGCCATTTGAAAAACAGGGGTTCTCCGGGATCTACCGGTGTGTATTATTTGTGACGAGCCAGGTGCTGGACGATGGCAAAGTAAGGTTTAAACCCGTTGCCGATTGTCCTGTTGGAACAGTATCCGGTAATACGAGGCAATTAACGGCCATCGCCGGGCAACTCACCACGGATTATTTCGCTTTTACAGCAGAACAGAATATACAGCCCGTCATTTGGAAAAAAGCAATTGCCAACTGTGTTTTCAACTCAGTTTGTCCGCTGTTGGAGGTCGACAATGGTATTTTTCAGCGTAATGAGGAGGTCCGGGCTATCGCCAACCGGATCATTGCAGAATGCCTGATCATTGCAGCGGCCAAAGGGGTGCAGGTCAGTCATGAAGAGGTATTGGAAAGCCTGATTCGTATCAGCCGCTTTTCTGACGGGCAGCTGATTTCTACGCTGCAGGATATACGTTTAGGCCGCAGGACAGAGATCGAAACACTGAACCTGGCTATTGCCGGAATGGCTGATGAACTTGGAATGGGGCACCTGGTGCAGGGCACCCGTTTACTGGGTGAGATCACCAGACTGAAAAGCGAATTAACTTTAAAAACCTTTAAATGAAATTTAAAAAGACCTTAGCTTCATTGCGCCAGGAAGCTGGTGCCCAAAGTTCCTTAAAGCGTACTCTGACCAGTTTCAACCTCATTGCGCTGGGTATCGGTGCAATTATTGGTTCCGGCCTGTTTTCCCTGACCGGGCTTGCCGCTGCAAATAATGCGGGGCCGGCAGTTACCATATCCTTCATTATAGGCGCGGTGGCCTGCGCATTCGCCGGATTGTGTTATGCGGAATTTGCCAGCATGATACCCGTCGCCGGAAGCGCTTATACCTATTCTTACGCAACTATGGGAGAATTCATGGCGTGGATCATCGGCTGGGACCTGGTGCTGGAATATGCCCTGGGAGCAGCAACAGTATCTATCAGCTGGTCGCAATATCTGATCAAGTTTCTGCACTACTTTGATATCACAATTAACCCCCGGCTGACAATGTCTCCCTGGGAGCATGTCACCTTAGCCGATGGTCACCTCGTTACCGGCTGGATCAATTTACCTGCTGTTTTTATTGTGGTATGCCTCTCGCTGCTGCTTATCCGCGGAACGCAAGAGTCCGCTTTCATCAATAATTTTTTAGTGATCCTGAAGGTTGCCGTTGTGCTTATTTTTATAGCGGTAGGCTGGGGGTATATCAATCCGGCTAACCATACCCCTTATATCCCTGAAAATACGGGCAAGTTCGGCGAGTTTGGCTGGTCAGGTGTACTGCGCGGGTCCGGGGTAGTTTTCTTTGCTTTCATCGGTTTTGATGCGGTTTCTACTGCTGCACAGGAAGCTAAAGATCCTAAAACCGGGATGCCGGTCGGTATTATCGGTTCGCTGGTGATCTGTACTATTCTGTATATTCTGTTTTCACACGTCATGACCGGCGTGGCCAACTACAAAGAATTTAAAGACTCCGCCGCACCTGTCGCAGTTGCTATCGCTAAAACACCTTACGCCTGGCTGCAGAAAGCACTGATCATTGCGATCCTGGCTGGATACACTTCAGTGATCCTCGTAATGTTAATGGGTCAGTCCCGCATTTTCTATACCATGTCCAAAGATGGTTTGGTGCCGCCGGTCTTTGGAAAGCTGCACCGGAAATTCAAAACGCCGTACCGTTCAAATATTCTTTTCGCCCTTTTTGTCAGCTTGTTCGCTGCCTTTATACCGGTACGCGTGGTGGGAGAAATGGTTTCTATCGGTACTTTATTCGCCTTCGTGCTGGTTTGTGCTGGTGTGCTGGTGATCAGGAAGACCGATCCAGATCTTCCCAGGCCGTTCAAAACACCGTGGCTGCCTTTTGTTCCCATCGCGGGAATGGTGATCTGCTTTGTACTGATGCTAGGGTTACCTGCTGACACTTGGATCCGGCTGGCGGCATGGATGGTGATCGGACTATTCGTTTATTATACTTACGGGATGAAACACTCCAAAATAAGGCAAGCGTCAGCGCCTAATGATCAGTGAAAGAAATTATGAGCTTTTCGCAATAGTTTTTGAGCTATTCCCATTCGTACCCCAAAATCTGATTTAAGAATTTTGTCGTATGAAAACATCACTAATTTCCCTCGTTACCTTTTTTAGTCTGAACTGTTGCTATAGTCAGACATTCACCTTAAAGAGCCCCGATCTTGGCGGCCAGTTCACTAACGAATTTGTCGCCGGCAACTTTGGCTGTAACGGCTCTAATAAGTCACCTGCACTGAACTGGCAAAATGCGCCTGCCGGCACAAAAAGTTTTGCGGTTACAATGTATGATATGGATGCGCCAACCGGCAGTGGTTTCTGGCATTGGGTTGTTGTTGACATCCCAGCTGATGTAAAGGGATTAAAACAGGGCGCAGGTGACGTGAAGAGCGGGCTGGCTCCGGCTGGCTGTCTGCAAAGCATCAATGATGTTGGTCAGGCAGGCTATCAAGGTCCTTGTCCCGGCGAAGGCGACCAGCCACACCGCTACCTGATCACGGTTTACGCGTTAAACACTGCAAAGCTGGGTACAACTAGCGCTTCGACAGCTGCTTTGTCAGGATTTATGCTAAATAAACAGGCTATCGCTAAAGCCTCCATGATGGTTTACCTGAAACGTTAATTTGATGCGTTTCGCGAACTATGAGGTACGATCTTTAAAAGAAACGGATGCTGCGTGTTACTTTCAATTAATTCAAGATAATACGCAGCAGCTGGAAAACTTCGTCGCCGGGATCGTCTCTAAAACAATGACCCTGACGGATACTGAAGCGTTCGTCGGTAATTTAGTGCAAAACGAAGCAGAAAAAACACATTTTCCATATATCGTGGCTGATACAGGTAGTCAGAAGCTGGTCGGGTATATCGAGGTTAAAAATATAGACTGGAATATACCCAAAGGAGAGATCGGTTACTTCGTGGATAAAGATCATACCGGAAATGGGATCGGTAAGCAAATGCTGCAGCTGATCGCCGATCATTTCCTGGTGGAATTAGGGTTTCGCAAATTACTGCTTCGTATCCATGAGGAAAACTATAGCAGCAGAAAGGTAGCCGAAAAGAATGATTTTGAGGTCGAGGGAAAGATACGGAACGATTATAAAACCGGAAGCAGTCAGTTAGTGAATATGCTGTATTACGGGAAGACCAGGAATTAAGAAATTAGTATCAGGTTGCTTGTCCATTGCTCACTTTAAGATCTCACCTGCAAAGTGCGTCCGGTACGGCACAGAACCCAATTTTTCGTGTTAAATTGTGACTCACCGCGGAGTATAAAACATGAAATCCGGTTTGTACTGCGTATTTCACCAGGGTAAATAATCTGTCGAACATGGAAAGGGAAATATCGTACAACTTTTTAATCGTTACCAGATAAATATTTGAAACATTTAATTATAAGCTATATGAAAAAAGCAGTAATTGTGGCCTTTGACGGATTTACAGACGTCGATATATTTTTTACCTGGGATTTATTAAACAGGATTAAGTTCAGAGATGCAGCATTCGATGTGAAAATTGTTGGTACCGAAAGATCGCATAAGTCGGTGTGTGGCATCGACCTGGATATGCAGGGTCAGATAGAGTCCTGCAAAGAAGCAGACCTTGTTTTCTTCGGCAGCGGGCCCGGCACCAGAAAACTTATTGCGGACAACTCGTACCTTAACCGTTTATCGCTCGACGCCAATAAACAAATCATTTGCTCCATGTGCTCCGGCGCGCTAATTCTTGCTGCCCTGGGGCACCTGAAAAATCTTTCTGCTACTACTTACCCATCCGCATTCGAGGCACTCAGGAATTATGATGTCGAAGTGATGGAGAATTCTCATTTAGTAACCCATGGTAATATCGGCACGGCGGCAGGATGCCTGGCTGCAATGGATTTGATGGCATGGGCTATCGAAAAATTATATGATAAGGAAACAGCCGATGATGTGATAAATTCGGTCCTGCCCGTTGGAAAAGGTCAGGTGTGCATTTATTAAAATTATTTTCAATGTATAAAGACATGGCTGTTGCTGATCGCAGCCATTTCTCGTGGAAGTCGTATTTCTCAAATTATAGCTTCGTATCCTCAAAGAAAAAAAGCAGCAAAAGGATGCCGGAAAAATGGTTTTAAGGCAGAGGGAATGACCTCGAACGATTACAAAACCATGGACGGCAAGGTAGTGAACATGCTGTATAAGGAAGACCAGGGATTAAGCAGTTCGTATCAGGTTACTTATCCCTTGTCTTTTTTAAGATCTCATCGGCGAAATGCTCCCGGTGCGGCGCAGCACTGAATTTTTCCGCATTGAATTTTTGTGACTCACCGCGGGGTATAGAAAGTGACCTCCAATTGGGGCTGAGCATTTTACCAATGTAAATGATCTGTCCGATATGATAAGGGTAGTGTGCCAGCTGCCGGTTGATCGCCTCCTGAACCGTATGACCCTGATTACGGATGAGGATGATCTTTTCAAGATCGGCTGTTGTTAAAGAATAAAGCGTATCCAGCAAAGCCCGCCAACCTTGGTTCCACAGCTCCATCATGTCGGCTCTTGAGCGGATGTCGTTTTCAAATTCTGCTTCACGGTCCCGCCATGCCTTCTCGCCATCCGATGCGAGTAATTCGGTCCACCTGCTGAGCATGTTCCCTGACAGGTGTTTAACGATCATCGCGATACTATTGCTTTCGGAATTGAATTGCCAGTAGAGCTGCTCATCCGTAACCTGAGCGAAGGATTGTTCCCCCAATAATTTATAATACTCGAATTGTTTAATCACACTTTCCAAATACATGTCTTCCATAATAAAAGGGTTAATTTAATGATTTAAACAAACAAATATGACGATTCTACGCGTTTCGATATATTGCAAAAAGCTCAATATGTGTTGTAAGAAGTCCAGCTTAGCTGCCGGGCCGGTAACCAAACGGCGACACCCCGAATTTGCGTTTGAAGGCTGTGTTGAAATTGGACAAGTGCTGATAGCCGTAATCCATGTAAATTTCACCAGCCTGCTTGCCGCTGGCTAATTCTTTTCCTGCCAGTTCTAACCTTCTGTCACGCAGATACCGTTGCGGAGAAACTCCGTAAACTTTTTCGAAATCACGTTTAAATGAAGAGAGGCTCCGGTTAGCTAAGAAAGCCAGTTCTTCAAGCGTAAGGCCATTGTGCAGGTTCGTTTCGATCAGCTGCTTAAGATTCAGTTCAGCATTTTGTCCTAACACGCTTGCCAGCATTGAGGGAGCGATCTCATAGATCGCTGTGAGTAACTCATGCACTTTAAGAACAGCCAGTTCTTCAGACAGTTGCTGTCCTGCGGAGATCAAAGCCTGCACATGCCGTACGTATTCATTGATATAAGCATTCGTTTCAAAATGAACGTATGGGGTTTGGGCTGACCTTGTTGCCATCCGCGCAGAGCGGGATGCAATAAATGCTTTTCCAATATGCCCGGGAAAAAATACGATAACGCTGTGATAGGGTGATGCAGTATCGCTGTGTTCGGCGATGATCGAATTCCCTTCCGGGATCAGCATTCCGTTTCCGGGTTTAAGAATCGTACTTCCTGCAGCCCTGAAGATCTGCTTTTCCCCATTCTGAACAAAGCTGAAGGCATAAGTGTCAAACAGTACGCTGTTACGGAACGGTCCGCCGCGATCACTGTAATCCATAAAAATGATATCACCTGAGCGGAGCTGCGGTTGTTGGCCGGTAGCTTCAGGTACACGTACTATATCCATTTGCATTTATCTAAATAATTAATCTTCCGAGTTGGCGAAGCGCATTTTCCAGTTTGTCATTCCAGGGCATCCCATAACTTAACCTTAGGCAGTTTCGGTACTGATCCTGCAGCGTGAACATATTGCCCGGCGCGATACTAATCTGCTGCCGCATGGCGCGTTCATAAAGCGCTACTGTATCGGTTTGATCTGACAGTTCTACCCATAGCATAAAGCCGCCCTGAGGCTGACTGATCCGGGTGTCTTCAGGAAAATATTCGGCAATAGCCCGGCTGTACCGAAGTGCATTGGACTGCAGGGTGTGTCTCAGCCGTCGTAAGTGGTGAGCGTAGCGTCCGGTCTCTAAAAAATCAGCGATAACAGCCTGGGTGATCGTCGTTCCGGCGATGCTGTGATAGAGTTTCAGGCGAAGCACTTCATCTTTGTATTTGCCCGGTGCCACCCAGCCGATCCGGTAGCCAGGTGCCAAAGTTTTAGACACGGAGCTACACCACAGCACCAGCCCGCTGTCATCAAATGACCGGCAGGACCTTGGCCTTTCTTCACCAAAATAAACCTCCCCATATATATCGTCCTCAATCAGCGGAATACCGTAGTGCTGGATCAGACGGACAACCTCCTGTTTATGCGCATCAGGCATACAACTGCCCAGCGGGTTGTTAAAGTTGCTTATCAGTAAACAGGCATTTACCTTACCGTCATTTAAAACCTTCTTCAGCGCATCAATCTCTACCCCGGTCTCCGGATGGGTGGGCAGCTCGATCACTTTTAACCCCAGACTTTGTGCCAGCTGGAGAATGCCAAAATAGACAGGGCTCTCCACGGCCAGCGTATCGCCGCGACGGGTAGCGGCCATCAGCGCCAGGGATAATGCATCCATGCAGCCGGCGCTGATCACCAGGTCGTCTGAAAGCAGGGGTAACCCTTTTCCCGAATAAAAACCGGCAATCTGACGCCGAAGGTTTTCGTTACCCTGCACCTGCTCATATTCCAGGCCGCTTCCGGGGAGCGTTCGCGTGGCCCGCAATAGGCATTTATTGAGTTTTGCGACGGGTAACAACTCCAGGGCCGGTACGCCAAGCGACAAGGGCACGTTTTCATTGTGACCCATATCGCCGTAAACCCGGCTGATCATCTCATGCAGGGTACCGGCTAAAGTTTGTCCGGGCCTGGAGACCGAAGGTAATAATAAACTGCGTTTTGGAGAACGGTGTACAAAATAGCCTGATCGCGGTCTTGAAGCGATCAGTGATTTGGATTCCAGCTCATAATAAGCTTGCAGGGCCGTGCTTTGACTAACACTATACCGTTCGCATATCACCCGGAGTGAGGGTAATTTATCTCCGACCCGCAATACCTGTTGAGTAATCTGCTGCTCGATATCTGCGGCGATCTTGTGGTATAGTAATATTCTATTTTTCATCTGCTATGGTCAAAGATACAAATTCTGCATCTGTACAGGTATTAAAACTTATTGCATTTTTGTAGCATGACCAGGAAAGAAATCCCATTGTTACATAGTTTACATCCGCTGCATGAGCGTTACATCCGGCTTACTGAGGAGTTACCGGTCATTGAGGCCCTGCAAAAACATAGCGATCTGTTCACAGCGGAAGACAAACGAATACTGGAACAATTAGGAGACCGGACTTATGCTCCCGGAAAATGGAATGTGCGGGACATTTTACAGCACCTTGTAGATACCGAACGTGTCTTATCCTACAGAGCTGTGTGTATTGCCCGGAATGACCAGTCCGCATTTCCGGGATTTGATGAAAATTCCTACAGCAAATATACCGAAGTTCAGCGCCGGTCAGTCGCTGAACTGCTGGAAGAGTTTGATCTGGTTCGCCGGTCGACCATACGACTTTTTCAATCCTTCACAAACGAAATGCTGCAGCGCACCGGCACCTGCTCGGACATCCCGGTATCGGTACTGGCGCTGGGTTTCCTGCTGTCCGGACATCCGGTCCATCATATCCGGTTTTTAAAAGACTATTATTTTCAGCTGGTGAGTTCATCCTTGCCAACAATTGTGATCAATAAACCCGGGTATCTGCCTTTTTTTGAAAGCCTGAACCGTGCATGGATAGAAAAGGATTTTTCGTTAGAGCCAGACGACCTTTATGTCCTCCAAAATGCACAGAAAGCCATTCTTGATAAAGGAGGGGTAATTCTCTATGCTGAAAACGGTGGTAAAGTAATCGGTACGGTAGCCCTGCAGCGGGTAAATGGCAGTGAATGGGAAATGATCAAAATGGCAGTAGATGAGGGTTCCCGCGGCAGGGGAATCGGTAGCTTGCTCATACGTTCAGCTATCAACAAAGCCCGTGAAATGGGAATCCCCCGACTTGTTTTACACTCAAATACAGGAGCTAATGCTCAGGCGGTTAGCTTATACCGCAGATTCGGCTTTGCTGAGATCCCAATCACGGACAGCCGCTACAAGCGTGCCAATATCAAAATGGAACTAAATATCATTATATGAAATATACGATAAAATTGAAACGCAGCAGCGTTAGCGGTCTGCCTGCTTATGACTTTTCTAATATTGAATTCGGGCCAACAGCTACTGATCATTTATTTACCGCTGAGTATAGCGATGGCGACTGGCAGAATGCAATTGTAGAGCCCTTCGGAACATTCAAAATCAGTCCGCTGGCCCTGTGCCTCCATTATGGACAAACAGTTTTTGAAGGTATGAAAGCTTTTCGCCTGGCAGATGGCAGTGTCAGTATTTTTCGCCCTGATAAACACCTTATACGGTTGAACCGCTCACTGGAAAGGATGTGTATGCCCGAAGTGCCTGAGGAACTATTTATGAATGCGCTGGACTTGCTGGTGGCGACTGATGAAGGCTGGGTCTCTGGTCTCCCTGGCAACTCATTATATCTCCGTCCAATGGTTATCGCTACTGAAGCCAGACTTGGCGTTCAGGAGGCAAAAGAATACCGGTTTATGGTCATTGCGCTGCCTATGGCTAACTATTACAACGGCAGTGTGCGCGTGAAGGTTGAAACGGAATTCACCCGTGCAGCTAAAGGCGGGGCTGGTTTTGCGAAAAACGGTGGCAATTATGGTGCAGCTTTTTTGCCTACGCGACAAGCCAGGGCAGCGGGTTTTGACCAGGTTTTGTGGACAGACAGCGAGCATCACGAATATATTGAAGAATCCGGAACCATGAATGTCATGTTCGTTATCGATGGAGTGCTGATTACCCCGCCGCTCACAGGTACCATACTTGACGGCGTTAACAGAGACTCTATTTTAACACTGGCGAGAGATCGCGGTGTTAAAACTGAAGAAAGGAGTATATCTCATGCTGAACTGGCTGAGGCCTTTGAGCAGAATGCCGAAATCGAAGCTTTTGGCGTTGGAACAGCAGCGGTGCTTACGCAAATACGCGAAATTGATATATTGGGTAAAGGCTTTTTTCCAAAGGTATCGGAGCATGGGCTGGCAGCCGAATTGCGTAATGAATTGCAAGCGATCCGTACGGGTTTGCAATCAGACCGGCACGGCTGGAACCGGTTTGTCCGATTGGCGGCAATTGAATGTTAATGTGGGATAAATATGGTTATAAACTTACAGCCAACGCTGGAAAATGCCAGGGTGACCTTATTGCCGCTGGAACAAACCGATTTCGAAGCCTTATTTGCCGTTGCTTCGGATCCGGCAGTCTGGGAGCAGCATCCTAACAAAGACCGGTGGAAGAGGGAAGTTTTTCAGGCATTTTTGATGGGGCTCTGCAGAGCCGGGGTGCATTCAAAATTATAGAAAAGGCAACAGGTGAAGTCATTGGCAGTACACGATTTTACGACCATGATGCAGGTACGGCTAGTATATTTATCGGTTATACGTTTTACGCAAAACGGTATTGGGGCACAGGTATTAACCCCAGCGTAAAAGATCTGATGTTCAGATACCTTTCTAAATTTGTTTCCATTGTTTACTTCCATATCGGGGCAAGTAATTTACGTTCGCAGATTGCTATCACCCGCTTAGGTGCAATTAAAGTTGGCGAAGAGAAAGTAGCCCCTTACCGGGATGAACCACAACTGCATTTTTTGTATAAAATTTACCTGCACAAAACATGATGACCTTTTAGGTCTAACTCCGCGAGTAGGTTTGAGCAAGCAGCCAATTTTATTTTCCAGGGCTGGTTGCAGCAATTCCGATCGGCCACTATAGATGCTGCGGTTTCCCTAAAGGGAAGTCTCTTTTCTTAGTGCTTGAAGGGCGGCGTTTTGTACCGCATTGTAGCTGATTCGTAAAAATGAAGCTCCAAAACTCACGCGTTTCACACCCATATTCTCGAGCATACTGAGTGTAAAATTAGAGTTTGGCATCCCCATCATTACGTTGAGCGGCAGCGGAAATACCGCCTTAACAGCTGCTTCAACTTCTTGTCTGGTTTTAAGACCAGGTGCAAAAAGTACATCTGCCCCGGCATCCGCATAAGCTTCAAGTCTGCGAAGAGTATCCTTAAGGTCGTTGCGTCCATGGAAGAGGTTTTCTGCTCTGGCAGTTAAGGTAAATTTAAAAGGAAGGCTTTTTGCTGCTTCAACGGCGGCCTTAACCCGTTCTAACGCTTTTTCTAAGCTAAATATCGGATCTGCCGAATTATTTGTACTGTCTTCGATTGAACCGCCAACCACACCGGTTCGGGATGCTAATAGGATAGTCTCTGCACATTCGTCCGGATCAATACCGTAGCAGTTTTCAAGGTCTGCAGTGACCGGAAGGTGTGTCGCTGCTGCAATAGCACTGGCGTTGAATAAGCTTTCATCACGTGACAGAAGCCCTTCTCCGTCCCGTCTTCCTAACGACAAGGCTAAACCTGCGCTGGTGGTAGCTAAAGCGTCAAAGTTCAATGAAGTTAGCACCTTGGCAGAACCAGCGTCCCAGGCGTTTCCAATAACCAACAGCCGCTTATGCTCGTGCATAGAACTGAATGAATCGGCTTTCTGACTTTGCGCAAAATATTCACAATTGTTCATCGCAAAAATTTAAAGTAAATTTTAAAGATTATCTACCTACTGCTTTATCATTATACAGGTTCATGATAGTACTTGTAGCTACGGCAACTGTTTTACCATCTTCATTTCTGACCTCACAGATGTAATGCGAAATCGTGTTTCCGCTATGTAAAGGCCGGGCTGAAGCATGAAGTTTTGACCGCCATACTGGTCTGTAAAAATTAATTTTTAACTCAATGGTCGTAAAAGAACTGCCTTCGTCTGCTAAAGTAGAATGAGCGGTACCTATAGCGGCGTCTGCAAGCTCACTTATTAGTCCACCGTGCACGGTTCCCTGCTGGTTACCATGGACTGACGCATCAGCATTGATCTCAACAGTAGCTGTGCCAAGTGCGACTGCTACAATTTCCATCTTCAACGTATTGGAGATTTTTGTAGGATAATTCATGCTGGTTCTCATATCATGCGTAAGAGTACCTTCCAACTGACGTGTCAAATATTCGAGTATAGAAATTTTGGCCATTTTTAATTTAATGTTATGTATGGTTGAATACCGATCTACCTTACTGAAATGCGCGCCAGTATACGCGAATGTTGTTCAATAACCTCATTTGGTGATTACCGCTATAAGGATATTTCGGCGATACCAAGCATTTAGCTTCCATTTAATTCCACTCACAATTGATGATTTATTGATAACTCGAAATAGCTTCGTGGTTTAAACAGTTCTTAATGCTATTGAAATGCTTGCAATAAATATTGATCACCCCAAACCAGCCTAAATTTTTGTAAATGAGAAGTACAGGATGCAATTCATATAACTTGATCTTCGTCATTTACAAAAATGAAAGGAAATAAATAAGGTTAACAGATACAGAATCTGTTATTTTGGCCATAGCAGATGATAGCCAGACTCGTGTTACAATCTCATTCAACACAATGACTTAACTGAAACTGTTTCACCGTATATATAGTGTCGGGCGAACGGGACTGGTACCCGTCAGGGGGAGACTGGGATCTTTCGAGAAAGCAGGCGCAGGAAAGGCAGTGGGCAAAACATTTCAAAGTTGTACCGTATTCTTCTGAACCTAACTTACCCTTGTGAAAGAATATCGTTTTCCAGCCGTCGCCCGGAGCATTTTAGGAATATGCCTCCGCAAAAAACTGCAATGAGATTGAACGATCCCTGTAGTAAACTTACCGTGGAACAGAAGGGAAGAGCTATCCCTTATAAACGTATGGAGGTATTGAAGGTTATCATCCAATACAGAGATCAGGATGTGTTTCAGGAAAATTTTAACGAAATAGCCGGTCTCTCAGACCTCCGGAAATAATAATGGTAACATGCTCATCCATTTGTCCTGATTGCTGACTTTTTTTGTCTTTGTATGTCACGACAAGCTTCAACTATGATTGAATTTAAGGCGTATAAAGCTGTTGCAATGCATTTTCAGACATTTTAAATTGTCTGCATACGACACCTCCCTGTCTCATTATTAAGTATTTGAAGCTGCACTTTTGTTGCTCAAATAACTTGTATGAAAAATACCTCTTTCTTACCTGCAGTGCTTTTGTTCCTTTTGTCAGCTGTCCAGGCTTGCGGTCAGCCTGCAAAGCCGGCAACACATGATTTTCCTGAGAACCTGCGCAGCAGACCTGACACTTTGAATAGCGGCAGTCTGGCTAATGCCGGTATAGATTCTTCCTGTATTTTAAAGTTGAGCCGTCTTATCGCTGAAGACAGTCTTTCCAACGTTCACAGTCTCCTTATCATCAGGAACGATAAACTTGTTTATGAGCAGTATTTTCGGGGAAAAGACCAGAGACACGGAAAAAAGCTCGGCGTTATCGATCATGCATCCGGACAGCTGCATGATTGCCGCAGTATTTCAAAAAGCATTGTATCGGCCTGTATTGGTATAGCGCTGAGACAGCAGCTGATTAAAAGTATTGATGAACCTGTTAAAAATTATTTTCCTGAAATAAAAGACAGCGTTAAGGCATCGGTTACCATAAGGCATCTGCTCACAATGACATCCGGTTTCAAATGGAAGGAGATCGGCAGTTACGGCAGTTTCTTCAACAGCGAAACGCAGATGGATATCTCCTTTAATCCTGTTGGATACGTTTTAAGCAGGAATATCACGGCGGCTCCGGGTACTCAGTGGAATTACAATGGGGGCAATACACAACTGCTCGCAGAAATTATTTTCCGTAAAAGCGGAATGACTATCGATAAATATGCAGAAAAGTATTTGTTCGGGCCGCTCGGCATCACTCATTATGAATGGATCGGTTTGACCTTCAAACATATCCCTGCCGCCGCTTCGGGCCTAAGGCTCACTCCGCGGGACCTGATGAAATTCGGTCTTCTTTATTGTCATGAAGGAAACTGGAACGGCAAACAGCTCGTCGATTCTGCCTGGGTAAGGGATTCTTTCAAACCGTTTATCAGCCGGCCTGATCTCAGCAAGTATAACCTGCCTGACGGCGCTTACGGTTATCAGTTCTGGACTTTCACCTGCAGCCTGAACGGCCGGACATTCGATATAGCTGAAGCCAAGGGAAACGGAGGACAGTCTGTATTTTTTTGTAAATCCCTTAACTTAATGGTAATCACTACAGGCGGCAATTATAATAAAGCTGACAATAACCCTTACGTGATCTTAACTAAATATATTCTTCCGTCTGTTCGTACCTTATAACAGGTACGGACTGCTCTGGCCAAATGCCCGTCTCTCGCTGACGATACTTTAAACAGCGCATTAATTCGCCTTTCTGCAGCAAATTTCCCCCGGCTTTCGTGTTTACACTAACGCATTCGCCGATGTGCAGAATGGGCACGTTTTCCAGGGGTTTTCAATGGCAAATCACCATCCCGTTTCTGTCCGTATCTGACATGTCATTGTCACTTCCGGTGACCGCAATGACTGCACTTTTGTGATATATAATTTAAATCGCAATGAAAAAACTTAAAAAAATTTTAATGATCACTGTACCGGCAGTATTACTTGTTGGTGTGATCCTGTTCGTACTGCTGCAACCGCTGCTTTCTTTTGCTCAGTATAACCCGTACAGCGGCGACAACAAATTTGAATGGAAGTCTTCCGCCTATAATCCTTCAAAGAAGACTGTTATCATTGTTGCGGACAACAAGGTAACTGAGATGTTTGACATGCTTGCGCCGTTCACGCTGTTCAATATCACCGGGAAGCTGAATGTTTTCATCGTGGCAAAGGAAAAGTCCCCGATCCTTATCAAAAAGGACCTGTTCGTGCTTCCGCAGTTCACATTCCGGGAAATAGACTCTTTGAAAATTCCCGCAGACGTGATCGTACTTCCTGCAACATCTTACCGCGACGAGAACCAGGATCCGGCAGTCATGTCGTTTATTAAATCACATTTTACGGATACAACCCGTATGCTTTCAGTATGTGATGGTGCGTCAGTCGGCGCTGCAACAGGTTTTTATGACGGACTTCCGATCACCTGCCATGCTTCGGATATCAACCATATGAAGGATCATTTTAAAAAGCCGGTTTGGGTTCAGAACATGAACGTCAGCCGTACCGGTAATCTGTACAGTACTGCCGGCGTATCCAATGCCGTAGAAGGCACGCTGGCCATTATAAAGGATATGATGGATGAAAATACCATGAAGGCTGTTGCCGACAGCATCAGCTATCCTCACAGCACGGTAAGCAATTCGCACAACAGCACCCCGCTGAAGTTTGGCAACTATATGACGATCCTCAATAAAATAATCTTCCGCAAAAACAAAAAAATAGGCCTTGTGATCAGCGACGGGATCAGCGAATTCGAAATGGCAAGTGTTCTGGATACCTATTCAAGAACTTTTCCGCGCACCTTTGCTGCCATTACGGGCAAAGACAGTACAGTTACCACAAAGTATGGACTGACACTGGTTCACAGCGGAGGCAAAGCCGAAAGGAAACTCGACGAGATCCATGTGATCGGCTCTGCAGCTGTAACAGCTGAACCGGCTGAAGGCACTGAAATCATCCGCTATGATTTCAAAAAAAGTTATCCGATAGAGGTATGCCTGGAAAGGATAAAATCTGTTTACGGTATCAAATTCTACAACGCTGTTAAACTGACCCTGGATTACAATTAATAACGATAAACTATAAAGTCATGAAAAAAATCATAATGATCGCCATACTGCTGATTGGCGCTAAAATCTCCTTCGCACAGAGCGACAGCACAAAAGTCGAACAATACTGCCAGATCGTAGCCACACCGAAATTTCTGAGCAATAAAGTGAGTATTGATATTGATTTCGGCGAAGAGAAGAGTTACTGGCGGGACACACGCCTGAAAAGTTATTCCGGCACCGTCCGCAAATTCAACACGATTATCGATGCACTGAATTTTATGGGCCGCGACGGCTGGATGTTCATCAATGCTTACCCGGTGACCGGCGGTAATACGGTAATTTATCACTTTGCCTTTCGCAAGGTCTTTTTGAAATCTGAACTTAACAACTAATCAAACCATGAAAAATTATAAATGCTTATTGCTTATTCTGCTTGCCTTCCCATTTGCCGGTACCGCATTTGCCCAAACCGACCAACAGGCAGCTGACAGGATCACCGGCACATACTGGTCTCCTAAAAAAGACGCCAAAATTGAAATTTACAAAAAAGGAACGCGTTTTTTCGGTAAATCTGTCTGGGTAGCCATACCCAGACAGGATGATAAAAATCCCGATGCGGCTTTAAAGTTACGCCCGGTGCTGGGAATTGAACTGCTGACCAATTTTATTTATGACGACGGCGATTACACAGGCGGAAAGATCTATGACCCCGAAAGCGGAAAGACTTATGACTGCAAAATGAAGCTGACCGGTCAGGATCTTAAAGTACGTGGTTATATCGGCATCTCGCTCCTTGGCAGGACTGAGGTGTTTAAACGTATCAATTAAACAACTGTAATTTAAGTTATGACCGCAATTATTACAGGAATCATTACAGGCATAGCTGCCGTGATATTTATCAACCTGCTTAAACAGTTTAACAGGGCGCTGATTTATGCGCTCGTCCTTTCCGGCATAGCTTACCTCTATGTAGGTTATAACTGGAGCGACACTGTATTGCTCGTGATCTGTACTGTTCAGTCAGTTGTATTCGTACTTGTTGCCTGTGCCGGTATACAAAAAAGTTTACTGATTCTTGCCGCAGGCTACTTCCTGCACGGTATCTGGGATTTGCTCTTTGACCTGTTCCCTGCGGCGGGACTGATGCCTCCTCATTATGATCTTTTCTGTTTGTCTGTTGATTTTACAATGGGAATTTATCTCGTGATTCTGCATTATAAAACAGGAAAAACAATCGTAACAGCTTAATTTTGGCAGATGGTACTTTACATTAAAAACATGGTTTGCCTTCGCTGCATTAACGCGGTTACGCAGGTTTTAACTAACCTCGGGGCAGTCCCGGTTTACATTCACCTTGGCGAAGTTGTGCTGAAAGAAGCCCTGGATGAAGCGCGTATGGTGCAGCTGGAAAACGACTTAAGACAGCTGGGATTCGAGCTGCTTGATGACAGCCTGAAGCAGCAGATCGACAAGATAAAGTCTGTTATTATCGAGCATGTCCATTACCGCGAAGATGAAAAATTTTTGTTTTCAGAAGTGCTTGCAGATGCCCTGCACAAAGATTATTCAGTGCTCAGCAAACTTTTTTCAGAAACGGAAGGAATTACCATTGAGCAGTATGTGATCCTTCAAAAAATTGAGAAGGTCAAAGAACTCCTTGCCTATAAGGAGATGAATCTCAATGAAATATCATTCCGGCTCAATTACAGCAGCGTGGCTCACTTATCTTCACAGTTTAAAAAAGTCACCGGGCTTACGCCAAGCCGGTTCAAAGCCCAGCATACCCATCTGCGCAAATCCCTTGATCAGGTCTGATCGTCAATAGGATATAAATACTACCCTTAATTGTGTAAATACCGGTGCCTGAAGTGCCGGTATTTTTGTGTCATAAAAAATTAATCATGACACACACATATCAGATTTCCGGAATGACCTGCACCGGTTGCCGGGACAAAGTAGAAAAGATCCTTAACGGAATACCCAACGTTAGCGCCGTTTCGCTTGACCTGGAAGCAGGCACGGCAGCTATTAGTATGAGCGCCCATATCGCAACTGAAACATTTAAAAACGCTTTCAGGGATTACCCGCGGTACCAGATCAGTGAAATTATTCATCACCGCGAAGAGGTGACAGAGCAGGCACCTGACAGATCCTGGTTTCAGACGTATAAACCTGTCATTCTCATTTTTATTTATATAACTGTCGTTTCGGTACTGGTTTCTACAGAGCAGGAGCACTTTCGGCTGCTGAAAGCGATGCGCATATTTATGTCCGGTTTTTTCCTTACGTTCTCTTTTTTCAAAATGCTCAACCTGCAAGGTTTTGCTGAAAGTTACCGGATGTATGACCTGATCGCCCGCAGGTATCCGGTATGGGGCTACATCTATGCGGTACTTGAGCTTGTTCTCGGCATCGCATTCGCCGTTAATTTTCTTCCAATAGTGTCAAACTGGGTTACACTCGCTGTATTGTCTGTGAGTATCGCCGGTGTCCTCAGGAGCGTATTGAACAAACATGCCATCAAATGCGCCTGCCTGGGTTCGGTGTTCAACCTGCCGATGAGCACGCTGACAATCTTTGAGGATGCACTGATGATCCTGATGAGCGCACTTATGCTTTTTTTGATGTAAAAAACGGCAGCGGCAATGTCCGTATCTGACGCATCAATGTCCCAGCCGCTGCTTTTAATCAACATACTTTTAACCCATTGAATTTTATGAAAACTTTACAGATTCTTATCGCAATTATTTTTACTGCCGGCTTTCATGTGAAAGCACAAAAGGCCGGCGTTAACGCTGCCCAGGTTCTCGGTTCTTATTATGAAGTGAAAAATGCGCTCGTCAGGTCCGACAATAACCTCACTGCTGAAAAGGCATCCGCTCTTGCAAAACTGGCCGCAGATTTTGACACAAATATTTCCCAGGCAGACAGGGCTCCGGCGATCAAAGCAATAATATGCAGGCTGGTTGCAGATGCACAGTCGGTAGGCGCTACCAAAGACCTGAACAGGCAGCGCAGCGGTTTTGCTGCATTATCTGCTGATATATACAGCCTCGCCAAAACACTGCCGCTTTCTGACAAACCCATCTATCAGGCGTACTGCCCGATGAAAAAAAGCTACTGGCTTTCAGCTGAGCCCGCTATTAAAAACCCTTACTACGGAGCCGCCATGCTGACTTGCGGTAAAGTCTCCGAAACGATCAATCCTTAACAATTTATAATCTGATGAAAAGTATCTTCTCTTTTTTGATGTGGCTTTTATTGCCGGCAATTGCGTTCAGTCAGGAAGGCGGAATGAATATGCATGGTAACGGTATGGATGCTGCACCGGCAAAAAAACAAACCACAGGTGAACAGCTGATGCCCAAAACCGGAAGCATGGGCATGAATATGCAGATGCCTGAACGGCGCAAGCCCTTTTATCAAAAAATCGGCAACCGCGTGATCTATCACCTGTACATCACCGATACTACCGTAAATTATACCGGAAAGAAAAGGCCTGCGGTAGCGATCAACGGAAGCATTCCCGCCCCGACGCTGACATTCACAGAAGGAGATACTGCAGAGATATACGTTCATAACGAAATGATGATGGAGACATCAATCCACTGGCACGGCCTCATACTGCCCAATCGCTACGACGGTGTGTCATACCTGACTACTGCGCCGATCCTGATGGGCGGAACACATTACTATACTTTTCCGGTTGTACAGAACGGTACCTACTGGTATCACTCTCATACCATGAACCAGCAGCAGAGCGGTATGTACGGTGCTATTGTCATTCACAAAAAACAC
Source organism: Mucilaginibacter sp. 320_HR (assembly GCF_059691875.1). NCBI lineage: Bacteria > Pseudomonadati > Bacteroidota > Sphingobacteriia > Sphingobacteriales > Sphingobacteriaceae > Mucilaginibacter > Mucilaginibacter sp. 320_HR. The sequence continues at coordinate 139,300 of NZ_JCAWAI010000005.1, forward strand.
GAACCGCTTCAAAAGGAATATACGCTGCTGCTCAGTGACTGGACTGACGAAATTCCGGATCAGGTGGAAAGGTCCCTGCACAATGCGACCGACTGGTACGGGATACGCAAGGGCAGCACGCAGAGCTACGCTGAAGCGATACGCAGCGGCCATTTTAAAACTAAATTCATCAATGAATGGAAAAGAATGGCTGCGATGGACGTCAGCGATGTATACTATGACCATTTCTTCAGTAACGGCAAGCCCGCAGCAGCCGCGCCCGGTTTAAAAGCGGGTGACCGGGTCAGGCTCAGGGTGATCAACGGCAGCTCGTCCACCTATTTCTGGCTGCAGTATGCCGGCAGCAAAATTACGGTTGTGGCCAATGACGGAAAAGATGTTGAACCCGTGGAAGTTGACCGGCTGATCGTTGGTGTATCTGAAACCTACGATATTATGGTTACCGTTCCTGACAGCAGGAGGTATGAATTTCTGGCAACTGCGGAAGACCGCACCAAATCTACATCGCTGTGGCTCGGCAGTGGCCCCAAGGTAAATTCCGTCCCTCTCGGAAAATTGAAATACTTTGAGGGTATGAAGATGATGAACGATATGATGAGGATGAACGGGGATATGAATGATATGGGAATGAGCATGAGCCTGCAGCAGATGGATATGAATACGGTAATGTACCCCGAAACCGCCGACTCAAGCCGGCAGATAACAACCCTCAATTACAGCATGCTCCGTGCGACGGAAGATACCAGGCTGCCGGACGCGCCCGTAAGAGAGCTGCATTTCAACTTATCAGGCAATATGAACCGGTATGTTTGGTCTGTAAACAATAAGACAGTTTCTGAAACTGATAAAATTCTGATCAGAAAAGGCGAGAATATCCGCATAATCATGTATAACGGTACCATGATGCGACATCCTATGCACCTTCACGGCCATTTTTTCAGGCTGATCAACGGACAGGGTGACCGTTCACCGCTAAAAACGGTTACAGATATTATGCCCATGGAAATTGATACACTCGAATTTGCGGCGACCGAAAGCGGAGACTGGTTCTTTCACTGCCATATTCTTTACCACATGATGGCCGGTATGGGCAGGATCTTCAGCTATGAGAACAGCCCCGCAAATCCGGAAATACCTGACCCCGCCGCCGCGATACGTAAAATATATGCTGATGACCGCAAATTTTATCTGATGTCAAAGGTGGGGCTGGAAAGCACCGGCAGCGACGGGGAAGTTATGCTGGCCAATACACGCTACCAGCTCCAGACGGAATGGCGAATCGGCCTGAACAACCGTGACGGCTATGAAACGGAAAGCCACTTCGGGAAATATCTCGGTCAGATGCAATGGCTTCTCCCGTATGTCGGCTGGGATTTACGGTATCGCAAAGTAGATGAACCGGAGAAAAACCTGTTCGGGCAGCTTAGCGGAGCGGATCGCCGGAGCGCTTTTTGCGTTGGTGTCGAATATACCCTGCCGCTGCTGGTTAAAGGTGATGTAAGGTTTGATTCCTACGGGAAGATCAGGCTGCAGCTGGCCAGGGAAGATGTGCCGGTGTCAAAGAGACTGCGATTTAACTTTATGGTCAATACGGACAAGGAATACATGGCTGGTTTTAAATATGTGGTCACCAAGTATTTCGGCATCTCGTCCCATTATGACAGCGACATGGGGCTCGGCGCCGGTATAACACTAAATTACTAACTGCTTCCCGGTTTTTCCGCATTAACAAACACCTGTCTGTTTACGACAGGTGTTTGTCTCTGTTTATGGCCGCGATCCCTTTACTTTTGCGAAATAATCTTAATTTCAACCATGAGAAAAATCGCTTTTATCATACCGCCGGGCGTCGAAATATTAGACCTGGCGGGTCCGGTTCAGGTATTCACGGAGGCCAGATTTTACGGCTTCGAAACTGAACTTGAATACTATACTTTCAGCACTGATCCCGTATCGACATCCGGACTGGGGTTCGGTAAACTTGCTCATTTTTCAGAGGCCGCATTAAAGGAAGGCGATTTTATATTTGTTCCCGGCATGGACTTCGATTATGTCAGCAGCATTTCGTTCAACGGCGAGCGTGATTTCTTCAGCTGGCTCAAATCATGTTCAGATAAAAGAATAACCGTGTGTTCAGTTTGCAACGGTGCTTTTGCCCTCGGCCGTGCGGGACTGCTGCACAATACCGAATGTACCACGCACTGGCGCCGCGTTGATGCCCTGCAAAAGGAGTTTCCGACCGCCAGGGTACTTGGTGAAATCCTGTTCGTAAAAAGTAACAATGTTTACACGAGTGCCGGTATCAGTGCCGGAATTGACCTTGCCCTCGCGATCCTTGAAGATCTGAAAGGTCCGCTGTTTACCCATAAAGTCGCCCGCGGCCTGGTGGTATACCACAGAAGGAGCGGCAAACACCGCCAGCAAAGTATTTACCTCGATTACCGTAACCATATCAACCCGCAGGTTCATGAGGTTCAGGATTACCTGATCGATAATCTGTCAGAAGAAAATAACATAGAGACTCTTGCCGCCCTGGTGAACATGAGCCCGCGCAACCTCAGCAGGGTGTTCAAGGAAAAGACCGGTTCTACCATACTGGAATACCATACGGCGCTGCGGAGGGAGTTTGCCGGCACCATGCTGAATAATCCGGATTTTACGATGGATTACATAGCTGCGAAATGCGGTTTCAAAACAGCCAGACAGCTGCAGCGCATACTGAAAAAATAGATCTTTCTTAAAGAATCAGCTTGTCCTTATCTGACGGCTGATTGTCATTTGAGCAGAAACCGAAAGATGGATTTTTGTACTATAAAAAATAGTCAAAATGAAATTTTTAAAGATCTTTAAAACAGCCGGCCGGCTTGCATTCTGCCTGGCGGCAGCACTGACAGTATTGGGTGGGACACGCCCCGCCGCAGGTCAGTCAGTGAATCTCAATGAAAAGGATATTGTCTGGAATATGCCTGCCTATGACAAGACAAAACCCACCGCACTGATTATTGCAGATCCCAAATCGACTGAAATGTTCGATTTGCTCGCGCCTTTCTATATTTTCAGCTCTACGGGAAAAATGAACGTATTCATCGTTTCAAAAGAAAAAGCGCCCGTTCTCATCAAAAAGGATCTGTATGTACTTCCGCAGCTGTCTTTTAAACAAGCCGATTCCCTCGGACTGACAGCTTCAGTAATTGTAGTTCCGGCGCTTTCAAAGCGGGATGATAAACAGGATCCGGCCGTTGTCTCTTTTATCAAAGACCACTATGCCGGAATCACCAGATTGCTGGCCGTATGTGACGGTTCCTCAACTGCTGCAGCTACCGGCCTGTACGATGGTCTTCCCATCACTTGTCACGCGTCTGACTTTGCAATGTTGAGCTCTCATTTCAGTAAACCCCGGTGGATCAAAGATGTCAGCGTTGCCCATAGCGGTAATCTGTACAGCACTGCCGGTGTTTCCAATGCGGTCGAAGGCAGCCTGACAGTAATCGATGACCTGTTCGGCCCGGAAGTCATGAAAACAGCGGCTGCGGTCATCAGCTATCCGCATCCGGAGATCCAGACCGCACATCAAAGCACTGCCATTAAATTTGACAGCGAATTTAATTCGGCTATAAAACCGGTGAGCAGCCAGAACCGGAAACTTGGGGTTTTTCTTCACAATGGAATTAATGAATTTGAGCTGGTAAGCATACTTGATACTTACGGACGTTCATTCCCAAAAGTTATAAAAGGTTATACCTCCGACGGTATGCCGGTTCATACCCGATACGGACTTACCATCCTGAGTACCGGAGATAATGACCCGTCAAAAGCTGATGAGATCCATTTGCTGACCGCTCCTGGTCAGTCAGCCGTTTCAGGCTTTGGCAAGGCTGTTCTGGTGACTTATGACCAGAAAGGACAATATCCGATAGACGTATGCCTGAAACGCATCGGTGAGCTTTACGGCAGCCCTTTCCAAAACATTGTAAAGCTGATGCTCGATTATAACTAAGCAGATGCCAGTCCTATACCGGGTTTCACCGGTATTGGACAAATTTTAATCATAGCCGCAAACGTATCTTATGCCCCGGACTGAAAATAAAAACATATTTAACTGGATACTTTTCTGCCTGATATTCCTGATCTGGGGAAGTTCATTCGTGCTTATGAAGCTTGCCTTATTCGACAGTCACGGAAACAAGCTGTTTAATGTGTACCAGGTCGCGGCCCTGCGCATCATCTGTGCCGCGCTCGTTTTGCTTCCTGTTATTCTTCGTCAGTGGTCATCTGTTCCAAAAAAACTGACCGGCTACATTTTTTTATCCGGTATTGTCGGAACCCTGTTACCCGCACTGCTGTTTTGTTTTGCAGAAACGCGGATCGACAGCGCTTTGGCAGGTACATTAAATTCACTGACTCCCGTATTTACTATCATGATCGGCGCAGTATTCTTTAAGGTCAGGATATTTAAATACCAGCTGCTGGGAATTCTCACAGGTTTCTGCGGCGTGTTGCTGCTGTTTTTATCAGGGCACAATTCCGGAAATCATAACGTATTATACAGCAGCCTGATCATCGTGGCAGTGATTTGCTATGCTTTAAATATGGCCCTTGTAGCACGATGCCTGAAACAGCTGAGTTCACTCGCTGTAGTGGCATATTCGCTTTTTTCAGTCGCCATTCCCGGTTTGATGATATTATTCCTGACAGGCTTCTTTCAAATGCCACTATCACAGCCGGTTTATATAAAAGGATGTTTGTCGGCCGCAGCGTTGGGTATTTTTGGTACAGCCTTGGGCTGGGTGATCTTTTTTGAACTCGCAAGACGCACCAATACCGTTTTTGCGGCAAGCGCCAGTTATGGAATACCTTTTATCGCGCTGACATGGGGGGCATGGTATGGAGAATCAATACTACTGTCCCAAATCGGTTGCCTGGTGTTTATCCTTGGGGGAGTTTTTCTGATACGGATTAATGACAAAAGAAGAAAATCTGCTGATAGTTAACTATATCTGAGATTACCGCATCTTACTCTATGATAAATATTAGCCAACAGCAATATGTTTAATCGATAAAGGCATTATAACCTTGCTTAAGCGCCTGGCCTGAGTTTCATATAGATTGAACATCGATAGTTTCTGGCCGCCGGATTCGCAATATCTTGAGTTAAGTTCCATTCAACTTTTTTATCGTCCTATATGCCTTGTGGTGTCACCCGTAATTTTGTATAGTAAAGAAAAACAATATGAAAACGCAAATTCAATTTGATGTAATAATAATCGGCGGCAGCTATTCCGGACTTGCAGCAGGCCTGGCTTTAGGCAGAGCACTGCGCAATGTACTCATCATCGATAGCGGCAAGCCCTGCAATGCCCAAACCCCGGTTTCTCATAATTTCCTGACCCGGGATGGTGAAACGCCGGCCGCCATTGCAAAGCTCGGCCGTGAACAGGTAGAAGAATATCATCGTGTAACTTTTTTGAACGGCGTAGTTATTAAAGCGGCAAAGACAGCCAACGGGTTTGAGATCGGTATGGCATCCGGTGGAACCGTTAACGCCACTAAACTTATATTCGCTACCGGTATCAGGGACATGCTGCCCGCTAATGACGGTCTGGCTGCCTGCTGGGGAATTTCTGTGCTTCACTGTCCGTTTTGTCATGGCTATGAAGTGCGGAACAAAAAGACGGGCATTATTGGTAATGGCAATGCCGCTTACGAATTGACCACGTTGATCAGCAACTGGACTAAAGATCTGACCATCTTTACCAATGGCCCGGCAGCTTTTACAACCGGACAAAATAAAAAGCTTGCTGAACGCCAAATCAGCATTATTGAAAAACAGATCGTCCAACTGGAGCATGAGCAGGGCAACCTGCGCCATATTCAATTTAAAGATAATACTAAAATAGCGCTGACGGCTGCCTATATCCGCAGCCCGTTCCGGCAGGCTTGCCCGTTACCTGAATTTTTGAGCTGTATGTTGAACGAAGAAGGTTACATACAGGTAGATGCTTCACAAGCTACCAGCGTACCTGGCATTTTTGCCTGCGGCGACAATACCACTAAAAACAGAACGGTAGCCAACGCGATAGCATCGGGTACTACTGCAGGCATGACGGTTAGCCGTCAATTGATCACTGAACAATTTTAAACAGACAACAAAGAAATAATTTTGGGATGATCGTTATTGCTACCGGAATACGCTTATGACACTGTACCGAATAAATTTTTTAAAAGAGCACTTTCAGATCTCAAACCGGGAACACTATTTTCTTTTCTTCAGGAGGTGAATTTATTGTGTATGAATATTCTCAATAATTAAATCTATATTTGCAATATAATTGATTACTCAAGTATATGTCAACAATAAACAGATCATTGGTAATATTAATGAATATAATGAAAGTTCAGTCAATCCTCGCTCGTCGCTTTGATCGGTTGAGCGTACACGGGCTTGGGTTTAGTGATTTTATTATTCTTAATATATTAGAGAATGCTCCTGGTGAAAAAATGAGGAGAATAGATTTAGCTGAAGAAATAGGGCTCACTGCTTCTGGTGTAACGAGGCTTCTTTTGCCAATGGAAAAAACTGGTCTGATTGCAAGAGAATCATATATAAGAGATGGACGTGTAAGCTACGTAGTTCTTACAATTGCCGGAAAAAAATTACTTCAAGAAGCCAAAATAACTGCGGAGCTGATAGCCAAAGATCTTTTACCTTCACTAAAAGAAAAGGATTTAAAAGTTTTATCAGAAACATTATCCGCTCTTGGCGGAAATCTTTATTAATCATGATCAACAGCAGTTGCATGTTTAATCAGCTAACAAATATCAAGGAATGGAAAAGTCGCTAAGGAAGCAAATAAAAGAAGACATGCGAAATGACAAGCCTGTTATAGGCCTGGTATCAATAGAAAATAAGTTTACTAATAAGAAATATATCGAAGGCTCTATTAATGCCAGAGCCTTAATAAATAGAATACGATATTCATTAAACAGCGGACAATTCGGAAATAAAAAACTTCAGGAAGACTGGAATGAAATAGGAGAACAATGTTTTTTGTTTGAGATCATCAGCGAAATTGTATATGATGCTTCTGTTTCTGTCAATTATCGCAAAGAAGTATTGAAACTGGAAAAGACAACTTTAAAGAAATGTCATTCAGATTTCTATAATGAAGTAGCGAAATAAATCTCAAAGTCACTTTTTAATAAAGTTTAGATACAACATAGCATAATATGGTTACGGCAAAAGTTAAAAATATAGAACTGTGTTATGCTATTACAGGTGAGCAAAACATTAATAATCTGGTTTTAATTTCAGGCCTCGGGACGCAGATGATTAGCTGGTCGACTCCATTTTGCGAGTTATTAGCGGAAAAAGGATTTAGAGTCATCAGATTTGATAATAGAGATTCCGGCTGCTCCACATTTTTAGCCAACGAGCAGGTTCCTGATTCAAATAATTTTTTGGAATTGCTTCGATCAGGCAAGGAAATATTAGCCCCGTATACCTTGTTTGACATGGTGGAAGATGTAGTCGGGCTTCTTGATGCCTTATCGATCACAGAAGCCCATATTGTCGGACGCTCAATGGGCGGGATAATTGCGCAGCTATTTGCTAGCCAGTATCGGGAAAGAGTTTTGTCATTGACATCAATTATGTCCACTTCCATGAATCCCGCTCTTCCTCCAACCGAGGCAGATGTCATGGCAATGATGATAGCGCCAAAGCCAGATGCCGCCTATGATAAAAAGGCAAATTTAAATCAGCGTCTCGCATTTGCTAAAAGGATAGCCGGTAGTAAATTTAGCTTGGATGAAAAGGAGGAAATTGCAATGATCGAACAGGAATTCGTCCGGTCCAAAAATCAGAGCGGTGGATTATGGAGACAACTGCTGGCAATCATTACAACTGGATATAAAAAGGAATATTTACAGAAAATCAAGGCTCCGACTTTAGTAATTCATGGTTCTGACGATCCAATCTTTCTTCCGGAATGTGGCATAGATACTGCACGGACAATAAAACGGGCGGAATTTATGCTTATAGATGGTATGGGCCACCATATACCATCACTATTATACCCGCCAATAGCCGAGGCAATTTTCCGCAATGCGATTAGGGGTTCGTCCAGATGATCGTCATATGCGTCATCTAATATGATAAATTGGGTCTTTGAAGCATATTAAGCCGCTCCTTCGCGATTCCGTCATGAATGATTCTCCTGCTAATAATTCAAAATGGGTAGACGACTTCAAAGTAGCATAAAGATAATTCAATCGTTTGTTTTCTATTTTGCTATTGAAAACTCTAACGACGTGATATTTAATATCTTTATAGTTTCTCGGTGCGAAAGTGGATTATATGTTATTAGTTATTTTTTATTTAGATTTTTACTTAGGTGCCAAGGGGCTGTTAACAGATTCGCTCGCTGTCAGTTTAATTTAGGTTTTAAAAATCAATTTTATGAAATCGTTATTGAAAATCTTTAACAATTTTTTGGAAATTAACCGTCTTTTGTAACGGGTGTTGCTGAAAAACATCCTTGTTAAGTCTTCAATTGTATGTGAGATTGGCAATGCGTTACGTTCTGATACCCTGTAAATTTTTTTCTTATAACCGGTGTAAACACCAAATTGTTAGGGTCCACAAAGCATGCTTCAATGGATGTAATTAAAGGGTCTCCATCATGGGGCGCAAAATGCAAAAAGCCTTTAACTTAATTGTTAAGGGCTTTTCTGTTTTAGTAGAGTTTTGAAGCGTGTTTATAGGTCCGATGATAGTATGTTCTTACTAAAATATAAAAATCTGTATCGCCGTTGTAGTATTAAAAGTTTTAAAAGTTCCTAAAGATTTCCTTTAATAATGGGCGTATGGCCAGCGTGGCGAGCACAACGATCATCGCTTGGCAAGCGATAAATGGATATACATTGAAACGGTCGATAAATTAATAGCCGCTATGCTCAAGAAAGAGATATCTATCCACAATCAGTATCTGCTTTAATTGTAAGTTTCAAACATTTTCTTTGATGTAATAAGTAAGTCACGATCACAACAAAAAATACAAAAGAGGACTTAAAGCAATCGCCATAACTCGCGATGGCCAAACCCGATATAAAGGCGAAGATCACGTCAAACACAAAGCCCGCAAACGCCCATTCTTTTAACCGTTTGGACCAAGGTTGCAGTAAGGCGCTAACGCCCATAAACTTCGCGATGCCCAAGGCCAGAATAAAATACGGAGGATAACCCATTTTCAGCGTTTTTAAATAGGTTACCGGATTTTTCGTAACCTCCAAATATCCGCTGATCAAAAAGAAGATACTTAGCAAGATCAGCAAGGTCCAATATATTTTATTGTGCTTTTTTGAAGTTTCCATAAGGGATTAACTTGTTATTTTTGATGTTTAAATACATGAAAATACCAGCAGTGACAAGGCAAAAAATGGTTGCCTGTACCGTACCTTCCGGCCCGAATTGGCCACCGCTGATCCATTCCGGTCCCGATAGTTGCGTGGTTAAGAATCCGGACGTGCCGTCATTTCCCGAAGTGACCGCGCCGAAGATCCCCGATTGCACAAAGTTCCAGGCAAAGTGAATAGCGATTGGTAGCCATAAACTCCGCGAATAGATATAGGCCGAGCCTAACAACAGACCGGCTTCTACAGCTACGCAGAAGGCTGAGATAATGGTCGCATGAGGGTTGAATAAATGCAAAGCGCCAAAGATCAATGCGGAAATAAATAACGCGAGGTAACTACCTAATTTTTCTTCGATGATCCGGAATATGATGCCCCGTATCAATATTTCTTCGAAGATGGCAACGGTAAAAGCGATCGCCAGCGGGATAATGATAAAGGAAATCGGGTTAACCGCGATAATCCTAAAGCTGCCGTTCAGGTAAATGACCAGCATCGTTAGCAATTGGATATTCACGCCAATCGAGATCCCCCAAACTAAATTTTTAAACAGGTTCCAGTTCGACAGTTCGGTAACCGGACGTTTTTCGATCCATTTGAAAAACACTCGATAGGTTACAATTACAGCAATAGACGCGAGTACTCCTTTTACAAGGTTCCTAATCTCCTTGCCCGTTTCGTTAAGCAGGAAAGCACTGATATTTTGTGTTGCGATAAACACGATCAGGCAGGCCAGCAGACCCAGAGTGATCCGGCTAATCGGATGGGTTAATATTTTTTTCATAGTTAATGTTTTTAAATCCTTTGATAACGAGATAGAGCCCCAGCGAAAATTCCCAGGCAGCAATCGGTAATGCCATAATACCCGCCACAGGCGAAACCCTGCCGATTAGCCCGAATAAGGTAGCGGCCCATGAAATGATTAGCAGTGTAGCGCCAACAAAGCCCAGCATGGGTAATACGCGAGGCACGAGGCGTGATTGAAATAATAAGGAGCCGAGCAGCACGGCATTGATCGCAGGTATCAAACTCTGCCCAATCAGGAACATCCGGTCATAAAGCACCACCAGCATCCCGGTTTGCCGCAGGCTTACCGCAGTTAGCAGGAAAGCGACGCCGGCAAATATGGTAGCCGCTTCGAGTGTACGGGAGGCAACAAAGCCCAGCGCCAGTCCTTCATGTTGCTTTTTGAGTACCGGGTATAAAGCAATGGCGGTACCTATACCGGCCAGTGCCACGATGATCTCCAGTATGCCCCCAATTAAAACAGGTGTAGCAGGGCCATTAAAATGCGCAGCGTGCACTGTGCCATAAAGTGCAATGGTCGGGATCGAAACAAAGGTGAGCAAATAGCAAATACCTGCCACCAATGCAGTTTTACGATTTGGGCTCATTTCTTGGCGAATGGATTGGTTTTCCAAGCCTTAGAAACGTGAATGCTCACTATAAAGCTACGGTTATACATTTCCTGCCCATTGGAAATATTGGTCAGGCCATAGTTGTAGCGCAAGTCAAGCGCGATCCGTTTGGTTTTGGTATGGAAAGTATAACCACCACCTGCTTGCAGGCCGGCATCAAAGCGTTTATAGCTGTGATTGCCTGAACCGAAGGAAAGATCGCTGTTTTGGTCATTAATGTTTTTAGTACCATAAAAATTGTAAGCGATAGATGGCCCGGCATTAATATGAAACTCACATAAATGAAAACGCGCCAGTAAAGGCAATTCAAATGTATATAAGCGAATTGTCGAAGCCTGGGTGGTTAAGGGGTTAGCATCTTTCAGTTTGCCACCTTTGGTGGTGAAATACAATTCAGATACCAATGAGAATGCCGGAGTGATACCAGCCTGGAAGGACATGCCGACCTGGGCTCCCAGTACAGATTTTTTGTAATCGCTCAATTTGCTGTTCGCATCACCATAGTTCAGGTTCGTGCTGATCAGGTTAAGCAGAGGGTCCAAATAGGTTTTTGTTGTTTTGGCCGTGTCGGTCGTTTGCGCAACTGCAAAAAACGATAGGCTTAAAAAGAGGCCGGTAAATAAGGTTTTTTTCATTTTCTTTTGTTTGAATTTTTTTTCTTAACCAAAAGTATATGAATGACTTAACTTGCTAAATTCCGATATGCCAAGTAACCTTAGATGTCTGCCTAAGGCGCGTATTCGTCTGCAAACTAAGTCCGGGTATTGATGAGTTGGAAGAACGTTTCCTTATAGGTATCGGAAACCGGGATCAGCTGGTCGGCGATCTTGATCCGGCTGCGCTCAATGGATTCGATCTTGCTTACTGCGATCATAAATGACTTATGCACCCGGCAAACCAAACTGGCCGGGATCAACCGCTCGAACTCGCTAAAATTCTGCAAGGTCATCACCTTTTTAGTGGTGGTGTGGATACGCCGGTAATCCCGCATCCCTTCGATATAAATGATCTCACTGATCATGATCTTTTCCAGCCGGTTCTCAGTTTTGACAAAGATGAAATCAGGCGCAGCATCGCCCGTTTTTGGAGCCAGGTTGTCCTGGGCTTTATTCACCGCTTGCAGGAAGCGGTGAAAAGTAAATGGCTTTAACAAGTAATCTGTGATCTTCAGTTCGTAGCCTTTCAAAGCATATTCCTGGTACGCGGTGGTAATGATAACCTGGCTGGTAATTTTCGAACTTTCCAGCAATTCAATACCCGTCAATTCATCCATATTGATGTCCAGGAAAAGCAGGTCGACCTTATGGCTATTCAAATAGGCTAACCCGGTCAGCGCGTTATCAAAGGTCGCTGCAAGCGCCAGGAAGGGAATCTTTTCGATAAAATCTTTAGTCTTATCCAGTGCCAGTGGCTCGTCTTCGATAATAATACAGCTCAGTTTATCCATTGGGGATCATTAAATCAATCGTGTATAATTCGTTAGTTTTATCCACGCGCAAGCTATGTTTACCCTTGTATAGCAATTCCAGCCGCTTGCGGATCAAATCGTTGCCCAAGCCGCTATCGGGTTGCCGGGCCGACGGCCGCGGATCAAACTTATTGGCGCAGAGCAAACGGATATTGTCGTCATTCACGAAAATTTCAATCGTGATAGCATCCTCCAGTTTTTTATTGTTGGTGTGTTTAAAGGCGTTTTCGATGAAAGGAATAAAAACCATTGGTGCGATCTGTTTATTACCCATCACGCCGGTCACGGAAAAACTTACATACTTTTGATTGGCCGTCCTGATCTTTTGCAGGGCGATGTATTTCTCGAGGTATTCTACTTCTTTATGCAGCAAGATCAGCTCGGTCTTGGTTTCATACAGGATGAAGCGCATGATCCCCGATAACTGATTCAAATAATTGGAGGCTTTAACTGCGTCTTTTAAGATCAGCGCGTCGATATTATTGATAGTGTTAAACAGCAAATGCGGGTCAAGCTGTGATTTGACTAATGCCATTTCCATTTCGTAGTTTTTTTCCTTTAACAGCTCTTTCAGACGGATCTCGGAAACCCAGGTGGCAAAACCTTTGATGCTTAAAGCGATCACACCGGCGATCAGGTTAATAAAGGAAGTCACCATAATGACCCGTCCAGCCGTACTTCGCCCGTATTTGCCACCCTCGTCCATATCTAAAACTTTCCCGGTTTCTATGAAATAGCGGTGCAGGATATAAGATAACACGGCCGCCCCAACAGCGATCAGCAAACCCCAAAAAAGCGAAAGCCAGAACTTTCGTTGTTGCAAGTATTTTGGAAACAACAGAAAATAATAAAGGATATAAGTAATTGCCGATGGCAGGAGGGCAAACAAAAAAAGGTTTTTAAACGCGTTCACCATCCTTGCGACATGATCGCTGGTCGGCGGGCTGCTTTTATTGTACAGCGCGATGAGTATGCCGATCAGGAGGAAATAGCAGGCCCAGAAGCCAATATTCAGAATGACGGCGAAATATTTTTTCATAATCACCTGTAAATGTGTCGCTTTATTCCGGCATTGCAGCATTATAATATGCAAACCGCCCATATATGTCTGCCAATGGATCGGTTTGCTCAATAAGATGATCATGGTTTGATGATCTGCCCGGTATGTGCGCCGAACAAACTTCTTCGGAAGCCGTACTCCAATTGTCGCATGGTGGTTGGGATCTCGCCGGGGAAATAAGGAAAATACTGCGGCGAATCTTCAATCACGGTCGGGCTGACCGCATTGATGCGGATGCCGTTTTCCAGTTCAATAGCCGCGGCCCGTACAAAGCCCTCAACTGCTCCGTTAGCTGCCGAAGCATTGGCGAAATTCTTTTGCGGGTGTTCCGTCAAAGCGCCCGTTATTAAAGTAAACGAACCTTTAGAATTGATATAATGCTGACCGATCATTACTAAATTGATCTGCCCCATCATTTTGCCTTCCACGCCTTTCCAGAACTCAGCATCTCCCATCTTCGACCAGGGCCCAACATAGGTCGGTCCAGCCGTAGAGATCAGCGCATCGAACGTGCCGACCTGTTTATACATTTGTTCAATGGATTCCCTCGAAGTAATATTCGCCTGAATATCGCCGCCTTTGGAAGCGACCCGGATGATCTCGTGTTCTTTTTCAAATGCAGTACCTAAATACTGCCCCATAGTGCCGGTGGCACCTACAATTATAATTTTCATGATATGATCTTAAAATTCTGATGAAACGAGTTGTTTGCTAATGACCATGCCAGTGGTAGTTCCCGTAGCGACGGCATTTGCGAGGGTACGCAACTTATTGGTGTTGTCTCCGCAGGCGAAAATGCCGGGAACTGTGGTGGCCTGCATGGGATCCACTTTGATATAGCCATCCTCCGTTATTTCGCAACCCATCGCTTCGGGTAGCTGGCAAACCTGTCGGAAAGGATTACGGACATAAGCGGCTTTTAAAGTGGCTGTGGTGCTGTCTTTAAAGATTAGGCGTTTCAAGTAGCCTGCGCTATGCTCCAAATTGTCGATTTCATTTTCGATTACCTTGATGCTGTGACTGCCCAGTTTGGTATTTTGTTCGGGTGTCAAAGTAGATGGTCCATTCGTAAATATGGTAAGGTCGTCAGTCCAATTCGTGATTAGGCTGGCCAATTCATAAGCGGTTTCACCATTCCCGAAAATGCCGGTCTGTTCATCCCGAACTTCATAACCGTGACAAAATGGGCAATGCAAAACAGAAATGCCCCAGCATTCGGCTATGCCCGTAATTGCAGGCAGCATATCCCGAATGCCGGTCGCGAAAACCAGTTTACTTGCCGCGTACGTTTCACCCGAGGCGGCTTTGATTTCGAAGCCATTCGCCGTTTTTGTCGCCTTAATGGCAACGTCTTCTAAAAAGGTGATTGTTGGGTATTGTAAAACTTGTCGCTTGGCTGTGGCGGCTATCTCGGCAGGTTTTTCCCCATCCATAGTCAGGAAATTATGAGAATGGGGCGTTTGAGCGTTGCAAGGTTTGCCGCTGTCAATGATCAGCACGTCTCTTCTTGCCCGGCCCAAAGCCATGGCGGCCGCCATACCTGAATAGCTCCCGCCGATGATAATGACGTCAAATATGCGGTTCATATCAATTTCGATTTTACCCAGTTAATAAATGGCAGACCGGCAAATACCATCCAGGGCACTAATACGATTGTAAGTAAAAGGGTACGCTGATATAAAGGCAAAACAGCCAGGTGCTGTCCGAAGAAATAGAGAAAGAGTGTGATGGAGGGGTAGATCACCAGCCAGATTTTGAGCATGGTGATTAGCTTGATTTTTGTGGTCATTGTGGAATTTCTTTTGTTACCACAAAGGTACCGGCGGCCAGCGCCGCCGGATAGGACGAGAAAAGAGATGTATAGGACTTATCTCAAATTGGCCTTATCACCACGCTTGGTGCTCAGCCCTTCAATTATTGTAATTCTATCATTTTTGAAGGATATGCGGATATCATCGTCCTTGCGGAAGAAGACGTTCTTTTGATATTCAAAGATCTCGAACCTATCCTTGTTGTTGCGCTGGATAAACAAACGGTTGCCAGCACTACTGATAGTCACTTTATCGTGATCATTTATTTCGTAGTCACCGACGTATTGCGCTGCTTCAGCTGACGTAAGCGTGATCTCATCAAAATAGTGATATGGCTTATCATAAAGTATGGCAAGAATGGACTGCCCGATGGTTTCGATCTGGTGGTTGTAAATATTGTTAAGGATAATGATACTCACGTCTTCTTCCTGGATACGCCCGTAATACCCCGTGAATCCTAAAATATTTCCACCATGCGATACCACTTTTTTGCCATAGATGGTATCGATCCAGCAACCTAAACCATAGCCCTCTAAGAATGGTGTAGTGGCCATTGCCAAACTTTTTGCGCTGTAGGCTTTGTGATGGAGTACGCCTTGGTGCCATCGGTAAAGATCGCCGACCGTGCTGTATAAAGAACCTGCGGAATAGGTCGCCGTCGAATCCCACATCGCTGACGGTTCTTTAACCGATTGCATGTATTTGGAATAGCCAATTGCTTTGTTGCGACTTTTAAGATTGACAAAGTCAAATCCGGAATGGCTCATACCCAAAGGCTTTAAAATAAGCTGGCGTACTACCTGTTCGTACGGTTGATGCGTCACCTTTTCAATGATCAGGCCCAGCAGCATATAGCCCGAATTGCTATAAGCATATTGCGTACCCGGATCAAAATCTAAAGGCTTATCCTTAAAGAAAGAGAGCATTCTCGCTTTACTCCTTGGTTTCGTACTTTCCGTAACGGCATTGGTATCCCGCAGGATCTCGTAAATGCCCGAAGTATGCGTCAGCAGGTGTTTGATCGTGATCTCATTGCCACGCTTAAAGTCCGGAAAGTATTTACTCAGCTTGTCGTTCAATGATAATTTGCTTTGCTCGACCAGCTTCAAAATTACACCGGCCGTAAACTCCTTGGTAGTCGAGCCGATCTGGTAAACCGTATTGGTAGTATTTGGTATTTTTTTCGCCGCATCCTGGTAACCAAATGCTTTTTCATACACGATCTTCCCATTCTTGCAAACCAGTACTGAACCATTGAACCGGTTAAGACGGATCGCCTTTTGGATCAGGGAATCGATTTGCTTTTCGTAAGGTTGGGCATAAGCCGAAGAAAAGAGACAGGCCAGAACCAGCATGAAGGATAAATTTTTCATGTTGCTATTTGTCTTTTAAAAGCAAATTCAGTTTAGCCCTTGTTTCAGGAATCTCTCTAATCGCCAAGGCCTTTTGGAAGTTCAGGCGTGCATTTTTTTTATCATTTATGGCCAGGTAATAATCCCCATAAGAATCCAGCGGATTGGCATCAAGCGGATAATTGCGCACGTTTAACGCGAACAGTTCCCCAGCCATATCGAATCGCTTTTCCCTTAATGCGTAATAGCCCAGGTTATTGACCAAGGACTCATCCGGTAGTACCCGGTAACCCAGTTCGTCGGTGATCTTTTCGTAATGAGCGGTGATCACTGCTGATAAATTAGGATTAGTGATGGTATGTCTCGAATCCCGCGGGAAGACATAATAATCAAAAACAAAGCGCAGCGCATCATAAGCTGCGATCAACGGAACGGTTCCATGATTGTCTTTCGGATAGTACGTTTCTGCAAACCGAAGTTTACACTCCGGATGTTTATTGATGTGATGGATCAGATCTATATTATACCTGGTCAATTGCGTTTGTTCTGTAGTATCGGCCTGAACAGCTATCGTATCTACGCCTGGCTCTGCATGACTGGCCAAGGCCAGAAATAGTGTTTTCTGGGCATAGGAATTTTTCACTAAAGCCTCTTTCGCTTCATTCAGCAATTTGTGGCTATCCCACCAAATGGAGGGTTCTATGGCGATGTAGGCATTGAATATTTTTTGATGATGGACCAGGGCCTGTACGACCATTAATCCGCCCAGTGAATGCCCCATCAATAATTTATAGGACGTGGTCGGATAATGCTTATCGATATAGGGTATTAGTTCTTTTGCGATAAAAGTCAGGAACCGCTCACCGCCGCCGGAGTTTTTCACCCCGTCGCTGTTGTTGGCTACCGTCGTTGGTGTGAGGTCCCGGCTCCGGTCGGTATTTGGGACGCCTACTACGATCATGGGCGGACAAAGGCCCATATCAGCCAGACGTTCCACCGTGACTGCCACCGATCGGAAATTATTTTCGCCATCCAATACGTAAAGCACAGGGTAGCTGCTTTGGGTTTTACCTTGATACGGCGTGTAGATCAGCAAAGGACGCTGTTCTTTTAAAACGTCCGACCGGACACTATCCGCAAAGCCTAAACTAAAATTACTGGAGGACTGGCCGCTGACCTGTACTGCGGAAAATAAAAGGATAAACAGGCTGAGTGTTATTTTCATGATGGCGCAAACCTACGCTATACGATTGACGCACTGTATTTTATTATGCCAATATAGCCTGGTTGTCTGCCATCCTGCTGATTTCATCTGCGAAACGGGGCAAACGCATATCGGTCAAAGCACTATTCAACAAAGACTGCCCGAGCGTTCCCTTATCAAACAGGAGTATGCCAAAAACGATCCGGCAGACCTGCCGCATTAAAAAGAAGCGGGCAAATTGGTAAGCAGTTACACTATCACCAAAATAGGTCGCGAGAAAAACCCTTTCCTGTTCCTCGTTTACTACATAAAAGTTCGCACCTATGGCCAGGTCGACGTAGCGGTCATTTTGATGCGCCGCATCCCAATCGATCACCCATATCTTCTCCCCATCAAAAATAATATTGCCGGGGTTAAGGTCGTTATGGCTCGGCACCCGGTCGTCGTCATTCCAGGGATAATGCTTCCTGATCTCGCTATAAAAAGACAGGCACTCTTCAAGCCCGGTAGCATTGAACTGTGCGATCAGGCCATCGACCATGGACAACAAAGGTGGGCCTGCCGGAAATGCGGGTAAGCTATGGATGCGCTTGATCGTGTGCGCCAATTCAAGTAGGGAAAGGTTCGGCTGATTTTCAATATAGGCCGAAATGGATACTGCCGCGCCTTTGCCGGAAATGACTTCTGGGGCAATACCTGCTTCCGCAGCGATCAGCATACAAGCCGATGGTATAGCCAATTTTAAAACGTATGGTTTGCCATCAACGAAAATCTTATAAACAGGCAAGCCGGATAAGCCGCCTGACAATACTTCGGTTGTATCCAGGGTGCCGCCCGGAAAGGTTTGGTCTATTACTTGCTTAACTTCTTCGGGTAATGGTATCATCGGGTTAAATGTAAGCTGTAGTGAATGGACGCAGAAAGTTATTATGCCAAAGCACCGGGATCGTCTGCAAGGTTACTGGTATTGCTGGCGAAATGCCTCAGGTGAATAACCTGTCTGTTTTTTGAAGAACCGGATAAAATAGGAAACATCTTCATAACCCAATCGGTAGGCCGTCTGATTGACCTGCCTGGAGGTGGCCAGCAGACAACGTTTCGCCTCAAGTATGATTTGATCATTAATAAGCTCCGAGCAGGTTTTACCCAAAGTCGCTTTGGCGATGGCGTTAAGCTGATAAACCGAAAGATGGAGCATTTCCGCGTATTCAGATACTTGTTTATGGGTAAATATATTCGTCTCCAAAAGTTCCCGGAATTGATCAAGTCGTTCTTGGTTATAAAGATTGGCTGTTGCCGGCAACTTAACTTTCTTCAGGCGGACTAGCTCAATAAAAAATATGTTCATAACTGCCATGATCGCCTCCTCGCACCGTTCTCCTTTTTCGAGATACTCCCGCTCAATATGATTTAGAAACGATTCCAGTTTACTGAAACTTGCGGCACTCAATGGATAATGGTTTGATGAGCTGGCGGTGCGCAGGAGAAGGTGCGCTGTGCTATCCTTTGGAAAATAAAACTCGGTACTGAACTGTATCAAAAAGCCGGTGCTTCCTTTCGCTAGTTCCAGTTGGTGCACTTGTCCCGGTCGCATAAAGTAAACCTCCGGCCCGGCAATAGTATGAGGGACAAAATCTATGACATGCTGACCGGCAGCTTTATTTAAAACAAGCACATAAAAGAAATCATGGCGGTGCAGTTCCTGAACCATGTCGTTGTCGGACAGCAGAACCGAAAGATTACGGATGCTAAACAAATTGGTAAGTCCCGGTTCTTTCGAACTGGCCGAAATGTGCCTGACGGGGATCGTTGTCATGAACCAAATCTAACGAAAATTCTGCATTGATCTAAAGGCGGTGTACCCGCCGTAATTACTGAGCGAAGGCTTTTTTCAAACTCATTATTAGCAAAATATTATGCCATTTGTTATAATTAACGTCCTTTTGAAAATAATTCTTAGTATTGCCAAGTTATCAACACTCGGGAAACAAGATAGGAACAAATATGGCCTAAAAAGGACGAAATTTTTGTTGCTTGTTTGGTACTAAAATCCTATAACTTCCTGATAAATAACGCCTAAATTCTTTCTGGATGCTTAAATGGAAAATAACAATTGCCAAAAGTAAGGCCACGAAAGCCGAATGATCAACTAAGCAATTCCAATTAACAGCAAGCTGACAGATTTATAAGCCGAACGATATTAATACAAAACAGCACCGGGCTTTCGTCTATATGCGATGAAGCAAATTTTATCCATCGCATGGTAAAGACAAGCAATGTACAAAGCACTGTTATGTAACCATGATTTGCAACGCAGGGGAACCGATGCCGTAATGAATGTTTAATTCGAGACTAGCAAACCCGTTCTTTTCAAGTCGTAAGATTGCAGTGCATTTTCCTATCTTAGCCTACCGAAAGCAACAGAATGCCACCAAAGCCAATTGATCGTTCCATTCCAGAAGATATCGACTTGATCAGACGCATTGAAGTCGTGCCTTCTATTTTGAATGTCGTCTGTCGTTCTACGGGTATGGGTTTTGCAGCTATTGCCAGGGTAACTGATTCCCAATGGGTAGCCTGCGCAGTGCAGGATGAGATTGCATTTGGATTGCAGCCTGGAGGAGAACTTCAGCTGGAATCGACGCTATGCAATGAGATTAGGCAGCATCATCAAACGATTGTCATAGACCATGTCGCAGAGGACGCTACTTACTGCAAACACCATACACCGGCCACTTATGGCTTTCAAAGCTATATCTCCGTGCCCATTGTTTTGAATAACGGTGTCTTTTTTGGGACGTTGTGTGCTATCGATCCCCGGCCGAGACGGTTAAGTTCACCCGAGGTAGTAGGTATGTTTGAGCTTTACGCCAACCTGATCGCCCAACACCTGCACAATCTGTACGAACTGGATATGGTAAAAGACCGCCTTGCCAAAGAACTGGAAATCGCCACCCTGCGCGAGCAATTCATTGCTATCCTAGGACATGACCTTCGAAATCCGGTGGGTGCTGTAGCCAACAGTGCGCGCGTATTGCAAAAGATGCACCTCCCGGAGCAGGCCGAGCGTTTTGTGGTAATCGTACAAAATGCAGCTTACCGCATCACCGGCCTTATTGAAAATTTGCTGGACTTTGCCAGGGGAAGATTAGGTGAAGGGATTGTTCTGGACTTAAAGGCACATGAAGACCTGGAGGAAGTGTTAAGCCATATTGTTACAGAACTGGAAGTGATCTGGCCAGACCGGGTTATCAACACTAAATTCAATTTGCAGGATTGCGTTAATTGCGACAGCAGTCGGATTGCACAACTGTTTTCCAACCTGTTAGGTAACGCTCTTGCGCATGGCAGCCCGGAGGCGGCAGTTCAGGTTAGTGCCAGACAGGATGCAGATGGCTTTTTATTATCGGTAAGTAATCAGGGTGAGCCAATTCCCGAGACGATCAAAGAACGGTTGTTTCATCCTTTTTCACGTGGAGAGATTAAGCCGGGGCAGCACGGTTTAGGCTTAGGACTTTATATTGCTGCTGAAATTGCCCGTGCACATGGCGGAACGCTTGAGGTAACGAGCGATAAAACACATACTTGTTTTACGCTGCGAATGCCGGCAGAGTGAAATAATCCTGTTTAGCTAATTTGTAATAAAGCGCTTTTGGATATTCCTTTCTAACAATACTTGAATTAACCGGTGGTTTTAGGAGATGATTTGTTCTTTCAGGTATGCCTTAAATTCGGTCCCCTTTCCAGGTTCTGAGAAAACCTCCAGGTAGCCCTGGTCTTTTTCGATCATCCTTTTTACAATGCTTAAACCGAGTCCTGAACCAGTTCCCTGATTGGTTAACCTTTTGAAAGGCTGGAAAAGTTTGTTCAAATTTTTAGCCAGGTCGATGCCCGTTCCGTTATCTTTTACGCTTAGTATAAGGTACTCTTTTTCCTTCCTGCTGCTTACCTCTATTCGAAACGGTACATCAGGCCGACGATATTTGATGGCGTTGGTCAATAGGTTACTTAAAAAACTATCAATATGCGCCTTGAAGTAAATCATTTTGGGGGCTTGTGAAAAGTCGGCGCAAACTACGCCTCCATTTTCCTGCAAAAATGTTTGGTATTCGGAAAGCACCATTTCCAGCCTTTCACTAAACACCACCGTTTCCATTTTTTCTGCTCTTTCTTTTTTGGTGTCTACCAGTGTAGCTAACCCTTTAAACAGCTCTCTCAGCTTAGTGGAAGACTGCTTGATCTGACTTACAAAATGAAGCTGCTTTTCCGGTGACTTCTCTCTTAAGGCCATCTCTGCCAGGAGGCTAATAGAAGTCAGCGGCGTTTTAAAATCATGGGAAACCACATTAACGAACTCGTCCAGTTCCTGGTTGAGAAATTCTAATTCATCGATCTTACTTCTTAACTGGTTCTCCATACGGGTTTTGTCCGTAACGTCATTGATTAACAGGAGATAGTAAGGCTGTCCCTTTTCTAACTGAAATGGCGAAATGTTGATCTCCAGAAACTGATTATTGACCTTGATGATATCATGCAACGGCTCCTGGCCCGGCGCGTCTCTTAATTGTATTTGTGGAAACTGGTTTTCTTCCGGAAACAGATCCGACCAGCTAAGCTCCCGGTGGCGCTGATTTGTAATAACCGGAAATTGCAGTTTCGCGCGAAAGTTGGCAGATAATACCTTCTTGCGCTCATCAAATACAATGGCTCCAATCGGCGCGTTTTCCAGGAATATGCCAAGGTTTTGAAACGTCGTTTCGCGCTGCAAAGGAGCCGGATAGACCTGCTGTTGCTGCAGCCTGGCGAAACTTCTTCGCTGCTGTGTGCGTAACACGGCATTGTCCAGTACGTTGGTGATCTCTTTGCCAGCTATATAGGGCACAAAAACTACATGTTTACCAACGTTATAAGCAAACTGAATGCGCTGCTTGATCTGCTGGTAGTGGTCAGGGAAGATCAGCAATACAATAGATACAACGGGTTCTTGCTGATAGGCCCGTTGCACTTGTTTTACCGGGTCAAGGGTGTAGGGGCCGATCAAAAAAGCATCTGCTTCGCTGAGTGCCTTACTTTGCACTTCTGAGCCGAGTTGCAGGATCTCCTTAAACTCTGTAGCAGCATTGGAAGTAAGCTTGCTTTGCAGGCTTTTCATCATCTCTCCAAATCCTATATAAAGTATTTTAGGCACCGGCTTGTCGCTAAACTTATTTAATCGGAAAATAAAGGCTGATCCAATAATACTCTCCCGATCCAGGTATACAATAGATCGGTAGTTGGTGACATGACGTGCGCTGCTCTTGCATCTCTTAATAGCATTCCCAGGTGCGAATTGTTTTGATAACCTTGTCCTCCGGTTAAGGTCATGGCTTCATTGACCACATTTACAACACAATGTCCAACCTCCGCTTTGGCACTCAGCATGGCAAGCATGGCATCTGCTGAGTTGCGGTCGCCGGCCTTTGCTGCATGATAAACGAGCCTGCGCGTTCGTTCTACCTCAGACCAAAGCATGCCCAATCGGTGCTGTAACAATGATACACCGGCAAGTGATGTGCCGTTATGGGTGTAATTGCGCTTGCTTAAAGCCGTTTTGGCCTCCATTAAGGCGGACTCGGCAATACCCAGGTAGGTGCCGGCCATAGCCATCAGAAAATAAGGAGCTACCACGTTAAACACATACCAGAGCTGATCGCCTTTTTCACCTAATATTTGCCGGCCGGATAACTGTACATTTTCCAGGTGCATGATCTTGGACGAATTGCCGCGCATGCCCAGGCCATCCCATGGTTTTCCCCAGGAAAGGCCCGGTGTCTGCCCATCTATCAGGATGCATGAAAACTGATCAGCCTCTGCCTCAGCGCTGGCACCCAGTGTTGACACCACATACGAATCGGCATGGCCCCCGTTGGTCACGAAACTTTTATTTCCCGTCACCAGAAACTCATCCTCTGTCACCGCAATCAGCGGTGTTTGCGGAAAATAAAAGTGTGCGCCGGTGCCGGTTTCACTCAGGGCAAGCGTGGTAATATGCCTGCCTTCAGCAATGGGCACCAGGTAGTTTTCCTGCTGAAAGGGCGTGGCTTTGGCGGCGATCACCGCTGTCCCTACACAGTGCATACCGAAACACAGACCTGCCGAGGAATAGGATTTACCCAATTCTTCGGAAACTTTAACCAGCGCCAGTAAGCCTTGTCCCAAGCCTCCAAAGGCTTCCGGCACTACTAAGCCGGTTAGTTTCGACGCTTGCAGTGCTCTCATGGACTTTTCCACCCAAGTGCCCTGTCTGTCCGCCAGCAACGCTTCTTGGGAAGCTACTTCCTTGCCAATTACGGCTGCCTGGCGTACCAGCTTCTCAATATCCATTATCGCTAATATGTGAATTATAATTTATTTATTATATTATAAGTTTATTAAAGTACTTAGACGGTAAACCAAAAAGCGCTTCCTTCCCCCGGTTGGGAGTCTACACCGATCATCCCGCCATGTCGCTGAATGATTTCGGCACAGATGTAAAGGCCGAGCCCTAATCCCGAATATTCTTCGCCGGAATGATCCGCACGGTAATAGCGCTCAAATAAGCGTGGTAACTTATCGCCGGATATACCGGGTCCCTCATCTGCCACCGTTATTTTAACCTTACCGTCAAACTTTGCTGCTGTTATCGATACCGCTGAACCGGGCGCATACTTAATGGCATTGTTAATAAAATTGACCAGTACCTGTTCAATACGATGCTCGTCAGCAGTTATCATTAGCGACTCATCGGCAGTAATGTTGATCGTACAATTGCTTTGTGTCAGAAATGTCCGGACACAGTTATTAATCAGGGCCGCCACATTAACCTGCTGCAAACGCAATGAAAGCTGTCCTTCCGTCAATCGCTTCACGTTGAGCAGATCATCGATCAGGCTCTGTATCTTTTTAGCGTTCCTGGTGGCTTGTTCCAGGAGCTTGGCTTCTTTTTCGAGCCAGCTTTTCTTAGTAACGTTCAGTAGTTGCAGGCTTAAATTCAGGCTGGTAACCGGTGTCTTTAATTCATGGCTGGCAACGCTGATAAACTCATCCCGACGCTCCAGTTCGAGTACATGATCATGAATATTCAGGCAGGAGCCCAACCACTTATCAGCACCATCATTTCCCGAACGGTAAGACGTACCCTTAAACAGGTACCAATGAAACTGATTTAGTTGATTTTTCAATCTGACCTGCAGGCTAAAGTTCTCACCCTGACTTATCACATTAACCCATGTTCTGAGCGCCTGAAGTCTATCTTCCGGATGGACTAATTTACTTATCTGATCTACCTCAGTTACTTGCTTTATGTTAAAATTATCGGCAAACCGTTTGTTGACATAGTTGATCCTGCCATCGGCATTGGCGGTCCAGATCATCTCCGGAATGTGCGCGGCAACGGTTTCGAATTTGCTTTTTTCCGCTTCAGCCAAAACCTTAGCATTAAGTAATTCAGTTTCGTATTTTTTCCTGTCAGTGATGTCAGTGACCACCACATTGACGGCGACTGCCTTTCCCGCCTCATCCTTGATCATGTTGGCATTGAGCAGCGCCGGGAAAAACGAACCATCTTTTCGGTAGATGTCGAAATTGATCTCATTAACCCTTCCCTGTAATTGCAGCAGCGGCCAATAAAAAACCTGGTAGTAAAGCCTCCCGCCGTTAGAAAAAAAGCCGGTAACGTTCATCTGTTCGTTTACTTCTTCCGCAGCATAGCCCAGCCAGCCGAGGAAGGTCTGGTTAACAGAGATGATCGTACCATCTGGTAACATAGAAAAATAGCCGCAGGGCGCGTTGTGGTAGAGCGTCTCTGTGTCAATCAGCGAGGATAAAAACTCATGTCCGCTCTTGCCTTTCAATATGGTCTATTTAATAAATTCCCGGATCGCGCCGATCGTTTCGTCGGGTGCGCTCAGGTGTGAACAATGCCCGGTTGCGCTCAGTACAACCAGTTGATTTCCGGGCGTCATCCGGTTGACGTAATTCCCCACCTCTAAAGGGGCGACAATGTCATTAGAGCACTGCAGCGTGAGGCTTGGAATACTGACTTTCGGTAATTCTTCGCGATGATCGGAAAGAAAAGTAACCCGCGCGAACTGCTTAGCAATTTCAGGGTCGGTTGCGCAAAAGCTATTTGTAAGTGACTCTCCAAGGGCAGGACGGTCACCGTTACCCATAATCTGCGGCGCAAGCGCCCGTGCCCAGCCCAGGTAATTATTGTCCATCACGGCCAGGAGGTCTTCCATATCCTTTCGGTTAAATCCCCCATGATAACCATCTTCATTGATGTAGCACGGCGAAGGCCCTAACAATACCAGCTTTCTAAACAGGCCCGGCACCTGGTTGGCTGCAATGATCCCGATCATACTGCTGACCGAATGTCCGACGAAGATAACATTGCTGATATCAAGCGCCTGGCAGATCTCTATAATGTCTAAAGCATAGCCATGTAAACTGCTGTACCTTTCCGGGTCGTAGGCACTCAGGTCCGAACAGCCGGCACCTACATAATCAAAAAGCACCAGCTGGTACTCATCCTGGAAAGCGTCTACAAGCCAGTTCCAGACATTCTGGTCGCAACCGAAACCATGTGCGAACAGGATGACCTCTTTGCCGTTACCGATCACCTTAACATTATTTCTTTTCAGAATTTTTTCCATATGAATACTAACTATACTTACACGCATCGAAGCTGTGCTGATCCCGCAAGGCGTGTCTTAACTAAAAAAGTGGCAGCGGAAAGCCTAAAATCTTCGCAAAATTTAGCCAATTTCCGTCGAAGTTAAACATTTCAGGCAGATATCTTAACACTATATACAGGCTCAATTAAATAGTGAGAACGATTGTATAATTTTTTCTGACGTAAAAGACTGTTCTACCGTTTATTTATGAGGTTTGTTTATGATATTGAAGCCTGCGGGAAGTTTCAATATTCATTGTTATCGCCGGCACCTCGGCGCTTAACAAAGTGGGTAAAAGCCGACCTCCAAAACGAAGCATTATGATACGATTTGGCATTCATCACGTATTAGTCACCTGGTTAAAACATCAATTGGGCGGAATAGTAACTAAGTAATTGCAAGACCCTAACCGGCAGAGAAAAGTAAAGAAAGTAAGCGTGCACTAGTTTATTAATTTTTGATTAAGATTTTGTCACAAAACGAATAATTGGTTGTTAAAATAGGGTCACCTATAGGAATAGATCATGGAATTTAGCAACTCATCGTTACTAAACAGAATAGAAGGACAAGACCAATTGTTGATCGCGGCAATTAGAGCCTCCATCAGTGGAATAATTATTACCGATTGTCGTCAGGAGGATGATCCCATCATTTTTTGTAATAAGGCGTTTGAAGATATGACCGGTTATCATCAAGACGAAATACTAGGGAAAAATTGCCGGTTCCTTCAGGCTGACGACCGCGAACAGATCGGTAGGTTTAAGTTGCAGGAGGCATTGAGAACTAAATCTGATTGCCATGTCGAACTTGCAAATTATAGAAAGGATGGCACGATGTTCTTTAATGAGCTCTATATCTCCCCGATCAGGGACAACCAAGGAGAGGTTACACATTACATTGGCGTTCAAAACGATGTCACTTTACGAAAACAGAAAGAACTATCAATTGCTATGGAGTTAAAGCTTCAAAAGCAAAAAGACGAATTTACTTCTTTGGCCAGCCACGAGTTAAGGACGCCGATTACCAGTTTGCGGGCCACGCTTCAATTAATGAACAGGATCATAAAAGACAGGCAGCTAGAAGATGAACGGATCGTTCACTTAGCCCAGAGCGCAGACCGCAATGCAAAAAGATTGGGGTCGTTAGTTGATGATCTCCTAATCACAACGATTTTAACGAATGAGGAATTATTACTGAACAAGACCTCGTTCCCATTTTCCGAGGTAATAGACCACTGTTGCAACCACATCTTGATGAACGGCTCCTACCTTATAGAACAAAAAGGGGATATGTCAACAACCTTATTTGCTGACCGTCACAAGATTGATCAGGTCATGTTCCATCTGTTAAACAATGCCGTAAAATTTGCGCCTGCATCGAAAAACATTACTATCGGAATAGAATATTTGGATAGCGAAGTCAAAATATCTGTAACTGATAAGGGGATTGGAATTTCAGAACAAGATATCTCAACGATATTTAAACGGTTTAACAAGGTTGACAACACAAAACATCATCAATCCGGCTTCGGAATGGGCCTTTATATCTGTTCAGATATTATTCATCGGCATGGAGGCAAAATCGGCGTGAATAGCATGATTGGCCATGGATCAACATTTTGGTTCACAATTCCTATTGTCTAAAACTGATTCTGATCATCGCTGAAACGAGAAACTGCCATATCAATAGAACTATTGACGAACTTCGTCATTAATTCATACCTTGGTGGAAAAAAAATCACTTAGAAATTAAATGTCTTACATTCCGCCAGGTCCAGAAACATTAAAAGCGCTTGAATCAGCGCCAAATATATATCTGATCTTGTCTCCGGACTTGTATATACTTACTGCCAGCGACCTCTATCTTCAGGCAACAAATAACCAGCGGGATGTAATTAAGGGCAAACACATCTTTGAAGCTTTTCCGGACAATCCCGACCTGCCTGATGCTGACGGCGTACAAAATATCAATGCTTCGTTGCAGGAAGTGCTAAGAACGAAAAAGCCGCATTATATGCGTATCCAACGCTACGACGTTCCGGATATCCATAACCCTGGTAAATTCATTCAGCGTTATTGGGATCCAAGCCATACACCGGTATTCGATGATGAAGGAGAAATCCATTACATCATCCAACTGGCCAATAATGTAACGGAACAAGTGCTGGCAGACGAAGCAATGGCGCAGCAAATAGCGGAGCACCGAAAACTGGAAATAAGCGAAAAGCATTTCAGGCACCTGGCAGATATTGTACCTGCCAAGATCAGTAACGCGTTGCCTAGCGGAGAGGTTACTTTTTTCAACCAAAAATGGCTGGATTATGCAGGTTTAACTTTCGAGGAAATGCGGGATTTCGGCTACCACCAAATGATGCATCCCGAGGAAATTCCTGTCTTTCAAAAGCAACTGGCCGAAGCAGCTGCTAAAGGGATAGCACTAGAGACCGAAATGCGGTTTAAGGACAAAAACGGTAATTACCGTTGGCACCTTAACATTGCTTCGCCTGTTTTAAATGAAAAAGGGGAGATTACCATGTGGGTGGGATCAACCACCGATATCCAGCGGATCAAGGAAGAAGACCAGGAAATGCAGCAGCTGATCAATATGCTGCCAGCATCTGTTGTCGTGATTCGCGGAGAGGATTTGGTTATCGAGATGATCAATCAATCGAATTTGAACTATTGGCAGAAAACGGCAGAAGAGGTGATCGGCCGAAAGTTTCTCGATATTTTACCTGATCTGGCTGACCAGCCGTTCGCCGGCCAGCTCCGCAGGGTTATGGCCACGGGCGAAGTTATTGATGTAAAAGAAAGCCCCGTACTTTTCGAGAATGAGGATGGGACGATCCGAGAAACTTTTGTGGATTATACCTATCAGCCATTGACCGATCTTAACGGTGAAAGAAACGGCGTATTAGTGATGTCTTTCGAGATCACAGATCGCGTCACATCCCGGAAATTGCTGGAACGTTATGCTGACGAGCTCCAGGTGATAAATGACCGGCTGACAGATAGCAACTGGGGACTTGCACTTAGTGAACAGCGTTTTAAGTACCTCATCCAGGAGGCACCCGTGGCTATTGGCATATTGACCGGAAGAGAGCTACATGTTACGTCCGCCAATGCGAAGATTCTCGAAGTATGGGGTAAAAGTGAAGCTATTATCAATCTGCCATTGGCAAGTGCATTACCGGAACTGGATGGGCAACCTTTTTTGCAGATACTGGACGACGTCTATACAACCGGCAAATCGTTTAGTGCGAATGAGATCCGGGCTTTCCTTGAGCACGAGGGAGAGTTAAAGGAATTTTTCTTCAATGCAGTATACCAGCCAATTCAAATCGATCCGGGTAAAACTACCGATATTTTGGTAGTTGCAGTAGATGTCACTGAACAGGTAAATGCCCGTAAGCGGATCGAACAGGCGGAATTGACGCTTCGTCTGGCGATAGAAGCCGCAAATGTCGGAACCTGGATGATAGATGCGGAAACAAGGGCGTTTAATGCATCACCGAGATTGAAAGAACTTTTTGGTTTTGAAAGTGATGAGGAAGTAACTCTCGCTGGCTGTATCAATCAGATTACCCCGGAATATCGGGAACACGTGATTTCGGAGGTAGAAAACGTGATTCAGAATGGCGGCCACTATGATGTCATCTATTGCGTGGAAGGCTTTCATGACAAAAAGCTAAGATGGCTTCGAGCCGTTGGAAATTTGAGTCAGGACGCCGCAACAGGCCGCGCAGCGTTTACGGGTGTAATTATGGATATCAGCGACATCAAGCAAGACGAACTCAGGAAAAATGACTTTATCGGAATGGTTAGTCATGAACTTAAAACGCCGCTTACTTCGCTAAATGCCTTGCTGCAGGTTGCACACTTGAAATTGAAAAAGAGTGAAGATAGATTTTTAGCGGACGCAATGGAAAAAGCAAATGTACAGGTTAAACGAATGACAGCCATGATCAACGGCTTCCTTGATCTGTCGCGGTTTGAATCTGGTAAAATTCATATCGAAAAAAAGCGGTTTAATATATCGGACCTTATCAAAGAGGTTATTGCTGAAGCAACGCTGACAGTTAGCTCTCATAAGATTTATTATAACGATTGCCCAGGATTGATTGCATATGCTGATAAAGAAAAGATTATGTCTGTAATATCGAATCTCGTGGGAAATGCCGTCAAATACTCGCCAAAAGGAAAGTCTGTTGAGGTTGAGTGTATTCAAGTCAACAATGAAATAATAGTGAGCATCAAAGACGACGGAATAGGAATTAAACCTGCTGATATGGAAAGGATCTTTGACCGATATTATCGGGTTGAAGGAAACCACACCAGGCTTATTTCCGGTTTTGGGATCGGGCTATATTTGAGCGCAGAGATTATTCATCGCCATGAAGGCAGAATGTGGGTAGACAGCGAGTTTGGCAAAGGAAGTATTTTTTATTTCTCTTTGCCTTATAATTAATTTTTAAATCGTCATAATACCTTTCATGGCTTTCCAAAGCCCGCTACAAGCTCGCACCGGTTCTTATCCTTTTTATATATCTGTTTGACAAAACTTGGAAAAATATTTTCAAAATTATTCTCAGGCCTGCCGGAGATCTTATCACAAGTTGTTTCAGAACGAGCTTTCTGCAGCAGATAATATACAAATAAATGAATGAATAAAAAACTGTATAGGCCGCGTCAGAAAGTTCCCTGCGCGTTGTGAATTAAGTTATTTAATTCATCACTAACTGAATTGAAAAGGTCAGCTAATGTTTCGCGATTATTCGGAATAGGCAAATCCTAACTACCAATCATCCGGGTATTAGTCGGTGCCTGCATGTTGATTGTCATCTTCCCTTACTTGGCAGGGATATTAGTTCCTTTGCAATTATGTTTCAGCTCTGCCCATTGCTTTACCGATATTGGCAACTACATTAGGCTAATAACGATCACGCAATTCACCGTTTTTCAAATTGGGTTTGGAATATTACTAACAGTTTGAACTGGCAGTCTTATAACTGGCCTATGCTATTTTGTGCCCCCGTAATGATCAAGGGCCTCGTATGCTCAGAGATAATAACGAGTTAAATAAGTATTAGCATTAAATTGTGAATCTCACCCCGGCGAAGCAACCAACTCCCCACTAAGCTAATTGGCTAAACATGTTTCATTATTTGATGTGGCAGAGAAGTTTTTTTATTCTTACATTAAATCTATTTGGTTCAGAGCACGTTTGACTAAATGCCCGCTTTCTAGGAGTAATATACTAATCGAATTGACAAATTATTAAAATCAATATAATTACATAATTGACCGGAATTGCAAAGTTTGTCAATTGTGTGACTTCAGGTAAATCTTAAATTCTTTGCCTTTCCCCGGAGTATAAAATACTTTAAGATATCACTGGTTTTTTAATTAAACGTTTGGTAATCCTCAGTCCTAAGCCTGGACCCGTGCCCTGATCAGACAATCCTTTGGAATTATAACAAATTGAATATTCTTATGTAGATGAAAATAAATAACTAACCTTGTTACTAACTCTTCATCTTCATTTGCCTGTGAACGCTAATAATTAGCAGCACTCCAGAAAACACGAGTGCAAATCCAATCAGATGAACCCATCTGAATGTTTCACCTAATAGTGCGTAGGACAAGACTAAAGCACTGATAGGCATTACACCCATGAACGTCGCGGCTGTACTTCCCTCTACTTGTTGGATACCCTTATACCAGAGTACCGAACCCAGCCCCATAGTTCCAGCGCCGTATAAAGAAAGGTATACCCAGCTTTGAGTAGAAATGTTAGCAAAGGAAAACTCATGAAACTGCCAGATCATAAAAGGAATAAACCCTAGGAAACCAATAATGGCCGAAAAGGTGGCAATGTCTTCCGGAGGATAATCTTTTGTCAGCGCCTTGCCCATTAAGGTATATCCTGCCTCGCAGCAAATGGCAGCTATAACCAACACAATTCCTAATATTTCGTTTTTTCCATGTTTATCCGCACCGCTGCCCAATTGCATAACCACCACTCCTGCAACGGCAAGCGCAATGGCGATTCCCTTTTTCCAGTTGAAATTATCATTTAAAAAAATCACCGACAATAATGCGGTAAGTGCTGGCGTGGCACTCATGATTACGCTGCCTGTAACACCGGAGATCATTTGCATTCCATAGAGCATTAATACTGTAAATCCCAATACACCAACTAAACTAATACCTCCTAAAAGCCAGGCATCTTTCCCTTTATATTTTCGAATATTGGAAAGCTTAATAAAAGGAGCCAATACAATAAAGGCGAGCAAAACCCTGAAACCGCCGGCAATAAAAACCGGAAAATCCTTTGTTACCAGTTTACTCAACGGAGTTGCACTGCCAAATAAGGCCATCCCTAATAAGAGCATGAGGTATGTCTTTAGATTCTTCATAGGATTGGAATGATTTACATTTACTACTGAACTTACAATGCAACGGTGTTTATGTTTGCTCGTAGCAAGAGTACGATTGGACCAGGTATTATTGTTTCGGCTTGATATAAATTCTTACATTTAAATTTATTCATTATCCTGCGATTTTCATGAGGTACTTTTTGGGTTTAATTATATGCTTTATCTTTATTCATCCGGTTTTTGCACAGCAGGATACCGTTCAACGAAAGAAAGATTCGTTGTTGACCATCCAACTGGAACTGCAGCAGAAAAAGGTAAAACAGCTTTCTGAGGAGCGCTTGGCAGATTCATTGAAACGATCAGAATTGCAAAAGCAGCTTTCCAGTGCAGACAACATTCAGAAAAACGTATTGTTGAAGAAACTGGAAACCCTGCGTCAGAAAGATTCGTTGCGCGTTGTTAATCAAAAACACCAGGTTGATTCCCTTAGGGCGTTTGTCAAGGGGTTCCCGGTTATCCCGTTTCGTGATACCCTATTTTACTTATTTACCCGCCAGGGCAGTTTCACGGCCCGTGACCGCGCTGAAGCAATCAGCAATCGCATTGCCCAGCTTAGTTCAAAATATGGTTTTGAGATTGATTCTTTAAAGTTGGTAACTACCGAACAAACGACAGATATTTTATTCCGCGATCAATTGCTGATATCCATAACTGACCAGGATGCGTTATGGCAAAATACGAGCAGGGAACAACTTGCCGCATCGATCAGCAAAAAAATAGGTGTGGCAGTGATTACACATCAGCAGGAAACACGCTGGCAAACCATCTTAGTAGAAAGCCTTCTGGCGCTTTTGGTGATAGGTATTACCGTATTGCTGATTTATGGCGTTCGGAAGTTATTTAATTGGCTTCAGATCAGATTAGTAAAACAAATCGGCTGGTTCAACAAAGGTATTCACATCAAAAATTATGAGTTACTGAATGCTGAAAATGAACTTGCTGTTATAAAAAAAGTGCTTACACTGATCAAATGGGCTGTTATTTTACTGGTGATTTACCTGGCATTGCCTATCTTATTTGGCATATTTCCATTCACCAAAGATGTGTCAGATATGTTGCTTAACTATCTGATCAGCCCGCTCAAAAGAATCGCTCATGCCATATGGGATTACATACCAAACCTGATGACCATTTTGGTTTTGGTTGTTGTTTTTAGATACGTTTTGAAGTTTTTTAAGTTCATCACTACCGAAATTGAAAAAGGGCAGCTAAATGTACCAGGTTTTTATCCGGACTGGGCAAATCCGACCTATCAGATTATTCGGGTATTGGTGCTTGCTTTCATGCTGATCGTTATCTTCCCTTACCTGCCGGGCTCTGACTCAGGCATATTTAAGGGTGTATCGGTATTTATGGGCGTACTGTTCACATTTGGGTCCGCCGGGGCGCTTGGAAATGTAGTAGCAGGATTAGTGCTTACCTATATGCGCGCTTTTAAAATAGGCGACCGTGTTAAGATTGGTGAAGTAACGGGGGATATTATTGAAAAAACGATATTAGTAACCCGGGTACGTACCATTCAAAACGAGATCATCTCCATACCTAATTCGACAGTGATGGGGAACCATACCATTAACTACAGCAGCGATGCTCCGGTAAACGGTTTGATCGTACACACAACCGTTACCATAGGCTATGATGTACCCTGGAGGGATGTGCACCAGCTACTGATCGACTCGGCACTAGCTACGCCAATGATAGAGGTGGAACCCAAGCCTTATGTATTACAAACCAGCTTAGATGATTACTATGTAAGCTACCGGATAAATGCTTTTACTAAAGAGCCGAATAGGCAGGCCGCCATCTACTCAGCACTGCATGCGAACATTCAGGATCATTTCAATAAAGCAGGTGTAGAAATTATGTCACCGCACTACAAGGCTCTTCGGGATGGAAATGCAACCACTATTCCTTCAGACTACCTGCCGAAGGATTATATTGCACCCGGATTTGTTAAAGAAAACCGTAGCGAGTAACATTCAAGCGAAAAATAAAATATTGGTGATTTGGCCGGATTAAATAAAATTATACTCATTGGCTATTTAGGTAACGAACCTGAAATAGTCTTAAACGATGGAAGTGAGACGCTTTCATTTTGCCTGCTTACCGATATGCCCTTTTTAAAAAATGGCGAAGTTAGGAGTGAAATTGAATCTCATGACATTATAATACCTGATAAAATGGTACCTTTTGCCAGAAGATTATTAACCAAGAACAAACTGATTTATATAGAAGGAAAGATAATCACGTCTTACATTAAGGATGAAAATGACATTAAGCGCTACCATACTACAATAGTTACCAGTTATTACAAATTGTTGGGCCGACCGGGAGATTTTATATAACAGATATTGAACACTCGTTTCCAAGGCAAAACAATTAATTTCTCATTTTCTTTTAACTAGTGATATGTATTTATGAACGGAAATTTAGGAATTGTTTTGATTTTCATAAACCTTGCGGTGCTTATCTTTCAGCTTTTGCGAATACAAAAGAATAACAGGTTTTGAGCACTTGTAGCTAAGAATCAGATATATATTATCATTACAACATGTCTACTCTCAAATTGGAGGTTAAATATTTAAACCTTTTTGCATTCACTTTAATCCGATCCTTGCATGAATACCCAGGAAATTATATCTATCACCATCGTTTTAGCCGCTCTGTTCGCATATATTAATCATCGGGTGATTAAATGGCCTCCAACAATTGGTATTATGGCGCTATCTCTGATCTGCTCTGTGATACTGGTAGCTTTAGGAAATTCAAAATCACTACTGTCTGAAAAAGCTGTTCAGTTAGCTAACTCTGTCGACTTCCAGGATGTGCTCATGAATTTTATGTTGAGTTTCCTGCTTTTTGCGGGTGCCATTCATATTGATGCAGGCAAACTGAAGGCGGAACGCTGGCCTGTTTTATTACTCGCAACACTTGGTATATTGATATCAACCTTTTTAGTGGGGGGCATGACATGGCTGCTATTTGGCTTTTTCGGCATGCCTATTCCGTTTATTTATTGCCTGCTTTTTGGTTCGTTGATTTCTCCAACCGACCCCATAGCCGTGATGGGTATTTTAAAACAGGCAAAAATACCCGAATCTCTGGAAGTCAAGATCGCCGGCGAATCATTGTTCAATGATGGTGTGGCTGTTGTAATATTCATTAGTATAGCTGAGATCGCTAGGTCCCCTGATGGCGCTTTTTCCTTGGTGGCAATCGGGAAACTTTTTTTGCAGGAGGCTGTTGGAGGCCTGGTCTTTGGAGCTGTTCTGGGCTATTTAGGTTTCCTGGCTCTCCGATCCATAGATGAATATAAGGTAGAAGTTTTAATGACCCTTGCTATTGTAATGGGCGGTTACACCCTGGCGTCTCATTTGCACATCTCGGGTCCGCTAGCAATGGTCGTTGCGGGTATTATTACAGGAAACAAGGCGAGGGATGGCGGAATGTCTGATGAAACCAGAGATTACCTTGGCAAATTCTGGCATTTGGTTGATGAGATTCTAAACGCTGTACTATTCCTTTTCATTGGCTTGGAGATGCTCATCATAAAGATTAATTCAACAGTGATGATTATTGGCGGTATATCTATTCTTTTAGTGTTATTGGCTCGCTGGATCTCCGTAGTTTTTCCGGTCCTGTTACTGCGATATAAGATTAAATTTGAGAACAATGCAATTGCCATACTTACCTGGGGCGGTCTTCGGGGTGGTATATCTGTTGCGTTGGCTCTTTCGCTTAGTGCCGACATGCACAGAGACGAATTTGTGCTTATTACTTATATCATCGTTGTGTTCTCCATATTGGTGCAAGGCTTAACCATTGGTAAACTTGCACAAAAATTGCAGGCAAAAACTCAAATTTAAATTTATGAGTAACCTTTT
Organism: Mucilaginibacter sp. 320_HR; assembly: GCF_059691875.1. Classification (NCBI taxonomy): domain Bacteria; kingdom Pseudomonadati; phylum Bacteroidota; class Sphingobacteriia; order Sphingobacteriales; family Sphingobacteriaceae; genus Mucilaginibacter; species Mucilaginibacter sp. 320_HR. The sequence continues at coordinate 176,040 of NZ_JCAWAI010000005.1, forward strand.
TTACCGTGTCCGTTATTTTCTTACACATCGTTTTAACCTGCAGGAGGATAAAGCCGAAGAATCGGATATTGTCAATTCCATCAAAAAAAATGTTGATTTCCGGGGAGCAAATTTATGGGCACTTATCTTTGCCATTTTTATTGCCTCTATAGGGCTTAATGTTAATTCTACGGCGGTAATTATAGGCGCTATGCTTATTTCGCCAATCATGGGGCCCGTTATGGGTATAGGGTTGGGTGTTGGCATTAACGATCTTGAATTGGTTAAAAAAGGAGGGAAGAATTTATTGGTCGCAACTATCATCGCGATCATTACCTCTACTATATATTTTTCTATAACACCGTTGCATGAAGCACAGTCGGAATTGCTTGCGCGTACTTCACCATCAACCTGGGACGTGTTTATTGCCTTTTTTGGTGGCATGGCAGGTATGGTTGCTGCCTCCCGTAAAGAAAAAAGCAATGTGATCCCGGGCGTTGCAATTGCAACGGCATTAATGCCCCCACTGTGTACGGCCGGATTTGGTTTGGCAATGGGTAACTGGTATTTCTTTTTTGGCGCTATCTATCTCTACTTTATCAACAGCGTATTTATTGCCATTGCCACATTTTTAATGGCCCGGTATCTTAGAATGAACAAAAAGGTTTTTGAAACGCCCGGTGCTGAAAAAAAAGTAACGAGGTACGTCATCTTCATTGTCGTGATCACAATCTTACCAAGTATATATATGGCCTACCGCATTGTGAACAGAAGCATTTTTGAAAGTAATGCAAGGAAGTTTGTTGAAGAACAATTTCATTTTGATAACACTCAGGTGGTTTCAAAATCCTTCAAGTATAGTACCGACAAAAAAAGTATTGATTTGCTTTTAATCGGCAATGTACTTGATAAGCCTGTAATTGATTCATTGAAGCGCCATATGAATAAGTATCGGTTACGTAACGTAAGCCTAACCATTCGGCAGGGTTTAGACGCAAGGCATCAATTAGACATTTCACAAATAAAGGCGAGTATTTTAGAAGATGTATTTAACAGTAGCACTAAGGCCGATACGGTTCGCCTTAAACCTCAAATTTTACCCGCTTTGGATAGTATTGTTTTAGCCGAAATGAAAGTACTGTACCCGGCTGTACGTACCATCGGTGTAAGTAAAATAGCCATCAGAAAAACCAATGACCTAAAAGTAGATACACAAAACGTGGTGCTGGCCGGTTTTGCGAAACCCTTAAGGAAAACCGATGTTGTTAAACTACAACAATGGTTACGACAACGCTACCAGTCACCAACCTTGCAACTTATTACCCAATAAAATTTACCTATGAAAGAATTGCATGTTGCCTCTCATAAACTGAACGAATTGCAGGCAACATCCATCTGCGGTAATGATATCAGTTCCTCTTGCCTTTATGTATCGGCTTTAACTATCGCTTATGCCGGGCAATACGCCTGGATATCACTCTTGATCGTGGCCCTGGTATTATTTCTTTTTAGAAAGATTTACGGGGAAGTAGTTGGAGCCTTACCGTTGAACGGCGGAGCTTACAATGTGTTGTTGAACACCGCCTCCAAAAGAACGGCTTCTTTTGCCGCCTGTCTGACGATTCTTTCTTATATGGCAACAGCTGTAATTTCAGGATATGAAGCCATGTTTTATTTTCACGACATTGTACATTCTTTGCCGTTGATCCCCGCAACTATCATGATTCTGGGCATATTTATGATGCTTGCAATCATTGGAATCGGCGAATCGGCTATTGTAGCTGTTATTATCTTTATTACACATTTAGCGTCACTCAGCCTGCTGGTTTTAACCTGTTGCTGGTTCCTTTTTGATAACGGCTTCGCCATTTTTCAGGCTAATTGGCATTTGCCGGTAACTTCTGGCGGACTTATCATGGCCCTGTTTTTAGGGTTTTCTGCTGCCATGCTGGGAATTTCCGGTTTTGAAAGTTCGGCAAACTTCGTGGAAGAGCAGAAAGATGGCGTATTTCCAAAAACGCTGCGGAATATGTGGCGGGTTGTCAGCTTTTTCAACCCGGCTATCGCATTGCTGGCACTAAGTATTATCCCCATGGCCTCCATCAATAACCATCAGGAATCTTTACTCTCGTTTATGGGGCAAACTGCTGGTGGGAACTGGTTAAGTTATATCATTTCCATTGATGCGGTATTAGTATTAAGTGGCGCGGTGCTTACTTCTTATGTAGGGGTTACAGGACTGGCAGAACGTATAACGCTTGACCGGATACTCCCTAATTTTTTCCTGGCTAAGAACCGCAGAGGGGTCAATTACCGCATTGTGATCGGTTTTTTCCTGCTGTGCGTTTCCATATTATTAGTAACCAAAGGCAACCTGGCTAACCTGGCCGGAGTTTATACTTTTTCTTTTTTGCTGGTTATGGCACTATTTGGAGTAGGTAACCTATTGCTTAAAGTCAAGAGAAGCAAATTGCCGCGAATGGAAAATGCACCGGTGATTTCTGTTGTGATTGCCATCGTTTTTATCGTCGCTGCATTTTTGGGCAATATGGAACTTAATATACTTTCCTTTTACGTTTTCGTAAAATACCTGGTACCGGCAATGCTATTTATCACGATCATGCTTAACAGAGCACGTATCATTAAATGGCTTATTTTCTCTGTCACCTATTTAAAAGAGCCTTTGAAACCTTTTTTTCACAGTAAAATTTGGTTGCACCGCTTGCTGGTAACGATCAACGCGCAAGAACTTGTTTTCTTTACCCGTGGCGACAATGTGTCTATTCTAAACCGGGTAATGATTTATGTCCAGGAAAATGAATCGACCAAACGGCTCAAAATTGTACATATAATTAACGGTCAAAGCGATAATGACAGCCTGAAAAAGGACATAGAAGTACTTGATAGAGCTTACCCTGATATCGATATTGATTTTCTGGAGATCGAAGGCACCTTTGGACCTGAAATTATCGACGAGCTTTCTAAGAAATGGGGCATTCCCAAGAATTTCATGTTCATAGGTTCGCCGAGCAACAAATTCCCTTACCACGTTTCCGAGCTTGGCGGTGTCAGGCTTATCATGTAATTAATAAATGCCATGGATATTAATAATGCTTATCAACTGATAGTTGATAAATTGACCCTTTGGGCAAAAGACCTCATCAGGCTATTACCAAACATTGCCCTTGCCGCACTGATCCTTGTTTTAGGCTTTTTTATCGCAAAATCTGTTAAAAACGGATTGAGAAAACTGATCCGCCGATTCATTCATAATGAAACGCTCGATAATCTATTTAGCTCACTAATTTATATCTTTCTTTTAGGCATCGTAATATTTATAGCTCTGAGCGTATTGAAGTTAGACAAGGCGGTTACATCAATTCTTGCAGGCGCGGGTATCTTAGGTTTAGCATTAGCTTTTGCCTTTCAGGATATTGCAGCTAATTTCATGTCGGGTATTTTTCTTTCGGTGAGGAGCCCGCTTTCTGTAGGCGATATTGTTAAGATTAAAGAATACATGGGAAAAGTGGAAGAGATCAACCTGCGCGATACCGTTATTCGGACCTATCAGGGACAAATGGTAATTATCCCTAACAAAGACGTTTTTCAAAACCCGATAGAAAATTACAGCTTACTAGGCAAAAGACGGATGGACCTTGCCGTTGGTGTTTCATACGGCGATGATTTGGAAAAGGTTAAAGGAATAACAATCGAAGCCGTTAAAGACATCGAGGGGCTTTCTAAAGATGATGAGATCACTATGTTTTATACCGATTTTGGTGATAGCTCCATCAATTATGTGATCAGGCTTTGGGTTTGCACTACCGAGCAGATCAACTTTTTGGAAGTTAAGAGCCAGGCCATTATGCGCATTAAAAAAGCCTATGACGCCAATAATATCATGATTCCTTTCCCTATTCGTACGATGGATTTCGGCATCAAAGGTGGCGTTCCTTTAACAGAAATGATGGAAAAAAGATAGGTCTACAAGTACCGCCTTCTAAAGAAATCTCTGCGTTTTAAATACTTTTCTGTATTTTATTTGCAATTCCCGTTTATTTTTTGTATATTATGGTACTTCCGCGGGTAATTGACCAATTATTCGCAATTGTTAAACCATTAATAAATACTTGTTATGAACACTCAAATAAAAAGAATACTACTTCCTATCGACTTATCAGAAACATCTTTGAATGCGTTAAATACTGCAACGCAGATGGCAAAACGTCATAATGCCCAATTGCATTTATTGTATTGTCAGGATATTATGGACTACTACCCAAAAATGGGGCGAATGGCCGCCCTGGAACCAATGCTGGAAGAAGTGTTGGAAAAGGACAAACTGCTTCTTGAAAAAGTTGTGCAATCTATTTTTTACACTCATCAAATCAATTGTTTCCTACACGTAGAAATTGGTTATCGATCAACTGTAATTACCGAAAAGTCTGAGGAATTAGATATTGATGTAATTGTGGTAGGCACAACTCCTGATATAGCAGATCATTCTTACCTGAATGATAGCCTGGCGTACAAAATTTTACAAAACACCACCAGCCATGTATTAACAGTGCCTGCTGGTAAGGAAGTTAATAATTTTAAAAAGATAATTTTCCCCGTTCTAACACAAGAAAACGCAATAAGGAAGTTAAAAATGTCACGCAGTTTTATTGAAAAAAATAACGCGGCAGTTTCCGTTGTCGGCATAGTAAAACAACAGGACCTAACCCTGTTAAGTACAGTGAGAGATTTTTCAGCAAGTATCAAACGTAGAGTAAAAACGTTTTCAGGATCTGTAACCAGAAAATCAGTTTATAGCTTAAGTGCCATAAAGGACATCATGAGAATATCTGAATACGAAAAAGCACAACTCGTTGTTGTTGAGGGCAGCACCAAAAGAAACTTTAAAGAGTTCTTTTTAGGAAATTTCACCCAGCGAATGATACGTAACGCTCAATTTGCGGTACTGTTTATAAAACCTGTTCCGTTGAAAGAAGTTGTTAAAGTTCCGATGCAAATGGCTTATAATACACCATCAAAATTAAACCTTTAATCAAGGACCACGTCTCTTTTTTGTATGTCATTAACCTATAAAACACTTCTGGCTTCAATCTTTTTTATTTATGTTCTCTCTCCACGGGCCTATTCTCAGCTGATACCTGCAAGTGAACGCATATGTGGCAAATGGGAAAATGAGGCTAAAACATTGCGATTATTGGTTTACACAGAAGATAGCGATTTTAAAGCAAAAGTCATTTGGTTTAGTGATACGGAAGGTAAGCCAATGGGTTACTGGAAGGACAAAAGAAATCCTGACCCGAAACTGCGTAACCGAACCATATTGGGCATGAGTATATTACGCGACCTGAAGTATGACGCGGACAAAGGAACCTGGGAAAATGGAAAAGTGTATGATTCCAAACACGGTAAAGAATGGAATGCTTCTGCTTCCATAGATAAAAAAGGGTTACTAAAGGTAAGAGGATACTGGCATTTTAAATGGATAGGTAAAAGTATGATCTTTCACCGTATCCAATAATTCAATGCTAAATCAAAACCCTGGCTAGTGTATTACGCTGTTTGCCTTCTTTTGCGTATCTATTGAAATGTAAAAAAAGATAGAACCAAACAATAGCATGACTCCTCCAAAATAGGCAGGTATTTTTACAGACCATCCGCCGTTGAACGTTGTAATAGAGGCCGAACCTCCGCTGTCATCGGGATTCTGGTGGCTTTTGTAAAAAACATTACCACCAATTATCAATAATAAACCTAATGCGATCAAAACGATGCATAACTTTTTCATAATTATAAAGTATTGTTAAAATGAAAACCTGCTGGGAAAGCGAGAAATTTTATTTCAAACAGGTCGCTAAGAGAGAGGATATCATAACTACAATGGGTAGCACATAATGTTTGATAAACTTAGTTATTAACCCAAATCGTTGAAATAAAGCAAAGTATATCCCCGGGCATGGAAACAAAAACTTGTAATCGACTGTAGTAATTACAAGGGTTTCTATAGCAGTATAGCTATTCTTCGATATTCACTTCTATTTAAAATATTGCTATGAAACCCATTTTTCGCTTTATCATTCTTTTGAGCTTATCTTTTGCAATTACTCTAACATCCTGTTCAAGAAAACTGACATTTGTTACCTCTTCAGTCGTACCCGCCGCCGAGGGCTATGCTAAAATCAACAAAGACAACAATAACAATTATGCTATTAATGTCAAGGTTAAGCACCTGGCAGAACCTGACCGCTTGCAACCTAAACGCGAACTATATGTGGTATGGATGGTAACCGAAAGTAACGGTACCAAAAATATCGGGCAGCTTAAAAGCAGCAGTGGTTTCTTCTCCAGTGTTTTAGAAGGAGAACTGAATACCGTCAGTTCATTTAAACCGGAACGCGTATTTATTACCGCCGAAAATGACGCGAATATCCAGTATCCCGGCAGTATGGTTATTCTAACTACCAAGGGCAAGAATTAAGATCAGCAATTATGCAAAATGATGAGCAATACTTTCTTTCAGGTCTTTTCAATGAGATAGGAAAAGCTGAAAAAGCTTACAGCGCACTGCTCCTCATGGGCTATAAGCAGGAAGAAGTCAATGTAGCAATGGCCAGTATAACCCGTGACAAGCTTCACGCGGCAGACCTGCAGATAGGAACTCCTAAACCAGAACCAAAGACCGATTATGACGGAACAATAGATGGCGGTATTACTGGCGGCTTGCTTGGCAGTATCGCATTTACAATAGGAGCATTTGGCAGCAATCTTTTCATCCCCGGATTAGGCCTGGTGTTGATGGGACCACTTGCCGCGGGTCTTTTAGGGGCAGGTGCCGGTGGCCTGACAGGCGGCATCATCGGCAAGATGTTATCCCCTGGCGTCCCTGAACCACAATCAGAATTGATTACCCAAGGCTTAAAAAACGGCAAGATCATGCTGGCAATGGTACCTCACAATGTGCGTGATGAGAAAGCGATTCATGCTAAGTGGACTGCACTCGATGCTGAAATTATTCAAAAACCAATTAAAGACCAACTCAATGACTGAACATAGAAATAAATTATTCCCATTTGCCTGGGTATTACTGGCATTAGTGATCATGGCGTTCATCGCCTATTTCCTTTACGAGAATCGTTTTAAGGGCAAACCAGAAATAAATCTGCATAACCAAGAGGTTAAACTAATTGATAAGCATGAAAACGATACTACCGTTGCCTCTTATATCACATTCGTAAATGACGAAAATAGTAAAATGAGCCTGGATCATGAATATTCCAATACCGCTCTGTTAAAACTTTCCAAGGCGATAAGCGCAATGGCGCATTCAACTGGATACGTGGTAAAGGCAGATCTTAATCAAGCGGAGACTGATGCCAACAAGATAACGGTAGACCCACTCGTGATCACGCACGCGGACAATATCCGCAAGGCCGCCGATATTCTATCTGAAGCTTTAAGTACCCTTCAGCAGGCGAAGTATCCGACGCTCGCGAGTGATGCTGCAGCAGTCAGTGTTGCTGCACAACAGATTAACCCTGATGAGATGACCCTTGACCAGAAAAATAAGGTCAAAGGCTTCTTTCAAAGATCGGCAGAGTTGCTGAAAAAAATGAATTAACTAAAATCATATAAGATGAAAATACAGATCAATACAGACCATAACATAGAAGGTAATGAACGCCTGCAAGCATTTCTGGAGAACAAAATAACGAATGCACTAAGTCGCTTTGAAAGCCACATTAGCCGAATTGAGCTGCACCTGAGCGATGATAACGCCGGAAAAAGTGGCCCGGATGATAAACGTTGTCTTTTAGAGGCACGCATGGAAGGCCGCGAGCCTTTTTCCGTGACGGCTAATGCGGAAACAGTTGAAAGCGCTGTAAATTCGGCTATTGAAAAAATAAAAAAGGTATTAACGACAGCTTTAGAAAAAATGAGTTAATAAATAGACATAATGCTATGAACAAGTTCGGACTAATTGCCATTACCGCCATAGTAGCTGCCCTGGTCAGCTTTACTACTTTCAAAATCATGGGGTCGTCCAATGCGATTGCAACTGATCCCGCTGATACAGCCGCTCAATCAATTTACTTTGCTAAAGCGCCCGAAGGAGGACGTTCAACAGCTAATACACCGGAATTTACACAGGCAGCTGCACTGGTTACTCAGTCGATAGTACATATTAAAGTGAAACTGAACAAGACGGCAGGCAATGATCAATATGATCCTTATTATGGTTCGCGGCAACCTGCAACGCAAGTTATGGCTTCAGGTTCGGGTGTGATCTTTAGCAAAGACGGCTACATCGTAACCAACAACCACGTAGTAGAAGGGGCGACAGAAATAGAAGTGATATTGACCGATAAGCGGATCTTCCCAGCGAAACTCGTTGGCCGCGATCCGAATACCGACCTGGCTGTGATCAGGATCAATACAAATGATCTTACACCTATAATTATAGGCAACTCTGATGATGTGCAGATCGGCGAGTGGGTGCTAGCTGCGGGCTATCCCTTTTCGCTTAATACAACGGTAACCGCAGGTATAGTAAGCGCTAAAGAACGAAGCATAGGCATTATTGGTAAACCCGAGAACGGACAGCCGGCAACTACTTCAGCCATGAGTTCTGCGGTAGAAGCCTATATTCAGACAGACGCGGCAATCAATCCGGGAAATAGCGGTGGTGCGCTGGTCAATACCAGCGGGCAATTGATCGGTATCAATGCGGCTATTGCTTCTCAAACCGGAAGTTATGAAGGTTACGGATTTGCCATACCAGTTAACCTGGCCCAAAAGATCGTAACAGACCTGATCAAATACGGAACGGTGAAACGAGGCCTGTTAGGCGTTAGTTTTCCGTCACCTGCTACCGAAGATCAGTTCCTGATCCATCAGGGTATTAAACCTGGCAGCGTACAGGGAGCATATGTGACTAATGTGCAGGAAGGTAGCGCCGCAACTGCGGGAGGTATAAAATCCGGCGACATCATACAGCAAATCGATGATATAAAGATCGGTTCATCGGTGGAATTATCTGAACGGATCGCAAGGCACAATCCCGGCGACAAACTAACGATTACGCTTAAACGCGGTGATCAAACTATCAAGGTAAACGTAACGCTTAAGGCTCAGGAAGCGGCTCCCGAGGCAGGTGTAAACATAAGCACACCAACCCTTTCGTCAAAATTAGGTGCAACATTTGCGCCGCTGAGCGATGCCTTTAAACTACATTACCGAATGAATACGGGTTTGGCCGTTACCGAAGTAGACCCTAAAGGGCTTTTTGCACAGATCGGGATTCAGCGAGGGGCTATTATTTTAAGTATAAATGGCCGCCGCATCAATAGCGTAAACGATATGGCCACGGCATTTAATGCGGCAAACAACGGTATCGTCCGTTTTGAATGCGTTACGCCTGATGGCTCTCGTATCGTTTTTAATTTATCACTCGGCGCTTAAAACTTTAAACTATGACCACTTACAACAAATTATCTTCAGCAGATCAGCAGGAACTTTTAAGGTTCCCGGTATATGTTTCTTTATTGGCTGCAAATGCTGACGGCACAACAGACGATGAAGAGAAAAACACGGCAATAGCATTCGAACATACTAAAACCTACACATCCGATCCTGCACTTGGTGATTTTTATAAACGCTCGGAAAAGTTGTTTAAACAAAACTGGAAGAAACTTGACCAGTCTCTTCCAAAAGGCAAAATCGAACGCGATAAAGCGTTGAAGGATTTTTTAGCTGGTGACAACATTATACTCCATAGACTTGGCAAAATTTACCAGGCAGTAATGCATAAAAGTATGCAAGCCTTTAAAGACCATGTTTCCATGGCACATCATAACATCCTCGAGGATTTTATTTTCCCTATCCCTATCAAGGGTATAAATGATTAAAGATGCTTTTTCAATAGTTTATTCCGGGTATTTTGCCCGGGGTAGACATTGAAATTAAAAAACTCAAATATGAAAGACAACGAAGAAATTACAAGAACAACTCCCCGCAGATCTGCCTGGAATAAGCCGCTGATAAAGAAAACCCTTATCATAGCAGGTGTTATCCTTTTTATTGGCCTGGCGTCAATTATTTACTACCGATATTACTTTGTATTTGGAGAAGGTGTTAAAGCCGGCCAGCTTAATTATTTTGTGGAAAAAGGATATGTTTTTAAAACACATGAAGGCAGGTTGATCCAGGCGGGTATAAGGACGCAGCAGCCCGGGGCTATCGCTTCTAATGAATTTATGTTCTCTGTTACTGATTCACGTTTGGCAGATTCGCTGAACCACCATGCAGGAAGCATCTTAGAATTACATTATAAAGAATATTTGCATACACTTCCATGGCGTGGGGTAAGCCATTTTGTTGTGGACAGTATTTATGCTGTCAAAGCCGGTACAAATCCCTAAGCATGACCAGCCGGTTATCAAAAGCATTAAGGGCGACCTATAACAAGACGATTAATAGCATAGCCTTTTATCCTGCGCTGATAGCGGTGGGGTTCCTTTTGCTATCATGGTTGATGCTGGAACTGGATTTTTCTGAGACCGGTAAACATATTAAAGCCAATTATAGCTGGGTAAGGTTGAAGGATGCCAGCACCGCGCGTACGATTGTATCCACCATTGCAGGCGGCATTATCTCGCTGATGGTGTTCAGCTTTTCTATGGTAATGATCCTTCTGAACCAGGCTGCTTCGCAAATGAGCAACCGCATGCTGGAAAGCATGATCGGGAACCGTTTTCAGCAATTGGTACTCGGTTTATATATCGGCACTATCGTCTATTCGCTATTTCTACTCAGTACCATCAGAGATATTGAATCAGGTATATATGTGCCGGCATTAAGTATCTATCTTTTACTGCTGGTCACTATAGCTGACATTTTCATGTTTATTTACTTTTTGCACTATGTCACGCAATCCGTAAAGTTTGAAACGATTATTGGGCGGGTGCATTCTCAAACGTTCACAGCGTTAAAAAAGGATTGTAAGTCTAACGATGTCCCCGTTTCTTACACTTCATCTTCTGAAGGGCAGTGGATCATAACCGCTTCGGCCGGTTACTACCAGGGCTTTGACCAAAAACAACTTTTTTCTACAACCTGCGACTTGGAGGGCGTTTTCCACTTGCTTCACTCCCCAGGGACCTTCTTATTAAAAGGGCAGAAAGTTGCTGGGTTTTACGGAGAAAATATACTGACCAAAGAACAAAAGGGTGACCTGCTAATGTCACTCGACTTTTACGCAGGACAAGATGTAAAGCAAAATTTTTACTATGGTTTTCATCAATTAACAGAAGTAGCCCTTAAGGCACTCAGTCCCGGCATTAATGATCCTGAAACAGCGGTTCTAAGTATATATGCGCTGGCTGATCTTTTTGAATACCGGCTTAGCCATCATCCTCAACTGGCGATCACCAACGAGGTTGGAGAAACGAAGATCTATCTAACCGGAAGGAGCTTTAAAGAATTATTTGAAGAATGTATTTATCCGGTGTGGGACTACGGCAGCGAAGACCGTTATGTACAAAACGCTTTGAAATCGATGTTATCGCAATTGCTGGACGCCGGGCCTGGTAACGAAGCTGAAAAAACCCTAACAGAAATGCTGCAAAATGTAAATGAGAAAATCGCCGGAAAGATGGCAGTCAGTAAATAAAGTTAATCTATTATGGAAGCTATGAATTATTATCCATTACGTTTTCCACCGATTTACCAATATCGCTTATGGGGTGGCCGAAGGCTGGAAAATTTTCTTTCAGAGCCGTTGCCTGACGGGCCGGTTGGCGAAGCCTGGTTATTGAGTGACCGGGACGAACACGCAAGTTTAGTTGCAGACGGGCCTTTAGCCGGACAATCACTTTTGCAACTGATTCGCGCCGACGAAAAAGGCATTATGGGAAAGTTCGCCGGCCATTTTGATCGCTTCCCATTGTTACTTAAATTTTTGGACTGCCAAGATGTACTATCCGTGCAAGTCCATCCCTCTGATGAGCAGAAGGCATATCTACCTGATGGAGAGCATGGGAAAACAGAAGGATGGGTAGTATTGGAAACAGGTGATGAAAGCCTGATCTATGCGGGCTTAACAAAGGGCACGACCCCGGAATCATTAAAAAAATCTTTGCAAGAAAAAAAAGTAGCGGAACATTTACACAGTTTTAAACCGGATAAGGGTGATAGCGTATTGATCAAAGCAGGCACCGTCCATACCCTAAAAGGGGTGGTAGTGTTAGAAGTACAGGAGAACAGCGACGTCACTTTCAGGCTCTCTGACTGGGATCGGACAGATAAAAAAACGGGCAAGCCGCGTCCGTTACAGGTAAAGCAGGCATTGGCTTGCATAGATTATGACCAGGTAAATATTGGGCCTGTAAAATCGTCTTCGTCTCAATCGCCTATTGTTTTAGAATCGGATCACTTTACGGTTTGGAAACATCACAAAAAAGAAACGTTTTCTGTTGGAAAAGCCCGTGAACCGCGAGTTTTGGTATGCACAGACGGGCAGGGAAAGATTGGCTGGCATGAAAACTATCCCTTAAAAAAAGGAAATGTGTTCCTGCTGCCGGCTCAAATGGGTGAATGCAAAGTTATACCTATTGGGCAAATAGAACTTCTGGAGGTAGGAATTCCTTCATAAATATATCGTATGAAAAAATTAATTGTATTCGATTTAGATGGGACGCTTGCGGAAAGTAAAGCCGCTATAGACAAAGAAATGGCAAACCTGTTTCATGACCTGCTGAAGGTTGCCAGGGTAGCCATTATTTCCGGAGGAGCATGGCCACAGTTTGAAAAACAGGTGATCGCTCATTTGCCGAAAGAAAGTGACCTGAACAAGTTATCGATCCTGCCTACCTGTGGCACCAAATTCTATAGCTATGAGAACGATGATTGGAAAAAGCTTTATGCCGAAAACTTCACGGAGGCACAAAAACAAAAGATAGAAGATTCCTTAAAAAAGGCCGTCGAAAAATCGGGGTTCAAAGCAGAAAAGATATGGGGTGAACAGATTGAAGACCGGGATAGCCAGATCACTTTTTCTGCCTTAGGGCAAAAAGCTCCGCTGGAGCCAAAAAAAGCCTGGGATCCTGATTTTGAAAAGAGAAAAAAGATCAAGTCGATCTTAAAGAAGATGATCCCGGAGTTCGCGATCAACCTGGGTGGTGCTACGTCTATCGATGTTACCAAACCGGGCATCGATAAAGCTTACGGGATGCATAAGCTGGAAGAGGTCCTGAAGATCAGTATCAACGACATGCTTTTTATAGGTGATGCATTATTTGACGGAGGGAATGATTACCCCGCGAAGACCAGCGGTGCAGACTGCATCCAGGTGCGTGATCCGGAAGACACCAAAATCATTATTCAAACAATTATTACCTGCCAAAAGTAATTACCTATGCAATCTTTAAAATTGAAACGCCTGGTCACCATCATGGAGCCGGATATGAATAATCCCATGGAGGCGGGCGGCGTATTAAACCCGGCCGCCGCAAGGGGAAAGGATGGAAACTTATATTTATTCCCGAGAATCGCAACCAAGGAGAATTATTCAAGAATCGGTATCGTTAAAGTACTGTTTGATAAAGCGGGAAACCCAAATGGTGTAGAACGCCTGGGTATCGCGCTTGAGCCGGAAGCGGATTACGAGAAACGACCTGATGGCGGCGGTGGTTGTGAAGATGCCCGTGTGACATATGTCGAGCCACTGGAGCGTTATATTATGACGTACACCGCATTCTCGCCAGATGGCCCGAGGATTGCCATGGCACAATCCATAGATCTCTTTCATTGGGAGCGTTTAGGACTGGTTAATTATAAACCTTACGAAAATATTGATTTTGACGACGTAAATAATAAAGACGCCTGCGTTTTTCCTATACAGATACCCAGCCCGCACGGGCATCGTGCATTAGGCATGTTGCATCGCCCGCTTTTCCCGGGCACCTCACCAGAGGAAAAAGCGGCACATCCCTGGGATAAAGCGGTTCATAAACATCATGAAAGTATCTGGTTATCCTATTGCCATATTCACCCGGAAAAACAGGAAAGCGAAAAATGGAACCCTGCTGAATTCACTTCACACAGGCCGCTCGCTGTGCCTGTATTTGATTGGGAAAAAATAAAGATAGGATCCGGTACACCTCCGGTAATGACAAAGTTTGGTTGGATGTTTTTGTACCACGGTGTTCATGCAAGTGAGCAATCTACACCTGAAAAAGAACAATTGATTTATTCAGCCGGTGTCATGTTTTTATCAGCGGATAATCCCTATGATATTGCGTTCAGATCATTTGAGCCAATACTGACCCCGACGCTTCCTGAAGAAAAGGTCGGCGTAATAGCTGATGTCGTATTCCCAACGGGTATTGACCAGCGGACTGATATTGGCATGCCCGACCGTTATGATGTTTATTATGGAATGGCCGACAATCGGATAGGTGTTGCGCGTCTTGACCTTCCTCAAAGCCTGGAGTGGCTATAATCTTTTATAAAATGAATAAAGTAAATGATTTCCTTCCCCGCAGCGTGCAAACGCTGTTATTACTGTTCCTGATCTTTGGCGGCCTTTATTTCTCAGCCGGCTTTTTAACACCAGTTGCTTTGGCAGGTATATTGGCTATGCTTTTCCTGCCTTTTAGCAGATGGATGGAAAAGAAGGGCATCAATCGTACCGTAGCGGCGGTGATATGTGTGCTTACCCTTCTTTTTGTGGTCGCCGGTTTTCTTTTTTTGATCAGCTGGCGGGTTTCTAATTTGCAGGCTAATCTGGATCAGATAGAACAGCAGTTCAATAAATACCTTGGGCAAGTACAAAATTATATTAATAATAGTTTTGGTGTGTCCAAACAACAGCAGGATCAAATGCTGAAAAAGCAAGGGTCATCCACTGCGGGCGGTGCAGCGACCTACATTGCTGGATTTGTAGCTACGTTGTTAAGTTCTGTTACTACCGCCGTTCTTTTACTGATCTATATGTTTCTCTTTATTAATTCGCGTGCGCATTTTAAAAAATTCCTTTTAAAGTTGGTAAAGACCGAAGATCAGGCCAATACGAAACAGATCATTACCCAAACCACGGAAGTTGCGCAGAATTACGTGTCGGGCCTTGCTAAAATGATCTTTTGCCTGTGGATCATGTATGGCATAGGTTTTTCTGTTGTAGGGGTTAACAATGCAATATTCTTTGCAATTTTATGCGGGACATTGGAAATTATACCATTTGTTGGTAATATAACGGGCACAGGGCTAACCGTTCTAATGGCACTGGCACAAGGCGGCGGAAGCAGCATGGTCATTAGCGTATTGATCACTTATGGCCTGGTGCAGTTTATTCAAAGCTATATCCTGCAGCCACTGGTTGTGGGTAAGGACGTAGATGTAAGTCCATTGTTTACCATTATGGTACTGGTTTTGGGTGAAGCCGTATGGGGTGTAGGAGGTATGGTACTGGCTATTCCGGTCTTGGGAATGGTAAAGATCGTTTGCGACCATATAGAACCGTTAAAACCTTATGGTTACCTGATAGGTAATGGTGATGAAGGGAAAAGAGAAAAACCACTGACCGAAAAAATAAAGTCCTGGTTTAAATGAGCAAGTAAAAAAACTTGTTATGCTACATAACCTATTGGCAACACCCATTAAGTGACAATTTTATTACCTATTTTCTTTCAGATGAAACTTCCATCCACCAATAATACAGCTTAAGACATTCGAGCAAATTATATTTATTTTAACTATTGACATGTAATGCTTACTTTCGCAAAGTTTTCCACACTTCGGAAACAAGATAGCAACAAAAATGACCTGAAAAAAGGACGGAATTTTTGTTACTAATTTGTTACTAAAATCTCATAATTTCCTGATAATCACATGCTCAGTACTTTCTGTATCGGTAAGTAACTTAAAGCCTGAAAAATTCAGCTCGTTGTTATCACCGAATTCTTACTCTTTCGTTTTCTGCTTTATAGTTTTTATCGCCTGGTTGTATGTTAAAAGCCCGGTAAAAAGGCGCAAAGTTCATAAGTGGTCCGTTTACCCGCCACATGGCCGGCGAATGCGGGTTGGTGTTTACGTAAGTACGCAGAAAGGCGTCTCTGGTTTTCACTCGCCATATTCTTGCTATAGATAAGAAGAAGCGCTGATCAGGCGTAAAACCATCAATTTTCTCATTGCCTTTACCCTGTTCAGTCATTTTGAAGGCATCATAGGCGATAGCTATGCCACCATTGTCTGCAGTGTTCTCGCCTAAGGTCAAAGGTCCTTTAATATGCACTGTGTCCAACACAGTGAAGGTGCTATACAATTCAGATAGCTTTGTAGTTCTCTCTTTAAACTTCCTGTAATCTTCTTTGGTCCACCAATTTTTCACATTTCCATCTTTATCAAATTGGGCACCCTGGTCGTCAAAGGCATGTGTCATTTCATGACCTATCACCATGCCTATACCACCGTAGTTGATGGCATCATCTGCTGAAAAGTCGAAATAAGGATACTTAAGTATGCCGGCAGGAAATACAATTTCATTCACTGGCGGATTGTAGTAAGCAGTAACTGTTGATGGCGTTGTTTGCCACTCTGTTTTATCAACCGGCTTATTCAACTTTGCCAGCTCGTATTTAAAGTCATTTTTATTGAGAGATATTATGTTTTCAAAAAGTTTGGTCCTGGTAATCTGCACATCATCGTAGTTCCGCCACTTATCGGGATAACCTATTTTCTTAATAATGGTGTACAGTTTCTCCTTGGCTTTCAATTTTGTGCTATCGCTCATCCAATCAAGCTGATTAATGCGGTTTTCAAATGCTTTTTGTAAATTATTCACAAGGGTAAGCACGCGCTTTTTTGCATCTTCATTAAAATACCGCTTTACATACAATTGACCTAATGCCTGTCCTAAAAGGTTATCAACCATCGCGGTCATAGTCTGGCGGCGCGACTTCTGTGTATCCTCACCTGACAGGACTTTGTTAAACTCGAACGAGGCATTTACAAATGGCTGACTTAGAACAGGCGCATAGTTTTGAATAGTAGCCGCTTTCAAATAGGTTTTCCAGTTGGTAAGACTAACCGACTTTAACATTGTATTTAACTTGTTATAGTAACCTGGCTGCGCCATGTCAATGGAGTCGGTAGTGGCACCTATACCGGCGAGCAAAGTGGTCCACCCAATATTAGATTGACTCTTTGCCATAGCAGATACAGCCTTTTTGTTAAAGTTTGCGTTAACATCTCTTAGCTCAATATTGGTTCTGCTACCTGCAGCTAAATCCTTTTCTATGAGGTATACTATATTCGCATTCTTAATGGCTTGCGAACGACTGCTCCCTGTTAGTTGAAACAAAGTTTGTAAGTAGTTCTTATAAGCTTTTTGAACCTGCAGCGTTGTGGAATCTGTTTTAAAGTAATAACCTTTTTCTGGCAAATTGATGCCTGCCTGGTAAACATGGGCTATGTTAATCGAACTGTTCTTATTATCAGGGGATACTCCGAAGCTGATTAATAAACGGTCGCCCGCAGCGGTTTCAGCTGCGATGAATTTCAGAAGCATAGGTATGCTATTTATAGCTTCAATACGCGCGAGTATAGGTTTAAGTGGTGCATATCCGCGGCTATTAATGGTTGCCATGTCCATACCTGAAGCATAAAAGTCTCCCACCTTCTGTTCAATGCTGCCAGCGGTGTTTTTTGTTTTAGATACGCTATCCAGGATGTTCTGCAGTAAACGCTTTTGCGGGATGTTTAAAAACGAGTAAGAGCCTACACCCGCTTGGTCATTATCTATTTTTGCGGTATCGTACCAGCGCCCGTTTACATACCTGAAGAAGTTATCGCCCGGCTTAACAGAGGGGTCAAGCCCGGGTACATCCACAAAGCTTTTATGCTGTGCATTTGAATAATTGTAAGCGAGAAGAAATAGTAAGGTTAAACAAAGCGTAACTACCCGTTTCATAAAAAAAGATTTTTTTAAAGGTAGTAATTGTATCTAAGTCGCCAAAAAGCACAGGCTATCCTGTTTGTCGCGTAAGTCTTAATTGAAGTCGTTACGTTTTGATTGCGGAGTAACACCATAAGCTGTGTTGAATACGGTTTAAACCGCGCATTAATAAAAGTAAAAGGAGACGCAAGTTGCTTTCAGCTGTTGAATACTACTACTGTATTTGGCGTTTTCAGGTGCGTCGGTCGATGAAATACGCCATCAGTCGGTGGTTTAGTTATTGATATAAATTGCTTAACAATGTGACAACAAAAGTCACATTGTTAAGCATACCTATCATCATCGCTTGAATACATTTATGACAAATTAAAGGTGTAATTCTATCAAGCTGCTGTTACTAATAATAAGAATATCGTTTATTAAGTTGCCCAGTTATTTTAAAACTGAGTTGCTATAAATATGATATTCACCTGGCGCATAAGTAGCGTTATACGGGAGCGTAACATTAATGGATGTTCCCGTCATGTAGTCGTACCATGTACCTGCACTAGGGAATGCCACTGTAGCAGATTGACTATTCACGTCAAAGTTGCCGACAACAACTACGTTTTGCCCCGAACCTGTTAAGTACGCTGTTTTAACAGAACCTGAAGAGTTGGCAGTGATAGTTGATGTTGAGAATACCGGATTGCTGATTTTCATTTTGATCAACTTAGCAAATGTTGTATAAAGTTTATGGCGTAGCGGATCTTTGTTGTATTCCCAACGGATGGGCTTTTCTCCGGTGCGCCCGTTCTGATCAATAGAAACGTCGTAACCTAATTCGCCAAATTGCCATATCATTTTTGGCCCGGGTGCAGTTAACAGGAATGCTGCCGCGGCTTCCTGACGTGCTAATGCAGTAGACAGTGTTTTTACGCTGTAGCCGTTTGCACCTGATGTATTACCATATTGCAGGTTTTTAAACATAAGGCGTTCTTCGTCATGGCTTTCCATGTAGGTAACCAGGTTATCTGGCTGGGAGAAACCCGAATGATTGGTAAAGTAAAGTCGCGAGAAGTTTGATGTGGGCACATAACCCATTGTAGCCTCGTTGAAATTGTAGTTGATGTTGCTCCAAAACATCATTCCGTTATCTGATAATTCTTTTTCTTCGCGGTCGCTGCCGAAAAACTCTAATATGTTATAAAAGTTATTATTGTCTATACTTTTGATGAAGTTGTTGTACTCGTTCCATATGGCAACACGACTTGCGTCATATGCGGCAAATGAAGCATCGTCGCTGCTTACTTTTTGGGTAAATCCCTTTGCAAGGTCAAAACGGTAGCCATCAATTTTAAACTGAGTCATATAAAACTTCATTACGTTTTTTGCAAAGTATTTGGTTGCGGCACTTTCGTGATTAAAATCGTACCCAACGTTGTATGGATGGGTCGGGTTCACGTTGAACCATGGGCTGGTACTTGTAGGTTTTTGTATAGCCTTGTCAAAATAAAGCTGCACCATCGGCGATTGTCCGAAAGAATGATTGAGTACCATGTCCAGTATTACCGCTATGCCTCTGGAGTGGCACTCGTCAATTAGCGCTTTTAAATCGTTTTTTGAACCATAGTATTTATCTACTGCAAAGTAAAACGACGGATTATATCCCCACGACAGGTTGCCTTCAAACTCGTTTATCGGCATAAGTTCCACTGCGTTAACACCCAGGTTACTTAGGTAATCTAAAGTGTCTTTTATTGTCTTGTAACTGTGTGTGCCAACAAAATCGCGCACATGCAGTTCATATATAACCAGCTTGTTTTTGTCCGGACGAACAAAGTTGGTGTTTTTCCAGGCGTAAGCCGGCTGATTAGCTTGCATAACACTTACTATACCCTCCTGGCCGGCAGGGTAGGGCTTTAAGGCAGGGTAAACAGAAGCCGGTATATATTGGTCATTTGCAGGATCGAGCACTTTTTCACAATAAGGATCGGCCACTTTCAAATTACCATCAACCAAAAATTGATATGCATATTCTTTATTAGCATCAAGGTTGTCTATTTGTATCCACCAGTTATTTCCATCAGGAGTAACGTTCATTGCAGTAGGCTGCCAGTTGTTAAACTCGCCAATTACACCAACTGAGGTTTTGCCGGGTGCATATAAGTTGAATATGGCAGATGTACCAGAGTTGATAAATGTTACTCCGTCGCCCGCGCCAACAGGCAGTGCTTTGCCGTTTGTTACTGGCGGGTTAACTACGCCATTTCCGCCGGTACTTGGCGTGCCGGGATCGACATTTTTTTTGCTACAGCTTACTGTGCCCAACAACAAGCCAATGATTCCCGTTAGTAAAATAATCCTTCTCATAAGTACAGGTTTGTTAATACAGCTTTAGCTGTTATAGTTTTTATTGATGTAAAATATATCCGGTAGTTGCAGGTATGGTAATAATATTGCTAACGGTAGAAATGCCTTGCTGGTTCACTTTGTCACCGTCAGCCACCATTGTCCAGTTGCCGGCCGGCAACTTATATTGCTTTGCAGAAGCATTACCGTTAAGGATCACCATAATAGTGCTCCACTTATCCCTATTCGCCTTACCGTTCAATGTGTAAGCAATTAGTTCCTTGTCGTTTGTTGTTATAAAACTGAGGTGCTTCTGAATCATTTTAGTTGTTGGCATTCGGAATGCCGGATGACTTTTGCGTAAATTAACGAGACCCCTGTAGTAATCATAAACAGCCTTATACCGAGCTTTCCGTTGCCAATCAATCTGGTTAATACTATCGGGCGATTTATAAGAGTTGGCTACACCTTTCTTAGTTCGCAGGAATTCTGCACCCGAGTGCAAAAACGGTACACCTTGTGAGGTAAGCACTGTTGTATTGCTAAGTTTATCCATCTTTATCAACTCTGCTTCAGTAGCGTCAGGATTAGCTATTTTAAGGCGATCAAACAAAGTATTATCGTCATGGCAGGATGCATAACTTATAGCCTGGTAGGGTTGACTAGCCCATGGCGCTTTAGAATAATTTACAGCACTATAATCTATTTGGGGGTGTCGTACCGCACCGGTAATGCCAAATTTTACACTTTCTGCAGTACCAGCCTGTGCACTCACAAACCCTCGGGATTTTACATCACTAAAGCCACCTTTAAGTCCGTCTCGCATGTCATCGCCAAATGCGGCTATCTGGTGTAGTTGTGCTGTGTGGGCTTTGGTTGCACGCAGGCTGTCAGGCAATATGCTATCACCAGCGGTCCAGCCTTCGCCGTAGATGAATATAGTAGGGTCGTATTTATGAAGCGCGTCGCTTAACGCGTTCATAGTAGCAATGTCATGTACCCCCATCAAGTCAAACCTGAAACCATCAATGTGATATTCTTTGGCCCAATACAATACCGATTCGATCATGAATTTGCGCATCATCGGCCGTTCAGATGCAGTCTCGTTACCACATCCCGTTCCGTTAGAGTATTGGCCCGAAGCAGTTTTGCGGTAAAAGTATCCCGGCGCAAACTGATTAAATACCGAGTGTTCGGTATCATTTGTGTGATTGTAAACAACATCTAAAACTACCCTCAGCCCGTTACCATGCATGGCTTTCACCATCTGCTTAAATTCGCGGATGCGTACATTACCATTATATGCATCGGTTGCGTAGCTACCTTCAGGTACGTTATAGTTTTGTGGGTCATAACCCCAGTTGTACTGACCGTTTGATGATTTAGATTCATCAATTGTAGCAAAGTCAAAAGAGGGGAGTAGATGAACATGGGTTATACCCAGCTCTTTCATATGGCTTAATCCTGTAAACTGGCCGTCGGTGCTTCTGGTACCCACTTCGGCTAAGCCTAGAAATTTTCCTTTATGTGTAATCCCGGAATTTGGGTCAATGGAAATGTCTCTTACATGAGTCTCGTACAGCACTATATTGGTAAAGTTCTTTAATGCCGGTTTTTTATCAGCAGCCCACCCAGCAGGGTTTGTTTCTGCCAGGTTAACTACCATGCCGCGTTTTCCATTAACACCTACGGCTTTAGCATACATATCAGGCACTTCCAGCAACCATTTACCGGCTTGCATCACCTGAAAGGTATAATACTGGTTTTTAATATCCTTTAACACCGTTGCCGACCAAACACCATTTTCCTGTTGCTTCAAGTCAAGCTTTTGGAGCGCATTACCGCCCTCGCCTTTGGAATACAGGCGAAGCTTAACAGCCGATGCTTGAGGCGCCCAAACTTTAAATACTGTCTTCAAAGGAGAATAGGTGATGCCCAGATCAGTTCCGTTATAAACCGGATAGTTATCTGCTACCGGCCTGAGTGATGTTAAAGCGATCACCAATAAAAGTATCATTCCGTAAAACCTAAACCCCCTCATCTGATTTTATGCTATTTGATTTTTAGATACTTGATGTCTTTACCGTCTTGTACATATATCACAGATACCGCAGCACAAAGCATGAAAATGCCTGCAAGCACCAGCGCGTAAATGGCTTGTCCGCCAAAAAGGTTCTTTACAATCCAGCCTCCGAAAAAGCCATTTATGATCTGTGGAAAAGTGATAAAGAAGTTGAAGATCCCCATGTAAACGCCCATCTTCTTAGCGGGGATAGAACCTGAAAGGATGGCATAAGGCATAGCCAATATGCTTGCCCAGGCAAGGCCAATACCTGCCATGCTTATAATAAGCATGTATTGATTTTGAATGAAGAAGATAGAGATCAACCCTATACCACCTGCTATCAGCGAAAATGAATGTGCCAGCTTACGGCTTGTTGCGCGGGCAATGGCTGGCAAGCATAAAGCGTACAACGCTGAAATACCGTTATAAACCCCAAACATCAGCGTTACCCAGTCGCCAGCTTTTGCCGCATTAACAGATGTGGTATCTTTTAGATCTACATGAAAAACATGGGTAGCGATGGCGGGCGACGCAAATACCCACATAGAGAATAACGCAAACCACGAGAAGAATTGCACTAAACCCAGCTGCCTCATCGCCATTGGCATACGTTTAAAGTCCTTTATAATTTCACCTAATCCGTTAGACTGTTCCGCTTCTGCTTCTTCCGGGTGAAATTGTGCATATTCTGCAGGTGAGTACTCTTTGGTTCGCAGAACTGTCCACAACAGGCAAATAATCATTACAGCAGCCCCTACATAAAATGAGTAAATTACATTTGGTTGTACATGACCCGGAGCTGCTGCTTTGGTACCCATGAAATAACTAATAAGCCAGGGTAGTACAGAACCCGTAACAGCGCCCAGCCCAATCAGAAACGTTTGGATAGAAAAGCCTAAACTGCGTTGGTTATCCGGCAAGTTATCACCGATTAACGCCCGAAAGGGTTCCATCGCAACATTAAAAGACGCATCCATTATCATGAGGATACCTGCACCTACCATTACAGGTGGTAAAAACATCAGCATAGCTGAGTTTGGCATAAATAGTAACGCCAAAGCAGACAGAATGCCACCTGTTAAAAAATACGGCTTACGACGGCCTAAGCGGTTCCAGGTACGGTCGCTGTAATGCCCTATAATAGGCTGAACGATCATGCCGGTAATTGGCGCCGCAAGCCAAAATAGTGACAAGTGCTCCACATCGGCACCAAAGCTTTGCAATATGCGTGATGCGTTGCCGTTTTGAAGCGCAAAGCCAAACTGAATACCCAAAAAGCCAAAGCTCATATTGAATATCTGCCAGAAGGTAAGTTGCGGCCGCTCGATAACCTTGTGCGGTTCTACAATAGCTTGCCCCGTTGCCTGTTCTGTTAAAACTGTCATTTGCTTAGTTCTATTACCAGGGCGGTTTTGGCAGGTATGTTTAGCTGCTTTAAATTACCCAGTTTTTCGTGAGTTATAATATTAGTGCCAGTTGTAAAACCAGTTGTGCGCTCCTTAAAGTCTTCGGCAGTTAAAACGGCATCCTTTTCGCCGCCGTTATAAGTTATCATAACTGTTTTTTGCGCATCGTACCTAAAGTAGGTGTAAATACCATTTCGCGGTATGTATTGCATAAGCTTGCCAGTTTGTAGTGCTGGTGTGGTTTTACGATAGTTGGCCAGGGTGCGCACATAATTAAAAGCTTCGTTCTCCATTTTATCACGACCGTCAGTGGTGAACTTATCTTTTTTGTCGCCAGCCCATCCGCCGGAAAAATCTTCACGAACAAGCCCGTCCGGGTTGGAATAGCCTTTCATTAGTATTTCATCGCCATAGTACATTTGCGGTACACCGCGCATAGTTAACAGCATGGCCATACCAGATTTAAACTTTGTAAAATCTTCATTCACCACAGAATAGAACCTGCTCATATCATGATTGTCCAAAAATATTGTATTGCGCGTGGCGTCCTGATACATAAAATCCTGCGCTACGATATTGTACAACCTGTTCACGCCATCTGTCCATCCTTCTTTTCCATTTAATGCTTCGGTAATAGCATCTTTGATCTGCGCGTCGGTAATGCCGGGTAACTGAGTGTCAAAGCCGCGGTTTACTGTATTCCCCTGTGTGAAATACGCTTGGTTAGCAACAGACCATACCAATGTTTCACCAAAAATGGAAAGGTGCGGAAACTCTGCTTTTATTTTCCTGGCCCAGTCTGCCATGTATGTAGCGTCGTTATAAGGGTAAGTGTCCAGTCTTAATCCATCTATACCAGCGTATTCTATCCACCATAAATGATTTTGTGTAAGATAGTTTTGCACGTAAGGGTTGCTTTGGTTTACATCAGCCATGCGTTTGTCAAACCATCCATCCAGCATTTGCTTTTTATCAGCAGCAGCACCATGTGGGTCCATTACTGCAGCATCACGGAAGGTAGAATTTGTGTATTTAGGCCATTGATGCACCCAGCTTTTCATCGGCATATCTTGTATAAGCCAGCTTTCGGTACCAATATGATTATGCACCAGGTCTTTTATTACTTTTAATCCCATTGCGTGGCTTTTGGCAACATAAGTCTTAAATAACTCATTAGTGCCAAAACGCCGGTCTATTTTATAGTAATCTGTAACTGCGTAGCCATGGTAAGATGCATGCGGCTCATCGTTCTCTATCTCTGGTGTCATCCATATTGCAGTTACACCTAAGTCTTTTAGGTAGGGGAGGTGGTTGATGAGGCCCTGTATATCACCACCATGGCGTGAGTACATCGAATCGCGATGCAGCCCTGTTTCTAACATGCCTGGTACCACATCGTTAGACGGATCACCATTTGAAAAACGATCGGGCATCAGCAGATATATCAAATCTTTATTGGTTACTCCTTATGCCCATTGTCCTGATTTGTTTCGCTGCTTAAGCTCGTAGGTGTAAACCACATCTTTCTTCCCAGCTTGCTTAAAGGTGATAGGGAATTTGCCCGGGCGGGTTGCCGCACCAATGTTAAGATCAAGAAACAAGTAATTGCTATTCTCTACTTTATGCACTGCTGTAAGTTTCACACCAGGATAGCTTAAGCTTACTGCGCTAGCAGATATTTTATCGCCGTGTACTATAAGCTGTACTTTAGGATTCTTGAAACCTACCCACCAAAAGGCAGGTTCTACACGTTCAAGTGCGGGTATTTGTGCCAGCAGGCAGCCTGACAATAACAAAAAGGTCAGCGTAATATTAAACCGTAATTTCATAATGGTATAAGTTGGTTTGCATCAGCTGTAGTTAGCTGCGTTAAGAACCGGAATAATAAAAGGCCAGCCAGCTTCAGCCTGACTAGCCTTGAGCGTACTACTGTTTTAACAGTGTGTACGCAGCTTTCGCGTTATCTGTGCCGATTGGCGTGAACGTGAATTTATAAGTTCCATTTGTTGCAACCGGGATATCGTCGGAGTTGCTCGATGCCAGAGTTGCGCCGTCCGCGCCAGTTTTAGGAACGCCGTAGCTGGTTCCCCAATCGTGATTTTTTCTTACTTTGAAGTGCCCTGTCGAAACAAGCGGAAGAGTGATTTCCCAAGCGCGTGTACCGTTGTTAAACTTCATATCAGTATCGCTGCCCCATCCACCGGCTGTTGCGTCGCCTATCAGGCTGTAGTAAGCATCAACGGCTACCATTGTAATCGTTTTTGCATTTAAATCTACCGTTACAAAGTACTGACCTACACCAGGTGCACTGATGTTTCCTCCGGATGTGCTGATTGCGCTGCCGCTAACTGTACCATAAGCAACATCCCATTTCTTTTCAGGTGTTATTTTAAAATCTAAATTACCGGTAGTGAAGTTTATTATACCCGTATAAATGCCATTGCCTGTTGCAGATTGCAAGCTATCGGCAGTTGGTGGGTTCCAGCCCTGATAGGCACCCGGCACATAAACGTAAGACACCAAGGCGAACGGAGTAGCGGTAACTGTAACTACATTTGAGTAAGCAATGTTACCCGGAGTAGTTGAGCTTAAAGATGATTTTAACCGCATTTCTATTTGCGCAGCAGCACCGCTTGGCATATTCATGGCTAAAAGCAAATTGTTGAAGTCTTGTACGGTATAGGTTTTGGTTAACGCGCCAGTTGCTAATGCGACTTCTGTTGGAGAAGCAAAGTTAGTGCCCTTAGCCGCAATTTGCAGGGTGTTGGTTACCGCCGCTTTGTACCCGTAATCTTGCGGGCTGGCTGTTATAGTAATTGCTGTTTGGGTTAAATTAGCTTTTGAAAGTGCCGGGCTGGTTGTTGAAGCTGCCAAGGCACCCCCAGTGGCCGGTTGTGCTGTAACCCGTACTTCATCTTTTTTGCATGATGCCAGCACAAATACGGCAAGGCAGCTGAATGCTAAAAATTTGGTAATGATTCTTTTCATTTTAAAATCTTGTTTGAATACGTTTAAATTATAGCAGTATTACAAGCCCGGCATTGCCGGGCCTGGTAGTTGTTTTAGTAACCCGGATTTTGTTTAAGTGTAGGGTTGGCTGTAATATCGTCTGTTGGGATAGGGTAGATGTTCCTGAAGTCTTCTACACTTTTACCGTTGGCAACACCACCTTTAAATGGCCACAGGTAAGTGCCTGTGGTAAATTTACCGAAACGAATAAGGTCAGTGCGGCGGAAACCTTCCCAATACAGCTCGCGTGCCCTTTCATCCAAGATAAAATCCAGCGAAATAGAGGTTACGTTGCCGCTTGTATTACCATAAGCACGTGTGCGGATATTGTTAACATAAGTTAACGCATTACCTAAATTACCGCCAGCGCCTCCACGCAAAACGGCTTCTGCGTAAATAAGATAAACCTCTGACAGACGGAAAAGTGGAAAGTCAACATCAGCAAAATCAAGGCTTTGGCCGGCTGCGCCTGAACGGTTGACGTTGCGGTACTTTGTAACGGCAAAGCCATCGGTAAATACCCCCTGATCTTTAATTTCTAAGTTCTGGCCGTTAGTGTAGAACTGTGCGCGTTTGTCTGCAGCACCTGTGTAATCAGGAAAAAGGTTGGGCAGGTTCTTGGTAGTACGTGCGCCACCCCAGCCGCCGCTGATACCGAAGTTGCTGGCAGATTCTGAGCCGCCAACCGGTGCGTGGGTCAGGAAAGTTGTACCGCCGTAGCTTTGGGTGCGTAAGCCATCGTAATTAATAGTAAAGATGTTTTCGCTGGTGTTTTGCTGATTGTCGGCAAGCATTAACCACTGATAATTGCTTATAAGTGAGTAACCTGATCCAATAACTTTGTTCGCATAACTAATAGCGTCATCATATCTTTTTGTGCCAGTATAAACTTCGGCGTTCAAATAAAGCCTGGCTAGTAAAGCCCAATCAGCAGCTTGGTCGGCACGGCCGTATTCATTTGATTTTGGCGCAGCTAATGTTGGTTCTATGGCTTTCAATTCCGATTCAACATAATTGAAGAGCGTTTTGCGATCTGCCTGTTTAGGTACGGTAACACCTATTAGGTCACTTTCTGTAACCAATGGTACTGAACCATAGAGGTCAAGCAAAACCCAGTATTGAAATGCCCTAAGGAAACGAGCCTCAGCGCTGAACCTTCGGATTTTATCTGCGTCCTCTCCGGAGATCCCGCGGCTGCTTAACTGGTCATCGGCAGATTGCCTGATGAATTCGTTAGCCAGCGTAATTTGGTACAAACTACGGTAGTAAAGGCCCTTCAAGAAAGGATTGGCTGCAGACCAGTTCATGTTATGGAAGTCCTGTATGCCTACATCGCCCCAGGCAATTACAGCTTCGTCTGTGCTTAGTTCTTGCGCTTTCCAATACAGCCTTAAAAAGTCTGATGTACCCTCGTCAATGCCTTGTACGTCGCCGTTACCGGCAGGGCCCTGGTTACCTGTTAAGGCAAAGGAGCCGTAAACTTTGGCAAATGCCTGTTTGTAACCGTCGGCATTTTTGTAAACCGTTGCTGAGGTGATGTCGTTTGTTGGCAGCAAATCGAGTTTTTTGTTACACGAAAACACACTGCCTGTAAGCATTACAATTGCAAATGCTTTTAAAAAGTTCTTTTTCATATCGCTTATTATTAGCTGTATACGTTAATATACGATTGAGTTAAAATTTCAGGTTTACGCCTAGTACGTAAGTACGCGGACGTGGGTAAATATTATTATCTATACCACCGTTTACTTCCGGATCTACCCCTTTATATTTGGTTATAGTAAACACGTTTTGCACGTTGCCACTTACGCTAAGCTGTGCAGAGCCGCCCAATATTTTACCAAAGTTGTAACCAAGGCTTGCATTATCCATCTTCACGAATGATGCATTTTGGATGTAGTAATCAGATAAAACATTTTTATCGTTTGCACCTATCAGGCCGCTCTCCAATACATTGGTGGAGCCGTTATTTAAATAACCAAGTGGATTAAGGATGCTGTTTCTGGTACCTGTACTTGAATAAACGTTATTGTAGGCATAGTTACCTACGTTAGCACGCATTACTACAGCAAGATTGAAGTTGCGGTAGCTAACATTACTCGAGAAACCGAATATATACTTAGGATCCGGCTGTTTGTACAGATACAGGTCTTTATCATTAATAGATCCGTCACCGTTTCTGTCTACGTACACGTTATCTAACGGTTTACCATCTGTACCATACACCTGCTGGTAAACGTAGTATGCACCACGAGGCTGGCCAACAATAATACGCTGTACGCTAGAGCCTGTTCCGCCTGATACACCGCCAGACGCAATGCCCGTACTGTTAGGATCATTAACGAAGGTTAACTTTGTAATTTTGTTTTGGTTGTAAGTGGCGTTAAAGGCAACATCCCAGGCTACATCTTTACTTCTCACCACTTGTGCATTCAACGCTACCTCGATACCCTTATTGGTCATGGTACCAACGTTGGTAACAAATGTGTTAGAGAACCCTGCACCCGCGGCTACATTAACCGGCGCTAAAAGGTCTTTGGTTTCTTTATAGTAGGCATCGATGCTACCTGTTAAGCGTCCGCCAAGGAATCCGAAATCGATACCTGCGTTTGTGGTTGCACTCTGTTCCCATTTACGTTTAGGGTCATAAGCAATCGGGCGATATAACTGGTAAAATGTATTACCGAACTGGTATGAAGCGGTTTGTGAACTAAGTGAATAATATGGTGTGTAAGCGTAGTTGGATAAACCATCCTGCTGACCGGTTAAACCGTAGCCAACACGCAGTTTTAGATCAGAAAATAATGTATTGTCTTTCAGGAAAGACTCTTCTTTGATCTTCCAGGCCAGCGCACCTGAAGGGAATACCGCGTACCGGTTTAGCGGGCTAAATCTTGATGAACCATCACGACGGATAGTACCTGTTAACAGGTATTTATTGGCGATAGTTAAGTTTAAACGGCCGTAGTAAGACAACAAACGGTTGCGTGGAATATCAAACGGATACGTTGGACTTGATACAACTGTACCGTCTGTTGTAAGATCCGGGTAATTGGTTATTGTGGTTTTGTAATCGTAATAAGCGTAACCAGCTACCGCATCAATCCGTGTATCAATGGCCTTAACTTCTTTGACGTAGTTTAAGTAACCCTCAAATGTGGTATTTAATACTTTGTTGTTATACTGGTTGTTTACACCACTATGTAATACATTGTTGGCGTCTTTATACCTCCTGAAGCTTGATGCAGCAAAATCAGGCTGTACAATTGTACCCTTACCTTCAGATGCGTCGTAGCCAAAATTTACGTTGGCATGCAGATCAGGCAGAAAGTGAAATTTATAGTCTAATTGCAAGTTACCAATACTTCTTTTTACATCGCTTTTGTCTTCACGTTCTTCCAACAAACCTACCGGGTTGCGTGGTGCAAGCTGTTTAAGGCCTGTTGCCGATGAAGGGTCGCTGTCTAAGTATTCAAAGTAGCCACCATAGTTAGTGTTGCCTGACAACACAGGTTTGGTAGGGTCGAAACTAATGGCAGCACCTATTGCACCCTGGTTGGCAAAGCGCGCTTTGCTTGCGGTACCCCTCACGTTAAAATCGATTTTCAAATGATTATCGAACAGTTTTGGAGACAAATTAATAGAAGCTGAAGCCCTGTTTAAGTAGCCGGTTCGTAGAATACCTTTCTGATCCAAATACCCTACAGAGATCCGGTAAGGAAGGTTTTTTAACCCGCCAGATACGCTCAGATTATTATCGTTGCTAATAGCGGTTTGGTAGATCTCTTTTTGCCAGTTTGTACTTTCTGTACCTAAAAGGCCCTGGAAGGTTGCGTTACCGTTAGCTTTTACATAATCCCTCAGCTGATCTGCAGACAGTACGCTTACTTCTTTAGTAAGTACCGAAGCGGAAACCTGGGTATTTAAATTTACTACCGGCTTGCCTGTCGCGCCTCTTTTGGTGGTGATGATAATTACACCGTTAGATGCCCTTGAACCATAGATGGCAGTTGCTGACGCATCTTTTAACACGGTAAAAGTTTCAATATCGTTCGGGTTGATTAGCGTTAATGCGTTAGGAGCACCGGCAATACCGTCGTTGCTTAACTGTACACCGTCCACCACAATCAGCGGATCGTTGCTGGCGCTGATAGATGCCCCACCGCGTACACGGATGGTACTACCTGCGCCTGGTGCGCCACCGTTTGGCGTAATGGATACACCTGCCACCTTACCGGCAATTAATTGCTCGGGCGACGTAATGTTACCTGTTTGGAAATCTTTTGAACTCACTGTTGTAACAGCGCCCGTAAGATCTTTCTTTTTAACGGTACCATAGCCGATAACCACAATCTCGTTCAGTGATTTTGATGATGGTTGTAAAGAAAAATTGACTGTAGCATTATCTGTACCAACAGTTACACTTTGAGGTGCAGATGTATAGCCGATAAAGCTGGCTGTTAAGGTGTAAGTACCCGGTGCCACTCCGTTTATCTTGTAAATGCCATTCAAATCAGCAGCACCGGCCATAGTGGTGCCAGAAATAAGTACGGTTGCACCTGTTAACGGCTGGTTGTTCTCGTCAACGACTTTACCGGTAATGCTTCTTGTTTGCGCAAATATCGCCTGCGATATCAGCATCACTGCAAAAAGGAGCAAATACTTCTTTAGGTAATTGTTTCTCATTTAATTTTAAGTTGGTTAATAGTTTAAATTGGTTGCTTTTAATTTGCAGCCATCAATTGCTTAAAGGCTGCACGGTGTTATCGTATTAATAATTTTTGTTGATCAATATTCATTTTAAAGACTTTCCAATCGGCCCGGCAATACATAAAGTATGTGTATCGCCAATTGGCATAACTAGTGCCTATATGATTAGATCGACTGTTTTGCAAGCAGAAATTTTTGCCGTGCAGATAAATTATAATTGGTTTGTTTTCGAAGAGTATCCAGTGTTAAACGGATGATTTGCTTCGCTGATACAAATTAAACGAGCTGAAAAACCGTAAGCTATTTATTTACATAAAATTTAATAAAAAGTCGATTTGTTTAAATTTATAATATTGATAATCAATTATATAAATTTTAAAAATCCACAGAAATTTAACGGCTGTAGCATATTTTCAATACACTAAGCATGTTTAAAGAGTTATTTTTATGCGATAGGAGGGGTCAGCAAGGGCTAAATTTAGAAGATCTAACTTGTAGCCATGAACCTTAAATTGTATAAGGCGTATAAAAAGAAAATGAGAAAGGACGTATTTTACCTTAGTGTATTAAATACGGAAAGTAGTAGCGGTTTTGCTCCTGATTGGAGAACTTACGTGGTTAGTTTTTGGCGCCCGTGTCAACGGCTTTAATTGCCATTATTCGCTGGTCAAATTCGTCACCATGGATTAGTGCCTTGGCTTTAATTCGCATTTTGTATACGTAGATGGTCTTCTCTGAGTACTCCAGTATTTTTGCGATCGTCTCTGTGTCTGTAATTCCCATTCGCATCAAGGCAAATATCCTCAGGTCGGTAGTAAGTACCTCATGCTCTTTCGGCCATATCTGGTTCTCCTTTTTAAAAAGAGTGTTAAACTCTTCAACAAAGTTTGGGAAGATTTTTAAGAAAACCTGGTCGAAGGTGTTAAACAGCGTTTCGCGTTCTTTTTTAATGTTGATGTTGTTAGCCATCAACTGTATATCCTCATACCGTTTTGCAGGCAATTTTGTATCTACAGAACGTTTGATGCGTTCCAGTTGAAGAATGTATCCTGATATTACATTAAAAAAATAGCCAATATAGTCTTCCTTGATTTTGGTGCCTTCTATAAGCTTTTCGTTCACCCGCTCTATTACCCGCTCTTTTGCTTTCAGTTTTTTATTTCGCTTATATAAGAGTACAGAAATTACCACAACAGCAACTGCTAAAGCAGTAATCATGCTTAGGCTCTTTATATACAAGCGTTCTTCACGTTCTATAAACAAAAGTTTTTCCGAGGCTACCATGGGCAGTAACGAACCAATCTGGGTTTTTCGCTGCCTGGCACCATAGAATTCGGCATCGTCAAGCGCATGCTCAAGCGCTACGTAGGCGTTTTTTATGTCGCCCTTTTTGTATAATATTTCGGCCAGCCAAAATAGGGCTATGGTTTCTTTGGTGGAAGAGCGAATGTCACTTATGGTTGCACGTATAAGCAACGCAATGCTTTTATCCGGCTGCGACATGCTTTGATAAACGTTACTTAAGGTAGATTCTACAATTGCATTCTGGTGTTCGGTAAGCTTCTTCGACTTTAGGAGTTGGTAGAATATTGTGGCCGCAGAATCATTCAATCCGTTCTTGTATTTCTTGTATCCGGAAAGATATAAGTTATCGTAAGATCCGGGCTTACTTAAAGCAATGGCCGAATCAATATACTTGTTTGCCAGTGAGGTATAAACAGGGGTATAATGCTTATCGTTATTATAAGTAGCCAGGTCATAATAGGCACGCATGGTGATGGAATAATATTCCATTTTAACGGAACTTTCCAGGCTTTTTACGTTAATACCCCGCATGCTCTCGAAGGTTTCTTTAAACATACCCGACGACAGCAGGATAAAGCCCATCTTTATTTTACTAAAGTCTTCTTTGGACCTGTCGTGAAGTGATTGGCTTAATGAAAGTAGCTTGTTGGCATAAACGTATGCTGAATCGTACTGATAAGATTTGTACCCGTCATATAACTTATTACAAACCTCAAACTGGCTGTTAAAATCACTAGCGGGTAATTGCTTGAGTGTGGTTTTTATAACCAGAATTTGCGCTTCTTTTTTTTTATCGTAACGGCTTTTTTTGCTAAACTCTGTCTTCAACTCATCAAAAAGCTCACCGTTGCCGTTGTCAGCAAACAGTATAAATGGTAAAAGACTGAAAATAAAGAGCAATAATCCTCTCATAATCAACAACAAGCCAGTGTCGCCTGGCAATCGAAAAAGTAAACTAATATAATACCTTTATACAACATAAATCAGCATCAATTAAGTGCGTTGGTAAGTTATGCAAATTAGATACTTACTATACAATGAATACGTGAGTTTACAGTTAGGACAAGGTTTTCGAAAGTAGTGCTGTAAATGTGTCAGTAATTATAAAGGAATATATAAAGCAAAAAGGGCTGCATTCATATAATGCAGCCCTGTGTAACTGGTATTAGTAGATTTAGTAATTTGTTCTACTTCATGACGGATGTGATAGCGTCTCCAACTTCATGACCTGCATTAGCCTTAAAGTTAAAGCCTAGTAGCTGTGCTATAGTTTGCGCTAACTGCTTATGGTAAGTAATTGTGGCGGTTTTTACTTCTCCTGAAGGGGGCGTATCCGGGCCGATGACTGCAAACCAGGTTTGTTCCGCGCCTGCCACTTCAGCACCGTGGTGTTTCCATGAGTCTAGTGGCTTTTCGCCGCGGCCGTGGTCGCAAGTTATCAGCAAGGTTGTCTTGTTTTTGTAAACCGGATCATTCTGTATCATATCCCATAAAGCCTTAATGTATCCGTCTTCTTGTTTGGCACGCTCCAGGTACGATTTATAATTACCCGCATGAGCCATGTCGTCGGTTTCATCAAATGCCATGTAGAGTACCCTTGGCTTAAATTGTTTTATATATTCTTTGCTGTATTCGTAGGTGATGAAATCAAGACGTGTTGAATCGCCCAGGTAATGGGGCACATTGTGTTGTAATTCGTTGAGATATTTTATGCGCTCGTTAGCATCGGGCTTATTTACATCAACATAACCAGAATAAACTGCTAAGCCGGAGCGCTGCTTATTCAAAATCTGCGGAAATCGTTCCCATGATGCGAAAGCTGCAACTTTGCCTTCAAAACCCTTTTGTTTGTTAATGTACTCAAGCACATTCATGTTAGGGTTGGTTATGGGATCATTGGTGTTCATCCGCTTGTCAGGGAAGCCGGTGAATATTTCGTTATAGCCAGGGTAGGAGAAACGATAAGGATTGGCCACTTCATCCTTGTTGCCCAAATCACGGTTACCATAAAGTTGGCCTTTCTTGCTTATAACCGACCAAAGAAACGGGAACAGTAATTTACGCCTTTCCTCTGCTGATGCAGCCCAAAACTTTTTCCTAACCTCTTCTTTGTCTTCGGTGAAGTTAGAACTAATAAGTGCTGAGTCGGCTCCGCGGAACACTTCCTGCCAGCGCATACCGTCGAGCGTTACTATAATCACATTTTGTGTTTGATGCTTTTGTGCTGAAGCTGGCAGGATGCCAATTGCTATAGCTGCAATCAAGATCAGTTTTTTCATAGTAGGTTGTAAAAAAGCCGGGCCGCTATTGCTAACGGCCCGGCAGGTAATTAATTCAATTATTTAAGTATCCACATCAGGCCGTTAATGTCGTCGTTACCGCCGAACTGTGCATCCAGGGCCGCCTGGTAATTAGCGCGGTTGGCAGTGCGCTCGGCAGACGGGTACTGATAACGCTGGGCTATACGGCTGCCGTTGCCTGTTCCTGGTCCGGTGGTAAAGGTTGGTACACCCGTACGGCGATAAGTGAAGTAAGACTCCAAACCCGAATGGCGGAACAATGCAGCGTACTTTTGCTTCAATATCTTGGTAAGGCCATCTGTTCCCGCTGCGTACTTTACCGTCGATTGATTGTAGTAATCTGCAAAGCTGAAGTTGATGGGGAAGGTGTCGTAGTTTGCGCTTGCAGTTACGCTGGTAGAACCCGGGCGATAGAAGTAAGCAGTGAAAGTGCCATTCTCTGGAATACCATATGATGCCATTGATGCTTTAATGCCGGCCTGGTACCAGGTTTCGGCATTGCCGCTTGCCCAGCCCCTGTTAATGCCTTCTGCAATGTTAAACATCAACTCCGGATACCCTATCTGTATACTCGGCTCACCTGTATAAGTAGAGTAAAAGTATTTGCGGTTTAAGAACGAGTACTGTTGTAAGCCTGCATTATTGTACATTACACCCTGATCAAGGCCAGCATCTGCACCTACAAAAGAGGCGAAATCTGTTGCACTTTGCTTTTTGTTGTCAACAAGGTCGCGTACGGGTTCAGCAGTTACAAATACCCTTGGGTCTTTGAGCGAGGTCAACAGTCCAACATAGGTGCTGGACATGTTCTTGCGCGACCCGCTTTGACCGAAATTGTTAGGATTTTGCGGATAGTAATTACTTGGCGATACAAACACATATTGCAGATTGTCTGCAGAGCTTGTCATCAAAGGGTATTTTGATGGGTTGCTAATAATATTTGCAAATTGTGCGGTAACGTTCAGGTCTGCATCAGATGTCTTTTTACTTAGCTGAACAAGTAAACGTATCCTTAAGGCGTTAACAGCTTTTTGCCATTTGCTAAGGTCATTGCTATAATAAAAGTCATTCTTCAGCACCGCGCCTTCGCCGGTACCGAAGTCGTTAGGTTTAGCAATCATTTGGCCCAGGTCGCTGTTTGCACTTTCCAACCAATCCAGAGATTGTTTAAAAACCGCTTTTTGCGAGTCGTACTTTGGCGCTAGGTTATCTAAGCCCTGTAAAGCCTCGGTCATAGGCACATCGCCCATCTCCAGGCTCATTTTGGTAAACAGGTATGCTTTAAAGAACTTGCCCAACGCTTCGTACGGGTTTATTGCAGCGCCACCGCTAGCCTCCGCCTGCTTTTCCATGGCCAGCACGTTCTTTAGTGTAGTATAGTAGTCGTCACCGCCACCAAAATCATAACGGTTATTGCCGTAATAATCATAGTTGTACAAATAGTACTGGTCTACTACTTCTTTTTGTCCGTCCGGTAATTCTGCAATGCTGTTCTCTATACCGTTCAGCAACAGCGCTGCAGATACATTATTTGGTTTGTTGGTGTTTTTAGTAAGCTCGTCAAAGCTCTTTTTACACCCGGTTACCGATAGCAGCATTGCTATAGGTAGTATGTATAATTTTAGTGTCTTTTTCATGATCGCTGGTCCTCGTTGTTAGAATGATGCATTTAGGTTAAGGCCAAAGCTGCGTACAGTAGGCGATTGCAGGCCTGTTAAACTGGTAGCGTAGTTATACTGGTCCAAATCCACATCTTTAAAGCGTTTATCTTTATAGAAATAAAGCAGGTTACGGCCATATACAGTAACTGATGCCTTCTTTACGAAAGTTTTCTCAAGTACTTTATTAGGAAATGCAAAGCTTAGTGTTACCTCGCGCAATTTGGTGTAAGTCTTGCTCATTAGGTTAGCTTCGTCCGCATTGTAGTACTTACTTACATAATCCTGCACAAAAGCTTTTGTAACATTAGGTGCGTACTGCAAAGCGCTATAGTTAAGCACCGCACCGGTTTTAGAGTCGTAGTTGATAGACGCATTGTTTGATATAACAACACCTTCGCCAACGTAAGTGCCGCTATAACCTGCTTTACCAAAGTTTAACCAATCCTGGTAGCGGGCCGCTCCCAGGGCACCTTCGGCGGTTTCTGCGTTAGCACCGCCACGCATGGTCTTGTTGTGCATGTAGTCTACAATAACGCCGCCTACAGAACCATCAAACTGTACGCCCAGGCTAAAGTTCTTGTACTCAAATTTGTTATATATACTCCAGGCGAACTTGGCATTCATGTTACCAAGGTATTGTGCAACAGGATTAATAAGCGGTTTGCCGGCAGCATCGTTAATGATCTGGCCTTGTGGGTTGCGCACAAATGCACTTCCGTATAATTTATCTGTACGGTCTCCTGCTGCAAAGAATGTAGCATAAGTATCCTGGCCTTCAGGTAGCTCTTTATATACCTCCTTAAAGGTTGATATGTTGGCCAATACATTCCATGAGAAACCATCTGGGTTTTTAAATGGTGTACCGCTGAGCGATCCTTCGTAGCCCGTCTTTTTAGTTTTGAGCGCATTCAGATACTCAATGTTATAACCGGTTGCTGTTGATATTACGTTAGGCAATATCCTTGGGCCATCTATATATTGGAAAGCCGTACCTGAAAACCCTAAGCGATTTTGCAGGAACTTGATGTCAAACCCTTCTTCGTAGTTTATACGGGTAGAGGTTTTAATGCCATTTTGGTACAGGTAATCTGATGCGTAACCTGCGGTTTGGCTGTTGTACGGTTTGCTGATGTTGTACGATGTTGCCAATGAGTAATCCGGCCCATTGTACGGCGAGTTATAGGTAGAGCCGTAACCAAGTGGATTGGTGAATAACGAAGAACCCGTGCTGCCACCAAACACCGTAATGGAGTTGAACGGCGCGGGGCCTATTGTTGTAGAGGTTGCGTCTGAACGGATGTTAGAGAACGAAGCCCTGCCTTTAAGAAAGGAGATAAACTCCGGCATTTTAACGTAGTCTGATATCACTGTAGCTACTGATACACTTGGATAATAGTATGTAGTTGGTACCTGGAAAGCCGAAGATTTATCTATACGGCCTGTGCTGGAAATAGTGGCATACTTACCAAAGGTTGCATCTAACGAGTAGTAAGCACTTAGTACACGCATATCCGCATTAAAACTGGTAGACTGAACCGGATTTTTTGAGTTGCTGAAAGAATACACTTCCGGCACGTTCAGGTAGTCGGTAGATGTCCAGTTAGAGTTATAGGTTAGGTTGCGCATATTACCACCTACCAAGCCCGACAGGTTCAGGAACTTTTTGATGGTATAATCATAGTTTACCATCAACTCGGTGTTGTTATCGAACAGGTCCCGGCGATCTTCGCGGTAGTCACCTTCATTACCTTCACGGCCGTAAGGGTGTGCCGAGAACGGCATTTTTTCGGTACGCAGGAGGTTGTAAGTATCTATTTGCGAGCGTAAAGTGGCGTTCAGGTTATTATTGATCTTGTAGTTAGCCAGTAAGTAACCAGTTGTATTATTTTTGTAATGACCACGTGTCCATTCTTTAACCATGAACCACGGGTTATGGTAACGGGTATACTCGGCAAATTGCTGCTGAATACCTTCTTTACCGGGCTGCCATATGGCTTTAATGTCCGGTGCGTTTACGTCCCAGTCTGCGCCGGTCCATACAGCTAAGTTGTATATTAAGCTGTTGGGGCCGTACTGCACGTCAGGAAAGTTGTCTGTAGTTTGACGGTTAAAGTTAACGTTGCCTTCAAATTTCCAGCGTGGGTTTGGGTTGAAAGATGCGTAGATATTTGCATTGGCAATATCCAGGTATTGTTCCGGAATATAGCTGTTTTGGTGTTGCTGTGAAGCTGATAAACGTACAGTGTAGTTATCACCGTTAGCGCTTAAAGCAACGTTGTTGTTGGTTTGATAACCGGTGCGCAGGAAATTGTTAAGGTTGTTTGCTCCACGCGCGGTATAAGGAGTTGCCTGCCTAACACCGTTTATAACTGGGCTATCATACTGCTGTATTAACTGTCCGTTAAAATACGGGCCCCATACGTCGTAATCAGCGTCTACACCGCCAGGTGCACCGCCCTTGCCGTCAACAAACTGGTAAAAAGTGTTCTCACCTGCACCATAAGATTTTTGTACCCTTGGAAATGCAAGAAAGCCAGAGTTTATTACTGTTGAGCTGTTAACATCTACAGTTAAACCTTTTTTATTTTTGTTGCCCTTTTTTGTAGTGATCAGGATAGCGCCATACGATGCACGGTTACCGTACAAAGCGGCTGCAGCAGGGCCTTTAAGCACTGTATACGATTCTATGTCATCCGGGCTGATGTTGTAAGTATCGGTGTTAATAGGGAAACCATCAACAACGTACAATGAAATGGCGTTACCGCGTAAGCGCACACTTGGCGCGCCGAGTAACTCCGCAGACGGACCTACCGAAAGGCCGGCTACTTTACCGGTTAGGCCGGTAATAGGGTTGGGGTCGCGTGCCAGTGTTAGGTCTTCACCAGCTACGGTTTGCAGCGCGTAACCTACACGGCGGGTTTCTTTTTTTACACCCAGTGCGGTTACTACAACTTCGTTAAGAGCCTTACTGTCTCCTGTAAGGTTAATTACCATGGTTGTGCCGGTGCCAACCGTAGCCTCTTGCGGCGCAAAGCCTAAAAATTTAAATACCAGCACCTGGCCGGGGCTGGCTGTAATAATAAAGCGACCGTAAACATCGGTAGTGGTGCCTTGCGTGGTTCCTTTAAGCATTACACTTACGCCGGGCAGGGGCTGTTTGTTTTCGTCGTTTACTGTACCGGTAATCTTGTTTTGTGCAAACAAGATAAGAGGCATAAGGCTGCATAGCAGTAGCATAGCAAACCTTTTAAAATGGGGGTAAATTTGTTTCATCTGCTTACAAAAATTCTAATGTGATTAGTTGGAATTTGTCAGCAGCAATACTAAACTTTGTTTATTATTTATAAACTAAGTTTAAGTTAAGTAAACCTTAAAGGTATGTTGAAACAAGGTTAAGGAGGATGAGGAATGATAATGTAAGCTATATATTTAAGTTAAACATAGTTAACATTAGCGGCTTCCGGCTAGTTGTGCCGAAAGGTGCTTAACAGCCATTTGCTTTAGCTCAGGTATATTATTTACCGGCAGGTTTTGCAGTTTTGCTTCATCATCCCAATGCCTGAAACGGATAATCAGATCTTTGTCCGGGTTAGCTTCAAAGGCAGCCGCTTCGTCAGCGGTCATCACCCCTCCCTGGAATTCCAGCGTTCCCTTGCTGGCAGGTGATAGCTTATTATAGTAGTCGGGGTATTTAAAGGTAAGATAGCGTTTGGCTACAACATGGCTTTGCACCAGGCTGGCCACCCGGGCAGAAAACCCCAGGTTCAACAAATATTCGGCTCCAAGTTTTTCGTGGTCAACATTCCCCAAACCATCCATGCTTTCCGCCTCTCCTTCGGCAGCACATAAGTGGCCTATGTCATGGAAGAATGCAGCCAGTACCACCTCATCATCATACCCTTCTTCTTTGGCAAGCATTGCTGCCTGAGCCATGTGCTCCAGTTGCGATACGGGTTCGCCAATGTAATCCTCATTGCCATGCAGTTCATACAAGGCAAATACCTTATCGGTGATGAGTTCCGGTGCGCGGTGAAAAGTAGGATCTATCATAATAGGGCAAATGACGAAGGTTAGTGTTACGCCTGTATTAAATCAGCGTGATGTTTATACAAAATACAACTTTATGCTTTTTCACAATCAATATGTAAACGTTTTCTTGTTTGCTTTTTATATAATTTCTAATTTCCCGCCAACCAACTATAAGCGCACAGATGCAAGATGATATTTTAATACAAATAAGCTACCGGATAAAGGAGAGGCGACGTGAAAAGAATATTACCGTACAAGAGCTGGCCAACAAAGCCAATGTGAGTAAAGGATTAATATCACAGATAGAGAACAGCCGCACCATTCCTTCGCTAATTGTATTAATAGATATTATAAAAGCTTTAGATATAGATTTAAATGTGTTTTTTAAAGATATCCGTTCCAAAACAACTCCATATCCAATTATTATAAAGCGTAAGCAGGATTACGAAGGATTTGAAAAGGAGGATGCAGCAGGCTTTTACTACAAACGTATTTTTACACAGTCGATAAAAGGGTCGACAGTAGATATAGTATTGCTTGAACTGGATACGGATGCGCACCGCCCCCAGGTACAAACCGAAGCATTTGAATATAAATACATACTAAGTGGTAAAATAGAATACCAGTTTGGTCAAGATAGGTATGTGCTTGACGAGGGCGATTCTATGCTGTTTGATGGCCGTGCCCCACATACACCTAAAAACATTGGGAAAGATATAGCCCGCATGCTGGTTGTGTACTTTTTTGAAGCGGACCCACTTTCTTAAAAATATTTTAACATTGTGTTGGTTTAATTTTAATAAACATAGTTTAATATTGCTAAACATAAATGTTTTAACATGTCTATTAAACTTGTTGTTTTTGATATGGCCGGAACCACGGTTGCTGATGAGAATGGTGTGACAGCCACTTTCAAAACTGCTATGGCTAAATACGGCTATAATGTTGCTATCGAGCAGATCAATCCTATCATGGGCTATGAAAAAAAGGTTGCTATAGAAAAAATGCTCCTTGAACACGAAGCAGATAAAAGCAAGATAACTGGCGAGCTAATTGGTAGTATACATCAAGATTTTGTGCAATCAATGGTTCAGTACTATAAAGATGCAACTGACCTTAAACCACTTCCAAATGCAGAGGAAACAATGCTGACTCTACGTGCAGAAGGTAAAAAAATCGGTATTAATACCGGTTTTTCGCGTGAGATAGCCGAGAATATCGTAAGCAAGTTGTGCTGGCGCGAGAAAGGGATATTCGACTACATGGTATGTTCTGACGAAGTGCCGCAAGGCAGGCCTGACCCTGCAATGATCAGTATTATGATGCAGCAGGCCGGCATAACAGATCCTAAAGAAGTTGCCAAAGTAGGGGATACCGAAGTAGATATACGTGAAGGCCAGAATGTTGGCTGTCGGTATGTAATAGCCGTAACTACAGGCGCTTTTACCAAAGAGCAATTACAGCCTTATAATCCTACACACATAATTGACGATATTGCCGATGTGCAAAAGATTATAAACCAGCCGGATGCTGCTTAAGCTTAAACAACGTGTTGCCAAATGGCCGTACAGCGCAGTTACTATTATGGCCGCGCTCTCAGCATTTGGGGCTTATACATCTATGTACGCGTTTCGCAAGGCTTTTACCGCAGCTACTTTTGCAGGCGACCAGTACCTCCATATCGATTTTAAAGTATGGCTGGTGATTGCGCAGATCTTTGGTTATATGTTCAGCAAGTTTTATGGGATCAGGTTTATAGCCGAGATAAAAGCCAAACGAGGTCAGACCATCATATTGCTTGTGGGTATATCCTGGTTGGCGTTACTTTTATTTGCTTTAACACCCAGGCCTTATAATATCATATTCTTATTTGTAAACGGCTTTCCGCTTGGGTTGATATGGGGTTTGGTATTCGGGTATATAGAAGGCAGGCGTTCTACCGAGTTCATGGCAGCGGTGCTGTCTATCAGCTTCATTTTCGGATCCGGATTTGTGAAGACAATAGGTCAAACGCTTATGCTTAATTATGGAGTGAGTGAAAATTACATGCCATTTGTAACCGGCGCTGTGTTTATCCTTCCCCTGATAGTGTTCGTGCTTTTGCTGGAGCTGATGCCAGCTCCAACAATCGAGGATAAGCAGCTGCGTACCGAGCGCCTGCCCATGAACAGCGAAGAACGCAAGGCATTTCTTGCACGTTTTTGGCCGGGAATGGTGTTAACCATCATCATTTACGTGATACTTACCGTTATGCGTGATGTACGGGATAACTTCAACGTGGAGATATGGCACAGCCTGGGCGTAACCGATAAAAACATTTTCGCGCGGATTGATACACCCATATCCATAATGGTTTTAGCGGCTATGGGCCTGCTGGTTTTGGTGAAAAAGAATTTACAGGCGTTTACGCTGATACACTTGATGATCATTTTAGGATGTGCTGTTGCTGGCATTTCTACCGTAATCTTTAGTATGGGGATAATAGGCTCAGTAAGCTGGATGACGTTGGCCGGCCTTGGCCTTTACCTGGGTTACGTACCCTACAACGCTATCTTTTTTGAGCGTATGATCGCTACGTTTCACTATAAGGGTAATGTTGGTTTCCTCATCTATGTTGCCGATTCTGTGGGATACCTTGGCAGCGTAACGGTATTGCTAATAAAAGAGCTCGGCAACCCAACAGTAAGCTGGAGCGATCTTTTTAAAGATGGCTTGATAGCGGTCGCACTCATTGGCGGACTAAGCTGCGTTTTTTCACTTATTTATTTCCTGAGATCTTACCGAAAGGATGCTCAAATCATCACTAAATCTTTATGAATAAACCGTCTGCAATTGTAATAGGGGCTGGTATAGTCGGCCTTGCAACAGCGCGCGCCTTGGCCGTTAGAGGATACGATGTAACTGTTTTTGAACGTAACGAGCGTGCAGTTGGCGCTTCAATACGCAACTTTGGAATGGTATGGCCTATAGGGCAGCCCACCGGACCATTGTTCGAAAGGGCAATGCTGTCAAGAAGTATATGGAAACAGGTATGTGCCGAAGCCGGTATCTGGCATGATGAAGTAGGATCTATGCACCTGGCCTACCATGACGATGAGTTGGAAGTAATGGAGCAATATGCAGCCATTAACAGCGGCGTAAGAGATGTAAGCTTATTAACGCCGCAACAAGCGCTAAACAAGTCGGCAGCAGTGAACCCTAACGGACTTAAAGGTGCCCTTTGGAGCGGTACCGAAATGATAGTTGAAGCGCGTGATGCAATTGGCGCTGTCGCAAAATATCTGGCAGAGAAATACGGCGTTAAGTTCTACTGGAACACGGCAGTAAGTGGGGTAAGTAGCACTACGGTAACTACCGGCGAACGCACCTGGCGGGCCGACGAAATATTCATTGGCAGCGGTGTGGAATTTGAAACCTTATACCCGGAGCTTTTTGCGGCTACCCCAATCACCAAGTGCAAGTTGCAAATGCTGAGATTAGCTGCGCAACCGGCAAATCAGCGGATAGGACCTGCGCTTTGCGGTAGCTTGTCCATGATACATTATCCTGGCTTTAAATCGGCAGCAAGCTTACCTGCCTTGCGCGCACGTTATGAGGAGCAGTATGCCGAACAGTTGAAATGGGGTATACACGTGATGGTTTGTCAAAATCATTTAGGTGAGCTTACAGTGGGCGATTCTCATGAATATGGCCTGGTGCTTGATCCGTTCGATAAAGATTTCATCAACCGAATGATACTGGATT
This sequence comes from Mucilaginibacter sp. 320_HR, assembly GCF_059691875.1. Lineage (NCBI taxonomy): Bacteria > Pseudomonadati > Bacteroidota > Sphingobacteriia > Sphingobacteriales > Sphingobacteriaceae > Mucilaginibacter > Mucilaginibacter sp. 320_HR. The sequence continues at coordinate 220,544 of NZ_JCAWAI010000005.1, forward strand.
ATCTTGCCACCTTTACACAGTTGCAAAACCAACAGGTTATACAAACGTGGAACGGGACGTATGCAAAAATGACCAACGGCGAAACGGAGTTTGTACACCAGCCGGAACCCGGCGTTACCATTATAAACGGACTTGGCGGCAATGGCATGACGTTATCGTTTGGCCTTTGTGAACAAACTATCGCGGCAAAGTTCGACTAGTCAGACATAATCAAAATCTTATCTTATCAAAGTTATGTACGATGCTGTTTGCACCGGTTTACGGGAATATTCATCTAATCCGTGGAACACCCAATAATAAGTACCTGCCGGTAGCGCTTTCTTGCCCGAATTACCGTCCCAGCACCAGTCAGGAGCAGTTGTTCGGTAAACAATAGTTCCGTAGCGATTGAATATCTCCAGTGACCCAAACACCAAATCTTTAACGTAAAACCTAAAGCAGTCGTTTATGCCATCGTTATTAGGTGTGAAAGCAGTAGGAGCATCTATTATTGAAGGCGGTGGAGGTAAGATGGTAACTTTAACCGGCTTTATCGCTGTACAGCCTAATAGCTCAGCCTTTATGTAATAAGTTCCCCTTTGTGCAACACCGGCGGCATCATCAAGCGCAGTAGTGGCTGACGGGTCTTTCCAGTATGAGTAACTTACTCCCGCTTGTGGATTGTAGCTGTTTAAAATAGAAACAGTCGCCGGGAATGTAACAGCCGGTGGATCGGTGATAGTTAGTTCCGGCGCATTAAACGTTACGTTTACAGGTAATATACCGCTGCAACCACCTGCATTTACCGCGCTGATGTAGTAAGTGCCGGCAGCAGTAATCTCTGATGGAGAAGGTAACGGGATCAATCCCGCTTCGTCGGCAAAATACCGGAAAGTAAGCCCGCTGCTACTGCCTGCTTTGTACTCAGGCCTTGTTAGGTCTAAAGGCGAGCCGGGACAAACGTTTATATCTTTTTGTACTACAAAGTTAAACGGTTCTGCTATTTTCTTTACGGTGCTGTACAAGGTGTCGGTACATCCCAGGCCGTTGTAAGGTGTTATAGTTACCGCCACGCTGGTAAGATCAGCCGGTGCCGGCGATAAGTTAATTACCTGCCCCGTGCCTAGTTCTTTCGAGAAGTCCGCAGTGTACCAGGTGTAGGTTTTAAAGCCGGGAGGAGCGGTAAGTGTCACATCCTTTTGATCAGCACAGTAGATATTACCTTTTATAGGTGAACCTATATCCTCATTAATATCCAGGTAGGCATAGCCGTAATGTTCTTTAAATGGGCAGTGATTTACGGTAAACTCCATGCGTACCTGCTTTCCGTTTAATCCTGTAAGGTTTATAGAAGTAGTAGCCCAGTCTTTGTAAAACACACCATCGCTGTTGTATTTAAAGCCGGGAAGATCTGAGGACGATATAAAATCAAACGCCGGGCAAGCCAAATACTTACCGTCTGTTACATTAAAAATCTTCACGGTAAACCTGGGCTGCTGATTGGGCGGATGGCCCGGGTTTACCAGTACTACCGCGTAGTTAAGTATAATACTGCTTGCACCTTCTGGTGGCACATTGTAAGTATAAGATGCTTGTTGCACACCATTACCTTCATCAATGTTACCTAATTTCATGCAGTATTTGCTGCCATTGGGGGAGTATACAGAGAAGCCGCCTATGAGATCGATCATACCATCGTTGGTGTTTTTTAGCAGTTCAAACTTGCCGGGTACCGCGATGGTTGGTGTAGTTGTTATAATACCTGCTGTGTCTATCGTTCCAACGGCAAATTCCCAGTTGTCGAAGTTGCCCTTCTCAAAACCGATGTTTTGCGCTTCGGCTGTAAAACAAACCAGCGAAAAGATTATCGATAATACAACAGCAAAAAACTTCATCGGTGTTCACTTCGCCTGCCGGCTTAAATTGTCGCTACTATGTTTGTTTTTTAATTTCAAACGGCAAATACAATAACTACAATGTTTCTCTTTAAGTAAGTACAGGCGACGGCTACAATGGGTGCTATAAATATAGTATAATAATTTGGTTTGCTGATAATTAGCCTTATTCTTAAAGGCTAGCGTCCATACGTGGTGTCGCGTTGGTGATTTGTCATATAATTATTACCTTTAAACATGACAGTACTCTTGTTAGGGGCTACAGGGCGCACAGGTAAGTTAATACTCAGTGAGTTATTAGCCAGGGGGCATGCTGTTAAAGTAATCGTACGCAATAAAAACAAGATATCGATAAACTCGCCCCTGCTTACCGTTTATGAGGGATCTACGCTGGATGAAACTTTAATGCGTTCGGCAATAAACGGCTGCGATTCAGTAATTAGCGCATTGAACATCTCCAGGTATAGCGACTTTCCATGGTCCCGGCTGCGCACACCTGAGTTGTTAATGTCCGGAACTATAAAAAACGTTATTGCTATTGCAAAAGAAATAAAGCTAAAGAGGGTTATAATTTTATCAGCCTGGGGCGTTAACGAAACCATGGCCGATATCCCCTGGTGGTTTAGATGGACAATACGTTATAGTAACATTAAATATGGTTACCTGGACCACGGCAGGCAGGAGGACTTACTTTCAGCATCTGATCTCGACTGGACCGCTGTAAGGTCCGTGGGCCTTATAAACTCAAAAGCAAAAAAAGAGATTAAAGTTATTCTTAACCGTAAAGACAAGCCCTCGATCAATATAAGCCGGCTGGATGTAGCCAGGTTTGTGGTAAAAATATTGGAAGAAAACACCTTTTTACGTCTAGCCCCTGCAATTTCGTGGTAACAGGCGGGCAATCGCCGCTGCATGTAACAAGTCCGCCCCAAATTATTGATCCCGCTGACACTCTAACCACTACTCCAACCCCAACATTAAACAAGCTGGGCTGTAACTTCCTTTAAGGCTGCTTTGTTCGTTATCGTTTTGTTTTGATAATGCTGGTGGTGAAAGTTCTCCAACTTTTGTAATGTGTACCGTAGCGATAGCTTTTCAGCAATGGTTAAATCGCCGCCTATCATCTTGCCAACATGGTTCATTTCATTAAATACCTGGTAAAGCAGCTGCCTGCCCTTTTCGGTTATGGCAACAAACTTGCCGCGTTTGTCGCCTGTATCATCCCATTGCGTTATCAATTGATTAGCTATCAGTCGCCTTAACACCTCCGTGCCCGAAGTTTTCTCCTGCAGGTTACGACTGATCAGGTCCGATTTGGAAAGCTGTTCATGCGTAAGCAATATGGCCAAACAGGTAAAGTCTTCGCCACTTTGCAAAGGGGTTCCTTCAAGCGCTTTCTTAATGTAAGATTTTGCATAGCGGCTCATATAAACAAATAAGCGGCCTATGCTGTTGTCCAGTTGGTAGGCAAGTTGCTGTGCTTGTTGTTCCTGTTCTCCAAACCGTGCATCAGCCTGGCTGGTGTATAAGCTTGTTGTTTCCAGTTGGGTTACCAGAAATCCTGCGAAATCCTGTAAGGAAACCTCTACGCCGTTGTTCTCTGTTTCCAGCTTTTCAACCATGGAAATCAATTCGTGTATAAGTTTGTACGATTTCATTGAGCTAACATTTATAAAGTACGTATTCGGGGTTAAGTTACAGCTTCGGCAGGGCTCTGCTGCTTAAACCGGCTGTATGCCTCTTTGTAAGCCAGGTTAGTGTTGCCCACAGGCTTTAATCCTTTTACAAGGTTAGTCAGCTTCAGCAACTGTATTTTGTAAGATGGCAGCTCAGGTGCATCTATATTCAGCATGTCGGCTACAGGCGCACCAAGCAGGTAGCGCATCAGGCCTAAAATATCATTTGCCGAGGCGCCCGTGTTGTTAATGCCGGTTATATGTTTTGTTAATGATGATGTTAACTCTTTTCCGTGGGCCGAAGAAGAAAATTGTCTTTTACTGATGATGGTATCCAGTATCTGTGCCTCTTTAACACTACCGGGTAGCAGGTACTCATCTAATCCGGATAGCGCGCCTATCACATTCCACAAGTGCATGAAACCTTCCTGATCTTCTTTGCCCACGGTGATGCCCAGCTTTCTAAGGCCGCGCATTACCAATAACGAAAACGACAAATTAGTGCCGGCCATGTCTTCCTGGTTTACCGGCGTACCCCATTCATCGTTCCACCGTCCGCTTTTATAGGTATAAAACCTAACGGCGGCGTGCATTAAACGCACTTTCAAAATACTCGCAAAGGCTTTACCTGTGGTTTCAAATGCATCTGGAGCCATCACCTCCCAAACAAAGGCGGCTGTTTCGTAAAGGCGTTTAGTGGTATCGCTCCGCATCCTGTCAGACAAATAGAGCACCATTGCGCCATTGGCTGCTGTGTAACAGTATGGCAGGGAAAGCAGGCCCAGCAGGTTCATTATAGTTTCGGAATGGCGAATAAAGAACACCGAACCCCTTTGCATCATCCTGGTATTGGCCCAATGCGGCAGGTTAGCGGCCGTAGTAAGGACAGGCTCATTAGCAAACAGGGTTGGCAGGTGTAATAGTTGCGTGTTATTACTTAGAGTGCCCAGCCATTCATATAAAGCCTTCTTGTTTTCTGTATTGGCAAATACACCGGCAATAAAATTGTCGGCAGCGTTATCTCCCTGTAGCCGTTTTGCTGCAAGTACATTATCCGGATAAGGGTTGCTTTTAAGCATACTTAATGTTGCGTTTATTAACTAGTTTTTAGCTTACCCAAGCCTCCGTCAATGCCAATTACCTGTCCGGTTATCCATGCACTCTCATCTGCCAAAAGATAAGCCACCGCCGAACTAATGTCTTCCGGCTGTCCATATTTATTGAGCGGATGGCGTTTGGCCGAAGCTTCCTTTTTCTCAGGGGTGTTAAGCAGGTTTTGTGCCAAAGGCGTTTCGGTAAGCGAAGGTGCAACTACATTAACCCGTACCTGGCTTGGTGCCAGCTCCGCAGCAAGTGATAATGCTAACCCCTCAACCGCGCTTTTAGCCGAGGCGATACTTGCGTGGAAACTCATTCCCGTACGTGCGGCAACTGAGCTGATAAGCACAATAGAAGCACCTGCAGCGCTTTTAAGTGGCTTTAACGCTTGTTGAATTACTTTAACGGCCCCTAAAACGTTGAGCCGGTAGTCATTCATGAAATCATCTTCCGACAGGCGGTTAAAAGGCTTAAGGTTAATACTTCCTACAGAATATACCAGCCCGTGCAATTGCTGGGGCAGGAATGCTGCCGTTGCGGTAACATCACCTAAGATGTCCAACGCAAGATGATTTACATTTGCCGGCCACTCCACCGATCCATTCCTGGAGATATTGTAGATGTTTGCTCCTGCTGCTGATAGTTGTTTGATCAACGATAAACCTATCCCGGTACTACCGCCAACAACTAAAATGTTCTTGTTTTTTAAATTCATCTGGTGGTGCTAACTATTAAATAGAGGTTACAGATATTTATTATGTACAAATAAATGCTATTAAATAGATAATTGGTATATTTTTGTAATAAAATGATAATAGCATTATTAAGGTTAGCAATGATTTTGCGCCTGGATGTTTATTTATATTTGAGCATAAACCTGCAAGTACACCCCGGGGCAGTGCTGTTAAAGCTTTATAAAACTATATGCGGTTAATTCTATCTACCATAATCCTGTTTGTTATCTGTTTTTCGGCTGCCGCGCAAACTGCGGTTATAAAAGGTACGGTCACCAGTGGCTTGTCAAATACAGTAGTGCAAAACGTTACCATTAAGGTCACCAACACAAACGAGGGTACAATAACAGATTCGCTGGGGAACTACACTTTACAGCTTAAACCGGGCAATTACAGCCTGCTGTTTACCAAGGTAGGCTTTAAAAGCAAGACGGCGTATGATATACAGGTGAACAGTGTTAAAGCAACAGTGATAGACGTTGCGTTGGACGAGGAGACCGCAACATTAGGTGAAGTAAAGGTGGTAGCCAGTTCAAGGCTTACAAAAACGCTGGAAAGTCCGTTATCGTTGCGCAGTATAGGCGTATCAGAAATTAAGCGTAACCCGGGAGGTAACCGCGACATATCTAAAGTAATACAATCCCTCCCAGGTGTTTCGGCACCGGTAAGTTTTCGTAACGACATCATCATACGGGGTGGTGCTCCCAACGAAAACAGGTTTTACCTGGATGGGGTAGAGATACCCAACATTAACCATTTTGCGACGCAGGGATCATCTGGCGGGCCCGTGGGGTTGATCAACGTCGACTTTGTTAAAGAGGTTAATTTCTACTCAGGGGCATTCCCGGCCAACCGTGGCAATGCTTTAAGTTCAGTTTTCGAGTTCACTCAAAAGAACGGTCGTACCGATCGTATGGGTGCAACCTTATCGCTCGGTTCAAGTGATCTCAGCGCTACGCTGGAGGGCCCTCTCGGCAGTAAAACAACTTACCTGGCATCGTACAGGTACTCGTACCTGCAGGCATTGTTTAAATTGCTGAAACTGCCGTTCCTACCCACGTACCAGGACTTCCAATTTAAGGTAAAAACAAAGCTGGACAGCAAGAACGAACTTACATTGATAGGCCTCGGTGCTATAGACCGCTTTACGCTAAATAAAGAAGCCAACGATGAAGAAGACAAGCAGTACTTCCTGGCCACCATACCTGAGAATACGCAGAATAGTTATAGTGTGGGCGCTGTTTTAAAGCATTTTACCCGTTACGGCTTTTCGCAGTTTGTAGTTAGCCGAAGTTACCTGGATAATAAAGCTAACAAGTTTCGCAACAATAACGAGAGCGAAGGGCTGTTGTTAAAATACGTGTCGACAGAAACAGAGAACAAGTTCAGGTTTGAGAATACCAGCCAGCGTGGTAAGTACAAGGTAAACTTTGGTACCGGTGCCGAAAGCGCCGGTTATACTACAAACACTTTCAATGTGCTGCCTTATGGCAATCGCATCTATCAGTCGGACCTTAGCTTCTTCAAGTACAACTTTTTTGGCCAGGTGAGCCGTTCTTTTGCCGACAACAAGCTGTCGCTGTCAATAGGTGCACGTGCCGATGCAAATACCTATTCAGATAAGATGAACAATCTGCTGAAGACCTTATCGCCCCGGTTCTCGGCCGCCTACAACTTTACGGACAGGTTAAGCATCAACTTTAACACCGGTATTTACTATCAGTTGCCCGCTTACACGGTGACGGGCTACCGTGACAGTACCGGAACATTATTGAACAAGAGCCTCGGTTATATACAGAACCGCCAGGTGGTGCTGGGACTGGAGTACAATACCTTAAAAGGGACCCGCTTCACGGTTGAAGGTTTCTACAAGCAATACCGCAACTACCCGATAGTGCGGGTGCTGAATGATTCGATACCGCTGGCCAACCTCGGCGCCGATTTTGGTGTGGTAGGCAACGACCCGGTAGTAGGCGAGAGTAGGGGAAGGAGTTACGGTATAGAGTTCTTTGCGCAGCAACGGCTTAACAAAGGCTTTTATGGAATCTTCGCGCTTACATTGTTCAAAAGCGAGTTCCAGAACAAGCGTGGCGATTATGTTGCCTCTTCATGGAACAACCGGTACATCCTGAGCATGACAGCCGGTAAGCTGCTGAAGAGAAACTGGGAGATAGGCGCTAAGCTCCGGTTCACGGGAGGCAGTCCGTACACCCCTTACGACCAGGCATTGTCTTCACTTGTTTCAAACTACAACACTTTCCCACAAGGTATACCTGCATACAACTTGCTGAACACCCAGGTGCCTGCCGCCTTTTACCAATTGGATGCCCGCGTTGATAAGAAGTACTACTTTAAGCATTACTCCTTCAACTTTTACTTCGACATGCAGAACGTTACCGGTCATAAGTACGACCAGCAGCCGATAGTAGTTCCGGTGAAAGATGCGTCGGGTAATATACAACCGGTGCCTGGCGATCCAACCCGCATCCAGACAAAATTCCTTAACCGGACTGGCGGGAACATACAACCAACCATCGGCCTGATCTTCGAGTTTTAGAAAGGTCAGTGAAAATGTTAAAATTTGAGTGGCTGACGTAGAAAAAAGCGAAATCTGCTGTACAGCAGTACATCGAAGCCTACTCGGTAAAATGACGTTGTAAAAAGTGTGGTTTTTGAAGATTTTTGCTCGTCATTTCGACTTTTCAAGGCCTTAATAATCCTGCTTTTTAGCTCCTGCTAATAACGGTATTTTTGTTAAGTAAAGTGGTGACACTGTTTTGTCACTACTTTTGGCCGGTGGTTTTGTATTTTTTCGAAACATAAAATACCGCTGCAGGGTTGCTTTATTATGGCAACCAACACACCGGAGAATACAGGTAATAAGGGCGGATATTCCCGTAAAGATTTCATTGCACTTACAGGTAAAACACTCGCGGCGGGAGCCGTAGGATCGGTTTTGGTAAGTGACGCAACTGCGCAAAGCGTTAAAAATCATGTAAGTACAGAAAGGAAGCCAGCCCATCAGGATGAGCCTATAGTGCTGGAGAAATGGAAGTCTGAAGTTGACCAGGCCAGCGGCCCAACGCCAACTCCTTTAGCTCCCGACCAAAGAGTGGGGTATGCTGTTGTAGGTTTAGGCCATTTAGCACTGGAAAACATACTTCCTGCTATAACCGCATGTAAAAAGTCGAAACTTGTTGCTTTGGTGAGCGGTAGCCCCGAAAAGATGCGAAAAGTAGCGGCTCAATACGGTGTAACGCCTCAGAACTGCTATAATTACCAAACTTACGACCAGTTAAAGAACAATAAAGAAGTAGAAGTAATTTACATTGTTTTGCCAAATGGGCTTCATAAAGAATATGTTATAAGAGGCGCAAAAGCAGGTAAGCACATATTGTGCGAGAAGCCAATGGCCAATAGCTCAGCAGAATGTAAGGAAATGATAGCTGCTTGTAACCAGGCCGGAGTAAAGCTTATGGTTGCGTACCGCATTCAATACCAACCACATAACCGTAAGTTGCGCGAGATGGTTCAGCAGAAGACATTCGGGGAGCCTAAGCTAATAGAAGCATCAAATTGTCAAAGCAGCGCTAATCCTGAACACTGGCGTCACAAGAAAGCTTTAGCCGGTGGCGGCGCGCTGCCGGATATTGGCCTGTATTGCCTGAATACCATTCGTTTTGTACTAAATGCAGAACCTACGGAAGTATTTGCCTACCGGTATAGTACGCCAGGTAATCCGCTGTTTAGAGAGGTTGAGGAGCTGGTATCCTGGCAGATGAAGTTTGCTAATGGGCTGATAGCCAACTGCACAACAGACTACAATGTGCACGAAAGCAGGCGTTACCGCGTGCTCTGCGAAAAGGGTTGGTTGAGTATGGATAAGGCGTTCGCATACAAGGGCCAGAAGCTTATGTCTGCTAAAGCAGATGGAAAACTGGAGCTTCAACAAGATATTGGCTTAACCGAAAAAGACCAGTTTGCTACTGAGATGGACTACTTTTCGGACTGCGTCATCTATAATAAAAAGCCGTTTACACCTGGTGAAGAGGGTTTGCAGGATCACCTGATTATGGAAGCTATCTACAAGTCAGCTGAAGAAGGACGGCTAGTTAAACTTACTGGTTTACTGCCTGCAGGCTACAAGGGTGTTGAGCCGGAATCAGATTGATTAACAGTTATTAAGCGCTATTTTAGCTGTTTAAATAGCCAGGTTGTTGTTTCTACCGCAGCTGTAAGAAACGCAGTTTTAAATTCATCAACATTATCAAATTTAAGTCGTGTTAATGTTCGGTGTTCATAGGTTATGCTAAACTCCGGATCTTCAAACGGCCATGGCTCAACAGTAAGGCAGCCAGGCGCTATTTGCCTCAGGCAGTGCAGTTTTCCGTCAGGGCCGGTACTTATCTCTACCCGCCGTTCTTCAGGCTGGTCTTCATGCTGGCAAATTAACAACGATAAAGCGTCGCACCACTCCAGTAAACGGTAATCTTTTTCAAGTTGCTCATTATTGATTTTTAACTCTTTACACCATTCTTTTTTCTGGCTTGCAAGTTTTTTAAAGAACGCTATATTAGCTTTATTTTCTTTGGCATCTCCTGCTAAAAACTCAAGGTGTGTTGCACTTAGTAGTGCAATATACCTGCTTTTACTTAAAGTGTAAGTAAGTGTACGTTCACCATGCTCCAGTTGAAAAGCCCTCATTTTGAAATCTGTAGGTCCGCCTTGTTCGGTAAGCACGTCATTGCGCTCCAGTTCAATTTGGGCGTCGTCATGCTCAGCTACAGCCATTAAAAACTCCATCCAGCGTTCTGGGCGCTGCGCTTTCTGCCAATGGAGCGCGAATTCTGCAGCAAGTAATCCGTGCGCACGCTGGGTAACTATTTCCCAGCCGCTTTTACGATAGTTAACAATCATTTATATATGTGCGATTTACGTTTTAATATACGGGGCATAATCCTATGCACTTTGTTTTATAACTTACCAACGTTTAGTTTTCTGCAAAGTTTCTATTGTTTCAAAGGTCTTGTTCAGATAGGCTTTGTTATGTTTAAGTCTCACTAAAGAACACACTGGTATGAGAACATTGATTTGTTTAGAACCCGGAGTTTTAAAAAGCTCCACCGCTAATATGCCAGAACCTAAAGAGGGTTATGCTATACTGCGTATCAAAGGAATAGGTATTTGCGGAACTGACATTCACGCTTTTGAGGGCACGCAGCCTTATTTTTCCTACCCGCGTGTTCTGGGTCACGAGCTCTCGGCAGAGGTGGTAAGCATATCAGCAAATAGCGGTTTTATCGCCGGAGATGTTGTAACGGTGATCCCCTACAATAACTGCGGTACTTGTATCGCCTGCAGGAATGGCAAAGAGAATTGTTGCGTGCAGATGCAGGTATATGGCGTACACACTGATGGAGGCATGGCGGAGTTTTTTCAGGTTCCCGAGCGTTTACTTGTGCACGGGCAAGGGCTCAGTCATGACGAACTTGCCTTGGTAGAACCCCTTGCTATAGGCGCACACGCAGTAAGGAGAGCAGGTTTATTGCCTGGAGAGTTTGTTTTGGTAAACGGGGCCGGTCCTATTGGCTTGGCAGTAATAACCTATGCAAAGATTGCCGGCTGTAAGGTTATTGCTGCTGACGTCAACCCTTATCGACTTGAGTTTTGTCGCGATAAGGTGGGTATTGAGTACCTTATCAATCCGGCTGATGGAGACATGGAAACAAAACTACAGCATATTACCAGCGGTGATATGCCGACGGTGATATTTGATGTAACCGGCAATAAACAGGCTATTGAGAGTTCTTTTTCGTACATGGCGCATGGCGGTAGGTATGTTCTGGTAGGATTGCAAAAAGGGAACATTGAGGTTAATCATCCGGAATTCCATAAGCGGGAAGGGACACTGTTAAGCAGCCGCAATGCCACCCGGCAGGATTTTGAGCAAGTTATATCCAGCATTCAGCAAAAGTTGATTGATCCCACTAAATTCATTACTCATCGTGCTGACTTTTATGATACAGATGACAGTCTTCAATCATATCTAACAAAGGAGAACAACCTTATTAAAACATTACTTTGTTTGTAGTATCACGAATAAATTGATGCCAGTCGTTTACCATAGAAGGCAGAAAAAAACTATTTTAGTGCACTAACCAAGCTGTCGTGAAAAACCATCTATTCACCTCATTTTATCTTCATCTGTTTATAGGAGTCACCTTATTTGCTCCCGCTGTTGCTGCTGCTCAAAGTATTATGATACCCGTCGAAACGCAGCACAATGCGTTGGTTTTGCAAGCAGATGCAGGTAAACACCTTAAAATGGTATATTTCGGTGCTAAGCTAGCTAATGCTGCAGAGTACGCCTCTATAAAAAAGATGTACCACCAAGCCGATGATTCTGAAGTGCTGGACGAGGCTTACATGCCCTCGGGTTCTGAGGCTTTAGCCGAACCCGCGATAACTGTGACCCATGCAGATGGAAACAAATCGCTCAGCTTTGCCTATGTAAGTCATACGGTTACAAAGATCGACGACAATGTATCGTTACTTACAGTAAACCTCAAAGATCCGGCTTATCCTTTTGAAGTTCAGCTATTTTATAAAACATTCTATAAAGAAGATGTTACAGAACAATGGTGCACTATCAGGCATAACGAAAAAGGCGTTGTGACGCTAAATAAGTTCGCCTCGGCTAATCTTAACCTCAAAGGAGATGCCTTTTGGTTAAAACATTACCATGGCAACTGGGCGCTGGAAATGCAGCCCGAGGAGACGCGGCTTACTCACGGTATTAAAACGATAGATACTAAGCTGGGCACTCGCGCTAATTTGTATGAACCATCTATGTTTATGGTTTCTATAGACAAACCAGCAACTGAAGATGAAGGTAAAGTGCTGTTTGGCGCCGTGGAATGGTCTGGTAACTTCCGCGAAGATTTCGAACTGGATGTATCCAATAACCTGCGTGTCATAGCAGGCATCAACAATGCTGCTGCGGAGTATCATCTGAAAGCCGGAGAAGACTTTGTTACCCCCGCGTTGTTGTATACCTATTCTGACCACGGCAGGGGGGATGCCAGCCGTAAACTGCAGCGCTGGGCACGCAAATACAAAATTGTTAACGGCGAAGGTGACAGGTTAACGCTCCTGAACAACTGGGAAGCCACTTACTTTGATTTTAATGAGACCAAACTGGCTCAGTTGTTTAAGGATACCAAGAAGCTTGGAGTAGACCTGTTTTTGCTGGATGATGGCTGGTTTGCCAACAAATACCCCCGCAACAGCGACAATGCAGGTTTGGGCGACTGGCAGGAAAACCGTGCTAAACTGCCTAACGGCATTGGGTGGCTTGTAAAAGAAGCGCAAAATAACGGTGTAAAGTTTGGTATTTGGATAGAACCGGAAATGGTGAATCCTAAAAGCGAGTTGTACGAGAAACATCCGGACTGGGTGATAAAGCAACCAAACCGACCGGAAAAATACTTTAGAAACCAGTTGGTGCTTGATCTATCCAACCCAAAAGTGCAGGACTTTGTATTCGGGATTGTTAATGATCTGTTCACCAAACATCCTGATCTTGCTTATATTAAATGGGACTGTAATGCTGTTATTTATAATGCATATTCTGCTTATTTAGGTAAGAACCAATCGCATTTGTATACCGATTATGTACGAGGCTTGTACAAGGTATTAGACAGGGTTAGGGCTAAATACCCTAAAGTGCCTATTATGCTTTGCTCAGGTGGTGGCGGCAGGGTAGATTACGGAGCACTTAAATATTTTACAGAGTTTTGGCCGAGCGACAATACCGATCCGCTTGAGCGCGTGTTCCTGCAATGGGAGTATTCCTATTTCTTCCCGGCGATAACCAGTTCTAACCATGTTACGGATTGGGGCAAGCAGCCTATCAAATACCGGGTGGATGTGGCTATGATGGGGAAATTAGGCTTTGATATTGTGGTAAGTAAGCTAAATGAAAACGAGTTAGCTTTTTGTCAGAAGGCTATCCAAAACTACAACGGCCTAAAAGATGTGATATGGCACGGTGATCAGTACCGTTTACTAAACCCTTGGGAAAATGATGCAGCATCGGTAATGTATGTTAACGAGAACCGTTCGAGGGCAGTTGTTTTCAATTACCTGGTTAATTACCGCTATGATAAAGGCACGAGGGTTCCTGTGAAGTTCAAGGGGCTTGATCCGTTGAAGAAGTATGAGGTTAAAGAGATCAATGTTTACCCGGGCGGTAAGCCGGCTGTAAGTAACGCTACTTACTCGGGCGATTTCCTGATGAACGTAGGAGTCAATCCAAACGTAAACTCAGGTCACACAAGTGTTGTGCTGCAGCTTGAAGAAGTAAAGTAGCAACGCTTAATTGTAAGAAATACATTTAATTACTTTAAGCAAGCAGATATTCCTTTATTTGTGTACTGATAACGACGCATCTATAAATGAAACGATACTGTCTCACACTTGATCTTAAAGATGATCCTCATCTGATTGCCGAATATGAAGAATATCACCGTGCTGTTTGGCCGGAAATATTGCAGAGCATTACACGCAGCGGGATAGAGCACATGCAGATTTATCGTTTCAGTAACCGTCTCTTCATGATCATGGATGTAAACCAATCCTTTAGCTTTGAAGGGAAGACAGCTGCGGATGCATCCAACAGCCAAGTACAGGAATGGGAAACGTTAATGTGGAACTATCAGCAGCCATTACCCGGCGCTAAGCCTGGCGAAAAGTGGATGCTTATGGAAAAGATTTTTGAATTATAAACTACAACAAATGGCTGAGAGGCACACCTATCTGCAAATACACTCAAATGATAACGTATTAGTAGCGTTAACGGATCTATCTGCAGGTACAGCTGTTAATTTTAACGGAACCGATTTGGTTCTTGTTGATAATGTGGCAGCAAAGCACAAGTTTTCGTTGCATGCTTTTGATCCCGGTGATGAGATATTCATGTATGGCGTACTAGTAGGGAAGGCAAGTCAGCACATCCCACAAGGTGGTGTTATTACCACAGAGAACATCAAGCACGCTTCCAGCGATTTTCATCTTGGAGAGCGCAAGATAAACTGGCAACAGCCTGATGTAAGTAAATATCAGGGTAAAACTTTTATGGGTTTTCATCGCGCAGATGGGTCGGTTGGTACAGGTAATTATTGGCTGGTGATACCTTTGGTTTTCTGCGAAAACCGCAACATTAATGTGCTTAAAGAGGCATTATCTGCAAAATTAGGCTTTGCTAAACCTCGTGGATATGAGAACGAGGTGGATAGCCTTATAGAAATGTATCAAACAGGGAAATCGGTTGAGGATATACTGAATGCTGATTTGCAAATGACACCTGCACAGCACCCAACAAGAAAACTGTTTCCAAATATTGATGGCATCAAATTCCTGAATCATGAACTAGGCTGCGGGGGAACCAAAACAGATAGCGACGCGCTTTGCGGACTGCTGGCTGGGTATATAACACACCCGAACGTAGCCGGAGCTACAGTACTTAGCCTCGGATGCCAGCACGCACAGGCAGGCATATTGCGGAATGAGATTGCGAAGCGTGATCCAAACTTCAACAAGCCACTGGTAATGCTGGAACAACAGCAATTGGGTACTGAAAGCCGCTTATTGCACGAGGCCTTAAAACAAACATTTGCGGGTTTGATGCAGGCCAATCAACAAAGCAGGCAGCCGGCGTCGTTGTCAAAATTGTGTATCGGACTGGAATGTGGTGGCTCTGATGGTTTTTCGGGAATATCCGCCAATCCTGCGCTGGGTTATTTGTCAGATATGCTGGTTGCGATGGGTGGTAGCGTTATTCTTGCTGAGTTCCCTGAACTTTGCGGGGTAGAGCAGGAGCTAAGCGATCGCTGTGTTGATATACCCACGGCGGAGAAGTTCATGCACCTGATGCGTACATATAACGCCCGGGCAGAGGCCGATGGCTCCGGCTTCTACGCAAACCCTTCACCTGGAAATATACGAGATGGATTAATAACCGATGCGATTAAGTCTGCAGGAGCGGCTAAAAAAGGCGGCAGTTCGCCGGTTGCAGCCGTGTTGGATTATCCCGAAAAGGTCACCAAGCCTGGCTTAAACCTGCTTTGTACCCCAGGCAGCGACGTAGAAAGTACCACGGCGGAAGTTGGCTCGGGTGCAAATATTGTACTGTTCACCACAGGGTTGGGTACCCCAACCGGAAACCCTGTAGCCCCAGTAATTAAGCTGTCAACCAACACTAAGCTTTATAACCGCATGCCCGACATTATAGATATTGATTGCGGAACCATTATAGATGGTTTAGAGACGATTCCGCAAGCGGCGGAGCGCATACTCGATTATGTTTTAGAGGTAGCCAGCGGGAATATTCAACCAAAAGCTGTTGTACTTGGGCAGGACGATTTTATTCCCTGGAAAAGAGGCGTTTCATTATAAACATTAGATATGTTCAGTTTAAAAGATAAAAGCGCGGTAGTCACCGGCGGTGGCAGTGGAATAGGCAAAGCAATATCGAAGCTTTTTGCAAGGCAAGGGGCGACGGTTCATGTTGTTGAGCTAAATGCCGAGGCCGCAGCTCAAACGATTACAGAGATTGAAGCAGAAGGCGGTAGCGCAGTAGCTCACAGCGGAAACGTTACTGACCAGGAGCAGATCGTCGCCCTTTTTCAATCTATCGGCACAATAAACATATTGGTTAACAATGCCGGGATTGCACATGTGGGTAATGTAGAGAACACCTCTACTGCCGACTTTGAAAAAGTATACAACGTAAATGTTAAAGGCGCTTATAATTGCATATATGCAGCTATACCTCTTATGAAAGCCAACAATGGGGGCGTGATACTCAATATGGCCTCTATAGCCTCATGGGTAGGGTTAGCCGACAGGTTTGCTTACTCTATGAGTAAAGGCGCTATACACGCTATGAGCATGTCCGTAGCGCGCGATTATTTACATGACAACATTCGCAGCAACAGCATTTCGCCTGCAAGGGTGCATACGCCTTTTGTAGATGGTTTTATTGCCAAGAATTACGCTGGCAGGGAGGATGAGATGTTCGATAAACTATCTAAAAGTCAGCCCATCGGCCGTATGGCACAACCTGATGAGATAGCCGCACTTGCTTTATACTTATGTTCTGACGAGGCTGGATTTATTACCGGCTGCGATTACCCGATTGACGGCGGCTTTATAAAACTTAACAACTAATTACCTATGAAATTAATACGATACGGAGCTGCCGGCCAGGAGAAGCCGGGTGTTATCATCAACGATAAGCGATATGACGTCTCGGCTGTAGTTAAGGACTACAATGAGGAGTTTTTTGAAAGTGAAGGGTTATCTGTGCTGAAGGAACATATAGCAGCTAACCCCGGTATGCTGCCGGTGGTAAGTGATGATGAGCGTTTGGGTAGCCCGATTGCACGCCCGTCTAAGATATTATGTATAGGCCTTAACTATGCTGACCACGCAAAGGAAACAAATGCGCAAACGCCATCGGAGCCTATCATTTTTATGAAGAGCACAACCTCTCTTGTTGGTCCGAATGATGATATAATGATCCCTAAAAACTCCCAAAAAACAGATTGGGAAGTTGAGCTGGCGGTAGTTATAGGTAAGAAAGCATCTTACGTAGATGAGGTAGATGCTGAGCAATACATTGCCGGCTATGTACTGCATAACGACGTTTCAGAACGCGAGTTTCAGCTGGAGCGTAACGGCACATGGGACAAAGGCAAAGGGTGCGATACTTTTGCACCAATGGGCCCGTTTCTGGCAACTCCGGATGAAGTAGGTGATGCAAATAACCTGAAGCTCTGGCTAAGTGTTAACGGCCAAATGATGCAAAATGGCACTACAGCTAATTTCATATTTAATGTGCCGTATGTTGTATCTTATATAAGCCAGTTCATGACTTTGTTGCCGGGCGATGTGATATCCACAGGAACACCTGCAGGTGTAGGGCTTGGATTTAAACCGCCTGTATACCTTAAACCGGGCGACGTGGTGGAACTGGGTATCGACGGGCTTGGCACCGCAAAACAGCACGTTATAGCTTATGCTAAGGCTTGATGCGCATCAGCATTTCTGGAAGTACGATCCTGTAAAGGACGCATGGATAACGGACGAGATGGCTGTACTAAAGCGTGATTTTATGCCGGAGGATCTGTCTCCGGTGTTGCATGACAATGTTATCGATGGCTGTATAGCGGTACAGGCCAGCCAAAGTGAAGCTGAAACGGATTTCTTAATAAATTTAGCTGCTCAAAACTCCTTTGTAAAGGGCGTTGTAGGCTGGGTCGATCTGCAAGCTGAAGACTTAGAAGACCGTCTGCAGCATTACAGTAAATATAATATCTTGAAAGGGTTTCGCCATATCGTACAGGCGGAAGCCACCGGGTTCATGCTTAATGAACGTTTCCTTAAAGGAATAGCGCTGTTAAACAAACATGATTTCAGTTACGATATTCTCATAAAGCAAGATCAATTAAAGGAAGCCACAACATTTATGGGAAACTTTCCTGATCAGCGATTTGTAATTGACCATATGGCCAAGCCGCTTATTAAACAACAGGAGCTCGAACCTTGGGGGGAAGATATGATTGCTTTAGCTGAACATCAGAACGTTTGGTGCAAGGTATCCGGCTTTTGTAGCGAAGCTGACTGGCAGAACTGGACCTTTGACGATGTAAAGCCGTACCTGGATGTCGTTTTTGAAGCATTTGGAACAGACAGACTCATGTTCGGTTGTGACTGGCCGGTGTGCCTGCTGGCGGGTGGTTATGAGAGTACCGTAGAATGTCTGATGAAATATACAGCAGATTTTTCGGAAGCAGAACAGGCAAAATTTTGGGGTGGTAATGCCGCCGCTTTTTATCGTATTTACAATTAACAACTATACTGATGGATCTTCAGCTTAAAGATAAAGTGATAATCGTTACCGGAGGCGCACGCGGGATAGGTAAAGGAATTGCCCTTGTGCTTGCTAACGAAGGCGCTATTCCATTCATAATCAGCCGTACTGCTGCTGAGAACGAAGCAACTGTGAATAAAATAAAAGAGGCAGGAGGTAACGCTTACCACACGGTAGCTCAGTTAACTGATCCACAAGCCTGCGAGTCTGCAGTGGCAGAGGTTGTACGGCAATGCGGACGTATAGATGGACTGGTTAATAATGCAGGTGAGAACGATGGAGTTGGTTTGCAAAGCGGTAATTATGAAAGCTTTGTTCAATCGTTACACAAAAACCTGATTCATTACTACCTGGTTGCACACCATTCTTTACCGCATTTAATCACTTCTAAGGGCAGCATTGTTAACATCACGTCTAAGGTTGCTGATACAGGGCAGGGTGGTACATCTGCCTATGCGGCATCTAACGGTGGGCGCAACGCGCTTACGCGTGAGTGGGCGGTGGAGTTACTACCTCATAATATTCGTGTAAACGCTGTAGTGGTGGCCGAATGTTACACCCCGCTTTACGATCGGTGGATTAAAACCCTTCCAAACCCCGAAGAAAAGCTGGCGCAGATAACATCAAATATCCCGTTAGGGCACCGCATGACCACGACAGAAGAAATAGCAAATGCTGTAGCATTTTTGTTGTCACCTGTTTCCAGCCATACTACCGGGCAAATTGTTTACGTGGACGGTGGTTATACACATCTGGACAGATCAATATAGCTCGTTCACTGCAGTATTAAAACCTGAAGCCAAGGGAGATATACCCCAAGCTGCCATCCGGGCTTTTGCCAATTACACCTTCAAACAAAAACGCATTATAGGGCGTAAGAAAAATTCCGCCCCCATAAGTATCGTGTATGGTGTTAGACGATTCACCCTTTAGCCACACGCGGCCTGCATCGTTAAAAGCCACTATTCCAAAGGTAGACGGAAATACATAAGTATTGAAGTTAAACAACTTGGCACGCAGCTCGGTGTTGTTGTAAACCATGGTATTACCAATAAAGCGGCTGGTGTGGTATCCCTGCATATTAAGCCCGCCAATGTTCATCATCTGGTAAAACTCCCCTTTACCCACTATCGTTCCGGCTCCTGTACGGTTAGCAAACACAATAGAAGAATCTGCAAGTGGCAGGTAAAAGCTGAATGTTGATACCAGGGCGGCATTGGTGTGGTTACTCACATTAATACCCGTAAGGCCGGTTAGTGTTGTACTCCATACTACGCCATTGTAGGGGAACTGCTTGTTTTTACGGGTATCTAACGTGGCGTTGCCGATAGCGCCGGTATAGAACTTTAAGGCAAGCACATTATCTTCCGGGTGAGTCTGGTTGTATTCTTTGAAAAAGTGATCTTCATTAGCGCCATTGCTGGCAGTGTAAAACTGCAGCGCAGGGCCTGCACTTAAATACCAGTTTGTGTATTTGTGACCTATGCGCACATCGGCAAATCCGTAATCATAGCGGTTCCTGTAATATCTAAACTCCCGGTCACCGCTATTATCAAACTTTACTTCGTTGCCCAAACCAAAAAAGTTGTTTGTATTTCGAGGGCCGCGTTCCAGCACGTTCACCAGTAAATCGTTAGAACCGAAAACCTGCCTGAACTCACCGTGATAAGTGATGATGAAAGAGGAGCGTTGCAGCGTGTAATTCACTTTTAATTGCTGTTTATTGGCATAAGGCTCTTTATGAAAACCATAGCCGATGTAGTTTAATCCACCCACAATCTGAAAGCCATCCTCAGTGCTGTAACCCATTGCTACAATCGGGCTTAAAGTATTGTACTTGTTTTCGGGTCGTTTATAACGGTTTACCATCGTGTCGTCCTTTAAGATAAGGTGAGCAGACGAGAGTGACGGTAGATTATTGTGCTGATCGGACCTGTCGTAAATAAGCAATTGATGACGGTTGTTGAGGGTACTATCAACGTAGTAACTGTCTGTATCTGTCCCACCAACCAGGCGTGTTTTGATCTTAGTGGGCGTACTCCCTGTTACCTGGAATAAGTTCTTTCCGTCCAAACCATATACACGCAATTCCCTGGTGTATTTCTGATCGAAAGTGCGCTGATAAATTACTTTCCCTATGCTGCTGTCTTTCTTTACTTTGTTGATAGTGAGTTCGACATTGCCATTCTTTTTGTGATCGATAGTAAACTTCTCGCTTTTGTCAGACCCGGGCACATCTATCCGTTGCGCTAAAAAATAATAGTACTTCATCACGTACTTCTTAATTCTGTCGCGGCGGCTCATAAAAGTTTTAATAATGCGTGGGCCTGATACGGCATAAACATTAGGCGGCATTAACTTGACCGACCGTTCGATAAGATCGTCGCTCAGTGTTTTTTGTACAAATGCTATCTCCTTTTCCCAATCTTTCTGATCAAGTTCATTCAGGAAGTAAAGATCGAAGCCTACGGTGTTATAGTTCCAGAGATCTATGCGGCGTATACGTGGACTAAAACGTTGCAAAGCAGGGTTTGCTAACGACATTACGTTGAAAATAGCCCCGCCTGTTGTATAAAAAACCTTGTCACGGTCTGTGGGGAAGGGCTCATAGATTTCTTTTGTCGTATCTGGTTTGCTCCAGCGCCACTGCCCGCCGTGCCTGTCCCAGTCGCCAACCATCATGTCAAAAATACGAGCCCTAAGAATGAGGCGTGCATCTGCCTTGTTGTCGTTATTTTTCTCTATGCGATCCTGTAGTTTTTCAGTCTTTATGTCTTTGCTGCCATTGTTTGGGCCATGTTGTTCAAATAAATAAGCATGGTTGGCATATTCTTTACGGTATTTGCCTAATTGGGGGTCGTCACCCAGGTAAACAATTTTAGGGTTGCTGTGTGGTATGCCCAATGCCTCAGCCATCGGCGGAACGCACAAGGCAGAGTAGGGGTGGCCTATCGAACCGGCATCTACCATAAGGTCTTCTACCAGCGTGTTTTTAAATATCTTGGGCTGATCACGGGAGATAGATTTTTTTACTGAACGAAGCACCCACTCGTTGCCGCTGCTGTCCACCATTTGCAATGAACTGGTTTGATTGCCGCCGCCTGTACCTGTAATACGCAAGCCGCCTTTTTCTTTATCGAGATGAAAGATAGGTATAGTTATAGGCTGAGCCCAAACCTTGCGGTAGTTGGTGCCCATGAGCCACC
Source organism: Mucilaginibacter sp. 320_HR (assembly GCF_059691875.1). Classification (NCBI taxonomy): domain Bacteria; kingdom Pseudomonadati; phylum Bacteroidota; class Sphingobacteriia; order Sphingobacteriales; family Sphingobacteriaceae; genus Mucilaginibacter; species Mucilaginibacter sp. 320_HR. The sequence goes on from NZ_JCAWAI010000005.1 coordinate 242,066, forward strand.
GCTTAAATTTGCCTGCCTTGTCAAATTGTGGGTTAACAGCCATTGTAACGCTGTCTCCTTTAATCGTTTGTGAAAAGGCGGTATCAGCTAGCAGGAAAAAGAACGCAGCAAAGAGTATAGGTTTATAGCTCATGTAAGGCACATAACGTTAAAGGTATCTTCTCAATATTTCTTAACAAGTGTTGGTTATAAATGTTCTTTTTCAGAACGTTAGCTTAAAGTTGACGTATGGGTACCAGCCCTCTTTAGAGTAGCCTGCCTTTAGCTGAAGCAGAGCCATGTCTGATGGGGAAAAATAGGCACCGACGCCAAAACCGTTATGCCAAACAGCGTTACTGTGTTCGCTTCGGTCCCAAACACGCCCTACATCGTAGCGTGCCGTTAATCCATACTGTCCCGGGAGTATATACGATAAAAAGCTGTTGAGGCGATATCGTGCTTCCAGGTTATTGTACAGCATTTGTTCGCCTGCAAAGCGATTTTCACGATAACCCATTAAACTGTTCTCGCCACCCAGGAAAACAGATTGGTAAAAAGCTGTTTTACCAAATGTGACACCAGCTCCGGCCTTTTCTGTAATGACGAAATTGGAATTTACATCTACGCTTTTATAAAGCGTTGCCTCAGTAAGCCATTGCACATACGGCTTAGCCGCATTGCCAAAGCCGGCAAAAGCCCGCAGATTAGAATGTACGTAAACACCCCAGCTGGTAAGTATCTTTCGATTACGTTTATCGTCACTATAGGTAACAGTTAACCCTGCGTGGAACTTGCTATCCCGGTAACTGGTACTATCATAACTATTAATAAGCGGTGTGTTGTTAATAAAGCCGGGTGACGAGTTTTGTAAAAAATGATAGTATTGAGCAGCTACACCATATTGCACACTTTCTGTGTTCGCGGCGTTCTGCCACCGCAGTGTTGCTTCTCCCGTGAAGTAATTGAACCTGTCCCGGTAATAATCTATACCATAGTCTTTATCAAACCCGGTCTTGTTACCTCTTCCAAAGAAATTAATGCTGTTAGGCAGATAAGCTTCTAATTTAAACTGCTTATCCAGATTGTTCAACCCGGCGTTGATTTCGGATAGAAATTTGATGCGTGTTGAATTATACCCAAAGGAATGACCAACCATTAATTCAGTAGTGCTTGAAGGATTTTTGCGAAATCCCTGGTGAAGGTATTTCAACCCGGCATCTGCGTAAAAGCCCTGATCAAGGTCATATCCGGTACTTAATAGCGGAATTACAGTGTGGTACCTGTTTGTTGGTACATACGCAACGTTTGACGAATCGTCTGACAGCTTTCGTTTAATGTTTGCAAAGTTTCCAAGGAAAGTGGCGGATGTAGTTTTCTCGTAGACACGCACCTTTGGCGTGGTATTCATAAAGTTGTACACCCGGTGGCCGCTTCCACCTATTATACGAAGTTTTATCGGTGATTTGGTGTTATTTACGAATAGGCTGTCATTACCTTTTCCAGTGTACACGCGCACCTCATCAGTTGTTGCAGGATCAAAAACCCGGAAGTAAACCGTACTTCTTTCTTTAGTTATCGGCAGCTTATTGACACGTATCAGCAACTTGTTGTCGAGTGTATCTTTTATAACAAACAGTTCGCTTATGTCAGTGGCTTTTATATCTACCTTTTTGCTGAGGAAGGTGTAATACTTTTCTGATGCTTCAAGCAGAGTGGCGCGGCGCTGTTTCATCTCCTTTAGTAAACGATCGTGACTGAGCTTGTAAATAGCCTGCGGCAAACGACGAAGTGAGTTTTCCAGAACTGCATCTGTAAGAGAATCTTTAAAATTCCTCGTGATCTCCAGCCATTTCTTTTGATCTAACTGGCTCAGGAAGCGGGTATTAAAGTCATTGGAATTGTAAAAAAAGTCGTTTACTGACCTAACAGAGGCGTTATAGCCCTTTAAATACCTTGCAACATACTGCTTTGCCGCAAGGTTGGGAATAACGCCCTGGTTCACGTAAAAAGCTTCAGCACGGTCAATTGGAATAGCGGAATAATAGGTGTTTTCGCCGCGCTTACTGGCCAGCCAGCGCAATTTTTCAGGTTGCTGGTCCCAGTCGCCCAGAAACCAGTCCAGCAATCTGGTTTTCAGGTATTCTACAGTATCCAGACGGTTATTGTTGCTTTTGTTTAGTTCTGCAATCATATTCCCTGTGTTGAGGGAGCTGTCACCGGGCTCTCGGTCTTCTAAAAGCACCAGCTTTCTGGAAAATTGTGACTCGTAATAGCCTAATTTGCTATCAGGAGCAACATACCCAATAATCGGATTAGTGTGCCTTAAGTTGACTGCCTGTGCTATAACCGGTGAAATGAGCGCACCGTAAGGGTGCTGTGCAGACATAGCATCTTTAAGCCATGATTTTGCAAAGGTTTGACTAAGTGCCTGCGGGAGTAGTACTAAAGGGTATTTTTCTATACTGCTCATTATGTACGTTTTACCAGCTGCGTCCTTAAGAACAAGTGCTTGCTTTTGGTGCGCGCCGCCAAACTCTACGGGGGTAAGCCCGCCTTTATACTTGCTAACCCGTATTACAGGCACAGTTGTTTTAGCGGTCCACTCGCTGTGGTAGTTTTTGCCAAACATTACCCTGTGTAGCTCGTTCCTTCGGGCGAACTCGTTGTTAGCGCTTACCGTTATGCTGTCGCCGACAACAACTTTGTCAGGCTTACTTAATGGTATTTCTACCTTAACGTAAGGCTTAGTGTAGGTAAATACTTCAGCGATTGTACTATCTACAGTGTTGGCATAATAGGTAAACTTTACGCTTTTATCTTCCAACTGGTCCACCGTAACATAGCCCCCGATAGCTGCTCCGTATAATGAATTTTTTCCTTTTATGGTGACAGCCCGCTTAGCGCCAGATCCGCTAACTACTTGGTAATAAGAACCATCCTTGATAAATTGTAATCCATGTTCGTGACCGGAAACCCTGATCACATTTGGCTCAGATGCAAATACACCGTCGATCATGGCCATCATTGTGCGGTATAAAGGGTGGCCGTTATCCTCGGGGTTATCAAACGTGCCGCGCAATAGAGGGTACAAGGCACCAATAAGCGGAAAAGGTATGTACAGCTTTTGATTCACCGATGTAAGCGGAAACAGGTAATCCTTAAATACATACGTACCGCCGTGATGACCGTAAGAGCGAAAAGGGTGGTGGTCTGCCAGCAGGATTACTTTATTGCGGTTCTTATAAAGAAGTTCACGAAAACGGTAGATAATCTCATCGTTGGTTTGGCAATCGCAGTCGGCAAGTGGGTTGTCTTTATTGTACAGGTAAAGCCACCATTCCGAGTCAAAAGCAATCATTACCAAGTCTTTAGAGATGTTGATCTCCGTAGGGTCCGGGCAACCGTTGCGGGGTACCGACTTCAGCAAGGAGTCCTTCTGTTCGGTCAGGAACTCCCACTGTCTCTTTACTTTAGCCATGCCCAAAGGTCCCATTCGGTCCCAATCGTGGTTGCCGGGAATGAAGTATACAGGGGCTCCCGCCTTGCGCATGGGTGTAAACTGCGCTTTGAGGATGTTTTTAGTACCCTCTTCCTCCTTGCTGCCGGGTAGGCCCATACCCGTTGGATAGATGTTATCGCCAAGATAAACTACTGTAGTTCTGTCTTTTATGATGCGCGACGCAGCGTTGGTGAGCACAAAGCTTTGCTGCGGGTCTATCTCGCCGGCGTCACCAATAAGTATTACACGGTTGCGGATGCCGGTTTGTGCCATTAACAAGCTGGGATAGAGCAGTGTAAGGACTAGTAAAAGTTTTCTCATTAAGAATTGTGACAGTAAATAAGTGCGCCGAAAACCTACTGAACAACTTACTGTTTATTATGTTTTTACGCCTGTTTACGTTGTGATTGCTGACAAAGTTCTGTCACCACTTTGGTGTATAATAATGCCGATATTTGCGGGCCTGAAAAGTAGCGGCAATAATTATTATACCTGATCTCAGCATCCCTCGAGTCCTTTTTCATGATCCAAAATCTGCAAAAACCACACTTTTCTTAATGATAAAAATCCTCTATAGAATTTGTAAACACCGCATCTGCAGCTTTCTTAAAAATTAGCGAAACCTGGTGTTTCAGTGATGTTTAATAAATAGCATATTCTTTATCAAAGGAAGTGCGACACTAAATTCTCCCACTCTTCTTGCAGCGACAAATCTGGGCGGCTTTTACCTGCCTTTTTGTACCAGTAATCGGCGTTCCAGGTATCTCCTTCTTTACGGTGTAAATAAGCATGCACCCAGGCCGAAGATTGGTCATTAAGATGATCAACCTGCGCATGCGCTTTGTCCCAGTCACCTTTGGCATCATACCAAAGGCTTTTTAAATGAGCCGGAAGCGATCCGGCCGGTTTATCTGAATTTAGTGATGCTTTAAAATCTGTTAGGGTATTCATGCGTGTCGATAATAATTAACTGTAAGGTGACTACCTTCGGATAGGTATAAGTAGCAATATATATTTACTGGCTGCTAAGCTAAATAAGCTCAGGAAAAAAGCTTGACCAATTAGCTTTAAACAGAACGTATTCACCTAACCTTTACTAATATAAAGGATTTTAGGTTTGATATAAATACATTTGTTTACAATACTATCCAATGAAACCTATATATCTTATTACATTAATACCCTTTGTGACTTGCGCTTGTAATAACCCGCAATTTGATAAAAGTCGACCTAACGGCAACTATGCAACAGATACTGTCAAAAAGAAAATCGTTCAACAAGAGATTTTGTCCCCCGTAGATTATAATCAAGTTTTTGAAAACAAGATAGTTAAAGAAACACCTATAAAGCTTCTTGAAATTGGAGACTTGAATATACCAACTGGAAAAATAGTTGCATGCGACCCACTTGTTGCAGTAAACCTTAAACCTTTTAACAAAACTGTTAAACCAGGGGTCTATCCTGTAAAAATATACGTTGCAGAAACGAAAGAATCAGGGGACAGGTATGCTATCGCAAAGTTACAGTTCAGTCATAAAAAAGCGGCTAAATGGGTGCTTGCTCTTCACGACGGAGAAAATACATCTGAACTAAAAAATTCGGATGACTACTTTGGCTTTCCTGTAGATGCGGGCCTCGCAGCATTTTTTGATTATAAGACGGGTTTAGCGTATGGCAAATTTGTAAAACAATTTCAGCAGCAACATCCTAAAGGTAACATCTATATTGATTACCTAGAGGCTGAGTTTAAAAAGCACGCAAAAAAACCGGGAGATGACGGCGATTGGATTAATATGAGAGTTCCTAACTCTGATTTAAATATAACCATGTTCCGGTCGGGTTATGGGGATGGGAGTTACCCTGCTTATTGGGGAATGACTGAGAATAACGAAATTGTGTCTTTAATTATCGATTTTCTTGTTTTGCCACTAAGTAAGTGACAAACGTTGATAACAAAAAAAGCACCAACCACCCATCGGCAGCCGGCGCTTCACACTACTAACTAAACTTATAATTTACTTAAAACCAAATACAAACGGGAACAGAAAGGTAACAATAATAGTCCATGCTAAGTCGACCGGCAGGTAGCGCGATATTGTTTGGCCAACTGCCAAGATTTCTGCATTTTTCCTTACCACCCTGAATAGTTGCCAGGCTACCAGCAGCAGATTAACCAGGATAATGATGTTGCCGCCTAAAACGGCTGCCCTGTTAGGTGTAAACCCCCATTGGGAAATACGAAACACAATGGCCGACAGTGCTACGCCATTTACTATAATGGTTAATATGGCAAGGGCAAAAAGGATGTAAATTTCGGCACGTCTTTTTGTCGTACGTGCTGTTTCTGCAACAGAAAAAAAGATGATGGCCATAACACCAACCAACAGCGCGTTAAAAATGAGCAGGAACTCGCGGTTGCTATACGGGTCTTTACCGGAGCGTACAATGGCTACCAGATAGACCACCAGCATTACCGCTACCAGCGGACTAAACAGCTTTGCGATAACCGGTGACACTTTGCCCACGAGTTGCGGGTTGGTTTGTGTAAGATAGGTGCCAATAATAGGTGCGGCAGCAACGCCAAATACCACTATGTTTTTAGAATAAAACTCCTCGATATGAAAGCCTATTAATGAAAACAAGCCTATAGTGATGCCCGACATGATGCCGCCTGCTATAAGGATGAGCGTTGTCATGACTACCAGGTCGCCGTTGTACTTTAAGAATGACAGGCGTTCTATCAAAGTATTACCCGTTCCTCCTGAAAAGGTGAAGCCGAGTACGCACCATAAAAACAAGCCAAGATGAATACAGGAGAGGATGAGCGTGTCGCTTCTATCGTTACGCGGCAGCAGGTTGATGAACAGCAGGCTTGTTAATGTTGCACCCGCAGCTATAGCAATTTTACCTGCAGGCAGTTTGTTCTTCCAGGCGAAATAGGCGGTTAATAATGGGAAAACAATAAAGCCGATGTTCCTTGGATAAAAGTAATTTTCATCAATGCCGAAGATGGCCGGCATCTTTGCTATAAAGCCGGCTACTAGCGAAGCGATGATCACCAGCGTTAGTTCGCTCTTTGATCCCCAACTTATCTCGTCAGACTGATAATTGAGCCGCTCATTCCAGAAAACTGTTAGCGGTTGGTCCTTTACTTCGGGGTACAAACTGCTGAAATCGCGTTTAAACGCTGTTTTATTACCGCGGTACAGTCGCTCAAGTTGGGCTGCATCGTTGATATGACTGCGTATTTCCTCTTTCATTGTTTTGAGCTTAGTGATGTTGGTGTTAACTACTGTATATTAATTCCATAAGGTGCCGTCCAAGCCGAGGACAGTGCCCATGAATAAGCCAATTAGGTATATAACAATGCTTAGCGTTATGGCTGCAAACGTCTTCCAGCCACCCTGCAGGCGCAGGCCATCTAAAAAGTAGCTGATAGCACCGCCTGTGGCACCTGCCAGCGGAACGATGATAAGCGGCCTTGCCATCCAATACTTTGGCCAGGCAGGGTTAGGGTGATTAACGCCTGATAAGAATAAGCCGATAAGAACCAGCCCTATACCTGCACCAATAAGCATCCTTTTGACCAATGCGGATGGGCGGATGGGTGATGCTAAAATGTTTCCTTGTGTCATGGCAATTATATTGAATGTTACTTTTAAAGTACTTTGTATTACAAAGTTACATATCGGCTTTGTATTTCAAAGTGTTTTGTGAAAATAAATCGGAGAAATAATTATGTAGTTAAATAGCTACGCTTATATTTGTAGTTAAATAGCTACATATATGAATTTACGCCGTGATGTTTTCCAGGCTTTGGCCGACCCAACCAGGCGGGCTATACTGCTGTTAGTTGCATCGCAATCGTTAACCGCGGGAGCAATAGCCGCCAACTTTGATACAGCGAGGCCAACAGTTTCCAAACATCTGCAAATACTTACCGAATGCGAGCTGCTGCAGCAAAAGCAAAGCGGGAGGGAGGTGCACTACCATATAAATGCAAAGAAGATGAAAGAGGTAGCAGACTTTATAGAGCCGTTTCGCCAAATGTGGGATGACAGGTTTAATAAGCTTGAGGCCATAATGAAGAACTATAAACCAGCAAAATAAAACCAACATGGAACAAAAAACAAAAGTGCACGCCGAGGATGGCAAGCAGGATCTGTTTATTACAAGGGAGTTTGATTTGCCTGTAGAGTTGCTGTTTAAGGCCTATGCAGAAGCAGCTATTGTTGAGCAATGGATGGGCACTAAGGTGCTTAAGCTGGAAAGCAGAAAGCACGGCAGTTACCAGTTTGAAACAACAGACCCAAGGGGCAATAGACATGGTTTCAACGGCGTGATACACGAGTTTACACCCAATCACAAAATTAGCCGCACATTTGAGATGGAGAACACGCCATACGGCATCCAATTAGAGTTGCTGGGATTTGAAGGCCTCTCTGCAGACAAAAGCAAGCTTACCATGCACGTAGTTTATGAATCGGTAGCGCAGCGTGACCAGGTGCTGTCGCTGCCATTTGCGCAAGGCATCAATATGGCGCATAACAGGTTACAAAACGCGTTTACCAATTTAGCTTAAAACCATGTCAAAAAGAAACAAGATCATCTACTGGATAGCTACCTGCTGGCTGGCTTTAGGGATGCTGTCTACCGGTGTTGTACAACTCATGAGATCGAAAACAGAGATGGACCGCATAATACAGTTGGGCTACCCGGCCTACTTGCTTACCTTGTTAGGGGTATGGAAAGTAATAGGTGTAGCGGCTATATTGGTTCCCAGGTTTCCACTCCTAAAGGAATGGGCATATGCGGGCTTCTTCTTTGCAATGTCTGGTGCCCTGGTATCTCATATCGTGGCCGGAGGCGAAATAAAGGATTATTTTGGACCGGCGCTGCTGTTGGTGCTTACTGCAGTGTCGTGGTATTTCAGGCCTGCCGAAAGAAGGTTACTTTTAGCACATCAATAACTTAAAATATGAGCGAGGTAAACAATACCAATAAGCTTTCTCCTGAGCAATGCCAGGAGCTGCTTGGGGTCTTAAAATCACGGTTCGAGCGCAACATGAGTAGGCATCAAAACATTGAATGGGCAAGCGTGTACAACAAGCTTGCGAACAATGCAGGCAAGCTATGGTCGCTGGATGAAATGGAAGCAACCGGCGGGGAACCTGATGTAATTGGTTACGATGAAGGTACAGGCGAATACCTCTTTTGCGATTGTGCTGCCGAAAGTCCTAAAGGCCGCAGAAGCATTTGTTATGATAGAGCAGCGCTGGAGTCGCGAAAAGAACACAAACCTGCTAACAGCGCTATTGACCTGGCGGCAGAGATGGGTGTTGAACTATTGACCGAAGAGCAATACCGTCACCTGCAAACGCTGGGGAACTTCGATACCAAAACATCCAGCTGGATTAGAACACCCGCCGATATACGTCAACTGGGTGGCGCCTTGTTTTGTGACCGCAGGTACAACACTGTATTTGTGTACCATAACGGTGCCGAGTCTTATTACGCAGCAAGAGCATTCAGGGGTTTGCTGAAAGTGTAATTGTGTATGGGTAATAATCCACCAATGCAATTCCAAAAGACTCGTATAGCGCCTACGCCAAGCGGGTACCTGCATTTGGGCAATGCGTATTCATTTGCGCTTACCGCGTCAATTGCCAGGATGTATGGTGCTAAGGTACTCCTGCGCATAGATGACCTCGACCGTGAAAGGGTTAACCCCTTATATGTTCAGGATGTTTTTGATACGCTCAATTTCCTGGGAATAGAATGGGACGAAGGCCCGCGTAATATGACTGAGTACCAGGAGCAGTATTCGCAGATATACCACATGGATAGTTATCGAGGGATGCTGGCTAAATTGCAGGACCGGAAGGCTGTGTTTGCCTGTACGTGTTCGCGTGCGCAGGTGCTTGCCGCTAGTCCGTCAGGTATTTACCCTGGTACGTGCCGCCACAAAAATATCCCGCTGGATTCACCAGGTGTAACCTGGCGGCTGGATACCTCCAAAGAAGAAGCTTTACATGTATTTTCACCTGATGGCACATATAAGGAAGCTATGCTGCCTAGCGCAATGCAATACTTTGTAGTACGCAAAAAAGACGGCTTTCCCGCTTATCAGCTTGCCTCTCTTGCAGATGATGTGCATTTTGGCATCGACCTCATCGTTCGCGGTGCCGATCTGTGGGATAGTACCCTTGCACAACTTTATCTTGCCCGCATATTGGGGTTGCGGGAGTTTGAACAGGTTCGTTTTCATCACCACTCACTCAAACTGGCGCCAAATGGGCAAAAGCTTTCAAAATCGGCGGGAGATACTTCTATACAGTTCCTGCGAAGAAACGGAATGACCGCTGATGAGATTTACAGCTTAATAGGTGATATCCATAATGCTTAGCCAACCAGTTAAAACAATTGCCGTTGTAACTGTCTTTTTACCCTGTTGCGTACCTGCTTTAAAAAAACTAAGCTTAATTTAGCGTACCATTGATTTTGATAAACATATTCCATGAAACTACCTGTGTATAAAAAGACTTTGCTCCTTGCTGCGGCTTTGCTAGCCGGGGCATATACTGCTAACGCTCAAACGGGGGCTCCTGTAGAAACCAGCGCGCCAAACAGCGATTACAAGCCTGCATTTCCCGGTCAAACCCGGGCGCCGGGTGTGAAAACCAAAGCGGTATACAAAGCAACAATCATTAATTCTGATCTGAAACAACCCTGGGGACTTTGTGTACTGCCGGACGGTCGTTTCCTGGTAACTCAAAAGGGTGGCAGCATGCTAATCCTTAAGGCCAACGGCCAAGTTGATAAGAAGATCACCAATCTACCCGACGTAGTTGCACAGGGGCAGGGCGGCTTGCTTGATGTAAATATTGATCCGGGCTTTGCATCTAACCGCATGATTTTCTGGGATTATGCCGAGTCTGGTAGTGATGGTTATACGCTTGCTGTAGCCAAAGGGAAACTTTCGGCAGATGAAAGCAACATAACTAACATCCAGGTGATTTATCGTGCTACGCCAGCTTACAAAGGCACGCTGCAATACGGATCGCGTATATTATTTGATAAGAAAGGCAACTTGTTTGTAAGCACAGGCGAGCGTTCAGGTAACGACATCCGCATGAAAGCGCAGGATCTGGGTGCTTCAATTGGCAAGGTAATACACATCACCAAAGAAGGGAAAGCCGTTGTAGGAGGGCCCTTTGCAGGTAAAGCCGGTGCTTTGCCAGAGATATTTGCATACGGCTTCCGTAACCCGGAAGGGATGACCTGGAACCCTGCTACGGGCGAACTATGGGAAGCAGAATTTGGCCCACGTGGCGGCGATGAAATCAACATTATCCGCGCTGGCAACAATTATGGCTGGCCGGTTGTCACTTATGGTATCGAGTACAGCGGCAGCAAGGTAGGCGAAGGCATTCAGCAAAAAGAAGGCGTTACCCAGCCTGTTTATTACTGGGATCCCAGCATATCGCCGGCAGGCATCACTTTTTACACGGGCAATGTAATTCCTGAATGGAAAGGCAACCTGTTTGTAGGGGGCCTTGGCGGCTCGCACATAGCGCGTCTTATTATAAAAAATGATAAGGTAGTTGGCGAAGAACGTCTCCTGAAAGATAAAGGAGAACGCTGGCGTGCGCTAAACACCGGCAAAGATGGTGCACTTTATGGTGTAACAGATAGTGGTAAATTGTACCGAATAAGCAAATAAATAAGTTGTGGTATTTGTAAAAGGCTGCCAAAGGCAGCCTTTTTTGTTTAAGTGTAATTCACAGGAGCGGCTCTGGTCAACATCAAAGAATCAACACTAATAAAACGTTGCCATAAGCAAATCGGTGAGTTGCGCAACTTCTATTTCCATGCTTAATAGCTCTTAGTAATCCATAATCATTCTTAATATAGATATATGTAACTTTATGAACCAGTGAGCGTAAAACGCTCCTAACCAAGTTGCAATTTAGCCAGCTATATATTTTTTGCCTTTTCCATATATGTTTTGGAGTTGCCTTTACCTGGTATAGTGGTGTTATTAATTTTATAATGAGCAGGATATTTCTTCAGTTGGTAAAGGCATTTTTATTAGTTTTCTTTTCTGTACTTATCATTTCTGAAGCAAATGCACAGTACCAGAATGCCGCGCCGTTATACCTAACCACTAACGACGGATTATCTCACAGCAACGTAAAGTCAATTTTAAAGGATAAACTGGGCTACATGTGGTTTGCCACAGATGACGGCCTGGATAAATTTGATGGCTACAGCGTTAGATCGTACCGGCATAACCCTGCTGATAAAACTTCCCTTCGATCAAATAACATTAGTACTATATATCAGGATAGGGCTGGTAACCTATGGGTAGGTACTGGCGGTGGATTGAGCCTTTACAACCCCGCCACGGACAGTTTTGTTAACTATAGTGCTAACGAGAACGACAAAACAACTCTGTCAAATGATGATGTAACCGCTGTAATGCAAGATAAAAGTGGCAAGTTGTGGATAGCCACCTATTCGGGCTTAAACTTATTCGACCCAAAAACCAAACGTTTTAAGCGGTTTTTGCATGAACGACGTAAAGACTATATACCGAACCATCACTTATTTTCAATAGCTGAAGATACCGGAGGGCAACTGTGGCTTGCCACAGAAGGTGGATTGCTCCGATTTGACACAAAGACGGGCAGCTATAAAAGCTACAACCATAAGGCCGGACACCCAACCAGCTTAATTGATGATAAGACACATACCATAGCTGTTTCAGGCAACGATGTGTGGGTAGGTACGCTAGGGTTTGGGCTGGACAAGTTGGATAAACATACCGGAGAATTTACTCACTATCAAAAAAATGGATCGCCCGAAAGCATTGTTGACAATTCAGTTTTCCGGTTAAAACTCACCTCCGGTAACAAAATGTGGGTATGTACCGAAGGCGGCCTGGAGTTGTTAGATAGAAGTACAGGCGTTTTTGATCATAGTTATAATAAGATCAATAACCGCATCAACTCTATAAATGATGTTCTTGAAAGCGACAACATCCTGTGGGTAGCCACATTTGAAACCGGCGTAGTAAGGTTTGATAATAATATATCTCTGTTCCGGCATATTTTAAACCAAAAGAACGGTTCCGACGAACTTACCAATAATCACGTGCTATCGTTTTTGGAAATGGGTAACGAACTATGGGTAGGTACCGACGGCGGAGGGCTCAATTATTTTAATAAATCAACAGGCAAGGTAAGTCACGACGACGCACACGTTACAGCAAGTAAGGTGCTGTCTATGGTGAAAGATAGTAAAGGCCAGGTGTGGGTAGGTACTTACGGCGATGGTTTGGATCTGCTTGCAGGAAAAGACAAACGTATTGCTCATTTCGGACCGGGTAAATTGCCCAATCAGGTCAGCAACGTATCGGTATTTGCCTTAATGATGTCTGACAAAGGCGAGCTTTGGGCTGGGTTAGACGAAGGCGGAATTAACATCATTCAAAACAACCGCGTTACAAAACGATTTCGCTACAACAAGGCTGATACTGTGCATTCGCTGAGCAACGATGATGTGCGGGTGATTTATCAGGATTCACAAAAAGACATCTGGATAGGAACTTTTGATGGTTTAAACAGGTATGTTCCCGAAACCAATTCGTTTGAACATTTTAAAGGTTATAATTCCGGGCTTACCAATAATACGATATCAAGCGTATTAGAAGATAGTGAACATAACCTGTGGATTGGTACTTTAGGTGGAGGTCTTAACCATTTTAATAGAAAAACGCATAAGATTACCGGCTTCCAATTTCGCGATGGCAGCTCGTATTCTCTTATTTGTGCTATACAGCAGGATAGCAAGAATTTTTTATGGATAAGCACAACAGAGGGTTTGGTCAGGCTGAATCCAAAAGATGGCAGTATACGGCATTTTGCTCTGCATAACGGTTTACAAGGTCCCGAGTTTAGCCCCTCTGCCGGCTTGGTCGAGCCCGACGGGGACTTGCTTTTTGGAGGGCTAAACGGTTTTAACATAATTGATCCAAACCATTTGCCGGTAAATGCGCGGCAACCGGGGATAATCATAAGTGGTTTTCAAATATTTGATCGAAGCATTCTACCTGGTTCAAAAGAACTTTTGCTTGGGCAAGATGGCAAATCACAGGCTTTTAAACTCGATTATAAACAATCTGTCTTCACGATTGAATTTACCGCCTTAAACTACACGCTGCCTGAACTGGGTAAATATGCCTATCGTTTGCGCGGGTTTAATGATAACTGGAGTTATGTAGGTCAGCAAAGAAAAGCAACTTACACAAACCTTGACCCGGGCACTTATACATTTGAAGTAAAAGCCGCTAATAGCGATGGTGTTTGGAACGACATACCAGCTACCGTAACCATTGTGATAGTAGCACCGTTTTGGATGACGTGGTGGTTCCGTATAGCAGCTGCTGTGTTTATATTAGGTTTATTGTACGCCTTTTACAGGTACAGGTTAAATGATGTTCGGCATAAAAAGCGGGAACTTGAGCAATTAGTTGCGCAACGTACGCTGGAGATAAAAAAACAGGCTGATGAATTACAGGACCAGTCTGAGGAACTCACCGCAATAAATGAGGAGTTACAAGCACAGTCGGAAGAACTGATGCAGCAGCGAGAACAGGAACTTGAAGCGCGTAAGGAAGCTGAACGCGCCAATAAGGCAAAAAGCATTTTCCTGGCGACCATGAGCCATGAAATTCGTACGCCAATGAACGGCGTTATGGGCATGGCGTCTTTACTTTGTCAAACAAATCTGGATGCAGAACAGCGGGAGTACGCCGAAACCATTAGGATCAGTGGTGAAAGCCTTATAAATGTTATCAACGATATTCTTGACTTTTCTAAAATAGAGTCGGGGCAGATGATGCTTGACATGCACGAGTTCCATCTTAAGCAATGTATAGAAGAGGTGATCAAACTGCTTGCAAACCAAGCTGAGAAGAAGGGTATTGCTTTGCGATTTGATATAGATACGGCCATACCGCCAACACTAATCAGCGACAGGCTTCGATTGAAGCAGGTGTTAATAAATCTTGTTGGTAATGCTATTAAGTTCACCAAGGAAGGAGCAGTAACTTTAAGAGCAAAACTATTGGCTAAAGCAGATGGTGAAGTAAGAGTTGTGTTTGATGTTGAAGACACAGGAATTGGTATTTCATCAGACAGGTTAGCCAAGCTGTTTAAGCCATTTTCCCAGGGAGATTCATCTATTACACGCCGATACGGCGGCACAGGGTTGGGATTGGTTATATGTGAGCGACTGGTTAGCCTTTTAGGTGGATCCATGAATATTAAAAGTGAAGTTAACAAGGGTACTGTAGTAACATTCAGTATGCGTTGTAAGGTGAACAAATTATCGCTTGCCGAGCATCATCCCACACCTACTCAACAGCCTGCGGAAACGATCACGCCGGAGTTTGCCTTAGCATACCCGTTAAACATCTTAGTTGCAGAAGATAATGTGATCAATCAGAAAGTGATAAAACAAGTTCTGAGCAAATTTGGCTATCAACCTGTAATTGTAAGTAATGGGCACGAGGCAGTGTATGCTGCAGCAGCTAGTGATTTCGACCTGGTGTTAATGGATGTACAAATGCCAGAGATGGATGGTTTAGAAGCGACAAGAGCTATACGCCGCGAGCAGATGCATCAACCTATTATTATAGCGATGACTGCAAGTGCTATGCCTGAAGATAAAGTGAACTGTTTAAACGCGGGAATGAATTACTTTATATCTAAGCCAATAGGGTTTGCCGACTTATTAGTACACTTAAAGAAAGCATTTGCCGGTAAGGTAGGCGTAGATGGCTCTTCTGTTTTACCACATCAATAAGGTATTCTGAGCGGGTTGGCTCACTGTCGTGTCATGCCGATTGTATTTGCGGCAGTGGATCGTTATCGCTCGTCTCAACTCCCGCTTTGTTGTTAACTTGCCCGATAAGGCTGTCTTCGGGGAATATCTCCTGACTATTGTTTACCACACTCCTGATGATCTGATCTAACTCATTCACTGACGTATCCAAAAAGCCGAGTATTTGCTGATCAACCGGTTCATCAAGATTCTGTCTGATCACGGTTGATAACCCTATGATGCGGGCGAGCGGAGCACGTACGAGGTGAGACTGTATAAAGGCGATCTCCTTTAGTTTAGTATTCTGACGTTCGATGGCTTGTGTATGGTTTATTTGCTCTGTAATATTTTGCGCTATCACAAGCCTTGCTTCCCTGCCTTTAAACGGTATTGTGCTGCACCTTACCTCCACGTGAAAAGTGTTGCCGTTCTTGTCTTGGTGCTGGGTGGTCATATGCCAGGTTTTTACAGTTTGATTGTGCTGTAAAGTATCAAGCAGATCCGGCAACACTGCCTTGGGCCTGATATCCTTAATGGTCATGTTCAGGAACTCGTCTTCCGTGTAGCCGTAATAATCTATCGCTGCGTTGTTCACCTGCAAAAAACGAAGCGTTTCCACGTCATAAATCCACATAGGTGAAGGATTAAGAGAAAAGAGCATATAGTAATGCTGCTCAGACTCTTTTAGCACATCGTTTCGGATAATTTTTTCGGTGATCTCTGCACGCAACTCCTTTAACAGTTTTGCTTTCTTCTCTATAGTGCCCCTTAGCCCGTTAGTTAAATAACGTATTTGTACAATTACGGCTACATCAAGAAACAGGAAGTTTAAAGAATAAGTTACCCAATAAGGCATTGTATAATGGCTTATTAGCGGCGAATTAAACAATTTAAAGTAAATAATGGCCGTGAAGCAGGCGTAAATTACAAAGTTTACGACTATAGAAGCATAAGCAACATTTCTGGGAAAAAGGAGGGCGATGAATACGCTAAGTGCCAATATGTAAACGCAACCAATGCCAAATGCTCCTAGTGTAGCCGTTAGCGTTATGGCCAGTACATATAACATTACAACTACATAGGCTTTTTTAACACCGAGGTTTATCTTTTTATTAAGGGATACGAGTCCAATAGACAACAATGTAAAAATGGCAGCACAAGCAAGAAAAATACGTCCATCGTTGTAGAGCGTAACTACACTGGGCACTAAAGCTATGGCGCTTAGTGGCAGCGAGTAGATCATTACATTTTTAAAAAGATTTATCTGCCAGAACGCAACATCTTTGCTACGCCCCGCAGCATTAGATACTATAGCGCGCTGTACAAACAATTTATAACTCCGCCAAAGGAAGTTATCGCGTGTAAAAAATCCATTTCGTTTAAATACCACAGTTCTAAAAAATAATGCTCAGCGCAGTAAATGTAAATAGTAGCTTAACCGAAAGCTCGAGTGACCGCTCTTTAAAAATGCTCCTTTAGCCGTTTATAGGGCTTTAGATGTAGATGCTTAAACGTATCGGCTCTAAAATTGGTTGTAAAGTAAGGATACTTTTAATTAAAAATAAATCTTTTTGGTTGAAATACATTCGCGCTTGCCCTTCTGGCAAGGTTATTCATTTAGCATATCGTACGCTGCAAATAACTAATCTGTTTCGCAAATGAAAATGTTTGTCCGATATCGGACAAAAAGACGTTGCTAAATTTACATAAATAGATGATAGTTAGATAATTAAGTTTGGTATAACGCTTGCAAACCCCCTTGCATACTATATCACAACAATGGATCAGATAATAGAACAGGAAGTAACCGCCCGAAAACGTAAAAAGGGAATATTTATAGGGGTAGGAGCTATAGCCGCTTTAGTGATTGCCGTTTGGCTGCTTAGGGTATTACTTGGCTCGAGCATCAGCCGTAATGATTTTACAACTGCAAAGGCTGAAACTGGAAGCGTAGAAAATACCCTTAACGCCACGGGTGAAGTATTGCCCGAGTTTGAAGAGATACTTACCAGCCCAATTAATGCATCAATAAAGAACGTTGTACTAGATGCCGGCAATAAGGTTAACGCTGGCCAATCCATATTAACGCTGGATAAAAGCGCGGCTCAAACGGATTACGACAAGCTCAACTTTCAGCTGCAAAGCAAACGGAACGAGATCAGCAAACTTAAACTCGACCTTAACAAAAGCTTTTACGACATCCGCAGCAATAACGACATTAAACAACTACGTATCAGTAACCTCGCCGACGCTGTAGAGAATGCCAAGCGTCTTTATAAAGCCGGCGGCGGTACACGCGAGGGTATAGAACAGGCCGAACTGAACTTGAAAGTGGCGCAGCTGGAAAAAAAACAGCTGGAGAACGAAATAAAAAGCAAGCAGCAAACGATGCAAATTGAAATAAAGGAAGCTGAGATCGCGCTTGCTATACAACAGAATGATTTACGCGAACTGCAGCGTAAACTGCAGCTTGCCAATATTGTGGCTACCCGCGGCGGTGTGGTGACCTATGTAAATAAGAACATTGGCGCTAGCGTGCACGAAGGCGACGCACTTGCCCGTATTGCAGATCTTGGCAGCTTTAAGGTGAATGGCAGCCTTGCTGATAGTTACCTTGACCAGTTAAGGGCCGGTATGCCGGTGATTGTACGCTTTAATGAAAGCCAGTTGAAAGGGCACGTGGTTAACGTACAGCCATCCGTACAAAATAGCACAGTAAGCTTTGATGTACAGTTAGACGACCGCGACAATAAACAACTTCGCCCTAACATGAAAGTGGACGTTTTCCTCGTAACCGATATGCGTGCTAAAACAGTTCGGGTAACAAACGGCCCGGCCTTTAAAGGCCCTGCAGATCAGGACGTGTTTGTAATTAATGGTGACAAAGCGGTGCGCAGGTCGGTTCACATTGGGTTGGGCAACTTTGATTATGTAGAGATCACCAAAGGCATACAGCCGGGTGATGTAGTGATCACATCAGACATGAGCCAATACAAAAACGCAAAAGAAATCACTATCAAGAACTAATTGACATGAAATACTTGTACCTCATCATAATTATAATCATGTGTGTCAGCAAAGTGGTTGTTGCCGCGCCAGGCGGCGACACCCTTAGGCTGAGCCTGCAACAGGTGGTGGAGATGGCTAAAAAGAACTCCATCGCAGCTAAACAAGCCGTTACACAGCGCGAAAACAAGTACTGGCAGTGGCGCACTTTTAAAAGCAACTATCAGCCACAGTTATCATTAACTGGCACCTTGCCTGGCTATAGTAAAACCTATCAGCAAGTGTTGCAGCCAGATGGTACTATTTTGTTCCAGCCTATACATAACGATAACTCGTCACTTCAGTTGGATTTCAGCCAGAGCATTACTGCTACAGGTGGTACCATTTATGGAACCACACAAATGCAGCGCTTCTATGATTTTGACCGCAAGAACACCTTGTACAATGGTGTACCTTATGCTATAGGCTACAGCCAACCATTGTTCCAGTATAATGCGCTACGTTGGGACAAACGAATAGAACCGTTAAAGTACAACGAGAGCAGGCAGGCTTACATAGAGTCGCAAGAGCAAATTTCGGTAACCGTGGCAAGCTACTTTTTTGATCTGCTGCTTGCCCAGGTAAACCTGCAAATAGCAGAAACCAACTTCACTAACACTGAGAAGATTTTAAAAATAGCAAAGGTGAAGTTTGACCTCGGGAAGATATCTAAAAATGAAATATTGCAATTGCAACTGGAGCAGCTTAACGCGCAAAAAGCCGTAGGTACAGCCAAACGCGATATGGAGATTGCCACCTTAAACCTGCGTACATACACAGGTGCAGAAGGAGATGATAAGATCGCACTCGAGTTGCCGCCATCAACCATAGAGATGAATGTATCGGCAGATAAGGTGTTGGAGGAAGCATTTGCTAACAGAAGTGACGCAATAGCCTTTGTACGCCGTATTGCAGAGGCAAAAAGAGATGTGGCGAAAGCTAAAGGGCAAAGCGGGTTGATTGCTACGCTTACAGCTAACCTGGGCTACTCTAAAAGTGCGCCAACCATAGGCGATGTGTATCGCTCGCCACAAAACCAGCAATTATTGCAATTGCAATTTACTATACCTGTATTGGATTGGGGCAGATCGAAATCGCGCACCAAAACGGCCGAAGCAAATGAGCAGTTCACAGAATATGCCGTAGAGCAGGATAAGCAAACCTTTAAGCAGCAAATAGTAACGCAGGTAACACTTTTTAATATGATGAAAGATCAATTGGTGTTTACCGCCAGGGCAGACAGCATTGCATCGGAGAAATACCAGATAGCACGGGAACGCTACGTACTCGGCGACTTAAGTATTACGGATTTGAGCATCGCGTTCGCAGAAAATGATCAGGCCAAGCGCGACTACATCGCCGCATTAAGAGATTTCTGGGGCGCTTACTACCAATTAAGATACCTAAGCCTCTACGATTTTGAAAAGAACCGAAAGATAAGGTATGAAGAAAGACTCGACTAACGGACACAGGATGTAAGAATCAAGACTCAGTTTAAAATAATACGACAAATTGAACATCAATAATCATTAACTTAATAAAATCACAATTACTATGATACAACTACAAAACATCGAGAAAGTATACCGCACGGATACTATACAAACCCTGGCGCTGAATGGCATAAACCTGGAAATAGAAAAAGGTGAATTTTTATCCATTATGGGCCCATCGGGCTGCGGGAAGAGCACACTGCTGAATATAATGGGGCTGCTTGACGCACCGTCTAAAGGTAGCATCCGCATAGATGACCAGTCGACCATTAATATGAAGGACAAGGAGCTGGCAAAGTTCCGCAACCAAAAGCTTGGATTTATTTTCCAAAGCTATCACCTAATAAATGATCTGCAGGTGCTGGATAACGTGGAACTGCCGCTGTTATACAGGGATACTACCACCAAACAGCGAAGAGCCCTGGCAAATGAAGCATTGGAAAAGGTTGGTTTAGGCAATCGCATAAAGCACTTCCCTAAACAGCTTTCCGGCGGGCAAAGGCAGCGTGTAGCTATTGCCAGGGCAATAGTGGGCAGACCGGAGATCATCCTGGCGGATGAGCCTACAGGTAACCTGGACAGCGCCATGGGCAACGAGATAATGGACATCCTTTTGCAGCTTAACCGCAATGATGGTACCACCATTGTAATGGTAACGCACGACGAAAACATGGCCCAGAAAACGCATCGCTTAATGAGGTTGTTTGATGGGTCTCAAGTTCAATAATTCATCACCTAAACAAACAATATCATGTTAAAAAACTACTTTAAAATAGCCATAGCGGTACTTAAAAGACGTAAGTTTTTTACGTTTATTAGCTTGTTCGGCATCAGCTTTACGCTTACTATATTGTTGGTACTTACCGCATTTATAGACAAAGTTGTAAACGACAATTATCCCGACAAAAAGCGCGACCGGTCTCTTTATGTAAATAAAATTGAGCTCAGGGGTAAAGAATCTATGAACTCAAGTGCACTGAGCTACTATTTTCTTACCCACTATCTTGGGAAAATGAAAACACCCGAGAAAGTGGCCATATCATCAGGTTTTAATTCAACCAACACTTACGTGAATAACCGGAAAGTGGTTATCAATTACAAGTATACCAACGCCGATTTTTGGGAAGTTCTCGATTACGACTTTATCGAGGGTAAGGCTATAAGCAGACAACAAGTAACAAACGGCGAACGCGTTACAGTAATCTCGGAAGATATGAAGAGGGAGTATTTCGGGGACGGTGGAGCGTCTGCTGTTGGTAAGTACATTGAGGCTGATAATGTTAAATACCGCGTATGCGGCGTGGTGAAAAGCTTACCTATAACATCGTACCTGTTATATGCCGACATCTATTTGCCTATCACGACTTACAAGACAAAGCTGGATGCCGACAAAGGTTACATGGGGAACTTTACTGCAATATTACTGGCGAAAACGCCTGCAGATGTAGCTAAAATGAAGACGGAGTATGAAGCTATAATACCAAAGCTACCAATTCCGGGCAAAGAATGGGATCACATCTACAGCCATGCCGATAGCTACCTGGAAGGTTATGTACGCAGCGGTAACGAGCAACGGTCGGGCATGACCTATGCGTTAACTGCAATCAGCCTTTTTGCATTATTTGTAATGCTGCTGCCAACACTAAACCTAGTGAACGTAAATATTACACGCATAATGGAGCGTTCATCAGAGATAGGGGTGCGCAAAGCATTCGGCGCATCATCAAAAACGCTTGTTTACCAGTTTATTGTAGAGAATCTGATCCTAACTTTCTTGGGAGGGATCATTGGTATAGTGCTGTCCCTAGTCGTAATGTACTTTATTAACAGCGCAAAATTTATAGCTAATCTTAACCTCAGCTTAAACTTCACAGTTTTGGGCTATGCAATTGTTACTTGCGTGTTCTTCGGTTTATTGTCGGGAGTATACCCGGCATGGCGCATGTCTAAGTTAAACATCGTTGCAGCGCTAAAAGCTTAATTATTTATCAACCTTAAAATCAAGATATCATGTTCAGGCATTTATTTAAAATGATATGGAACAAAAAGAAGCAAAACTCCCTGCTTATTGTGGAGATATTACTTTCGTTCCTGGTGATCTTCGCTGTATTCACCTTTGCCCTTAATTCTTATAACAATTACGCAAAGCCCATGGGCTTTAACTACAAGCAAGTTTGGGCAATAAGTTATAACCATACTCTTGAAACCAAAAACTCCGACTCAGTGGTTCTGGTTTATGAAAACCTGTTACGAAACATAAAATCAATGCCGCAGGTAATTGATGCCGGCTATGCCAGTGGTAATATTCCCTTTGCAAATAACCACATGAGTACAGGTATTGATAACAACGGCCACAAGGTAGATAACGTTAATAATTTCTTCATGGACGAAAATTATATTAATGTAATGGGCGCCAAAATGATAGCTGGGCGCTGGTACAGTAAAGCAGATGCTGGATCCAAAGCCAATATTATTGTCATCAACAGAAAGCTTAAAGAAGAGTTGTTTGGCAATACCGACGCCATTGGTAAAACATTTGGCAATAACGATGATAAGAACAAGCGCAAGATAATTGGTGTGATAGATGACATTAAAACAGATGGCGATTACCAGCAAGCACCTTACGGGATGTACAACCGACACGATACTGCCGCTTACAAGTGGATGGGTAAAATACTTGTAAAAGTAAGCCCTGGAACCGACGCGGCATTTGAAGCTAAGCTTTACAAACTGATGGCTAACACGTTCAAAAATTCTAACATCGAAATAGAGCACCTGGACAACAAGCTTACCGCTTACAACAAAATTACGCTGGTACCCCTTATTATACTCTCCATTGTAGCAGCATTTCTTATCATCAATGTGGCATTGGGCATATTCGGGGTGCTTTGGTATAACATAAATAAGCGTCGGGGAGAAATAGGGCTGCGTAGGGCCATAGGAGCACCGGGTAGTTCTGTATCTGGCCAATTGGTAGGCGAGGCACTTATATTAGCAACTTTGTCACTTATCATTGGCGCTTTCTTCGCAGTACAGTTTCCGCTGCTTAATGTTTTTGATCTGCCGGCGGGAGTTTATCTGGGTGCGATGTTATTAGCTATCATATTTATTTACCTGCTGGTATTGGTTTGTTCGCTATATCCGGGCAAACAAGCCGCGGCGATTTATCCGGCAGTTGCTTTACATGAAGAATAAAAATTAGCTTTGGAACATGATACTGGTTATTGATGATGACAATGCCGTGCGTACCTCGCTGCAGCTTCTGCTGCAAAGTGAAGGTTATAAGGTGAGCGGAGCTGACGCGCCGGCATCTGCTTTACGTATCATTAAAGCAGATGCGCCTGACCTCATCGTGCTGGATCTGAATTTTTCAATCAGCACCACTGGCGAGGAAGGTATGAACCTGCTGCAAGCTATTCGCAAGGCTGATGCCGTTGTGCCAATTATATTAATAACTGGGTGGGGTAGCATTGCCCTTGCAGTGCAGGGTATGAAGTTGGGGGCTAATGATTTTATTAACAAGCCCTGGGATAACGGCCACCTGCTACAGTCGGTAAAAACATTACTTGGCTTGCGCGAAAAAACGGTGGTTAACCGCACGCGCAGGCAATTAGATAAAGAGTACAATTTTCAGCAGATTATAGGGGAAGACCCTAAAATGCTGGAAATATTGGAAACTATCGGCAGGGTGGCAGGCACGGATGCCTCCATCCTGATAATGGGCGAAAGCGGTACCGGAAAGGAATTAATAGCGGAAGCCATTCACCAGAACAGCCTGCGCCGCAACAAACCATTTATAAAGGTGAATTTAGGAGGTATATCTACTTCCTTGTTTGAAAGTGAGATGTTTGGCCATGTACGCGGTGCTTTTACAGATGCCCGTTTTGACAGGGCAGGCCGTTTCGAGCTGGCTAATAAAGGGACAATATTTTTAGATGAGATAGGTGACCTTGACCCTGGAAGCCAGGTAAAACTGTTGCGGGTATTGCAGGACCGCACTTATGAAGTATTGGGCAGTAGCCGTACCAAGAATGTGGATGTGCGGGTTGTATGTGCCACAAACAAAAATCTTTCTGGCATGGCTAACAGCGGTACTTTCAGGGAAGATCTGCTATATCGCATAAATCTGATAACAGTTACCCTTCCAGCTCTACGTGAGCGGCCTAAGGACATACCGTTACTTGTAGACTTTTTTATTAATAACCTGAAGCAAATATATAACCGGCCTGAGTTGTCAGTATCAAAAAGTGCTATGAAGTGGTTGCAGCAACTCCCGCTGCCCGGCAACATACGTCAGTTAAAAAACCTGGTAGAGCGGTCTATTCTTGTAAGTAAAAAAAATGTACTGGAGATAGATGACTTTCGTTCGCAGCTGGAGCTATCGCCGCAAAAGACAGGTAATTCGCACTGGCCAGGCGTAGGCACCATAACGCTTGAGGAAATGGAAGTTGAGATGATAAAGCGGGCTATGGCATTCCACAAAAACAGGGTGAGTAAAGCGGCACCTGCGCTGGGCCTTACAAGAAGTGCTTTGTACCGGCGACTTGATAAATTTGAGATACCGTACGATGAAGCTGAGGACTAAGTACATTTTATTTGTTGTTGTTCTGCATGCGCTGGCGCTGTTGCTGTCATTCTATATTTTTGACAAAAACCGCATCTACTTTATCTTTTCCGAGGTATTTATAATAACATCAATAATAATTTCCGTACAGCTTTACCGGCAGCTTATAAGCCCTATAAAAATGCTGCTGCAGGGCATAGAAGCTATTAAAGACAAGGACTTTAATATTAAGTTTTTAACTACAGGTAAACACGAGGTAGACGAACTCATAAATGTTTATAACCAGATGATAGATGAATTACGTACCGAACGTACAAGGCAGGAGGAACAGCACTTCTTTCTGGAGAAGCTGATTCATACCTCGCCGACAGGTATTGTAATTCTGGATCATGACGATCGTGTTTACCAGCTTAATCCTAAAGCGGCGCAGGTGCTTGGCGTTAAAGAAAAGCAGCTAACTGGCGAGCATATATCAGTCATTGATAATTCATTGATACAACAAGCGGCTTTATTAAAAGCCGGGGAGTCCGTTACGCTAAAACCCGATGGAATTAACACCTATAAATTGCAACGTTCCAACTTTATTGATCGTGGTTTTCAGCGGGGCTTTATTATGATAGAAGAGCTTACTACAGAGATACTTGCTGCCGAAAAGAATGTTTACGGTAAAGTGATACGTATGATGGCACACGAAGTAAACAACACCATCGGCCCGGTTAACTCAATTTTGCAATCTGCACTACGGGCAGATACATTGTGGCAAGATCAGAGTGCCGGGGCAATCAACAATGCACTGCGGGTAGCATTTGACCGTAACCAAAACCTGAACCACTTTATGCGCAATTTTGCCGACTTGGTAAAGCTGCCACCTCCAAACAAAAAACAGACAGATTTGCAATTACTGGTTAAAGCTGTAATTGAACTAATGCGGTTAAAAGGCCAGGAAAATAATGTAAGACTCATTTTTGAACCAACATCTAAAGCCGTTATAATTTATGCTGATGTACAACAGCTGGAGCAGGCACTAATTAACATTACTAAAAACGCCATAGAGGCAGTAAATAGTAATGGCACAGTTACCTTTAGCATAGATGCTAAGAAACAGTTGCTAACTATTACTGATACAGGTAAAGGGATTACCGGGGAAGAAAGCGTTCAGCTTTTTTCCCCTTTCTTTAGTACTAAGAGAGACGGACAGGGTATAGGGCTGACCCTCGTGCGGGAAATTATGCTGAACCATGGTTATGAGTTCTCTTTGAAGACAATAGCAGACAGGCAAACGGTTTTTAGTATATCGTATCATTAACAACCTGATAGTTCGGGTCAAACGTCAACTATCCGTAATTTTAGCCTGCTTATTTCTTAAACTCCCAAGTTCTTGCATTCTTTACCAAAACTTAAAAAGGATGGAGCCACAACTCTTTGTACAAATAGCCCTAAATGGATGGAATCAGCAGGTTGCACGCGCTGAGAAATTCTTTAAAGAGCTCAGCGATGAAGCTTTTCAACGCACCGTAGGCGCTGGTAAAAACCGTATAATATACCTTTATGGGCATTTGACTGCTTACCATGACATGCTTAAGGAAACTCTGGGCTTAGGCACAGCCACCCATTCGTTCCTGGTAAATGATTTTCTGAAGAATGCCGATGATGTAAAGGCAAACATGCCCTCCGTTGCAGAACTCAGGCAATACTGGGCAGAAGTGCACAACGAATTAAACCTGCTTTTTGCAGCACTCCCTGCTGAAGATTGGTTCAAACGCCACAACGCCATGACAGACGAGGATTTTGAAAAGGATCCTGCACGTAATCGCTTAAGTGTACTGCTCAGCAGGACCAATCATATCGCCTACCACTTTGGTCAACTGGTACTGGCCTGAGGAGGCGCGATAATACAATATGCCGCTCCAAAACCTTCAATTTTCACACTTTTTTGTATTGATGGTGGAGCATTTTGATAACGTTATTGCCATTGTGTTAAAAAACAGTTAATTTTCGGATGTGAAGCGTAAGCTTCCACCTGCTTTATTACTGTTTCTTATTTTGAAAAATCTCACAAGGCGAAATTTTCTGAGCAAAGGCGCCATGCTGGCCGGCGGCGCTTACCCGGCCATGATGGCGTTAGGAATGCTCAAGTCTGCACCTGCATATTCTTTTGATCTGCCCGGCAGTGGTAGCGGTAAACACATCATTATCCTGGGTGGAGGCCTGGCGGGGATGGCAAGCGCTTACGAACTGACCAAACTTGGCTACAAGTGCACTATCCTGGAAGCACGGAACCGCGCAGGTGGGCGCTGCTGGAGCGTACGTAACGGCAGTACCAACCAGGAAACAGGCAGGGCTGCTATAACTGCAAAATTTGATGACGGGCTGTATTTTAATGCCGGCCCTTCCCGCATTCCGCATCATCATGAGTTAACCCTCCATTACTGCAAGGAGCTGGGTGTACCCATACAAGTCTACAATAACGTAAACGAAGGCGCCTACTACTTTGCCGAAGGAAAGGGGCCGTTGTCTAATAAAAAGATACGCGCACGCGAGGTACATAACGATGCACGCGGCTACATGGCCGAACTGCTAAGCAAAAGCATTGACCATGGAGCTTTAGATGCCGCCCTCACCAAAGAGGATACCCAAAAGGTATTAGAATACCTGGCCGCTGAAGGGGGGCTAGATATTGATAAGCTGTACAAAGCGTCAGCAAGAAGGGGTTACGCAGAATCGCCTGGTGCGGGCAATCTGCCGGGTAAAGTAAGTGATGCCCATAAATTGGCCGATCTTATACAATCTGGTTTGCTTGATCCGGATTTTTATAACGTGGCCGAGTATACCTACGAGCTGCAGATGACCATGTTTCAGGCCGTTGGTGGAATGGATATGATCGCTAAAGCGCTGCATAAACAGGTTTCGGCGTCTTTAAAGCTTGGCACGGAGGTAACCAATATAACTAACCTGCCTGAAGGTGTGAGGATAACTTATAAAGATGCCGCCGGAGAACACCAGTTACAAGGCGATATGTGTATTTGCACTATTCCGTTGCCGGTGCTTAGCAACATCAACAACAACTTTTCTGGCGAAGTAAGCAGAGCTATAGACTACATCACCTATAACCAGACTGGTAAGATAGGCCTGCAGTTTAAACGCCGGTTTTGGGAAGAGGATGACCACATCTACGGAGGTATTACACACACCAACAATGATTTAACTCAAATATTTTACCCCAGCTATGATTATCTTGGTAAAAAGGGTATCTTAATAGGATATTATAATTTCAACGAAAAAGCACAGCGTACGGGCGAGCTAAGCTATGCGGACCGGGAGAAGCTTGCGTTGGAAAAAGGCAGGTTAATTCATCCGCAGTATGATGCCGAGTTCGAGCAGTCATTTTCGGTAAGCTGGCATAAAACAAGGTATAACATGGGCGGTTGGGCTGTTTATTCCGGTGAGACGCGGAAGAACCAGTATCCTGCACTGCTCAAACCTGATGGTAACGTTTACTTTGCGGGAGAGCACCTTACGTATTTAAATGCCTGGATGGCAGGCGCGTTTGAATCAGCCCGTAGCGTGGTGTCTTCTATTCACGGGCGTGTAACGGGGCAGCGGTTAGCTTATCCCACAACAAAATAGAAAAACTAAACTTTAAAATATGGCAAACACAATTAACCGCAGAAATTGGCTTAAAAGCAGCGCTTTAATGGCCGGCAGCGTTGCTTTCCTCTCAGGAACAGTTAACAAACTGGCTGCAATGCCGGTGCTTAGGAAAATAAATGCCTTACAACGGATAACCGATCAAAGCGCAGTTTTGAATGCCGCACCGGTTATGAAAGCGCGTTTGCTGGCTAATGAGAACCCTTTTGGCCCTTCTGCCGCTGCCAAGAAGGCCATTGCCGATGCCATGGACCTGAGCTACCAGTATGCTTTTTCCGCCATCAACACCCTTCGCGGTAAAATAGCAGCTTACGAAGGAATAAAGCAGTCCAATGTATTGCTGGCATCCGGCTCTTCGCCGTTGCTGCTGGCTGCAGCTATGCATTACAGCAAAGGCGGTAAGAACATCATAACCGGCGACCCGTCTTACGACGACCTGCCTACCCAGGCCGAACATTTTGAAGGTAAATGGGTAAAAGTCCCTTTAACCTCCGACTATAAACTGGACCTTGATGCGATGGAAGCCAAAGTTGATGCAAACACTGGTTTAGTTTACATCTGTAACCCCAATAACCCTACTGCAACCATTGTAGACACCGAAAAGCTAAAGGCATTTTGTGAACGTGTATCAAAAAAAGCGGTGGTTTTTGTTGATGAGGCCTATATTGATTACCTGCCCAATCCTAAAGGCACCACGCTGATAGGTGGGGTTAAAGCAGGTCAAAACATTATTGTAGCACGTACTTTTTCTAAACTTTATGGTTTTGCAGGCTTACGCTGCGGCTACATTGTTGCACAGCCCGAAACTATCCGCACCCTGGAAATATATACACCGGGTTGGGCTGGCTTGTCGTCCACCACTTTGGCAGCGGCTATCGCTACTTACCAGGAGACCGATTATCTTCAGGACGCCTTAAAGAAAACCAATGCTTCTAAAGAGTATTTGTATGATGTGCTTAAGAAAGAAGGATATACGTATATTCCATCGTCGGCTAACTTTGTCATGTTTCCGCTAAAAATGGATGGTAATAAGTTTGTTGGCGAAATGATGAAACGCGGCGTAGGTGTACGCAGCTGGAAACTTAACAACCAGGATTGGTGCCGCGTAAGCGTTGGCCGCATGGACGAGATGCAGGCCTTTGCTGATGCCTTTAAAGAGATATCTTAATTCAACTCAAAAGTCGGCAGCAACTCAACAAAAAAATATCGAATACTAATGCGCAAATTAATCTATACACTTTCTTTCGCCTTTATAACCGCCACCACATTCGCACAGGAAAAAACGCCTAATCCACGGCCACTTACCCTTGATGAGTATAAAAAAGCTAAGACCTATACCATAGCAGATCTGGATAAAGACACTTATGTAAAGTTTGAAAATACTTATGTTCTTGACCGTTATGAAAGTCGCAAGCCATACTTCATCACCGGCAGTGATGGCCTGAAAAAACGGATTGACCTGTATAAGCTTGTCGCAAAAGAAGGTATGCAGGAAATTGGCACAATGATTTTTTACACCAGCGAAACTGGTAAAAAATACCAGGCCTTGGTGCCCGACTTTACTGCAGACGGCAAAGTATGGGAACAGTATTTTCAGGACATAGATGACATTAATAAAGTAGAAAAGAACTTCATTCTGAAGTTGTCTTACGTGTTGTCCAAGGAGCTAAGCTTTCAACAATACAAAGTGCTGAACAACGGTAAGGATATGAAAGAAGAGTCGGCCACTTATGGCAACGACATCTGCTTTCCAGGAGAGGAACTGGTAACCATGAGCAACGGAAGTAAAAAGATGCTGAAAGATGTGAAGAGTGGGGATGAGGTGATTACTATTGATCCCCAAACGCGTAAAACATCTGCTACCAGGGTGAAAAAGCTTACCGTGCATGCTGCTAAAAACTATGCGCTTACGCAATTGGTGTTGGTCTCTGCTCAGGAAAAAAACACCCTAGCAGGTACATCTGTTAACCTCCGGGCCAAAGTATTGCAGGCCACGCCTAATCACCCGATGATGACTAAGGCCGGGCGCGAAAGAATGGCCGATGTAACACTTGGCCAGCAGGTACTTTGCCTTAACGAGCAAACCGGCAAGTACGAAGCTTTTACTGTGCTGCAAAAAAATGAACGTGCCGGAGGCGTACAAAACGTTTACAACATAGTTGCCGAAAAGGGAAGTACCCTGCTGATGAACGGCGTCATGGTAATGCAGAAGTAGAGCTAAAGTACCAACATCAGCCGTTTACTGGTATGGTATACTTCCGTTGATGTTGTTGCAATCTTTGTGGTTTAAAGTAGTAAAACCGTATTTTGCCGGCTTCTATGGAAACCGCACCCCATGATGGTACTTATATAATATCCGGCAAATTAATATCACAAATAAATGCGGTAACAATTGCGCAATTGTCGCCGGTTACAGGCTATGAGGAACTGGGCAGCGAAACGCTGGACCTGGTAGATATAGCTGCAGACGAAGCGACTTTCCTAAGTGTAGACGGCAAAACCGGAGTGAGCCAGCAAAAGGCAGCAATTCATCTTACCTGTACATGCACTCAACCTAAAAACAAACTTTGTAGTCATCAATCATCGGCTTTGTTGCAGATCATAGCAAATCCAAATTACATCGTGTTTTTTGATGATGATGTGCGGCGCGAAAAGCTTCGGAAATTTGCCGCTGATTATGGGCTGGAAGCGGAGCCGGAGCTTGACGAGTACTTCGATCTGGAGCTAAATGAAGGCAGGTTGGTAGTTAATCCTAAAGATCGCGCATTATTGCCGGTTACCAATGCAAGTATAGATGCTATGGAACGGCAGCTAATGCTGCAGCAAGCATCTGCAACGCCGCGATTAAAGAAGGCTGACGACGATTTAAAGCGTATTATAGTATTTAAGCAGCACAAGTTTTACAAGCATCTTATTATTGAACTGTATTACGCAGATAGCACAAAGGATGGCCGTATAAAAAACCCGCTGGTACCTGTTGCGCCCTTGCAATTGATAATGGATACTAATGATCCGTTTGAGCTTAAGTTTTATACCGCTGTATCCCGCTTTCAGCAAAATATAGATGCGAAAGTTAACAAGCAAGGCTTGGAAAGCTTAAAAGCTATAGTTAAGAATCCGCTTAATTTCGATTGCTACCTGCATGATGTAGCTGTGTCTGAAAAGGTTTCGTCCGGGGCTTTAACGAAGGTTAATTTGCGCGCACTGCATACCGATTTGCAGCTTACAATTGACCCAATAAAGGATGTGTTTAAGATATCAGGTTCGTTACCAGTGGGGGAGGAGCGTTATGCTGTTTCAAAGCTTCAAGTGCTTTTTGGTTATTTTATAAAAGTTGGAGCGACCTTGTATTTGGTGAAGGATTTGCAGACAACTGGCGCAATAACTTTGTTTAAACGGGGGCAGGAATATCTGCACGTACATAAAAACCAATTTAAAGAATTTCGAAGTCGTATTTTAAACAAGCTGGATGCAGGTGTTAAGGTGAGCTATCCTTACATCCCGGCAGCAACGCCTGTGCAACTGCAGGAGCAGCAGTTTAACCATCGAGAGCGCATTATCTACCTTTCTGACTTTGGTCAGTATATCATGATCTTCCCGGTAATGCGTTATGGCGAAGCGGAGATCCCGATTCGTAAAAACGACCTGATCTATGCTATCGATAGCCGGGGCGAGGAGTTTCTAGTTCAGCGTGATGAACCTGCCGAGCAGGAATTTATTGCTGCAATTTTAAAACAACACGCTTACTTTGAGGAGCAGCTGGCGGATGACCTGCAATACTTTTACCTGCACAAGAAACGCTTTTTAGATGAGGAATGGTTCCTGAACGCCTTTGAGGTATGGCAAGCCGAGGGTATTACTATTTTAGGTTTTAATGAACTTACGGGAAATAACCTTAACCCGCATAAGGTCAGCATCAGCATAAAAGTACTTAGCGGGCTAAACTGGTTCAATACAAAACTTGTTGCAAGGTTTGGTAAGCGCAAGGCCTCGCTTAAACACCTCCATAAGGCTATACGCAACAAAACAAAGTATGTGCAGCTTGATGATGGCACGCTGGGCATACTACCACAGGAATGGATAGAAAAGTTCACCAGGTATTTTGAAGCCGGGCAGATAGTTGATGAAGAACTGCTTACACCTAAAACTAATTTCGAACTAATAAGTGAGTTATACGAGGATCAGCAATTGGACGAACAGGTGAAGCTGGAACTGCAGCAATACCGGAACAAGTTATATAACCTTGAGAAAATTGAAGAGATAGGCGTTCCTGCGGAACTCAATACTACGCTTCGGCCATATCAGCAATTCGGGCTAAACTGGCTCAACTTTTTAGACGAACTTAATTTTGGAGGATGCCTGGCAGATGATATGGGCCTTGGCAAAACGATCCAGGTACTGGCTTTTATTCTCTCGCAAAACACTAAAGTGAAGCAGAATACCAACTTGCTGGTGGTACCGACATCCCTCATATTTAACTGGCAGGCAGAGGCTGAACGCTTTGCACCATCGCTGAAGATTCTGACGCTTTATGGTGCCGACCGGGTAAAGAATATCGCAGACTTTGATAGTTATAACATCGTGCTCACTTCTTACGGTACGCTGCTGTCGGACATCAACTTTCTTAAGAATTACACATTCAATTACGTGTTTCTCGATGAATCGCAGAATATTAAAAATCCAACTTCTCAGCGTCACAAAGCCGCCAAATTGCTGAAGGCACGTAACCGCATTACCGTTACAGGGACACCATTTGAGAACAATACCTTTGATATATACGGGCAACTGTCATTTGTATGCCCCGGTCTGCTGGGCAGTCTGCAATATTTTAAAGAGATATATGCGATGCCTATAGATCAGTTTAAAATAAGTAAACGCGCCCGCGAGCTTCAGCAAAAGATAAAGCCTTTTATCCTGCGCCGTACCAAGCAGGAGGTAGCCGCTGAACTGCCTGAGAAGACCGAAATGGTGTTACATTGCCCGATGGCCGAAGAGCAGCGCACACTGTATAACGCTTACGAAAAAGAGTTCAGGGAGTTTATATCGGCTACATCTCAGGATCAACTCAAAAAAAGCGCTATGCATGTGCTTAAAGGTATAACAAAACTGCGCCAGATTTGCGATTCGCCGCAGCTGCTTGAAGGTGTAAGGCTACCGGGTAACGCATCGGCCAAAATAGATGTACTGTTGGAGCAGATAGAAAGCAAATCACCCAACCATAAAATACTTGTTTTCTCTCAATTTGTGGGGATGCTCAACCTCATCCGCAAAGAGCTAATTGCACGCGATATTGGTTTTACCTACCTCACAGGTGCTACCAAAAACAGGGAGCAGGTAGTAAATGATTTTCAGGAGAATGCAGATACACGGGTGTTCTTAATTAGCCTTAAAGCAGGTGGCACAGGGCTTAACCTTACAGCGGCAGACTATGTTTACCTGGTTGACCCATGGTGGAACCCTGCGATAGAAAATCAGGCTATCGATAGGGTTTACCGTATTGGTCAGCACAAAAATGTTGTAGCGGTACGAATGATATGCCCTGATACGATTGAGGAAAAAGTGGTTCGTCTGCAGGAGAATAAAAGGGAACTGGCCAATAAACTCATTACGTCAGATGCGGTCTTACAATCATTGAGTAAAGAAGATTGGATGGATTTACTAAGGCCGTTGTAAGTCATCCTTCGCTGTTCAATGCCCCTCAATATCCTGTCCTTTTTTTTGAAAGCTATAGATGAGGTAACCAAGTGCCGGCAGGATGAACAAACCTCCAATCAGCAAAGCAATCGCCAGTGACTCTATCGCTTTTTCTGCTCCGCGGTTCTCCAACAGCGAGAGGTAGCCTCCGCCTTTAAGTATTACTATGTTTGGATAGTGCTTGTAGGTTGTGGTAAGCAATATCATAGTTACCTGGAAACCGGCAAGTACGCGTATTATGTAGCGCTTTCCTCGGCTGATTAAATACCACAATACAACAAGTGATATACTTGCAGCACTTACTGCAGCAATACCGATGATATTGCCGAACACCCATTGCACCAATGGTATCTCTTCTATAATAGCTGCAATGAACACCATTGCACCGGCAACAAATGCAGCCAAATTCATGATACGTGCCTTACGGATGAAGCTCTTGCGTGCGGCCTCGTCTGTCGCCTCGCCAATTAGGTATATGGCTGCCAGGAAACCGCAAAGTGCTACAGTAAAGAAGCCGATAGCTACAGAGAACCAGTTGAGCCAGCTTAGAACATAGGCATGCAGGAAATCGGTTGCACCGGGATCTATCCTGCCGGACACAGCACTGCCTGCTATAATCCCCAGGAACAACGGCGTGACAAAGCTGGAGTAAACAAATACTTTGTTGTATACTTTCTGCATGTCGTCTCTAACTGCGTCGTAACTGCGGAACGTAAGGGCTGTTCCCCTCGCTATGATACCCATCAGCATAATTACCAACGGGATATGCAAATAGGTGGACATGGTGGTGTATATCACCGGAAAGCCCACAAACAATATTACTATAGCAATAATAAGCCACATGTGGTTGGCCTCCCATATGGGGCCTATAGCGTTGTACATGATGCGCCGCGTGCGCGATTTATTTGCATCCGATGTGAAAAGCTCTATAATGCCGGCACCATAATCCGCACCACCCATTACCAGGTAAAGCAGCAGCGCCAGCCAAAGAAAAACAATTACA
Organism: Mucilaginibacter sp. 320_HR; assembly: GCF_059691875.1. Classification (NCBI taxonomy): domain Bacteria; kingdom Pseudomonadati; phylum Bacteroidota; class Sphingobacteriia; order Sphingobacteriales; family Sphingobacteriaceae; genus Mucilaginibacter; species Mucilaginibacter sp. 320_HR. The sequence continues at coordinate 276,880 of NZ_JCAWAI010000005.1, forward strand.
ACGTATATCATAGCTTATGCGCTTTTAAGTGTGGTTTATCAGCAACATCGTACAATACGGGAACCATTTTTATCTGCCGGTAAAGTAAAAAAACAACTACACAGCTTAAGGATAAGTAAACAGCGGTAAACAGGTAAAAAGAATAAGCTATACCCGGCATAGGTGTAACGGCATCTGCGGTACGCATAACGCCTTGTATGATCCAGGGTTGCCGGCCAACTTCGGTGACGGTCCAGCCGGCCTCTACAGCAATAAAGCCAAGTGGCGTAGCAAGTATAAACAGCTTTAGAAACCAGTTCTTGCTAAACCAGCTTTTCTTTTTAGCCAGCGCTATAAGGTAGATGACACCCAGGGCCATCATCACCATCCCTAATCCTACCATTAGCTGAAAGGCATAATGAGTAACCGCAACAGGCGGCTGATCAGCTTTAGGTATCTGATCTAATCCTTTTACCGGCCTGTTGAAGTCTTCATAGATCATGAAACTTAGCATTCCGGGTAGCTCTATCGCGTAATTTACAGTTTTGTTCTTTTCGTCGGGTATGCCACCCAGTATAAGGGGAGAGTAAGGTTCTGTTTTAAAGTGCGCTTCCATAGCAGCAAGTTTCGCCGGCTGGCGTTTAGCTACCATCTTGGCAGATATGTCACCACTCAATGGCTGTAAAATAGCCGCCAGTACACCAAATATCGCTGCTATACGAAAAGACCGCAGGTGAAATTCAATATTCTTTTTGCGATAGATCATTAATGCATGTAGGCCCGCAACAGCAAAGCCCGTGGCCGCAAAGGCAGCTATACACATATGCAAAGCCTGTGAGAACCAGGCAGGGTTAAACATTGCTTTTACAGGGTCTATATTAAGGTACTTGCCATTTACCAAATCAAAACCTGTTGGTGTGTTCATCCAGGCGTTGGCAGCCACCACCAATATACCCGATGTAAGTCCGCTCACACCAACAATAACCCCGGTGAACCAGTGAAACCATTTGTTAAACTTACCCCAGCCGTATAAAAAAAAGCCTAGCGCTATTGCTTCTATAAAAAAGGCGGTACCTTCTAAGGAGAAAGGCATCCCGAATATAGGCCCGGCATGTTTCATGAATGTAGGCCACAACAAGCCCAACTCAAACGATAATACAGTGCCGGACACCGCACCTGTAGCGAAGAATATTGCAACACCTTTACTCCAGGCTTTAGTAATGTTCTGATATATATTATTGTTGCTCCTGAGGTATAGGAAATGAGACACTGCCATAAAGAACGGCATCACCATACCTATACATGAAAAGATAATATGAAACCCAAGGGATAGGGCCATTTGCGAGCGTGCGGCCATAAAATTATCCATGTACGCAATTTACGCAGTATGCATAAGTAAGTTCATATTTATCAAACAGATAAGTTAATTTAAATTGATTATGTATTATTATTTTCTTGGGTTTATATATGGTTTTTAAGTAAGCACACCGGAATCTGTTCTGCTCACAGTAGCTTCAATATATTATTTACCTGATTGCCGGTACAACATAGATTTTTTATATTTTAACATCGACAATACCACCAGTCCCGTAACCGCAATGAGCAATTATTTTTCTGACTTCCTAAATACGGGGCGTATTAGTCTGTTGTTGCTATTATCGATAGTGCAAATGTCCGTTTACGCTGAAGGGAGTAAAGAGCTAACTGCAAATGGCGGCAATCGTGCTTATCTTCTGTCTACACTTAGTATAAACCCCTCGTACCCCTATCCCACGTTGGGCACAATGAAGGTCTACGTAAAGGTGGGTGAAGCCATTTACCTTGGCTCCAGTGCTCAAGGTATCGGCGCCGGAACCATCAGGTTACGCGCGCCGGATGGAAACATCTACAACAGCGGTTCATCAAAAACTACAGGTTACCTGGGAACCCGAAGCCAGGAGGTGGCCGGTCCGCTGCCAAATGCAGGAGGTTACATCCCGTTTATAGTTCCTGTATCCCCGGGTCAGGAGGGGATATGGGAAATTGACTTTATATCTCCAACAAACGGTGCCGAGGTTAATGGAAACCCGCCAGCCATAGCTGTTGGTAATAATTGGGTGCAGCCAAACAGCCAGTATATAGCGGCGTTTGATGTATCCGTTCGCAATGCGGGCAATACCGCATTCCTCAGCGGACGTGTATTTACCAATGTGCTCATTGGTATTCTAGGTACATTTAACGTTGGTTTTAATGCCGTGTTAAATGTGCTTACTAAAGATGGGTATAATTACACGTTGGATAATAACGGACAAGCGGGCAACGGTTTTACTTTTTTTGCAAACAATAAGGGTTTTCGTAACGCTGATGGTAGGCCGTCTTACAAAAGCTTAAATAGTACAACTGTGGGCGTGAACGTTTATGACCCATCGCTTGAGGATACACCATCTGACATAACGCACAAGATATTCTTTAACACGCCGGCGACTGATCTTCCTGCATCAGCACCCACACCCTCCGGAACCACGTGGCTAGTGAACCTGCCGTTAACACCTTCCATAAACAATGTCGCTTTTACAGGGGCCGACGGTACGCCTGGCATAGCCGGGACAGTAATGCCTGGTGGGCGTATAAACTTCACTACCACTGCTAACGGCACTTATAAAATATCAATAGATGTAAATCAAAACGGAAAGTTTGACGATGGCTCCGACCGACAGTTTACAGGATCAGTTACCGCAGGTAATAACCAGGTAAGTTGGGACGGGCGGGACGGGCGTGGTGAACTGCTGCCGGCAAGCGCAGACAATTACAGCATTAATGTAACAGCTACCTTGTTTGCGGCTGAAGTACACTTCCCCTTCTTTGATGTTGAACGGAACACAAACGGTGTAAAGCTAACCCGTATAAATGGAACAGGGTCGCCCGATAACACCATCTATTGGGACGATAGTCCGATAACGGTTGTTGGTGTGCCATCTAATCCGGTAGTTAACCTCTCAGGTTTAAGCAGCCTTACTAACGGGCATAAATGGGGAGGCACTGCAGCAAACAGTAACGATGATAATGATTTTGGAAACAATAAAAGCATTGATACCTGGGCCTATGTTATTAATTCCGGTCTGGCGGCAACAATCGACATCAGGGTACAAACGCCCGATCCCTCAGGACTAATTAAAGTCCCCAACATTATTACCCCAAATGGCGATGGAAAGAACGATGTATTTGAAGTTAAGGGAATATCAAGTTTCCCCGGGAGCCGTTTGTTAATATTTAACAGATGGGGAAATGAGGTTTACAAATCTGAAGACTACAGCAACAACTGGGATGCTAGCGGTTTAGCCGAAGGTACTTACTATTACCTGCTTGAACTAAAAACAGGCGCTGCCAAGCCCACCGCTTACAAAGGATGGCTATATATTAACCGAAAATAGATGAGGCTGTCAAAAACATATATACTCCTGGCGGCGCTGCTGTTTGCATTCGTTTACGGGCGTGCGCAGCAGACGGTGCAGTTTAGCCAATATATGTTCAACGGACTGGTAGTAAACCCGGCTTACGCAGGTTATAAGGAGGACTGGACACTTAACCTGAGCAGCCGCTTGCAATGGTCGGGTATAGACGGTGCGCCAAAAACCAGCACAATTTCCATTGATGGTGTGCTTGATCCGGAAAACAAGAAAGCTGCACTTGGCTTCCTGGTGACGAATGACCGGCTGGGTCCTGAAAACAACAGCGCCTTCTACGCCAACTATGCTTACAGGCTGCAGCTTAATGATGAGGATACCAGGCGGCTAAGCTTCGGATTGGGAGCGGGTTTGGTGCAATACCGGATAGATGCATCGAGATTTGATCCAATTGATGTTACTGATGGCAATATAACTGGTAACGAGAAAACGCTTATGACAGACTTTAGATTGGGCGCATATTACACAACTTCTAATTTCTATGCCGGCGGCTCTGTACTTAACTTATTTTCCAATGCTATATCAGGTGCCAATACACAGGTTATAAACCCGGTAGCCCACATGTATTTTACCACCGGCGCTATGCTGCCCCTTAGCCCAACTATCGATCTTAAGCCTTCTATTATGTTTAAAGAGGATTTTAAAGGTACCGCGGCACTGGACATTACCAGCTATATTTTGTTCGATAAAAAGTTGTGGATTGGCGCCTCATACAACACTGGTGTAAGGTTTTCAAAGCCGGCAAACTCTGCAGCGTTAGATAAAGGCAACACTGTTACGGCAATAGCACAGGTTAACATCAGCGATTTTTTACGATTTGGCTACTCTTTTGACTTTAGCACCAGTGCACTTGCAAATTATCAAAGCGCAACGCACGAGGTATCATTAAGTCTGTCATTCAGGCGCAAACGACCAAAGATACTTAGCCCCAGGTTTTTTTAAGCAATACTATGAAGAGTATACTTGTTACCATATTGTTGCTTAGCGTTTGCTGCTTCAGCTTTGCACAGGAACAGCCGGGCAAAAAACAAATAGCAGATAAACTTTTTGGGAGGGAGGAGTATGCAAAAGCGGCAGACATGTACCTCGATCGTACCAATAAGGCAAATCCGGATTATAGAGTGATAGAGCGTTTAGCAGACTGTTACCGCCTGATGAACGACAGCCGCCGTGCCGAGCAATGGTATGCCAGCGCCATCACCTACGATAAAGCCGGCACCGTAAACATTTATTATTATGCAGAAGCCTTGCTGCAGAATAAGAAGTTGAAAGAGGCAAAGGTTCAGTACCAGGCTTATTTTGCGCAGGTGAATGATCCAGAGCGTTTGAAGTTTAAACTAGCCACCTGCGACTCAGCTGAAAAATGGATGACGGTACCGGTAAAAGGGTATGCTCTTAAATTGGAAAAGAAGCTTAATACTACATACAGTGATTGGGGTGCCACTAATTATGGTAAAAACGACATTGTATTTACGAGTGACAGGGTCAGCGGTTACGAAGGTTTAAAGGAAACTTACAAACGAACGGGCAATGGCTACCTGAAACTTTACCTGGTGAAAAACGATAGTATTACTCTACTTCCCTTAAGCACAAAAGATAGCAGAGTGTTTAATGGCGACTATCATGTTGGCCCGGCTGTGTTTAATAACAATGCCGACACAGCATGGATAACCATTACAACAACTGTAGCAGCAGGCAAATTGCATGTGGATGAACGGCCGAATAGTAGCTCTCAACGGCTTTACACACGCAGGCTGCAGTTGATCATGGCTACAAAAAGTAGCGGCGTTTGGGGCGGGTTTAAAGCTTTTGCATATAATAACGTGAGTTCCTATTCTGTGGGCCATGCCGCGTTGTCTCGCAATGGTAACCTATTGTACTTTACCTCTGATATGCCCGGTGGCGAGGGTGGGACAGACATTTGGTTTTGCGAAAAGCAGGCCGACGGTAGCTGGGGTAAGCCAATAAACTGCGGTAAAACCATTAATACCGAGTACGATGAGGCTTTTCCTGTTGTAAAAGGCTCAGATACACTAACATTTGCTTCAAAAGGTTTGCCGGGTATGGGCGGGTTTGATATATTCTTTTCTAAAGGAGAAAAGGCTGATTGGGGCACGCCATATAATTACAGGTACCCAGTAAACAGCACTTCTGACGATTTCTACCTGCTTACACACAATGGTTCTGAAGGGTACTTATCTTCCAATCGTGAAGGTGGCGTTGGCAGCGATGACATTTATAGCTTTAGCTATAATGTACCTCCGCTTGTAACTGCCGCTAAACCAATACCAGATGAAGCAAGAGGTATAAACCCGAAGCTGCCCGAAGCCATAAATGTTGTTATTTATTATGACCTTGATAAAGCAAACATTCGTGCAGATGCTGCAGCCCAGTTAGACAAACTTGCTGAGGTACTTAATCGTTTTTCAACACTTAAAATAAAGGTAGCTGCTTATACAGATGCCCGTGCATCTGCCGGCTACAATATCAACTTGTCGAGGAGCAGGGCGCTTGCGGCTTTGGAATACCTGGCGTCAAAAGGAATAGATCGTGAAAGGATACGCGCTAGTTGGAATGGCGAAGAGAACCTGGTGAACAACTGCCCGGACGGCGTGGTTTGTCCAGAAACAGCCCAGCAACTTAACCGGCGGACAGAAATTAGTGTCGACTATAAGTAATCTATATAAACAAAGCCCCCTTACACTCGCTGTTTGGGGGCTTTAACCTAAACCTTATCACAATAGTGGCAAGAGCCACAAGTAATAGAACTTCGAATGTATAAATTAGAAAACAAAAACTCGTAGTTTTGCTGTAATTTAACAGTTGCGTATAGATATTTTTCGTAACGGATAAAATTGTTTCCTCAAAGGAAGTATAAGCTCAACCTAGAGGCTGATGCCACAACTTATAGGCTCATTCCGTATAATTTACAACCATCGCTTCTTCTTGCTTTAGTCATTGCTTTCTTGCGAGGAAGCTTTAATTATTATGGCTTGAAGTGAGTGATTAACCTTTTACTTACCCGGCTTCCCCATCAATCCGCTAGTAAAGTTAATCAACAAAGGAAACATATCTTCGTATTCATTCATGGGTAAGGTTGCGCTTACATCAAATATATCGTGGTAAGCTTTTATGCCTCCGAGGGTATACATAAAGAATGCAGGTACCCCTTTCTCTGAAAAGAAATAATGATCACTGTTGGCCGCTTTGCCTCGTGAGTTTACCTTGACCAGGTAATTGCCTTGTTCGTTAACTTGTTTTAACAAGGCAAATTCCTTAGGGAAAACAGAAGCGTTAACAACAGTTATACCGTCTACACCGGTACCTTCCAGGTCAAGGTTAACAAGAAATCTGATCTTATTCAAGTTTATAAGCGGGTGTTCTGTAAAATGCTTTGAGCCGAGCAATCCGGCTTCTTCTCCTGCAAAAAAGATGAATGCTATTGTGTAAGGCTGCGGATGAGAAGCGTAGTATTTGGCTAAACTTAACACCTGCGTTACTCCGCTGGCATTGTCATTGGCTCCGGGGAAAAAGGTTTTATCGCCCATGCCACCCAAGTGGTCATAATGCGCAGTAAACACAATAACAGAATCTGGTTTAGTAGTTCCCTTAACCACTCCGCAGATGTTCGCCGTTTTAAAATCGGATATGAGCTTACTTTCAATATTAGCCTTAATATCAACCGGAATACTCTTTTGCAAATTTTTGTCTAATTGTATCAATGTAAAATCAGCTGCCTGTTGTTCAACAGAAAAGGTGAGTTTGCTTTCCAGCGATACAATTATCCGATTTGCCTGATCAACAAAATGAGTACTATCTGTTTGTAATAGTTTGCCTTGACCCTTTACACCCCGACTACCCGGGCCAACAATAAAGTCTTTGCCCGGCACCAGTTGTATACCGTTTATAGCTACTTCCATTTTACCTGGAAAAGTATTTACCGGATAGGAGAAGTCCTGCTTATAATTTATGCCATCCATTGGCTTAACGCCATATGTTTTGAGTTGTGCAACAAGGAAATCAGCAGCTTTGCTCATGCCATTGTTGGTGTATCCTCTGCCCCAAAAGTATTGGGATGTAAGCGTATCCACCATTTGGCGGGCAAACTTAACATCCTGCGAGAAGACGATATTGGTTGTTATAAGGAGTAGTAACAGTAGCCTAAGTTTCATACCACTAACATACTGTTAAAACGGGTAATATGAAAAGCGCGCTAAACGGGTAGGGTGGGATCTACCTTGGCTGTTACCTTTTTCCATATAGAATATGCACCGGAGGCAAATAGCAGCACAATGCAGATATACACCCATGGAGAAATATTGCGGCCGGCTATTACTACGTACAGATAGGGCAGGCTGAAGAATGAACATGCTATAAGTAGTTGTGTAAGAAATACCTTTTTTGCCCTGAGTTTTTTTATTGTCCACCCTAAAAAGAAGAAAAAGCCGGGCTTGCTGATGAGATACAAGCATCCAAGTAAAAGCGGATCTACTTCGTGCTCCTCACCCAAAGCAACTATCCAGTCTTTTAATGATGCGATGTAATCTCCCATTGTGCAAGGTACTATTATTTTTAATTGGACATAGTGGGTCTGCTTGAATGATTACCAAAAGTTAATCTGGATAGTGATATGCGTGTTAACTTCTTTTAAGTTACATTTTATAATATATGAACAAAAAAATTTCCTTTTAAAACAAATATTTAATAATTGCCTTGTACTCTGTAGTTATTTAACAGATATAAATTCATACTTAAACACAACAAATGGCACATTTAGAAGTAAAACCAAAATCATCCAGTCCGTGGTGGCTTTGGCTCCTGATCGCTCTTATTGCTTTAGCTTTAGTGTTCTTTTTAGTAAAAGGATGCGGTTCTAAAAACTCGGCAAACGGCAGCGATTCTACGGCAAAATCAACTGACACAACCTCGTCATCTGCCCAGCCGGTTGCGGCTACCGAACCTGATTGGAACAGCGTGGACTTTAATTCACCAAAGACATCTGATCCTGACATTACGGACAATGACATTGCTGTCAGCGGTAACGATAAGTACACAATTTATAGCCTTGGTGAAAATATCCTTTTTGGCACTGACAAAAATCAGCTGGAAGGAAGCGCCGAAAGCAAGTTAAAGCAAATCGCAACATCTATAAACAAACGTTTTAAGGGTGCAGCAATCGGCGTTTATGGCAATACTGATTCTACCGGTGATGCCGGCCACAACAAGCAACTAGGTGCCGATCGTGCCAACGCGGTAAAAGACTGGCTTATTAAAACCGGTGGTATAGATGCAGGCAAGGTGTCTGTTCATTCGCTTGGCGAAACTAAGCCCGTAGCGAGCAATGCAACTGCAAGCGGCAGGGAGCAAAACCGTAATGTAGAGATTGTTGCATTTCCGGATAGTACAGGTACTAAATAATTAACCTCAATACTAAAACATACAGTTATGGCATTCGAAGAAAATGAATATAAGAACAATCACCTGCAGGAGTTGAGTGATAGTGATTTTGAAATTGTTGATGGCGAGCCGGATATCACCGGCTGGGAAGTGATCAACGAACAAGGAGAAAAGATAGGCGATGTTGATGATCTGCTATTTGATCCTGAATCGCGCAAGGTGCGCTACCTGGTAGTTGACCTTGAAGATAATGAGCTGGATTTAGATACCGACAAAAAGGTGTTAATACCAATCGGCGTAGCAGACCTGCATCAGGACGATGATGAGGTAAGCGATGTCGATAATTCAACCGACGTTAACGGCGACTACCGTGATAACAGTTCTTCTGAAACAACTGAGCAGGTATATGATCGTGCTGACGACGACGATGATGACGAGGAGGAAGAATACGATGATGAAGTAGTGGTTATACCTAACATCAGCATACAGCAGTTAAGTGAGTTACCTGCTTACGAGAAGGGCAATGTAACTCCCGAAACAGAGCTGGCAATCAGGGGTGTATTTGATACCAGCTATACATCAGATACCTTATACGAGCGCGAAGGTTTTTACGACCATACCCACTTCGACGAGGATAAGTTTTATAACCGCAATAGCCCGCCACTTACAGATGGTGAATCTGTTGCAGAAAATGAAATGCCAAGCACCTGGATAATGGAACGTAATGTTGGTGATGAACCGGTTGACGATGTTATTATTGTAAGGGATGAGCAGGATACGCCTGAGAACCTGACTGATAATACCGATAAACCCATTTACCTGAGCGATGACGAAGACGAGCTGGACCGTAAACGTTTACGCGACAACGATCAGGACCGGAGAAGTAATTTATAATACCTGTTTAGGGAGGCAAGTGTTCAAAAGTGTTCAGCTTTTTTTATGCCGGATGCTTTTGAACACTTTACAAGCTGTAACTTACAACCCGGCTAGAACCTGCGTTTTTAACATCAATATGGCTGTTTTTGGCTTAATTTCTTTGCGGCTACCTTCAAAAATCGCACTGATTTGAATAGGTATTTTCAAATAAATTTGGAAGCAACAGTTTTAATACAGGTGAAAAGTAGCCAGATTGCATTCAAAAGAAAAGCGGCCACTCTTTAAAGAGTGGCCGCTTTTCTTTAAATATGTTACCTTGATTAATCAGCTTTGACACCGTACTTGTCGGCAAATTTCTTGTAAAGCTGTTTGTGCAGGTTGTCCAGGTTAATGTTGCGCCCCTGTATAAAAGCGGTCTCAACATTAAGCGTTATCATGTCCAGCGCATCGCCGGTTGAGATGAAAAGGTTGGCGTCTTTTCCCGTCTCCAGGCTGCCAGTTGTTTTGTCAATACCGAGAATTTTAGCGTTGTTGAGGGTTATCATGCTCACGGCTTGTTCTTTACCTAAGCCGTAGCCCACCGCCTGTCCTGCTTCAAAGGGCAGGTTGCGCTGGCGCCAGAAACCATTACCGGTTAACCCGTAAAGTACACCGGCATCCTGCAAAATCTTAGGCATTTTATAAGGCAGGTATACATCGTCCTCGTCTTTGTCTGGTAGGGTTTGGGTCTCCTCCAAAATAACGGGTACATTATTTTCTTTTAAGATGTCAGTTACCAGGTAAGCTTCCTTGCCGCCTACTATCACTTCTTTGATTCCGAACTGTTTAGCAAAGCTCACCGCCTGCATAATCTGCTTTGCTGCGTTAGCGTTTACAAACAACTTTTTGCTGCCATCAAACAAGCCCCGCATAGCTTCAAAGCGGGTGTTGGCTATTGCCGGTTTTGCACCCTGGCTGTAAGCTTGCGCTTCCTTAAACAGGCGGTTAATGGCATCAATCGCTTTTTGGGCACGCTCGGCGGGTGTTTCCTGCTGCGCGCCTGCAGCTGCCCCAAACCTGCGGCGCTGTGCTGCAGATGGCCAGTTAAGGTGTATGGCCATGTCCTTTTTGTAAGTGGCGTCTTCCCAATTCCAGGCATCCAGTTGTACAACCGACGACTGACCGGAGATAATGCCGCCATTAGGTGTTGGCTGTGCCAGCAAAATACCGTTTGAGCGAACGGTAGGAATAACTTTGCTATCTGTATTGTAAGCGATAATAGAGCGTACATGCGGGTTCAACTCGCCGGTTTCTTCGTCGTCAACAGTACCGCGCGCGCCGGATTCCACCTCAACCAATCCCAGCGTAGTTACCGGGGCAATAAAGCCGGGGTAAACGTGTTTGCCTGATGCTTGTATTACTTCGTAAGATCCGGCACCGGGGGCGGTGCCTGTACCAACTGCCGTGATCTTGCCTTTATCAAACGCTATGTAGCCATTCTCTATCACCTGCCCGTTACCAACGTGTATGGTAGCCCCGGTTATTAGTACGGGCCTGGTTTGTGGTTTGGCAGGGGATATGTTGGCTTGCGCAAACAGGAGGTTAATGCTTAGCAGTAATCCTCCAAAACTTAATATTGTTCTTTTCATTGTGGTTGTTCCGGGTGTAAGGATTACTTTAGTTTACTTGCTGCTGCGCGTGCGGCGCGCTCTTTCTCCATCTCGGTGTAAGCGTCCTGCACAACAAAATTCTCTTCTTCTAAACTCTCGCATTGGTAAGAACGGGGTTTGCGGCCTGCTGCAGGGCGTTGCGTGTTGCTGCCTGCATTTTTTGCATCCAGCATCTTCTGTATAATGCGTCCTTCATCCGCTTTCATTGCTTTCTGGCGCGCGGCATCCTGCTCAATGTCCCAATAAAGCACACCGTCAACAAAGGTTTTCTCGGCAACCGCGTATATAGACAGCGGGTTGGCCGACCAAACTACCACGTCGGCATCTTTGCCCGCTTTTAAACTACCTATGCGGTTGTCTACGTGCATCATCTTGGCCGGGTTAAGGGTTACCAGTTTAAGCGCTTCCTCCTGGCTCATGTGCCCGTAAGTAACTGCCTTGCCTGCTTCCTGGTTAAGGCGACGTGCCATTTCTTCATCATCAGAGTTAAAGCCGGTTATCAAACCTACCTCATGCATCAGCTTGCCATTGTAAGGTATAGCTTCGGCTACCTCATTCTTATAAGCCCACCAGTCGCTGAAGGTAGATCCGGCAATGTTGTGCGCCTTCATCTTATCGGCAACTTTGTAACCTTCTAAAATGTGTGTAAAGGTGTTTATATGGAAGCCCATGCTATCTGCAACATGCATCAGCATGTTAATTTCCGATTGTACGTAGGAGTGGCAGGTGATAAAGCGCTTGTTGTCCAGTATTTCTGAAAGTGCATCCAGCTCCAGGTCGCGGCGGGCAGTGCTGCCTTTTACCGCCCGTGCAGCCTTGTATTCTTTAGCGCGGGTAAACGCATCAATGTAAACTTCCTCAACACCCATACGTGTTTGCGGGAAGCGCAGTACCGAACCCGGGGTGATGTTGTTATTACTGCCCTTTACGTTTTCGCCCAGTGCAAATTTAATGAAACCGTCTGCACCTTCAAACTTCAGTTCTTCGGGAAGCATGCCCCAGCGGTGTTTCATCAGTTGGGTTTGCCCGCCTATAGCGTTTGCCGAACCGTGCAAGATGTGAGATGTGGTAACACCTCCGGCTAACTGACGGTAGATGTTGATATCTTCTGCGTCTATCACATCAGCAATGCGGACCTCTGAAGTTACCGATTGGGTACCCTCGTTTATGCCGCCTGTTGCCGCTATATGCGAGTGCTCATCTACTATGCCTGCGGTAATGTTTTTGCCCGTAGCATCAATTACTTTTGCACCTGCTGCAGATAGGTTTTTACCAACGGCTTTAATCTTACCGTTCTCTAATAACACATCTGCATTCTGCAGCACACCTTCTTTTTCATTGGTCCAAACGGTACCGTTCTTTAATAATACTGTTTGCGCTTTGGGCAGTTCGGTATAACCGTAAGCTGCAAACGGGTAAATTACAGGGCCTACTGCTAAATTTGGTTTCTGTGCATCTCGGCGGGTACCTGCTGTTGCAGCTGGCGCCGTGCCTGCGTATACAGCGCTAAACGCGGTTGAACCACCATCAGGCAGTAACGCGTTACCACGAATTATAACCGGCGAAATTGATGAAATATGTCCCGACAGGCGAATGATGCCAGCAGGTTTGTTTTTGTAATTAAAGTAGATATTTATATCGTCCCCGGTGCGGGTAATGGTGCCGCGTACTTTAGCGCTATCGGCCCCGGTGCGCTCAATGTTGGCTTCATAGCTTCCCGGCTTGCCGCTAATGGTTAAGTTGGTATTGGCAAAGCCGTCGCCGGTGAGGTTATATTTACCACTGATATCGGCAACATCCATTTTAGATACAATGTACTGCCGGCCTTCTACCCAGTTTTCATAGATCACGCTCTCTGCCTTAAACAAGGTGTCGGACGTGATAATAAAGCTGGCCAATTTGCCTTTTGCAAGCGTGCCCACTTTATCGCTGATGCCCAGCATTTCGGCAGGGATAGTAGTTAGCGAGGCAAGTGCCTGTTTAGGAGTTAAGCCGTAATTGATGGCGGTGCGGAGGTTAGCCCAAAAGTCACGCGTGTTGCTCAGCCCATATGACGTGATGGCGAACTTAATGCCTGCTTTTTCTAATGCCGCAGGGTTGCTGGGCGCCAATTCCCAGCTTTTTAACTGCTGGTAACTTACATTGCGTGCATCAAGCGGGTCTTCTATCTCGAAAGGGGCCGGGAAATTAAGCGGAACAATTAGCGAAGCGCCGGTGCCTTTTACAGCAGCTATGCGCTGATACTCTGAGCCATCTGTTTTAAAGATGTATGTTTTGCCAAATTCCTTTGCAATTTTAGCCGCACGAAGAATGCTCTGCGGATCGCTTACTTCAAATATCTGGGGTAACGCCTGAGTTTTGTTGAACTCGTCCAGCGATATATTGTACTCTGTTTTTTGCGATTTATACCATTGCGCATCATAATAGGTTTGGCGCAACAAGGCTATGCTGCCCATTAATGACGATGGGTAATTAGTAGCCGCCGTTCCTTTGCTGAAAGAATAGTGCGCGGCCGCCTGATCATTTATCATCACAAAATTATCCCGCTCATCAGCAAGGCTTACGGCAACAGATGTACCGCGTGCAATACCGTCATGTATTAACGATTGCACAGTGCTGAAACCGTTCTTCTTTAATGCTTCCGCTGCATCTGTATTAACGTGAAAAACTGTTTTCGCGTTCATTTCTGGCTTTATAGCTTCGTTCCAGCCATAAGCTCCCGGCTTGGTAGATACAAAAACGCGTCCGCCGCCAAAGCCACCCTGCCCAAATGCCTGGCGTGGTGCATCGGGTATGCCATACGTTGTGTAGGCATCAACAAGGCCGGGGTAAATGAACTTGCCTTTAAGGTCAACGGTGATGTACCCTTTTGGGATAGTTCCCTGTGAGCTTACAGACTCAATTACGCGATCGTTCACCAGCAGGGTTGCGCCGGTGAGTGTTTGTTCGGGTCCGGTAATAATTGTTGCGTTGGTAAACGCATACTTCCCGGGGCGGATGTCCCAGCTGCCATTAACAGGAAAAGTCTCCTGCGCGCGACAAATTTGGATCATCAGCAGGAAAAAGCAAAAAAGTAAAGGTTTTCTCATTCTGTGTGATTGTTTGTTACGAAACTATTAATTTTTTACTAGCACAGCATGTGATCAGCCGTTATCATGGAAATGTTACAAGTACGAACTGTTAACTGAGTAAAAAATAATATTCCGAATTTACGTATTAATCAATGGTTAATATTTGAAATATATTTTGTGGTTTTATTAACCGATATGTGCGTAAAACAGGTTGGCTTTTTATTTATTTAAGGTAAAGTATATGGTAACGTTTTTATTACAATTAATTTATGGGGTCGATATTATAATAGTGGTTAAATATCTATATTTGACGATATATCACAAACTGAACGCATTAACTATATTGATAATTAAATGCTTTCAGGTATTATTATAAAAGTTGCTCGGTATCGTCTGCCTTGCTTCTATATCTTAATATACCAGTACTAAACCTTAACAATTACTTAATATGAACTCACCTAAAGGTGCTTTTTCAACAGCCCCGTTCAGCCTTTTTGGTACAAAACTCATTTTGCTCATCGCAATTTTTGGTATCGCTTTAAATGCCACAGCTGCAAAAGCTCCGCATGTGAAAGGCTTTTATGCTGCGGTATCTTCTTTTGCGCCATCAAGCGGTGCGCCCGGTACATTAATCAAAATAAAGGGTTCTGGCCTTGCAGGGGCTACCAACGTTACCATTGGTAATAGTGCAGCCCTAATTATTTCTACTGTAGATAGCACCCTTACTGCAATGGTAATGCCCGGTAACGTAACAGGCGCTGTGCGGGTTACAACAGCAGGTGGTGCAGTGTTAGCCTCCCAGGGTACTTTCACAGTGGTTACAACGCCTCACCCTACAGCTCAAATGGGCCCTAAACTGGTGGATACTACAACGTATCCAAAAATGATTTATCTGGACGGCGGTACGCCGCCTCCCGGGGGGGTGAGGTATAAATCTGTTAATCAGGGTGCTGATGTTGCCGTTAGTGCCGATGGTAACAGCGCAGTGGTATCCTCTGTTACCGGCCTTAATTATGATAATCAATATTATGGCGATCCCGGATCATTTACTTTTTACGAAAAACAACAAGGTAAATGGAAAAAAACCAGGTTCTTCGCTGCTAATTCGATATATGGTGTAAAACAAAACACAAGGTTGAATGCAGATGGAACGGTACTTGTAAATTCTGGCAATAATCTTGAACCAACATCCGTATTAGAAAAGAAGAACGGCGTGTGGTACAAAACATCATTCTTTCAATTTGGTAGCAACGCCGATGTGAGTGCGGACGGCAATACCATAGTACTTGGCTATGCACGTGTTGTACAACACAGGAATGGACCCGAAGTAACTGAGTTCACAACAATTTATCACCGTAAGAATGGCTCGTGGACGTCTGACGCAACTCCAAGTGAGGCAATTACCTTTGGTGCCGGCGACGCAGCCGGCAGTGTGGTGGCCATAAGCGGCGACGCTAAAACGCTTGCCGCAACGTCATACTTTGGTTACACCTATATCATGAGATTTGACGGCACAGCCTGGCAGGTGCAAGCAAAGTTGCCGGTGGCGGGCAGCGTAACCCTTAACACTGATGGTAATGTGCTAATAGAGTCGCTCTCAGGCTCAACTTCTTTTTATACGCGTATTAATGGCGCCTGGAGCAAAGCTCAGGACATACCTGAAACCGGTAAACCATCAGTGACCGCAGATGCCAAAGTGGTGATGTTTCCGGGGTATAACGGCCCTGTGACCTACATCCGTAATACTGCCGGTGTATGGCAAAAGCAAGACCTTGGATTAACAACTAGTGCTGCCAGTGCTATTTCCATTAGCGCAGATGGTACCACTGCATTATCCGGCTTTCCGGATGATGCCAGCGCCGGGCAAATACTAACCAAGCGGTATATTTTTAACACAAGTAGTACTACCATACCTACAGATAGTACTTACATCACCTATCCGTATGGTAGTGCTACGGCATATGGCATACAGCCTGCGGCTATCATTGCAGGCGTCAGCCCGGCTACAGGGCCTGTTGGTACCGTGGTTAAAGTTAAAGGTACCAACCTTAGCGGAGCCACCCAACTGACAATCAGCGGCAAGAAAGCCGTTATCCTGTCTGTAAATGATAACGAGGTGACGGCTATGGCAATGCCGGGTACAGTTAATGGTAGTGTAAGTATAACAACCGCGGCAGGCACCGTCAGCGGCGGCAGTTTTACCGTTACGCCTACTTTGTATCCAAACGTTCAAAAACAACCAATACTAGCCGATACCACTAAGTATAAGAGATTTACATATGATCCCCAGCCTTATTTAAACCAAGGGCAGTCGGTAGCAATTAGTGCTGACGGCAAAACCGCGCTGGTAGGTTCCAGATTGGGTTACTCTAATTTTAGACCTGAAGGAGGTCAACCTATAGGGGGGGTATCTTCATACAAAAACGTGGATGGAGAATGGTTAAAAGATGGCGTGTTCCCTCACCAGGGATGGCCAGGCTATGGGAATTCTGTAGCGTTGAGCGGTGATGGCAATACAGCGGTGGTGGGCCAGTTGATAGTTGAACAAGGTAAGCCGTTTATTGCGAACTTTTTCACACGGTTGAACGGTGTTTGGAATACCAATCCGTTTGTTACTTCTTTTGAGGTATCAGGTTTCGCCATTACGGTTGACGGGAATAGCATTTTTGCCACGCAAGGCAATAATGATCGTACGTGGAGTAGTGCAGTGCTTTACCAAAGAAAAGGTAATACTTGGGTGATGTCTGATCTGAAAGACAACCAGGGCGAGCATATAGTAGGTGTGACAGTAGCTAGTGTAAGCGCTGATGGAAGTACACTTGCGTTAGCCCCTATGATAGGCAGTTACCGTTATTCAAACAACTTTTCTCCCGCTATATCAGGTATCGGCTTTGTTTATGCCAAGACTGATAATGGGTGGCAAAAACAGCTAAGCCTCGAAGGTATCCTTCTGGGCACAGTGCTGAGCGCCGATGGCAATGTTATGGTAACCCGTAAAATGCAGATACTTGTACGTACCGACACCACCTGGACTTTGAAACAAACACTGCCTGAAGCAGGCATACCTTCGATAAGTGCCGACGGCGCAACAATCATGATCACAACAGATGCCGGACCTGTGGCTTATACCCGTGGCACCGGCATGGTCTGGAAAAAACAAGCTAATACGTATCCAAAGGACCAGGTGCAGGTTGCTGTGTCGATAGCTCTTACACCAGATGCTACAGTGGCGTTTATAGGAAATCCCCGGGACAGTTCTACTATCCCGAATAGAGTACGGTCTTCGCCAACGGACTCTTACTCGATTTATGATTTATCATTAGGCGGTGCTTATACTTATCATATAGGCGAGGCTGTAGCAGCCCCCGGCGGTTACGCTACCTTACTAAACTTTACCAATACAACTGCAACCAGCACAACCCTGAACTGGACAAACGGGCCGGGTGGCAAGCGCGCGGTGTTCCTGCATGTAAACGCCGGTAGCTCACCTGTTCCCGCAGATTTTACCACTTACACAGCTAATGCAGCATTTAGCAAAGGGGCACAACTTGGCACAACCGGATGGTACTGTGTTTATAATGGTGCCGGCAGTAGCGTAAACATCACCAACCTTGTGGGTGGTACAAAATATTACGGCGTTGTTATAGAATACAACGGCGACCCGGGACTCGAAAAATACTACACAGCCCGTACGGCGCCTGCCTATGTGATAACACCGGTTGTTGCCCAGCCTACACAAGCGTCAAATCTGGCATTCAGCAATATTACGGGAACAACCAGCACGGTGAGCTGGACAAACGGATCGGGCACCAGCCGCGCAGTGTTCATCAGCAATAGCAACAGTGGTGCACTGCTGCCTGCTAATGTGTACTACTCATCCAACGTCAGGTTTGGCTCCGGCAACCAGATCGGGTCAACCGGCTGGTATTGCATCTATAATGGCACCGGTTCTACCACAAATGTTATAGGCCTTATTTCCGGTGGCACTTACCGCGTAGCGGTGGTAGAGTACAATGGCACTATTGATAAGCCTCTGTATATTACAAACAACATAGCTCCGGCAAACTTAACCACGCCTATAACACCTCCAACAGCTTACACTTACGGGTTAACCTTTAGCAATACCACTTTTAATTCTACCAAAGCTACCTGGGTAAGCGGTAACGGAACAGCTCGCGCAGTGTTTGTGCGCGCAGGTGGCAAAAGCCCAATTAACCCAACAACAGGGGTAACCTATTCTGCCAACACCACATTCGGGCTTGGCAGCCAGGAGGGTACAAGCGGCTGGTACTGCGTGTACAACGGAACGGCAAATACAACAAATATCTTTGGCCTGTCGGCATCATCAACCTACACTGTGTTGGTTGTTGAATATAACGGTACTGCAGGTTCCGAAGCTTACCTTAAAACCGGTTACAACCCGGCATCAGTTACCACAACTGCAAATAACCTGCGCCTAGCCAGCAATGGTTATAACACCACCGATTTTGCACCGGGCTTAAATGATACAGGTAATAGCGCTGTAGTAGCTAACAACATCCTTTCTCCAAACGGCGACGGTAAGAATGACACATGGATAGTAAGCAATATTGAAAGCTATCCCGAGAATACCGTTAACGTAACTGATGGCGGTGGTAATGTTGTGTTCAGTAAGAAAGGCTATGCTAATGATTGGGCAGGTACCTATCGCGGCGGTGTGCTTTCAGAAGGCACATATTATTATACAATAGATCTTGGTAAATCAAACCTTATTAAAGGGTTCTTCACTGTTGTAAGAGACAGGTAGTTAATAACAGGCGAACCGTAAAAAACGGTTCGCCTTACTTCAAAATACTCCCTAATGAAATTTAAAATACCCGGCATGCCAAAGGCATGCTTTGTTATACTTGCGGTGTTGTGCCTGGGCGGCAATGTAGCTAATTCGCAATCTGTATTACAAGCTGCTTTCTTTCAAAACCAGTACATTACCAATCCGGCAATGGCGGGGCTTACACAAGGGCTTAACTTAAACCTTGGCTTACAGCAACAGTTTAACAGCGTGCCCGGCAGCCCTAAGATGCAGAACTTTACTGCTGATTATAATTCGGGTGGAAACGTGGGCACTGGCTTAAATGTAAACAACGATCAGGCGGGGCTTATCAGCCGCACACGTATAATGGCTACATATGCTTACCACTTGCGGGTAGGCGAGAATGATAAATTGAACTTTGGCCTTTCACTGGGACTTAATAATGTTTTTATAGATTATAACCGAATTATTGGCGACCCCGGCGACGGGTCGGTAGATAAGTTTAACAGGCGTAGCGTTTATGTTGACGGTGACCTTGGCGTTGCTTACACCAGCAGCCAGTTCACCATCCAGGGGGCTGTGCCTAACCTGCGAAGCATATTTTTAAAAAACGACCAGGAACTGGACGCTTTGCGCAATACTTTTTTTACTGCAATAAGTTATAAGTTGCTTTTAAATAACGACAATAATTTTACGCTGGAACCAAAGGTTGCTTACCGGGGCATAAAAGGGTTTGATAATATACTGGATGCCGGGGCAAACCTGAATATGGCCGAATATAACTTCAGCATTTCCGGAATGTATCATACTAACAAAAGCGGAACAATTGGCGTAGGTATAAACCTAAAGCCTGTAGATGTACTACTGGCCTATACAAACAACACCTCGAGCCTAAACTCTTATGCAAACAACACTTTTGAGATTGGGCTTAAGCTTAATTTGTTGAATACTGAAAAATAAGCACCGGTATAATAATAGGCACGAGGTACTTTGTCACTATAAGCCTATATTTAAGAGTTGTGAAATGGATAACACGAGAGCACCCCAAAATTGATCGTATAGCCTGTCCGTGGCTTATAAAACGTTTTATTGATACCGAAGCTGAGTTTATCTACGTACCTTTTAGTGAAGTGCTAACAAAGGCAGAGCAGCTTAACGCCATACCGTACGACATCCCCGGCGTGGAGTATAGCCACTACGATGACCAATGCACCTTTGACTATTTCCTGAAAAAACATCAGCTAAAAAATGCCGCCCTGGAGAGGATGGCGCCGATAATACGCGGTGCCGATACCGACCGGCATGACTTTGCGGCACAGTCCAGTGGTCTGTCGGCAATATTTTTAGGTTTATCGCACAACATTAGCGACGATCATGAACTGTTGGCTTTGGGCATGAAGGTTTATGACGGGCTTTATACCTGGGCAGCGCATTTGTATGAGCAAAAGCATACGCAATTACCTGTAGAGCGACTTTTGTTGAATGTTTACCACAAATACCTCGAGAATAATCAAGCCAAAGCCCCTGACTGGGTTACTGAGTTAAGGGAAATGATACAGGACCAGTTGGATACCAACCTGAACCTAAGCCTTACCCAGCTTTCCTCAGAGCTGGACATCAATCCATCATATCTGTCTCGTGAGTTTTCCAGGTATTTTGAGAATCAATCTTTCGGTGATTACATCCGGGGTCTACGGATTGAAAAAGCCAAAGGCCTCATGGAAAACTCGCAATACAGTTTAACTGAGGTTGCTTACCTTACAGGGTTTTCTGACCAAAGTCACTTCACCCGCATATTTCGAAAGCATACAGGTGTAACGCCATCTGTTTATAAAAGAAATTTAGCTAAAAGTAAAAAGGCTTCCAAAAGTTAAAACGCGTACTATTTTAAGCTGCGTAACGCCCATAAACTTGTTGAAAATATGACAAGTTTAAAAAATACCTTTCCAAAAATTACTACTGCAACATTTTTATGCATAATGCTGCTTTCATATTCAGCTAAAAGCCAGTCATCGGCAAATTACCCGAGGGTTGCGGGCTACTTTGCTGTACTACATCCTATTGTTGCCTGGAATAAAAATGGCGCTGCTACTAACTTTGGCAGCAGCTATACCGTTGCTTTTCCCTTTGGTATAAACATCCTCAAAAGCGATAGTTTTGGTATCAGCATGGAAGTGGCACCATCAATCCGTACAGAAAAGAATATTTCTAAGATGAACAACCTGCTGTTTCACCCCGGTGCTATGTTCAGGTTTAAGCATGGGTTTACCCTGGTTGGGCGTGTAGCATTTGAAACCAGCGGAAGGTTTGGTTTTACGCCGGTGTTTAACCAGGTATTGGCAAAAGGCAAAAGCTCGAATTTGTTTGTAGCCGTACCCTTACCTGTAAGGTTTGGCAATAACTTGCCTTCTTCCGTTGGTGCAGGTATCCAATTTGGAGTGGGTTTCTGAGGATCTACCTGAAATTTCTGCCTTTGTAGAATACATCTTTAACGCCGGTATCTTCTTTCGTGATGAGGCCGGGTGAAACCGTTTCGTCAGAACGCGACATGGCTGTTACCGGGAAGTCGTCATCACCGGCAGGTGTTAACGTTTTTAAAAACGAGTTGAGGTTAAAGCAGCGCCGCACCACAATGTGTATCACTTCGCCTTCTATTTGTACCCTTCCTTCTACCATAAGCAAACGCGATTGCAATATTTCTTTACGGTACTTGTCAAATACCTTCTCCCAAACAACAAGGTTAGAAAAACCCGTTTCGTCTTTTATAGTAATAAAAAGAATGCCTTTAGCTGTGCCCGGCCGCTGCCTAACGGTGATCATACCTGCAACTTTAACAGGCGCACCATCTTTTAACAGTTTTGTATTAGCAGTTGTAGTTACGTGTAGCAGGTCCAGCTGGGGGCGAACAAAGCTTACCGGGTGCGCTTTAAGCGACAAGCCCATAACAGCAAAGTCCTGTACCACATGTTCGGATTTGGTCATGAGCGGAAGGGTGAACTGCGATTCGTGCGCACTGTCAGATGGCTGGCCGGAAAACAAACCAATTGGCTTATCATTCAGAGCCGGTACTTCCCACAGCGCTTCGCGACGGTCAAGTCCCAAAGAACGGAAGGCATCTGCATCACTCAGGCGTTCTATAGCCGATTGGGATATACCTGCATCGCTTAGTTGCTGTACCGTACTAAAACCTGTATTCCTGTTTTTTACCAGCAGGTTCATTTCTGCTTCACTAAGCCCTTTTACCTGTCGGAAACCTAAGCGCATGGCATAATACCTGCCATCTTTTTCTTCCAGTATGTTGTCCCATTCCGAATAGTTTACATCTACCGGCCTTACAGTTACACCATGGTTGCGAGCATCATCTACAATTTCTGCTGGCTGATAAAACCCCATTGGCTGGCTGTTAAGCAGGGCTGCCCCAAAAACGTCGGGATAGTGGCATTTAAGCCAACTGGAGATATAAACCAAATGGGCAAAGGATGCCGCATGGCTTTCCGGGAAACCATAGCTGCCAAAGCCTTCCAGCTGCTTAAACACCCTTTCGGCGTATTGCTGGTCGTATCCCTTTGCAGTCATGCCATCAACAAGCTTTTGGCGAAACTGACTAACCAATCCCTTAGCTTTAAAGGTAGCCATGCTGCGGCGTAACTGATCTGCTTCCGCAGGTGAAAAGCCTCCTGCAACCATAGCAATTTCCATTGCCTGCTCCTGAAATAGGGGGACACCCTTTGTGCGTCCCAAAATCTCTTTTAGTTCTTCAGAGGGGTAATCTTCAGGATCAATGCCATCTCTTCTCCTAAGGTAAGGGTGCACCATGTCACCCTGTATAGGGCCGGGCCTAACTATAGCAACCTCTATTACCAGGTCATAAAACTTACGTGGCTTTAAGCGCGGCAGCATTGACATTTGCGCCCTGCTTTCTATCTGGAAAACGCCAAGGGTATCAGCATGGCAGATCATATCATAAACTACAGGGTCGTCCTGTGGTACGTTCTCTAACGTAAGATCCAATCCGTAATGCTTCTGTGCCAGTTGAAAAGCTTTGCGGATGCAGGTAAGCATGCCAAGCCCCAGTACATCTACCTTTAAAATCCCAAGCGCCTCCAGGTCATCCTTATTCCACTCCAATTGGGTACGGTCTTCCATACGGGCGTTCATAACCGGGCATATGTCTGAAAGTTTGCACTGGGTGATCACAAATCCGCCGGTATGCTGCCCTAGCTGACGCGGAAAACCGATCAGCTGATCAGTAAGTTCCAATGTTTTATGCAGATGAGGGTCATCTGGGTTTAAACCTTGCGAGATGATGCGATCGCGGTCAAACGCTTCTTCCGAAAAGTCCCATATGGCACCTGCAAGCCGCTTGATAGTATCTTCTGACAAGCCCATCGCTTTGCCTACATCACGTATGGCTCCTTTGTGCCGTTCCTGTGTAACCGTAGCTACAATAGCGGCATGATCACGGCCATAGGTCTCGTATATCCATTGTATGATCTCCTCCCGGCGTTCATGCTCAAAGTCGACGTCAACATCAGGCCACTCGTCTCGCGCGTCAGACATAAAACGGGAGAACAACAACCTTGATTTAGTTGGATTTACCGGTGTTATGCCAAGGCAAAAACAAACTGTACAATTAGCCGCAGAACCACGGCCCTGATGAAGTATGTTCAGTTCTTCGGCCTTTTGAGTGTACTCGTATACGCGTAGAAAATATGGGGCAAGCTTTCTTTTTGCAAAGAACCCTAATTCGAAATCTACCTGTTTAAGTATTTTTTTAGGGACGTCCTCACCAAAAAGTTTTTTTGCACCTTTTAAAGTATGCTCGCGCAAATGCTCATCTGCTGTGCGGCCATCGGGGCTTTTCCACTCTGGCTCCAGGTACTTCAGTGTATCTAAGGAAAATGTACAAGCATCCGCTATTTCCTTTGTGCGAAGCAAAGCATCTGGGTACAAGCGGTAAAGGCGTTCGAGTTCTTCAACTGGTTTCAGGTATCGCTCGGCATTATAATGTAGTTTAAAGCCGGCATTTTGGATGGTACATTTTTCGCGAACGCATGTTTGTATGTCCTGCAACTCGCGCCGTTCGGGAGAATGGTAATGCACATTATTAGTAGCCACCAGCGGTACGCCTAAGCGTGATAACCTGTAAAAACGTTTATCGTCGTGCCCGTTATAATTGCGGGTTGCAGCAAGGTAAAGGTTGCTGCCGAAAACCTGCTTATATTCTTTCAGATGTGCTTTAAAATCATCTTCTATATCAAAGTTTTTGTTTAGGCTATCCGGAGGTACGGCTATAAACTTTATTCCTTCCGCATGTTCGTAAACATCTTGTTTGTATAGGTCGCACTTGCCTTTCTCTGTACGCAAGTTTCCTTTGGTAAGCATGGCCGATAACCTGCTCCATGCGGCAATGTTGGTAGGGTAGGCCAGTAGGCTGGGCCCGTCCAGTAGGTCAAGCCTGCAAGCCGGGATAAATTTGAGTCCTTTTGCTTTAGCGGTTTGATGTGCCCTTACAACACCCGCTACGCTATTACGGTCGGTTATGGCTATAGCGCTATAGCCGAGTTCTGCTGCATAGTCTGCCAGTTCTTCGGGGTGCGATCCGCCTCGCATGAAGGTGAAATTGCTGGTTATTTGTAGCTCGGCGTACTCCATAATTTATGCAAAAAAACCGTGTATGTACCACCGCGAACCTTCAGCATCAAAATGCCCCGAACGGAACAGCCAGTAACGCCGGCCCTGCTCATCCTCTACAATATAGTAATCCCGGTGCGGGCGCGTAGTGCGCCACCATTCAGGCTCTATCCGTTCAGCATCATCTGCTTTTTTAATAATATGTTTTTCGCCTTTATAAACGAATAGCATAGGCGGGTTATCCGGCAATTTAAAAGTAACCGCAATAGGTTCCGGTTTTTTCAGGAGGAGGGAAGGCCTTGGCCTGCTGATGCTCCAGCCATTAACTGCGTTTTCTGTTAAGTTCAGTGTTTTTTTTGTAGTTCGCTCAGGCCAATAGCTTTCCTGCGGCAGGTAACGGTGAATGTTGTTTGCGCCTATTTTGTTGGCAAGTTTGTCAAGTAGTTCGGCAAGGCGGATGTTGTTTAGTCCGCAGCCGTCAGGAGCCCAAATTGCTTCCTGTTCAATGGAGATATCTTCAACTTTTGAGGCGCTAAGTGTAAACAGCTCTATGCCAAGTGCCGGTTCTATAGAGGCTATCTTTAATTCAAACAGCTTGAACAGGTGACTGGTGTTATAAGTTGGGCGATTGGTGCCTATTTCTGCACCAACAACTTTGCCATCTATACGGTAGCATTTCAGTACTGCTGTACGCAGACCTTTACCCTCGCTTTTTAAGCGCTTGCACAGGTTTTGCAGGAGTGCTGTTATAGCAACTTCAATACCGCCTGCTGTTCGTACAGGTTCAAGACTGGGCAGGTGTTCGTAATAGGCTTCCTGCGGCTGTAGGTACAGCAGGGGTTCGTCAATGGTGCCCATAGCCTGGTCTATACGCAAGAGGAACTGGTCTCCAAACCTTCTCCTGAGTGCCTGTCGCTTTAACCCCATAAACCGCCTGATGCTGTAAAAGCCGAGCTTGTGCAGCCGGTCCAGTATAATTGTATCCAGACGCAGCGCGGCAGGGGGGAGTTTCAACATAGCGTTGGTATGCATGCCGGGCTCAACAATAAACTGTTCTTTACCAAAGCGGGCCATAGCCCATGCAGCTCCAATGGTATCGGCAATGGCACCGCACACGGTATACCCTTTTGCTGCCAGCCGTGCGGTCACTTCTTTAAGGTACGCCTCTTCTCCGCCCCATAAATGTGTACAGCCGGAGATATCCATTATCAGTCCGTCCGGTTCATCAACAGCAATAAGCGGCGAATAACGGATGCACCATTCGCCAATGGAACGCAGCAGCATGGCTGCCCTGCCGGGAACATCATCAATAACTTTAAGGTTGGGTATAACTGCTTTAGCATCGGCTGCTGCCATGCCTGGGGTAATGCCCTGTTGCAGGGCCAACGCATTTACTGCTGTAATTACTATGCGGTTGTGCTGTGGTGCGGCTAAAACAAAGGGTACGTTCTTCAGGTCAGGCTGCCGGATGGCAAGTCTGTCCGTCAGTAAATGGCGGAACCAAAACGAAGCATACCTTTTGTGCATAACTAACCAACTTGCAGCGTTCGTATAATTGTTTGTTCTTGTTGTTCTTGTACCGGTACAAAGCCATCGCCCTTCCACTCCAGTTGCCAGCTACCCGGATGGCCATTGCGTACGCGCAGCAGCTCAACCTTCCAGCGGGGATGGCCCACACCGGGCAGGCCATCATCAAGCACACTTGGTAAAGGTGTAACCTGCCAGCGTGCAACGCAGGTTGTGGTGTTAAGCTTGCGCAGATCCGTACGGAGTAAAAAGCCGGTTACCTTGCTGCTTTCTACCGCCAGCTGCAGCCTGCGGGATAGCGCGAAACTGATCTCCCGCACTTCTGCAACAACTGCAGCCAACCCTTCGCACTTTAAGGCTTCTTCCATGGCCCACAATACATCACGCTCACTTTTAGCATCAATGAATATGAGCCGCTCCGGCGCTACGCCAAACATGCTCATGGCAGGGGGAAAGAGCTTCCTGTCGGTGCTTATCCAGAGGCAGGTGCCGGTTTGCTGCATTAAGGAACCTAACATTCCGGATAATAAGCCAGTGGTTGCGGCAGCTTGCTCGCGGGTTGCGCAAAGCATTTCGTGTATGGTGCCGGTTGGGAATACACCATTAGGAAAAGCTTCCTCCAGCGGACCCAGCCCAAGCTGCTGCTTTTTACCTGCAGACGGCGGAACAAAACCCTGCCACCGCAAAATTTTTTGCTGCAACTGATCTACAATAGCCAACCTGGATTTTACACTTTCCATAACATTGTTATCACAAACATAATGCTAAAAATATTAGTATTTATAATTTGTTGAAAAGTATTTGATAGGGGTGCAGGGGGCATAATAAAAAAAGGAGCTGTTAATTTAACAGCTCCTTTCACGATTATTACAACAGATGGTTTAGGTGTAAATACCTTAGTTATGCAGTGTATTTAGCCAGCCACTTTTCTTTTATGGCTGCACGGGCATCAATAAACTCCTGGTCGGTGCCTTGTGCTATGGCATCAAGCGGCATACGTAAAGGGCGGGTGCCTTTTTTCATTTCTACCAGTGAAAGTATACCGTCGGCAATGGTTTGCGGGTCCATGTTAAAGCTGGCCATTTTACCAAATAAGGCTGTACCAAGCGCGTTAAACCTTTCCTGGGCGGCATCGCCGTACTCGGCTGCTATTTCGGCTTTATCAGCATGAACGCCGGCTTTTGATCCGTTATTCATTTCGGTTGGGTAAACCCCAGGCTGTATGCTTACGTTCTCAATTCCAAAGTCGCTTAATTCGCCCTGTATACCTTCGGTAATGCTTTCCACACCAAATTTAGATGCCAGGTACGGCACCATAAAGGGCAGGGTATGCCCGCTGGCGCCTGAGGTAATGTTGATGATCAGCCCGTTCTTTGCTTTACGCATAGATGGCAGTACTGCCTGGTAGGTGCGCAGCACACCATAAAAGTTTACCTCAAACATCTCGCGTACTTTATCAACGGAGTATGCTTCTACCAAACCAAAGCCTGATAGCGCGGCATTGTTAACCAGTACATCTATATGGCCGTATTTAGCTAAAGTTTTCTCGAACGCGGCATTAACTGAGTCATCGCTGGTTACGTCTATTTCTACTACCTCTATGTTGGGCAACGCATTTAGCTCTGCAGCAACGACCTGGTTTTTACCGTTTATATTGCGCATCCCGGCTATTACAGAGTGGCCTGCCTGTGCAAGGGTTGTAGCGGTTAATTTTCCGAAACCGGTGCTTGTTCCTGTGATGAAAATTGTTTTTGACATGGTATTTAATTTTTAATGTTCTTTGTTGTTGTGAACATTACAAAGGTGCGCTACCACGCCAACTTGCACATTGATGTATGGTAAGAAAGGAATTGATATAGATCAACCAAAAAGCCGGGGAACTTTCCGCAGCTTACTTTTTAGCAGTAGCGCTGCGCACGCGGCTAAGAGTTTCGGGTGTCATGCCCAGGTAAGAGGCTATCATACTTTGCGGGATGCGGTTTGCAAACCCCGGATACTTAGCTACAAAATTGAGGTACTTTTCTTCGGCGGTATAGCTTAGGGCTGCCTGTATGCGGTTTTGAGCCGTTACAAAGCTGCGTTGAAGTATCGCGTTCACCATATTGTTAAAAGCCGGAATGTCTTTACACAACTGCTCAAAATTAGTGTGTATAAAAAGAATAACCACGCTATCTTCTACGGCATCAACATTAAACCTCGATGATTGTCCGCTCAACAGGCTTTCCCTGTCGCCTGTCCACCAGTTCTCAATTGCGAAATTAATAATGTGCTCGTTACCTTTCTCATCTACCGAGTAGGTGCGCAGGCAGCCCGATGCCACAAAGGCATCGTACTTCCAAATATCTCCTTCCTGCAGCAGGTACTGTTTTTTACGCAGCTTTTTAATAATGCTTACCGCCCGGATGCGTTCCAAATCTTCCTCGGTAAGAGAGATCTTGTCTAGCAGGTATGTTTTAAATACGTCAAACACTATTTCAGTTATATAAGCGCCAAATCTAAGTGAAATCTGCCTATTCTGCTGATAATTGGTTTATGCATATAATTTCGTACGAACAATTTAGTTATAGCTCATGTTAAGCAGTTTTATAACTTTGCGCTGCTTATTTTTTAGCAGAATTTCTTTTTAGATGGATCAGCCGGTACAACCTTTAAGCAACGATACCCTTTTACAGGTTTTAGCATTATCTAAAGATGCTACCGCGGTTTATGTTGGCGAAGATATATACATACGGTTTGCCAATGATGCCATGATAAGCTTTTGGGGCAGAGACCGTAGCGTAATAGGTAAAACGCTTGAAGAAGCGGTGCCTGAGCTGGAAGGCCAGCCCTTTATAGATCTGCTGAAGAACGTATGGCGCACAGGGCAAACCTACGTTGCAGAAAACACCCCGGCCAATTTGGTGGTAAACGGAGAGCTTCAAACATTTTACTTTGATTTTGAATACAGGGCCATACTTGACGAACAGGGTAAGACTTACTGCCTGCTGCATACGGCCCGTGATGTAACCAGCCAGTACTTCGGGCTTCTTCGGGAGCAAAATCTTTCTGCAGCGTTATCTGCATCCAATGCCGACCTGATGAACACCAACCAGGAGCTTGCGGCGCTTACCAGCGAGCTGATGCAGTCTAACGAGCTGCTGAGCACGGTGAACGATAACCTCACCACCAGCGAAAGGCAACTGCAATTTACCATTGATGCAGCCGAACTGGCCACCTGGGACCTGGATCCGAACACCTTTAGGTTTACCGGTAACGACAGGCTTAAAAGCTGGTTTGGCCTTGCTGCTGAAGACGAAATAGAGCTTGAACGCGCAACTAACCAAATACCCGTGGCCGACCGTAAAAAGGTTAATGCAGCTATAGCCGAAGCCTTGCGCTACGACTCTGGCGGCAACTACGATGTAGAATATGCCATTGTAAACCAGGTGGATGGAAAAATACGTTATGTACGCGCAAAAGGCAAGGCAGAGTTTAACGCAAGTAAACAACCTACACGCTTTAGCGGTATACTGCAGGATGTTACGGTGGAAAAACTTGAGGAACAGCGTAAAGACGACTTTATAAGCATTGCGAGCCACGAACTTAAAACACCCATAACTACCCTGAAAGCTTCGCTACAGCTGATGGACAAAATAAAAAACGTACCGGGACAGGTCATGACACCTAAACTTATCATGCAATCGCGCAAGAGTGTAGAGCGGGTAAGCATCCTGGTAGATGAGCTGCTTAATGTTGCCAAGCTACAACACGGTGAGCTTAACCTGAACAAAACGCGTTTTGTACTATCGCAGCTGTTAAACGCTGCCTGTAACCCCATAGCTATTATGGGTAAACATAAAATTAGCATAGGCGGCGAACTGGAGTTAGAGGTAAATGCAGACGAGCACCGGATTGACCAGGTGATTACCAACCTGCTAAATAACGCGGTAAAGTACGCGCCCGATTCAGAGGTGATAAGCCTTTCTATCGATTTGATAGATGGTATGGTAAAGGTATCTGTTACAGATACAGGCCCGGGTATACCTAAAGAGAAAATACCACATTTGTTTGACAGGTATTACCGCGTAGACTCGGCAGGGTATCAGGTATCGGGTTTGGGCCTTGGGCTGTACATCAGTTCTGAAATTGTAAAACGCCATGGCGGTACCATACATGCAGACAGCGAACTGGGTAAGGGTACTACTTTCTGGTTTACCTTACCTTTATAATAGCTAATACAAGTTACACTGTAAAGTACACTAGCTGCACAATCCCGGGTTGTAATTTGTTACATCAATAAAATAAAAAGCAGGCCTAAACGTATTAACTTTGTTGTGAGCCGGTCTGATATTGTTGAAGCTAAAACCGCTTCTGACAAATATATACTTCGTTAATAAACGCCGTTCTTCCCGGGTAGGCGGCGTTTATTACTTTACAACGCTGCATTCTGCTTCAAGAGCCGATCAATCAACAGCAACTACTTTTTAAAGTTGAAATTAAAGGCAGCTCTTACGCCAACAACCGGCACTCCATCATACTTATACTTTGCAAAGTTGCCGTGAACAGATAACTCGAGATTACTGTAACTCCTATTTAGTACACGGTAGCCTACACTGCTGGTAAACCCAAAGTTATTGTACAAATCGCTCCCAACCCAAAAGAACGGGCCGGCAGCAACAAAAAAGTTATTAGTGGGGTAATACTTTGCCGACAGCCGCGCTGTAGCGTAGTCCTTTACTTCCCTGGTTGCTATTGCAGGCTCTATGGCAAACTTAGGCGAGATACGCACATTCCCAATCAATCCAAAACCATAATGATGTTCCTTGTCCCATTTATGAAAGCTTTGGTTAAAGCCACCCGAAAGACCAATAGAACTGCGGGCCTGTCCATGTGCCAGGCTGATGCTCATGCAAAAAAATGTAGTTAATAGTAATGTAGTTAGTAACGAAAGTCTCATGAATATTGACCGATAAAATGTTTAGGTATTTATCGGTGGTATAGACGTAAGAAGCTTAAAGTTCGTTACATCCGGAAAAAAATACTGATAATGGCATGTCTTTTAGCCCGGAGCACGTTATAGTCCCGACTTTTTAGCAATTCCTATTACATCAACATCCGTCAGCTCAAGGTTTTTTACCATGTTTTGTACAGTAGCTTTATACTTTTTAAAGTGTGGCGTTTGTATATGTAACTGGTAAGCAGCAGTGTTGGCATAGATCTCCAGGATGGTGATGTGCGAAGGCTGTTTTTTATCGGCTACTGCATAATAGGTGAGCACGCCGGGTTCTAACATTACCGCAGTTGTCATTTGTTCTTTTAAGGCAGCATTGTAGGCCGTTAACTGTAATGGGTCCACCTCAATTTTGGCAACACGTACCATGCGTTCGTCAGTTTGTGCCCTGGCATCTTTAGAAGTAAGCATAGTTAGCATGGTTATGGTGAGTAGAAAGAACAAATGTTTCATATGTGTTAAATATAAGTATATAAAAGGAAGATGAATCTGCGTTAGTTGTAGACCTAACTTGCATTTTAATGGATATTGTTTGTTGATAAGCTATTAGAATCCTCAATAACCAGCACTTTGCCTCCTATTACCAGGTACAACATTAAAATGGGATTAAAATTTCATTATTTGACCATTATATTCCTAATTGATTAATTTATTTTAGACGATAATTGGTATATTTGAATACCAATAAAACCAAAGTTATCAGAAGATTAAATAAATCTTTTTGTAATGGTTAGTAATCCCCCTGTTAAGAAAAACCAAACAATTGGCACCTGCGTTTGCGGGCAAACTAATTGGGTACGCACACCGCGCCCCTGGTACCTAAAAACCTTATTTTTTTGGGTGCCTGTAAGAACATATAAGTGCTACATGTGCGACCGCAAAAAGTGGGCATTAAAAAAGTAGATAGCGCAAATTGTCTAACAGGTTTTCTGAAAGTCAAGATTTCGAAGTGCTTACTCTTAGCAGCTAAGAATAATTGCGGTGTCATTTTAGGCCATTAGTAGAAGGGTATGGATGGAGAGAAGTCCGCCCGGAATCAGTTCGCTATCACACACGTAAGTTCTGCCTTGCTGCGAAACAGCGTGGCCGCTGAAGATTGCCCATCGGATTTTCAAAAGGGCAGCTATGCGCATATGAAAAAATGCGGTTTTTGAAGGTTTTTGCTTATGTATTTGGATGTTGATGTTTGAATTGTGTAACTTTGGATATGGCACGTACAGAAACCATCGAAGAATTCTACCAGCATAAGTTCAATTGGATGCCCGCTAACCTGAGTCAGGACATTGGCCATTTCAATGTGTTTAAAACGGAGGACTGCTTTTTGCCGGATGCAAAGCCAGTGCAGTACAGTCGTCGGGACTTCTACAAAATTAGCCTGAGCAGGGGCGGGGGTATAGTGCATTATGCAGATAAGAGCATAGAGCTTACAGGCCCCACGCTCATTTTCTTTAACCCGGTGGTGCCCTACACATTTGAATATACCAGTGATATCCGGTCCGGGTACTTCTGCATCTTTAAGGAGTCTTTCTTTACGGAGATGCTTCGTAATAACATTAACGAGTTGCCTATGTTCATGCCTGGCGGTAACCCGGTGTATGCGCTTAATGATGAGCAACATAGCTATGCAACGCAGGTGTTTGAAAAGATGCAGGGTGAGATAGGGTCGGAGTATCGCTTTAAATATGACCTGCTGCGCAACTACGTTACCGAGCTGATCCACTACGCGCTTAAGATCCAGCCCACCGAAACTATATACCCGCACCCTGATGCCAACTCGCGTATAACCAGCATCTTCACCGAACTGCTGGAACGCCAGTTTCCAATTGAAACGCCATCTCAGCGTTTCAAACTGCGTTCGGCAAAGGATTTCGCCGAGCAGTTGTCGGTACACGTAAACCACTTAAACAGGGCCATTCGCCAAACCACCGGCAAAACCACAACAGACCACATAATGGAACGTCTCGCCAGCGAAGCAAAAGCCCTGCTGCGCCACACCAACTGGAACGTGTCGGAGATCAGCTACAGTTTAGGGTTTGAAGAGCCGGCGCATTTTAACAACTTTTTTAAGAAACAAACAAGTGTAACGCCCTCGGCATTTAGGGTTGTTTGAATTTTGTAACTTTTGGTTTGAATCCTGTAAACGGTCAGGTTTTTTGCGCCATAATTTTGTCTTATCAAAACAAGCAAGATTATGGAAAACAAAAAAATATGGTTTATCACAGGCGCTTCCAAAGGTTTTGGACTTAGCCTGGTAAAACAATTACTTAATGCAGGGCATAACGTAGCGGCAACGTCACGTAGCCTTGATGGACTTACAAAAGCTGTAAACTATACAGGCGACAACTTTTTACCATTAGAAGCAGAACTGGGCAACGAAGACAGCGTGGGCTGCGCCATCCACAAGGTTAAACAGGCTTTTGGCAGGATTGACGTTGTTATAAACAATGCCGGTTACGGGGTAGGCGGCAGTATTGAAGAACTTACCGACCGCGAAACCCGCGACAACTTTGAGGTGAATGTGTTTGGTACGCTTAACGTTATCAGGTGCGTAATGCCTTATATGCGCCATCAGCAATCTGGCCATATTATCAATATATCTTCCATAGCGGGCATTGCACCGGGTACAGGCTTTGCGGTTTATGCTGCTACCAAGTTCTCCGTTGTTGGCCTTACCGAAGTATTAGCCGAGGACGTTAAAGAGTTCGGTGTGAAGGTTACCGTTGTTGCACCAGGTGCTTTCCGCACCAGCTTTTTGGAAGCAGATTCTATCTCTTATCCACAAAACGAAATAGCTGATTACGTAGCTGTAAGAAACATCCAGACCCGGTTTACTCAAATGAACGGACAGCAAGCCGGCGACCCCGAGAAAGCCGCCGCCGCCATTATAGAAGTTGGGCTAATGGAAAACCCGCCACTATACCTTTTGCTTGGCGAAGATGCTTATACACGTGCTATGGCCAAGCTCGAAAAACTGCAAAAGGAATTTCAGTTGAACGAAGAGATAGCCAAATCAATGGCATTCAATGCTTAACCCACAACATCAACATATAAAAACAACAAAAAATGGAAAATCAAAAAACATGGTTTGTAACCGGTGCGTCTAAAGGTTTAGGCCTTAGCCTCGCAAAACAACTACTAAATAAAGGTTATAACGTTGCGGCAACATCACGCAACATAGCCGATCTTACTAAAGCAGTAGGCGAGCACGAAAATTTTCTGGCGCTAGCAGTTAACTTAAAATCGGAAGAAATCGTTGCTGACGCTATCAGCCAATCGTTAACCCGCTTTGGAAAGATTGATGTGGTGGTGAATAATGCCGGTTATGGCTTAACTGGCAGCCTGGAAGAACTTACCGACCAGGAAGCACGCGATAACTTTGATATTAATGTATTCGGTTCATTAAACGTTATACGCCAGGTTATGCCTCACCTGCGTGCGCAGAGTTCAGGCCATATCTTTAATCTCTCATCAATAGGAGGATTTACCGGCAATTTCCCCGGCTTTGGTATTTACTGTGCAACCAAGTTTGCAGTAGAAGGATTTACCGAATCACTTGCTGCCGAAGCCAAAGCGTTTGGAATAAAGGCGACCATCGTATCCCCGGGATACTTCCGCACCAATTTTCTCACCCCTGATTCGTTAAGTACGCCTCAAAACGAGATTGCTGAGTACAAGGAAGTACGTGCTGTGCAAAGCGCCCATCAAAATGAGATTAACGGTCAGCAGGCGGGAGATCCTGAAAAAGGAGTAGCCGTTATGATAGAAGTAGCAGAAGCGGACGAGGCTCCTTTGCACTTGTTCTTAGGCCCTGATGCCTACCAACTTGCCGACCAGAAAATAGAAGCTGTAAAAGCGGATATGGAGGCCTGGCGCAAACAGGCAACAGCTACCAATTTTGTGGTAGAAGGTTAATCCGGCCATTGCTTGTGCTGAGAAAAGCGGATGAGGGATCATCCGCTTTTTTAATTAATTATGTGTTTATTTATCTTACCACACAAATTACTACGATGCTTGCAAACACGCTAAAAGAACTTTTTAATAGAGAGCTAGTTAAATTAAAGCAGGAGCTGGAACTATATCACGACGAGGAAAATATCTGGCGCGTGGATAAAGATATCTTGAATTCCGCAGGAAACCTTTGCCTGCACCTGATAGGTAATCTTAATACCTATTTAGGTGCCGAACTGGGTAGTACAGATTATATAAGGAATAGACCTGAGGAGTTTTCGTTAAAAAATATCCCGAGAAGTGAATTGATCCACAAGATAGAGCAGACTATCGAAGTTGTTAATACCGTATTGGAGTTTCTCACCGAAGATCAATTAAGAAAAGACTACCCGCAGATTGTCTTCGAAAGAACGCTCACAACTGAATTTTTCCTCGTTCATCTTGCCATGCATCTAAGTTATCACCTAGGTCAAGTAAATTATCACAGGAGATTGTTGGATTGCTGATTTTATACAGAAAGTACTGCCTTGGCAGGTTTAGGACGTGGCCTCGTAATTGACTTTTTTCTATCCCTTTTCTTAATTCTGTTCAGCCACATCATAACACCTGTTACAGGGAAAATAAGTGATAGCAGGCAAACGATAAAGCTGATTATCTTGGTTGGTAAACCATATACCGACCCGGTATGTACTGATTTAACAAAAGAACGCACGCGTTGGCCTGTACTCTTATCGGCAAACTTTTCTGTACTAACAATTCTGCCGTTATACTGATCTATAAAGTAGGTGTCTGATGTATTTTCAAATGCACCTTTCGGCAACACGCTTATACTATAGGTGCCAACAGAGTCTTTGGGTGTTCTTATTGTAAAGTATTCCGCGTTCTTTACCTGCAGATTTAGGCCCTCCAATGCTTCATCAGGCGAAAGTTTCTTTAAACCGGTCGAGTATGCGGAGGCTGGCTGTTTGGCATCTTTTTCCTTTTGTTTAGAACCTGTTAAAGCAAACAGCGCTTTGTTTGCCCATGTAAATGACATGACTATCCCTGTTAACACAATCACGATTAGGAATACTGATGTGTAAAAGCCGGTAACTAAATGGAGATCATGCACAAGTCGCTTGGTGTTCCCGTCCCATTTTACTTTAATGCGCTTGATGAATACTGCTTTTGTTTTTGGCCACCATAAAACAACACCGGTGATCAGGATAAACAAGAACAGCAAGGTAGATATGCCTACAATCATGTCGCCGGCGCTGTCTTTACCTGCCAGCAAAAAGCGGTGGAACATTTCAACAGAAAACAGGAAGGACCCCTTTTTGCTGAATTGCTCTATTACCTTTCCGGTATATGGGTTTACGTATAAAGTGGTGTTTGGCTTTTTGTTCTCGCCGCCTTTTTTTACATCCCTTCCTTTATTGTCACTTGCTTTGTGGCTTCTTTCTTCAGTTAATTTTTTGTTAATCCCCTTTTCAGGCATCATTACACCTATTTCAACGGTTCTTAAAGGATCATTAAACACCATTACCGATGCCAGTTTTGCTTTCGGTACCTGCTTAAGTGCTGCTTTAATAAGCTGTGATAACGCCATGCGATTACCGGCGGATTCTACAAAGTATCGTTGCGGATGAAGCGTGTGGTTTATTTCTTTCTCAAAAACCAGAATGGTGCCGGTTAAGCATGAGCAAAAAATAACAATGCCGACTGCCAGGCTTAGGTAAAGGTGTATGTTGCGAAAGAAAACCTTCATAACGGATTCAAAAAGTAGGGCATGCAGTGCATGCCCTGTTTGTTTTAAAATTTATAAGTAAGGGTAGTTAAAAATTGACGAGGCGCAATGGGGTTTACGCTGTAGTTCTCATGAACGTTCCAGTTAAGCACATCGCCTATGTTGGATATTTTACCAATGATAGACAGCTTTTTGTAGGTGTAACCTAATGATGCGTCAACAGTGGTAAAGTGGGGTACATGCACTAATCTTGACGCAGCCTGTGGCTGGCCAACGGGCGGTACAACATTTGCAAAGCCAGCTTCGCGGTTGCCCAGGTAGTACACGCTTGCACCTACTTTAAAGCCCCGCAAGCTGCCATCCAGGAAGTTGTAGAATATACTTGCATTGGCGGTATGCTTAGGTACGTTTAATAACGGTTGTCCGGCTATATTGCTGCCCGGAACTGTAGATGTTTTAGTGTAGCGTGCATTGGTGTAGCTATAACCAGCCAATACATCCAATCCTTTTACAGGGTGGCCAGCTATGTCAAGTTCTACACCATCACTTTTGGTTTGTCCGCTTAGCACCTTAATATTAGTGTTGGTATTTGGAGTAATACCATCTGCCTGAAAGGGTGCGGTTTGTGCCAGGTTACTATTTTGAATACGATAGGCAGTTACATTCACTGATAAATTACCATTTAGGAAGTCGTTCTTAATACCAAGTTCGTATTGATCTATGATAGACGGATCAATTGGATTGTTATTGATATCTGTACCCGTATTTGTTACAAATGAGTTTGAATAGCTGGCGAACAGTGCTGTATTGGCCAATGGCTTGTATACTACGCCTATACGCGGAGAAAAAGCTTTATCAGTTTTACTTTTGGCAGATGCCACGGCACCATAAGAAGAGAACGCGTTTACTTTAGTAGGAGCAATGTACTGGTATGACCAGCGAACACCGGCCAGCACCTTCAACTTATCAGATATGCTGATCAGGTCATTCACATAAGCACCAAAGCGGTTAGTAACGGTCTCTACATCATAAAAAGGGTTCATGTTGGGCATGTCTGTACGTGCCGTATACTTGTTCAGATCGAAGATATTGATCTTGTCGTAGGTGGAGCTTTTTGTTGTGCCATCATTATCAAGGTAGCTGGATACGCCGCCTGATGAAACTACTGTTTTCTTTGTAGGATCGATATTGGCTACAAAGGTGTAGTTGTCGTTTTTATATCTGTCTGCGTCTATACCTGCTAGAATGTTGTGCTTAATAACACCGGTGTTAAACTGACCGGTTATGTTAAGCTGGCCGGTAATATAATCCTCCAACGTTTTAGCACGGTTTAAAGGGCGTGACCAGTCACCGGCAGCATCGGGCTGCACTCGTTCTGTTGTTTGGTAGCGCCTGTCATAGTACTGGTAAGACACACCGCCGCTTACCTGCCAAAGGCTGTTTATCTGGTGGTTTAAAGTTGCGGTTACTGTAGATTGCCTGGTTTTACCTGTAGACCATAGTGGGCTCAAATACCTGTTGCGGGGTACATCGGCAATAACGTTGTTTACCTGGCCGGTACCAAAGTCAGGGGTGAAATCATAATTAAGGTAATCTGCCTCGAGTACAATGTTGGTTTTGTCGCTTATCTTGTATAATAATGAAGGATTTACGTAAAAACGTTCGTTTTTTACCACATCGCGGTAGCTTTTGGAGTTCTCGTAAGTGCCGTCTACACGGAAAGCCAATTTGGAAGATATAGGGCCGTAAACATCAAATGCAGGTTTGTACAGATCATAGCTGCCGTAGGTCATGGATACCTGGCCGCCCTGCTCAAACTTTGGTTTTTTGGTAATCATGTTCAGCACGCCGCCTGGAGCAACGTTGCCATATAGTAGCGCAGCGCTGCCTTTAAGTACCTCAACACGTTCCAGTGAGCTGATCTCGGGCATTGCGCCTGAGTTCACCCTAAATCCATTTTTAAACATGTTGGTGCTGGAGAAGTTGTAGCCGCGTGCAGCAAAGGTTTCCTGCGTATTGCCGCGAGCGCTGTATAAGTATACACCATTCACATTTTTTGTAACATCGCTGAGGCGTAGTGATTGCTGCTGATCAAGCACATCACGACCAATTACAGAGATGCTTTGCGGAAGATCAATTGGCGCAACGTTCATCTTGCCGATAGAAATCTTTTTACGATTGATGGTTTTTGTAGAAGATATGCTTACTTCATTAAGCTTGTTGGCACTTTCCACAAGGGTAAAGTCGATGGTTGTTGTCTTATCTGCTGCAACAGTAACAGTTTTTTCCTCGCTCTGGGCGCCGGTGAAAGATACTTTAACTACGTAACTGCCAGGTTTGATGTTCTTGAAAATGAAAGAACCGTCATCAACCGTCATGGTGGTTTTATTCACACCTTTAAGGGTTACGGTTACAAACGCAGCAGGTTTTCCGTCACTGGTAAAAACCTTACCGTTTATTCTGCCATTGTTGCTGTCATCAGTGTCAATAGCTTTTACGCTAAGTGCTGTAAACAGAACAATGCACAAGGCAGACAAGAATTTTAAAAGAGGTGAGTAGGGGTTAGATGTCATAAGTAGTATTTAGATTGATTCTAATTTAGGGCAAAAATAACAACGGGTTTTAAAATTGCAATGTTTATTTAGATTTATTTTAAATAAGAATAACAGATCAGTATAGCGTCATAGTTCACCATTGTGGCATTTACTTCCATAAAAGCCTTACCTTTATTTAATTTTAGAATTGCCTTGAATAAATTACCCTACCCGATACCTGAGGACGAAGATGCGCGCTTGGATGCGCTGGATAGCTACGACGTACTCGACACCATGCCTGAGAATGATTTTGATGAGCTTACGCATCTCGCCTCAGAAATTTGCCAAACTCCTATAGCACTTATCAGCCTGATTGACGATAAACGCCAATGGTTTAAATCGATGATAGGGCTTACCGCACGTGAAACACCAAGGGAATACGCCTTTTGTTCGCACACTATTGCGGGTGCAAGCGAGATAATGGTTGTGCCTGACGCACGCGAGGATGAGCGATTTTCATCTAATCCGTTGGTTACCGGTGATCCGAGCATCGTATTTTATGCAGGTGTGCCGCTGGTGAATGAGGATGGTTATGCTCTTGGATCGTTGTGTGTTATAGATAAACAACGAAAGGACTTAACCCCAAGGCAGATAAAGTCGTTGAAAATACTGGCCAAGCAGGTAATAACCCAGATGGAGTTGAGGCGTAAGCTGGCACGCCTGGAGCGCGCCAATCAAACACTTGTAGAGAGTAATTCTTTTATACAAAAGTTTGCAAGCTCGGCAGCTCACGATCTTAAAAATCCGTTAAGCAGCATCCTGCTCACGTCGCAGGCATTGCAAATGCGTTTAAGTAAGAGCAGCGACGATAAAAGCAAAAACCTTACTGAGCTTAATATATCTTCTACTAAAAGATTACTGACATTGGTAGATGAAATCCTGACCTATTCTTCGTCTCCATCTACCTTGCTCACTAACCGTGTTGTAGTAGAACTTAATCCGTTGTTGAAAACGGTGATAGCTATGGTAGAGATTCCTTATGGAATGAAGATTAACCTGCCTACTAATGACCACGTATTAACCTGTTCGGCAATAGCACTGGAGCAAATATTTATGAACCTTATCAGCAATGCCATCAGGTACAATGATAAGGAAGAAGGATTAATTAATATCCAGTTTAGGGAAGATGGCGACTACTATCAGTTTAAAGTAATTGACAACGGTATGGGTATAGCAGAAAAGAACCTGGAGCGCATCTTTCACAAGGAAGTTACGCTAAACGTTATCGACCGCTTTAATAAGCGTGGGACCGGCATTGGCCTGTACAATGTAAAAGCGCTTATAGAAAAGATGAAGGGCACCATTCGAGTAGAGTCAAGAATTGGCTCGGGTACTACTTTTGAGTTTACCGTTAAAAAGAATGTGGAACTTGATGAAGAAGGAGATTATTAGATCTCC
This sequence comes from Mucilaginibacter sp. 320_HR, assembly GCF_059691875.1. Taxonomy (NCBI): domain Bacteria; kingdom Pseudomonadati; phylum Bacteroidota; class Sphingobacteriia; order Sphingobacteriales; family Sphingobacteriaceae; genus Mucilaginibacter; species Mucilaginibacter sp. 320_HR. The sequence continues at coordinate 317,901 of NZ_JCAWAI010000005.1, forward strand.
TTTAAAATAACATCCATTGCTTTGTTGAAATCCTTCGGCGCTTCTACCATCGGGAAATGCCCGGCGCCATGTATGTTCATTAATTTGTAAGGTATCTTTTTAGCTATTATAGTAGTGGTATCTGTAGGTTGGTAATCGCTGTTGATGAGGTACAGCTTTTTGTTGTACTTCCGCAGATTTTCAATCTCATGGTTTTCGCCGTTCCCTTCGGCCATGGCTTTCGTTGCAATAACAGAATCGGTGTGCGCTACATCGTACAAAATACGGTCCTTTATAGCTTTACTTGTTGTTTTAGAGAACAGATAATTGTTAAAGTACATAGTAGCAAATGATGTGTAGTGTTTGCTCATTTCTGCAACGGCATCGGCAACTTCTTTCCTGTCTTTTTCAGTTGGTACCCACCCAATACCTTTAAAGTTATCTATTCCTATTATGGCAATTACTTTGTCCGGCTGGTTAAGCGCGGCTTGTAAAACAATGTCTCCTGCCATGGAGTGGCCCGCCAGCACTACGTTCTTTAGCTTAAGCTGATCTATCAGCGCATTAACATCGGTAGCGTAGGTTTTGGTGTCCCATTTATCCCTGTTTTTGCCCGATTTGCCAAAGCCTGGCATATCCATGGTAACAACCCGGTAGCGCCCGGCAAAGTGCTTTACCTGGTCAGTAAAGTAGCCCTTGTTTATTGCCCAGCCATGTACAAATAGCAGCGTGGTATCGCCGGTGCCTGTGTCGGTATAAGCAATTTCAACGTTGTTATTTTTTACATCAACCTTAGCAGTATTGGTACTCTGGTGTGTTGATTTTGGCTGATTGCATGCCGCAGTAATGGCGACAGCTACTATAATAGGCAGGGTGTGGAATTTCTTCATAACGATGGGTTTGGCTGTGCAATTAACAACTTTTATGAACTATTGGCAAGACGATTAAATTGTATTAACATAATTTAACAAGAGGTATGTAGGTCTTGATTTCTGAAATCAAATTAAAAAAATCGAGTTTTGGACAATTCTGGTCAGAACACTTTTTTTGTAAATGCCGTTATAACTGCCATGGAACAACTGAGCTTTTTTGATGGTGGCGGACAAAGCCCCAAGCTGCCAACTGACCTGATGGAGTATCGGCCGGGTTTCTTCAGTAGGGAAGAAAGCAGCGGGTTTATAACTGCGTTCCACAGCAACATCAATTGGAAGCAGGAAACCATCCAGATGTACGGCAAGTTATTGAACACGCCGCGGCTTACCGCATGGTATGGCGACAATAACAAAACTTACGCGTTCTCGGGCAAACGTTTTGACCCACACCCATGGACACCGGAACTGCTGCTGATAAAGGAGCGAGTAGATGCGGCTTGTGGAATTACCTTCAACAGCGTTTTACTAAACCTCTACCGCAACGGAAACGACTCGGTTGCCTGGCATGCCGATGATGAACCTGAACTGGGTATAAACCCGGTTATCGCTTCTGTAAGCTTTGGCCAAATACGCACGTTTGAGGTGCGGCACAAGCTCAATCATAAAGAAAAGTACTCTGTAGACCTGGAGAATGGCTCGCTGCTAATCATGAAAGGCGACCTGCAGCACAATTGGCAGCACCAGGTCCCCAAATCAACCAAGGCCTTACAGGAGCGAATAAACCTTACGTTTAGAGTTATAGGTTAGAGAGTAAGTACTATTCTAAGTTCAGTTTTTGAAAAACCTTGTCGCGGTATGAGCTGCCTATTGGTAAATCGTGCCCATTCACGCGCAAGTAATTACCTTCGGCAAATTCTATGTATGCCGCATTTACCATTACGCTGCGGTGTATACGGATGAATTTTGTGCCAGGCAGCAGTTGCTCAAGCTTACCAAAAGTCATATAGGTAATGTGGGTTTGAGTTTTAGTTTTAGTATGCACCTTTAGGTAATCACCATATCCTTCTACATAAACAATATCTGTGTGATCTACTTTAACCAGGCGGCGGTCTACCTTCAAAAAAATAAAAGGGTTTTCCTCACTAGCGGTAACAGAGGATGCGCTGCTATCATATTTTATGGCCCAAACTTTTTGTACCGCTTTCATAAAACGTTCAAAGGTGATGGGTTTCAGCAGGTAATCTGTTGCTTCTAACTCGAATGCTTCAACAGCATAGTCGGTATAAGCGGTGGTGAAGATTACCCGCGGAGCATTTTTTAACGACCGTAAAAAGCTCACGCCGGTTATCCCGGGCATTTGTATATCCAGGAACATGAGGTCTACTTTTTGTTGATGCAATACCGCGAATGCCTCCACCGCGCTTTGGCAAACGGCAATGCAGTTTAAGCCAGGTGTTTGGTTTATGTAGCCTTCCAGCAACTGCCTGGCCAGGGGCTCGTCATCAACAACAATACAGTTGGTCATGAATTATTTTAGTTGAATGGTTAAAGTTACGGTAAAAACATTATCCGCATTGTGTACCACAAGTTGGTGTCTGCCCGGATAAAGCAGCTCCAGCCGCTTGCTAACATTCTTTAAGCCTATGCCACCTTCAGGCACGGAGCTCAAGGTGTTTTCCGGCGCAGGGTTGCTGGTCTGAAAAGTTAATTCATCATCATCAACCACCAACGCCAGTTTCACCCATTTACTTGTGAGATTTTTTTGCAGTGAATGCTTAAAAGCGTTCTCAATAAGTGGTAAAAACAGCAGTGGCTCTATCTCGGTAGCGCCGGTATTGCCCTGTACCAAAAACTCAATGGCTTCGGGGGTATCATGACGCACATTCTCCAGCTGAATATAGCTTTGTATAAAACCGATCTCCTGCTGCAGATGTACTTTCTCCTGCTGGCTGTTATAAAGTACATAACGCATGATACCGCTCAGATCGGCGATGATGCCGGGCGTTTTAGGTGAGTTCTGCACGCTAAGTGCGTATAGGTTGTTTAATGTGTTGAAAAAGAAATGCGGCTGCACCTGCGATTTAAGGTGGTCCAGCTCCAGTCTTAACTTGTCTGTTTGGGCCTCATATAAGCTATGCTGCTGTTTGAATAACATCCTTATTACATAAATGGAGGTTGCAGCTGCAAGCACCAGGCAGGTATAGCCAAACGTTTGATAGGCAAAGATGCTGGAGAAGTCTTCCGGACGGCCCATACGTACGTTGTTCTTATATCCCTCAGGTATAAAAGGCAGCCTGAGAAGGATTACGGCGGAAAGGCGGGCAATTAGTTCATATACCACAATGTAAACCGGGAACAATACTACAAACAACACATAACGGCGTTTGCCAATGGTTTGCGGCAGGTACACGCGGTAGAACAGTATAACAGCTGCAAGGCTAAAAATATTGAGCATCACCAGGCTCCAGGTGTAAGATGCCCGGGTGAATATTTGGCTGCCAACAGCAAACGGACTAAGCACTCCAAGGAAGAATAGGTAACATGCCTCGGCAACCAGGCTTTTTCGTTTATAGTTGAGCGATGAAAAAGAAAAGCGCATAGCCAAATGTAAGGTTTGCAGATTTTGAAGGTAGTTGTTTTTAGACGAACAACCGTTTTTGCACGGTGAATTTCAATATCCTTGGTTCGGCAGTCCATAAGGCATGTTCATCTAATTAATACCGGCGGAGTAGGGGAGATGACGGAAGTTTGCTGCATGAAAATGCGCACCGTTACTACTATCATCTTAATGAGTCTTATTGCTTTGAATGCAGTGGCTCAAACCAGGGAACAAACCAGCAGGTTGGCTATCTTCGCCCGTGTTTGGGGATTTTTGAAATATTATCACCCGGAAGCAGCCAAAGGACACCCCGACTGGGACGTGGAACTCACAAAACGCTATTTAACTATAAAGAAACTTAAGTCTGATGAAGAGTTTAACAAATTATTAATCAGATGGTACAAAGGTTTACCTAAAGCAAATGTTAGTACAAGTGAGACTCAGCCTAAGGGTGATTCCATCATTAGGGTGTTTACCGAACGTGACATCAACAAGCTTACTATTGCCAAGAGTTTGAAGGAAGAACTGGTGAATTTGTACCGTTACCACCTGCCTGATTCCAGCAAATACATCAACAATAAAGAGGGGGGCTATACCTACGATCATATCTTCCATAATGAGGACATGATAGAGAAACCCGACTACCCGGATGAGGCCCACCGCTTTTTGGCGTTAGCACGTTTTTGGAATATTGTAAATTATTTTTATCCGCATAAAGCAGTTAATACCCCGGATTGGGATAAGGTGCTGGCTGAATTTGTACCGCAGTTCGTGAATGCTGCCGATGTTGACCAATACCGGGAAGCATTCCTGAAACTTACCTGCCGCATCCGTGACAGCCACAGCTGGTTTTTAAATAAAGAATGGAACGCCAAACATGGCGACTTCTTGAACATGCCCTTTGATACCTACTATGCTGGCGGGAAATATATCATTGGCTACAGCAGGTACGATTCGTTGATGAAGGCTAACAATTTTGAAATAGGCGATGAGATTGTTGCCATAAATGGTACACCAGTGGCAGAGCGCGAGCGGCAAATAAAACCTTACACCACGGGAACTAACAATGCTGTTTTTCATCGAGACCTTGGCCGTAACCTGTTCCGGTTCGATTCAACTAAGATAGTAAATGTTACTTTAAGCAGGAATGGGCAAGTGATTGAAAGTAAGGCCAAAATGTACAGCTATGGAGAATTGTACCAATACCGTTTACGCCATCGCGCGAAGTTGTGGGAGGATATGGGGAATGGTATATTTTACGTGCGGATATGTGAGATAGCCGATACAAAGAACCTTAAAAACATGTACGAAGCCATAAAAGATGCTAGAGGAGTAATTTGGGAAATGCGCGACTATCCGTCATTCAAGATCGTACAAGCTATGTTCCCGGGCATTATGGCGAACAGGGGCAGGGCAGAAATCGACTACGAGGGTGTACTGGAGTATCCGGGGGTATTTAAAGCCAATATGCAGCAACTGCCTGCTGAGCCCGATACGCTAAACCTGCCTTTATACAAAGGCAGGCTGGTGGTGCTGGTGAACGAGCATACCCAAAGCCTGGCAGAAAGTGTCGCGCTGGAACTGCGCACGCGGCCTAATACGATTATCATGGGTAGGCAAACCGCAGGTACAACTGGTAACATGATCAGGATAGATATACCCGGAGGTATACAAGGCTCGTACACAGCAGTTAAAGTGATTGGACTTAATGGAAGCTTTGAGGAAGGAAAAGGTGTAAAGCTGGACAAGGAAGTAAAACTTACGCCGGCGAAGATCCGTTCAGCTAAGGACTACTTGCTGCAGCAGGCTTATAAAGAAGCGCTCAAGAATTAATGTTTTCAGACTATTAATATTACTTTTGTGTAAGCCCCAATTTGTAAACCTATTTAATTCAGAAATGAAACGCTTAACCCTGCTTATTTTGACCTTATGCTTTTCAGTTGTTGCTTTTGCGCAGACTGCTATCACCCCAGCTGCAGCGGGAATTACCTACGGCAAAACAGTTACGGCCGATAACGCCATCAGCACCGAAAGCCTGAAAACGAGCCTTAGCACCGACTCAGTATACAACGGCAAGGTGACAGGAACAGTAGTTGAAGTTTGTAAAAAGAAAGGTTGCTTTATGAAACTCGCCCAGGGTAATGGCAAAACCATAATGGTGCAGTTTACAGACTACGCCTACTTTATGCCACAGAACATTGTTGGCAAAACGGTAGTAGTTGAAGGTAAAGCCAAAGTTAAGGAGACATCAGTAGAGCGCCTGGTGCACTACGCTAAAGACGCCGGCAAAAGCCAGGCAGAGATTGCCCAGATAACCGAGCCGAAGAAGGACATCTCCATTATGGCAGACGGCGTTCTTGTGGTAAAATAATAGCCCTGAAAAGAAGTTATGAAAAAGCTGTTCCGGATTTTGGAGCAGCTTTTTTTATTTCAAAATTGCTGTAGTAAAAAATGCGGTTTCTGCAGATTTTGGTTCATGGCAACATACCAGTTATGGAGGTTATTAACGGATTCTGATAACTCCGGTCCTCCGTGAAGAGAGTGGCGACATCAACGGAAACGTTTTCGTTAAAAGTTTTAGGCTATTTGGCAGAATAAACCTATAATTGAAAACTCCGGATATTACTACCATGAAAACCTTTCTCAACGAGGATTTTTTACTGCAAACAGAGACTGCAAAGCGCCTTTATCACGACTATGCGGCCCATATGCCCATTGTTGACTATCACTGCCATTTACCCCCAAATGAGATAGCCGGAGATATCAATTTCGATAATTTAACTGCTATATGGTTGCACGGAGATCATTACAAGTGGCGGGCAATGCGGGCTAACGGCGTGGATGAGAGCTATATAACCGGTGGTAAAAGCGATAAAGAGAAGTTTGAGCAATGGGCGGCAACGGTACCTTACACCCTTCGCAATCCTTTATATCACTGGACACATTTGGAATTACAGCGCTATTTCGGCATAAAATCAAGGTTGATGCCATCCACTGCTGATGATATTTATAACGATTGTACCGAGAAGCTCCGCAGTAAAGAATATAGTGTTAGAAACCTAATAGTCAGGAACAATGTTGAGGTTATCTGCACTACGGATGATCCGCTGGACAGCCTTGAACATCACCATAAAATACGTCAGGATAACTTTGGCGTTAGGGTGCTGCCGGCGTTTCGGCCGGATAAGGCCATGAACACCGATAGCCTTTCTGCATTGAACAATTACATCAACCAGTTGGAGAAAGTTGTTGATAGTGAGATACCTGACTGGTACAGTTACCTGTCTGCTTTAAAAAAGCGCCACACTTACTTTGCAGGGCAGGGCTGCGGTGTGTCTGACCATGGTATAGATCAGATGTACGCTGAGGACTACACAGAGAAGGAAGTGTCTGAGATCTTTGCTAAAATACGCTCCAATCAGCCAATAACAGTGCAGGAGAGTGTGAAATTTAAATCGGCCATGCTGTACCAGTTTGCCGTTTGGGACCATGAGAAAGGGTGGGTGCAGCAGTACCATATTGGCGCGTTACGTAATAATAGCACGCGGGGCTTCAGGCAGTCTGGTCCCGACACTGGTCGCGACTCTATAGGTGACTTTCATCAGGGGAAAAGCCTTTCGAAGTTTTTGGATAAGCTTGACAGCGAAGATAAACTGGCTAAAACCATTCTCTATAATCTTAACCCTGCTGATAATGAGTTGATGGCAACAATGGCCGGCAACTTTAATGATGGTTCGGTTGCCGGCAAGATACAGTGGGGTTCGGCTTGGTGGTTCCTGGATCAGAAAGATGGCATGATCAGGCAGATGAATGCCTTGTCTAATATGGGGCTACTTAGCCGTTTGGTGGGTATGCTTACAGATTCGCGCAGTTTTATGTCATTTCCGCGGCACGAATACTTCCGCAGGATACTTTGCAACTTATTTGGTGACGACATTGAGAATGGCGAGTTGCCTAATGACCCGGAATGGACCGGCAAAATTGTACAAGACATTTGCTACTACAATGCCAAGAACTACTTTGATTTCGATAAAAAATAACGATTGCTCAAATGGCCGATAAAGAAGCTGTATTAGACACTATACTTTCGCAGGGTATATTACCTCTGTTTTTCTACGAAGATGCCTCTGTGAGCCTCGAAATTACCCGTACGCTGTATAAAGCAGGGGTGAGGGCGCTGGAGTACACAAACAGGGGCAAAGAGGCATTAGCTAACTTTCGTATCATCAAACAAGCTGTTGCTGCAGATATGCCAGGTATGTACCTGGGCATTGGTACCATTAAAACCGGGCTTGAAGCGGAGGCGTTTGTTGATGCAGGAGCGGATTTCATAGTATCACCCATCATAGATAGCGAGGTTGCTCAGGTGACTTCAAGCTACAAGCTGTTGTATATTCCCGGTTGTATGACACCGTCGGAAATACATGTTGCGCAGCAGTATAAAGCCATGCTGATAAAGCTTTTCCCTGCTAATATCCTGGGGCCGGCATTTGTCTCTTCTATACGGGAATTGTTTCCAGGGCAGCTATTTGTACCTACCGGTGGGGTGGAGCTGGAGGCAGATAACATATCAGCCTGGTTCCGTTCTGGTGTGTGCGCTGTAGGGTTGGGGAGTAAACTTATTAGTAAAAAGGTTTTGGATGAGCGGCTGTATGATCAGCTGTATACCAATACCGTTAAAGCCTTGGAACTGGTACAGCTAAGTAAATAAAGACAATGCCGCAAACCTCGAAAGACCCACTTCACGGTAAAACCCTGGAAGCTATATTAACGGCTTTGGTGAACTATTTTGGTTGGCCGGAGCTTGGTTATCGTATCCGGATAAACTGTTTTTTGGATAATCCAAGTATAAACTCGAGCCTCAAATTCCTGCGCAAAACGCCTTGGGCACGCAAGAAAGTGGAAGATCTTTATATAGAGTTCCACCAACAAATGCCTGCCGATAAAGCCTAGTGCTTGCGCTTCTTGTTCATTTTAGCTTTCTCTCCTGAACTGAAATTGAATGTTTTGGCGTTCTCAGGCTTCTTTGTGTGAAAAGCCTCGCCTGGTACGTATTTGTTAGGATCTGTGCGGACTGGTTTTTTCTCCTTTTCAGCTTCCTTCTGTTTGCGGTCCTTTTCTACCACCAACTCTTCGGGCAGCTCACCGGCTTCCATTTTCTGCCCTGTTGCCTGCTCAATCTTACGAACCTGGTTTAATTCAATGTCGGTAGCAAAAGTTATCGCCACAGTATCATCGTCGTTGCTGTCGGTCGCCTTAGTTACATGTTTAATAAACGTGTCTTTCTCTGCAGGTAGGTCAAAATGGATGATGAAAGGTATGTTGGTCAGGTCAGTTTCCTGTTCGTTTTCATTCGCAATTATGAGTACACGGGCGCTTTCATCCTCTGTAAACTCGCTTATTGCGCTTACTTTTTTTAGGTCGAACGCGGCCGGAGCAAGCAGCATCACTGTTGTACGTTGCCGGTTTTGTAGTTGCTGGTAAATCTTTTCAGCAGTTTGTTTTGTATTGGCAAATACCACTGTTTTAGTAAACAGTTCATCGTCTTGCATAAACAATGTAAGCAGATTTAACTTTGTGCCAAAGTTGGGTACATGATACAACAGCTGCTGATAAGTCGGTATTTTATGGTCGAATGAACCATCCACTTCAATCTCTGCCGGAGTATTCATAAACGGCATGATCATTCGTTCCAGCTTATCATGCATCACTTCGCTAAACACCAGGCGCTGGCACTTATCAATGCTGTTAGATAGCTCTGTAACGGGCAGCTGTAAGCCAAGTTTTACTATCTCGTGCGCATCATCTATAATAAATAAAGTGACTTTGTTCAGGTTCAATCCTAACTTTAAATAAATAGCTCTGGCCCTTTCAGGTGAGGCAATTACAATATCTGCACCTTCAGTAAGGTCGTCCATTTGCTGGTCTACACCCCCTCCTGTGTGAAGGCCAACTATACGTATAGCGGAGTTCTTATTAAGCAGATCAAAATGAGCGATCATTGCGAACACTGCCTCCTGATCTGGCACCAGTATCAGCACTTGCGGCACACCATCGGGTTTATAACTAAAGCGGTTTAACGCGCCAAGCACGATGGTAGTCGTTTTGCCGCATTCTTCCGGTGCTATGGCAATTAAGTCTTGACCACCTATAATGCGGTTGATTGTTTTTGACTGTAGTTCGGTAGGGCTGGTGTAGCCAACCTCATTAACGGATCGAATTAATTGCTTGTTCAGCCGTAGCTTATCTGACCACACCATACTTAAAATGTAAGGCGGCAAAGATACACATTTAGTTACCTGCTCCGAAATGAGCTTTGTCGACATACCTTAGCATGTAAAATGTTTATTTTTAACTTTATAAACCATTACACCTACATTATGAAAAAACACCTTTTTACCGCAATTTTTGCATTGCTGGGCTTGGGAGCTGCAGCACAGCAGTACGATGGCTTGAACAACGGCATGGGCAACATCTTCCGGACATCAGATGCGGTGAGCAGATCCATCAGCCCCGAAAACTTTAAAGGAGAAAAAGGAAAGGGCGGCATGGCAACCACCGGCACAGGTGCAGCCGCCTCCCGTGATCTGGGACAGACTTGGAAAGTGAGCCCTTCAATAATCATCAAAAAGCACACTACTTACACCGTTGCAGAAATTGATGGCTCAGGCGCTATACAACACATCTGGATGACACCTACCGGTAACTGGCGGTATTCCATCATACGCTTTTACTGGGATGATGAAACAACACCATCAGTTGAAGCCCCTGTTGGCGATTTCTTTTGCATGGGCTGGGGAAAGTATTCGCCGCTTACGTCGCTAGCCGTTGTGGTGAATCCCGGTAGCGCTTTCAACTGTTATTGGCCAATGCCTTTCAGAAAAAAATGCCGTATTACGATGGAGAATATAGATGACGAAGACATGGTGCTTTATTACCAGGTAAATTATACGCTGACCAGGGTGCCTGATGACGCGGGGTATTTTCATGCGCAGTTCAGGCGTATAAACCCTTTGCCTTATAAAAAGGACTATGTTTTGGTAGACAGCATTAGGGGTAAGGGCCAGTATGTAGGCACTTACCTGGCTTATGGATCAAACAAAAACGGCTGGTGGGGAGAGGGCGAAATCAAGTTCTTTATGGATGACGATACAAAATACCCTACTATAATAGGCACCGGTACTGAGGACTATTTTTGCGGTTCATACAATTTCGACTCGCGTAAGAAGCGGCCGGATGGAAGTGAATACACCGATTATACGGAGTTTAGTGGACCGTATTCTGGATTGCACCAGGTGGTACGTGGCGACGGGCACTACAATGTTGGCCAGCGCTTCGGTATGTACCGCTGGCATATTGCTGATCCGATACGATTTGAAAAGAACCTTAAAGTTACCATACAGGCGTTAGGATGGCGCAGCGGAGGCAGGTATTTGCCTTTACAGGACGACATAGCCTCCGTTGTGTTTTGGTACCAAACGGGGCAGCATGGCCCGTTTCCAAAAATGCCGGCTAAAGATGAATTGGAAGTGAATTAGTACTATATTGACCCCACGAAATTACCGATTAGATCTGATTATGTCTAAAAATAACAACCTTGCTGCAGTTGCGCTTATCACTTCGCTATTCTTTTTATGGGGATTTGCGTTGAACCTTAACCCTATACTGATACCGCATCTAAAAAAGGCTTGTCAGCTTACCGATTTTCAATCTTCACTGATTGATTCTGCCTCCTATATCGCTTATTTCCTGATGCCTATTCCAGCAGCGTTGTTCATGAAAAGATATAGCTATAAAGGTGGGATTGTGTTAGGGCTCTTGCTGTTTTCGGTTGGGGCCTTGTTGTTTTACCCGGCAGCAGCTGTAAGAGAATATGGCTTTTTCCTTGGCGCATTGTTCGTGGTGTTCTCCGGAATGGCTTTCTTAGAAACTGCCGCAAACCCGTTGATTACCCTTATTGGCGATCCGGCAAGCGCCACGCAACGCATAAACTTTGCTCAATCTTTTAACGGTCTTGCAGCTACGGTAAGTCCGCTTTTAGGTGGTCTGTTTATTTTGTCAGGTAAAACACTTACCGCGGCCGAAGAAAAGGCCATGTCGTCACAGGAATTAGGTGCTTACCTGGATAAGGAAGCATCATCGGTACAAATACCCTTCATTGTAATAAGTATAGTGGTGTTTATTGTTGCTGTGCTTGTTTGGCGGACCGCCTTCCCTGCTGTGACAGACGAAAACGCAGACGACCTTGGCGACGAACGTCGGCAGCTTGGTAGCCGTATAGCGGAATTGTTAAAGAATAAGCAATTGATGACAGGCGTATTGGCCGAATTCTTCTATGTAGGTGGCCAGGCCTGTGTAAGCAGCTTTTTTATACGTTTTAGCGAAAAGGTAGCATTGATACCCGAGAAAGATGCCTCTACTATATATCTTCCTCTTGCATTTTTAGGCTTCATGATCGGGCGCTTTGTGGGTACGTTCCTTATGCGGTTTTTTAACCCTGTAAAGTTGCTGCTTACCTATGCGGTAATAAACGTTGTACTAATTGTGCTTGCTGTAAACCTGCATGGCAGGGAGGCTGTATATACGTTAATGGCAGTATGGTTCTTTATGTCTATCATGTTCCCAACAATTTTCTCGTTGAGCATCCGTAACCTTGGCAATAAAACAAAGCTCGGTTCGTCGCTTGTGATCATGGGTATTGTGGGTGGCGCTATACTACCGCCAATAATGGGCCGGGTGTCCGACATGTTCAACATCCAGGTTGCTTACCTGGTTCCCGGAATAAGTTTTGCGGCTATCCTGTTGTTTGCACTAAACAACCTTAAAGTTAAGAAGGTTGATGTAGTTGCCGGACACTAATGGAGAGCTAAACAGATAAAAATTAGATATAAACAAACGCGCAGAAAAATTATTTTGTGCGTTTGTTTAAGGAAACAACGTTGTAAGCCGTTCAGTTACAACAATCCTTTGAGCTCCGCCCAAACGTTATTGGCGAGTATTTTAGCGCCTTCTGCTGTAGGGTGTATGCCATCTGCCTGGTTTAAACTCTTTACACCACCTACGCCTTGCAAGAGGAATGGTACAAGTGTTATATTGTTCTTTTTGGCAAGATTCGGGAACATATCCTTAAATTCTTTAACGTAAGTACCGCCCATGTTTGGTGGTACCTGCATGCCCAACAGCATTAATTTAGCTTTTGGATACTTGGTTTTTACTTTGTCGATAATGGTTTGCAGATTGGACTGTGTACTGCTTACAGGTAAACCACGCAAGCCATCATTAGCGCCAAGTTCTAGCACAAATATGTCTACCGGCTGCTTCAATATCCAATCTATTCTTCCCAGTCCTCCTGCAGATGTTTCTCCGCTTACTCCGCTGTTCACTATTTCATAAGGCAGCTTTGCAGAATCGATCTTTGTTTGAAGAACCCCGGGATAAGCTTCAGATACATCTTCTAGCCCGTAACCGGCAGTAAGGCTGTCGCCGAACACTAGTATAGTTTTCTTAGGAGCCGACGCTGCTGAAGCAGCCTTAGTGGTGTCTGATTCGGAGAACTTTGTGTTACTATTGCACGCAGCAAGAACAACGGTTAAGCAAGTAAGTACCCCTATTTTAAGCCTTGATTTCATGTTTACGTATTAGGCGTTTGCACGCAGTATTTCTAAAGGTGGCTTGTTTAATATACCACGACTATTAAGCAGCCCTATAATTACCGTTAATAACGTTATTGCGGAGAAGATGATTGCCACAGGCATGAAATTAACTTTATACGGCATATCAAAACTATAGCTGGCTAACAGCCAGCTTGATGCTATTGCGATAATTACTCCCGTTAATGCTGATAAAGCACCCAAGAATAAATACTCCAATGCGGTTATGGAGAATATCTGTCCGCGGCTGGCCCCCAGCGTTCTTAGTAAAACGCTTTCCTGTATGCGTTGGTACTTACTGATGCGAACAGATGATATCAACACGATGATGCCCGTAATAATGCTAAAACCGCTCATGAACTTGATCACATAGCCAATCTTACCCAGCAACTCGTCCAAAACAGTAAGCACCAAGCCGAGATCAATCATGGAGATGTTTGGAAAGCGCTGGACAACCGCTTGCTGATACTTCGCAGATACTTTTTCAGATGGAACGTGAGTAAGCAACACGTTAAACTGCGGAGCATCCTCCAGGGCACCAGCAGGAAAAACAACCTGGAAATTGGTTGAGATTTTATTCCAGTTTACTTTACGTATGCTGCTTACATATGCAGGCATCTGCACACCCTGTACATTAAACACCAGTTTGTCGCCTACTTTTACATTGATGCGCTTAGCAAAACGTTCTTCAGCAGATACCGGAATGTCTTTTCCCTGCTCGGCCTTTCCTATAAACTCGCCGCTGGTCACCTGTTCAGATGATGTTAACGAATCGCGATAGGTAACGCGGTACTCGTAAGAGAACGCGCGCGGTGATATATGCAGATTGCTGTCTTTTTTAGCTTCAGCAGCTGTATGCCCGTTTACTTTATCCAGTCGCATCGTTATGATCGGTACCTGCGACAATACCGGTAAACCTTCTTTTTTTGTAAGCTCAGCTATTGCTTTTTTCTGGCTGCTTTGGATATCAAACAATATCATATTGCTTTGATTGCCGCTTGAAGAAAGAGATACCTGGCTAATAAGTAGTTGTTGTATCAAGAACAGTGTGCATATAAAAGCTGTACTTAAACCGATAGAAACCGTAAGGATGATGGTTTGGTTGTTGGGTCTGTAGAGGTTTGCAAAGCCCTGCCGCCAGATGTAGCTCCAGGAACTCATAACCAGCAGCCTGGTAAAGCGGATAAGCAACCACGCAATTGCAGTAAGTATGAGAAAAGCAATGACTATCCCGATGGTGAACACTATGGCACCCATCCAGTCGTTTAGCTGCAAGTAGGAGAATGCTACTACAAAAAGTACCACCAGCAGATACACCAGCCAACGCAATGGATCGCGCCGGGTATTCACCTCATCAAAAGACATCCTGAGCGTATTCAACGGAGATATGTTACGGATATTGATGAGCGGTAATAAAGCAAATAGTATTGATATTACCACTCCCAAACCAATTCCCTGCCCGACAGCCAACCAGGATATGTTGGTTGAGATTTCAACAGGTAAAAAGTCCTTTAATACCATTGGCAATAAACGCTGGATCGCAGATCCAAGTAAAGCACCGGCTATCGAACCAATTAGCCCAATACCTAATATTTGAATAAGGTAGATTAGGAACGCTTCTGACGATTTTACCCCCATGCAGCGCATGATAGCAATAGAGGCAATCTTCTCTCGGATGTAAATGTTTATAGCGCTGGCCACGCCAACACAGCCGAGTAGCAAGGCAATGAACCCCACAAGTGAAAGAAAGCGAGAGAGATCGCCAAAAGAACGACCTGTGTTTTCTTTCCGGGTAGCTATAGTGTCGTAGTTAAAGTCTGCCTTTTCAGTTACAGCCTCTATGCGCTTGCTAAGCTTGTCCATATTAGTACCGGCTGGTACCTTAAAGTAGTAGCTGTAGTTTATACGGCTTCCTTTTTGCATCAATCCGGTCTGCTGCAAATATCGCATAGGTATGTAAACCACCGGAGCCACACCCGAGGAGATGCCCGTTTGTCCGGGTGCTTTGTCCAACGCGCCCGCGATTACAAACGCTGAATTGCCGATGCGTACGGTATCATTCACTTTTACATTAAACTGTAGCATTAGCGTTTTATCCACCAAGGCATATTGTCCTGTCTTGAACGACGTACCTGCACTTAAGGGCATGGTCTCCAATGAGCCATAGTATGGGAAGTTGCCCTGTAAAGCCTTTACTTGCGTAAGCCTGGTGCCGTTGGTACGTGGAAAGTAAACCATGGATACAAATGCACGTTCCTCAGAACGGTCGCCGCCTAACGAGTCTAAAAACTTCTGGAGTGTTTTGTCTGGTTGCTTATTGCCGTTTACCGTAAGATCGGCACCAATTAAGGTAGCGGCTTGCTCATCTACATCATTTTGAATATTGTATTTAAAAGAGTATATAGCAACCAGGGCAGCAATGCCAAAAATTATTGATGAAATAAACAGCAACAGCCGGGCTCGGTTACGTCGGCTATCCCGCCATGCCATTTTAAATAGCCAGCCAAAGTTAATCCCACGGTTATAAATCAGGTTTTCCATGGGCTTTAGTTACCGGTTTTATCATCAGACACCAATTTGCCGCCCTTTATTCTGAGAATGCGCTGCGTTTTAGCAGCCAGTTCCGGATCATGTGTTACCAATACCAGCGTGGTTCCCGCCTCTCTATTTAGGTCGAATATTAGCTTTACAACTCTTTCGCTTGTCTCAGCATCAAGGTTGCCCGTAGGTTCATCAGCAAACAAAATTTTCGGCGAATTTGAGAACGCCCTTGCCAGCGATACTCTTTGTTGCTCACCTCCGGACAGTTGGGCAGGGTAGTGGTGTCCCCGATCAGCAAGGCCTACTTTGTCCAGCAGCTCTAAAGAACGTGCTTTAATGTTCCGTTCTCCGCGGAGCTCAAGGGGAACCATTACGTTTTCTAAAGCAGTCAGGGTAGGTAGTAGTTGAAAGTTTTGAAAGATGAAGCCAACGTGCTGATTGCGAACTTGTGCACGCTTGTCTTCACTTAAACCGGTAAGGTTTACACCGCTTAGTTCTACTGTTCCACTGCTTGCACTGTCCAGCCCGGCGCAAAGGCCAAGCAGAGTTGTTTTGCCACTACCAGATGGGCCTACGATAGCGTTGGTAGACCCTGCAGCAATAGCGAAATTTACATTATCGAGCACAGTTAAACTGCGCCCGGCACTTTTATAAGTTTTACTTACGGCCGATATATTTAATATTGTTTCCAAGCTATGTATAATGAAGGTTGTTAAATATCAAAGTTTTATTTAGAGCTTTTGGCTGTGAAATATTTAGTTACAAAAGCATTACATAAACTAAGTGTTTTTAAAATGATTATCTTTTCTTTACAATTGCGTATAAACTACACTCATGCATAAGTATTCGGGACAACAAAGAATTTTAGTAGCAGTAGACTGCATCATATTTGGGTTTGATGGTGTAAAGGTTAAATTGTTACTGGTTAAAAGACGATTAGCCCCGGAACTTGGCAAGTGGAGCCTTATGGGAGGATTTATTAATCCAACTGAGTCGCCTGAAGATGCCGCAAACAGGATACTGGAAGATTACACCGGCCTGAAGAATGTGTACATGGAGCAGTTTAAAGTATTTGGTGATCCTAACCGCGATCCGGTGGAACGTACCCTGGCGGTAGCTTATTTTGCCTTAATAGACATCCACCAGTACGAGGAGCAGCTAACCGCGGAGCACAGTCCGGAATGGTTCCTGCTTGATGAGATACCGCATCTAGTGTTTGACCATACTGAAATGGTTAAAGGGGCACTAAAACAACTGCGCTACAAAGCGGCCTTGCACCCCATATTATTTCAACTGTTACCTGGGAAATTTACAATACCACAGCTGCAAGCGCTTTACGAGGGCGTGTATCAAACCAAGTTTGACGATCGCAATTTCAGCCGGAAACTGCTTTCTACCGGCCTTTTAGTAAAGTTGGACGAAAAGGATAAACTGTCATCAAAAAAGGGTGCTTTTTATTATAAGTTAGATCAATCTCACTACGAAGAAAACTTTGATAAATTTCTTAATCTGGTACCTAATCCAGACAAGTTTTTTTAACTCAGCATAGCGGCATTTATTAATCAATTAATTTGTACTTTTAACTTGCTTCCATCAAAGTATAAGCAGATATTAAATTTATATTGAACCTAATAAAGGCGATAAGTTTAACTATTGCAGCGTTGTTTTGCATGTGCTCAAGCGTTTTTGCCCAGGGTACAACTAACCAGGGCAAAGAATTTTGGACAGCCTATATGGCACATGATCTTCCAGCAGGCGAAGGCAGCAATATGGTTGTTTATATTACATCTGACTTTGATACTAAGGGTAATATATCACTTGCAGACAGCAGTTATTCTTACGATTTTAATGTTAAACGAGGAAAGCTTATTGAAATAAGAATTCCGGTAAGTGCATATGTACAAGCCTCAGGGAAGTATAAAAAAGGTCTGCATATCACCTCTCAAAAGAAGATAGCTGTTTTTGGGCACATCTACGCTCAAAATGTATCGGGTGCAACACTTATTTTGCCTGTTAATGCGTTGGGAAAAAACTATTATTCAATTAATTATTTCCAGGCTTCAAACAAAAAAAATACATTTTCAACATTTATGGTTATCGCTACTGAAGATAAAACTACAGTGGAAATAACTCCTGGTAATAAGCTAAAAGATGGGCACCCCGCTGGCGAGACTTTCAGACTGTTGTTAAATAAAGGAGAACTATATCAAGGGTTGTCTGACCAAGACCTTACAGGTACTACAATAAAATCTATAAGCACAATTGACGGGGAGTGCAAGAAAATTGCTGTGTATTCAGGAAGTACAAGAATTGGTATAGGGTGTATTGGAAACGTAGATTATTCGTCTGATAATTTATTTCAACAGGTTTATCCCACATCGTCATGGGGCAAAACCTACTTAACTGTTCCTTTAAAAGGCAGAGACTATGATATTTTTAGAGTGGTCATTGACGATGTGGATACTGAGATTAAAATTAATGGGCAAAGTGTAGATAAAGCAGAGTTTTGGTCTCCTAAGTTTTACGAGTTTTGGACGAGTAAACCCAGCCTCGTTACAGCAAATAAGCCCATACAGGTAGTACAGTACGCCGTAACTCAAGGACGTACTAACACGGATGAATGTGAAATTGACAAGAGCGATATTGGTGATCCTGAAATGATCTACCTAACTCCGCTTGAACAAACCCTCGATCACGTCATACTCAACTCAACAGGTAATTTTGCGATATTTAAGCATTTTGCTAACGTTATCATAAAAACAACAGCAAAAGGGAGCTTCAGGGTGGATGGTAAGCTTTATACAGATTTTACTTTGCTTGATGCGGACAACACATATTCTTACGCACAAGTGCCATTAACATCAGGTGTCCACACGATGTCTGCTGATGGTGGTTTTAATGCAATCGCTTATGGCTTTGGCCAGCATGAGAGCTATGGGTATGCCGCAGGTGCAAACCTTGCCAATCTTAATCAGAATATTTTATTTAAGGATCCCGGGAATGGCACATTATATTTAAACGGCTGTTCCAGTATCAATTACAAACTTCAGTTGACATTACCGTACCAAACAAATAGTATAAAATGGAAGCTTGATAACGGAAGTGACCCGGTGACGATAAACAATCCTGTAATTACTTCCACAAGTGTAAGGGATGGTATAACGCTTTATACATATGAGTATCCAACATTAATCAATTATACTGCTGGTGATTACTCGGTAACAGCAACGGTTCTAAATCCTGTTGCTGACGAGTGTGGTTCTATGACAGACATAGATTTCGATTTTAGCGTAACCGATGTACCTAAGACTAAAATAGCTTATAATGGAGCTTGCGAAGGGGATAGTACTTACTTTATCGATAGTACAGATGTTAGTTCAGCGCTCATCAAAAGCAGAGTGTGGGATTTTGGCGATGGCACAACATCAACCTTGGCTAATCCGGTTCATAAATATCAATCAAATGGCAGGTATACAGTAGTACTCACAGTTACGAATGCAAACGAGTGTACATCATCAACTCAAACTAATGTTGTTGTAGCTAAAAAGCCAGTAGCCTCGTTTACTGTAGATGCGCCTGTTTGCACAAAAAAAACAACGATTGTTACTGATAAATCAGTCTCCTCTGATGCTCCTATTGCCAGTTGGATATGGAATATGGGCGACTCGACCATAATTACCCAGTACGATAATAAGCCGTTTACGCATGTGTTTAAGAAGACGGGTACGGATACAGTCAGCCTTACCGTTTTAACGCAAAGCGGCTGCAGTAGTGAAACATTCAGTCAAATAATCCAGATACTCCCCGCACCGGATGTGAAATTCAGAACACCAGACGTTTGCCTTTCAGATGCTTTTGCGCAATTTTCAAATGAAACAACAACAGAAGACGGAACTACGGAGGCTTTGACCTATTTCTGGAACTTTGGTGACAGCAAAGCTGGTGTTGGTAATCCAAATACATCCACCGAAAAGAACCCTAAACACAAGTATACCAGTGTTGGCGAATATTTAGTAACGTTAACGGCTACTTCATCCAATGGTTGCCAATATAGTGTCTCTCAATCATTCGAAGTAAATGGAGATAAACCAGTAGCAAGTTTTGAAGTAGAAAATAAAAACACGTTGTGCAGCTCTAATCCGGTGGTGTTCAAAGATGCATCCAGCGTTAATTTTGGAGATATTACCAGGATAGTATGGTATTACGATTACAAGAACAATCCGCAGGATAAGGAAGAATTTACCCGCGGGGAGATGCCTGAAAATCGAAAATACATGCATGCCTATAATGTTTTTAGTAGCCCGGCATCAAAGGTTTATAGAGTGCATATGGAAGCTTATTCCGGTCAGACGTGTTTTGCCATTGCAGATCAGGATATTGAAGTTTTAGCGAGTCCAAATGTAAACATCCTGAAAGTTGGTACAATATGTCAGAATGCAAAGTCAATCCAATTAGTTGTTCAACAAACAAGTTTACCAGGAACTGGAACTTTTAGCGGGAAGGGAGTCAGTCAAGCCGGGGTATTTGACCCCGCTTTAGCTGGTGCAGGTACCACTACTATTAAATACAGATTCATTTCAACTAATGGCTGCGACTTTAGCGCTACGCAGGACATTGAAGTGTTACAGGCACCCGTTATTAACGCCGGTGATGATGTAACGGTTCTTGAGGGCGGCTCTGTTTTGCTTAAAGCAACAGCTACAGGCAAAAACTTGATCTACAAATGGTCGCCGTTATTAGGTTTAGATAACGATAGTTCTCTAAGGCCGATGGTAACAGCTACCGAAGATAAAGTTTATACTTTAACGGCTACAAGCAGTGATGGGTGCAGCACCGAAGATCAGGTGAAAGTAACTGTACTTAAGAACTTAAATATTAGCAACACTTTTACACCTAACGGTGACGGTATAAATGATACCTGGAAGATAAAATATTTGGAAACTTACCCCGGAAATACGGTTAATGTATACAACAGATACGGAGAAAAGGTATATTCGTCTGTTGGTTACGGCATTCCCTGGGATGGTACGCGCAACGGAACAAATTTACCCGCAGGAACCTATTACTATATCATAGACCCGAAGAACGGCCGTGGGCTTATTTCGGGCAATGTTACAATCATCAGATAAATGAAGAGAATTTTACTTTTCTTGCTTGTGTTGCAGATGTGTTTCAGTTTGGCAGAAGCACAGCAGCGCCCGCAGTATACACAATACGTGTTCAATAATCTGCTTTTGAATCCTGCAGTAAGCGGCATCGAGAATTATACCGATGCTAAACTGGGATACCGCAGCCAGTGGACTGGCTTGCAAGGTGCACCTGTTACCAGCTATTTTAGCATAAGTGCGCCAATTGGTGATAACTTCCTACAAGGTGACGCAACCGCTTTCCCTGCTTCGGGCGGCGAAAACCCATCAAGCAGGTTATACACCCAGTACTACCGCGCGGCTGAACCGCATCATGGTATTGGTTTTATGGTGGTGTCTGACAAAGCGGGGCCAATTACCCAAACAAACATCAACGCTAATTACGCTTATCATTTGGGATTAACTGAAAAGCTAAACCTTTCTGTAGGGATTTCGGCGGGGGTAAATCATATCAACTTGAACACTGACCTGATAACACTGGAGGATCCTAATGACCCTACGCTTAACAACATCAACAACAGTCAGTGGAAACCTGATCTTGGTGTAGGTATCTGGGCGTATTCATCAAATTATTATTTCGGCGTATCAGCACAGCAGATCCTGCCTCAGAATCTTTATATAACTACCGGAAACACAGCTAACCAAAGCAAAACAGTGCCACACTTTTTTGCGACTGGTGGCTACAAGTTCTTCCTGTCAGATGATGTTACTCTATTACCATCTGCGCTGTTAAAGTTTATTGATCCGGCGCCGATCTCTTTCGATATAAACATGAAGCTCTCTTTCCGCGACAGGTTTTGGTTTGGTGGTTCTTTCCGTAAGGATGACTCTTATGCCGTTCTTGCCGGCTTTAATTTAAGTTCTGTAGTGAATGTTGGCTATTCTTATGATGTTACCACATCCGCCCTTCGTACGGTAAGTAACGGATCGCACGAGATAGTGTTGGGTATATTATTAAACAACAGATATAAGTTAACAAGCCCGCAGCATGGGTGGTAAAATCCGTTGTAACAGAAAAGGCTGCTTTACAAATGTGAAGCAGCCTTTTCTGTTTTATCTAGAACCACAGTTAACCTAGAGTTCTTTTCTCAGCCTTGCTACAGGTATATTCATTTGTTCGCGATATTTTGCTACGGTGCGCCTTGCTATGTTGTAACCTGCATCTTTGAGTATGTCCGTGAGCTTTTCGTCAGCAAGCGGATGGCGTTTATCTTCTTTACCTATATGCTCTTCTAGTATTTTCTTAACTTCTTTGTTGGACACCTCTTCACCACTTTCTGTTTGTATGGCTTCGCTGAAAAAGGATTTTAGCAAGAACGTGCCATGCTCTGTTTGTACATACTTGGAGTTTGCTACACGTGATACGGTAGAGATGTCCATGCCGATACGGTCTGCGATATCTTTTAAGATCATAGGCCGCAGGTTTTTGTCGTCACCTGTCAGGAAGAAATCATACTGATATTGCATAATGGCATTCATGGTCTTCAGCAGCGTTTGCTGGCGCTGCTTAATTGCGTCGATAAACCATTTGGCAGAATCAAGCTTTTGCTTAACAAACTGCACAGCTTCTTTCAACTTTTTGTCTTTCTGCGAAGCTTTTTCGTAATGCTGGAACATTTCCTGGTAGGAGCGGCTTACCTTTAATTCCGGTGCATTTTTAGAATTAAGAGTGAGTATAAGAACCCCATCATTATTGGTGATATGGAAATCGGGAATAACCTGCAGTTGCTTGGTGCTTACTTCGTTGCTATCGCCAGGTTTGGGATTAAGTTTTAATATCTCGTTTACCACGCCACGCAGTTCCTGCGAGTTCATGTTTAACGAGCGCTCTAGCTTGTCGTAATGCTTGCGGGTAAACTCGTCAAGATAATCTTCAACAACGGTCATCGCCTTTTTGATGATTGGATCATTTTGATCTTTTCTCCTCAACTGTATCAGCAAACATTCCTGTAAGCTTCGCGCGCCAACGCCTGGAGGGTCAAAGCTTTGAATTACCTTCAGCATGTCTTCTACTTCCTCGTCCTCAGCCATTACGTTCTGCGAAAAAGCAAGATCATCGGTTAAAGACATGATAGGACGGCGTAGGTAACCATCGTCATCAAGACTGCCGATGATCTGTTTGCCTATTTTAAAGTCCTTGTCAGATACAGGGAGTAGGTCCAGTTGTGCCTGCAGGCTTTCAAAAAAAGAACTTTGTACAGCTATCGGGATCTCCTTATGCTCATCATCATCATCCCCGTTCTGGTCATACCGCGAACCATATTCATTAACGTTATCTTCCTGTAAGTAGTCGTCAATGTTAAACTCATCCATCTCACCTTTCTCCTCGTCTCCTTTGTAGTCGTCGTCAGGATCGCGGTCAGGATATTGTTCTTCAGGTTCGTTAAGGTTGGTTAAACTAATATCTTCAAGAGCAGGGTTTTCCTCCAGTTCCTCTTTAATACGGGTATCCAGCGACACAGTAGGCACCTGCAGCAACTTTATAAATTGTATCTGCTGCGGTGAAAGCTTTTGTAAAAGTTTCTGTTGAAGGTTCTGTTTAAGCATAATTTAAAGCAAGGGCAAAAGTACACCAATTACCTTAACTTGGGAAATAATAAGGTGGCATTGCATTGTAAGTTTTAAATGCAATTGAATTGGTTTTGTTTGCATGAGTAGCTAATAATTGTAACTTTAAAAAAAAAAACTGCGCTATGGGATTCGTTAAAGAGTTTAAAGAATTTGCCGTTAAGGGCAACGTATTGGATTTAGCTGTTGCTGTTGTAATTGGCGGCGCCTTTGGGAAGATAGTTAGTTCACTTGTGGAAGATATTATCACGCCTGCTGTACTTACACCAGCCCTTAAGGCGGCTAATCTTTCTAATCTAAGTCAGCTGGTAATACCCGGCACGGCCATTAAATACGGTAACTTCCTGTCTCAGGTGATATCCTTTATCATCATTGCCTTATCGTTGTTTATCGTCATTACTGCCATAAACCGCTTCAAAAGAAAAGAAGAAGTTGCACCCGCCACTCCACCTGCGCCATCTAAAGAAGAAGTGCTATTGGCAGAGATACGCGATATCTTAGCTGCTCAGAACAAGTAAACTATCGTTAATAGTGATGACTGGTAATTTGCCTGTATGATGGACTTCGCCACATTTCGCATGGCGGCGCTTGCCCTGCCAGACACTACTGAAGAGCCTCACTTTGAGAAAACGTCCTTTAAGATAGCGGGGAAGATATTTGCCACTATAGTGCCGGGGCAAAGCCGGGCTACGGTAAAGCTGTCGCCGAATGACCAGGATGTTTTCTGCCTTAGCGAAAACAACGGCGTCTATCCGGTGCCCAACAAATGGGGTAAATTAGGGTGGACCCACATTGATCTGCAAATTGCCGCACCCCAAATGTGTACCGAACTGTTAAAGGTTGCTTACTGCGAAGTTGCGCCGGGAAAGTACGCCGCGCTAATCAACTTTGAGGACTGAAGGAGTGTGGCAAACTACGCCGTAATGTTGTAAACTGTATCACAATAAGGTGTTACACCTGTTACACTTTTTCAGGTCAAAAAATGATTAATTCACTATTATCCAGTAAATTAACCAAAACCCGTGTTACAGTTTTTGAAACCATGATACACTTTTCGACTTGGTGACACAGTTTTAGTACTGACCCGTCCTAAAAAAAGTTTACACTATTGATTGTTAATACTGGAATGAATTTACACATTTATTGATAATCCTG
>NZ_JCAWAI010000006.1:0-244873 GCF_059691875.1 Mucilaginibacter sp. 320_HR
GTGATCACGTTCGAGAAGGACAGGCCTTCTTCCCGGTGCTGGCGCACCAGCTCAGCGTAAACGCCTACCGGCGTTACGCCGGTTGCCAGGCCCAGTACGGCTGGTTTGCCTGCTGCCTGCCTGCTACGGATCAGGGCGGCTATCCTCCCTGCTACTGCCAGCGAGGCTGTCTTCTGATCGGCATACACCGTTACCGGAAGCTTCTCATATCGCGTCTCTTCTAGTAAATTTAATCGTGCCATAAAATGCTTATATATTGAATGTGTGATACTTGGGGAAAAGTCAGCCTATAAAAAATCCCCACCGGAGTGAGGATTAACAACCAATTAACTATAAAATTTAAATTCCTCAACGAGAATGAATAGAGGCTATGCTTAAATGATTTGAAATGCATCATCTACGCAAACTTAATTAACAACTTCTAATAAACCAAATAACTTATTAAAAAATTTTAAAAAGGTATCATTCGTTTGATGTCGGTGCTGTGCTCTTATTCCGTATACCTAAAAAGTAAATAGCTAACCCTAAAGCATAGGCTATAATACACCATAGTACCGCGAACGGATCGCTCTTGAAGGTTATAAAAATATTTATGGTAACAAACCAATAGGAGAGTACAAACAGTAACGGTATAAGCGGGAAAAGCTTAATTGTATAGATATTGCTGGTATCCATTTGCTTAGTTTTTCTGCGCAGCACAAAAATAGCTGCTGCTGCGATAGATGTTCCTATCGTTTCAAAAAACATTACATAGTTAAGTACCTCACCAAATTTGGCTATAAAGAACAGTATCAGCAGAATGGCAGCTAAGAAAAAGCTCATGCCGAACTCCTGCACCTGTGTTTTGGGGTTTACCTTCTTAAATATCGGCGGGAGCACACCATCCTCTGCCATGGCATAATAAGTACGCGGGTTAGACATGATATTTACGTTTACATATGCCACAACGGAAATAAACATCAGAATAGATGTTATTTTATAACCCATAGGTCCAAATATTACGCCTGCCAGGTAGGCCGCCAGTGTGTGCGTTTGTTGCAGTCCGCCAATACCCAATACCGCGTAATACACATAGTTGATTGCCAGGTAAAGGGTAATTACAACACCCATGCCGATGAAGATCGCTTTTGGTATGTTGCGTTTAGGGTTTACAATATCGCCGCCAAAATTAATGGTTTGAGAATATCCGGTATAGGTAAAGAATACGGCTACAAGGCTCAATCCAAAAGCGGTGATCAAACTTCCGCTATGCGGCACAGCCGCAATGTTTACTGCAGTTTTTGTATCACATTTAAACACAGCGGTACATAACACTACTATCATCCCGGCTTTAAAAATGGTAAGCAGGTTTTGTGCGCGCGCACTTTGCTTTATGCCCAGGAAATTAACAACATACAGTACTAGTACAGTAAGTATAGTAGTGAGCTTTGTGCCAAGGTCGTTTTGCAAACTGGCCGGAAGCACAATTGGGTTGATGTACTCGGCACCCAGGAGAGCAACTGCTGCTACAGATGCCGCATTGCTGATCACCAGCACCCAGTTGATCATGAAAGCAAATGCAGGATGATAGCAATAGGAGAAAACTTTGTAAAAACCGCCGGTTGTAGGGTACCGTGCTCCAATCTCTGCAAAAGTAAGCGCACCGCACAGACTTACTATCCCGCCGAATATCCATGCTCCAAAAAATACCCAGGCGCTGCCAGCAGTCGTGGCCACGTTACTCGGCGTGCCAAATATACCCATGCCTATTACCAGGCTAATCACGATCATGGTGAGGTCGAATCGGTTGAGCCTCGGCTGTACACCCATTGCTTTATTATTTATGTTTATAATTTATATTATAATTATATTGAATTAGTGCCCTATCTAAATTAAATTCGTTTGACTAATTTTGACCACCTGCTTATCTAAACTGTGTTGAAGCAAATTAAACAATTATTACTTACGGGATTGTTGTTGTTTTGTATTGCGCCTGCAATTGCACAGGGTAAAAAGCGTCATTTTAGCAAAAAACAAGTCTCTGCTACTAATGTACAGCCTGTTTACGTAAGCCCACGTCTTAAAGAATTTCAAAATATTATTTCCAGGGCTAATGTAGTATTCTCTTTTCCCAAGGGGTTTAAGGAGATTGAAGCGCCGGATGATGAAGATAATTCTTTCGATTACGCTTTAGAATTGCCTGGAAAGGAATTTCAGATTTGGTTTCAGGTAAAATCCCAGAAACAAAACTATACCGCTTATCAAAGGGTAAAAGGAAATACCGAAACCAGCCTTGCTAACCCCGATTCGTTGTACCTGGGAATGGGTTCCGCACAGGCGCTTGCCCTCGGCGGCACAAAAGGCAGCTATTTTGTGCGCACCATACCACCGCGTTACCTGGCAAAATACAATGCTGATGCAGGTAAATCGTACCTCATCAACTTACTCTATTCGCCTACAACCAATTATTATAAATATGCATTGCTGGTTACCTTGCAAAAAGATCATATAGGTACCATTATGGCTGTTTGCTTTTCTAATGAAAAAGGCCCGGAGTTTTTCAAGAACATCGACCGCGCCAGTACATGTATTAAGTTTAAGGGCGATTGACTTTAATGTTGATAAGTTAGGACATTTAAGTACGGATTTGAATGTCTGCAACGTATTTTTGCATTTTGGGTAGTTTATGCCCGTTCCTCATTGATAACTTATGGCAGAGAATATAAATTATAACGACGATAGTATCCGTTCGCTCGACTGGAAAGAGCACATTCGCCTGCGCCCCGGCATGTACATTGGTAAACTGGGCGATGGCTCAGCCTATGACGACGGCGTATATGTGTTGCTGAAGGAGATTGTTGATAACTCCATAGACGAGTTTGTGATGGGATCCGGTAAGACCATTGAGGTGAACATGAGCGACCACAAAGTTGCCGTGCGCGATTACGGCCGTGGCATACCATTGGGTAAGGTGATAGATTGCGTATCTAAAATAAATACAGGCGGTAAGTACGACAGCAAGGCCTTCCAAAAATCGGTTGGTTTGAATGGTGTAGGTACCAAAGCAGTGAATGCGCTTTCTTCAACTTTCACGGTACAGTCTTATAGAGACGGCCGTACCAAAATTGCCGAATTTGAAAAAGGTGAGCTGGTGCGCGACGAGGCCGAGAAGGAAACCTCTCAACGTAACGGTACTGCTATCAACTTTATTCCTGATGACTCTATTTTCCGCAATTACCGGTTCATA
Source organism: Mucilaginibacter sp. 320_HR (assembly GCF_059691875.1). NCBI lineage: Bacteria > Pseudomonadati > Bacteroidota > Sphingobacteriia > Sphingobacteriales > Sphingobacteriaceae > Mucilaginibacter > Mucilaginibacter sp. 320_HR. The sequence goes on from NZ_JCAWAI010000006.1 coordinate 3,227, forward strand.
CCTGAGTTTGTGGAGAACATGATCTGGAACTACGTGTTCCTGAATTCCGGCCTTACCATTAATTTCAATGGTAAAAAGTACCTGTCAGAACGTGGCCTATACGACCTCCTTTCCCGCAATGCGGATGCGGAGAACTTACGCTACCCTATCATCCACCTGAAAGGTGAAGATATAGAAATAGCTATGACGCACGGCCAGTCGTACGGCGAAGAGTACTACTCTTTTGTAAACGGTCAGCATACTACCCAGGGTGGTACCCACCAGGCAGCGTTCCGCGAGGCGGTAGTTAAAACCATTCGGGAGTTCTACAAAAAAGAGTTCGACGCGTCGGATATCCGAGCATCTATAGTTGCCGCGATCGCAATCAAGGTACAGGAGCCGGTTTTCGAGTCGCAGACCAAAACAAAGCTCGGTTCGCAGAACGTTGGTCCCGAAGGACCATCAGTACGTGGATTTATTAACGACTTCCTTAAAAAAGAACTTGATAACTACCTGCACAAAAATCCCGCAACCGCGGATGCCCTGCTGAAAAGGATATTACAATCTGAACGTGAGCGCAAGGACATTGCCGGCATTAAAAAACTTGCAAACGATCGTGCTAAAAAAGCATCGTTACATAACCGCAAGCTGCGCGATTGCAAGCTGCACTTTGACGACAATCACGAACGCAAACAGGATACTACGCTGTTCATCACAGAAGGTGACTCGGCCAGTGGGTCTATCACTAAGTCACGTGATGTGATGACTCAAGCCGTATTCAGTTTAAAAGGTAAGCCGCTAAATTGCTTTGGGCTAACCAAAAAGGTGGTTTACGAGAACGAAGAATTCAATCTGCTGCAGCATGCGCTGAACATTGAGGACGGTATAGATGGACTTAGGTACAACAATATTGTAATAGCTACCGATGCCGATGTGGATGGTATGCACATCAGGCTGTTGCTTATGACCTTCTTCCTGCAGTTCTTTCCTGACCTGGTGAAGGCGGGACACGTATCAATTTTGCAAACCCCATTGTTTAGGGTGCGTAATAAAAAAGAAACAATTTACTGTTACAGTGATGAAGAGCGCCGCAATGCCATAGCCAAACTAGGCAACAAGCCGGAGATAACCCGCTTTAAAGGTTTGGGCGAGATATCTCCCGAGGAGTTCGGATTGTTCATTGGTAAGGACATGCGCCTGGATCCGGTTTTCCTGAAGGATGCTAACATCAAGAACCTGCTGGAATACTTCATGGGCAAAAATACGCCTACCCGACAGCAGCATATCGTAAACAACCTGAGAGTAGAAAAGGACGACGAAACGGTAAACCCGCTAGTGGCCGAAGTGGTGGATAGCGTTAGCCTGGCTGTAGCTGTGTAATTACTTACACCTTAATAATTACATAGAGGCGCGGATATCCGCGCCTCTATTGTTTTCTATTATTATAAGTCCTATCTTGTATCCCCTTGTTTCAACAGGGGCTGCAAAAAATGACCGAACACGAAATAAAAATAGCCTTCAAAGAATACGATTCACTCGAAGAATTAAGTGCAACTGACCTAAACTTGTGTAACGAAGCAGTAAAAGCTTTGGCTACATCTCATTCCCCTTATTCTAAATTTAAAGTTGGAGCAGCACTACTTCTTAAAAGTGGTAAAGTATTGCACGCCAGCAATCAGGAAAACGTGGCTTATCCTTCGGGGCTTTGTGCTGAACGGGTGGCATTGTTTAACTGGGGAGCCAACCACGCCAATGACCCGGTGGTGAGCATGGCTGTGACTGCCCACACTGAAGAATTTGAATTGGTAAAGCCCGTAACCTCATGCGGCGCGTGCCTGCAGGTAATGGCCGAAGTAGAAAAAAAGCAGAACAGCCCTTTAAAAGTATTGTTGTATTGTATAGAAGGCCCGGTATGGGTTATAGACGGCGTACAAAGTATGATGCCGTTTATGTTTTTTGAAGAACGCCTAACACAAACCGTATGAGACTCCGCCTGCTGATTTTTTTTGTTTTAACCGCAACAGCGCTTACAAGCCGTGCTCAACAAGGCTTCCCGTTTGATAATGAGATAAGGGAGTTTAAACACCAGGATAGCTTAAAGTTTCCGACTAAGAATGGCATCCTGTTCATAGGAAGTTCGTCTATTCGGAAATGGGCAGATCTGGGGCAACGCTTTAGCGATAAACCTATTATACGTCGTGGCGTTGGCGGTTGTACGCTGGAGCAACTGGTAGACTATTACACACCTTATATCCTATTTCCTTATCAACCTAAAAAAGTATTTATTTACGCAGGGGAGAATGACATTGCAGCAGGTAAATCAGGCTCGTTTGTAGCTGCACAATTTGAAAAATTGTGGACTATGCTGGCAAGTAAGCTGCCCAAAGCGGATGTATACTTTATGGCAGTAAAGCCAAGCCCAAGTCGCGCTAAATATTTTGATGAAGTGAAAACGGCTAATGCCCGCATTAAAGCTTTCTTAAACGGCAAAGCAAACGGGCATTATATTGATGTAGCTACGGCGATATTAAATCCAACTACCATGCAGCCCGATTCATCCCTTTTCGAGAACGACCTGTTGCACCTGAATAAAACCGGGTATGACAAATGGCAGGCGGTGCTGCAGCCTTATGTGAAATAATAAAGCCCCCCGTAACCCGGGAGGCCTCACACTTAAACACTAAACTAAACTGCTAAACTTATTTATTAAAAACGCTGTGAACGTTGGTGATCTTCCAACCTGATGGAGTGTTAGCAATAGTTACATAGTTGCTGCGGGTGAAGTTCTCAAACTTCATATCTACTTTTACCACAGCTAAGTCAGCATTGCGTTCAACAACTTCGGTGTTGGTGGTGCAGGCTAATTCTACATTCTTACCTTGTTTCAGGAAGTCAATCATCTGTTTTTTATCAAAACTAAGCATGGTCTTGCCACGCAGCATGCTGAACTTTACCGATTGATCAAGCACATCGTTAAGGCCTTGTATTTTGCCGCGGGTAATTGCATCAACATAAGTATTGATGGCGTGTATGGCGGTTAAATTTTCATTTGACGGAACCGGTTTTGCATTTACTAAGGTGGTAGTTAACAGTAAAGCTAAGCCTAAAAAGATGGTGGTTAATTTTTTCATGATATTAGAAGTTTATGGTTATTAATTGTTTTTGTATAGCTATAAGATGTATGCCCAAGGCAAAGTGTTACACCCTGAAATGTTAAAAAGCCGCATTTAACAAACATTTAACATTTGGGTGCTAAAACCTATATTTGGCTATGGTCGAGTTTGATACCATCATACACCAGTTTGGCGAATTTGGCGACAAAACCGGCTGGACCTACATCGAAATAGCTGCAGACCTGGCCGAACAGATAAAGCCGGGTACCCGCCGCGCTTTCCGGGTAAAAGGTTTACTGGATAATTTTGAGATAACGGGTAAATCACTGCTGCCTTTTGGTGAGGGTAGCTTTATACTGCCGTTTAACCAGGAGATGCGCAAAGGTACCCGCAAAAAGTGCGGTGCCATGCTGCATGTTAAACTGGAGGAGGATAAAGACTTTAAGGTGGAAACACCGCCGGAACTGGAAGAATGTTTTGAATTTGAGCCCGATGCGGCTGAATACTTTTATAGCTTAACCAAATCTCATCAGAGCTATTTTATAAAATGGATAAATGATGCTAAAACACCCGAGACCAGGGCCAGACGTATCGAGCATACTATAAAAGCTACCTTGCGTAAGATGGATTACGGCATGATGCTGAGGGAAATGAAGAAGGAGCGGGAGCTGTAGAGCACTATTTAAAAGGATTGCCCCAGGCCGCAAAGTCGAAATCGATCTCCAAATTAAGGTCACTCAATAGCTTCAAGCAGTCTGAATTGATAAAGGCACTGCCTAATAACTGATTTCCCCTGTGGAAATCCATAATGACATGAATAGTTGAAGTTGCCTCGCCGTAAAGGCGTAACAAACCCGACTTCTCAGTATATAACACCGTCAACAGCTTTTTTAGCTTATCTTCAAATTCATCGGCCTCAGAAACAGGTTCAAACTCGATACCGTTGTTGGCGTGTTTTCTCCTGCCATCTGCAAAAAGATCGCCGTTGTTCCATGTTTTTGTAGGCGTAAACCCAAAGTTTGATCGTATATATCCGGCACTTAAATGATCGGAAACTATCCTTAAGAAAACTAAATTTCTGGATTCAGTTACAATGTTGTGTATCTCCTTTTCAAACTCATTGACGTAAACCGCAAAATAAAACGGTTGCTTTTGCACAGGTAAATAAGCGATAGTTATATTTTCTCTTTCGGCTTTTTCACGATCTATTTTTTCGACTTTAATTTTACCGTTCTCAGTAACCGGCTCATGAATCTCCAGAAGTTGTTCTGTAACCCCTAATGTAGGTGATGCAAATTCATGCGCTATCAAGTCGGCAATTTCACTGTCAGTCATTAATGAATTTAATAAAAAGCATGTTAGTACGCAAATCCTATTGTGCATAAAATCTACACATCTCTAAGGTCCCATATTTACGCTTTATCTTATCTTTACCCATCCAAATTTTTTGCCGACGAATGAGTGACGATTTGCACACTGAGCATACACCCGATAGTAACGAAGATAATACCCTTCACAACATTACCACCCTCGACGGGCTTTACGAAAACTGGTTTCTTGATTACGCGTCTTATGTGATCCTGGACCGTGCCGTACCTCACATTAATGATGGCCTTAAGCCTGTACAGCGCCGTATACTGCACTCTCTTAAAGAGATGGACGATGGGCGCTTTAATAAAGCCGCCAACGTTATTGGTAATACCATGAAGTATCACCCGCACGGTGATGCATCTATAGGTGATGCCATGGTACAAATTGGGCAGAAGAATTTGCTGATAGAATGCCAGGGTAACTGGGGCGACCCGGTTACAGGTGACTCTGCGGCCGCGCCACGTTACATAGAGGCTCGTTTGTCAAAATTTGCGCTGGATGTTGTTTTCAATCCGGATACTACTGACTGGCAGGCAAGTTATGACGGTCGTAACCGCGAGCCGATAACGCTTCCTGTTAAGTTCCCGCTGTTGTTAGCGCAGGGTGCTGAGGGTATTGCTGTTGGTTTGGCTACCAAGATATTGCCGCACAACTTTATAGAGTTACTGGATGCCTCTATAGCATGGCTGCAGGGTGTTCGGCCCAACCTGGTACCTGATTTTCCAACCGGGGGTATGGCAGATACATCTGCCTATAATGAAGGACAACGTGGTGGAAGGGTGCGTGTACGCGCCAAAATACTGGAGCGCGATAAGAAGACGTTGGTTATTACCGAAATACCTTTTACTACCACAACGGGCAGCTTGATAGATAGCGTAATAAGCGCTAATGATAAGGGAAAGATCAAGATCAAGAAGATTGAAGATAATACCGCCAGGGATGTAGAAGTGGTTATACATCTTGCACCGGGTATATCTCCCGACGTTACTATCGACGCGTTGTACGCCTTTACCGATTGTGAGGTATCCATATCGCCGAATACCTGCGTAATACAGGACGACAAGCCGCGCTTTATGAGTGTGAACGACATGCTTGCCGAAAGCACCAATAAAACGCGCGACCTGCTAAAACAGGAACTTGATATCAGGCTGAAGGAGTTGATGGAGAAGATATTCTTCAGCTCCCTGCTCAAGATATTCATTCAGGAGGGCATGTACAAGCACCCCGACTATGAGGGCTCATCTACTTTTGAGTTGGTGGTAGAAGTGCTGAACCGCTTGTTCGAGCCGTTCTTCCCATTGTTTTACCGTGAGATACTCCCTGAAGATTACAAGAGGCTTATTGATAAACCAATGAGCAGCATCACCCGTTTCGACTTTAAGAAAACGGATGAGCAGATCAAGAACCTGGAGACAGAAATAAAACAGGTTAAGCACCACCTGAAATACCTTACTGATTACACAATAGCCTGGTTTGAAAAACTCAAGGAAAAGTATGGTAAAGATCGTGGCCGTAAAACCGAGCTGCGCACGTTTGATAAGGTGGAAGCTACACAGGTAGCGTTAGCCAACATTAAACTGTACATGAACCGCGAAGACGGCTTTATCGGCAGCGGCCTCAAAAAAGATGAGTTTGTTTGTGATTGTTCTGACATCGACGAGATCATCGTGTTCCGTGCCGACGGCAAGTTCATGGTGACCAAGGTGCAGGATAAGGTGTTTGTAGGTAAAGAAATACTACATGCCGCCGTGTTCAAAAAGAATGATGAGCGCACCGTGTATAATATGATCTATAAGGACGGGCAAAGCGGCGTGAGCTACATTAAGCGTTTCTCCGTTACGGGCATCACACGGGACAAGGAATATGACCTTACCAAGGGTACAAAAGGGTCCAAAGTGCTTTACTTTACTGCTAACCCTAACGGCGAGGCAGAAATAGTGAACGTACAGCTCAAGCCACACGCTAAACTTAAAAAGCTGCAGTTTGATGAGGACTTTGCAGTTATTGCAATTAAAGGACGTGGATCCATGGGTAATATGGTAACCAAGTACCCGGTTAAAAAGATATTATTGAAAAGCAAAGGTGTATCTACCCTTGCAGGTCGTAAGATATGGTATGATGAGATACTTAAACGTCTTAACGCCGATGGCAGGGGTAAATACCTGGGTGAATTTGACGGCGACGACCGCATCCTTACCTTGTTGAGCAACGGCTTGTATGAACTTACCAGCTTCGATCTTAATAATCACTTTGATGATAAGATGATACTGATTGAGAAGTATGATCCTGCTAAAGTTTACGCGGTAGTGCATTACGAAGGCAAGGGTAAGAACTACATGGTAAAACGCTTCGTATTCGAAAACACGGTGGTAGGAAAGCAAACCAGCATCATCAGCGACGAAGCCGGCTCCAAACTTATCCTGCTGTCGGGTGCGGCACAGCCGGTAGTTAAGGTAGAGCAACTGAAAGGCAAAGCACTTACACCGGAAACAGTTGAGCTGAACCTGACCGACCTGATAGACGTGAAGGGGATGAAAGCCATGGGCAACCGTTTATCTGTTCACCCCGTAAAAAGTGTTGAATTGATAGCAGAGCACGACGACGAGGATGATGTACCAGACCCGGCTCCAGACTCTGTTGAAGATACCGAAATAGTAATTACGCCGGATGAAAAGCAGGTAGCAGACCCGGAGCCGCCTGCACAACAAACACCCACAGCTTCCGTTAAATCAAACGAACGGGAAAAACCTGCTGCAAAGCCAGCGGAGCAAACAAAACCTGTTCAGCCAAAGAAGATTGATTTTGAGATAACCAATCCCGACGAATTGGACATTGACGACAAAGGTCAACTGGGTTTATTTTAATTGTGAGAGTGATATGCTGAAGAAATTACTACTGTTTTGCGCGGCGTTTTTTAGTATCGAAATTGCAATTGGCCAAAACGTTAACCACACTTTTGCACTTGGCGACAGTACCTTTTTGTTAGATGGTAAGCCGCTGCAGATGATATCTGGCGAAATGCATTACACTCGTATTCCGCGTGAGTACTGGCGCGAACGTATGAAGATGGCAAAAGCAATGGGCCTGAACACCATCGGCACTTACGTTTTCTGGAACGCGCATGAGAATACGCAGGGTAAATACGACTTCACAGGCAACAACGATGTTGCCGAGTTTGTGCGGATAGCTAAAGAAGAAGGCCTCTGGGTAGTAATGCGGCCCAGCCCTTATGTATGTGCCGAGTGGGAGTTTGGCGGTTACCCGTGGTGGTTGCTAAAGGATAAAACGTTAAAGGTGCGCAGCAAAGACCCCCGGTTTATAACAGCATACCGCAATTACATGATAGAGGTGGGTAAACAACTTGCCCCACTACAGGTAAACCATGGCGGTAACATCCTGATGGTGCAGATAGAGAACGAATACGGATCTTACAGCAACGATAAAGAATACCTGGCACAGAACGAAAAGATATTTCGCGATGCCGGCTTTGATGGCTTGCTGTTCACCTGCGATGGTGCCTCACAAATGCCTGCCGGTTACCTGCCAGGCTTTTTGCCTGCCGTTAACGGCGAAGACGATCCTAAGAAGGTGAAGGAGCTTGTTAACAAGTACCATAATGGGAAAGGTCCGTACTACATTGCGGAGTGGTACCCGGGTTGGTTTGACAGTTGGGGAAAGCCACACAGCGGTAGCAATGCAGAAAAAGACGCTAAAAAGTTGGATGAAGTGCTATCCGCAGGGATATCTATCAACATGTACATGTTCCATGGCGGTACCACACGCGATTTCATGAATGGAGCAAACATGAACAGCCGTGAGCCTTACTACCCGCAAACATCAAGTTACGACTATGATGCACCGCTGGACGAAGCGGGTAATCTTACAGATAAGTTCATGAAGTTTAGGCAGATTATTGCCAAACATTTGCCGCCGGGAGAAACACTGCCCGAAATCCCTGAAAAGAAGAAGCGCACCTTCGCGCTGGAAGTTATAAAGTTTACGGGCAAGGCAAACCTGTTTAGCAACCTGCCAAAACCTATAGAGGCCGAGCACCCAATGAGCTTTGAGGATATTGATCAGGGTTACGGCTTTGTATTGTACCGCACTACTCTGGCGAATGCCGTAAGCGGTCTGCTCAAAATAAAAGAGATGCGTGATTACGCTACCGTTTACCTCAACGGCAAACGCATCAGCGTGCTGGACAGGCGCCTCAAACAAGATTCGCTTCAACTGAATAGCCCCACTGCGAATAGTGTATTGGACATTCTGGTAGAGAACAACGGCCGCATTAATTATGGTCCTTTCCTGATAGACAACCGCCAGGGCATAATCGATAAGGTTACACTTAACGGGCAAGAACTGCTCGGCTGGAAAATGTACCAGTTTCCTTTTACCACCCTGGTAGGGACGCGCTATTTACCCCTACAGGCGGCTGACGCCACAGAAATGCCTGCATTGTACCGCGGTACGTTTTCATTAAGAGGTATTGGTGACACTTATTTAGATATGCACGGTTTTGGCAAAGGCTTTGTATTTGTCAACGGGCACAATCTAGGTAAGTACTGGGAAATAGGCCCGCAGCAAACCTTGTATGTGCCTGCAGTATGGCTCAAAAAAGGGATTAACGAAGTGGTGGTGTTTGATGAATTGAAAAGCGGCCACACCGAACTTTCCACCTTTGACCATCCGGTATTAGATGAAATGATCAAGCAATAAAAATGCTGCTATTTGCCGTATTTTTTTATTTTTGAGTAATTATCACATCGCAATGTTTCCCGGGCACGATTATCTTTACTATATACCTATAGGCTTGCAGGCTTTTTGCGTTTTTCATTCACTAAAGAATGGTACGCAGCAGAAGTGGATATGGATCATCGTTTTTCTCCCGGTAATTGGCAGCCTGGTATATATCTACCAGGAAATACTCAATAACCGCCGTATCTCTGCGCCTAAAATAGATGTTGGAGCTGTACTTAATCCCGGTGGTAAACTCAAAAAGCTGGAAGACCAGGTCAGGTTTACAGATACCTTCGCCAATCGCATGCAGTTGGCAGATGCCTATCTAAATTCGGGCTTTACCGACAAAGCCATCGAAATTTACAAGACAAGCTTAACAGGTGCTTTTGCCGAAAACGAGCACGCTTTAATGCAGCTTATGGTTGCTTATAGCAAGCAGGAGAGTTACGCCGAAGTATTACCCTTAGCTAAAAAGGTCTACAAGCTGCCGCAGTTTATCCGCTCGCGGGCGCACATCGCTTACGCCGAAGCTTTAGAGCATACCGGTAACATAAGGCAGGCAGAAGAGGAGTATAAAGCTATGAAAGGCAGGTACTCTTATTTTGAGCAGCGGTACCAATACGGGCTGTTCTTAGTACGGCAGGAACGATATGAAGATGCCGAAAGGATTTTCGAGGCTATGCTTGAAGAACAGCCACATCTAAGCCAGATGGAGCACAAGAGCAGCAGATTGTGGTTCGTGAAAGCTAAAGAGGAACTAAAACGGGTACAATCCGCAATATGAATAAACAAAAATGCCCCGCTTTCGGCGGGGCGTTTTTATAAAGGTTAGCCTGTAATTACAAGATCAGGATCAATACCAGGATGATGATAATGATAGCACCTACTGAAAGGTATACGCCACCGCCACCCATTGCCTGAGCTTCGTGTTTCAAGCTTTTCAGCTCAGCTTTTAATTCTTTTTTGTCTTGTTTGGTCAAAGCAGATTTGTCCATTGCTTTGATCTCGTTAACACGCATTTTAATTTCTTCTACACGTGCCTGACGTTGCTCAGTCGTCATTTTTGCAGCAGCTTCCTTAAATGCTTTTTTGTCGTCATTGAAAGTTGAAGCATTTACATTAAAAGATGCTACCATCAGCATCACTGTCATCGCGATTAGATAAATTTTCTTTTTCATAGTTTTAAATGTTGAGTGTTTTATCTGATAATCGCAAAACCATGCAGAATGTTTTAGTGGAATTAAATTAAATTAAATGTAAACTCTAGATACTTATAAAGTACGACGCTTCGAAAACATGTCCTACTGCAACTTTCTGAATAGCTTCTTTTTGGCTGATATCTTTCGCCTCGCCAACTGAGTCGGCACACCCCAGCCAAGGCTCAATACAAAGGAAATCTGCTCCGGGTTTTGCCCATAAACCCACGTAATTAAAGTGAGGGAATTCTACAGAAAGGGTTCGGTCGTGTTTCTCGCTCTTTATGGTCAGCAGGCGCGATTGCATGTCTTTAAACACCAACGCATCTGCCTGGAACATATCACGTGTAAGCGGCAGCTTTTTGTTGGTTATCTCTACAGGGCGGGTTTCTCCATTGAACAAACCCTCGGCAGATAGCAGATGCGTGCTAAGTGTCTCCTGCGTTTCAAACTCTACATAGTAGTCCTCATAGCTTTCGCCAGGCCCAAACGGAACGTTAAACGCCGGGTGGCCGCCAACAGAAAAGTAAATTGTTTTTTTATCCCGATTGATTAGCTTGTAAGTTACCCTTAGTGAATTTTCAATCAGCGTATAAAGCACCTGGAAGTCAAACTTGTACGGGTACACCTGCAGCGTTTTCTCGCAATTGGGCAGTGAAAAGGCCGCTGAGACACCGTCGCTCTCCAACAATATAAAGTCCGACTGGCGGGCAAAGCCGTGTCTTTTCATGCTGTACTTTTCACCATCTACCAGCAACTCGTCATTTATCAGTTGCCCTACAATCGGGAACAGGTTTGGCGCATGGTAAGCCCAAACACTTGCGTCAGCCTGCCACATGTGCTCTACACCTGTTTCCTTGTTTTTCAGCGAGCTTAGTTGCGCGCCTTTTGTGTCAATAGCTACAGATAAAAATTCATTTTCGATAACCGTCATGATCAGAGATGTTTAAGTGAAGGACAACAGCTTAGTCGTCGTCCTGTTTCTTTTTCTTCTCTAAAATAACAAAAGCACTGCGTTTTGGAGCAGGCATTACCGAATTCTCTCCTTTAATTGATTTCCATACAACCTCGTTCAACTCCAGGTCCGGCGCTGCATCTTCTTCTGCCAGGTTAAACGACTCTGATTTGCGGCTGCTTTCATTGTCCGCTACGTTGCGCTGATCGATATCAACCTGCGCGTCTTTAGCTTTGTATGGTGTAAGATCTGGTTTGGCGGTAAAGCATTCGTATAAAGGTACCGCAGCCGCATCGTACTGGCTCATTGGCGGCAAACCGAGTATCAACTCCATGGTACGGAGTACTCCGGACGTAGAATACATGTTGTGAATTACGGCATTGCGTTTTACGTATGGACTGGCAACAAATACCGGCGAACGATGAGCGTCGATGTGGTCTGGACCGTTTTGGGCATCATCCTCAAGCACAAACACAACTGATTCTTTCCAAATAGGGCTTTCAGATAAATGTTCGATAAACCGGCCCACTGCTAAATCGTTGTCAGCAACGGCTGCGGTGGGCGAGTAAGCGCCTTTGCGCTGGCCGCTGGTGTGGTCGTTACCCAGGCGTACGGTATTAAAGCGCGGTACCGCGTTGGCACGCAACAGCGAATCAAAATCGTGCTCCCATATTTCTTCGCGCTTGATATCTTTAATCGTAAGGTCAAAATCGGGTGATTGCAGGCAGAAGTGGCCCTCCAACGATTTTAGGTTTGCTTTTGGCTTTTCGCCGCCCTCAGCAAACTCGCCGTAAGTTCGGTAGCTTACGCCGGCACGTTTGCAGTAATCCCAAATGAAACCATCGCGTGGGTAAGCGGCCTTGCGGGTACCTTCAAAATCGTAAGTGCCGCCGCGGCCGCCATAGCTGGTAGGCCAGGTCTTTTCTACAAAGTCGGTCGCGTAAGCTGCCATGCTCCAGTTATGGCCATCGGCACTTACTTCGGCATCTACGTAAAAGTTATCCATCAGTACAAACTGATTGGCTAAGGCGTGCAGGTTTGGCGTGGTGCGTTTACCAAAAATACATAACGACGTATCGCCATTACCCTCCGGCATGTCGCCGAGTACCTGGTCATACGTGCGGTTTTCCTTAATGATGTAAAAGACGTACTTAATAGGCGATTTGTCGCCTACTTTACGCGGAATTGGATTACCCGCTTCGCCCGGTGCCATTGCCGCCTTTTTAGCTGTGAATGCCGCGTTGGCGTAAACTTGCTTTGTATAAGCTTTTAGTTTGATCTCGTTTGGCGCATCTATAAACGATAAGGTGCCTTTAAAAAGGCCGCCAATGTATTGCTCTCTGCTGTTAATAGCACCACGCTGGTAGCCGCTGTTGTCAACCTTTAATAATGGCTGCGGGCCTTTAGGATTAGCCATTGATGTGAAGCCTTTACCATTACTTACTAGTATTTTGCTGCCCAGCATCTTTACGTTGGTTGGGTACCAGCCCGTTGGGATAAAGCCACGACTTTGGCTGCTGCCGGGGTTAGATACATCAAATACGGCAAGGCAGTTGTTATCTGCATTAGCAATGTAAAGCATCTTTTCGTTTGCTGACAGTGCAAAGCCATTAGTGGTAGAGCCGGTTAGCTTTGTAGGGTAAAGAGCCGTTGAAACCGTTTCCAGCACCTTACGTGTAGCAGTGTTAATAATGCTTACCGAATTATCATTCGCGTTGGCAACAAATAACAGGGTTCCCTTTTTGTTTAACAGTAACTCGTTGGGGTGGCTGCCCGTACTAAGGGTAGTTAGCTTTTTTGTGGCAATGTTGTAAAATGCTATTTTATCACCGCCCCAAAGTGAAATATAGAGGGTCTTCTCGTCCGGCGAAAGGATACAGCTGTAAGCCTCGGCACCTATTTTTACTTTATCAATAATGCTTTTTGCAGCCGGATCAATAACATATAAACAACTGTCTTCTTTTGTAACGGTGTATAATTGTGTATTTGCCTTGTTCACCGCAATACCTGTTGGGCATATTTTATTTTTCGGCCAGGCTGCACCTAGTTTGATGGTATCCGGTGTACCAAGCTTATTGTCGGCCAGCTTAAATTTTAGGATAGTGTTGTCATTACCTCCGGAGGCGTAAAGGTTCTTTTCATCACGGCTGAAGGCAATGCCGTACCACGATTTACCCAGCACCTTGCTATCGTATTCTTTTTGTCCTTTCGGATCTATCAGCTGCAGCGATTGCGTGCTTTGGCCATTGTTTGTAACTGCCAGGTATTTGCCGGATGATGACAGCTGCATGTTAAGCGGCAGGTCGCCAAGTGGAAGGGATGTACCTGCCGGACTCAGTTTCCAGCCGTTTGGCAGCAGCACCTGGCCGGTCTTTTCTATCTTTCCGGGAGTTTGGGCAGTGGCGTTTATAATGGCCAAAGCACCAAGGCAAATTAGTAAGGTTCTTTTCATCGGGAGCGTGTATATCTCCCAAAATTAAGTATAGAATTCAATAAAGAACCCGGCTTAACAGAAACTTAATACAGGCTTATTGCTTGTCGACTTTCAGTTTACTTCTCATCACCGAATCTTTCTGAATACCGCTTGCGCCGTTCTTATTGTTGAACAGGGCGTTCTCCCAATCGCCATAGGCGGGGTTAGGTATAATAATATACCTGCTGCCAAACTCCTTTCTTAACCTGTTGGTAACATCCTGCCGGCTTTGTTCGGCGGGTTTGTTGTCATATAGCAAATCAAAATCGGGCAGGTTATCACCGCAAAGGAGAACGATATTATAGGTGGACAGCACCGTTTGACGGCGGCTTTCTTTACTGGAGGAGTTTTGCCTTAGCAGTAAATGGGCATCGTCGGCGTTTGGAAAACCGTAAGCCTGCAGGTTTTTAAGTGTGGACGCACGTTCGTTTTCGCTTCTATTGGTTATGTAGAACACGGTAATACCTTTAGACGCCGCATACTTAAAGAAGGATGGCGCACCGGATACCGTATCGGCAACGGCTTTGTCGGTCCATGCCTTCCAGGTATCCTGCGAGTACTCCTGGTTGTTAGCTGCACGCACTGCATCATAAGGGCTGTTATCCAGCACGGTTTCGTCTACGTCTGTAACAATCGCTAGTGGTTTAGCGCCATCGTTACGCACTGCTTCATTTACACGCTGGCGTGCTATGTTGTATGCCTGAAAGCAAAGCGCCCGGTACTCGGCCGAGCGCTGCTGCCATAAGGATGACCACACCTTACCGGCATTGGCCATAGAAATGTTCTCTGTCTTTTTTGGGGCAGAACAGGCGCTTATTAAAATAATGCCTGCTAATAGGGGAGCTGCTATTCTTCTCATATCTGCTTCTATAACGACAAATATGAAGATTTATAGCAGTTCAGGCTTTATTTTTTCTATAAATTCTTTGGCAAACTTGGTAAGCTTCGGCTGGATAACAAAAGAGCAGTAAGGCTTCAGCGGGTTGTCGTTATAGTAATTCTGATGATAGTCCTCGGCTATATAGAACTCGCTGGCAGATGTTACCTCCGTTACAATCGGCTTGTCAAATACTTTCTCGTCGGTAAGCCTTTTTATCATGGCTTCTGCCTCGTTTTTTTGCTCGTCGTTGTAATAGAAAATAGCCGAACGGTATTGTGTTCCAACATCATTTCCCTGGCGGTTGAGCGTGGTTGGGTTGTGTGTTTTAAAGAAAACCAGCAGCAATTCGTCAAAGGAAATGACGTCTGCATCATACTCCAGGTCTATCACTTCTGCATGGCCCGATTCGCCTGTGCAAACCTCCATGTAAGTTGGATTGGCGGTTTTGCCACCCATATAGCCCGACGCTACTTTTGTAACGCCTTTAAGAGATTGAAATATTGCTTCGGTGCACCAAAAGCACCCGTTCCCGAATGTGATTCTTTGAATGTTCATACTACAAGATAACGACTTTTGGCGGTATTTGGTTGTATGTACGTTGATCCGGCCAGTATTATGTCACTGCGATTACCAAATACTTAACTTATACCCACCTGCTTAAAAACTGAGCAAAAGCATCTTTATATAAATCGCCAACAGTGATGTTGATCTTGCCGATATGCAGCGAATTTCGGGTTATTGAGTTGATTTTGTCTAATGAAACAATGTAAGACCGGTGTACCCGCATAAAGCGCTTTGCGGGCAATTTTTCTTCCAGCGCCTTAAGGCTGCTGAGCGTTAATATGGGCTTTTCGGTATTTTGCAGGTAAACCTTCACGTAATCTTTAAGGCTCTCAAGGTAAAGGATATCACTTAAGGCAATACGCACCAATTGGTACTCTACCTTGATGAACAGGTAATCGTCCTCTACCTGTTCTGTTACCGGGGCTAATGCCGGAACCGTCTCTATCGCTGATGGTGTTACAGGAGCGCTTTCATTAGCTTTTTGCAGCAGTTCGGCATACCCAAGCGCCTTGTTTGCCGCATGCAGGAACTCTTCATAATTAAATGGCTTCAGCAGGTAGTCCAACGCGTCAACCCGGTAACCTTCCAGTGCGAACTGGTTATAAGCGGTAGTGAAGATGATGCGGGGTTTGTTAGTCCCCCTGCTGTCCAGCACACGGGCGAGCTCGATGCCGTTAAGATTAGGCATTTGTATGTCCAGAAATATAAGGTCCACTTTGTGCTGCTGTAACGCGCCCAACGCCTCTATGGCGCTGCCGTAGCGCCCAAGCAGGTTAAGAAACGGTGTTTGTTCTATAAAGGCGCAAACCAGCCCAAGGGCAAGCGGCTCATCGTCAACAGCTATGCAGTTTAGTGTCATGCCAGCAAAAGGGTTAAGGTTACGGTGTAAGTATTGGCGTCTTTATCTTCATTCACGTCCAGTGTGTATTTGCCTGGATATAAAAGCTCCAGTCGCCTGATGGTATTGTTCAGCCCAATTCCCTTGTTCTCTTCCAAATCGGCGCCCTGTTTTTTAAAGATACTGTTTTTAACGAATAAAATTACCTGGCTGGCTTGTTGTGAGATGTGTACAGTTATTGTACTCGGCAAGGTGTCGCTTACGCCATGCTTAAAGGCGTTCTCTACAAATGGAAGGAACAGCATTGGCGCTATAGGTTGCTCGCTTACCTGTACCGGGGCTTGATAGTTTACTGTTACTTTATCGGTAAGGCGTAGCTGCATAAGACTGATGTAGTCCTTTACAAAAGCCACTTCCTGGCTCAGCAGGGCGGTACTATTCTGTGTATCGTACAGCACGTAGCGCATCATACGCGATAGCTGGTGTATGGCAGTTCGTGAAGTTTCTACGTTCACCAGGGTAAGCGCATAAATGTTATTGAGCGTATTGAAGAAGAAGTGCGGATTGATCTGTGCTTTAAGAAACGACAGCTCCGAGCTAATCTTTTCCGCCTCCATCTCTTTCTGCCGCTCGTCGTTCTTTTTCCAGTCCTGGGTGGTACGCACACTGGTGCTGATGCCCAGTACAAGTGAGGTAAGCGTAATGGTAAATGTATCAAAGTAGCCTCTTCCGCCACCGCGCCCGCCCCTTGGCGGCCCGTTCCTGTGGAACGCCTGTTCTAAAAGGTGTCTAATCTGCAATGTCCTGTCTAAAAATCCTGCCAGAAAAACAACCGCTACAATAATGGCAATAATGAGTAGGAAGTAAATGCCGGTACGTTTTTTTAGCAAGAACTGCGGTACCAGAACATGGGCGTTAATGTAGTATGCGGTTATCAGCAGTAAGAACACAAAAATCTGCTTTATCCAGAACTGATACGGGACAGAGATGTCTCTAAGGAACGGTTGATAAAATAGCAAAATGTTACCCAGCACTACCCAGATAAGTATTTGGATGAACACATTTATAACATTGCGTTTGGAGCGTTGAAGCATTTGATTTTAATTATCTTCTGAATTTACAATTATACTTACGATAGTAGTATACACTCGTTAAAAATCTGCGGATTACGGGTTATTACCGACAGAGAGACCATCCTGGCCGACGAAGATGTAATTGTGCGCTCTGTTATGTTAAACATCTTTTCAGCGGCTAAAAACGCCTGCCCGTCTGCGTGTGTTACCTGCCTGTCTATTGTGTTTTTTTATCATGTTTGCATAGGGTTGTTTTGCACATCATTCAAATAGATATGAAGCTTACACAACTACTTTTTATAGCCGCGATGCTCAGCAAGTTAAGCACTTTCGCCCAAACCGGGAGGAATGTTAAAGGTGTAGTAAAAGACTCTACCGGCGTTACCTTGCCGGGCACCACTGTAAAAATAATCACTGCGACAGATAGCAGCGCCACCATTACAGATGTAAACGGCTCTTTCGTTTTCCATAGCGTAATGGCCAATCAGTTTAGTATGGTATTTCAATCAATAGGTTATCAGGGACTGAAGCGCCGTTACATACTGGATAACGCCAAAACACCGTTCACACTTCCGGCAGTAATCCTGAAGTCAGATGTGCGGATGCTGAATACCGTTACCATTACAGACGTTAACCCGGTTAAGTTAAAGGAAGATACCGTAGAGTTTAACGCAGCAGCATACCCGGTACGTGCCGGCGCGCCGGTTGAGGATGTAATTAAAAAGTTGCCAGGCGTGGATGTAGATAAAGATGGCAACGTTACCGCGCAAGGTAAAACTGTAAGCAAAGTACGCGTGAATGGTAAAGACTTTTTTGGGGGTGATGTGAAAACTGCTACACAAAACCTACCGGCAGACGCGGTGCAGAACATACAGGTAATTGATGATTACGGCGATCAGGCCAATATCACCGGTGTGAAAACCGGGGAACCTGAAAAAGTGCTGAACATTACCATTAAGGCGAGCCGCAATCATGGCTATTTTGGCCAGGCTACTGTGGGTGATGGCCGCGACATGATCCCGGGCATCCCGAATAGTAAAGAGGGGAACCGCTATGTAGCATCTGGCAATGTATTCAGCTTTAGCGATAATCGCCAACTTGCGGCCTTGGCCAATTTTAACAATACCAATACTAACCTGTTCAGTTTTGGCGGTGGTGGCGGCCCTGGCGGAGGTGGTCAGCGCGGTGGTGGTGGCCCTCCGGGTGGTGCCGGTAACAACCGTACCGGTATTACCACAACACGCAGCGCGGGGTTCAACTACCGCGATTCGTGGGGTAAAAAGATTACTGCATATGGCAGCTACAGCTTCGCCGATAATACAGTGAATACAACCAGTACTACCATACAGCAGAATATCTCGCTAAACAACCCTACAACCAATAACCAGAACAGCGTGCAGCAGACCGAAAATCTGAACCATCGCTTTAACTTTAACATAGAATGGAAGCCGGACACCATCAACTACATTAAATTTACGCCGTCGGTATCTTATGCGGGCATCACCACTAATCAAACCGCGTCGAACACGCTGTTTAATGCTTCACAAAGCATATCCGGGTACGATTTTACCACATACCTGCATTCTACCTCGCCTAACTACGGCGGCAACCTGCTTTATAACCACAGGTTTGCTAAAAAGGGCCGTAACTTTAGTGTGAACATCGGTGCCGGGTCTTACCATATCGACCAGTTTCAAAACCCAGTTTACAGTAACGTAACGGGTGCCGTTAACGCGCCGCTTTACCAGTTCATTAATACCGCCAGCCGTACAGATAGTGTGGGTGCAAACTTCTCTTACCTTGAGCCAATCGCTAAAAAATCTTATATCGAACTTACATATGGCTATAAGCATCAGTACACTACAGCAGATAAGAATACAGATACGTTGAACACCGGCGGCGATCGCGACAATTACGCCTTGCTTACCAACAGTTACAATTATACATTTACAACTAATCGTATCGGCCTAAACTATCGTTTTATCGATAAGAAGTATAATTATACTTTGGGCGTAGTGGCACAGCCAACGGTACTGGAAGGCATGTCAGCCAATGCAGGCGCTAATCGTATCACCTCGTTTAACTTTGCGCCAAATGCACGGTTTATTTACAACTTCAGCAGGAACAAATCTATAAGCCTTAACTATACCGGCACCAGCCAGCAGCCAACCTACACACAACTACAGCCGGTGATAGATTTCTCCAGCGCGTCATACCCGGTACAAGGCAATCCGGATCTTAAGCCCGAGTTCAACAACGTGTTATCGCTCCGATATAATAATTTTGATTTCCAGAGCGGTAACGTCTTTTTCAGCAACCTGTCGTTTACGCAAAGTAACGACAGGATAGTGGCCACCACCATTACCTATCCGCGGGTTTATGCGCCTGACAGTAAGCTAGCTGGTACAATATTGACCACCTACCAAAATGCAGACAGCTATTATGCTGCCAACGGCTTTTATGTGTTTGCCAAACCATGGGAAAAACGCAAGTACACTTTGTTCTTCATCGGCAATGCCAGTTACGCCAATAACGTATCATACATAGGCAGTGTGGACGAGAACTCTTACGCCCTTACTACCGAAAAGAATCTGGCAAAAAACCTGGTATTGTCACAAGGTACAAGGTTCAGGGTAAGCATTACTGATGTGATAGATGCAGAAGCCGGTGCTACTTATGCAATTAACCGTACAAACAACTCGGTGTCGCAAGCCAATATCAATAATAAATTCAGCAGCCTTAACTTACAGCTAACCGGTAAGAACTATTTCTTTAAGGACTGGACTTTTAGCTACGACTTTAGCAAGCAGCTGTATTACGGATACACTGGCGCAACCAATCCCAATATCTTAAATACTTACGTAGAGCGCAGATTTTTAAAGGGAAATGTTGGTACGCTTAGGTTTGCGGTGAACGACGTGTTTAACGAGAACACCGGTTATACTACTACATCAAGCGGAAGTTACATTACGCAAACCAACTCCAATAAGCTTGGCCGCTATTTCATGCTGACGTTTACCTTGCGGCTGCAGAAGTTTGCAGGTTCAAGGCCGTCAGGTCTGGGTGGCATGGGTGGTCCGGGCCCTGGCGGTCCCGGTCCCGGCGGCCCTCCGCCAGGCGGTATGTAGTGCTTTACTTTGCAAGATTTATCTTGGTTATATATTTGATTTGGGCACCGGCAACGGTGCCTTTTTTTAATTTAAGATTGTAGTAATTAATATTCTTATTAGCTATATTTGATTACCACACAAACCTTTACAATCATGAAAACAGCGGTGTCCCTCGCACGCATCCTTTTAGGCCTAACCTTTTTGGTTTTTGGCCTCGATTACTTTTTTCATTTTCTGCACCTGATAGTAACCTTTCCCGGGCTGGAAAGGAGGGCAGACAATTACCTTGCAGCCCTTAACAGAGCCGAATATTTTTTCCCATGCCTTAAAATTATTGAGATACTTTGCGGGTTGGGGCTTTTAATTAACCGGTATACGGCAATTCTTTTGATTATGCTGTTCCCCATTACATTTAACATATTTCTTTTTGATGCTTTTCTTGGTCCGCAGCTGCTGTTGCTCGGAGCGGCGCTCATCCTGCTTAATATATTTTTAATACTGGCCTATCGCAGAAATTACCGCGGCTTATTTGCTTTTAAACCAGCGCTGTAATTGTATATTTGACAGGTAAACCTGTTTGTAATGAAATCTTTCTTAAATACCCGCATAGCAGGGGGGCTAACCCTTGCGCTAAGTTTGATATTGGTACAGTCATTCGCACAATCTGCAAGAACTATTGCTGATTTTGATAAAGGCTGGAAATTCCATTTAGGAGATGTGAAAAATGCCGATAAAGCATCAGCAAACGATAAAAACTGGCGCAACCTTAACCTGCCGCACGACTGGAGCATTGAAGGCACGTTTAGTAAAGATAACCCCGCCAGCCCCGAAGGCGGCGCGCTGCCGGGTGGCATAGGCTGGTACCGCAAAACGTTTACAGTGCCGCTTTCCTCTCAAAGTAAAAAAGTTTATATAGACTTTGATGGTGTTTACCACCATAGCGATGTATGGATAAACGGCCACCATCTTGGCTTTCGGCCAAACGGTTACATATCCTTCAGGTATGATCTTACGCCTTACCTTAACTTTGGTGGGGTGAATGTAGTGGCTGTGAAAGTGGATAACTCGCAGCAGCCTAACTCGCGCTGGTACTCCGGCAGTGGTATTTACCGCAACGTTTGGCTGGTAACTACCAATGCTTCCGCTGCAATTGACCACTGGGGAACCTACATGACCACGCCCGAAGTAACCGATGCGGCTGCCTCGGTAAAAATAGCTGTATCGGTAAAACACAACCTTGCAAAGTTTAAACCTTACACAGTAAGCACTACCATTTACGACGCAGCTAATAAGCCCGTCGCCTTTAGCGGCACAGTGCCATCCAACAAACAACTTATCGACTCGGTAAGTACTTTTAACAATACAATTACTGTTAAAAACCCGCACCTGTGGTCGGTATCGTCGCCTTACCTGTATAAGGTGGTAAGCAAGGTAATAATTGATAAGGTAGTAGTGGACGAGTATACCCAAAAACTCGGCATCCGTTACTTTAACTTTGATGCAGATAAGGGCTTTTCGTTAAATGGCAAGCCAATGAAGATACTGGGCGTGTGCGATCACCACGATCTTGGTTCGCTGGGTTCTGCTATTAACACCCGTGCACTGGAACGCCAGTTAGAGATATTAAAAGGGATGGGTGTTAACGGTATCCGCACATCGCACAACCCGCCTGCACCCGAACTGCTGGACCTTTGCGACCGCATGGGCTTTATTGTGATGGATGAAGCTTTTGATATGTGGAAAGCTCAAAAAAGTAAATACGACTATCACCTGTATTGGGACGAATGGCACAAACGCGACCTGGAAGACCAGGTAAAGCGCGACCGTAATCACCCCTCGGTTTTTATCTGGAGCATTGGTAATGAGATTGTGGAGCAGTACAGCAAAACAGATACTGCCGGCCGTACCATAACGCGCGAACTGGCAGGTATTGTGCGCAACCTGGATACCACCCGGCCCATTACCACCGCCAATAACGACCCAACTACAACCAACCAACTGATATCATCGGGTGCGCTTGACCTTATTGGTTACAATTACCACCACCAGGATTACGCTGGTTTCCATGAACGTTTCCCGGGTAAAAAATTTATTGCGACGGAAACCACGTCGGCACTGGAAACAAGGGGATATTACGATATGCCGTCGGACAGTGTACGCCGCTGGCCGATAGCCTGGGATAAGCCATTTACTACGGGTAATCCTGATAATACGGTTTCGGCTTATGACAACGTTTCTGCACCGTGGGGATCTACCCATGAGGAAACCTGGAAGGTAATGAAGAAATACCCTATGCTATCGGGGATGTTCATCTGGACTGGTTTTGATTACCTGGGCGAACCAACGCCTTACAGCTGGCCATCTCGCAGTTCTTATTTTGGGGTAATAGACCTTGCCGGCTTCCCTAAAGACGTTTACTACCTATATAAAAGCGAGTGGACTGACAAGCCTGTACTGCACATCTTCCCGCACTGGAACTGGCAACCGGGCAAAACGGTAGACGTTTGGGCGTATTACAATAATGCCGACGAGGTGGAATTATACCTCAACGGAAAATCAGTGGGGGTGAAGAAAAAGACTGGTGACGAACTGCACGTGATGTGGCGCCTGAAGTTTGAGCCCGGCACGCTAAAAGCGGTATCGCGCAGGAACGGGAAGGTGGTACTTACCAAGGAAATACATACTGCGGGTGCGCCGGCCAAAATAGAGCTGACCGCCGACCGCAAAGCCATAAAAGCTGATGGAAGGGACCTGTCATTTGTTTCTGTGCGTATACTGGATAAAGCAGGTAACCTGGTACCCGATGCGGACAATCTGGTGAAATTTAAAATAGCTGGACAGGGATCAATAGCCTCTGTAGATAACGGAGACCCGGTAAGCCACGACCCATTTAAAGCGGACTGGCGCAAGGCATTCCATGGGCTGGCACTTGCGATAATACAAGGGAAAGAAACTGCTGGAACAATTACGCTAACTGCAACAGCGGACGGTTTAGCACCGGCAACTGTAGTAATAAAGAGTAAGTAGACCTTTGTCAATTAGAGCTTGTCGTAAACCTGTACGCATTGCTAATTATAAACTTGTCAGTCTGAGCCTGTCGAAGACCTGTACGCTATGCTAATGGTTCGACAGGCTCACCATGACATTGATAAACTCGTCAGTCTGAGCCTGTCGAAAACCTGAATGCTTTACTAATGGTTCAACAGGCCACCATGAAATTATAAACTTGTCAGTCTAAGCTTGTCGAAGACCTGTACGCTTTGCTAATGGTTCGACAGGCTCACCACGACATTAACAAACTTGTCAGTCTGAGCTTGTCGAAGACCTGTACGCCTTACAAATGGTTCGATAAGCTCATTATAGGTCGAACCCTATAACCCCGCTATTCCAAACCTCGTTGCCAACTCATTAAGATCCTTTACAACGGCATCAACCAGCGGTATACCATTGATCCTGCGGTATGTTTCTGCTTCCAGTTCCGGCTCACCGGGGATGATCACTTTTTGTGATTCGTCAACTGTGCTTGCAGATTTAAACCGTTCTATCCAGGTATCCATATCCTTTTTGAACGCCTCCACCGGACGGAAGCCATCCACCCGCATTGCACCAAGAAAGTGACCGATACCCTGGCCAGGCGGATTAACAGGGGGCTCCAGGAAAGCCACAAATGGTGGCACCCACGGCCCAAACCCAGCACCGGAAAGTACACCGGACAATATATCAACTGTTGCGCTTAGGCCAAAGCCCTTGTGGCTGCCATGCTCGCGGTCGCTGCCAAGGGGCAGGAGCGAGCCGCCTGATTTAAGTGCATGCGGGTCAGTTGTGTACTTGCCGTCAGCATCCTGCACCCATCCTTCCGGAACAGGTTTACCGCTGCGCTGAGCAATCTCCAGCTTGCCGTTGGCCGCTGCAGAGGTTGCCATATCAACAATCACCGGCGGGTATTTGCCGGCAGGGAAGGCGTAACACATAGGATTGGTGCCCAGCAAACGTTCGTTAGAGAAGGTGGGCGCTACCAGCGGACTGGCGTTGGTCATGGCAAAGCCGATCATGTCCTGCTCAACGGCCATCAACGCGTGGTAGCCCGCTATGCCGAAATGATTGGAGTTACGTACCGACACCCATCCCGATCCATATTGAGCGGCCTTGTCTATCGCCACCTGCATGGCAAACGGCGCCACCACGAGGCCCAGACCTGCATCACCGTCTATTGTTGCGGTGGTAGCGGTCTCATGAACTATTTTGACATTGGGCGAGGTGTTGATGCGTTTCTTCTCCCAAAGCCTAACGTAACCGCTGAGGCGGGCAACGCCGTGCGAGTCTATCCCCCGCAAGTCCGATTTTAGCAGCACGTCCGCCGCCAGGGTAGCATGCTCATGGCTGCAGCCCATGGCCAGGAAAATATTCTGAGTAAAGTCGCGCAGCTGAGATTCGGTAACCGTCATGCCGGCAAAGATAGCAGATAAGCGCTTATGGTGTAAAAATTGCCGATTGTAGGCTGATCTTACCGTGCGCCTGCAGACCGATTACCAGTCATTTAAAAAAATGTGGTTTTTGAAGGTTTTGGAATATGATTCTAGCTCGTTCAGCAGCACTATTCGGTAAGCACCGTAAACTTAAAATCGAGCGGCTCAAAGTTGCGGATGAGTTCTTCGATAAACAGGTGACCCCATTTTACAAAGCTTAAACCAAAGTTTTCGGTTCGTTCTTGTAAGCTATTTTTTGGAAAAAGGTCTTCCTTGATATGTTCAATTTGCTCTAAACGCGTGTGGTAATTGCGCTTTTCTGCTTTAATCAGCTTTTTCTGGAAGTTGTCCATAGCATGCTTTAAGCGCGCTTGTACAGCTGCGGCAGAAGGCGGTAGGGTAGGATCAACCTTATGCGCATGCAGCTTGATCTTTTCGAAAACACGCTCCAGTTCGCGCATTTCCTCACTTAGGGACAGGTCGTGACTGCTATGCTTTTTAACCCAATTGTTCTTGATCTCGTCGGTACTTTTGAACAGGTCTGCCGGTGAAAGCTCCATACTTTTTATCTTAGCAGCGGCTTCCTTTGGTATTACCAATCCGGAGTTGCGAAGGATGAGTATCGGGAAATCAATTTTGTAGTAGTCGAAGTTAGCTTTTAGTTCCAGCCAATAAACCACTTCTGCACCGCCGCCTATGTAAGCAATATTGGGCAGAATACACTCCTGATACAACGGGCGCATTACCACGTTAGGGCTAAAGCGTTCGGGTTTTGTAGCAATCTCCTGTTTAAGTTCAGCCTCACTAAAACTGATATCTGTATTCATCACTTTATAGCGGCCGTCTTCAAAAACAATGCGCTCGCGGAGCTGATCGCCCAAGTAAAAGAAGTTAATTTCCCGCGGATTAACCTGGATATGTACGCCTAGACTGTGTAGCTTTTCGTTTGCAGCGCTGATGTTTTTAAAGCTATTTTGTTCGATGATATCACGCTCAATGATGGGGGCGAAGGACGCTTTGAGCCTGTGATCGTCAGCGTCGATGATCACCAAACCATATCTGCCAAAAATGGCGTTCACGAGGTAGCGGGTAGCATCGGCAAGCTTATCAAACTGGGTATAGGCGGTCTCTACAATTTCGCCGAGTTCGGTGGAGTGCCCGTCTATCCCTAACACGCCTTTGTACTGATTAATGGCCTGCCGCATAGTGTCCGGATTGATACGGCCGGTAGCGCCAGAAGCCTCGTACCACCAATGAACCTTTTTCCCACCTATGTTGGTGTAGTTGATCTCTGCGAAATCGTGGTCTTCTGATGCCATCCAGTAAACAGGTACAAAATCCTTGTCAGGATATGCCTCTTTTAATTCGCGGCAAAGTTTAATAGCTGTAACTATCTTGTATATGAAATAGAGCGGTCCGGTAAATATGTTCAGTTGGTGACCTGTAGTTACGGTAAACGCATTGGTTGACCGGAGCAGATTTATCTTATTGCGAACCAGTTCTGCGCTGTCCAATAGCGGCAGGCTACTCTTTGCTAATCCGAAGTATTGTTCTGAAAGTACCTCGGCGAGTAGTTGGCGGTCTGCGGTAACTTGCTTCTGTTCAAAAAGCTTTGCAAAACCTTGTAATGTAGGGCGCTGGTTGTAAAAAGACCGTAGTTCGGGTACATCATCAAGATAGTCGATGACAGTTTGGGAAAAATACCCCGTTTCTTTATAGTCGATACAGGCAGCGTCCATGCAATTAAAATTGAAGAAATAGGGTCCTGAATTTGATTTACAAATTCTTCTCCCACGTCTGAATGCCGAAATTAGATTTTAAAAAGCTAATTTGAACACACTATCGCTAAAATTACCTTATTTTACAATTTGTCCATAAAGGTCAAAGTCTTCAGCAGAGTCGATGTTTACGTTCACAAAACTGCCTATGGCGGCGTAATTTACGCTAGCGTCAATCAACACTTCATTATCAACTTCAGGAGAGTCGTATTCTGTACGGCCCACAAAAAAGTCGCCGTCCTTTTTATCTATCAAAACTTTATATGTTTTGCCTATTTTTTGCTGGTTCTTGTCAAACGATATGCCCTGCTGTATTTCCATAATAGCATCGGCACGTTCCTGCTTTACTTCTTCGGGAACGTCGTCAATTAAAGAATGGGCGTGTGTTTTTTCCTCATGTGAGTAAGTAAAACAACCAAGTCGGTCAAATTTGGTATCTTCTACCCATTGCGCCATTTCTTCAAAGTCCAGCTGTGTTTCGCCGGGATAACCGGTTATAAGCGTGGTGCGCATGGCAATTTCGGGTACTTTATCGCGTATCTGGTTCACCACGTCAATTGTTTTTTGCTTGCTTATACCCCGACGCATCGACTTAAGCATGTTATCTGTAATATGCTGAAGCGGCATGTCCAAATACTTGCAAATGTTACTGCGCTCGTTCATTGCATCCAATATCTCCATTGGAAAGCCCGAAGGATAAGCATATTGCAGGCGGATCCACTCTACGCCATTAACGTCACTCAAGCGGCGTAGAAGCTCATCGAGATTACGTTTGCCGTACAGGTCAAGGCCGTAGTAAGTAAGGTCCTGTGCAATCAGTATCAGCTCTCTAGTGCCATTCTTTACCAGGGCCTCTGCATTCTTTACCAGTTGCTCCATTGGCGTACTTACGTGCTTGCCCCGCATCAACGGTATTGCGCAAAACGAGCACGGACGATTACAACCTTCAGCTATTTTAAAGTATGCAAAATGGGATGGCGTGGTAAGTAAGCGTTCGCCTATGAGTTCGTGGCGGTAGTCGGCACCTATGCTCTGTAATACACCCTGTAGATCGTTGGTACCAAAGTAAGCGTCTACGTTGGTTATTTCTGCCTCAAGTTCGGGTTTATACCGTTCTGATAGGCAGCCGGTAACTATAACTTTACCAACCTTACCCTGTTCTTTAAGTTCGCTGTATTGCAGGATAGTGTCTATAGATTCCTGTTTGGCGTTATCAATAAAGCCACAGGTATTTATAACTACAATATCGTTCTTGCCAACTTTATCAGCTTCGTGCACTACATTGTAAGCATTGCCTTTGAGCTGCCCCATCAGCACTTCGCTGTCGTAAATATTTTTTGAACAGCCAAGGGTAACTACGTTTACACGCGGTTTTAACAATTTCTTTGGCTGATAAATTTCTTTAGTCTTCATTCTTTATGAAATAGCAAGTACGGCTATTAACCTTTAAACAAGGTGTCTACAAAGGCTTGCCGGTCAAATAATTGCAGGTGATTCATGCCTTCGCCAACGCCGATGTACTTTACCGGAATTTTAAACTGATCTGATATGCCTATTACAACGCCACCTTTGGCAGTGCCGTCCAGTTTGGTAAGTGCCAGTGCATTAACATTGGTAGCTTCTGTAAACTGCTTACACTGTTCTATAGCATTTTGACCTGTTGAGGCATCCAGCACCAGCAATATCTCATGTGGTGCGCCCGGAACCACCTTCTGCATTACATTTTTTATTTTGGTAAGCTCATTCATGAGCCCAACTTTATTATGTAAACGGCCTGCAGTGTCAATAATTGCCACGTCGTCACCATTAGCCACTGCCGAACGAAGCGTATCATAGGCTACCGATGCTGGATCGCTGCCCATGGCTTGTGCCACAACCTTTACACCCACGCGCTCGCCCCAAAGTTTTATCTGATCTACTGCTGCTGCACGAAAGGTATCTGCAGCGCCAAGCACAACCTGGTTTCCTGCTTGTTTAAGTTTATGGGCAAGTTTACCTATGGTTGTTGTTTTACCTACGCCATTAACACCTACAACCATTATTACGTAGGGCTTGTGGTCGCCGTACTCAAACGTGCGAAAATCGTTGCTATTATTTTCTGCAAGAAGTTTTTGGATCTCATCTTTAAGCAGGCTATTCAGTTCTGAAGTGCCCACATATTTATCGCGGGCAACACGTGCTTGTATGCGCTCAATAATTTTCAGCGTAGTGCTAACACCCACGTCTGACGTAACCAATACTTCTTCCAGGTCGTCAAGTACATCATCATCAACCGTAGAGCGACCGGCAACTACCTTGGTCAGCTTGGAAAAAAAGTTATCCTTTGTTTTTTCCAAACCGGTATCAAGTGCCTGCTGTTCCTGCTGGCTGCTTTCCTTTTTCTTAAAAAAATCAAATAGTCCCATAGGTGATCAGAATTAAACAACCTTCAGAGTTGATTGGGTGAAAGCCTGAATTAGGATTACTCCTGCAGATGAGAAAACCTTTAAATTCAAACTGTGCCTGTAACAAAAAAAGCCCTCTCGTGTGATACAAGACGGCTTTGATATTTTGTAAGCTTATTACCAGATATTATTTACCAGCAATTGCATCCTTAACGTTATCGTTAGGAACGATTTGCTCTTTGAATGAGTAAGCACCTGTAACCGGTGACTTAACCATTGTAATAACTTTTGAATATTCTTTGCCTTTACCTGCTACTTTCAGTGTTGCAACTACTTTCTTTGCCATGTCTCTTTAATTATTGATTTAGCGAATTAGTGATTTAGTAGATGGCAAAAGAGCCACTCCTAAACCGAAGAATTACTTAATTTCTTTATGAACAGTTACTTTACGTAATACCGGGTTAAACTTTTTAAGTTCAAGCCTTTCGGTTGTGTTCTTTTTGTTTTTGGTAGTAATATAGCGAGACATGCCAGGCATACCGCTGGTTTTGTGCTCGGTGCATTCTAATATTACCTGTACCCTGTTACCTTTCTTAGCCATCGTATTTTATTTTATTGGTTGTTTAGCTTACGGCGAGAGTTTAAACCATCACCTCGTGCCAAAAGCAACTATTAAATGGAACCTTTTTTTACAAATTTATTGATGCAGGCAGTAATGCCGTTTTTGCTGATAGTTTTTATCGCAGAAGTAGATACTTTTAAAGTAATCCATTTGTCTTCTTCAGGGATATAAAATTTTTTCAGCTTCAGGTTAGGATAAAACTTGCGTTTGGTTTTAACGTTTGAATTAGAAACGTTGTGACCGTTCATGTAGCCTTTTCCTGTTAGATCGCAAATTCTTGACATGACAAATATTTTTTAATTCTCTTTCCTCTTCCAAAAAGAGTTTGCAAATATCAGGTTTTTAAAAGATATAAGCAACAGTGTTTTAAGAAATTTTTACGATTTTTTTGCTGAACGCAGGAGCTAACTATAAAATAACAATCCAGCAGCAAAATTTGATATCAAAGTAGATCATGATCATCACCGATAAACTTTTTAAAATAATTTAAGAAGCAAGTTGATATTATTACATCCTTAACATAGAAATTATTAATTTACGCCACCATTATACCAGTTATGCAAGTAAAAACCTTTGAAGAATACCAGCAGGCATATACCAAAAGTGTAGAACAGCCGGAGCAGTTTTGGGAAGAGATTGCCAACCACTTCCAATGGAAAAAGAAGTGGGATAAAGTTTTAGAATGGAACTTTAAAGAACCCAACGTTAAATGGTTCCAGGGTGCTACGCTTAATATCTCCGAGAATTGCCTTGACCGTCACCTTGAGAAAAATGGTGACACGCCTGCTATAATATGGGAACCTAATGACCCTACAGAAGATCATCGTGTACTTACCTATAAACAGCTGCACGACAAAGTTTGCCAGTTTGCAAATGTTCTGAAGAACAACGGTGCAAAAAAAGGAGACCGTATTTGCATCTACATGCCTATGGTTCCCGAACTGGCTATTGCTGTACTGGCCTGCGCCAGGATAGGCGCTGTTCATTCCGTAGTTTTTGGTGGTTTCTCGGCACAAAGCATTGCGGACAGGATAAAGGATGCCGAATGCAGCATTGTAATTACGGCCGATGGCAGTCATCGGGGGACTAAAGAAGTCCCACTGAAATCCGTTATTGATGATGCGCTCGTGCAATGCCCAAGTATTAAACGCGTAATTGTACTTACCCGCAGCCGCACGCCTGTATCCATGATTAAAGGCCGCGATGTATGGTGGGAAGACGAGATCAAAAAGGTGGAAACACAGGGCAATGTAGAGTGCCCTGCTGAAGAAATGGATGCAGAGGATATGTTATTCATCCTATATACATCCGGTTCAACAGGGAAGCCCAAGGGTGTTGTGCACACCTGCGGCGGCTATATGGTTTATACCGGTTACACGTTTAGTAACGCGTTTCAATATCAGCCAGGTGAGATCTACTTCTGTACGGCAGATATTGGCTGGATAACAGGACATTCATATATAGCTTATGGTCCGCTTAGCCAGGGTGCTACAGTAGTGATGTTTGAAGGTATACCTACCTGGCCAAATGCAGGTCGTTTTTGGGACATAGTAGAGAAGTTTAAAGTAAATATACTATACACTGCCCCAACTGCCATTCGCTCGCTTATGAGTTTTGGTAACGATGTGCTGAAAGGGAAAGATCTGAGTTCGCTGACTAAGCTTGGTTCGGTAGGGGAACCTATCAACGAGGAAGCCTGGCACTGGTTTGATGAAAAGATTGGACACGGCAATTGCCCGATAGTAGATACCTGGTGGCAAACGGAGACTGGTGGCTTTATGATATCGCCCATAGCTGGAGTTACTAAAACTAAACCGGGTTATGCATCGCTGCCGTTACCGGGTGTTCAGCCAATATTGGTAGACGAAAACGGTAAGGAAATAGAAGGTAACGGCGTAAACGGCAACCTCTGCATTAAGTTCCCTTGGCCAGGGATGCTGCGCACTACCTATGGTGATCATGAACGCTGCCGGACTACTTATTTTGCAGCTTACGAAAATTTGTATTTTACAGGTGATGGTTGCCTGCGCGACGAAGATGGCTATTACCGCATAACTGGTCGTGTAGACGATGTGCTGAATGTATCAGGTCACCGCATTGGTACCGCTGAGGTAGAAAATGCTATTAACATGCACAGCAGTGTTGTAGAGAGTGCAGTTGTTGGCTACCCGCATGATATAAAAGGGCAAGGGGTATACGCCTTTGTGGTTAGCCCCGGAAAGCACGGAAATGAAGAGCTTACCCGTAAGGATATCATTATGACGGTATCGCGCATCATAGGCCCTATAGCAAAGCCCGACAAGATTCAATTTGTAACCGGCTTGCCAAAAACACGCTCCGGAAAAATCATGCGGCGCATACTGCGTAAGATTGCCGAAGGTGATACCGGCAATTTAGGCGATACATCTACATTGCTTGATCCTGCAGTTGTTGAGGAGATAAAGAACGGGGCATTATAAGCAGAAATAGCACTAGGTTATTTAATGAGCATAACCAATTCTGAAAACTAAAGTTATGTACATCTGTTCTCTTATTACAACAAAACAAGGAGACAAACATCATGGATAAGTTAGAATTAAAAGGCGGCTGGAACGAGCTAAAAGGAAAAATAAAACAAGCTTACGGCGATTTAACCGACGACGATCTGGCGCACGAAGAAGGTAAGGACGATGAAACCCTTGGCCGTATTCAGCAAAAGACCGGTAAAACTCGCGAAGAACTGGTAAACTGGATTAATAGCTTGTAAACTGAGCTACTTAACAAAAGGGAGCGCTGCATTAACAGCGCTCCCTTTTTATTTATATGTAACGGCAAAGCTTTTTTGTAGTCATATATCAATAACCTGCTACTTTTGATATTATGTCCGCAACCGAACCCGCAATTGTACCCGAGCATTCAACTAGAAAAATAGTTTACATCGACCGCCTAAAAGTAGTACTTACTGCTTTGGTAATTTTGCATCATACATTCATTACGTATGGCGCTCCAGGAGGCTGGTACTTTACTGAAAAAACAACCCTCGCGGGTGCGCTAATTCCCATGACGCTGTTCGTAGCCGTTAATCAAGCTTTTTTCATGGGCTTTTTCTTTTTTCTTTCCGCGTTGTTTGTGCCATCATCTTACGATAAAAAGGGACCTGCTAAGTTTATTATTGAACGCTTCGTCAGACTCGGGATACCGCTGGCCTTCTATTCTTTTGTACTCTCACCTTTCCTTAGCTTTATGCCGTATAACTATGCTGGTGCATACCCAAGAATAACATACCTGCAATACCTCGGCGGGTTTGATGGCTGGATAAACTTTGGAGTAATGTGGTTTGTAGCAGCGTTGCTTATATTTACAATAACATATTGGCTGTACAGGTTTATTGGTAAAGGTCAACATCATATTTACCCGTTTCCTTCTGCAGGCAAAATACTGTTGACAGCTGTTGGGGTAGGTGTTGTAAGTTATTTCGTCCGCACCGTATATCCCGTAGGGCGTACGCTCGAACCCCTGGGTTTTCAGTTGGGGCATTTTGCACAATATATAGCTATGTTTTGTATTGGTTTGGTTGCATCTCGCAGTAGATGGATTAATAACGCTGATTATTGTACGGGTAAGATGATGGCTACTATAGCGGCTTGCCTGGTGTTTATTGGCTTTCCGTTGTTCTTTGTAGGGGTGAAGGTGCTCAACTTTCCTGTGGAGTATTTCAACGTAGGCGGTCACTGGCAATCGCTATGGTATGCTGTATGGGAACAATTAACAGGTTTTACCATAGTAACTGCGCTGCTATGCATCGGCAAACAACTTTGGAACAGGCCTTCAAAAGTATTAAACACCTTATCTCGCAGTACCTTTGCGGTCTATATATTTCATCCATTAATATTAATTGCTTTATCCGTTTTCCTGCACGGCTGGCACCTGGAGCCTGCTTTAAAATTGCTGATAGTTGCTCCGCTAGCGGTAATAGGCAGCTTTGCTCTTGGTTTACGGTTGGTGAGGGTGCCCGGAGTAAACAAAATTATTTAGTTCAGCAGGGTAAATTAATATTAATTTTGCCCTATGACAAAGCTATCCAAACCCACCATATTAGTTGTAAATGACGATGGCATTACTGCGCCTGGTATTAAAGCGCTGATGCAAGTAATGAAAGAAATTGGACGGGTGGTAGTAGTAGCGCCTGATAGCCCTCAATCAGGAATGGGCCATGCAATTACCATTGGAAAACCGTTACGGTTGGATGAGGTTGATCTTTATGAAGGCATAGAGATGTACCGTTGCAGCGGCACCCCTGTCGACTGTGTAAAGCTGGCGGTCACTAAGGTGTTTAAAGGGAAAAAGCCCGACCTATGTGTGTCTGGTATAAACCATGGGCTCAATAATTCTATTAACGTATTGTACTCGGGTACAATGTCCGCAGCGGTAGAAGGCGCTATCGAGAGCATTCCATCTATTGGCTACTCGCTTGACGACTATAATATGGATGCTAATTTTCAGCATTGCCTTAAATACGTCAAAGAAATAGCCCTGCAGGTATTGCAAAACGGAATGCCAACAGGCACGTTATTAAACGTAAATTTTCCTAATACTGCAAATATCAGAGGCATCAAAATATGTCGCCAGGCAAATGCCAAATGGGCGGAAGAATTTGATCAGCGGGTAGACCCATACAAACGCCCTTATTATTGGCTTACAGGCGTTTTTCAGAATAATGATAATGGTGAAGATACTGATGTGTGGGCACTGGAACATAACTACGCGTCTGTTGTACCGGTGCAGTTTGACATGACGGCACACCATGCCATCCCTGTTCTTCATAGCTGGAAGTTTAATGTTTAATGTCAACAGTATACCAGCAGGTTTGCTGCTCGGCTGTATATTGCCGGGTATTACCTGGGGAGTGTTTGGTTTTATTTTGCACAATGACGCGATTATCCTGAATAAACCGGGTGTGCCTTACCTGGTGGCTATAGCTCTTAACCTGGTTGTATTAAGGTACTTTTTTAAGAAGGAACAGGAAAAGACAGCCGGAGGTATTATGATGGCTACTTTTGCGTTCATGCTGATAGTGTTTGTATTTATAATACGTATAGGCTGATGAAGTACTATCTGGTAGCGGGCGAGGCATCAGGCGACCTGCATGGTGCCAACCTGATTAAAGCTTTAAAGGAGAAAGATCCAGACGCCGGTTTCCGGTACTTTGGGGGCAATCTGATGCAAGCCCAAGGTGGCACCCTCGTTAAGCATTATGAAGACATGGCTTTTATGGGCTTTGCTGAAGTAGTGATGAATCTGCGCACTATTTTAAAAAATCTGAAGATGTGCAAGGCCGATCTCATCAGCTATAAGCCGGATGTATTGGTGTTGATAGACTTCCCCGGGTTTAACCTCAAAATAGCTGAATTTGCCAAAGAAAAAGGATTATTAGTTTGCTACTACATTTCTCCGAAGGTTTGGGCATGGAATCAAAAAAGAGTACTTAAGATCAAGAAAGTAGTTGATCATTTGTTCTGCATATTGCCGTTTGAGGTTGATTTTTATAAAAAGTGGGGGATGGACATAGATTATGTTGGAAACCCTTTGCTAGATGCTGTTGATGCTTTTACACCTGACCCAGATTTTCTTAAGATTAATGAACTTAATACTGATAGAAAAATTGTAGCCCTATTGCCAGGAAGCCGAAAACAGGAAATAAGCCGACTGTTACCAGAGATGGTTAAAGTTGCTGCAGTGTTTAGTGAATACCAATTTGTAATAGCTGGGGCTCCAACATTCACTAGTAATTATTATCAGCAATATGCTAACAACGCCGATATTCCTGTTGTTTTTAACAGCATCTACAACCTGCTGAACAATGCTGAGGCTGCTATAGTAGCTTCGGGCACGGCTACCCTGGAAACTGCGTTGTTTAATGTACCCCAAGTGGTGGTATATAAAGGAAACGCACTCACCATTGGCATTGCCCGTATGTTGATCAAGATTAGGTTTATTTCACTTGTAAACTTAATTATGGATGAACAAGTTGTTAAAGAACTAATACAGGGGGGGTGTAACGCCGTTACGATAGGTGCTGAGTTAGAAAAGCTTTTAGAGGATAATAACTATCGTAACAAAATGCTTTCTAATTACGACAAACTTGATAGCAGAATGGGGGAACCCGGAGCTTCCCGGCATACTTCTGAACTTATTGTTCAATACGCGTTAAAACAGTAAGGCCCTGCATATTATGCCGGGCCTTACTTGTCTCAAAGGGATGTTTAGTAGATATAATATATGTTTATCAGGCAGCCGACAACTGTTGTTGTATGGCCTCCTGTTTGTTGCTTGAAGTGAATTGGTTGCGTTCCCTGAAAGCTTTTAAATCTTCCATTAACAGGTTCTTTAATTCGTTATCGTAACGGGCAACTAATTTGCTGGTGGCTGGTTTGTTATAGCGTTTCATAGGTAAATAGTTAGTGTTGTGAGTTTTACAGTGATGTTTTTTACTATGCAGCGTTTAAATGCTGACCATTTATGTTTAGCATTTTTTGCTTTATCGCTTTAACAGCTTTCAGATCGCTCATTAACAGCGTCATTAATTCTTTGTCGAAACGGTTTACCAATTTAGTTGCTGGAGTTTGTTTAGTAGTTTTCATGATCAATATTTTAAATGTTTAGTTTTTAGTGTCTTCGTTATTGTTTGTTTCTTCCTGATTTTCTTCCAGGTTGTCATGCCTGCGTTTTGCCTCTTTAAATTGCCTTTCCAGTTGTTCCTGGTCCCGGCTGTCAGAGGTCTTTTCAGGAGCCGTTGGGTTGTCCCATTGTTTCTCTTCTCCCGCTGTTTCAGTTGTCTCGT
This sequence comes from Mucilaginibacter sp. 320_HR, assembly GCF_059691875.1. Lineage (NCBI taxonomy): Bacteria > Pseudomonadati > Bacteroidota > Sphingobacteriia > Sphingobacteriales > Sphingobacteriaceae > Mucilaginibacter > Mucilaginibacter sp. 320_HR. The sequence goes on from NZ_JCAWAI010000006.1 coordinate 39,586, forward strand.
CGATAACCATATTAGTGCGTTTGATAAGTACCTTTCCAATTACATGCCAAAAAATTAAAAATGATCTGGAAATCCGCTGTATTAGTAATCTATCGTCAAGAAATTAATTCGTAAACAATTGATAATTAGATACTTGTTGTTGTAAAAATTTTTCAAAAAATATTTCGCAAGCTACTCAGAAAGCTTAGCAAAGGGCTAGTAGAAGGCTACCTGTTTGATAATGGTGTACGGTGTTCGTTTTCACACAGTGCGTTGCATGGTTTTGCGCGTCATCAAATGAATAATTGTAGCAAGTGAGGATAGCACAATTCCTATGGTGCAAATGCCTGCCCAATGATACGAGCCCCAAATGCGTGTAGCCAAAAACGTTCCCAGAGCGCCGCCCACAAAATAAGACACCATGTAAACCGTATTGATGCGATTACGAGCAGAAGGGTTTAAAGAGAAGATTATAGCTTGGTTAGATATGTGCGTGGCTTGTACTCCTGCGTCCATAACTATAACACCTATTATTAAGCCAATCATGTTGTAAGCAGAAAACCAGAAGATCACAAATGAGATGATTACTAACAATAATGTTGCTGTAGATATCTTGTAAGGGTCTGCCTTGTCGCTAAGCCTTCCCATGGCGCCTGCTGCTATAGCCCCTGCTGCACCTGCAAGACCAAAGGCGCCAGCTACATCACTACCCTGGTCAAAATTTTCTTTCAGCATGAACACAAGGGTGGTCCAGAATGCGCTAAAACAGGCGAAGCATAGAGCGCCACGCAAAGATGCCAGCCGGAGTTTGGGTTCATTTTTTACCAAATTGGCAAGTGAGCGCATCAACGTGCCGTAGTTACCCTTATAATCCGGTTCTACCTCTGGTAGCAAAAAATAGATCAGCACCCACATCAGGAGCATAATACCTGCAGCAATGTAAAACATGGCACGCCAGCCCAAATGTGCACCTACAAAACCGCTTACTGTTCGGGATAGAAGTATGCCAATCAATAGACCACTCATTATGAAACCAATCTTTTTACCTCGTTCTTCGGGTTTGGCAAGGTGCGCTGCCATTGGTACCAATAGTTGAGGGATTATAGAGGTACATCCAATAAGAAAGGCGGAGCCTATTAATACATGTATGCTGCTTGCTGTAGCTGTAAGCAGCAGTGCAGCTACAACAAAAGCAAAGTCTATTATCATTAAACGCTTGCGCTTTACCATATCTGCGAGGGGGACTACAAAGAACATCCCAAGTGCATAACCAACCTGAGTAAGCATTGATACTTGTCCTACTTCTCCGCTACTTACCTTAAAGGTTCGTGCCATATCATCAAGTAGTGGCTGATTGTAATAGAGATTGGCAACAACAAAGCCGGTTGTTAGCGTCATTATCCATAAAGTAGTGGCTGTTAACTCTGGTTTGTGTGTTGTAACGTTCATTGGAGATGTTTATTCACAAAAGTGGATAAGATTTTTTTGGTAAAAGTAACTGTCACGTCAACAAATATTAAAATATTGGTAAGCTTTTTGCGTTATCGTTACTATTAAAGTAATGCTCAAAGTTTATTTATATCAAGCTGACAAAAAAATTACAAAAAAGTTCTTGCACGTTTAAAAACTTAGTGTTACTTTTACACCATTGATTGCAAGCAGCAATCGATACATAAAAAAGTCTTCTCATAATTTAGGTTTATAATTGGTTAGTAAAGGCCCCCTGCCCATCAGGGGGCTTTACTGTTTCTATACCTTTTGTGTGCATCAATCTAAACGAGTCTTTTAAGTATCGATCCATTAAGTGTATTTAATGTGAATGAGCCATTGATTCTCCGGTCTGTCAACAGGTCTAAATACTGTCCGTCTGGTAAGTTGAAAGTGTACTCATGATCTTCGGTATTGAAATAAACCAATATCTCATCTTGATTGTCATATCGACGGTATATAAGTATGCCGCCCGCCGCCGTTAAAAACTCTATAGCACCATTATTAAGTACGGGATTGTTCTTGCGAATAGCAATTAATTTTTTATACCATTCAAAGTGTTCGGCATTAAAGCCTACATCGTCGTACAGTTTGTCGCCTGGTTGTATGTTAGTGCGGGTTTCTGGCTCAAACTGATGATCTGGCCACCACAGCGGCTTGCGTTCATCCGGGTCGTCCGCCCCCCACATACCCATTTCTTCGCCATTCCATATATGTGGCGCTCCAATGCTGGTAAACAGGTGTATCAGGTATAATCTTAATCGTTTATAAGTTTCTTCATCGGGTCTGCCAGTGCGATAGTTAGGTTCTTCCCGGGGATTTGCATGAAACTTGTATTTGTTAGTGTTATAATAATCAGTAAGTAGCCTGGGCGTGTCATGGGTGGAGGAAACGTTCATCATCGCATATCGCTTATCTTCGGCCACCCTATTCCACTCATACTCCAAAGACTCTTTAAATTGCTGTGCATCCAACGGAAAATCGGTATGCGCGAAAAAATACCTTGCCGGCCTGTATGCCTGATAGAACATTACCGCATCAAAAACATCACCCTGGGTATACGGTGTAGGATCCATCAGCTTATCAGGCCACTCGTCCCACCAAACTTCTCCCACTAGGTAAGCATCTTTTTTTATGCTTCTAACTTCACGACGGAAATCGCGCCAAAACCCCAATCCAATCTGATCTGCCACATCCAAACGAAATCCATCTATTCCCTCGTCAGTGTTTCCGTTAGGCGCCAACCAGCGCCGGGTTACCGCGAAGATGTGCTGTTTTGCGCCTTCATTAATATTTCCTTCGTAAGGCTGGCCATTAATGCGGTGGGTTGTTACGTCCACCTTCCTTATTTCGGGGAGGCTGGCTACGCCCACCCAACCGGTATAAGCAAATTCATTGTGAGGTGTGTTTGGGTCATCAAATGATCTTATCTCATACCAATCTTTATAGCGAGATTGTGATTGGTTCTTCAACACATCCTGCCATGCCCAAAACATAACTCCTGTATGATTCCAGCTGTAATCCATTATAATGCGCATGTTGCGCGCACGTACTTCTTTAATTAGTTCAAGAAAAAGCCTGTCTGCCGCGGTCCACTGCCAGGTAGCCGGATCAGCCGGATCTTCTGATGCTATAATACCCAAATCACCTTCGGGATCAGGTCCAAAATTCACATCAATGTGGTGATAATTACGTGCATCATACTTGTGTGACGATGGCGCATCGTTTAGCGGGTTTATATACAATGCTGTAACGCCTAAATCTTGCAGGTAATCTAACTTATCGAGTATACCCTGCAGGTCTCCACCATATCTTCTATAGTAGGTATTGTCGATAAACTCGCGGCCTTCTTCCCATGGGTCCTGGCCGTACCAGTCTCTTCCCCATGAGCTCACCTGCCATCCTTCAGGAGCAATTTGTCCTACAGGTGGTATATTGATGTTCTCTGGCTTCGGGTTGTTGCTTTCCATGCCCTTACGAAAGCGTTCGGGAAAAATCTGGTACCAAATCGCGCTTTTACTCCACTTGGGAGCCTGATCAAAGGGCGTTTCCTCTTGCTGTGGTGATGTAAATTCGGCAGATAAAGAAGTGAACATAGCAGGAGAGGGTTATTATGGAAAGCCAGTTAATAATTGACGTGTGCTAATATAACTACTTAACAGGTGTACCGCCATTAGCCGCAATTACTTTAACGGACAACAACCTTTCTGTTACTTTGGTTTAGGTTTAAGCTCCTGTAACGCTCATTGTCTTAAAAGCTTTTATTTTTTATCTTCGTTCGCCCTCTGTTAACTATTGCGCGGCTATGCTATTCAACTCCTTACACTTTGTTGTATTTTTTCTTGTTGTTACCCCGCTCTATTATATACTGCCGCATAAGTTTAGATGGTTGATATTGCTGGTAGCAAGTTGCTACTTCTATATGGTATTTATACCGGTGTACATCCTTATACTTCTGTTCACCATTATTGTAGATTATTTTGCAGGTATACTGATAGAACAATCCAGCGGTAAGCAACGGAGGCTGTACCTGATCATGTCGTTAGTGGCTAATATTGGCGTACTGGCTTTTTTTAAGTACTACAACTTTATTAATGACAATATATCTCTGTTGTTAAACCAAGTAGGTGTTAACAACCATATACCTTACCTTAGTATACTATTGCCTGTTGGCTTATCCTTTCACACCTTCCAGGCCATGAGCTACACTATTGAGGTGTATCGCGGGAACCAGGCTGCCGAACGCCGTTTTGGTATTTATGCCCTGTATGTAATGTTTTATCCCCAATTGGTAGCAGGCCCTATAGAAAGGCCCCAAAATTTACTGCACCAGTTTTACGAAAAGCATCCTATTACCTACGAGAATGTATCTATTGGCTTACGGCTTATGCTACTTGGCTTTTTTAAAAAGCTTGTTGTAGCAGACAGGTTATCCATTTTTGTATCGGCAGTGTACCAAAGTCCGGGTTCTTACAGTACATCCATGCTCATTACGGCGGTAGTGTTTTTTGCATTTCAGATCTACGCGGATTTCTCCGGGTATTCAGATATTGCCCTGGGTACTGCCCGTATAATGGGTTTCAAACTCATGACCAACTTTAACACGCCTTTCTTCGCCACCAGTGTAACCGAGTACTGGCGCAGGTGGCATATATCTCTTAATACCTGGTTTAACGATTACTTATTTACTCCAATTATAGTCGCGAAACGAGACTGGGGCAAGTTTGCTGTAGTGTTTGGTATAATGGTTACTTTTAGCATTAGCGGCCTTTGGCATGGGGCAGGGTGGACCTATATAATATGGGGCGTGCTACATGGACTGGCTATGAGCTATGAGTTTCTGACAAAGAAGTTTAGAAAGAAGATGTCAAAAAAGGCACCCTCTCTGCTGTACAATGGTGTGAGTATGTTGCTGATGTTTGTTTTTCTATGCTTTACCTGGATATTCTTCCGCGCAAACAATGTACAAGATGCTTTCACTGTAATTAGCCGCATCGCCCACCCAACTGGTAAGTTCTTTTTATTTGATAATAATATGAACGTTATCGTGTACTCCCTCATTGCGATAATCATACTCCTTGTGCACGATGCCGCAACTTACCTAAATCATGGCAACAGCTATTTTCTGTATCATACATCGCCAATAGTACGCATGGCTTCTTATTGTTTCTTGTTGCTCAGTATATTGCTAATTGGTGTATTTGATGGCGGACAGTTTATATACTTTAAGTTTTAACTATGGCTGATAAGAAACGTATAGCTAAGAAACTTTTGATATTGTTGGTGCTGATGTTTGTGCTTGACAGGGGTGTAGGCGCGCTGCTGGAGCATTTTTATTTTACTCAAAAAAGTGGATTTGACGCAAGGGCAAATTACATCATCAATAAAACCACTGCTGATGTGCTTGTGTTCGGATCATCGAAAGCTGCAGAACATTACGACCCTAGCATACTTAGCGACAGCCTTAACATGTCTGTTTATAACTGCGGACGAGATCTTAGTTATATATATTACCATTACGGGTTATTGCAGGCAGTACTTAAGCGGTACACACCCAAGCTGATTATTTTAGATACCCGCCCGAACGAATTCCAGATATTCAAGTACCGCGAAAACCTCGACAGGCTCAATGTGTTACTGCCGTATTATGACTCGCATCCGGAAGTGAGGGAAGTTTGTTTGCTCCGAGATAAGTTTGAACGTTATAAAATGTTATCTAAGATTTATCCTTATAATTCGCTTATCCTGTACGAAATGGTGCAGTTTTTACCCAAGTACCAAAAGGATAATAGTAAGGACGGATTTATTGGTAAAACCGGAGAATGGCACGGCAACAAACCCGCTTACAACGTAAACGATGAGGTAGACACGACAGCTGCTATATACTACAAAAAATTTATTGAAAGTTGTAGAGCCAAAGGCATAAAAGTGGTAATTACCATGTCGCCTATTTACCAAACGATAGACTTGAAAGCCAACAGGAATATTGCTTTGATTTACCAAATAGCCAGGAAAAACAATGTTCCTGTGTTTAATTATCTCACAAGCTTTACTAACCCTAAGTATTTTTACGATGACTTGCACCTGAACCGTAGCGGTGCCGAACTTCTAAGCTCAAAAATTGCTCAGGATGTAAAAAGCGTGTATCGTTTAAAATAGCTATACACTACCTTTTATCATAATTTAATCCAAATACCTAAAGCACTCAGCTAAACAGATTTCTGAAAATAATTTTCTATTTCTAGCAAATTAAATGTTAATTAGACAATTATTGTAAACCAATTATGAATAACGATCAATTTGTGATCGGTGTTGACTACGGAACGGACTCTGTCCGCTCGGTGATAGTTGATACCGCGAATGGCCGTGAAATAGCGTCATCAGTGTTCTATTATCGCCGCTGGCGCGAAGGCTTGTACTGCAAACCTTCCGAAAATCAGTTTAGGCAGCATCCGCTAGATTATATAGAGGGGCTGGAAGCCACTATAAAGGATTGTATAAAGAAGGCTGGCGGGCAACAGGCTGCAAGTGCTGTTAAAGGCATCTCAGTTGATACCACCGGGTCTACCCCTATAGCAATAGACGCAACTGGAACTCCGCTTGCGTTGCTACCCGATTTCGAAGTAAATCCTAACGCGATGTTTGTGCTTTGGAAAGATCATACGGGTATAAAGGAGGCCGAACAAATAAATGATCACGCTTCAAAATTTGACACAAATTATCTTCAGTATGTTGGGGGTATTTATTCTTCGGAATGGTTTTGGGCAAAGCTGCTGCATGTGTTAAGGGTAGATGCTGACGTCCGTCAGGCAATGCATTCCTGGGTGGAGCACTGCGACTGGATACCGTTTTTACTTACGGGCGGGAGTGATGCCGCCGACATCAAACGCGGGCGCTGTTCCGCAGGTCACAAAGCTTTATGGGCTGAAGAGTTTGGCGGACTGCCCCCAGATGATTTTTTTACCTCATTAGACCCGTTGCTGACTGGCATCACTGATAGATTATTTACCGAAACATACACTGCTGACAAGGCTGCAGGTACACTCAGCGGAGAGTGGGCTGCAAGGCTGGGTTTATCTACGGGTGTAGTGGTGGGCACGGGCGCATTTGACGCCCACATGGGCGCAGTAGGCGGACAAATAGAGCCGTACTACTTAAGTAAGGTAATGGGTACGTCTACCTGTGACATATTGGTAGCACCCATGAACGACATGAATGGAATACTGGTAAACGGCATCTGTGGGCAGGTAAATGGTTCTGTGATCCCCGGAATGGCAGGGTTAGAAGCAGGGCAGTCTGCCTTTGGCGACACGTATGCATGGTTTAAAAATCTGCTTTCGTGGCCCATAAACAACCTGCTTTCAGCTTCGAAAATAATCGACGCTGCAACTGCTGAAGCCTTGAAAGAAGAGCTTGCAGAACAAATTATACCTGAGCTGAGCCGGCAGGCTGCATTGTTGCCATTTGACGAAGAAAGCGAGCTGGCGATAGACTGGTTTAACGGTCGCCGTACACCCGATGCCAACCAGGCCCTTAAGGGAGCCATTGGTGGACTCAATTTAGGGAGTGATGCCCCGCGGGTATTTCGCGCGTTGGCAGAAGCGACATGTTTCGGCGCTAAAAGCATCGTGGAACGATTTATAAGTGAAGGTATATCGGTTAAAGGAATCATCGGGATTGGCGGAGTTGCAAAGAAATCTCCATTTATTATGCAAATGATGGCTGATGTGTTGGGCATGCCCATACGCATCCATCAGTTTACGCATACCTGCGCATTAGGTGCGGCAATGTTCGCAGCGGTAGTAGCTGGCATATATCCTAACGTTGAGGCTGCCATGCAGGCAATGGGCGGCGGTTTTGATGTAAGCTATGAGCCGAATGAACAAATGAACGCCGTATACCAAAAGCGTTACAAGATGTACCAGTCACTAGGCGGACATATAGATAGACAAACAGCATCTGTAAACGAAGCTAAACTGCAAACCTTGTAGTATGGATCAGTATCAACACATTAGACAAAAAGCTTACAAAGCTAATATGCAGCTGCCAAAGCTTGGGCTTGTGCTGTTTACCTTCGGCAACGTAAGTGCGGCGGACAGAGAATTAGGCGTGTTCGCAATTAAGCCGAGCGGCGTACCTTATGATGAGCTATCGCCTGACAAAATGGTAATTGTCGACTTCGACGGAAAAACCATCACCGGCGACCACCGCCCATCATCAGATACTCAAACGCATGCAGTGCTATATAAAAACTGGGTAAACATTGGCGGCATTGTGCATACCCATTCCACCTTTGCTACGGCATGGGCGCAATCTCAGCGGTGCATACCTATTTTTGGAACCACACATGCAGACCATCTTACTGTAGATGTTCCCTGCGCTCCGCCAATGCATGATGATATGGTGAGGGGAGATTACGAATATCAAACAGGTTTCCAGATCATAGACCATTTCGCCAAATTGGGGTTAAGTTACGAAGAAGTGGAAATGGTGTTGGTAGGCAACCATGCGCCTTTTACCTGGGGCAAAACGGCCGAAAAGGCGGTATACAACAGCGCAGTTTTGGAAAGTGTTGCTCATATGGCGTATTTAACCGAACAGATAAACAACAACGCTCCACGCCTAAAGGACTCTCTAATTAAAAAACATTACGAACGTAAACATGGTCCTGATTCTTATTATGGTCAGGCCTGAACAAATCATACAAATTCTATCAACATCATGATCGATCTAAAAACCTTTGAAGTTTGGTTTATTACCGGCAGCCAAAATTTATATGGCGAAGAAACACTAAAAAAAGTTGCCGAACACGCTCAGCACATTGCAGAAGGATTAAACAGCTCGGGGACAATACCTGTCCGGGTGATCTATAAGCCGGTGGTAAAATCTACTGAAGAAATATATACTACAATACAAGAGGCAAATGCCGCACCGGGTTGCATCGGCATCATTACCTGGATGCATACGTTTTCACCCGCCAAGATGTGGATTCGAGGTTTGAATATCCTTCAGAAGCCAATGCTTCACCTGCATACCCAGTTTAATCGGGACATACCATGGAGTTCTATTGACATGGATTTCATGAACCTTAATCAGAGCGCCCACGGCGACCGTGAGTTTGGCTTTATGGTTTCGCGTTTGCGTAAGAGCCGTAAAGTTGTTGTAGGACATTGGCAGGATACCGGGGTGTTAAGCCAGATTGATACTTGGGCGCGTGCTGCTGCTGCATGGCATGATTGGCAGGGCGCAAAGTTTGTGCGTTTTGGCGATAACATGCGTTTTGTAGCAGTTACAGACGGAGACAAGGTGGAAGCAGAGACCAAATTCGGGTTTGCTGTAAATAGCTACGGCATTGGCGATCTGGTTGCTGTCATAAACAGCGTAACTGAGGATGAGGTTACCACTTTGACTGACCACTACGAAGATATTTATACGATGGACGCATCTTTAAAGAAAGGTGCAGACCACTACCAGTCGGTTTATGAAGCCGCAAAAATTGAACTTGGCTTGCGCAAGTTTTTAGAAGCAGGTGGATATAAAGGCTTTACCGATACTTTTGAGGATTTACATGGGATGGTGCAGTTGCCGGGTATTGCTGCCCAGCGCCTGATGGCTGACGGATACGGCTTTGCTGGTGAGGGTGACTGGAAAACTACCGCCTTAGTACGCGCCTTTAAAGTTATGGGTAGCGGATTACCGGGTGGTAACGCATTCATGGAAGACTACACTTATCACTTCGATCCTGAGAACGAGTTAGTACTTGGCGCCCATATGCTAGAGATAGATGCTTCTTTAGCAGCAGGTAAACCGGCGCTGGAAGTGCATCCACTGGGTATTGGCGGTAAAGCTGATCCGGCACGGTTGGTATTTAACGTGGCGGGCGGAGAGGCGCTGAATGCGTCGTTAATTGACATGGGAAACCGTTTCCGTTTGCTCATAAACGAAGTGGTAGCAGTAGAGCCTGAACACGAGCTTCCAAATTTACCGGTTGCACGTGTGCTGTGGAAGCCGTTGCCTGATATGAAAACAGGTTGCGCTGCGTGGATATATGCCGGAGGTGCTCATCATACAGCTTACAGCCAGAATCTTACCGCAGAACATTTGCAGGACTTTGCTGATATGGCAGGAATCGAATTTTTGCGTATAGGTAAGAATACGACGATAGAGCAATTCAGGAATGAGTTACGCTGGAATGAAATAGCCTACAAATAATCCTTTATCACATGTGCCATAGATGGGTTATGGTACATGCTTAACTATTGATACTTAACCAATCAATTATGAACAAATTTACTCAGATAGATTACATCATATTCGTTATCTATTTTATTGTGGTATCTGGTTATGGATACTGGGTTTACAGCCGCAAGAAGGTACAAGGTGTGTCCGACAGCAAAGATTTTTTCCTTGCTGAAGGCTCTCTAACCTGGTGGGCCATCGGCGCCTCACTTATAGCTTCTAATATCTCTGCCGAGCAGTTTATTGGTACCAGCGGGCAGGGATTTGCTGTGGGGCTTGCGGTAGCAGCATACGAGTGGGTGGCAGCCATCGCACTAATTATTGTGGCAGTGTGGTTTGTGCCGGTGTATCTTAAGAATAAGATATTTACGATGCCACAGTTCCTTCACACGCGGTATAATGAAACAGTGAGTTTTGTTATGGCCATCTTTTGGCTGTTCCTGTATGTATTTGTAAATCTCACATCGATATTATACCTGGGGGCTTTAGCCATAAATAGTCTTGCAGGCGGCGGGTATCTGCACGAGATAATTATTGCTCTTGCAATTTTCGCGCTGATAATAACATTGGGTGGCATGAAGGTAATAGGCTTTACCGATGTAATACAAGTGTTGGTATTAGTAGTGGGCGGGTTGGCCACAACCTACATAGCGCTAACACTGGTGAGCGAGAAATTTGGATTGGGTAAAGACGCAATGGCTGGTTTAAAAGCTATGCTGGGAGACGCTCCTGAACATTTCAAGATGATACTTCCCAAACCCAAGCCGGGCGCTTCTCAGGCCGAAATAAATAAATACCTGGCTTTGCCGGGCATAGCCATGTATTTTGCCGGGCAATGGATAGTGAACCTTAACTACTGGGGTTGTAACCAGTACATTACCCAGCGAGCACTCGGCGCAGATCTTAAAACTGCTCGTACAGGTATACTTTTTGCCGGCCTAATGAAGCTGGCTATGCCGATAATTGTAGTGTTGCCAGGTATAGCGGCTTACGTTTTATACAAGAATGGTGGCTTACAGCACGAGATGGCATCGGGCGGTAAATTCAATTCTGATAATGCTTATTCCGCTGTCCTGGGTTTCCTGCCTACCGGTTTAAAAGGGCTTTCAGTTGCGGCGCTAACAGCTGCAATTGTAGCATCTCTTGCTGGTAAAGCCAATAGTATCTCAACCATATTTACGCTTGACATCTACAAAAAACACATCAAAAAAGATGCAAGCGAAAAGAAGATGGTTAATGTGGGACGGCTCACCATTTTGGCCGCTATGGTGTTCTCTATTATTCTAACCTGGAAAGACATTCTTGGCATAGGTGGCGAAGGCGGGTTTACTTTCATTCAAAAATATACAGGGTTTATCAGCCCGGGTATATTCGCAATTTTTATCCTGGGTTTCTTTTGGAAACGTACTACCGGTCAGGCGGCTATAGCAGGTATCCTTACAGGCTTTGGAATGTCGGTGTTGTTTAACAATTACGCACCGAGGATTTTTGGTAACGAAACCTTGTTGTACACCGCATTCCCAAATGGCAAAGGCGGGTACGAAATACCGTTTCTTATCTGTATGGGGCTGTCTTTCATGTTCACCATTATTGTTATGGTAGCGGTAAGCTTAGCGGGACCGAAAGTAAACCCTAAAGCTATTAAAATAGATGCAGGAATGTTTAAGGTCGACCGTTCTACACTGGCGCTAATCATTATAACACTCCTGCTGCTAACAGCATTGTATGTTAGATTTTGGTAATAGTGTAAAGCAGCGGGAACAAAGGTATTTAGAAGAATAAAACAAGGTGGCACGTTGTCAAAATAATTATCAATTCAGTATAATGTTATTGGAAGATATAATATATTTGCCACCCGAACGGGGGATTAGCTCAGCTGGCTAGAGCGCTTGCATGGCATGCAAGAGGTCATCGGTTCGACTCCGATATTCTCCACCAAATTGAAGGTCTTACGAAATTTCGTAAGGCCTTTTTCATTTACTGAGTTTACATCTAACAAGCTAACTAGTTAGAAACCATTACCGGTATTTTACTGTTCTAAGAGTATGATTTTTAACAAATCAACAGAAATGCCAGGCAAGTATTCACCCGATGATAGCTTTAAGCAAGGCTATATCGCTCCTGATGTGCTTCTGAAGTGTGGCAATTTCCGCAGCGCGTTTTTAATGTTCAGCCTTATATTTTGGTGTTTTACTTTAATTATCCTTTGCCAGATGGCGTCTCACAGCGTAAACCCACATCTGGCTGCTAAAGCGCGTAGTATAAACGACTTTTTTGGGAACACTAAGGCTTTCATGATAGGGCCTATTACCTTTGTTGCAGCGATAATGTACTTTATCTATGGCCGAAAGACCTTAATGTGGCACAATGGTGTTATAATTGACAACAAGCCAGTCAACATTGTACATTACCAGGTCAAAAAAATCAGCAACCGGGTAAACCTCATCTACCTTCAATCAAAAGGGCGACTTTGGATCATATACCCGGTAACTTCTCAGGAAAACAGAAGGTTTGCGAATCCCGAGATTTTGAAAAGGGAACTAGCTGTGAATGAAACGCAATTGAAGTTATTAGAAGATAAACTGACAAACTCCGCTGCTACCGAAAAGCAATTTTGGTTCTTTACAAAAGGAGTGGTGGCTTCTTTCCTGATTTTTGTGACGATAGTCATAATTGCATTTTCAGATATCTGATTTTTCTATTAGGCTGTCAAATTCGCTTAGCAAGGTATTTAAATGTCTGTACCTGTCTTCTTCCAAATTTCTATGGGCATATACCGATACTGACGAGGACTTTGGGAACTTTCCGCGACTGGCAACAATCTCCTGAATTCTCGGGATAAACACAAACTGAAGCCAGGTAGTAAACGGCATGGTGTTGCTGCCAAATGCACCCATGTTTACGAAAACTTCTTCTCCGGGGCGTTCCTTCCGCCACTCACCAAGTTTTTTTAGTTCAACTTCTATACTGATAATCTTTTGTTCCCCTTGTTGGTAAATATCCATGTTGTTATTGATCAAGTTATCAAGCTCTTTATCCTCTGCCTGTTGTCCAAACTTTAAACCTTGTTCTTATGAAAACGCACATGAGTGAGTAGATGAATAAAGGAACCATCAACCAAAACCAGCGATTATAGGTTTGGCCTCTGATGGAGCTATTGGCAGATAGCACCTTTTTGCCATCTATTTCCAGTCCGTACATCTTTATGCTGGAAGCTTCCTGTGGCCAGGCTATGTTGTTTTGTGTGCGGTATTCAGTTGGTTTTTGCAGGTTTTGTTGGTCAACTGCCATAATCCTGAACGACGCTATATCACCTGTCTTGAAGTCATCACCATCAACCTGCCAGTTCTCAAATACACTTGCATCTTCCAGCAAGAAGTTACGTTTATAGCCTGCAATCTGAAAATGATAGTAACTGCTTTTGCCGCTGTATTTACCACTGCCGCTGCCACCTTTAGCTCCAGTTTTAATATCGGTGATTTTACCGCGTATAGTCTTTTTAGATAGCTGGCCTTGCAGTTGATGATTGCTCCAAATGAACAGAACAACTATAGCAACAATAGCCCCAATGCTCTGGATGTACATCCGCTTGTAGGATATGGGATAGAAAAAGAAAAAAAACTTTGTCCTTACATGTATCAGCCATTGATTTTCACTGTTAATAAGTGTTACTAATAAAGCTCAGTCTTGTACAGTAATTATTGCGCAAGTGTTTCGGTTGAAAGCGAAACACCCGAAACAATGTTTTTTTGTAAATAGTTAATGATCAACAGATTAATAGTTTAAGCCGAAACATTGTGAAACAGTACAAACACTCCAGGTGAAACAAACTAAAGCTCTTTAGATTAATCAATTAAGCTAAAACTGACAAAATCTTGTCATCGGCTTGATATACCGGCTAGTGCCACCAGGGTGAAACACTAGTTAACTTACTATCAACTTGGATATGTCAGGTATATAAAATACCCATATCTGTTAAAATGTTTGGCGCTGCAAAACCTGCTACAATACCACCAATAATGCAAAATACAGATAAGGTAAACAAGGGGATAGCAGCAATAATGTAATAAACAGGCCGGCTTTCTCTTACCTGTATTGAATACGTGCTGTAATCAACAGGTGCATCAGGGAATAAACGAGAAAATAGCTGTTCAAAAAAAGAAGTGCCGTTTCGCTTTTCCAGCGTTAGCCGGTAATCGCCTGGTTCTGCATAAAAACGAAGGGTTTCCAGGCGTGCCGTATCCAGGCCGTTAACATGAGGGCTAAAAAACGAATTGGTTAAGCTAACGCTTTCTCCGCCCGGTTCTTTGGTTAGCTTTATATTAAACTTGTCTATAGGTGTGCGTTTAAACAACTTGCCCTTTTGCCAAACGGCGTATACCCCAGGTTTATCAATATCAAAATTGTATGATTTTTGACTCATCGGGAACTCAGCAACCACCTCGCCGCTAAAAAGCCCTTTTAGCATACCTATGGTTTTTATAAGGATGAACAAGCCGAGGGGAACAAGGCAAAAGAATGCAATTCTAAAGAAGGTTAAGCTCATGTTTTTATGTGTAAGGCAAACCATTATACTTGCCGGATTATTGATAAAGTTTGATCATGGCAAACATCCGTCATCAATAACAATTAAAATCCGTTTTGTTACCTTTAGCCGCCCCTCTAAATCTCTTTTATTAAATGAAGATACTACTTGTTGAAGACGAGCCCGGATTAGTGTCGGTAATTGTTCGCGGGTTAACCGATGCAGGAATGGAGGTTAGCGTAGCCGGGGATGGTGCTACCGGTTTGGAAATGACGGTGGGCCACCAATTTGACCTATTGATTCTGGATGTAATGTTGCCTGGAATAAACGGTATACAACTTTGTAAAGAGATCCGTAAACAGGATGATAACATAGCTATACTGATGCTGACAGCTCTCTCAAGTACAGAGAACGTGGTAACCGGGCTTAACGCCGGTGCCGACGACTACCTTGCCAAACCCTTTAAATTTGCAGAACTGGAGGCACGGATACGTACCCTGGTGCGCCGCAGCAAAAAGGGCGATTCGCCAAAAACTGTGCTTTCTTTAGCCGGGTTGGAGGTTGATACAACATCAAAAACAGCAAAGCGGGACGGCAAAGCCATTAGCCTCACCGCTACGGAGTATCGGTTACTTGAGTATTTTATGCGCCATCAAAATATGGTACTCTCCAGGATACAGATACTGGAAAATGTATGGGATATTGATTTTAACATGGGTACCAACGTGGTGGACGTATACGTGAACTATCTGCGCAAAAAGGTTGATAGTGCCCATCAGGTAAAGCTTTTGCATACCGTATTTGGCATGGGCTACATAATGAAGGAAGAAAGCAATGAAGCTTCAAACTAAAATAACGTTGCTTTTTTTTGGCATTTCTACCATAGGCTTATTGCTGCTTAATGCCTCTATATTCTACTTTGTATCAAAATTTAACTTCGAAGACTTTTTTAAACGATTGGAGGCAAGAGTAAACCTCACTGCCGAGATTAGCATTGATCCCGATAAGTCATCTCTTGCTTACCAGCAGGTAAGGCAACGCTACCTCGAGAAGCTCTTTAACGAGAAGGAGTACGTTGTACGGCTGGATACATCCACGGCAGATAACCACATACCGGCTCTGAAACTTCCCAAATCTTTTTACCGGGAAGTTATAGCATCTAAAGGCAGAAAAGTAAGATATACGCAAAAGAACCGCTTTTACGCCGGTGGTTACTTCAACAGCAAAGGTAGGGGTTATATAGTAGTGGTGACCGCAACAGACCCTTATGGCTTTAAAGAGCTGGAAGAGTTAAAACGGGTGCTCATTGCTATGTTTTTTGTGGCTATTGTACTGGCTTATGTAGCAGGTAAGGTATTTTCTTATTTAACTGTACAGCCTTTAAGGGGTATGATAAAACGGGTTAAAAGCATTACTGCCAATAACCTGCACATGCGACTGGACGAGATAAAAAGCCGGGACGAAATAGCCGAACTGATACTCACCTTTAACAATATGCTTACGCGGCTGGAAACAGCTTTTGAAACGCAGAATAATTTCGTGAGCAACGCCTCGCACGAATTGCGTACACCTTTAACTATCATAACCAGCGAAACCGAACTGCTGCTGACTAATACCCGGCTGGATAATGAACTTAAGCCCGCCGTAAAAGCGATTTTGCTGGAAGCCGAGAAACTTGGGCAAATACTGGCTAGTTTATTAGGACTGGCACAAACCGGTTTTGACGGCAAAAAGCAAGACTGGCAAAAAATACGGATTGATGAACTAATAATTACTGTAGCAGATGCTGCCAAAAAGGTAATTGCGGAAAGTATTATAGACCTGGATTTCTCGTCTCTGCCTGAGGATGAACTTTCGCTGCAAACCGAAGGAAATGTAAACCTGCTGCAACTTGCGCTAAGCAATATTGTGCTAAATGCCTGCAAATACTCCAATAACCGGCCGGTACAAATACAAGTTACATCTACAGGCGGGCGCATCATTGTAAAGGTGATAGACAGGGGTATTGGCATTCCGCAGGAAGAGCAGCAACATATTTTCGAGCCGTTCTTCAGGGCATCAAACACAGGTAATTTTCAGGGGCATGGTATAGGCCTGCCATTAACGTTAAACATCATCAGGTTACATAAAGGATCCATAGGTATACGATCCGAAGAAGACAAGGGTACCGAGATACAAATTTTGCTTCCGGTTGTAAAATAAGCGGCCCGCTTCTTATCATTTTCTAATAACTCGAGTCAATCTCTTAATACCTCTTAAACCGGATGGTTTTAAGGGCTGTAATCCAGTGAATTAGTTATTAGAGCTTTTTCTTAATTCTAATAAGACTTTAATAAGTATCTTATAACTTCTTAATGGGTGCGGGGTAAAATTGTGATGTAAAACAATTTAATCTGTCATCTATGAAAACTATATTAATTCCAACAGACTATCAGCCCGATGCCCTTAAGTGCATCCAGGGCATTACCAACCAGGTGCGGGGAGAGAGTATCAACCTTGTGTTTGTACACATGTTTAAATTATCTGATTCTGAAAACGACCTGCTGATGCTGAGCCGCCGCAGCCGCGAGTATGAAAGAGTAAGCGACGAATTCTATAAGCAGTTAAGAGACATACGAGCGCAAAATCCCCAGATCCACAATGTTAAGCTCGAGTTTTTGTACGGCAGCACGCTAGGCATGTTCAGGAACTTTTTGGACGCTAACGAGGTAGACATGATACTGGAAAGCGAAAGCTGTTCTTTTGGTGCCATCCACAAAAGCAGCATCAACCCGGATGTACTTATTCAAAAAAGCGGATTGCCTGTGCTTAAACTCAATAAAAAGCAGGCGCATGTTCAAGAGCAACTGGCTGCCGAACATGTTTACCAAAACGAAGAAGTTTTAACAGAAGCATAAACCTTAAACATCATCTGCCATGTTATTAAAAGAAAACATCCCTGTCAGCTACATGCTGGGCAAGGTAAAAAAGGAAGTGCTGCTTGTAACCGTTTACTCGGTTTTGATAGCAGTTATGTACAACAACTTTCATGTTACCCGTATATCAATACCTATTGCAGTACCAACCATATTGGGTACCATTATATCGCTGTTGCTTGCCTTTAAATCTAACCAGGCTTACGACCGCTGGTGGGAAGCACGTACCCTTTGGGGAGCGATTGTAAATGATTCCCGCTCATTCACCCGCCAGTTACTGACCTTTGTTGACACTCCATATGCCGAAGAAGAGCAACGCCGGTTTGTAGAAAAGCTAAGTAAACGGCAGATAGCCTGGTGCCACAGCCTCAGCTGCCACCTGCGTAAGCAAGACCCGCGCGCCGGATTAGAAAAGTACCTAAGCGAGGAAGATATGAAGCACATCAGCCGCTATGATAATGTACCTGTAGCCCTATTGGAGTTGCATGGTGCAGACATCCGCAGTGCGTATAAACTGGGCTGGATAAATGAATTCCAACAGGTTGAGCTGGATAAAACGTTAACACGTTTCTCAAACCATATGGGAGGATGCGAGCGTATTAAGAACACGGTGTTCCCGGCAACTTACAGCACGTACATCCACTTTTCGGTTTTGCTGTTCATCCTGCTATTGCCGTTTGGCTTGATAGAATTCTTTGGTGTGGTAGAAGTACCATTGGTAATTGCAATTGCAACATCCTTTTTCCTGATAGAAAGCATGGCTATACACCTGCAGGATCCGTTCGAGAACAAACCTACCGATACGCCTACCACTACCATTTCCCGCACGATAGAGCGCGACGTCATGCAAATGCTTAAAGAAAACTATAAAGCAGAAAGCAAGCCTTCAGTAAGTGCCAGCGAACAGTCTAAGGTATTTTACATATTGTAAACTCGTTCTTATTTACAGCAAAGGGGCTCAACTTTATGGTTGAGCCCCTTCGTGTTTCAGATCGAAGCTGTATCAGAGTTTATCAAGTTTAAAGTAGCCTAAATGAATCACATCTTCTGGCAATCCTTCGGCGGGAGTAATCTGAATGTGGTATTTAGCTTTTTGCTGTTCGCTTAGTATGTCTTCAATGCGGTAAATGTCGTCTACATCTATGCCATATTTTTCATCGATGTGCGAGTTTGCTCCTTTAATCGTGGCTATGGATTGTTTTTTGAAGAACGCAGTCTTTTTAGCATCCTGTACTGCCCGGGCGCGATCGTCCTGTACGCTTAAAACGGTATAGTGCTGTTCTTCTAACTTGCCGGCTGTATATCCCCCAAGGTTAATGAAGAACAGCCGGTTATTGCCAGTTGGGGCAGCGTGCTCCTTCAGCAAAACTTTAACGGCGTAACCGTCCACAGTATTTACCTCGCGCCAGCCATCTATATGTAAACTGTAGCCGGCTTCGGGCCAAAAGGCCTTTATTTCCGGCACAAGTTCTTTAAGGTTAGATGCTATAGCAAAAAAGTAATCGTGCTGTTCTACATTTCGCCTTGGCGTTTTCGATCCCAGCAAGATCATGAATAACTTTAAATTGTCACTTGAACTTTCCATAACTAGGCGTGCAATATAGCTTTTGCGATGCGTTCAGATGCTGCCTCAGAAAAATCTAATCCGGAATAATCGGGATTAAAACCTCCAATATAAGGCACGGCCATAATGTAAATACGATTGTTTAACGCTCCGTAGGCGTCCACCGCCTGGAAGGCATCATTTATGGCTACTCCGGGTACTGTTAAAACGTAATTCCCGTTTCTGTCTTTCTCTACTTTTTTGTTGTGCTCCATTTCGGCAGCGCCTAATTGTGCATCCCGAAACAGAAGTTTTGCAGGAGTAACAGTGAGGTTTTCTCTTAGGCCTGGATAAGGCAGATCATTGTAAGACAAGTGTGGCTGGCCAATGCTGTCAACAAACACGGGATAAGGCTCGGCAACCTTTTTACCATCTTCGTTGGTATAGTGGTAAACGATGCCGCCGGTATTAACAGGCTCTACTTCGCTGTCATCGCCAACACTTACAAGGGTAAGCACACCCGCTTTCCAAAGCGCCAGTAACTCCTCAACAGAACTTTGCGGCACAAATGCTATTACAATAGAGATGAGCGGCATAAGGGTCTTCTGCACCCGCAGCATATCCTCTGCAGAGAAGTACTTAGCCGGATAATTCATGGCGAAGCTTAGTACCGCAAGCATTTCTTTCCAGTAAACTGATTCTTCCGCTTCTATGGACTTTTCAGCTTCCTTGTACTCAGCTTGTAACAACTCAAAAGGATCGGCCTGCTCGCGCATTACCATCATAAAGTTAACGAATTCTTCCATCTGCACATCTTTAATGCGCTTGTAAAAGGCGGGCCGTTTAGTCTTAAAGCCGTCTTTAAAGTTGCGGTCAAAAACAAGGTCGAGCGGGAGGAAACCGTCATTTTTTTCGCGTGCTTCAGCAATTTCCTCATTGCTTAGCACAGTGTCTTTACCCAGGTGCGAATCTTCTAAATGAAAGCGTACCGCAGGCAGCATGCCATTACGCGAGTGCAGCACCAGCCGGAAGCCTTTGCTGGCTTCATCTACTTTATAAGTTAAAACGCCATCTGGATCTTTCTGGTAGCTGCCGTTGTGCCTGCTGAGTGTACGTATGGCATCAATAGCAGTAAGCGACGCGCCCCTGACAGCAACGGGAGTATTTACCTTAAAACCTAGCTTTGATGGGGGGTAAGGGGAGTCGTAGTAGCCGGGAATCTTGCCTTCATGTACTTTTGGCCACCGGTGCCCGGTACACAGCACAATATGGTCGAACTCATACTTATCGCCGGCTTCGGTTATTACCAGGGTAGTCTCCTGTTTTGGCTGGTCGATAACGTCAACTACCGTTGTATTGTAGTAAACCTGTATAGCTATGCTCTTCTCTTTGGCTGCTGCCAGTACAAGTTTAAATTGCGCAGCAAGGTATTGCCCAAACAATAAACGGGGCAGCACCTTGTACTCGTTAAAGTGTTCCCGGCGTATGTTGAACTTATTTAGTGTGTCTTCGGGAACAGTTTTGATCCACTCGGAAATGGTAGTGACAAGCTCCGGTATCTCGTTGTCCGACACGTTGGTTACGTGCTCATCGTTTGCGCCAAGGTGGCTGTAAGGCATCCCTGCACCCAGTTGATTGTTCTTTTCAAAAATGGTTATCTGCAGATCGGTATTTCCGGCATCTACCAGCCGCTTAACCATAAATAAGGCACTTGGGCCTCCGCCAATTATGCCAATGTGTTTAGTACTATTCAAAATGTATTCGTATTAGCAATTACTGCTAGATGAATACTAAAACAAGGCGATTTGTTTGATGCGCGGCTATTCCTTTAAAGAATGTAAAACAAAAAAGCCCCAGATATCCGGGGCTTTAAAATAGGTAGATGATGTTTAATAGTAGAAAACGTTTTTTTGGATTTTGGCTGTTAGCTTTTTAGCGTCTGTAGCGCCGTTCACTCCCTGCAACCAAACAGTGTAGATGGAACCATTATTTAATGGTACGTTAGTTAAGGAAGCTAACACGGTTGTAGTGCCTGTTTGGCGAACCTCGATAGTATAATTGGCTTTTTGATCAACCGGAACAAATGGTGATACGTTTTTGTAACCTTTGTTGGTAACTAAAGTGGCACCGTCTTTTATAACCAGATCTGCTGCCGGTGCATTCTGGCTCAGGTTAACAAAGCGTATGGCAGCTTTGCCATCTGCCGGTCTGCTAATGCTATCGTTAACTAAAATGGTTTCCTGGTGGCCTGCTTCGTTAGCCAAAAACAGGGAATAATATTTATCCTGTTGTAGTTTAATGGTATCTGCCAGGTACAGGGTTTGTGTACCTGCGGTGTAGAATGACGCTTTTCTGTTGCCGGAATAAGCTTGCAGGTAATCTAATCCGCTGCCATAAATGATAGGGTAAACGCTGGCGCGGTTCTGATCAAGGTAGAAGTCGAGATTAGGCGAACCTGGTGACGCGTTGATTACAGATAGTAGGGCAAACGGTGGCTGCACCGTGTTGTCGTTGTTTTTTAAACATGAGCTGAGTGATACGGCCAGCAAACAGATCATCCCGAATATGCCCGCCCGCCTAACTAATTTTTGCTGAATTTGTGTCATTGTTAACATTGGTTTTAGTAAAGTATAATAACAGCATTACGCTACCAATCTTTAAAACGCTACCAGAGCAGACGTTTTTTTCTAAAATCACAAATTCAAAAAACAGAAAATATCTATTCAGCTAGATGTTGAGGGCGTTACGGATGTGATGTAAATGTTCAACCGTGAGTGGTTTAACAATAAAGTCGCTTACGGCAGATATTTTGCGTGCCCGGGCGTAATCCTCTTCGTCAATAGACGAGCTTACTATATAAACAGTTATTTTCTTACCGAACTTTGGTATAAGCTTAACAAATCCGTCCAGGAATTGCCAGCCGTCAAGCACGGGCATGTTTATATCAAGCAAAATAACGTCAGGTAGTTCTTCTACCCGGCTGGCGTTGTCAGTAAAAAAATCAAGGGCTGCTTTGCCGTTGTGAAAAAAGATAGTCTTGTTTGCAATTTCTGCCCGGTTTATAATCCGTTTAACGGTGAAAGTATAAATCTCATCATCATCAATTACACACGCTATATCAATCTTATTATCCATTAAAAAGTTATTTTAAATACCGACCCATTACCCGGGGAACTTGTAACATCAATTTGCCCCCCTTGTGATTCTACCTGTGTTTTTACCAGGAACAATCCTACACCATGTGCATCCTTACGCTCGTGGAATGTTTTATATAAACCAAATATTTTACTGCCGTGCAGTTCCAAATCTATGCCTATTCCGTTGTCGCTACACTCCAGCACAGTGCGCAAATCTTCGTTAACATACGATCTTAGTATTATAGTTGGATTACGTTCCTCACTTCTATATTTTATAGAATTTGATATCAGATTTAAAATAATGCTCTCGAGGTAAATGCGCGGGAAGTATACCTCTGCAACCTGGAAATCTGTTGTCACTGTGCCATGGTTCAACTCCAGATCCGACCGGAATACCTCCAGTACTTTATTGGTTACCGCTTTAAGGTCAACCTGTTCCGAAGCTATTACACTCTCCTTAATTCTTATTGCCTGGGAAAGATCGTCAAGCGTAGCGTTAAGCGAACGAGAAACACTGGTGATTTTACTGAAAAGTTCGGCGTTGTCACTATCTAGCGTTCCTGGGTCAACCAGCGAGGTAATCAGCGTCATGTTGCTGGCGTGATTGCGTATGTTGTGCGACAGGATGTGTGTAAAGGTTTTTAATTGCTTGTTATTTTGGGTGGTAAGTTCCAATGCTCGGTTAAGCGCTATTTCGTTTTGAAGCAGCTTTTCTTCTACAACACGGCGTTTTTCTATTTCTGCTTCGAGCTCTGCAACAGTGCGCAGGCTCAAGATTACCGGTAACACCCTATATAGTGCATAAACAGTGGTAATAGATACCACTGCGGTAATAAACCTTAGCAAAGCGCTAAGCCGGTATGCGGGCCACCAAAATATAGATGCATCAATAAGGTGTGTTAGGCCGCAAAGAAGTATAAAAGCAATAAACAGGAAAAAAATGCGGTGAAAGGGGATGTCCTTCTTTTTTCGGATCATCATCATCAACAGCACCGGGATGGCAAAATAAGCGGCCCAGATGCCTATGTCAGACAAGATATATAACCAGCCATGAAAATCTGACCAAGTGCCGCAATGCCATCTCGGTGGCCAGTCGGCGGTATTAAATAGCTTTACAAAAAATTCTGAAACCTGATCCCAAAGGGACAAAGAAGCGGTTTTTTTTGCTGGGCTGCAGGCAACTCCGCAGAGCCGTGTGGAGCGTAATAGGGTGTCGGCCGGGTTCAATTAAAGCTTGTATTTGCAGGTAAATATAAAATATATACTGAACAGGCAATTAACTTTCGAATTAATTTAATTGAACCATTGTGTCATTTAATTTTTAAGGTTATGAAGATCATCTTGTACTTAACCAGTAATTAAAAAACTACTGTTAATCAGTACTGTACAGCATTCCTTAAAACAGAACCGCCTTCCATATTTTAAGTACAGAAGGCGGCTTCAAAAGTGCAAAAGCAGGATTATATTCCTTCGCTGTAGTTGGCTTTCTCTTTAACGGTTTGCGATGCCTGGTCAACAGCATTCTCGGCATACTTCTTAGCCTTGTCAAACCATTCCGGAGCGTCTTCTGTAATATCGTCCAGTATTGAACGGCCGTTAGGCCCTTTCTTGGTAATATAGTTTATTCCGTAACCAATGGCTGCGCCAACTGCTATAAATCTTAATAAGCCCATGATATTGTTAATTTAAGTAAATGTTATTGAACTGATATTTACAACTTTGATGCCAAGAACTCAGGATTGTTACATTCCTATGGAAGTGGGTTGAATTGGCTTGCCGTTATACAATATCTTCAAAAACCACAGAGATTTACGCTCAGCAATCAATTGGCGTTGTTGTTATATTCTGCCAGCGCTTTTTTGCCGGTTCGTTCTTGCCAGCTGGTAAGCAGCAGCTGTTTCACTTCCTCCGCATCTGCTTTTGGTAGTGAGATGAGCATGTAGTCGTAGTTACGGTAATGGTCGGTTATAAAGTACACATCCGGATTTCTTGCTATCCAGTAATCGCGATTGCTGGTGGCAACCACCAGCGTTTCTCCGTTTTCTTTCAAGCGAACAAACATTTTCTTACCTGCGTAAAAACCCGGTGTACCATAGCATAACTTCTCACTAACTCCGGGTAAGGGAAGAAGCGAGTTACGCAGAAATTGCAGGTAAATAAAAGCATTGTCCATTGATGCAATTTAATAGACAGCTGGCAATTGAAACAATATTCATATTTTAGGAGCACGGTCTGTATCTCACCAGGCTGTCTATTAAATGAAAAAAGTACTGCTGCTTGCCTGCATCTTTTTAATTATATCTGCTGCCTGCAAAGCACAAATAAAATCACCAAAGTTCCGTGTGCTTGCTCTGTATGAGAATGGCGGACACCATCTGGCATTTACTAACGCAGCACGGCCCTGGCTAAATAAGCTGGCTGCCATAAAAGGCTTTCAGATTGATTATATACAGAACACCGACACCATTGACAGTGCCTTACTATCCAAATACAACCTTTTTATTCAATTAGATTATCCGCCTTACGGCTGGAAGGAGAAAGCTGCATCAGCTTTTGAACAGTATATTACCCAAGGTAGGGGTGGATGGATAGGTTTCCATCACGCCACCCTGCTGGGCGAGTTTGATGGCTTTCCTTTGTGGCAGTGGTTTTCTGCTTTCATGGGCGGTATTCAGTATAAAAATTACATTCCTGATTTTGCTTCGGCGACCGTAAATGTAGAGGACCGCCAACATCCGGTAATGAAGGGGGTACCTAAATCATTCGTAGTGGAAAAAGAAGAGTGGTATAGTTATGATAAGAGCCCGCGCCCCAATGTACATGTGCTGGCCAGTGTTGATGAGAAAACTTATGCACCTAATTCTGATGTAAAGATGGGCGACCATCCGGTGGTTTGGACCAATCCTAACATAAAAGCGCGCAACGTGTATATATTTATGGGCCATTCGCCCATATTGTTTAATGATGCTGCATACCGCACCATAGTTACAAATGCTATACTCTGGGCTGCTAAAAAATAGCAATGCGGTACTGTTGTGCTGATAGATCTTGAATATGAATAAATTCTATACTATAATTCTCCTGTTTATTGCATCGTGGGCAAAGTCAACGCCTGTAATCTATGTAAATCAGATAGGCTTTGACAGTAACAGCCCCAAAATGGCGGTGGTGCAGTTTGATAGCAAACTCACCAAACCATTTGCCTTTACCCTGGTGAACGTTGCTACCGGCAAGGTTGCCTTTACTGGTATGCTTAACGAACCGCAGACCATTACCGATTGGGCACCAGGTAAGCTGTTTATGCAGGCGGATTTTACACCCTTTAGCAGTGCCGGCAAATACAAGTTGCGCATTGTTTATGACAAGGTAACATACACATCATATCCCTTCGTAATAGGTGAGAACGCCGTAGCAAGGCAAACGCTGTCCTCTATAATTCATTACTATAATAAACAACGGGCTAATACCCCCGGAGAACTGGCAGCCGATGCTAAGATGCAATTGTTTGGCAGTAACCAACGGGTAGATATGCGGGGCGGATGGTGCGATGCATCAGGTGATGTAAGCAAATACTTTTCTCACCTGGCATACGCCAACTACTTTTCTCCACAGCAGATACCGCTGGTAACGTGGAGCATGGTAAGTGCCTCAGAAGCTATCCCGCGGTTGCTAAGCAAATGGAAGCTAAAGGACTCGCTGGATAATGAAGCGCTATATGGCGCCGACTACATGGTGCGTGCCCTCAGCAAGGATGGATACTTTTACATGATCGTGTTCAGCTATTTTAATAAGGATCCTAACGCCCGCAGGGTTGTGGGGCTGCTAGCCAACAGCGTTACTACCAACCAGTACCAGTGTGCCTTTCGTGAGGGTGGTGGCATGGCTATAGCGGCGCTTGCCCGCATATCACAATGGAAAAAGAGGGGCGAGTTTACATCAGACCAATACCTTGATGCTGCCAAAAGAGGTTTTGCCCACCTGCTGCAAAATAATGCCAAATACGATGACGACGGTAAGGAGAACATTATAGACGATTACTGCGCGCTGATGGCAGCTACCGAACTATGGATAGCCACTAACGAAGATCAGTACCGCGATGAAGCACGTAAGCGGGCAGCAAATTTAAATAAACGTATGACGCCCGACGGCTACTTTCTCTCCAATGATAAAGGGAGGCCGTTCTTCCACGCGTCAGATGCCGGGCTCCCGGTAGTTGCCCTTACGCGCTACCTGGCTAAAGAAAAGGATATAACTTACCGCGAGCCCGCGCTGCGGACAATAAAACAAGCGCTAGATTATAACCTGGCAGTAACCGGCAGGGTAAGCAATCCCTTTGGTTACGCGCGGCAAAGCTTCCTGATTAAAGGAAAAGTAAAAGACGGTTTTTTTATCCCGCATGAAAATGAGACAGGATGGTGGTGGCAGGGCGAAAATGCAAGGCTTGGGTCGTTAGCTGCTGCTGCAATTTTGGGCGGCAGGGTGGCTTACCCTTCACCGGGCAACTGGGGAACTAAGGCAACACTCGCGGCATACGCTTCACAGCAACTATCATGGATAATGGGCTGCAACCCTTACGATATGTGTTTCGTATACGGTTTTGGGAAAAATAATGTGCCGTATATGCAATCTAATTACGGGCATGGCAGCGAGCGAGGGGGCATATCAAACGGTATAACCGGTAAAAACGGTAGTGCAGATGGCTCAGGTATCGATTTTAAGAAAGAAGCAGCTGGTGATGAATGGCGCTGGACCGAGCAATGGATACCACATGCGGCCTGGTTTTTGCAAGCAGTAGCCGTAATGGCACAACCCGCAGATTTAAGTACAACTACCGGGAGTAACTAGGAAAAAGTTTTTTATATTTGAGTAGGCACAGGTGTCGTTACTAATACAATCATAAAAGATACATAAATTAATAAAATATGATCACATCACTGGTGACCGGCGGAGCCGGCTTTATTGGCTCACACGTAGCTAAGCATTGTTTAAACTTAGGCCACAAAGTAATTGTGCTTGATGACCTTAGCGGCGGTTTTGAAGACCACGTGCCCGAAGGTGTAGAGTTTATTAAAGGGTCTATCAACGATTATGAGCTGTTGCAGTCCTTGTTTGACAAGCACCAGTTTGATTATGTATA
Organism: Mucilaginibacter sp. 320_HR; assembly: GCF_059691875.1. Taxonomy (NCBI): domain Bacteria; kingdom Pseudomonadati; phylum Bacteroidota; class Sphingobacteriia; order Sphingobacteriales; family Sphingobacteriaceae; genus Mucilaginibacter; species Mucilaginibacter sp. 320_HR. The sequence continues at coordinate 67,049 of NZ_JCAWAI010000006.1, forward strand.
TCACCTTGCTGCCTATGCAGCCGAAGGCCTGTCGCATTTCATCCGTCGGTTTAACTACAATAACAACTTAATAGGATCAGTAAATTTAATTAACCTGTCGGTTTTGCATAAAGTAAAATGCTTTGTGTTTACCTCATCTATTGCGGTTTACGGTGCAGGCCAACTGCCGATGTTGGAAAGCATGGTGCCACAACCTGAGGATCCTTACGGAGTTGCTAAATACGCCGTGGAAATGGACCTTAAAGCCGCTCATCACATGTTCGGCTTAAATTATGTTATCTTCCGTCCGCACAACGTTTATGGCGAGAACCAGAACATTGGCGACAAGTACCGTAACGTGATTGGTATTTTCATGAACCAGATTATGCAGGAAAAACCAATGACCATTTTTGGTGATGGCGAGCAAACACGTGCTTTCAGTTATATTGATGACGTTGCGCCGCATATTGCTAATTGCATAAACGTACCAGCCTCATACAACGAAGTATTTAACGTAGGTGCCGATAGGCCGTATACTGTTAACGAGCTGGTACAGGTAGTTGCCGATGAACTTGGTGTTGAGCCAAAAGTTACTCACCTGGAAGCACGTAAAGAGGTAATGCACGCGCATAGCGACCACTCGAAAGCGGCAGGAGTTTTCGGCAAAAGCCAAAACGTAAGCCTTAAAGAGGGCATCAGTAAAATGGCTGCATGGGCCAAAGTGGTAGGTTCACGTGCCAGTGCTGAGTTCGAGAATATAGAGATTGAAGAAAACCTGCCGCAGGGCTGGACCAAAAAAGAGGTAAAAGCTTAAAAACTTGTCGCTTTTTTCGGTAAACATTTCTATTTTTGCCACAACAAAAAACAGCATACAATGGCATCATCAATAAAAGAAGCAAATTCAGAAAGCCACTACATATTCATCGTGTTAACCGTTGCTCTTGGGCTAGTCGGTTGTTTCTTAAGATTTGCAGAGTTCCCTCATGCAACGCTTATCTCTAACATCATTTTGTTAATAGCGTCGATACTTTGCCTGAGAGCTGTTTTCAGGGTATTGGCATAAGGTAAATTTTACCCCATAGATATTAAAAGCGCTTCCGTTTGGAGGCGCTTTTTTGTTTTTCAGTTGTAACTATTCTTGCACGTTATCCTTAGGCCGGTACTTGGCTTCGTTCAGTATCTTTTGGGCATCATTGTCGGCCATTAGCTGCTGCAGGGTAACGTTCGGATGTTTGTCCATGTAGGTGCGTACAATTTGCCAGCCTGTCCAAACAGCCAACTTAGGTGCCGACTCATTGTTCTCGCCTATCCCCGGGGTAAACGGGGCCTCATTCAGGTACTTCTGTATGCTTTGGTAATCGCTGTTATAAAGCAGGTTTTCCTCCAGAAAGAAGCTCCACATATCGCCCTTAAAGCTTTCGCACCACTTAAGCTGCTTGCCGGTATAACCAATTTTGGTAGAATCGGGTACATCAGGCAGCACCTGGTCCATAAAATACATGATCTTGCCATTATAAATCATTTTAGCCAGTAGTGTTGTATTCTTGTCATCCTCCACAAACATATCTTCACGGGCTAAACCTTCAACCACGCGGGGGGTAATATTATCCGGTGTGAACCTGCGGCTTACGTAATGCGGAAATGCCGTTATAAGTGCAGGATAAAAACGCGAGTTAGCCCCCAGGAACATATCCAATCCAATACCAAAGTAACCCTCGCCAAGTGTAGTTTGCGCCTCAAAGCCGGAGAAGTAGGCGTACACTTTAGGCAGGTTCTTCTTCGGATAGTAATACTTTATGCGCCGGAAGGCGTCGGTAAGTTCCGCTTCCTGTTTATCCAGGTTAGGGTAAACCGAATCTACATCATGCTTCAGGTCCATGTATGATCTATCGGCAAAGATGGCGTGCAGTTTGGTAAAGTAAGCCGTATCACGTGAGGTACCTGCCCGAAGTACCCGTTCTATAAAGTCGGTGTAAAACACCCCGTATTTCTTGTATAACTGTCCCGCCTGTTCATCCATAGGTTTGGTGCGCAACGAATCGAAATCATGATCATACCGTTCTATTTTTACGTCAACCGGTATGTTGCTAACGTCAATTTTTTTATTTTTGTTACAGGCGGAAAATATAAGTACGATAAAACTTAAATAAGCAAGTGTCGTTTTATTTGAAAGCAAGTTCATCCCCGAGGTTTTAGCAAAAATAATTTTTTATTTGCATTACCCCGCAAGCAATCTACCCTGTACATTATGAAGATAGCACTAGCGCAGCTTAACTACCATATAGGCAACTTTGAAGCCAACACTAAAAAGATAATAGACAGCATACACCAGGCCCGAGATAACGGCGCCGATCTGGTGGTGTTCTCCGAGCTTTGTGTATGCGGCTATCCCGCGCGCGACTTTCTGGAATTTAATGAATTTATTGATTTATGTGAGCAGGCTGCTCAAACCATTGCGAAAGAATGCACCGGTATTTCCTGCATTATTGGCGTACCTACACCAAACAACAACCCTGAGGGAAAGGATCTTAACAATTCGGCGTACTTTATTGAGAACGGGATGGTGACCGCGCAGGTAAATAAGGCGCTGCTGCCTAATTATGATGTTTTTGACGAGTACCGTTATTTTGAACCTTCAACCCAGTTTAAGTGTATTAATTTTAAAGGTAAGCGTATCGCACTCACCATTTGCGAAGACTTGTGGAATACCATAGAGAACCCGTTGTATGTTACCCGCCCTATGGATACCCTAATAAAGGAGAACCCGGACGTGATGATAAACATAGCGGCGTCGCCATTCGCCTACAACCACGACGAAGAACGTATTGCCATACTGAAGGATAACGCCAGCCGGTACAGGTTGCCGCTGTTTTACGTGAACCACGTTGGTGCGCAGACAGAACTGATCTTCGACGGCGGGTCGCTTGTGTTTGACAAGGGTGGGAACATAGTTGATGAAATGCCTTATTTTAAAGAGTCGTTATGCTATTACACGCTTGACGATAGCGGCAACATCAGCTACGAACATGAATCTACCATACGGGGTGAACGGCAAACCGATATCGAGCAGATACACCAGGGATTAATATTGGGTATACGCGATTATTTCTCAAAGTCCGGGTTTAAACAGGCGATATTGGGATTGTCTGGCGGTATAGACTCAGCTGTTGTATGCGCGCTTGCTGCTGAGGCATTAGGGCCAGAGAATGTAATGGCGGTGTTGCTACCCTCGCATTTCTCCAGCGACCACTCCATTAAGGATGCTGAAGACCTGGTGAAGAACCTTGGCTGCAAAAGCGAAACCATTATGATAGGCAATGTTACTGACAGTTTTGAAAAGGCGCTGGCGCAACAGTTCAAGAACCTGCCGTTTAACATTGCGGAAGAAAATATACAGGCACGCAGCAGGGCCGTACTGCTAATGGCTATGTGCAATAAATTTGGTTATATATTGCTGAATACATCTAACAAAAGCGAGGCTGCCGTAGGTTACGGAACGCTGTATGGTGATATGTGCGGCGGTATTTCTGTAATTGGCGATGTGTATAAAAGTCAAGTTTTTGACCTTGCCCGCGAAATCAATCGCGACAGGGAGATCATACCGGAGAATACCATTGTTAAACCGCCGTCTGCCGAGCTGAGGCCCGGGCAGAAGGATACGGATTCATTACCTGAATACGATACGCTGGACGCCATACTGGTGCAATACCTGGAGCACCGCAAGTCATCTGCAGGTATTATCAATCAGGGCTTTGATGAGGCTGTGGTACGTAAAGTGATCCGCCTGGTAAACCTCGCGGAGCACAAACGCTACCAAACACCGCCTATCCTGAGGGTGTCGCCAAAAGCATTTGGAATGGGCCGCAGGATGCCTATTGTAGGGAAGTACCTTACCTAGTTGTTACCTGTGTTGTATAAAGTGATAATTAAATAAAAATATTTTTTCTATCATTAAACCTTCAGCTACATTGTTGTCTAAGACTTAAAATAAGAGGTGTGATCATGAGAAAATATATTCACTTAATGCTGGCAGTGGCCTTCGTATCGCTATTATCAGCATGCAGCAGCTATAACTATTACACAGCTGCAGCTAACAAAACCAATCTTACCCAATACCGTACCTTTGCCTGGGCTCCTTTACAAAAGAACCCAAACAAGCAATGGCGCCCGCTTGATGAGATTGGCAATGGCAAATTACAGCAGGCAACTAAAGAGGCGTTGACACAAAAAGGCTTGGCGTACAATAACCAGTCGCCAGACCTGTTGGTAGCTTATGCTACAGTTACCGGACGCGGCACCAAAACTGAGTTTTATTCGCCTTACGCTTATGGCGGATGGGGATATCCTTATGGTTTCGGCTATGGTTTTTACCGCCCATGGGCATATGGCTACGGCTTTGGTTATGGCCCTTACTACGGCCCAACCTTTGCGCAACGTGTGCATTACAAAGAAGGTACGGTTATTATCGACCTGATTGACCCTAAAACCAATACGGTTGTATGGAGAGGTTATGGAGTGGGCGAATTGCACAATCCAAAACAAACCATGAACGATTTGCCTAAGGTGGTTAACGGCATCATTAAACAGCTTGACCTGAATGCGCCGGCAAGAAAGTCGTAAGGTAAAGATTAAGAATTTAAAAGGCCTTTTGCATTAAATGCAAAGGGCCTTTTGTTTTTTGTTAAGGTGGTAAATGCCGTAAATTAATCCAGCTGCCACCAGCGCAATTACCCAGGTATCAAGCGGTACCTGGCAGGCATCATCAGGACTGGTGCCGCAATCGCCATCGCCGGGATCAACAGGCTGTGCAAATGCTGCCAGCGAGAGGGCATTAGCAATAATAAAGGTTGTTATAAAGGCCAGGCCTTTGTTAAGATAGTTACGCAAATCCATTTTCACTACTTCTAACTTCTCTATTTGCAATTATTGTTTTATAAACTTAAGCGTGGTAAGTACTTTGTTGTTTGCATCCCTAAGTTCAACAAAGTAAACCCCTATTTTTAGTTGGCTTACGTCCTGTTTAACGGATTCAAAGGCATTTAGTTGTGTAAACGAGCCTGAAATTTTTATCTCGCTGTTGCTGTTGTATACCCTGAAACTCACCTTGCCCGTATAGCTTTTATCACTCAGGATAGAAAAACCTGTTACAACTGGGTTCGGGTAAAGCTTAAATCCGTTTTTAACATCTACAGGCCCAACGGCGCTGCTTAAGTTAAGCATTACTTTGTTGGAGTATGATTTATTTCCAAAAACATCCGTTTGCACCAGCCTGTAATAATTATTGCCCTGCTGTATGGTGGAGTCCACAAGCTGGTAACTACCCTTGCCTGTAGTATCAACACCTGCCTGGGCAAGGCCTATATCAGTAAAGTTTGTTGTATCCGGCGCGCGTTGTACCTGGTAAGTTGTGCCAAGGCGGTACCTGTTGGTTTGCCAGGTTAGCAAGCCTTTTTTATCAGCATTTAACTTTCCTTTAAACTCAAAAAAGGTAACGGGTGCCGGCAGTTGTTCTATTATCAGTTTAAAACGTTTACCACCAAATGTTTCGGGTTTTGCCCGGTACACGTTAAATGAATAGTCTATATTGGTAATTTCTACCTTATTGTTAAGCAAGCTATCGTAAAGGGTGACCTTGTAATTGCTCATTACCGGGCTTAGATAGGTTTTCTTGAAAGTATAGATGCTGTCTTCGGCGACATTTATAAAAATAGGGATAACGATTTTAGATCCGTAAAAGGGGCGTTTATCAATAGCTAAATAGTTATTGTCTGGTGTAATAGTAGTAACATTCATGTAGTCGCCACTGAGATGAGGTGCGTCGTTAACATCTAAAGAATCTTTGGCTTGCGGTTGTAATACAATACCTACTTCATCTTTTATAAGCGAATTTTTAATAAACTGCAAACGGATTATTGGCAATTCCGCTGCGATTTTTGGGCTGCCTGTGCTTAGCAAACGCACAGCGTTTGTGTTATTGCCCACACTTTTCATTGCCTCTGTTAGTGTAACTGTTTTAGATGCACCGGTTGTATTTGCGTTTCTGATGAAAAAACCCTGACCAGGAACCACATACTGTTTAGCCCCGTGAGTAGATGCGTTGACGCTATTCTTGTCAAACACAGCATAAGCAGCAGAAACGGGATCCCAGGTCCATATAAAAGGTGAGATGTTTGAAGCGCTGATTAATGCTCCTGCATCCAGAGTTGCGGCATACGGGTTAGCTATGAAATAGAAAAACACCCCCCCGGTGGGCAAGGTTGCTGCCGGTACATTGCCCTGATTAGGTATCCCTGAGTATGTATAAACAACATTTTCGGGTACTGCATATGCCCCATTACCATTAGACTTATTTGTTTTTGAGCCAAAAGGATCTGCAGAGGTAACCGTACCCGCAGTGCCCCTGTTCCCACGAAAATACATGTAAAAACCTGTTCCCGAAACTACGGCTGGTGATGTGTTTAAGCTACTTACAGCGGTGTAGTTATTAGTGGTGCTGTTATAAGTTTTAAGCGTGTTCCCGTTGTTGGTAGACTTATCAAAACCGTTCACAGATCCGTTGGCTCCCGTGATAATAAAGCTGTTATTTGGAAGTGAAGTGTTTTTAAGGCTAGATAATGAAAAAGACCCGTTAGACGCGTTGTAAGTAGTGGTATTATTGTACACAGGCGATGCCATGGAGCGGTAATTCCTATAAGCTAACGACCCACCTGTAAAATAAACCTGATAATCGATAGCACCCTGTATTGAGCCTGTTATTTGGTCTATCTGAGCATAGGCAACGCCACTATTAGCCAAAAATTGAAGGTGTGTAGTTGCCGATGGAATTGAGACGGTACTAGAGTTAGTTACCTTCATTATGCCTGTTGGCGAAACGCTGTAGTAACCTCCGGCAGCAAAGGTAGTTGTACCGCCGCCGGTAAAATTTAAATTCATAAAAGTTACCGAGGGCGGTGCCGAGGTATTAGAATTGGTAATGGTACGTGCTGACCCGGATGTAAACGATACAGTGCTGGATAAAGCAGCAAAAGTAGAGGCAGCGCCATTGTTGAAATTACCACCAATGTTCAAAGTTCCGCCTGTAAGCTGCACTGTGGTGCTTTGATTAACTGTTACGTCTCCGGCGACGTTAAGTGTATTTCCAATAGAAAGTGTTGTTGAAGCTGTTGCAGAGCCAAATGTCAAACTTCCTATGGTAGTGTTAGATGATACGGACGGTTGTTGAGTGCCGCTGTATGCTATTACTCCAATACGAACAATATCCGTGTTTACAGACGGCCCGCTGTTGCTTATATCTGTATTGAGGTTTTTTTTCCATATATTGGTTCCGGTAGTCCAGTTGCTTCCCGCTACTCCTCTCCAGTCCCATACATCACCTGCTGTAGTGGTAGTAGAAGAGCTTGATGTTGACCATTGATAAGGGAAGTAGCCGCTTCCATAAAATTGGTGGAAAGTGTCTGCATCGCTATTGCTTACAGAGTAAGTAGACGATGTTGGATACCCTCCATAAAAAGGGTTGCGACCTTGTGCCACCAGGTAGTAGTTTATCACGTTAGTACGCGATCCGTCGGTGCCGCCAGATGAGTAGTAATATTCATTATAATTGTCCAGCGATAGTTGGGAAGTGCCGGTATTGTAAACACTAACATCAGAAATTTTAGATCCGCCAGCTACTGACAATACACTATTGGTTGTTTTGTAAATGGCACCACTTTCAAACAAAGCTTGTGCATTACCCGTAGAGCTAATTGCAAACCTTCCCATAAATATATCGCCACGGATATTAACATTTACGCCATAGGGAATTGCATTAACAATACCCGGATATACAGCAGTAGTAATGCCATTTGCTGAAGATGTAATTGGCGTATAATCTACTCGTTGCTTATAAAAATTAAAGTTGTCAAATTGGAAGTGGTCTGCAACAGATGTGGTTGTTTCCAGGTAGCTAAAGTTATAGGTTGTCATATTAGCATTGCCCTGGGTTGTGCCAACATTTACATAGCCGGATGTTCCATTTGTTAAACTTGTACCTGTTGTAACACCAGTGGTTCTATCCAGTACAAAAACGTGGTATATGCCATTTTGGGCAGCACGTACAATCCTGATCTGGTATGTATCCGTATTGGCGGGAATCGTAAGACCGGTGTTGTAAGTAGCATACTGATTACTGGCGGCATCGTACTTAACTCTGAAAACTAAGCTGGTGCCACTAACGGTGATGTACATTCCGTAGGTGGTTTGGTTATTATAGGCATTAGCAAAAAGCCAATACCTCCACGAATCCTGCCCCGCAACCATACCACTTCCATTATCATTGGGGGCAGCGCCTGTATTTTTGTAATCAAATTCCCACTCCCACGATGCGGTACCTAAGCTAACATTAGCTGCTGTACCAGCAGAGCCAAAAAAGTTCCATTTTAAATAGCCAATAGTACTGGCTGATGCCAGGGTAGAATAACTTTTAGTATTGTTCAGAGATGAGTTAGCTTTCAAATAGAGGCTGGCTGTAGCAGAAGATGTTGAACCTGCACCGGGCATAAAAGTAGCTACATTGCCAACAGTAGCACCCTCCAGATTATTATAATAATATTGGCGTGGCGTATTTGTTCCATCATAGTACTCTTGTCCATAGCTGTTAGAGCAATTTAAAGACAATACTATAATCAATAATATGGTTAAGGTGAGTAAAAGTCTTTCCAAAATAGTTTACTTACTTTCAGGCTCGCGAAAATAACCAAAAATTTAATAATTAAATTCCTAATATGTTACTATATAGCACATTGGAATGCGAAATTAATATTATAGATCATTTACATAGTTCTTTTTCGTAAAGGATTAAAAAGGTTTATGCATAGGTAAAATATCATTTAAAAATTAACTGAAAGCAATAGGTATAACGCTAATTATTGTTGATCAATGGAGTTTACCGTCTTCTGATGGCAGGTATTTATTAGCGTAAGCACATGTGTTAAAATCTTGTACAGTTTCCACAGCTTGCTTTTTCTTCGAAATTACCCAGTAATGATCATAAACGGCGGGGTAAATCCGGCAATTATTGTAAGTTTCTCTGCGCTATAATTTATATATTAGAGCCTTACATTTATAACTTCAACTTATCGCACGTAGTGTCAGATAAGGGTTAATCAATACTATGGGGAAACTTTACACTGCCTTTTTATCTGCTTTTTTAACCTTATGCTGTATTGCCCCAGCAATAGCGCAAAAGCAAATGGTTGATGCCGCCAAAAAGCAGGAACTGGACCGTATTGCCGTTCAGGCAAACCAGGCTTACACCACCGGCAGGCAAAAGGCTTTGTCACTTGCTGCAAGCAAAGGCTGGCCGCTTATTGCCTACACTAAAGGTGGCAACGTGAGGGTGCTGCAGGGTATAAATAAACTTGGTTTCCCGGTTTACCTGGTAACGCACAATAACACCATAGCTGCGGCAACTACAGGCACCAATTTGGTGCAGCCGGGCGGTGCTCTCGGCCTCAATCTTTCCGGGTCAAGCGCGGCTGTGAATAATAAGCTGGCAATATGGGATGGTGGATCTGTTTATACCGCGCACCAGGAATTTGCCGGTAAAACCATCAGTATAAAAGATGGCGCTGCTGTGCTGGACCACTCTACACACGTGGCCGGCACCATGATAGCCAAAGGCGTTTACGGGCCGGCAAAAGGTATGGCTTTTAACACGCCTGTACTTAACTCCTGGGATTTTAACAACGATGTGTCTGAAATGGGTACCGCCGCTAAGGATCTGCTTTTATCTAACCACTCTTACGGTGATGTAGCCGGCTGGGATTACAACTCCAGCCAAAACCGCTGGGAATGGTATGGGCTGCCGGGCGATACCGTAGATTATAACTTCGGGTTTTATGATGCCCGTGTAAAATCGTTTGATGAGGTAGCTTACAATGCACCTTACTACCTTATAGTAGAATCAGCAGGGAACAGCCGAGCTAGCAATGGCCCTGCTGTTGGCGATACTTATTATGGTTTTGCTACCCGCACCAATCCTGCATTAATAAACAAAGGGCCCCGGCCTGCAGGCATCAGCAACAACAACGGGTTTGATGCCATAAGTACTACCGGGAACGCTAAGAATATACTGACAGTAGGGTCGATAGCGCCGCTTCCAAATGGGCCGGTTAACCGTATAGACCTGGTCACCTCTTATTTCAGCAGCTGGGGCCCAACCGATGACGGCCGTATAAAACCCGACCTGGTAGGGGACGGGGAAAACGTAGTATCTACCGGTATTACATCGCCAACAACTTACCTTACGCTTTCGGGCACGTCCATGTCAGCGCCAAACGTAACCGGGTCTTTATACTTGCTTCAGGAGTATTATGCACAGAAGAACAGCAATGCGTTTATGCGTGCTGCTACACTAAAAGGGTTAGCCTGCCATACAGCTTTTGACGGTGGCAGCATAGGCCCCGATTACAAATATGGTTGGGGACTGCTTAACATGCGGGCCGCTGCCCAGGCCATTACTGATAACGGGACTAAAAGCCTGATCAGCGAGCGCACCCTTACACAGGGGCAAACACAAACTTTGTCGGTAACGGCTTCCGGTATCGGTCCGCTGGCAGTAACAATATCCTGGACTGATCCGGCAGGCACACCAACAACCGACGGTATTATAAACAGCCGTACACCAAAGCTTGTAAATGACCTCGACATCCGCATTAGCGATGGTAATACAACTTATAACGCCTGGGTACTCAATCCGGATAATCCCGGCGCTGCTGCTACCACCGGCGACAACATCAGAGACAACGTAGAACAGGTATATATTGCCAATGCTACGCCGGGCAAAACGTACACTGTTACTGTTAGCCATAAAGGAACGTTGTTATCAGGCAGTCAGGCATATTCATTAATTGCAACAGGCATTGGTGGCGCGGCGTACTGCGCATCTGCGCCATCGTCCAATGCAGATTCGCGCATTAATAACTTTACGCTTTCTAATGTAAATAACACACCAGCGCCCGGCTGTACCAGCTATTCGCTGCTAACAACACCACCTATATTGCTGGAGCAGGGGAAAACCTATCCATTCAGCATTACGTTGGGTACTTGCGGTAACAACTTTGCCAAGGCTGCAAAAATATTTGCAGACTGGAACGGTGACGGCACCTTTGATGCGGGCGAACTGATAGCCACAACGCCGGTAATTACAGCAACCGGCACGTATACAGGTAATATCACAGTGCCATTATCGGTAATACCAGGCAATTCGGGCCTGTTGCGTGTAGTGCTTACCGAAACATCTGACCCAACGACCATTGCAGCATGTGGCAGTTATGCTAAAGGCGAGACGCAGGACTATCTTGTACAGTTTGTAAAGCCAACTACCGATGCGGGCGTAACGGTAATTGTTAATGCTGCCGACGGCAGTTCCTGTGCCGGCTCAACCTCGCCTGTAATAAGGCTCAAGAATTATGGCAGCGCCAACATCAGTAATGTACCTGTTACAGTAACGGTTGCATCGCCTAATAACACCACTGTAGTTTTTAATGAGGTATACACCGGTACTATTACCCCGCTTGATGAAGTTGAGTTTGTGCTGGCTGGTAAGTTTAACACTTTGGCAGGTGCAAATTATAATATCACCGCAGAAACCCATCTTAACGGCGACCCGATATCAGGTAACGATAAAGCAACAGGAACCATAGCTATCAGCCTTCCGCCGGCACTGGGTGCACTTAGCGCATATCTTTGTTCTAATACAGGCAACTATTTGCTAAACGGAACAGGTGACGGGCAAATATTATGGTATAAATCTCCTGCTGATGCGCTGCCGGTAGCGTTTGGGCCTATTGCTACCGTTCCAGGCACATCTGGTAACGGTACTTTTTATGCCGGATTAAATGATTTTAGCGGAACAGTTGGACCAGCTACAAAAAATGTATTTAGCGCAGGCGGATACAATCAATTCAGCCCAAGTGTATCGGTTTATACCAATGTGCCTGTTGTGCTGCAAACAGCACGTATGTATTTTGGCAACTCCGGCAAGCTTACTATTACGGCAACCAATAGCAACGGGCAAGCTGTTTCCAGCGTTGTGGTGAATGCTGCCGCAACGCGCGGCACGCCCGGGCCTGGTGCACAAACCAACGACCCGGCAGATCAGGGTGTTGTGGTGCCACTTAATTTAACATTACCAACTGCAGGCACCTACACTATATCGCTGGCTTATGATGCTAACGTTACCGTTTATCGCAACAACGGTGGCGTTACAGGTTACCCGTTTAAAATAGGAGGCATTTTTAGTATTTTGGGTAACGATGCGTTATCGCCTACAAATACTAATGACAGCACCTATTACAAAGGCTTCTATTACTACTTTTACGATCTTAAAGTAAAAAGCCTCGGCTGTCCATCTGCTGCGCGATTACCAACGGTTGTAAATAAACCGGTGATCACACAAAATGGGTTTGACCTGGTATCCAACTTTACTGATGGCAATCAATGGTTTTTAGATGGTAAGGCAATTGAAGGAGCTACCGGCAAAACGTTCACCCCGGTGCAAAGCGGCAGCTATTACGTAGAGGTTGCTTTTAATGGTGGATGCACCAGCCGGTCTGACGAGTACCGCTACGCGCTTGTGGCTAAAAACCCAGACATAAGTACTGATATTGGCCTAACGTTATTTCCGGTACCTGCCATAAACAACCTCAATGTTGTTTTTGTGGCAAAGGCGGCGGGAACTGCTAAGGTGGAGATCATCACAACTTCCGGACAAACCGTTTACACACAATCGCAAAGTATATCTGCAGGCAACTTTAGTACATCAATAAACACCAGCCGGCAACTACCCGGTACTTACGTACTTAAGGTAACATTAGGCAACAAGGTGTATTCCAAAAAAGTGATCATCGTTAGGTAGCAGCCATCTGTGTCTGCTATATAGAATAGCAAAAGCACAAACAGGTAATGCGGGTACTTAATTAATATAAAACAAAAAAGGCGGCAGGTACATCCTGCCGCCTTTTTATTAATCAATTAGCTTATTAAAACGTGTACTTTAAGCCTAAGCCCGGTGCCAGGTCAAAGAAAGGCCCTGTTGCCAGTTCAACCCGCGGGTTAAGGTCCAGGCTTACTGCAATAGGTGCTTCAGGTATTTTATACTCAAGGCCCAGTACGCCATCAGCACCTAAAAGTATGTGATGGTCGGTGTACACCTGGTCGTTTCCAAATGTTTTATAAGTGCCCTTCCCTATCGAGCCAACGTGTGCTCCAAACCCATAATAAAACTTTAGCATGGCAACGTTAAAAGCCGGCTGGTGCAGCTCGTACAAACCGGTAACAACCACACCATGGTTACGGATACCAATAATCCCTTCAAGCGCGGTGCTTTGGTCCAGGAAATATTTTATTGACGGGCCGCTCTCATATCCACCAAATTTAAGGCCGACAGCAGTCTTATAATCCTGCGCATCTACGCGGCTGGAAATGAACATTAACGAGGCAAGTAAAAACGTAAGTAGGGTAAGCTTTTTCATAGTATCAGTTTGCTATACAACGGCATAATTAACAATTTATGCTTGTTTGGCCCGACCCAATGTTACAATTAAGCTGCATTGTGCTGGTTTTCAGCGGTAAAAAACCGTTTTTAATACGTGCTGTTTTAAGTGTAAATAACCTAAATTGGGTCGTTTATAATATTCCCCCGTAAATGTTGAACAAACCTGTTGTTTATAAAAAGTTATTAGGTACGGCAATTTTAGCAGCCGTTTTTACCAGTTGCGTTACCGGCCAGCTTGGGCAAAATGTAAGCGGGCAATACCGCCAGGGCATGGTGGTTTGTGCCTATCCTGATGCGGCCCAAGCCGGGTTGGATGCATTGAAAAAAGGTGGTAACGCGGTAGATGCAGCGGTAGCTGTACATTTTGCGCTGGCAGTTACCCACCCGCAGGCAGGTAATATTGGCGGCGGCGGGTTTATGGTATACCGTTCTGCCTCAGGAGAAACAAACACGCTCGATTTCAGGGAAAAAGCACCGGCAAGTGCCCGGGTGAATATGTATTTGGATAGCGCCGGAAATATAAAGCCCGACATGAGCCTGTATACCCATTACGCCTCCGGTGTGCCCGGCTCGGTAGACGGGATGTACACTGCCCATAAAAAATATGGCAAGTTAAAGTGGGCAGACCTGGTACAGCCGGCGGTTACACTGGCCGAGAACGGTTTTAAAATGACTAAAAGGCTGGCAAACGATATCAATCGTAATCAGCAGGAATTTATAAAGTTGAACCCCGGTAAAGGCTATTTAATTAACGCACAGGGGTGGAAAGAAGGCGACGTACTGGTACAGGCTGACCTTGGCAAAACGCTGGAACTTATAAGAGATAAGGGACGGGATGGCTTTTACACCGGGCAAACCGCCGATCTTATAACTGCCGAGGTAAGTGATGGTAAACCAATAATGACCAGGGAAGACCTCCAAAATTATCATTCGGTTTGGCGCAAGGCACTGGTTGGCAATTACAAGAGCTACAAGGTAATTACTATGCCGCCACCAAGCAGCGGTGGCGTTGCCCTTTTGCAGCTATTAAAATCGGTAGAGAAGTATCCTTTACATAGCTGGGGTTTTAATAAAGACTCTATCGTACAGGTAATGGTAGAAGCAGAGCGAAGGGTATATGCCGACCGGTCTAAATATCTGGGCGATCCGGACTTTTTTAAGGTGCCGGTAGACAGCCTGCTGAACGCAGCCTACATTACGAAGCGCATGGCAAACTTTAGCTGGGATGCCGCTACACCAAGTACCAGCATACAACCAGGTACTTTTGTTGGTTACGAGAGCGACCAAACTACGCATTACTCTATTGTCGATCGGGAAGGCAATGCTGTATCCATCACCACTACGCTGAATGATACATTTGGCTCCCACATCTTTGTGAAAGGCGCGGGTTTCTTGCTGAATAATGAGATGGATGATTTTAGCTCAAAGCCCGGCGTGCCCAACATGTACGGCCTGGTAGGAGGTAAGGCCAACAGCATACAGCCGGGCAAACGCATGCTCTCGTCAATGACGCCTACCATCTTAGAAAAAGACGGTAAATTGTTTATGGTGGTAGGCACACCCGGAGGTGCTACAATTATAACCTCTGTGTTCCAGACCATTCTTAACGTTGTAGAATTTGACAAGAGCATGCAGAGCGCGGTTTCTTCAAAGCGTTTTCATCATCAATGGTTGCCAGACCAGGTAGACCTGGAACCTGAAGCACTTGACAGCACAGTGGTAGAAAAATTATCGCGTAAAGGATATAAATTCAGTAAACGAGGCGCTATCGGGCGGGTAGACGGAATTCTTAAAACCCAATGGGGCTATTACGAAGGCGGTGCCGACCCCAGGGGAGATGATACAAAACTGGGGTTTTAGCTACAGGCTACAGCAGGTGTAACATTTAAAAGTGTTACACCTGTTACACTTTTCTACTTCTAAAAACGGTTAAAGTTCTTATATATAATTGGTTAGCTAAAAACCATGTTACAGTTTTTAGAACCATGTTACAGTTTTTTTGTGATTTTCAGGTCATGATACACGGCCTGTGCCGTGATCTCTATAACCATCATCAACTAAAAACGCTATGTTTGCTTCATATGCGCAACAACGTAAAACATCAGGAAACCATTGATTACTTCCTGAAGATAGTTTGGCAAACCATGGCCAACCGTTACAACCAAATTGTTACCGAGTTTGGCATTACGCAGTCTATTGGTTACCTGCTTATTAATATAGATGATGTTGAAGGTACAACGGTGTCGCAGGCAGCAGCGTTGCTGGGGTTGAAATCGACGAGTTTGTCGCGCATGCTCAACCAGCTGGAGCAAACCGGCCTTATCTACCGTAAATCAAACGACGGAGACAAACGATCTGTAAAGATCTTCCTGACCGACCTTGGTAAAGAAAAGCGGAATATGGCCAAGGATGTTGTACGGCAGTTTAACGGCTACCTTAATGCCCACATCAGCGAGGCGGACAAGCAATACCTTACCGAGATGCTGAAGAAAATAAATCAGCTTACACTCAACTATAAGCCATAATAACAAGCCTGTTTGCTGCTCCGCAATTGTTAAAAAGTGTTAAGCTGCTGTTTTTGAATTATAAAACAATAAATTTGCCGTTATTAAAGGGATGAAGAGGGCACTGCTTTTTATAATTGTAGCTATTACTGCTTTATTTTCATGCAGCAAAGGTTATGATGCAATTGCAGAAGCGAGAGCACAGGCCGAGGTTGATGACAAGATTGTGCAGGACTATATAACTGAAAACGGGCTCACCGCAAGTGCTAAAAGGATAGATACAACAGGTGTATATTATATAATAGTTGCCCCAGGCAGTGGTAATGACCTGTTCACAAACTCTACAAGGGTTACCGTAGCTTATACCGGTAGGGTACTTACAACAGGGCAGGAGTTTACTAAAAGCAACAACTTTCCGCCTTCATTTGCCCTTGGTGAGGTAATAAGAGGCTGGCAGTTGGGCATCCCCCAAATTAAAAAAGGTGGCACCGTACGATTGCTGATACCATCGCGTTATGCTTACGGACCTTACGACCAGCCTGAGATTGGCCTGAAGAAAAACTCCATTTTGGATTTTGACATACGACTTTTAGATGTAACGAATTGATTTAGATGAAACAAAAGATCTTTACTATTTTACTGATAGCCGCAGCGGGCTTAAGCGCATGCAAAAAGGATACTGTTGACCAGAATATAAAAGAATACGACGAAACCCAAATTCAGAATTATATTGCAGCCAATAGCTTAACCGGCTTTAGCCGGGATACTGAGGGCGGTGACACTACCGGGATGTATTACAAAATTATTAACAAGGGAACAGGACCGGCACTGGAGTATTCTGATAAGATTTCTTTTGTTTACACGCTTAAAAGCTTTGACGGGAAGTATACATCTTCTGATACTATCCTTAATCACTTCAACGAGTATGTAGGCCATATTGAGCAGGCCAACCTGCCGAAGGGCCTGCAAATAGCTATTCATAATTTGTTGAAATATCGCGACGGTAGTATGCGTGTATTAATACCATCTCGCCTTGCTTACGGGCAAAGGGGCTTTGGTACGGGTAGTATTAGCAATGCTAACAGCCGTATTGCCGGCAATCAAAGTTTGGACTACTACATACATGTAATAAATGACCAGCAAGTGTATGATGATCTGGTGATACGCAATTACATGACAGCTAACAACCTTACTGGCTACACCAAAACAGCCTCGGGGTTGTATTATAAAGTAATAACACCAGGTACTGGTACTATAGGTGAAATCGGTCCATTATCTACTGTCACAACTACTTACACAGGAGCATTATTAAACGGAACTTTCTTTGACAAAAGCGCGGAAACAACGGCGGCGACATTTTCTCCCACAGGATCTAATTTACAAAATTCGTTCGGAACAGGGGTATATGAGGGCCTTACCGGACATGCAGCAAAGGGCACATCAATATCTTTACTCGTACCCTCCCGTTTGGCGTATGGTGCAGCCGGTTTGTCAACAGCAGGAATACCGGTGTATGCTCCTGTTAGATTCGAGTTTCAGATCACTGACGTAACCAACTGATGACTATTTGCTCAGCGCCAGTTTAAAGGCTTTTAAGCAGCGGTCGCGGGCAAATGCATGATCTACAATGGGTGCCCGGTACTTGCTGAAATCAGCATATTCTGGCACCCATTTTTTTACGTACTCCAGCTTTGGGTCAAACTTTTTTAATTGACTTTCGGGGTTAAATATCCTGAAGTAAGGTGCAGCATCGGTACCACTGCCGGCAGCCCATTGCCAGCCGCCAACATTACTGGCCATTTCGTAGTCCAGCAATTTCCGGGCAAAGTAACGCTCTCCCCAGCGCCAGTCTATCAACAGGTCCTTGCTTAGGAAACTTGCAACTACCATCCGTACACGGTTATGCATATAGCCGGTGGCATTCATTTCGCGCATGCCTGCATCTACCAGCGGGAAGCCGGTTTTGCCCTCGCACCAGGCCTTAAACTGTTCTTCGTTGTTAATCCACGCTATATTGTCGTATTCCGGCCGGAAGGCATGATCCATCGTTTGAGGAAAATGGTACAGCACCATCATGTAAAACTCCCGCCAGATCAATTCGCTAAACCAGGTTTTTTCACGCGCATTGTTAGCATCAGCAGCGCACTGCCTTATGCTGATGGTTCCAAAACGCAGGTGCAGGCCAATATGCGTAGTACCCTTTACAGCTGGGAAATCACGCGTTTTAGCATAGTCGGCAATGTGCTTCTGGTAACTCTGGTCCGGGAAGCTGGCGCTGCTTTCCACAAACCCCATGTCCTTAAGTGAGGGAAGCGTGGGAGCCTTAAACTGATGTAAGTTTTTTAGATATTTTCTTACGGGGTAGGGCTTCAGGTAAAATGGCGTTAGTTTTTGCAGCCATTTGTTTTTGTAAGGAGTAAATACTGTATACGGCTTGCCATCATCCTTAAGTACCTCGTTATGGTCAAATATTACCTGGTCTTTGAAGGTTTTAAATTCAGCTTTGTGTTCCGCTAACAAATCAGATATAGCCTTATCGCGGTGCGCGGCATAAGGCTCATAATCTTGATTGGTGTAAACAGCACTAACGGTATATTCTTTTACGAGTTGCTTAAAAACGCTTAGTGGAGTGCCGTAAGCTACATAAAGGTCGCTTTCACTTTGATTAAGCTTTTCTTTCAGGCTTTCTATAGCCTTGTAAATAAACGTAACCCGCGCATCATCCTTGTCTTCAAGGTCGTCCAAAATTTCTTTATCAAAAATAAAAAGCGGTAGTACAAGATTGCCACTTTTAAGTGCACGGTATAATCCGGCGTTGTCTTCTAACCGCAGGTCTCGCCTAAACCAAAAAATGGTAAGCGGGGTACTTTTATCCATAAATTTCTTTCAGTGCCGATTGAACGTCGGGATATTTAAATTGATAACCAGCTTGTATTATCTTCTGCGCCGAAACTTTTGTACTGCCCAATACCAGCGTAGCCAGTTCACCAAAAAGTAACTTAATAACACCCGCAGGTACCTTTGGTGCCCACAATGGGCGGTGCAGCTGTTTAGCAACAGCTTTGGTCAGCTCTTCGTTGGTGACAGGCTGGGGTGCAGCCATGTTATAAGATCCTGTAAGTTCCTCGTTCTCTATAGCCATCATATACATGCCAATCACGTCGGCAGGATGAATCCATGGCACCCACTGTTTACCAGTGCCCAGAGGCGAACCAATGCCTAGTTTAACCGGCAAAGCTAATTGTGGCAGTGCGCCGCCTTTTTTATCCAATACAACGCCGGTGCGAAATTTAACCGTTCGTAAACCCAGCTCCACCCCGCGGTCTACAGCATCTTCCCATTCTATGCAGCAAGCACCCATAAAGTCATGAGCGGCCGCGCTTTCCTCAGTAAGCAACTCATCACCACGATCACTGTAATACCCTACTCCCGAGGCAGAAATAACAGAGTGTACTCTGTGAGCCTTTTTACGTAGCAGCTCGTAAATCATACTGATAGACCTTGTGCGGCTTTGTATTATTTCGCGCTTACGTTCATCTGTCCAGCGTTTATCGGCTATGCCGGTTCCTGCCAGGTGAATGATGGTGTCAATACCGTCTATGCAGTGCTCATCAATTTGGTTGGTTGCAACATCCCATAAAAAGGTCTTTACTTTCGGGTTTTTCCCGCGGCCCCGGCTAAGGTGGCTAACATAGTAGCCCTTACTTAGAAGTTCTGCAGTAAGCTGTTTGCCTAAAAGACCGGATCCACCGGTAATTAGTATATTTTTATTCATATGGTTTAAGGGCTGATAGGCATCAATTGGTGTTATTAGCACGACAGCCAACTGTAATATTGAACAAAGCTTTGCCGCTTTTGTGTACTTTGTTCCCATACAATAATGACAAAAGGGGGAATTTTTCCCACTATTATCAAAACCTCCGTGTTTATTAAAGCCTGGTAATAAACCGGCAGGCTATAAATACCGTAATTTTTGGTGTTGGTAGAGTTTTTGTTTTAACAGCTAATATCAGTTGTATCCAAATTTATTATCCTGCGTATAAATCAATTTTACGTTTTTATGTTATCTCACGATTTTCAGCAGTTACTTTTATCTGCCTTTTTAATCCTAATAATTTGTATCGGCGCTTTCGGCGTGTACTGTTATCGCAGGTCTAAATCTTACGTCGGTACCGGTAGGGTTTCTGATATAGAACGCTGGGCCGGAAGCGCTACCCTTAGCTGGATTATAAGTTTTTGCCTGTCCTTATTTGCACTTGTTAGCTTTATTTAAGCGGTGGCTACCACGTGCGGTTTATAGGTATCTGTTTTTACCCTCGCCTTTAATTCATGCAGTATATTGTACAGCCCAAAGTTGGTACGGTTCACATAAATAAAGTGCTTAACGCCGCGTGCCTGTTTAAACTCGGGCATACGTGATACCTTTTCGCCGAAACCAAATAGTTCGTCAAAGAAGCTCTTATCGCTAAAGTCGAAGCTGTCCGTTATGTAAGGTTTGGCAAAAAGGCTGATCATTTGGCGGAACATCCCGTAGTAAAAGTCAACCTGCGCCGGGGTATCATTAGGTAAGATCATTTCCAGTTTGCGGAATGCGGCAATCGTATCTTCTTTACTGTCGAACAGATTTGTTGATGTAAGCGAAAAGAAAGGATAGTAGAAATCATCAGGCATCACTTTAATACAACCAAAATCAATCACACCCAGTTTGCCATCAGGCGTTATCATGAAATTGCCCGGGTGCGGGTCGGCGTGTACGGCGCGAAGTTCGTGCTGCTGGAAGTTATAGAAATCCCACAACGCCTGGCCAATAGTATCCCGCAGTTCCTGCGACGGATTAGTGGCCAGGAACTCTCTCAGGTGCTTACCTTCCAGCCAGTCCATTGTGATAATGCGTTTACTGGATAGTTCAGGATAATATTTAGGAAAAACAATATTATCAAGTACGCTGCACGCTTCGCTAAACTGTATGGAACGCCGCACCTCCAGCTCGTAGTCAGTCTCTTCAAGCAAGCGTTCTTCTACCTCACGCATGTAAATGTCAAGTTCCTTTTCACTCATGCCCAGCATCCTAAAAGCGAAGGGTTTGATAAGCTTCAGGTCGGATGAGATAGAATCGCCAACACCGGGGTACTGTATTTTAATAGCCAGTTTCTTACCATTTAGTTCTGCCTCATGCACCTGGCCAATTGATGCAGCATTGGTAGAACGGATATTGAATTTATCATATATCTGATCAGGTGTTTTGCCAAAGTATTTTTTAAATGTCTGTACAATCAGCGGGCCTGATAACGGTGGGGCATTGTATTGCGATTGAGTGAACTTATCTACATACGCCTGCGGCAGCAGGTTTTTGTCCATACTCAGCATCTGGGCAACTTTAAGCGCACTGCCTTTCAACTCACTTAATGATTGATAGATATCGGTGGCATTGTCTTCGTTCAGTTCGCTACGATCAAGGTCTGGGTTAAAAAGCTTTTTAGAATAATGCTTTATATAGTTACCGCCAATTTTAAAACCGGTCTTAACAAACTTGGCGCTTCTTTCAACCTTGGTGGTTGGAATGCTGTTCTGTTCTTTTGATGTGTTATCGCTCATTACTTATCGTCAAATAATACCGCCAGCTCTTGCAGCTTAAGACCGGCATAGTCGTTTATAACCAGGTTTGCCACCTGTTTTATCTTTTCGGCAGCGTGTGCGGTAGTAATACCAACCACTTTCATGCCTGCATCATGGCCAGCTTTAAGGCCCGCGGTAGAATCTTCAAACACCAGGCACTTCTCAGGGCGCACTTGCAGCTGTTCAGCAGCTTTATAAAATATTTGCGGGTTTGGTTTAGGTTTGCTCACCATACTACCGGTTACAATCACATCAAAGTATTGCCTGATGGCTATACCGTTAAATATAAAATCTACGTCGGCCATGCTGGAAGAAGTAGCCAGCGCTATTTTCATGCCTGAGTCCTTCAGCTCTGCCAAAAAGTTTTCCAGTCCGTTTATTGGTTGTAAATAGGGCTTAAATGCTACCTGGTAAAGGTGTTGCTTTTCTTCTGCTATCAGGTTGGAGTCGGCACCTGGTACCTGGGCAAAAAACTTTTCCACCGTATTAGGTATCGGCACCCCGCTTATCTCACCCTGGTAAGTTTCCTTGGAAAGTGCCGGTAAACCATACTTTTCAAACACCTGCTGCCAGGCTTTAAAGTGAAAAGGCGTATTATCTATAAGGGTGCCATCCATATCAAAAATGGCGGCTACTCCTTTCAGGTTTTCTTCTGTTGCAGGTGTGTTGTAATGCAGGGCGTGATTATCGCTCAAGTGTATCTATTTAGGTGATAAATGCAGGGGCTTATTAAAGCCCCATCTTTTCTTTGAACCCGCCGTTTTTGGCCAGGAACTTACCGTATTCAAAAAGGTTGTCAATAGGCGATCGTTGAAACAGGTCGAACGTTACATTTACGCCTTTCTCAATTGCTTCGTCTGTTTTCTCGAAACCGGCAGAATCATCATTTACCCAAAAATTAAGCACAAAGCCAAACTGTACCCAAAGCCCGTCTTTGTAGCGTTTGCTGAAGAACTTACGGTCGCTAAGTTCTTTGGTCTCCAGGCCTTCGTTTAGTATCCCGCCCGCAAATTCCTCAAATGCATCTTTTGCTTGCGCCAATACTTTTGGTGTACCAATGCTGCGGTTCTTTTTAAGGCTGTAAACTGCAAAGCTTCTGCTGCTTTTTAATAGTTCGAAAAAGCTGTAGAAAAATGATAATGCCCTTTCACGTGCCGAATATTGCGGCCATATTTCCTGAGCCTGAATTTCGGTGATTGTTTTCTTCACCAGGTCGGCCCAAATGCTTTGTTCCACCGCATCAAACGAGCCGAAGTAGCGATAAAATTCCTCTTCGGGCATTTCGTTTTTCTTTGCAAAAATGTAGACAGACTTAGGTTGTTCGCCTTCGGTGAGTACAAAGTCAATGTATGCGTTCTGGATGCTTTCTGTTGTAGCCATAATAAATTAATTACTCTAAATATACGGTATTATTGCTACAGCAATTATCATGCTTATGTTAAAAGAAAGTAATTAGCCGTAAGGCTGTTACCGACTATTATGAAATTGTAAAATCGATGGTCGGGCAATTACCGGCATTTACACCCTGATCTTATCCTGTTGAATAAAATGTTAGCACGTTGTCATATATAGTTCAGCTTATTCTTTCCTCCATAAATTATTCGCATTTTTGTTATCGATCTAAATAAGTTTAGATTATTGTTCATATGAGTGAAAAGACAATACTGGTTTGGTTTAGAAACGACTTGCGCATTCATGATAATGAGATATTATCTGAAGCAGTGCGCAAGGCGGATACTATCCTGCCGGTGTATGTTTTTGACCCATATTACTTTACTACTTCCGACGCCGGCAGTTTGAAGACAGGTAGCTTTCGCGCCCGTTTTCTTTTGGAATCTGTTGCCGACCTACGCCGCAATCTTGTAAAACTTGGCGGCGATCTCATTATCCGTATCGGGGACCCCGCGGAGATCATTCCGCAGCTTGCCGAAGAATACCACGTTAGCGAAGTATATCATCATCGTGAGGTAGCCCCTGAGGAAACCGAAGTATCTGAAAGGGTAGAGGCGGCTTTGTGGAAAATGAAGCTGAACCTCAAGCATTTTATTGGACATACCATGTACCATAAGGAGGACCTGCCCTTTCCAATAAAAGACATTCCCGATAGCTTTGTCACCTTCAAGAAAAAAGTAGAACGCGACAGCAATGTGCGGCAGGTTACCGCATCGCCTGAAATCGTCTCTACTCCAATAATTGCCGACGCTGGGGAACTGCCTGCACTTGCAGACCTTGGGGTGCCGGAGCCGGTTGATGATGCACGAGCCACGCAAAAATATACCGGGGGCGAAACGGTAGCGTTGGAGCAATTGCAACAGTATTTTGCTTGTAAGCAAAGCGGCAAAGTGGAGGGATATGCTGCATCGCGCTTGTCACCGTGGCTTGCCGTAGGATGCTTGTCTCCCCGGGAAGTTTATTGGGAAGTTGTAAAACAGCAACGGGAGAACCATTTCCAGAACGGCGATCAACTGATGCTTGATCTGCTTTGGCGGGATTATTTCAGGTTTATGTTCAAAAAACATGGTCAGAAATTTTTCCGTGCAGAAGGTTTTAACAGCGGCGCACCGGAAGCTGCAAGCAACCAGGATGAGCTTTTTGAACAATGGAAGAAAGGCGAAACCGGTGTGGCAACTATTGACGCCGCCATGCATGAGCTTAACGCTACAGGTTACATCAGCAATTACAACAGGCAGGCATTAGCCGCATACCTAACCAATGAGCTTAAAGTAGACTGGACAAAGGGTGCACTTTATTTCGAAGAAAAACTTATCGACTACTCGCCAGCCAGCAACTGGGGCAATTGGGCGTTTATAGCCGGCGTAGGCAGCGATAGCAAAAGCACGCGCTACTTTAACGCAAGTAAACCCTTAGCGCAGCAGGAATCCGTTAACTATTGGCTTCCGGTTACTCCAAGCAAAGTATCTGCTTAAATAAATAATAAAACCTCCGCAGAAGCGTATATATTTGTACATGAACTCTTTTGAACAATATACAATTATTATCGGCTTGCTTGCCGTGCTGTTCGAAGGTGTCTCCCGCGCTTGTGCATATCTGCACAAAGTTTTGCATTAAACCATCCAGGTTGATAATGCCAATTATATAACATTTAAAGTTGCTGTGAAGCATACGGAGTTGTTTGCGCTTTAATAGATTTGCCATATGAGTATAAAAAATCCCTGGCTTTTCGTATTAATGTTTTTAAGTTTTAATAGTGTTGCTCAGAAGCAGGGAACAAACTTTATGGTTGTAGGCTACACCCGTAATAACATCAATTTACTTGAGCAGGTAAAGCATATTAAGTTGAAGAACATTACGCATCTGAATATAGCCTTTGTCAATCCGGACAGCACGGGGAACTTCATTACGCCAGCAGATCTTAAGAAAGTTGTTAAGCTTGCGCACAGGAAGCATGTACTTGTTCTATTATCCTTTGGCGGCGGTTCTCCACCCAAATATTTGCCGGCATTGCTTGCTGCTGACAAGCAGGCCATGCTTATTGATGCATTGCTTAAACTGGCGGTAGACAACGATGCCGACGGCATAGATGTGGATCTGGAAGGGCGCATGATTAACCAGGATTACGAAAGCTTTGTAAGCGGACTATCTACCGCTCTTAAAACGCAGGGCAAGCTCATGACCGCAGCTATAGCCGGTTACTATGCCGAACGTTACACTGATAAAGTACTTGCCCGGTTCGATTTTGTAAACGTTATGAGCTATGATAAAACCGGGCCATGGAACCAGGCCAAGCCCGGACAGCATGCACCGTATGACATGGCCGTTCAGGACATTGCCTACTGGATAAGTCGCGGTATACCCAAAGAAAAGCTGAACCTAGGGGTGCCTTTTTACGCTTATGGCTTTGGGCAGGGTGCACCCGGCGATATGACGTATAAAGATGTGGTAGATCAGTTCCAAGGAGCTGAGGCTAAGGATGAAGTGGTATTACCAGCAGGCGGTACAATGTATTACAACGGCATGCCCACCATCAAGGCAAAAACCAAGCTTGCACTGGATAAAGCTGCCGGTATAATGATATGGCAACTTATGCAGGATGCAAATGGCAAGAAATCGTTACTACGTGCTATAAACGAAGAAATAAAGAACTATAAAATTACCGCGGGTAAGAAGTTCGATTGAATTTTTAATAATTGAAGAAGTTGCGCAACACCCTCACGTCATTTTCGTTGAAATAACTTTAAACCTAAACGGCAGTCGAAAGTTATAACATATAATGTTCGGCATATTGTACTATTATGTTTAATTTTGTGCCGTTTTACAAGATTGGTTTCTCATGGATCGCCTCAATTATATAGATAGCGGAAACGCAGCCTACATCGACTCTTTATACGAAGCTTACAAACAACACCCTGAATCCGTAGATTACGGCTGGCAGAAATTTTTTGAAGGCTTTGACTTCGGTAAGGCATCACAGCCTGCCGGCAGTGCTAAAGCAGCAACCGCAGCACCCGAAAACTTGCTGAAGGAAATAAACGTGATGAACATGATAAATGGTTACCGTACCCGCGGTCACCTGTTCACCAAAACAAACCCTGTACGCGAACGCCGCAAGTATTTTCCAGGAAAAGAACTGGAGACCTTCGGTCTGAGCGATGCGGATCTTGATACTGTTTTTAACGCCGGGCATGAGGTTGGTATGGGTCCTGCTAAACTGCGCGATATCCGCCAGATGCTGGAAGATACCTATTGCCAAACCATTGGTGCCGAATACCGCTACCTGCGCAATCCTATAAAATTAAAGTGGTTTGAAGACCGCATGGAAAGCCGCCGCAATACGCCAAAGTTCTCGGTTGAAGAGAAAAAGGCAATGCTGGCCAAGCTGAATGAGGCCGTCACTTTTGAAAACTTCTTGGGTACCAAATTCCTGGGTCAAAAACGTTTCTCTCTTGAAGGTGCTGAGGCGTTGATACCCGCATTAGATTCTGTAATTCATCAGGGAGCTGAACTGGGTATAGAGGAGTTTATCATCGGTATGGCGCACCGTGGCCGTTTAAACGTGCTTACCAATATTATGGAGAAAACCTACAAAGAGGTGTTCTCTGAATTTGAAGGGAAGAACTACGACTCTGAATCGGCCTTTGGTGGAGACGTTAAATATCACCTGGGTTACTCTACTGATGTAGAGACCAAGAATGGCAAGAAAGTTCACCTGAGCCTTTGCCCTAACCCGTCGCACCTGGAAGCGGTAGATCCTGTTGTAGAAGGTATTACGCGAGCAAAAATCGATTTCAAATACAATGGCGACAATAAAAAGATTGCGCCAATATTGATACATGGCGATGCATCTGTTGCAGGACAGGGCATTGTTTACGAAGTGCTTCAGATGGAAAAGCTTGACGGTTACCAAACCGGCGGCACCATACACCTTGTTATTAACAACCAAATTGGTTTTACTACCAATTATAAAGACGCACGCTCGAGCACTTACTGTACCGACGTTGCTAAGACCGTACTTTCGCCGGTTTTCCACGTGAACGGTGACGATGTAGAAGCGCTTGCATACGTGGTGAACCTCGCAATGGAATACCGCCAGGTATTTAATGAGGATGTTTTTATTGATATCCTTTGTTATCGCCGTTATGGACACAACGAGTCGGATGAACCCAAGTTCACCCAGCCGGTGTTATATAAAGCTATAGAGGCGCACCCTAACCCATTGCTGATCTACAACAAAAAGCTGATTGAAGAAGGCAGCATAGATGCCAATTACGCAAAAGAACTGGAGAAAACCTTCCGCGCCGAATTGCAACAGATGCTGGATGAGTCTAAAGCTGAAGATAGGTTTACAGACACCATCCCGATGTTTGAAGGTGCATGGACAGGCCTGCACCTTGCCAATCATAAAGAACTAATAAGTTCTATTGATACATCTGTACCTGAACAGGACATAACAGAAATAGGAAACAAATTAACCACCCTGCCGGAGGGAAAAGAGTTTTTCAAGAAAATAGAAAAGCTATTTGAAGACCGCAGAGCTATGGTAAACACTACCAAAGTGTTTGACTGGGCTATGGGCGAGTTGCTTGCTTACGGCACCTTGTTGAAAGAAGGGTTCCCTGTCAGGTTAAGTGGAGAGGACGTTAAACGCGGCACCTTCTCGCACCGCCACGCAGTACTTACCCTTGCAGATTCTGAGAATGAATATACCCCACTGGCAACTATCGAGACAGAAGCTAAACTGAGCATATATAACTCTTTACTGTCCGAGTACGGTGTACTTGGCTTTGAATATGGCTATGCTTTGGCTAACCCCAATGCGCTTACGATTTGGGAAGCACAGTTTGGCGACTTCTTTAACGGGGCACAAATTATAGTAGACCAGTACATTGCCAGTGCCGAAACAAAATGGCAGCGTGGTAATGGTTTGGTAATGCTGCTGCCACATGGTTATGAAGGCCAAGGCCCGGAGCACTCATCGGCACGTGTAGAGCGCTTTTTAGAGCTTTGCGCAGATGACAACATACAGGTTGCTAATTGCAGCACACCAGCTAACTTCTTCCATATATTAAGGAGACAGATGCACCGCGATTTCCGCAAGCCGCTTATTATTTTTACACCAAAGAGCTTGTTGCGTAGTCCTAAATGCGTATCACCAATAAGCGACTTTACCAGCGGTAAGTTTTACGAACTGATAGATGACAGCTACGTTGATGCTAAGAAGGTTAAACGTGTGCTGCTTTGTACCGGTAAGATATACTATGACTTGCTTGAGAAACAACAGGTTGACAAACGTAAGGATGTTGCTATAGTCCGTGTTGAACAATTGTATCCAACGCCTATACAGCAGATACTAAAAATGAAAGCCCGCTACGAAAAAGCAACCGAATTTATTTGGGTGCAGGAAGAGCCGGAAAACATGGGCGCATGGCCATACATTTGCCGTAAGTTCCATAACGATACACACCTTAACCTGCAGGTAATATCCCGCCTGGAAGGTGCGAGTACAGCTACCGGCTTTGCCAAGCAGCACGCAGCACAGCAAACGCATATTGTAGCCAAAGCTTTTGAAGCACCTGCCGGAAAAGCGGTAAAAGAAACTATAAAGAAGACTACTGAAAAGATGGCAAACGCAGGAGCGGATTGATTAATAGATGGTGATTGGCGAATAGTAAATTAGTTGCTAATTGCCAATCACCAGGCTATTTACTACTCACCTGTTATCATTTACTACTCACTAATAAACCTACAACTACTACAAAATGAGTTTAGAAATAAAAGTTCCGCCGGTAGGCGAATCCATAACCGAAGTAACACTGGCATCCTGGAAGAAAAAGGATGGCGACCATGTGGAAATGGACGAAGTGATAGCTGAGCTGGAATCAGATAAAGCTACTTTCGAGCTTACTGCCGAAAAGGCGGGTACTTTGAGCACTAAGGCTGCCGAAGGCGATGTATTACCTATTGGCGCTGTGGTTGCAAGTATAGAAGAAGGTGGTGCCGGTGCTGCTGCACCAGCTCCTGCTACCGAAAAAACAACTGCTTCTCCTGCGGAAGCTGTTGCACCTGCAACGGCGGTTAGCCCGGAGGTGCCTGCAAATGGCTACGCTCCTGCGCCTGACCAAAGCGGTACGCCTGCTTCAGGTCCATCAACTTTAGAGATAAAAGTGCCAGCTGTTGGCGAGTCTATAACTGAAGTTACTTTATCCCGCTGGATAAAGAAAGATGGTGACAGTGTAGAAATGGACGAAGCCATTGCGGAACTGGAGTCAGATAAAGCAACCTTTGAGCTTACTGCAGAGAAGGCAGGTACGTTAAAAACCATAGCCAACGAAGGTGACACCCTGCCAATTGGCGCGGTTGTTTGTACCATAGAGGGTGGTGGTGTTTCTGGCGGTAAAGTTGCTACCCAGGTAACGCCTGATGTTGCAGCTGCCATCAGCGAATCGCCACAAGGTGCTGCATCAGCAAAACAAGCTACTTATGCATCTGGCACCCCATCGCCTGCTGCTGCAAAAATATTGGCCGAAAAAGGTGTAGAATCATCATCTGTAAATGGTACCGGTGTTGATGGCCGCATTACCAAAGGCGACGCCCTTGGCGCACAAAAACCTGCTGCTGCTGCCGCACCGGCTGCTAAGCCAACTGCGGCTGCAACAGCGCCGGCTGCTCCTGCTGCGCCGGGTTCCAGAACAGATAAGCGCGAAAAAATGTCCTCGTTGCGTAAAACGGTAGCAAAACGTTTGGTTGCTGTTAAGAATGAGACCGCCATGCTAACCACTTTTAACGAAGTGGATATGTCGCCGATAATGGAGGTGCGCAGCAAATACAAAGATAAGTTTAAAGAAAAGCATGGTGTTGGCCTTGGCTTTATGTCGTTCTTCACCAAGGCGGTTACTGAAGCCCTGAAAGAATGGCCCGCAGTAAACGCCCGTATAGAAGGCGAAGAAATTGTATACAGCAATTTTGCTGATATCTCTATCGCTGTATCTGCGCCTAAAGGCTTGGTGGTTCCGGTAATTCGCAATGCGGAGAGCATGAGCCTTGCTGAGATTGAGAAAGCCATTGTGGTACTTGCAGGAAAGGCTCGCGAAAGCAAGCTGACCATCGAAGAAATGAGCGGTGGTACCTTCACTATCACCAACGGTGGTGTATTCGGTTCCATGATGTCTACGCCTATCATCAACTCGCCGCAGTCTGCTATATTAGGTATGCACAATATTATCGAGCGCCCTGTTGCGGTAAACGGACAAGTAGTTATCCGCCCGATGATGTACCTGGCATTATCTTATGATCACCGCATCATCGATGGTCGTGAGTCGGTTAGTTTCCTGGTAAGAGTTAAACAGTTACTGGAAGACCCTACGAGGTTACTATTAGGCGTGTAAAGAAGTCTATCCAAATAACGAAGCCCGGTTTATCCGGGCTTTTTTTATACTTTCAATTTTAGGGTTCTCAATGTTTCAGTGAAAGCTTTCCAATGCAATGGACACTTTGGCAAAATCAAGTTGAACTTGATACAAAAGACTTTGGAGGTCTACACCAATTTCCTCATAGCCATTATGTAACCAATGTGCAATCCTTCATGAAAGGGTAGAAAGGCTACTGCATCATCAATACTGGATATTTCTACACCGTAGCGGGTTGTCCAGGCAGGGTAGTTGGTAAATATGCCATTCTTATAATCGCGTTCTAATTGATGCAGGCTGGTTAGCAGTAAACCTTTTATTTTCTCCAAATCTTCTTCTGTGTAAAAACGTTCAGGTTTACTTTCCGGTTTATATGTGTTGACAAACGGCTCGTCTATCCATAGCGGCAGGCCGGCGCGTTTGTAGCATACGCCCTGCTGGGCAGCAACCATGTGCCCAAGGTTCCAGATGATGTTATTACTAAAGCCGGCAGGTATGGTATTCAACTGCTTTATGGTGAAGGTACTTAGCGTCTCAATTATCTTGAGGCGGGGCTGCCTCATAATATCAATCTGTTTTTCTATCATGCTCCAAATATTCAACTTTTTGGCTGATTTAGGAGTGCGGTCCTTAAAATATTGTTAATGTAACATACAGTTGTGCTTGCACCTTTTATTTTACCTTTGCGCCATAGCACGTTAAATGACAAGTACCATTATTAATAATAACCGGTCCGACAAACCTGTATGGTATTTTATCCTGTGCTGGACGGCATTCAACCTACTGCAGGCGGGCACAATAGAATTGCACCCGGATGAAGCCTATTACTGGCTTTACGCGCAAAAGCTGGACTGGGGATATTTTTACCACCCGCCCATGATGGCGCTCTTCATCAAAATAGGCGACACTTTTTTTCACAACGAGTTTGGCACCCGGCTGGTTGCTGTATTAACCAACGGGCTGGCCATTTACCTGCTCTGGCTTATCGTAAAAAGGTATTCAGTAAGTGCAAAGTGGTTCATGTTGCTGGTATCTGGCATTTTGGTTATACACGTGTATGCCTTCACTACAACGCCGGATAATCCATTGTTCTTTTTCGCCGTGTTATTCTACTATGCTTATCAAAAGTATCTCGAAAAGGATAGCTGGCTGACAGCACTTATTATTGGTGTTATTGCTGCATGCCTGCTTTACAGTAAGTATCACGGCGTATTGCTAATGGGGTTTACGGTTATTTCAAACCCCAAGTTGTTTATCCGCCGTACGTTTTACCTGGCCATTGTAGTGGGATTGCTTTGCTTTATACCACACATAATATGGCAGGCTCACCGGGACTTCCCGGCAGTAAACTATCAATTATTTGAGCGTGCTACCGAGAAGTCCTACAAGCTTGAAGTCTCGTTGGTGTTTATAGCAGGGCAGCTTTTACTTGGCGGTATAGTAAGCAGCTGGTACCTATTTTACCAAAGCGCTTCTGCCCGTATCACTGATCAATTTACCCGCACCCTAAAGTTCAATTTAATAGGAGTTTTTGGCTTTTTTCTTGTAAATACCTTTTATGCCAACGTGCAGCCGCATTATACCTTGATTGGCTTTATCCCGCTACTAGTTTTAGCGCTCATTCACTTGCAGAAAGCCAATGGTTTTCCTCGCTGGTTCGTTAGCTTGTCGGTCATTAATATCATTCTTATTCTCGTCTTACGCATATCCTTAATGTTAGGACTTCCTTACTTAAAGCAAATACAGGTACTGCAAACTTATTATGGTTTTAAAGACTGGGCTAAAGCAGTGCATAAGAAAGCCGGCAACGCCTACATGATAATGGATGATGGGTTTCAAAACCCATCTAAGTATGATTTCTACAACCGTACTTTCAAAGGGTTTGCCTACGACTCGCGTTACTACGGCCGCACAATGTTCGACATTTGGCCAATGGAAGATAGCCTGCAGCACCAGCGTGTTTATCTGCTTTTAAGCGATCCGCTGGCGGGTGTTTCAACAGACACTATCAAGAGCGAGGGTGGCGATTGGTACGGTGGCTGGGTAAATGATGCCCGCACTTACCAGAAAATTGCTATAGAACCTCATAAGAAGAAGATTACCGCGCACCCGGGTCAATCTTTACAATTTGACCTTACGCTAACTAACCCATATCCTTTTGATGTTAGCTTTGCCGACAGTGGCTATACACACCCGGCTTTTCTGGAGGCCTGCTTCTTTAAAGGACGGATGGATATTGTAGACGTGCAGCAAGCGCCGTTAAGCTTTAAAAGCATTATCATAAAAAAAGGAGCAAGCGTAAACTACCGCATGACAATTAAGGCGCCTGTGCAAAATGGAAAGTACGCACTGTTCTTTTCTTTACGGACGGAACCGTTTAGAGGGGCTAAGAATAGCCCGCTATTGACTTTTAATGTAGAATAACCCATTTACTATGGCTAAAAAGATATACCTTTTACTAATACTTACTATTGTAATAAGCCGCAGCGGCATAGCGCAAACATTGGACGTTCATTTTAACGGATCGGTGTTTTTTGACAACCGCGAGTATAAAGAGTTTTTAAAACGTTCCCGTACCTACTCGGGTACGCGCCTTGCACTTGACTTGGGGTTGAATCTGGATAGCGCAAACCGCTTTGTGGTAGGTGCTAACGGCCTGCATGAGTTTGGTGGTAAACCCTACTTTTTGCATGTAGATCCGGTAGCTTATTACGAGCACAACGGTAAGAACTGGTTCTTTAACGGTGGGGAGTTCCCGAGGGAAGGTTTGCTAACGGATTACCCAAGATCAATGCTGAATGATACGCTGCGGTACTTTCGCCCAAATATAGAAGGCTTGTACACCAGCTACCATACCGATAACTTTCGTGAGAACCTGTGGATAGACTGGGTAAGCCGCCAAACAGATACAGATAGGGAACAGTTCCTCTTCGGCCTGTCCGGTAAGTACCAGGCTTTGGGCCCATTTTACATTGCACATTATCTATTTATACTGCATGATGCCGGGCCGGCGATTGATATTCCCAATGATCACATACGCGATAATGGTGCTTTGCAAATAAAGCTTGGGGCTGATTTGAGCCACAAAACCGTGTTCGACTCTCTGACGGTAGAAGCAGGCGGTATGATGTCTTTCGAAAGAGAGCGTAATGTAAGCGGCTTTAAAAAGCCAAAAGGCTTTGTTGCTAATGTGTACCTCAGCTACAAGCGCTTTGCACTATATGACGAGTTTTACAAAGGCCAGGGCCACAACATCACCTACGGCGACGCGTACTATCAATTTAAGACCTACAACCGTATCGACCTTATTTATACGCCATTTCTTTACAAAGGATTAAAGGGTCAGTTTATAGCCAGTTTCCATCAAACACTACAAAGCAGCGGCAGCAATCAGGAAGCGTTCAGGCTTTCTTATGATCTTGGTCGTAAGAAAATTGCGAAATTTAAGGACTGACCATTATAAAATTGATAAATTTGACCGTCCTGCCGCTCTAACGTGTGCCCCCCACTCGTGCAGCAGTACATTTTCTAACACATTTATCAATCATTTATGAACAAAAAGGTCATCAGGCTTTTGCTGCTTATTATTGTTTTATTGCCTGTAAAGTTATTAGCGCAGGACAACCAATTCACCGGCTGGGGGGCCATATTCCATACTCAAAAGTTTTCAGATAAGTGGGGCATGTCGTTTGATGGGCAGTTCCGTTCTGCAGATCAATACGATTACCTGCGAAACATCCTGTTGCGCCCGGCTGTGAACTACTATTTTAGCAGCAACAAAATAGGTGCCTTGGGCTATGCTTACGTGACCGCCAATGGCCGTAGCGGCGATGTTGAAACCTTTCGCCCCGAAAGCCGCATATTCGAACAGTTCATCATTAATCAAAAGCTGGGTAAAGGTGCCATGCTACAGCACCGTTTTCGGTTGGAGCAACGCTTTTTGGGCAATACATCGGTAGGAGGGGTTGACAGGAATGATAGCTTCTTCTCGCAACGCCTGAGGTACTTTGCCCGTGCTGTAATACCTTTTAAAAGTACACCCACCTTTACCGAGGGGCCGTTCTTTGCCTTGCAGGACGAAATATTTTTTAACGTGCAGAACAAGGACAAGGTAAATACCCATTTCTTTGACCAAAACCGTGCTTACGGTGCATTTGGATACCGCTTCAGCAAAAAGTTTGACACAGAAGTTGGTTACCTTAACCAATATACCAAGGCAGCTACAAGTTATACACTTAACCATGTTATTCAACTTGCTTTTTACACCAGGTTGTAACCGGGAAATAAGGTTGGTACGCTGACGTTAGCATAATAACAAATTTACTACCTTGGCATATGCCCCAGTTAAACACCAACCAGGAACTACGCCAGCTGGCCAACCTCGAGCTGCTTGCCCGGCAAGTGGTTGAAGGATTCATCACCGGGTTACACCAGAGCCCTTTTCATGGTTTTTCTGTTGAATTTGCCGAGCACCGCTTGTACAATAGCGGCGAGTCTGTAAAGAACATTGACTGGAAACTGCTGGCCCGCACCGATAAGCTTTTTGTAAAGCAGTTTGAAGAAGAGACCAATCTGCGCTGCTACCTGCTGTTGGATACCTCATCATCCATGAACTACCCTGAAGAGGGTTTGAGCAAGCTGCAATTTTCGGTGTATGCCATTGCCTCGCTGATGTATTTGTTTAAAAAGCAGCGGGATGCATTTGGTTTGTGTTTGTTCTCAGATCAGATGGATTGGATGAGCCCTGCGCGCTCTACATCGGCGCACCTGTTTTACCTGTACGCGCAACTGGAGCGTGCCTTTAACGAACCGCGAAAGAACGCACAAACAGGCATAGCTAAAGTACTGCACCATCTTGCGGGAGAGATCCACCAGCGATCAATGGTGATCTTGTTTAGCGATATGCTCGAGAATAGCCTGGATCCTAAGAAAATGCAGGATCTGTTTGCCGCCATTCAGCATCTTAAATACAAAAAGCACGAGGTAGTTATTTTCAACGTAACCAGCCGCAAACGCGAAGTTGACTTTGAATTTGACAATCGTCCGCATCACTTCGTGGACATAGAAACCGGCGAAGAAGTGCGGGTTCATCCTAATAATATACGCGACAGCTATAAGGCGCAATTACAGGAATACCGCCACCAGTTGCAGCTTAAATGTGCACAATACCATATTGATATTGTAGATGCTGATATTGAAGATGATTACACGCACATCCTGAAAACCTACCTGATAAAACGTAACCGCATGTTGTAACACTGCGCTGCCAATAAAAGTTTAAACACTTTTATTTGCTATTTATACTTAAATGTTAAAATTTGCCTGATTATTGCACATTGCTTTGAGCTGTTGCAAGTATTGTAAATTGCTCAAATCAATTTAGAAGAGCAGGTGTTATCAAATAAACTTTTTTTGCCGAATGAGACTTTCCATTGAACGAAAACCAGTACGAGTAAATCCGGATCCGAAGCGAGTAATAGCAAGGTTCTTTTTTAACGGTAACGACCGGGCCAAAGAGGTTTTGCAAAGGGTAATGAGTATTACAGAAGAGGTTGCATTCGGTATTGTATCGCCATTATTGCAGGAGTACTCTAAGCGCCATCGTAACATTACACGTGTTTTAAACAGGCATTGCAGTAAGTTAAAGCCTCTGTTTGAAGAGTTGGGTATCGATTTCGACACACTTTCTGTGAACCGTAAACTGCTCATCGGTTCTTATTTTACCCATGAGTACTCTATAGAATCTGCCGCGTTCTTTAATCCGTCCATTATAGAAGACCCTGACCAAACCGAATTAGAAGACGGGCAACGCCGTGTGATTATCAGCTTCAGGGCCGTAGGCGAGGGCCACATATCGTCCATTACCTTCCGTAGGGCGATGATTGATAAGTTTAATAACATTACGGTACAACCTGCTGGTAGCTATATAGACGAGGCCGAAATTGTGCGTAACGCGGTATATAACAAAAAACTATTTTTTGATAAGGCAGCTATCACCCGTATCGACATCGATATAATAAAAGAGCTGGAAGGCAAGCTCGACCACCATTTCGAATATTCAAACCTGCGCCGTATCATTCTCGATTCGCAAAAGCTGCAGGAGAATGATATGAAAAGGCTGGAATATGATAAGGTGCTTTGGTTGGCCGACTCTTATTACGAGATTGTATTCTCTCTCGATACCGACATTTCCGACCGCGTTATTTTCCCAATATCTGAGTACGAGCGTAAAGGTATAGAAGATGCCCGCTTTGTGCAGTTTGTGGATGACGACGGCGCTTCTGTTTACTATGCCACCTATACTGCTTACGACGGCGCGCTAATAATGCCAAAGTTGTTACAGACTACCGATTTCTACAACTTTAAAATAATGCCGCTTTATGGTGCAGGTGCGCAAAACAAAAACCTGGCGCTGTTCCCGCGTAAGGTGAACGGCAAGTACGTGATGATCTCGCGTATAGATGGTTGCAACAATTACATCATGTATTCCGACAAGATCAACATCTGGGAAAAGCCTGTACTGCTGCAGCAGCCAAAGTTTACCTGGGAGTTTGTACAGATAGGTAATTGCGGATCGCCGATTGAGACCAAGGACGGTTGGTTGGTAATTACCCATGGTGTGGGCCCTATGCGCCGCTATGTGCTGGGTGCCAGTTTGCTTAAACTGGATGATCCGGGTGTGGAGATAGGTCGTTTGAAAGAGCCTTTATTGATCCCTAATAGCGACGAGCGCGAAGGTTATGTGCCCAACGTTTTATACTCTTGCGGTGCTATTATCCATAACGATAAGCTGATTGTTCCTTACGGCGTATCCGATTCTTCTACCGCTTTTGCAGAGGTGGATCTCGATGAGTTGTTGAATAAGCTTAAATCAGACGGAATAGACTAGTAGAGCGTCTACTTTCTTTATACTCATATTCCTCAACCCTCTTTGCGCGCAGTGTAGAGAGGGTTGAGGAGCGATAGCGATGTCGGGGTGAGTCAGTTTGGCCAAAGAAAATCGCGAGAGCCTATAACAGGTTCACCGTAGTAACCGTCTTTTTTAACGGTATCACATACGCGGCGCGTTCTGTAGCATTGTTTAACTTGTATCGCTTGCCTTTTGCATCCTGGTGTATGCGCAGGTAGCCTTTGGGTGTATATACATCGGCAGCGTTAAGCGTTAGCGAAACTTTGCCGGTTGCCGGGTTAAAGCTTACGGCCTTAAAGGTGCCCGCGTCCAGCGTGAGCCAAAGCGTAAGCGGTGCTATAAACACGCGCTGGGCCGAAGCAGTGGTAATTTCCGTAACGATCATGCCGCCCTCCTTCTTTAGGTTACCGCCAAAAGCCAGCCAACCCAGGTTGTTATCGTTAGTGATGTACGTTGCCGAGTTTACCGCGTAGCCAAAGAAGTTTGGTCCGTAATCTCCCGACAGCCCGTCAATCTTTAGTGTAGACGGAAAGGAGTGGAACGCTGCCGGGCCAAAACCATCTTGTGTAATGTTAGATATTGACCCCATTAGTCCGCCATAGCCAACACGCAGCAGGTACAGATTATCCGGGTGTTTGCGATAGTCGCTTAACACCGGTATAGCGTTCAGACCCGAGCCGTAATGATGCAGTTGCCGCTCTATACGCGATAGCTTTCCCCCGTATAAAAAATCCCAGTAGCGGCGGGCCGAGCCGTTGTATCCCCAATGCGGCAAGGTAGGCATGTACCCCAGTATGGCGTTAATGGTCACCTGCGCCTTATCGTCAAACCCGAAGTATTGCGACCATAAGTAAACCTCTTCCTGCCCGGTAGAATCCCATGGCATTTCGCTGCCGAAAGGATACTTTAAAGTATGCCAATGGTCTGCGCGGGCACGCATCTCCTTTTCAAGCAACGCTGCCTTATCATCCCACTTCTCTGCTTTCAGGTCCATCAGCAATAAATAGAAAATCGTTCCTTCCATTTGGCCGAACTGAGCATAATAGGGCGCCTGTTTTACCATGGCCATCGCAGTTTCGTAGGAATTATTAAGGTACCATTGCCAATTCTGCTGCGTAACCAGGTTGGTGTGGTTTCGGGCCAGGCGGTACATAACCCAATGTGCCGCCGTAACATGCGGGTAATTGTACGACCGGCCTACATCATTAGCATCTTTATGGCTCCATGCTGCCCAGGTTTTCCAATTCAGGCTGTCGCTGTAAGTTCCTTTCGGTAACGAGTCCGGCTGATAGTAGAACACGCTTTTCTTAACTCCGTATTTTTGCGGACCGTCCGCATGCTGTATGTTGCCAAACAAGGTTTTATTTACAAACTCCTGTAGTTTGTCTATCTCGGTTTTGTCGGGCTGTACCAATTGTTTCATCATAGCGCCCAGCCAGCTGCCTGCGCCGCCTTCATCGCTTAGGCCTGCTATCCACACCCTGCTGTCCTGTGCCACCTGTTGCTTTTTATCATAGTCGTAAGTAATAGCCGACGGCACCCGGCCAAAAAGATCGTCCTTTTTATCAAACCACTGCTTGGTTGTTAAAAAGTGTCCGTAATCTTTCACCAGCTCGGCTTCAGGCTTTATTACTTTGTAGTTGATGGTTTGGCTTAGCCCATCGATATAGGTAATGGTTAGCCTTGCCCGTCCCCATTGCTTGCCACTAATTAAGTAGGCCTGGTACGCTGCATTTGCGGCCGTGTTAGGTGTGACTGCTAATGCACCTGCAGGTTCTACCTGCATCGACTTTACTTTTTTAACGTAATTTAAAAACAGCTTTGCCTCCGTATTTTGCGGAAGCACGTACCCCGGTATACCTACAGCAACCGGCCGATTGTTTGCAGCTAAAGTTTGTTCAATCGCCTTTATCGAGGGGGACAGCGTGAACTGCACGCCATATTCGCGGCTTTGCCCTGGCTTTAATATCACCGAGGTCGGCTTGTTCCATTGCTCGGCAGCTTTCCACTCGTTTTCCGCATAAGCTTTGCTGAACACCATCCACTCATGGAAACCTTCAAAATCTATCCCCTTCGGTGTAGGGTCATCCAGCAAGGGGTTATAAGCCTCAAATGGCGACTTACCCAAAGGGGTAACCAGCAACACCGGCCCGTTCCCGCTTAATCGGGTAACCTGCAGGTAGCCGGCATCTTTACCAATATAAGGATCGTAAAACACGTTTTTAGCGTGCGCCTGTTCCAGTTCTTCACCCTGTAAAATATTGTTGAATATCATGGGCATACCCAGTGCGCCGATTTCCACGTTCTGCTTGCCCGTATTTGTAAGTACAAACCGTAGCATGATATTGCCATTTACGACGTCCCAATAGCGTTTAATATTCACGGGGATATTGACTGGCAGGGTAGGTGAGAGGTCTGCTGCGGCAATAGTCTTAGGATCTTTTTTTGCAATCAGCAACACATCCGCCCGGTTGGCAGCGGTTGAATATCTTGTCCACACGGTATCTCCTTCTGCCTTAAGGCGCAGATTTATATCACCCAGATGGTACATGCCATTGCTGCTACGTTGCTTAAGGCGCCCGGACGGGGTATAATCGAAATCCTTTTCACCAACAGGTTCCAGAGCGGCTACGGTCTGAGACGCTTTTACCAGCTTTAAACGGAACTTAGAGGTATTAAAAGTTAGCTGCCCTTTGTCCAGGTTTAGGGTAGATGGCCTTTTCTCCAGGTTCTTCCACGGATCCTGCGCATGGCCTTGGTTGCTAAAGCTTAATAGCAGTGCAACGCTTAACAGGACGCATGTCCGTTTACAGGTGAAATAATATGGGGATAAAAAATTGTGCATCATACAGTCGCTGGTTGGCAACAGTAAATGTAAAGCATAAACAGGGCAAGAATTGATGTTTATTTCCCCGATTGTACCTATATATTATCCCTAAAAAATAAGTGAGTGGCTTTAAGCCCGGTAAGTTTGTCTTAACCCAATATCTGCTGATAAAGCTTAAAGTAATCTTCTGCCATTTTCTCTTTTGAAAATTTTGACTTCGCCCATTCAGCGCATTCTTGCCGGTTAATTGTGTCAAGCTGACCTATCACCTCTACCGCTTCATCTACATTATTTACCAAAAAGCCGGTTTTTTCATGTTTGATCAATTCCGGCATCGACCCTTTGTTGAACGCTATTACAGGTGTGCCGCAAAGCATGGATTCGGCTACGCTCATGCCAAATGGTTCTGCGAAGTTTATAGGGTGCAGCAATGCGAGGGCGTTTCCTAAAAGCTCGTTGCGTTTGTCAGGCCCTGCAGGGCCAATATATTGTATCTGGTCGCCAAAGTGGGGTTCTACGCGCTCTTTAAAATAATTCTCATCTTGTATGATGCCCGCAATAATTAATTTTTTGTTGGCTTTTTTTGCAATTTCTATAGCCTCCACCGGGCCTTTATCATGATGCAGGCGACCAAAGTAAAGCAGGTAATCTTCTGATTTCGGGCTAAACTTGAAATCTGCGGTATCCAAACCGTTATAAACAGTTGCTATGTACTCCAGTTCGGGGCTGCGGTCGGCATCACTAATGGATACATAGTGCCCGCGCTTGTTGTACTTTTTGTAAACCGGCACAATGCGCGGTGAAGAAAAACCGTGAATAGTGGTAATTACCGGTGTATCTATTAAGCCGGTGTAGGTAAGCGGCAGAAAGTCGAAATTGTTGTGGATAATGTCGAATTCGCCCGCTCTTTCCATTAGGTTGCTGATGTGCAGGCACTCTAGTACCTTGGCATCCTGCGTTCGGTCTTCCTCGTAACCCTTTTCACATACGGCTTCAAGCTTACCAGCGGTTATAGAATTACCGGTGGCAAAAAGCGTGACATCTACCCCAAGCTTAATTAAACCTTCGGCAATGTTTGATGCCACCTGTTCCCATGGCCCGTAATGCCTTGGCGGTGTACGCCAGGCAACGGGTGCTAGTATTGCAGCCTTCATAAGGTTATTAGCCCTTTGTTTGCTGAGTCGGCCTTGTTGTACTCGTACTCCAGTTCAAAAGCCTTAAGTACGGTAAGGTGCGATATTAAATAAGCCAATGTGCTCTCTGCACCCTGGTTACGGTTTATACCATCTGGCAGCAAGCCGTCGCAGCACCCTTTCGTTTCGTGGTCATAAAGTGGCGCGCGC
The DNA here is from genome assembly GCF_059691875.1 of Mucilaginibacter sp. 320_HR. NCBI lineage: Bacteria > Pseudomonadati > Bacteroidota > Sphingobacteriia > Sphingobacteriales > Sphingobacteriaceae > Mucilaginibacter > Mucilaginibacter sp. 320_HR. The sequence goes on from NZ_JCAWAI010000006.1 coordinate 108,629, forward strand.
AGTGTATTCTCGCCCAGGAACCATTTGTAGCTCAGGAACATCTTTTCTATGTACTGCGGCTTACGGAATATTCGGTAAGCCTGGAAATGCATCAGCACCATAGCCATGGTTTCTATCGCCTGCTGGTCAAACGTCGGGAAAGTACCGCCACGGTAGTACCAGCCATCATTACCAACCGGACTAAGATAGCCGTTAGATAAAGTAAGTTTATCAAGGAACGCCATAGTGGTGAGCGCCACTTTACGTACATTTTCGTCACCTGTTATCTCGCAGGAGTGCAGCAATGCAAGCGGCAGTATGGCATTATCATAGGTCATGCTTTCTTCAAACCATTCCCAATCATCAGAGCGGGTATTGTTATAAGCATCTATCATTGGTTGGGTTAAACGTTTTAGTTCAAAGATCATACCTTCATCTGAAGGATATACCTGCAGGTAAAGCGCTATACCAATAATGGTGTTAGCCATGCCCCTTATATAACGCAGTGCTTTAAAGTGCGGATAAGAGCGGTGGAACAGCTCTAGCGCAAATTCACGGTACGAGTTACTCGCCGGCGAACTGATCAAATGACCCAGCGCCCAAATGGTACGGCCAAAAGAGTCCTCGGTGCCAACTTCATCCAGGTAGCGCCTGTCAAAGCTCAGGAAGTTTCGGAAATTACCATCTTCCGTTTGCATGTAGTGTATATAGCTGAGGTAAATAGGTAGCAAGCGGTACGCTTCCTGGCTGCCGTTGCGCTGGTACGCCATAAGGGCCATTATAAGCGCACGGGCATTGTCATCAACGCAATAGCCCTCTTTAAGGTTAGGAATACCATATTTAGCATGTTGTACTATACCCGTATCATCTGTAAGGCGCAGAACGTGCGCCAGGTTAAATTTCGGCAGCACCTCTGGGTCAACAATACTGTTCTTCAATATTTTATCGCTGAAATCGTGGGTAGATGCAGCTTCTTCCGCTACTTTAATGTACTCAGACCCAATTACCGGGTAGCGCAGGTGCAGGCCATAGTCGTAAGCATTCTGCTTTAGTTCGGCCAGTGCCTCGTCGTCATCAAGCAACTCATTTACTATTGATGCCAGCGCTTCAGAGTTTTTGAAGTCAAATAAACGGCCGCGGTTCTCGTCAAGAAGTTCTGTTGCATGCCAGTATGGTGTAGACACTACTGCAGCGCCTGCTCCAACGGCATAAGATAATGTTCCGCTGGTTATCTGCGCTTCGTTGAGATACGGTGTTACGTAAACCTCACATGCGGTAAGGTAATCCATCAGCTCATCTTCACTCACAAATTTGTTTATAAAACTAAGGTGCTGAGATACCTTTAACTGTGCAGCAAGGTTTTTAAGATAGTCGCGGTATTCTTCACCTGAGTTCTTGATAACGCCTGGATGCGTGTTACCCAATATCACGTACATCACATCCGGGTGCTTAGCTACTATCTGCGGAAGTGCTTTTACAACCGTTTCCAATCCTTTATTGCGGCTTAATAAGCCAAAAGTGAGCAATACACGGTGGTTTTTAAAAGGAGTGAGATTTTTAACCGGATTGTTTGACTGTGCTTCCAGATCGGGAACGCCATGTTCTATGATCTGAATCTTCTCGGCAGGAATATCATAAATGGTGGTCAGGAACTCAACCGCCCGCTTGCTCATCACTACTATCTTAGACGACTGCTCGGCTATCTCGCGTATGATAATGCGTTGCACATAGCTGGGATCTTTAAGAACAGTATGCAGGATAGATATTAGCGGTTTTTCTAAACGGTTGATAAGCGGCAATACATATATACCGCTTTCGCCGCCATAAATGCCAAACTCGTGCTCCAGTATAACCGCGTCGACTGTGCTGGTGTTAATGTAGTTTGCCGCGCGGATATAATCTTTTTGGTGGTTTTGGCGGATAACGTACTTCACGTCTTCCGGATACTCGTACGCCTGAACATCTTCGGAATCGTTAAGGGCTACAACATAGCCGCCTTCCAGTAGCGATTTACGCTCGGGAAAGTTGGCGTTTATAGCACCCATTAAGTTCTGGTTAAATGTGGCAAGACCGCATTCGCGGGGAGGATAGGTTGATATATAAGCAATTTTCATAGGTAGCTGTAGAGGCAATAAATATGTTAATGTGATAAAGAGAACAACGCTGACCGGAAAACTATGCACCAGTGCACTTTAAACAGGTATTTTAAGGCTCAGTAAGCATGGTTTACCACGGATGCTACACCTAGTGCATAAACTATACCAACTTAGCTGCTGTAAGTTAGGCGTTAGGTTAATTTACGCTGAGGTTACTATTGCAAATGCAAAGAATATTGCCGTTGCGATTCAGGCTTTCGTAGTGGTATGATAATCAATAGCTTCTACTATAATGCTGCACGCAAAAGTTATTTGCTCTTCAGTAATAATAAGAGGCGGCGCTATGCGCATAGAATTGCTGCAATGCAGGAACCAGTCAGTTATTACACCATTTTCTATACAGCGGTCGATTATTTTTTTGTTCAGTTCAAAGCTTTCAAACTCGGCGGCCAGCATTAGTCCCTTGCCCCGAACGCCTTTTATAGCCGGATGCACCAGCAACTCGCGAAACAGCGCTTCTTTTGCGGGTACCTGCTCCATCAATTGTTCGTTGAGTAATACTTCCAGAGCAGCCAAACCTGCTGCGCAGCATACTGGGTGACCGCCGAAGGTGGTGATATGCCCAAGAATAGGGTTCTCCTTAAAGGCTGACATTACACTGTTATCTGCCGCAAACGCACCTACCGGCATGCCGCCGCCAAGTGCTTTAGCCAGCAGCAGTATATCCGGTTGAATACCAAAGTGCTCAAAGGCGAACAGCTTACCTGTACGGCCGAACGCGGCTTGTATCTCATCCAATATCAGCAGCGTGCCGGTTTCGGTACAGCGTTGGCGCAGCGCCTGCATATAGGTTATGTCCGGTACGCGGACACCCGCTTCGCCCTGTATGGTCTCCAGGATCACACACGCTGTTTGCGTGGTGATTAGCTCAAGGTCAGCGGGTTCGTTGAAGCGAATGAATGACACGCCCGGCAATAGCGGACGGTATGCCTGTTTAAATTCCTCGTTACCCATTACACTTAGCGCAGCGTGTGTGCTGCCGTGGTAAGAGTTATGGCAGGCGACTATTTGTTGCCTGCCTGTATAGCGTTTGGCCAGCTTTAACGCGCCTTCCACAGCTTCCGATCCGGAGTTGGTGAAGTAGACAGAATTTAGGCTCTCCGGCAGTATGGATACCAGCTTTTCCGCAAAGCGTACCTGCGGTGTTTGTACATATTCGCCGTACACCATCAGGTGCATGTATTTATCTACCTGATCCTTTATCGCGCTGATAACATGCGGGTTGCTGTGCCCGAGATTGCTTACGCCTATGCCGGAGATCAGATCGGTAAAGGGCTTGCCTGCCGTATCGTACATGTACACGCCTTCCGCGCGTTCAAACTCCAAAAGGAGTGGGAAGTGCGTTGTTTGCGCGTTGTTGTTGAGGAATAGCTGGCGAAGAGTAAGCATGCTGCAAAGGTACTAAAGTTTACTCACCCCCTGCCCCCTCTCTGCTACGCAAGAGGGGATAATGGACATGATATTATTTATTGCCCTCTATGCACTCAGCTGAGAGATGGTCGACGAGCGATAGCGATGTCGGGGTGAGCCGGCCGCGTTAGGGATGGCAGCGGATACCGGCCTGTGGCTAAGGCCTGCAGGCATATGAGCGAACAGCCCGGGCCAAAGGCAACGCCCAGTCTGAATCGGGATTTTCAGAATTAAAGAATTAACAGGATTTCAAAAACGGTCTGTACAGTTTTAACTTCCCTGCAACTGCTCGTACAACTCCACTCACCACTCCCTCAATTAACTACCAAATTAATCGTCGTTTTTCGTATTTTCGCCCCCTCATACGCGTAAACACAATTATGGATTATCAATTTAAGGATATAGAAAAAAAGTGGCAAAAGTTTTGGGCCGATAACAACACCTTCCGTGCCGAGAACAAAACCAACAAACCCAAGTACTACGTGCTGGATATGTTCCCTTACCCAAGCGGGGCAGGGCTGCATGTGGGCCACCCGCTGGGCTATATCGCTTCTGATATTTTTGCGCGTTACAAACGCCTGCGAGGGTACAACGTGCTGCACCCAATGGGTTACGATAGCTTTGGCTTGCCGGCCGAGCAATATGCTATACAAACCGGGCAGCACCCTGCTGTAACTACCGAGGCTAATATTGCTACTTACCGCCGCCAGCTGGACCAGATAGGTTTTTCCTTCGACTGGAGCCGCGAGGTGCGCACCAGTTCGCCAGACTATTACAAGTGGACGCAGTGGATCTTCATGCAGCTGTTTAACAGCTGGTATAATAAGGATGCAGACAAAGCCGAAAGCATTGCCAAACTGGTAGAGCATTTCGAAGCCAACGGATCCAAAGGTGTGAACGCCGTGTGTGATGATGATGTAGCAATCTTTACTGCTGATGAGTGGAAAGCACTTAGCAGCCGTAAGCAGCAGGAAGAATTGTTAAAATACCGCCTTACTTACCTGCGCGAAAGCACTGTTAACTGGTGCGCCGCCCTGGGTACGGTATTGGCTAATGACGAAGTGAAGGATGGCTTTAGCGAGCGCGGCGGTTACCCTGTTGAGCAAAAGAAAATGATGCAGTGGAGCATGCGCATTACCGCTTATGCGCAACGCCTGCTGGATGGTTTGGATACTATTGACTGGCCAGAACCGCTGAAAGAAATGCAGCGGAACTGGATAGGCCGCAGCGTAGGGGCCAGCGTAAAGTTCCCGCTGGAAAAAGAACTGCCTGAAGCAAAGTATATAGAGGTTTTCACTACCCGTGTAGACACCATTTTTGGTGTGACCTGCATGGTGGTAGCGCCCGAAAACGAATTGGTCCCCGCATTAACCACTGCTGAACAAAAAGCTAATATTGACGCTTACATCGCTCAGACCAAAAAGAAAAGCGAGCTGGACCGCATGGCCGACACCAAAACGGTAAGCGGCGCATTTACAGGTAGCTATGTACTAAATCCGCTTAATGGCGACAGGATACCGGTTTGGATAGCCGATTACGTGTTAGCGGGCTATGGTACAGGTGCGGTGATGGCTGTACCAAGTGGCGACCAGCGCGACTACCTTTTTGCCAAACATTTCAATTTGCCCATAATCCCGATCATCGACATACAAAATATTGAGACTGAGGCTGACCCAACCAAGGAAGGTAAATACATCAACAGCGACTTTATTAATGGTATGGGCTACAAAGATGCTACTGCCGCTGTAGTGGCGCGTCTGGAAGAGTTGGGGTTGGGTAAAGCCAAGATAAACTACCGTATGCGCGACGCCATATTTGGCCGCCAGCGCTACTGGGGCGAACCGGTACCGGTTTATTTTAAAGACGGTTTGCCTTACCTCATCAGCGAAAATGAATTGCCTTTATTGCTGCCTGAGATAGACAAGTACCTGCCAACAGAAACCGGTGAACCACCGCTAGGACGGGCTACCGGTTGGAAGCACCCTCAGGGGGAATACGAGCTTTCTACTATGCCAGGCTGGGCGGGCAGCAGCTGGTACTGGTACCGTTATATGGATGCCGACAATCAAAAAGAGTTTGCTTCTAAAGAAGCTATTGAATACTGGAAAGCAGTGGATTTATATATTGGCGGCAGCGAACACGCTACCGGACACCTGTTGTACAGCCGTTTTTGGAACAAGTTCCTGAAAGACCTTGGTTTGGTGGTTGAAGAAGAGCCTTTTAAAAAGCTTATTAACCAGGGTATGATACAGGGCAGGAGTAACTTTGTGTACCGAATAGTTCTTGTCGGTGAAGACTTAAAGACAACTGTATATTTCTTGTCAAAAAAACAAGCAGATCGTTTCCAACAGCAACTTACCAATCCTTACGCACTTCTTGATGAATGGAAGATTGATTATGAGGATAATTATGGTCAGAAAAAGAAAGTCACCTTCGGTTCTCAACATGTAGACGTTAATTTCGTAAACAATGATGTTTTAAACATTGAGAGGTTTAGAAACTGGAGAGACGAGTTCAACAACGCTGTCTTGATTCTCGAGGATGGCTCTATATCCTATCCGTACAATAAAGTCTCTCCTACCGGGGGAGATTTAGAGGGGACTAAAGGGGTTTATGTTTGCGGCGTAGAGATCGAGAAGATGTCTAAATCTAAGTTCAACGTGGTAAATCCGGATGACCTGATAGAACGTTACGGTGCTGATACCCTGCGTATGTACGAAATGTTCCTGGGCCCGCTGGAGCAGAGCAAGCCATGGAACACCAACGGTATAGAAGGTGTATTTAAGTTCTTGCGTAAGTTCTGGAGGTTGTTCCACGATAACGACTGGAACTTTAACGTAAGCAATGCCGAACCTACCAAAGCCGAGCTAAAGACATTGCATAAGATCATCAGGAAGGTAGAGGAAGATATAGAACGCTTCTCGTTCAATACTTCGGTTTCCAGCTTTATGATCGCGGTAAACGAATTGACCGACCTTAAGTGTAACAAACGCGCCATACTGCAAAACCTCGTTATCATACTGGAGCCTTATGCACCGCACATCTGCGAAGAACTTTGGGTGTTGCTGGGCAACCCTGCCGGCAGCATATCTTACGCGGCTTACCCGGAATTTAAAGCTGAGTACCTGGTAGAGGACGAGTTTAGCTATCCTATATCTATCAACGGAAAGATGAAGACCAACATCAGCATCCCGCTCAGCCTTGACGTAAAAGAGGTGGAAGCGTTTGTGCTGGCCAGTGCAGACGTGCAAAAATACCTCGACGGTAAAACACCTAAAAAGGTTATTGTAGTTAAGGGCCGGATAGTGAATATGGTGGTGTAAACCCAACTCACCCCGACGTTCTTCGCCGTCGACCATCTATCCGCTTCGCGCAAAGATGGTAAGAAAAAAGAAATTAAAATCACCACATAACAGCACCCCCTCTTTCCACGAAGTGGAGAGAGGGGGCAGGGGGGTGAGTCGGCTCGCAAAGCGATCGCGGATCAACTCACCCCGACGTGCTTCGCCGTCGACCCTCACTCCGCTTTGCGCAAAGAGGGTTAAAAAAGGTTGATAAAAAACATCTATTGATAGCACCCCCTCTTTCCACAAAGTGGAGAAAGAGGCAGGGGGGTGAGTTAGTGTAACATATACATTACAGTTATAACTATTTTACAAAAAAGGGAAATTACCCTGTAACATTTTAGGCAATTTCGCCTCAAAGTACCAAAATCAATAAATATGAGACGTATAATTTTACTTTTAATAATATTCTGTGCTTCAATAACAGCCAAAGCGCAATTCGGCGTTGGTGGCGGTGGCTCCGGTATTAAAGGAAAGATAAGCGGTACCATCGTCGACTCGCTTACCAAAAAGCCGGTTGACTATGCTACTATCAGCCTTTTCAGCAGCAAAGGCACCGTGCCAAAGAATGGTGTACTTACCGATGACAAGGGTAAGTTTTCTTTCGACAACCTAAGCACCGGCAACTACAAAATTGTAGTTTCTTTCCTGGGTTACCAATCAAAAACTATTGACCCGATTACCACTACAGCCGGCAAGCCCGACTTTAACCTGGGTAACATTATCTTGTCGCCTAGCGCACGCGCTTTAAAAGAAGTACAGGTGGTTGGTCAGCAGGCAATCATCGAAAACAAGATTGACAAGATTGTTTACAATGCCGAAAAGGACCTCACCGCGGCAGGTGGTACCGCTACCGATTTGTTGTCTAAAGTGCCATTGGTATCTGTAGACATTAACGGTAACGTATCTGTACGTGGCGACCAGAACGTACGTGTGCTGATCAATGGTAAGCCATCAGGTGCTACTTCGGCCAGCTTAAGCGACGTATTAAAGTCTATCCCGGCAAGCCAGATCAAGAACATCGAGGTGATCACCTCTCCGTCTGCAAAGTACGATGCAGAAGGTTCCGCTGGTATCATCAACATTGTTACCAAGCAATCAAACGTATCAGGCTTCAGCGGTGGTATCAACACTGCAGTGGGTACCCGCCAAAACAACGGTAACGCCAACCTCGCCTATAACAAGAACAGGTTTAACCTTAATGCCAACATTGGTGGTAACGCGTCATGGCCACAAACATCTAAAACGGATTTCAGGCAGTATTTTGGTACAGGAGCTAATATAGATTCGGTAATTACAACCGGCGAAAGCAGGTTGAAAAGACATGCATTGGTAGGCTCGGTAGGTGCCGGTTACCAGTTCAACGGTTTTAATAGTATTAATACCACCTTCAAATTTAACCAGATCAGGTTTGCTACTGAAGGGTTTAGTAATACCATGTCCAACGCTCCTTACTCTGTAAACAGCAATAACAACAACCAAATTAATGGTTTTGACTGGAACCTGGATTACACGCATAAGTTCAAAAAAGAGGGCCACGAACTTAGCCTGTCTACACAGTGGAGTCACAATACCGGTCTTACAGATTATACGAACGATTACAGCGCCGTTTATGCCGATGTAAAGAACAACATTGATGGTAAGAACAACGAGTACACTCTCCAGGCGGATTATACCCTGCCAATCAATAAAACGTTCAAGTTAGAAGCCGGTGGTAAATCTATCTTTCGCAGGTTAAACAGTGTTTCGGACTATTATAACTTTAATGGTGGCAACCTGGTACTTAACGACTCGTTGACTAACCAGTACAACTATGATCAAAACGTGTTTGCAGGTTACGGTGTGCTGACCACCACCCTTACAAAGGGATGGTCGGTATTAACAGGTTTGCGTTTAGAAAATACTGACATTACCGGTGAGCCGATCAGCACTACGCAATCGCTTACTCCATTTAATCAAAATTATAATACCTGGATCCCGAGCTTAACTATCCAGAAAAAGGTAAATGCAACCAATACGCTGAAGTTATCTTACTCTAAGCGTATTACCCGCCCAAGCCTGCAGTTCCTGAACCCGTTCCAGAACAGGAGCAATCCGCAAAACTTCCAGCAAGGTAACCCCGAGCTTAGTCCGGAAGTATCGCAAACCATTGAACTGGGTTTGAACAGCTTTATCAAAACATCTATCTTAAATCTGTCAGTGTACTATAAACGTACTTCCGGTTTAATTGAAGGTATATCTGATACCCTTACGTTTAACAACAGGCTGATCACCAATACCGTTTTCCAGAACGTGGGTAACAACAATTCCTTTGGCGGTAGTTTCTTTGGTACCATCAACCCAATAAAAGCTATTACCATAATAGGTAGTATTAACGCTTACACCTACAAGCCCGATCCTACAGGCAGGTTTATAGCGCAGCAGAGCCAGAACGGAACTTATATCCAATATAACGGCTTCCTGCGTGCAACTGCAACATTGCCAAAAAGCTTCCTGTTAGAGGCGTTTGCATTTGGCAGCGGAGCGCGCCGTACCATACAAGGCCAGCAACCTGCGTTCAGCATCCTTGGTTTTGGTGCACGCAGGCAGTTCATGCAAAAGAAAATGTCAGTCGGCCTGAACGTACTTAACCCTTTCTCGGAGTACAAAAACTTCAGGTCTAGCACTACAAGCCCTGGCTTTAGCCAGAGAAGCAATTTTGCATTGCCTTTCCGTTCATACGGCATCACATTTAGCTACAGCTTTGGTAAGTTAAACTTTAGCGGTCAGCAGCCTAAAAAAGGCGTTAACAACGACGACCTTAAACAAGGCGACCAGGGCGGCATGGGCGGCGGCGCACCAGCCGGCGGCAGATAATCTGTGCCAACAATATCATCTTCACAAGAAAGCCTCCCGAATGGGGGGCTTTCTTTGTTTTGTGGGGTTTGCAACCAATAACCGGGTTTATTTATCGGGTGCCTCGGTAAACAACAAGTATGGCTGTTATACAGACGGCGTCGCAATAAAACCGCCGCTCGCACGCTGCTCATGCCTGCAGCATAATGCTGTAACATCAGGTAAAAATTGCAAAAAAACTGTAACATGGTTCCAAAAACTGTAACATGTTCAAACATCTAAATTCTGTAATAACCTATTAAACAGATCGTTTGTTAATTTCACTCTGAAAAAAGTGTAACAGGTGTAACACCCTTTTTAGTGTTACAGTATGTTTAGAAGTTTATGCCTATGCGCTTAAGTAGGAGTGACGCATTAAAGGTTTTGCATTCGCCGTGCTTCAGCTTATAGTCGAACAGCATTTCGCCTTCCTGCACCTGTATATCAAAGTAGTAGTTGCGGACGTATTTGGGGTAGGTGTCTTCTAACCGCGCTATTTGCAGGTCGTGCGTAGCCACCATGCCCACACCCTTCTTACTGATGAGCTGCTCTATAACTGCTTTAGAGCCCAGGTATTTGTCAACAGAGTTGGTACCACGCAGCATTTCATCAATCAGGAAGAACACGTGATTCTCATTCTCTACAGCGGCAAGCAGCATTTGCAGGCGGTCGAGCTCGGCCTTAAAGGTAGAGGTGCTTTCGTTAAGGGAGTCCTTTATGCGCATATAAGTAACCACCCGTATCACCGAAACGCGCATAGCGGTAGCATACACCGGTGCGCCTGCCAGCGCAAGTACCGTATTAATCCCGATGGTGCGCAGGAAGGTGCTCTTGCCGGCCATGTTGCTGCCGGTGATAATATCGATGCTGAAGCTGTTATTCAGCTCGTAATCATTCGCCACCGGGTTAGTGCGGATAAGCGGGTGAGCTATGTTTGTAGCCGTTAAAGTATAACCATCGCCTTCGACTATCTCGGGGTAAGCCCACGTTGGATAATTAGTAGCTAACGATGACAGGCTGATGAGAGCCTCAAACTCGGCAATTACGTCAAAGGCTTCTTCCACGTATTTGCAGTTAGCGCGCTTCCAGTTCTCAATAGCAATAATCTGGCGGATATCCCACAGCAGGAAAGCGTTGAGTATAACGCCTACAATCATGTTTAAATGATAGTTGAGCTTATTGATGAGGTTGGACAGCTCTTTAATGTTCGCTGATGTTTGGTTTGCCTTGAGCTTCTGCGTCAGCCCGGCATTTAGCTCCGCCGACCAGTTTTGGGATTCTATTTTATTGAAAGCTGCAGCATAATTCTCCAGTGTCTTGCCAATCTTATCTGCCACTACATCCGCCTTGCGGATGTAGGCAGCTTTGGAAAATACCACACCCAGGTTAACCAACGCAATTAATATAGCAATTCCCTTTGCTACCGGGTAAAACAGAGTTACAACAATGGCAGCCGCCAGCAACCAAGGGGCAATTGCGGCGTATCTGCTTAATCCTTTTTCACCGGGCATGCTTAGCGGTAGGTGCAGGAACTTGAAAAGGTTTGTTAATCTGTTAGGTTCTTCACCATTAGCGAATAGGAGCAGGGCTTGTGTTTCCATCTTCCAATCGCGATTGGAGCTGATCTCCCGGACAGCCGCCTGCCGCTGCAAAACGGTTGCTTTATTTGCAGGCGACTTTAGCCACATCGCAAGTTTGTAATTGCCCGTAGATGTTGCCGAGCGATTTACTAGCTGGTAAAGCGATGATGGTCCGAAGATGTCCAGGTCTGAGGTATAAAAGTGTTTGTCGTTGCTATGCTGATCGCCGTTGTTGTACAGGTTAGCGCCTGAAGTTATGCTGTCCAGTTCATTACGGTTTACTGTCTGAAGGTTTAAATAGTAGTTGCGCTGGCGTTCGTATTCACCCTGTCGTGCAACCAGCCAGGCAAATGCAGTAAGTAAAAATACAAATGCTGCTGTAAGCACCACAAAGCTTTCTAGGGTGATGGTCAAATAGATTGCAAATACCATTAGCGCGAATACGCCTAACCGCAGCAGCGAATAGGTGTTCGCCAGCTTTTTATATTTTGCAGCTTCGTTACCTGCATTGTTTGCGGCTTGCTGATATACGTTTAAAATATCCTGTTCCATCAATAGTTATATTTGGATAGCTTTGTAACGTCTCAATTTTACAATAAATAGCTAACATTTCTGCGCGAAATGAAGATCACTTTTATAACCGTCGGCAAAACCGAAGATGCTTACCTTAAAGATGGTATAGACAAATATGTTAAACGGTTAAAACATTATACTAAGCTGGAGCTGATAGACTTGCCCGAGCTAAAGAATACGAAGGCGCTTACCGAAGAACAGCAGAAAGCCAAAGAAGCGGAGCTGATACTAAAAAAGGTGAATGCAACCGACCATCTTATATTGCTTGATGAAGCGGGGCAGGAGTTCACTTCCGTGCAGTTTGCCAACTATTTGAATAAACGCGCGGTATCATCATCGGCAAACCTGGTGTTTGTGGTGGGCGGTCCTTACGGGTTTGATGGGTCTGTTTATCAGCGGGCGAACGACAAACTATCTTTAAGCAGAATGACCTTCTCGCATCAAATGGTAAGGTTGTTTTTTGTTGAACAATTGTACAGAGCTTACACCATCATCAAAGGAGAGCCATATCATCATCAATAATAAATGTTTAAACATTTATTTACATACGTATTGCAGTTTTTGGGTGGGTAAACATCTACCTTTATATTGTTAAAACAATAACAATGAGCGATTATAAAATTCCGGCACAAACCCGTATCGGCCATGTACATTTAAAAGTAAGCGATCTGCAGAGGTCAATGGCTTTTTATTCCGATCTGCTTGGTTTTGAATTGGTGACGATGTATGGCGACCAGGCCGCATTTATATCAGCCGGCGGTTATCACCACCATATCGGACTAAATACCTGGCATAGCAAAGGTGCAGGTCCTGCTCCTGAGCGTGCGCCAGGATTATATCATACGGCAATTCTTTATCCTGAACGAAAGGACCTCGCTGCAATTTTACAGCGGCTGATAGACGCACGTTACCCGCTCACAGGCGCTTCAGATCACGGTGTATCGGAAGCCTTATACCTGGATGATCCGGATGGAAACGGTGTTGAACTTTATTGGGATCGCCCGAGGGATCAATGGCCTCTGGATGATGCAGGTAACCTCACTATGTATACACGCCGGCTTGATGCAGAAGGGCTGCTTGCGGAGCTGAAGTAGCGGCTACTCGTTTAACATATACTTGTCTACTCCGGGCGCTGGTTTCCAAACGCTTTTTGGCTCGAAGTAATGCCACAACATAGCTGATATTTTCTTGATGAGCAGTGATGCCTCGTTGTCAGCCGTCCAGCGCTGGTCGGTATTGTTTTTTGTTGTGATAGAAAAAACATAGTCACCATGAGGTGCATTCACCAAAACGGTTTCAGATTTCGCGTCATCAACAGCTCCTTGTTTTGAGATTGCCTGTACATAGGGCGGTATTTGCGACAAGGCTTTTTCGTCCCAATAAATACGGTTTAACGTACGGTACATACGCTCGCTTGCTGCCTGGCTAACTGCCTGGCCGTCGCGTATCATGGTAAACAGCTTGCACATTTCGCACGGAGTTGTTACACCCCAGCCATACCGCTTTTGCATTGCTTCGCGGCCGGGTACGCGCGAGTTTACCCGCATACTTTTAAATCCGTTGCTGTCCAGCCAGTTATTGATGTGCTGACCAGTCACCAGTTTTTGCAGCCATAAGCTTGCGGTGTTATCGCTCATGGTGATCATCAGCATGGTAACTTTGCTCAGCATTATGGTGTCTTTGTCTTTAAATGACCCGAGGATATCCTCACCGGCATATAAAAGGGAATCCCGATAGGCAAGTTTCTGATTATATTTAAGTTCACCGTGTTCTATTTTATCCATCACGCCGGCCAGTATGCTTACCTTAATCATGCTTGCCGTAGGAAAAAGAGTATCTGGGTTTATACCCGCAGTTTTGCCCGTTTTTAAGTTATGCACGTAAATGCCTGCCTGCCCGTGAAAACCTGCTACTGCTTCTTTAAGCTTAGCGGTGAGTTTTTCATCGGTTTGCGCATAGATGATTGATGGTGCCGCCAGCAGCAGCAAGACAAGTATTTTCTTCATTATAATTGATCAACGATGCCTAAGTTAATTAAAATGCAATAAACATGCTGTGCAAAGACGGACTGTCGCAGCATTGCATAGCAGATAAACGGGCTTTTTCTATCTTTACCCATCTTATGAAGTACCTGCGTTGGCTTTTATTACCATTCTCACTTCTTTACGGAGTTGCAGTGGTTGTACGCAATTGGTGCTACGACGCGGGCTTCTTCAAATCCCGGGAGTTTGATATGCCTGTTATAAGCGTTGGCAATTTGGATGTGGGCGGCGCAGGTAAAAGTCCTATGACGGAGTACCTGGTGCGTTTGTTGAAAAATCGCCATAAACTAGCAACATTAAGCCGGGGTTATGGACGAAAAACAAAGGGCTTTGTTTTAGCAAATGCAGCCAGCTCGCCTGCAGAGATAGGCGATGAGCCTGCACAGTTTAACAACAAATTTGCAGACATTACTGTAGCTGTTTGCGAAAATCGTGCTGCCGGTATAGATAAGCTAAAGGATGATCATGAGGTTATTATATTAGATGATGCATTTCAGCACCGTGGAGTAAAGGCCGGATTGAGCATATTGTTGTTCGACTACAATAAACTCTTCGACCCAAACCTCTTGTTACCCGCCGGTAACCTACGCGAACCTTTTAGCGGCAAGTGGCGCGCCGATATGTTTGTGATCAGTAAATGTCCTTCACATCTTACTCAAGAGGAGAAAACCAGGTGTTACTACCGCGTAGCTCCTCACCATGGCCAGCCGTTATTCTTTTCGGCCATTAACTATTTGCCTTTACAGGATATTCACGGTAATGCCATTCAAGATACAATTGATGCGGATACCACTGTGTTCCTGCTCACCGGTATTGCTAATCCAATCCCGTTGTACACTCACCTGAAAACCTTTACACAGTACATTGTTCATCATAATTATGCCGACCATCACCAGTTTACGTTGAAAAATATCGCTAAACTTGCCGATGCTTTTAATGCCTGCCCTTCACAAAAAAAGGTGATCATCACAACAGAAAAAGATGCGCAGCGTTTAGGTGTACGTGACCTGGCCCCGGCCGTTGCCAAATTGCCCATAAGCGTGTTGCCCATAGGCGTTAAATTTCTGGATAACAGCGGGCACGAGTTTGATAAATTAATTTTGAATTATGTTAGAAAGTATACAGAACACAACTAATTATATAAAGAAACGCATTAGTGATTTTGAGCCGGAAGCCGGTATTATACTGGGCACAGGACTGGGCGGTTTGGTGTCGGAAATAGAGGTAGAAAAGCAGCTGATGTACAGCAATATTCCCGACTTTCCTATGTCGACCCTGGAGTTCCATTCCGGTAAACTGATATTCGGTACACTCGCCGGGAAGAAGGTAGTTGCAATGCAAGGCCGGCTGCACTATTACGAAGGATACAGCATGCAGCAGATAACATTGCCTGTGCGGGTGATGAAGATGCTGGGGATAAAAACCTTGTTTGTTTCCAATGCGAGTGGTTCGCTTAACCCCGCAATAAAAAAGGGCGACCTTATGGTAATTGACGACCATATTAACCTGCAGCCCATGAATCCGCTTATAGGCAGGAATGACACCGAACTTGGTCCGCGTTTCCCCGACATGAGCCAGCCTTATAAACGTGAGCTGATAGAGAAAGCACTTCGCATTGCTGCGGCAAATAATATTACCTGCCATAAAGGTGTTTACGTGGCTGTTACAGGCCCTAACCTGGAAACTCGTGCAGAATATAGATACCTCCGTATTATTGGCGGCGACGCCGTAGGTATGAGCACTGTGCCGGAAGTAATTGTTGCCAACCATATGGGTTTGCCCGTTTTTGCTATATCGGTACTAACAGACGAAGGTTTTACAGAGGAGCTGACTCCGGTTTCATTGGAAGAGATACTGACTGTGGCTCGCGAGGCTGAGCCAAAAATGACGCAAATACTTAAAGAACTTATAGCAGGGCTTTAATGGCGCATAAGATTAGATACCTGTTACTTCTTTTGTTTTTTGCTGCGGCAGGAAAGGCTACCGCGCAGGTGCGCCCTACTTACCCCGGCCAAACGCCGCGTGAACCTGTTTATAGCCGTGATACATCACGTAATGTCAGACGCAATAATGGGTCGGATAACATCGATTCGCTGCGCAAACGGGAGGAGAATAAAAAAGATTCTGTGGTGTTCACCTCTAAGTTTATAAAGGTGACCAACGAAAGACTCCTGGCAGATAGCACCCAGCTTTTTCCGCTGGATACCGGGTTGGTAAATTTCGAGAATTACAGTCCGTTAAATCAACCCCGTAATCCAAAGATACACTTAGGCTACTTGGGAACGCCTCAACGCGACCTGTTGTTCAATCCGCGCAAAACAATAGGTTTTGACGAAGGTATGCATGCTTTGGACGCCTACCTGGTAAATCCGCAGGACTTAAACTACTACAATGCGCGGGCGCCTTACACGCTGCTTTCTTTATCAAGCACCTTTGGCAGCAGTGTAGAGCAGTATTTTAAGGCGCTGCATACACAAAACGTTAAGCCAAACTGGAATGTCGGCTTTTTGCTGAATTTTAACGGCTCAAGAGGTTTTTACAGCAGTAACAATGTATTAAGCCAAAACGTAAGCGGGTTGAATGCCGGAGTGTTCACCTGGTATCACTCGGTCAACCAGCGTTACAACCTCCTGGCCAATATATTATTCAATAACTTAAAAACACCGGAAACAGGTTCGCTTGTACGTGACGATATTTTCACAGGAGCATCTTCATTTGATAAAACAACTGAGCCTGTTCGTCTTCCGAGCAGCTATACTAACTGGCGTAATACAGGGATATATGTAAAGCAATCTTATTACATAGGGCATATAGATACGCTGAAAAAAGGCCTTGCAACTACAAACGTGCTCCCTACCCAGCGCGTGGCTTATACGCTTTATTACAACACACGTAAGTACAACTATTTGCAAAACTCGCCGGATACTTACGGTGTGTTCCCCGATTATTTCTTCAGCGCAGCCCATTCACGCGATTCACTTAACGTTACACACCTGCAGAATGAGTTCTCTTACAGTTTTTACCTTCGGGGTAAAACAACCAGCCTGGTAAAGAATGAACTAAAACTGGATGTTGGCCTGGCACAGGATTATTACAAATACTCGCAGTTTGTGAGCGATACGGTTATAAACGAGTTTGGCAGAAAAGTGTTAAAGCCATCAAGAGTACAAAACGAATCCTTTCAGAACATTACACTTAAAGCCAAGCTTGGTTACCGCTTTAGCGACCGAATAAACCTGGATGGCGACATCAGGCAGATAGTACAGGGCCGCAACTTTGGTGACCTTTTGTACGATGCTAAACTTACCCTTGCGGGCGGCAGAAAAGCAGGGCGAATAGTATTGGGTGCATACCTGCAAAGCAGCTCTCCGGGACTTATTTATAATGATTGGATAAGTAACCATTATATCTTTCACAACGATTTTGATAATCAGAAGGTAACCAATCTGTCCTTTAACTACGTAAACGACGCGTTGCGGCTGGATCTGAAGGCGGAATATTTTTTAGTAACCGACTACCTTTATTTTGCCTCGCCTAACGGCGGAGTGGATGTTAGTCCGCAGCAGTTTGGAGGCAGCATAAATATGCTTAAGCTTAGTTTAGGTAAGAACCTTACCTGGCACAAGTTTCATTTTGATAACTATATAGTTTATCAAAAAACAGATAACCAAAATGTGCTACGCACGCCAGAAGTTTATACCTATAGTAGCCTTTACCATAACTCAACATTATTCAATGTTTTGAAATCAGAGTATGGAGTATCGGTAAGATATAACACACAATACACTGCACCATCTTATGCAGTAGGGCTGGGCCAGTTTTATAATGGTGCTAATGTTACATTCTCATCCTACCCAATTGCAAGTGTGTTCTACAAGGCTACGTTGCAACGCACCAACATATTTGTTCAGTACGACTACGCAAACCAAGGGCTTTTTAGCCGTGGTTTTTATACAGTCAATCGTTATCCTCAGCAGAACGCTATCCTGAAGTTTGGCATAGCATGGACGTTTTATAATTAAGTCTTCTGTTTCTTCTTGTTTGCTGCAGGGAATAACACGTTATTTAAAATTAAACGGTATCCCGGCGAGTTGGGGTGGAGCTTTAAATCCGTAGGCGGGTCGCCAACAGCATGCTGGTAATCTTCAGGGTCGTGGCCTCCGTAGAACGTCCACTGACCTTTGCCATATTCCCCATGTATGTAGCGCGCTTCGTTGCCGGTTTTCATTTCACCCATTATAGTTACACCCGGTTTAAGGCGGTTCTTATTAAAGGCAGTTGTAAGCCCCATAAAGCCCTTAATTACTTTATCATGATCCTGCGTGAGCATGCTGGGCACCACATCCCACTTTGCAGAAAAGTCGAATAAGGTAAAGAAATCCCGAGTGCGTTCTACCTGCCTGGTTGGTGTTACATCAATATTGGCAAACTGGTGCGACTCCGGGTTCATATCCAGCTGGAAGTTTTGAAAAGCAAAAGTTTGGCTAAAATCCAGTTTAGATTGTGCTCCAGGATCTGCTGCATCTCCGTCGAACATAGGGCCGCATATATCTGTATTTGCCGCAGCAAGGGCAATGTCGAAGGTGTCGGTACCGCTGCACATCGCAAACAGGAACCCTCCTCCGGCGCAAAAATCGCGTATGTGTTGAGCAACTGCTAGTTTCATCTGAGACACCTTTTGGAAGCCCAGCTTTCTTGCTAATGCGTTTTGGCTCTTAACATCATCGCTGTACCATTGCGCGTAGCGGTAAGCTGCATAAAATTTGCTGAACTGTCCTGTAAAATCCTCGTGGTGCAGGTGCAGCCAGTCGTACTTTGGCAAGTCGCCTTTTATCACCTCCTCGTCGTAAAGTACATCATAAGGGATTTCGGCGTATTTAAGCACCATGGTAACGGCATCATCCCAGGGCAGCTTGGTCTTTGGTGAGTAAACTGCCATTTTAGGCGCCTTCTGCAGTTTAACCAGGTCCATGTTAACAGATGGGTCAGTCACCTCTTTTAATATCTCGTTCACCCGAGCATCGGCGATTACCTCATAACTAATACCGCGTATTTTACATTCCTCTTCCAGTTTTTGCCCGTACTTGGTTATAAAGCTGCCGCCGCGATAATTAAGCAGCCAGTCCACTTCCTCGCCGTTCTTCAGCACCCAAAACGCAATACCGTATGATTTCAGATGGTCTTTCTGCTCCTCATCCATTGGGATGAGAATGGATGATGCCCGTGTGAATTGAGCTAAAAGCAAAAAGGCAAAAGCTAAAAGAAGTTTTCTAGTGGCGGACCGAAAGTTATTACAAGGGTTGTTTTTACTCACGTTTAGATGCTGATATTCAAATGTAACGAATAAAAGGATAATGTATTACGATAACCAAATTGGTGTAACTGTATTGAAACTCAAACTTTCCCAATCCCGTCAAAATACCTACCTTTGCCACCTGTTTAAATTAATAACAATGAGCAAAGCAATAATCAAAACCGAAAAGGGCGACATGACCGTTCAATTTTATGACAAAGATGCGCCTAATACTGTGGCTAACTTTTTAGGTTTGGCCAAATCAGGTTTCTATGATAACGTAACGTTTCACCGCGTTATCCCTAACTTTGTAATACAAGGTGGCGACCCTACTGGTACAGGTGCAGGTGGCTCGGGTAAACGCATCGATTGCGAACTGACCGGCGACAACCAATACCATGACCGTGGCGTATTGTCAATGGCTCACGCTGGCCGTAACACCGGCAGCTCACAATTCTTTATCTGCCACAGCCGCGATAACACTGCTCACCTCGACCGTAACCACACCGTGTTTGGTAAAGTTATAGAGAACGTGGAAGTAGTTGACGCTATCCGCCAGGGCGATAAAATTTTAGGTGTAGACGTAATAGAGGAATAAGACAGTAAAGGAAACATTAAGCGTTTTAACACGCTTAATGTGGCTACTCACAACAATTAAACATGAATTTACAGGGAATAGTTGCGGTATCAGGAAAGCCGGGTTTATGGAGAGCGCTTGCGCAAAACAAAACCGGTTATGTACTGGAAAGCCTCGACGCGCAGAAGACCAAGCTGATTGCAAATCTATCAACTGCAAAGCTGGCGGCACTGGCCGAGATCACCATCTTCGGGATGGAAGGTGACATCAAATTAGTAGATATTTTTGAAGCGATGAAGAGCACCACTGTGCCTTCAGTGAAAGACGACGGCAATAAACTGCGCAAGTTCTTTTACGAAGTTGCTCCTGATCACGATGAGGAAAAGGTTTACTCGTCTGACATCAAAAAGATCATTAACTGGTATCTGATCTTAAAGGACATGCCATTGTTTAACGAGGCTGACCCAACCTTAGCGCTTCAAGCTGCAGAGGAGCCGGTAGCTGCTGAGCCTGTAAAAGAAGAAACACCTGTTGCTGAAGCTGCTGCTGAAGAAGCTCCAAAAGCAAAAGTTAAGAAAGCTCCCGCCAAGAAAGCGTAAGCTGATAAAGCAAGCAAAAAGCCCCGGCAGATTTCTTGACGGGGCTTTTTATTTAATGGTTTTTGCAGAGCGTTAAAGCCTACACCTCTTTCGCATCATACACGATCACCTTTTCCCAAAGGTGGCTGCAATCTTTTATGAACTGCTGATGTATAGGGTGGCTTTGGTAGGTAGCCTGGCCTTCCAGGTCTTTAAAGAACATCAGTTCAGATACTGCCCAGCTGTTGTCTACTACATCGCGTTTTTCGGTGCTTGCAACAACGCCTATGCGCAGTTCTTTAATGGTCTCTATCTTACGCAGGGTCTTCAATCCGGCTATTATCCTGTCGCGGTCTTCTACCGAACCGGGGTTCTTCAACCAGAAAAATACATGATGTACTATTGGGTATTTGCTTTCCATATTTATTGTGGGCATTGCGTTTACTATTGCGGTACCCGCGGCAACAGTTGCAGCGGTAGCGATGAATTTACGGCGGGAGGTTGGTTTCATGGGTGTTAAATGGATAGCAATTTAATAATTATCATTAACACTTTGGCTGTTCGCACTTTTCATCCTCAAATTCAGGCTCAAAGGTGCTATGGCTTATGGACAGATGCTCTAACCGGTGCCTTAGATCGTGCTTTATATCGTCAAACATCACCATGTCTTCCTGCTTCATTACCAGGTGGGCTGTTAGCGCATTCTCGGTGGTACTCAATGCCCAAACATGCATGTGGTGTACATCTACCACGCCTTTGGCTTTCTTTAGTTCAGCTTTTATTTTGGACAGGTCCATTTCCTTTGGCACGCCGTCCATCTCCAGCCGCAGGCTGTCCTTCAGCAGGCTCCAGGTACCGGTTAGGATAACGATACCGATGATGATGCTTACGGCGCTATCAACCCAATACCAATTTGTAAAATATATTACCACGCCCGATACCACCACACCAAACGATACAATAGCGTCAACCGCCATGTGCATATAAGCGCCTTTTACATTAAGGTCGGTGTCTTTATCTTTAACAAACAGCCATGCGGTAAACGCGTTAATGGCTATCCCTGCAAAAGCTACCCATGCTACTGTGGTGCCGGCCACACCTTCGGGATGGATAAACCGCATTACCGCCTCGTAAACTATAAAGCCTACTGCAACTACCAATATGACTGCGTTAAAAAAAGATACAATGATGGTAGAGCGTTTATAACCGTATGTATACGTACTGTTAGATTTTGCTTTAGCCAGCTTAAATGCCAGCAGCGCCAGGGCCAAAGATGCCACATCGCTGAGGTTGTGACCTGCATCCGTTAGCAGGGAGAGCGATCCGCTGATAAGCCCGGCGATCACCTCTATAATAACGAACGCCGAGTTTAGTACTATGCCCCAGATGAACGCCGCGTTAAGGTGGTCCAGCTTGGGGGCGTGATCGTGATGGTGTCCGTGCGAATGATCGTGACTGTGCATAACGTAAAGGTAAATCAAATTTAATTATCAGCCCAAAGCTTCAGTCAACCCAGCGTAGTAAGTAGCACGTGGCATTTAGGTTAAGGTTATATTAAAATGTAAAACCCTACCTTTGCATAATGGTAATAAAGACCGCCGATTTCATTTGCAGCAATACCCAAATATCCAAGTTGCCGCTACCGTTAAAACCCGAGTATGCTTTCATAGGAAGGTCTAACGTAGGGAAGTCGTCGCTCATTAATATGCTTACCCAAAAGAAAGGGTTGGCCAAAACGTCACAAACTCCCGGCAAAACACAGCTTATCAACCATTTTTTGGTTAACGACACCTGGTATATTGTCGATCTGCCGGGTTATGGTTACGCCCGCACTTCTAAAAGCAACAAAGAGGACTGGAACAAATTTATACGTACCTATCTTGATAAACGCGAGAGCCTGCAATGCGTTATGGTGTTAATAGATAGCCGACTCGATCCGCAGAAGATAGATCTGGAGTTCTGCAATTGGTTGGGCGAAAAGGGCTTATCATTTGTGACCGTATTTACCAAGGCTGATAAGCAGGGCAGCATTAAAACAGATCAAAACGTTGCTAAATTCAGGAAGGCATTGCTGGGCTACTTCGAAGAGGCTCCTCCTTACTTTGTAACCTCATCAGAAACCATGCTGGGCCGTGATGAAGTGCTTGGATTTATAAACGACATTAACAAAAACTTTACTCCCCCCAAGTTTGATGGGGAGCATTATAAATAGAAGTATGTACGTGTTTTTTGGTGTTTCCCCTCTTGAGAGGGGTTAGGGGTGTGTTAATAAACGGTTATTAATGAAGCGTAGAATAATTCCCTACGATGCTAAACTAAAGTTATTAGCTCGCAAAATAAGAAATGAAAGCACCATTGGAGAGATATTGCTGTGGAAGGAATTAAGAAATAAGAAGTTTTACAGTTTTGATTTTCACCGACAAAAACCGCTGCTGAATTATATTGTAGATTTTTATTGTTATGAGTTAAATTTGGTAATTGAAATTGATGGCAGCTACCACAACAACGAGGAACAGCATGCATCTGACGTTAGTCGTGATCCTAGAACTTGCCAAATACCATTTGACCGTTCTGCGTTTTACTGAAATGGAGATAAGGCAAGATATACTGAATGTATTTAGAACCATAGAAATGCACATAGAGGCGCAAGGTTTTAATATTGACAAATAAAAAGTTAGAAAACACACCCCCAGCCCCTCTCAAGAGGGGAGATTACACATGAAGAAATACTTTTCGCTTGTAACTTTTTCTCATACCATATTTGCAATGCCATTTGCATTTATCGGCTTTTTTTTGGCTGTTACTACTACAGACCATAAGTTCGAGTGGCAGAAACTTGTAATGATGCTGCTTTGTATGGTATTTGCCCGCAACTCGGCAATGGCATTTAACCGATACCTGGACCGGAATATCGATGCAAAGAACCCGCGCACTAAGCAACGCGACATACCCGCAGGCCGGATAAGCCCTGCTGCTGCATTGATCTTTACACTGGTTAACTGCGCTTTATTCATCCTGATGACGTGGTTCATCAACCCGCTCTGCCTTTATCTTTCGCCAATAGCGTTACTGGTAGTGTTAGGTTATAGCGCCACCAAACGTTTTACAGCGCTTTGCCACATGGTGCTGGGTGCTGGCCTATCGTTAGCGCCAATTGGTGCTTACCTGGTTGTTACAGGTGCTTTCGCGCTAACGCCGGTTTTCTTTTCGCTGTCGGTACTGTGCTGGGTAAGCGGTTTCGATATCATCTATGCTTTGCAGGACGAGGAGTTTGACCGTAACGAAAAGCTGCATTCTATACCCGCATGGATGGGCAAGGTAAATGCACTCAGGCTATCTACATTTTTGCATGTATGCTCGGCTATATTTATATTAATGCCTGTATTTTATACTAACGTAGGGTTATTGTATTACATCGGAATAGCATTCTTTTGCGCCATGCTTGTTTACCAGCACCTGCTGGTAAAACCAAATGACCTGAGCCGGGTGAACATCGCGTTCATGACTACAAACGGCATTGCCAGCGTGGTATTTGCAGGGTTCTTTTTACTTGATAGGATATGGATGCGCTAACGTCGGCTGAGTTAGACGCCTTCCGCGAAAGCATTAAACGTTATGTCGATTTTAACGAGGCTGAGTGGATTGTTTTTACCCAGCACCTTACGGTAGTTAATCTTAAGAAAAAGCAGCATTTTGCCGAGCCTGGAAAGGTTTGCAACCACATCGGGTTTGTTTTGCGAGGTTCGGTAAGATATTACCTCGTTAAAGATGGTGTCGAGATCACCGGCTACTTCAGCTTTGAGAACGAGTTTGCAAGTTCGTACAAGAGCTTTCTGACACGTGAACCTGCCCTCAACTATATACAGGCATTGGAGCCGAGCCGCATATTGCTCATTAGCCACGCCAATCTCCAGTTGATGGTTAATAACCCGATGCTGGCTTACAAGATGGAGCGCTTCGGTCGCCTCATTGCAGAGCATTATCTTATTTGCTACGAAGAACGTATGAGCGATTTCATCACCCACACGCCCGAAGAGCGCTATCTTAAACTCCTGCGAACAGGTAAAGATATATTGCAGCGTATGCCGCAGCACTATATTGCAAACTTTTTAGGAATAACGCCAGTATCGTTATCCCGTATCAGGAAACGTATACTGGCGTAAAATATATTCTTTTTAGTACCTGCGACCTGACTTGGCTGCACCGCTCATGCCGCTGCTGCCGCCCGCCTTGCTGCTACTGCTACCACCATTACGGCTATTGCCGTTGCGGCTGCTCCTGCCACTGCGATTACCGCCGCCATTGCCATTACTACGACTGCTGCGCCCAGATCCGCCGCCTGCACTGCCTTTCTTTGCAATGCTGATGGGTTTACCATTCATGCGCGACTCTATAAGTTCCATACTTACAGGGTAAGGGTGCCCTTCTTCAACAGGGATTTGCTTAGCAATCAGCTTATGAATGTCCTTCAGGTATTCCAGTTCTTCTTCGCCATCGCAAAAAGAGAATGCAATACCGCTTGCACCTGCACGGCCAGTACGGCCAATACGGTGTACATAAGTTTCCGGTATGTTTGGTAGCTCGTAGTTGATAACGTGCGTAAGATCATCTATATCAATACCACGTGCTGCAATATCAGTAGCAATAAGTACACGTGTGGTACGGTTCTTAAAATTTGTAAGCGCGCGCTGACGTGCGTTTTGCGATTTATTACCGTGTATAGCCTCGGCAGTGATGCCTGCCTTAACCAGGTCTTTTACCACCTTATCTGCCCCATGCTTGGTACGGGTGAATACCAGTACGGTTTTAATGGTTTTGTCTTTTAGTACGTGCAGCAGCAAGCCTCGTTTGTCGTTCTTTTCTACGTAGTAAACCGACTGCTGTATTGTATCAGCCGTGCTGGATACAGGTGCAACTTCCACACGTGCAGGGTTGTTCAGGATGCTGTCTGCAAGGTGCTGGATCTCCTTAGGCATGGTAGCCGAAAAGAAAAGCGTCTGCCTTTTTGCAGGTACTTTAGCGATGATCTTTTTTACATCATTAACAAAGCCCATGTCCAGCATGCGGTCGGCTTCGTCCAGGATAAGTATCTTGATGTGCTGTAGGCTGATAAAGCCCTGCTGCATTAAATCTAGCAGGCGGCCGGGAGTAGCTATCAATATATCTACGCCACGACGTAAAGCATCAACCTGCGGGTTTTGCGATACACCACCAAATATTACAAGGTTTTTTAATCCGGTGTTGCGCCCGTAAGCACTAAAGCTCTCGCTAATCTGGATAGCCAGTTCGCGGGTGGGGGTGAGTACAAGCGTTTTTATGGTTTTTTGTTCGCGGTGCTGCTGCCTGTCCTGGTATAATAACTGCAGGGTAGGAATAGCAAAGGCCGCTGTTTTACCGGTACCGGTTTGCGCGCAGCCAAGCAGGTCGCGGTTTTGTAGTATGTATGGTATTGCCTGTTGTTGTATTGGGGTTGGGCTGGTATAACCCTCTGTTTGCAGAGCCTTTAAAATAGGCTCGATTAATTTAAGATCTGTAAATAACATGTAATTGTATTGTATCGTAATGCTGATGCTTCGATCAGTAGAATATGAAGAGTAAATGGTATGATACCGTAATGAACGGCTTTTAATTACCGCAAAGATACGTTTTTAGATTCAATGATGAACATGCCCATATTATTGTGGCTGATGGCTGACAAGAGAAGCCTAATTAAACTGAATAAAAGGCGTTTTGGCAGGATAAGAAGGATATCTATGAGGTAACTGCCTCTTGCTTTTTTTCTTCTTTATGACGCACCCAGGCATCAAGAAGGATAAGACCCATGCCAACCATAATGGATACATCAGCTACGTTAAAAATGCCTGTTTGAAAGATGCCGAAGCGGATGTGCATGAAATCGGTAACTGAGCCGTGCATAATGCGGTCGTAAATATTGCCTATACCACCGCCCACAACGCATATGATTCCAGCTAAAGTTATCCTGTTGAAATTGGTTTTAATGATGATGTAAACCACCGCAGCCAAAAGGGATAGCACCGGCAGTAGTGTTAATAGTATGAACCTGTATGGATTTGCCAATTTATCGCCCAGGCTCAGGAACGCGCCGGTGTTCTCTATTTTTATCAGCGTGAAGTGGTTATTTACAAAGCTAATCGGCTCGTCGTAGCGCATCTTTTGGCGTACAATGGTTTTAGAAACCTGGTCGCAGCCGATGTTTAATGCCAGTACAACAATTATCAATATCGCCCGGTAAATTCCTTTCAGATTCATCGTTGCAAAGTTAGCCAGAGATTTCGGTATTTGCTATCGGTTACTTTATCCATTGCTCAAACTTCTCCCAGAAGCCATCCTTCGGTGACGATGCCTCGATAACTACAGGTTCGTTCTTTACGGGGTGAATAAACTGAAGGCGTCGCGCGTGAAGGCAAATGCTTTTACGAAGGCTGCCACGCGGATAACCGTATTTGTTATCACCAACAATAGGGCAGCCCAGGGTAGACAGTTGTACCCGTATCTGGTGGGGGCGACCGGTTATTGGGTCGACCTCTATTACATAGTAGCCGTTATGTTCGCCGACTAGTTTATAGTTCAGTTCAGACCGCAGGCTGCCTGCAACTTCTTTATCATGTGCTTTAGTTACGTTCTTTTGTGAGTTTTTTACGAGCCAGTGTACCAGGTTGCCGGTTTCAGGATTGGGGCGGTTGCGTACAATAGCAAAATAGGTCTTGTGCATTTCGCGGCCCTTGAACATTTTGTTTATCCTGTCCAGTGCTTTACTGGTTTTGGCGAACAGGATTACACCGCTTACGGGCCTGTCCAGCCGGTGCACTACACCCAGGAAAGCGCCGTTTGGCTTGTTGTATTTTTTTGCAATGTACTTCTTAACCTTCTCGTCCAGCGGTTCGTCGCCGGTTTCATCAACCTGCACAATATCGCCTGCGCGTTTGTTCACAGCAATTAAGTGGTTATCCTCGTAAAGGATATCCGCATCAGTTATCTCGTGGTTAACGTATTTTGGAACAATGTTGGCCAATTCTGTTTAAGAATTTAGATGTACAATTCTGGACTGATGTGAACGCTTTTAAATGTTGCTGTACTAACGGCAAGAGATTAATACTCTTCTTTTTCGTTTGGGAACGCTTTGCCCTTTACATCAGATACATAATTACCAATAGCATTGTGCATTACGTCGTACAAGCCGGCGTACTGGCGTAAAAAGCGCGGTTTAAAGCCCTTATTTATACCCAGCATATCGTGTATCACCAATACCTGTCCGCTGCAATGCTGCCCTGCACCAATGCCTATGGTAGGTATGCTAAGGCTTTCAGTAACCTCTTTGGCAAGTTTTGATGGTATCTTCTCAAGCACAACGCCAAAGCAACCCAGCTCCTGCAGTTTTAATGCGTCTTCTTTCAGTTTATCAGCTTCGGCCTCTTCCTTAGCGCGAACGGTATAGGTGCCAAATTTATAGATCGATTGTGGCGTAAGCCCCAGGTGCCCCATTACTGGTATACCTGCAGTTAGTATCCTGCTGATGCTCTCTGCTATCTCAACTCCGCCTTCCAGCTTAACAGCGTGGGCGCCCGCTTCTTTCATAATGCGGATAGCTGACGCCAGCGCCTCCTTTGAATTGCCTTGGTAAGAACCGAAAGGTAGGTCGACCACTACCAGCGCCCGCTTAGCGGCCCTCACTACCGACGATGCGTGATAGATCATCTGGTCGAGGGTTATCGGCAGGGTGGTTTCGTGCCCGGCCATTACGTTGGATGCCGAGTCGCCTACCAATATAATGTCCGTGCCTGCTGCATCAACTATAGTAGCCATAGAATAATCGTATGCGGTAAGCATCGCTATCTTTTCGCCTTTGTTGCGCATTGCCTGCAGGGTGTGCGTGGTAATGCGCTTAATTTCCTTATTTACCGACATTGGGTATATGGTGTTTATACAAGCAAAGGTAGAAACTCAATCCGAATTTCCTTTGCAGTAAATAGTGTGGGTTTGCACACTGCCAAATAATTATTATTTTGCAAAAACCAATTAAATACGCCTCATCGTATTTCACACTTCATGGATACTAAGATTATACATTGCATGTATTGCAATAAGGCTATGAACTATACCGACCGTGCTAAACGCAGCTACTGGTTAAAAACGTTTTTTCCTTTCCTGTCTGTAAGGCCTTACTGGTGCACGCATTGTTTGCGCACTACTTACGTATGGGGCAAAAGCGCTGCGGATAAATAAACCTGTTTGTATTAGCGGATAAATTTCATTTTTCTGTGAATTTCTGCAAGAAAACAATACCTTTGCGCCGTGAATAAAGAGGTGCAAAACTTCATTCTTCCAGCTTATTCTTACGGAGCTTCGAGCCACAAGATCCGGACCGTTCACCCTTTCAATCTTTTTGCTAAATGAATCATTTCACCAAGCTTCCGGCTATTTTATTGCTGGCCGACGGCACCGTTTTCCATGGTAAAGCTGCCGGCAAGATCGGCACTACCACAGGCGAGATCTGCTTTAACACGGGCATGACCGGGTATCAGGAGATATTTACCGACCCATCTTACTTTGGGCAGATTATGGTTGCCACCAACGCTCACATAGGTAACTATGGTATCAATACCGAGGAAGTAGAATCGGCACAGATACAAATTTCAGGTTTGGTTTGTAAGAATTATAACATCGCCTATAGCCGCAAGCAGGCAAATGAGTCTATCCAGGATTATTTTCAACAGCAGAACATCGTGTCGATATCAGACATTGATACCCGCCAGCTGGTGCGCCATATACGCGATAAAGGTGCCATGAACGCCATTATATCATCAGAGATACTGGACCTTGATGAACTGAAAGCAAAGCTTGATGAAGTGCCGTCTATGGATGGCCTGGAGCTTTCATCACAGGTGTCTACAAAAGAAACCTACACCTTTGGTAACGAAGATGCTAAGTACCGCGTTGCCGTGCTTGACCTTGGAGTGAAAAAGAACATCCTGCGCAACTTTGATGACCGCGATGTTTTTGCTAAAGTGTACCCGGCGAAAACCACCTTTGAGGAGATGGAGAAAGATTTTGCACCATCGGGCTACTTTATCTCCAACGGCCCCGGCGACCCGTCTGCAATGCCGTACGCTGTGAGTACGGTAAAAGAAATTTTAAATGCCGATAAGCCGCTGTTTGGGATTTGCCTCGGTCACCAGTTGTTAGCACTTGCAAACGATATCCCTACCAGGAAGATGTTTAACGGGCACCGTGGCCTTAACCACCCGGTTAAAAACGTGATTATTGACCATTGCGAAGTAACCTCTCAAAACCATGGTTTTGGTGTAGTGCCCGAAGCAGTGCGCGCGAGCGATAAGGTGGAGATTACACACATAAACCTTAACGATCAATCGATAGAAGGTATCCGCGTTAAAGACAAAAAGGCATTCTCGGTGCAGTATCACCCGGAATCCTCTCCCGGCCCGCACGACAGCCGCTACCTTTTTGATGATTTTATTAAACTAATGCAATAGAATTAAGATCCCCTTAATATATATCTAAGGCCCTGCAGAACTTCTGCAGGGCCTTTTTTGCGTGCGTACTAAAATATAAACCTTATTTTTATTTGGATTTATTCTAAATAAGGTTTTTCTTTGTGGTGAGCCAGCGGCCAAAAAGCTTAAGTTCTGTTGTAAAGGCAACCTTCGTGGGTGAGGGGCGCCGTTGCAGCGGGCACAAATTAACACCATTTACCTATGTGCGACGCAAAAGTTTTAAGCCATAAAGGGGCATCGGTAATTAGCCGGTGCTCCGAGTGTCAGTGTATTTTCATCTGGAACCACAATCTTATCCTTAGCTTTTCGCCGCTGCAGTTCACGCAATTCAAGGATTTTTCGGTCGAGCTTGACTTTGAAGCGCACTCTTTTCCGTTTCCTGACGGGGAGGAGCGGATGGTGATGCGTACCCCTGCTGACGATATACAATTCACGTTTACCAATTGTGAGTGGGAAGATTTTCACGCCGCCCTGGGCGAAGCCAGTTACATGCTGGAGGTGTATTTGCTTATGGAGGGCCGTTAATGTTGTTATTGCAAAGTCGATATTGCAATTAAATAAGGCGCTATGCGTGGTAATTGCTTTAATTTAGCCGTATGAAAGATATCCCTATTCATCAGTTGCAGGCCAGGGCCGTAACCGGGTTAGAGATAAGCTACTTTGCGCCGGGAGAAGTAGACACCGACGAAGTACAAGCGCTTGGCATCCACCGGGATGACCATTACATTTTCTTTTTGCTGGATGAGGGCAACGCCTCGTTAATGGTTGATTTTAGGGACATGTACTTTACTGCGCCGGCGCTATATTATATTTTGCCGGGACAGGTGCATAAAAGGATAGAAGCGGAAAAGGCAGGCGGATGGTTCATCGCCATTGACCCGATGCTGGTTGCGCAGGATTATCGCACCGTGTTTGACGATCAATTGCCTTTTCAGCAGCCGCACATGGTATCGCCACAACAACTTGCGCAATGCAGCGGAACGCTGCGTTTGCTTACGGAAAGGTATGAAAACGAGGACGGGTCACCATTTTACCTGCCGGTAGTTCATTCGCTGCTGCAATCTTTCCTGGGGATGGCTGCTTCATGTTATTGCCTGCATACCGGGCCAAGAGAGCAGCCATCGCGCCCGGTGCAAATAACGCAGCAATTTAAACGCCTGCTGGCAGCAAACATCCGTACAGTAAAAAGCCCTTCGGCTTACGCGGCTATGCTCAATATTTCTGAAACTTACCTGAACGAAGCGCTGCGTAAAACCTCGGGCCTGCCGGTAAGCTACTGGATAATGCAGGAGGTTATGCTGGAAGCTAAACGGCTGCTGTACTATGGCGACATGAACGTTAAAGAGATAGCGCATCTGCTGGGCTATCCGGATCCCACCTATTTTTCCAAGCTGTTTAAAAAAGCGGCAGGTACTACGCCGCTTGCATTTCGGGAGAGTTACCGCAAATAGTACAATCATTCCCCCAAAGCTGCCATTTCAGGCCGGGTGCTTTAAGCCTTTCTTTGTGCTATTAAAACATCAGCAATGGAAACACCCGTTTTACAAAAACTTAAGGCTAAAGCAGGCAGCCTGCTGGAAAAACGCCTGATACAAAGCGCCAACGTACTTGAGGTAAGGCACTGGGTACCATCTACCATGATAGAGGTAGACCTGCACCTGCCTGCCGCAGAAGTGGCCGCCTGGCAGGAAGTACCTTATCTTAAATTTAAAGTGGCCGACCTTACTTACCGTGATTATACCCCATCCGGCTGGGACGCCGAAACACGCACCTGCACTATTTATGTAGATGCTGCGCACACTGGCCCCGGCAGCCGCTGGGCATCATCGCTAAAAAAGGGAGACGAGGTATACTATATTAAAATTGGCTCAACCCGCCATTCGCCAAAAAGCACACCGGCCATTATTGGCTTGGGCGATGAAAGCAGCATGGGGCACCTGCTTGCCTTACAGCAAATGGTAGTGCCAAAAGCGCGCTTTTCCGGCGCAGTAGTAATAGCAAACGAAGATCACCGCAGGCAATTTGAGGAATACTTCTGGTCGCCGCTGCAGCCGCTGGCCCGTACTGATGTACACGGTCACCAGAGTATTATAGAGTGGGTTAAACAGCAGCACTACGATGTTAGCCAAACTGCTTTTTACCTGGCCGGTAACAACACCATGGTGCAAAAGTTACGCAAGATGCTTCGGGAGATGGGTTTTCCGCCTGCACAGATAAGTACACAAGGGTTCTGGAGTTAAGCAAGGTACACCATGCAGAGATGCTGGTACAAACATGAGGCATGGCTGTAACCTTGTTGTGTGTTGTAGCGTCGTACTTGCAATAGTTTAAGGGGAATCAGGAAGCTTCTCGCTTTTTGATAAAACTTAGTTTTGAGTGTTTCAGGGCTTATTTTGCCGAAAATTCGCCGATGATACGCCATTCACCGATTTGAATGGGCCTGCTTATCGACCGGTATACACGTTTACCGATGATTTGGCATACTTCGCCTAATATCTGTAACGCAAAATCCTGTGGTGATGCAATTTTGTGGTGTTCAAAACGAAAAACACCATCATGACAACTTCACTCACCAGCCCCTCACTTTACGCAATAGTAGCTATAGCTGTAAATGTTGCAGTAGTACTTGGCCTTATTGTTTGCCAGGTTTGTAAGTAACCCAACCGGTAACTGCCCGGCTGGTTACTTTTACAGCACCGGGGCAATTTGCAAAAAAACATAATAGCTATATTAGGGCTTTAAACCATTACACCAATGAAGCCCTTACGCATAATACTCCTGCTGCTGGTGATATCGTTCACCTATACTTTTTGCGAGGCTCAGCCGGGGCTTGTTAACTTCACCTATAATAATCAACCCTTTAAGCAGTACCAAAAGTTTGAGTGGACCATTAATTTGTCTGCTGCTTTTACAAACCCTTACGATCAGCACGACATTAAGGTTGATATGGAAATTGTATCGCCTTCAGGCAAGCAGCTTGGCCTGCCCTGCTATTACGAAAGCGGCGACAACAAGGCATCAGTATGGAAAGCTCGCTTTACCCCGCAGCAAACCGGTGAATACCGTTACACTTTCGTGGTAAAAAGTAAGAGTGGGGAGTGGCGGTCTGATATGAACTTTATTACTGCCACCGCAACTGCTAAGCAAGGCTTCCTGCACAAGAATAATCTTTGGACCTTTAAGTACGACAATGGCGAACTCTTTCGAGGCGTAGGCGAAAACATCGGCTGGGAATCCCGTTCATTCGAAAACGATAAATACACCTACGATTATCTATTACCAAAACTTGCCAAAAGCGGCGGTAACTTTTTCCGGACGTGGATGTGTTACTGGAACCTGCCGCTGCAATGGAAAAAGGTGCAGTCGACCAAGCGCTACAGTAACAGCGACGATTATTTTAACCCCGGCGCCATTAAGCGGATGGACGAACTGGTTGATCTTACCGACTCGCTCAACCTTAAATTCATGCTTACTTTAGACTGGCACGGTCATTTAATGGAAGAAGGCGGCTGGAAAAACAGTAACTACAACGCGGCTAACGGCGGCCCGGCCGAAACCCCGGCGGAGTTCTTTACCTCGCAGGAAGCCCGCGCCATGTACAAGAATAAGTTACGGTATATAGTAGCACGTTGGGGATACAGCACCAGCATAGCGGCGTGGGAATTCTTTAATGAAGTAGACAACGCTGCATTTACAGGCGCCGACAGCGTGCTAATACCGCTACATACCATTACCGAATGGCACGACGAAATGAGCCGTTACCTGAAAGATATTGACCCCTATGGCCACATGGTGACCACCAGCGTATCGCACCGTGATATTACTGGCATGAACGCCATCCCTTACATTGATTTTAACCAGAAACATATTTATAAGCATACCGATAAGATTGCGGCAATTTACCCGGATTACATTAGTGCGTTTGGAAAGCCCTACGTAATTGGTGAGTTTGGTTTTAGGTGGGAGGACGACGACCAAAAATATGGTTCCGACGCTGACTTCGAGTTTAAGCGTGGCCTTTGGTATGGTATGTTCAGTCCCACGCCTATCCTGCCCATGAGCTGGTGGTGGGAAATGTTCGATCAACGAAACATGACCCCGTATTTTAAAGGTGTGCGCATAATAGGCGATGAGATGCTGAAAGCAGGAAACGGCTCTTTTGAGCAGGTGACGGCAACGTCGGGCAATATAGAAACCTACGTAGTAAAGTGCGGTAAAAGCTATTTTGTGTACATGCTTAATAACACCTACGGTACACTGCCGCCGAAAATTGTTTTTCCGGTAAATGGCAGCAGTTTTACCATGCAATATTTCGATCCGGCAACGCAAACCTACGGTAACCATGGCATTGTAACAGCAAAAGGAGGCAAGCTTACGCTTAACAATGTGCACCCCGGTTTAAAAAAAGAGCGGGTGCTGATACTTACCGCAAAGTAAACTGGCCGGCATATTGCTATAGTTCTTGAAACATTCGTTATGAAAAAGGGAGATACCGTACACTGGAACTGGGGCAGCGGCGAGGCTGAAGGTAAAATAGAGCAAAAGCATACCGAGCCAGTTAAAAAGAAGATAAAAGGCAGCGAGGTAAAACGCAATGCCAGCAAAGAAGAGCCTGCTTACGACATTAAGCAAAAGAACGGCAGCAAAGTGCTGAAATCAGAAAGCGAACTGAAAAAGGGCGGCAAGTAGCCCACCTTACCCAAGCTATAATTTAATTAAATTTTAATGCCCTTAACAGGTTGGGTGTATGTAAATGCGATAAATCCGTCGCATATTTACATATGGCAAAACAACCTATAATAACGGTAAAGGACCTGGTTAAAAACTACGGCGATTTCGCAGCCATAAAAGGCATTAGCTTTGACGTTTACGAAGGCGAAATATTCGGTTTGCTAGGGCCGAATGGCGCCGGTAAAACTACTACGCTGGAGATAATTGAAACGCTTCGCGAGAAAACCTCGGGCGAAGTTACTGTTGACGGTTTTTCGATAGACAAGGATGCCGACAGTATTAAACAGCGTATAGGTGTGCAGTTGCAGGCTGCAGGTTACTATCCTAACCTAAACCTGTCCGAACTGATCACTCTTTTCTCCGGACTGTATGGCATCCACAAAACACCAATGGAGATGCTGGAAAAGGTAGCCCTGACCGACAAAGCCAAGGCCAAGTACAAAGACTTGTCCGGCGGGCAGAAGCAGCGCTTCTCCATTGCCACTACACTTATAAACAACCCCCGCATAATCTTTCTGGACGAGCCTACAACAGGGTTAGACCCGCAGGCGCGTCGTAACCTTTGGGACCTGATACGGCAGATACGTGATGCCGGTACCACCGTGGTGATCACTACACATTACATGGATGAAGCCGAGGTGCTATGCGACCGCGTAGCCTTTGTAGACGGGGGCCATATTGTTGGTATAGACACTCCTGATCATTTTATTGATGACCTTGTTGAAAAAGGCTTCGAACGCAAGAAGCAGGTTAAGGCAGCCAATCTGGAGGATGTATTTATAAACCTTACTGGCAAGGAGTGGAGAGAGGGATAGAAGCCCCCCAGCCAACTGAAGGATAACCCCCCAACCCCCTAAAGGGGGTGTAAAATTTAACTATTGAACTAAACTCATAATGAAACAAAATTACAGCAACACACGTGCTACGCTGGCCATTGCAAAAGCAAGTTTCCGCTCTATCATCCGCAGCCCGTCGGCAGTAGTGTTCAGCCTGGCATTCCCACTGGTGTTTATTGTGGTATTCGCTAATATAGGTGGCGGCGGTGTGAAGGTAGACGTGGGCGTGGTAAAAGGTACCGACACCATTAGTCCGGTATATCAAGCTTTAAAGAAGTCGTCTGTGATCAACCTTATACGGGATCAGTCACCTGATGATATGAAGAATAACCTGGCAAAAGGCAGCCTTGACGCGACCATTGAAATCAGGAAGAACAGTATTCCCGATAGAGCAGTATACCAACCCTCGTCAGTTGCGCCTTATGCAGTAAACGTGCAGTATACTAATTCATCCAGTAAGGGGAGCATCCTTAAGTCGGTACTGAGTAATATACTGATGCAAATGAATGCCGAGTTTGCAAAAAGAAATGGCGTACCAGCCTTGCCACAAGCAGCTGACCTGCATGAAACTACAGTTACCGGCCGCGAGTACAAGTACATCGATTTTATTCTGCCGGGCCAACTGGGCTTCTCGTTGCTGAGCAGTGGCGTATTCGGTACCGCTTTCGTGTTCATCAGTCTTCGACTCACCCTTGTTATCAAGCGCTTTTTTGCCACCCCGGTAAAACGTTACAGCATTGTACTGGGCGAGGCGCTGGCCCGTATTGTGTTCTCGTTACTGGGGGCGCTATTCATTATTATGGTTGGTCACTTTGTATTTGGTTTTACCCTGATACATGGAGTGGTGACCGTGCTGAACATGCTGGTGCTCTCGGCGATTGGTCTTATTATCTTTATGGGCTTCGGTTTTACCGTGTCGGGCATTGCGAAAAACGAAAGTACGGTTCCACCTTTGTCCAACATTATTACCCTGCCGCAGTTTCTGTTGTCGGGTACTTTTTTTTCGGTAACGGCATTTCCTAAATGGCTGCAGTATGTAAGTAACGCTTTGCCGTTAACACACCTTAACAATGCTATGCGTAAGGTAGCGTTTGAAGGTGCCGGCCTGGGCGATGTTTCGCACCAGTTGTTTATCCTGCTCTTGTGGGGAATAGGGGTTTATGCAGTAGCAACCAAAACCTTTAAATGGGAGTAATTGGGAAGCGCGTTCAACCAACGTCAGTATTTAGGCTATTATTCTCACTACGATAGTTCCGGTAGTAAAAAAATGTGGTTTTTGCAGATTCTTGCTCATTAAACCCCCTTTTCCCAGGATGTTTTTATAAAAAAAATGCCGCTCTGTTTTTTCAGGCGGCATTTTCATTATCGTTGTAGCCAACTATCAAGATGGCATTACACGCTCGAGTTTTACGCTCTCGGGAGAGGTTAACATCAGCGGTACTTTCTCTATGGTAACGAAGCTCAGATCCAGGCCAAAGTTGCGTTCTTCGGACAAGCTGATCTTTCTGAGGTACGAGTAAATAAACATGATAACACGTTCAAAGAAAGAAAGGTTATGTGAGCGTGATAGCACTTTTTCTATCACCACAAACCGGAAATCGCCAACGATCTTGTGTTTGTTAAGTGACTGGTAGCGACTGGTAATGTCCACTTCGCCATTCTTAACCAGGTCTTCCACCACGCGGCGGAACAATAAGTTAATTTGCTGTTCTACCCTGAAACCTAGTTTAAAGTCCACGCGGATAAGCTTTCCAGGTATCAGGAAATCAACTTCGTACTCGCTTTTGTAAGGCTCATCCACTACGTCAACGTGAACCAGCCAGTACACATCGGCGCGCTTGGGTTGCTTTTGCAGGATGGAGTAAATGATCTTTGATTCTACTTCAGAATTAAAGTTGGCGCTGGTTAAATAAATGAGCTGTGAAGCGTATTTAGGCACACTTTCATCCTCGCTCATCTCCTTTATAATGTTGAAATAGTCGTCTATCTCAATAAACTTCACGTAACGGTTTTTGATCTTTCGGGCAGTGTGCCAGGTCCACATGACGATGAACAGCATCAGGCCTATAGATAGCGTAAACCAGCCCCCATGGATAAACTTAACCAGGTTACCCAGCAGGAACGTGCCTTCTATCAGCATGTAAACCGTTAAGAAAGCCCCGATAAGGTATACAGGTGCCTTTTTCCTCTGCAGGAACTTAGAAACCAGTATAGTGGTCATGAGCATGGCTACGGTTATACTTAAGCCGTAAGCAGCCTCCATGTTAGAGGAGTGCTTGAACAATAATACTACCCCGATGCAACCGATACATAGTATCCAGTTGATGCTGGGTACGTACAACTGGCCTTTCTGCTCTGACGGGTACTGTATGCGCACCTTAGGCCAAAGGTTAAGCCTAACTGCCTCTGCTATAAGCGTAAAAGAACCGGATATTAGCGCTTGTGATGCAATTATCGCCGCGATAGTGGCAATTCCGATACCGAAAATGAGGAACCACTCCGGCATAATCTGATAGAATGGATTTTTCTCGTTAAGATCTACAAGCTGACCGTTGCGCTGTAGCAGCCAAACTGCCTGGCCCAGGTAGTTGAAAATAAGGCAGGCTTTTACATAAATCCAGCTGATCTGGATGTTCTTGCGCCCACAGTGGCCAAGGTCGGAGTATAGTGCCTCCGCACCTGTGGTACACAGGAATACCGCACCTAGTATGATGAATGCATTGTAATCACTGGCGAGCAATTGGTAAGCGTAATAAGGGTTGAGCGCCTTTAAAATAGAAGGCATTTGTACAACATAGCTTATGCCTAGTACGCCCATCATGGTAAACCAAAGGAACATAATAGGGCCGAAGGCCTTGCCAACCAACGAGGTACCAAACTGCTGTATAATGAACAGTACCGCTATAATGGCTATCACTATCTCTACCGTTGGCAGGTGTGGATAATAGGTCTCCAAGCCTTCAATGGCAGAGGATATAGTAATAGGAGGTGTAATAATACCATCAGCAAGCAGAGCGCAGCCACCAACCACGGCCGGGACGATCAGCCACTTAGCCTTGCGCCTTACCAACGAGAACAGCGAGAATATACCACCCTCACCCTTGTTATCTGCCCTTAAAGTAATTACCACATACTTTAATGTAGTTTGCAGGGTAAGCGTCCAAACGATAAGGGAGATTCCTCCGAGCACCAGCGTTTCGGAAATTTTATTTGAGCCGACAATGGCTTTGAATACATATAACGGGGATGTACCGATATCGCCGTAGATTATTCCTAAACTAATGAGCAGCCCACCGGCTGTTAGTTTTTGCAGATCTTTATGACTTGACACAGTGTTTTTGAAAAGTTTACAAAACTATAAAAATTACATTGTATGGACTGTAACTTTCACAATAAGGTATAAGGCCCTTAATTATTACAAATCCTGCAAAAGCGTTGCTGTATTGTTAAAGATTTTTGAGCAGCCGCAATTGTTCAGATAGCTACGTTGATAAACTTTCAATTTTAGTATTTGTTTACAAAGCTGTATTTCACAAGCAAATACAACAGCGGCGGTCTAAAACGGCGTAAAGTGTACGTTGCTACAGTGATGTTGTGATTATTGTATTATCGTATATTGATAATAATATCCGGAGAGCCAACTTAAACTATTGTTGATCGTATAAGTCCATATAGAAACAACATACAAAACGACAGTTTTTGTTAAAAAGTGTTAAAACTATTTATTAATTTATCACATTATGAATTCTGAAGTACAATATTTATACTTTTGCAGATAACACTGATATGGTTAGAAAATTTACTCAGCTAAATTCCTGGTTTACCTTAATACTGATGGCAGTAGCGGTAAACGTTGCGCTGGCTAAAGGAGTTGCTGCACAAAGTTCTGACACGTCATACCTTAAGTTCCTCAGGAGTAAGACGGCCAAGTCCATAAATACCAAAAACATCCTACATCTATCACTCCCGCCTATAAAACCGGCTGTAATATCCAGCACCAAAGTGTCTGTGGCACCGGCTAAACCTGCAGGGCCAATTTCAGATAAGTTGCTTTCTAATGTACAGATATACCCTAACCCGGTAAATGATGTACTTAATGTAAAATACACAGTTTCCCGTGGCGTGTTTGTTAATGTAAAGATTATGGATGTGCTGGGTAATGATGTACTCACCTTATTCTCTCAACGTGTAGATCTTGGCGAACAAAACCTTACCTACAACATTAACAGCAAACTTACCCGCGGTTTTTATTTCCTTCGCATCAATGTAGGTACAGAATCTATTAACAAAAGGATTTCTATACTGTAACAATTTCCTTATTTGATTTCCTGCCGTATTTTTAATTTTTAGCTTTGGGCTGATAAGCATTTACTATGAAAATTATTGCCATTGGCCGTAACTACGCCGAACACGCTAAAGAACTAAACAACCCTGTTCCTACCACTCCGGTGATATTCATGAAACCGGATACTGCGCTTTTAAAAGATAATAAGCCATTTTACCATCCGGACTTTTCGCAGGACATTCATCACGAACTGGAGATTGTTCTTAAGATAAGCAAAGAGGGTAAGCATATCAACGAAAAGTTTGCGGCTAACTATTACGAAGAGATTGCGCTGGGGATAGATTTTACTGCCCGCGATATTCAATCCCGCCATAAAGAAAAAGGCCTACCATGGGAGCTGGCCAAGGCCTTCGACGGATCGGCACCGGTGAGCAATTTTGTTCCTAAAACGCAATTCTCAAATTTATACGAACTTAATTTCAACCTGGATGTTAACGGTGAGGCCCGGCAGCAAGGCAATACAAAAGGCCTGCTTTTTTCTTTCGAAAAGATAATAGCCTTTGTATCGCAGTACATTACACTTAAGAAGGGGGATCTTATATATACCGGTACGCCGCAGGGCGTAGCCAGGGTAAATATAGGCGACCGTTTGGAAGCATATCTCGAAGGAGAAAAAATGCTTGACTTTGAGGTAAAGTAAGCAGCTTAAGTGCAAGCAGGTGTCGCCGGCGCGTATTAGTGCATTGAAGTAAGCTTATAAATAATAATGTTGGAGAATCGAACGGATAAAAAGAACTACATCGTAAATTTTTTAGCAGCAGCACTGCTGTTATTTGCAAACTACTCATCCGCGCAGGACATTATTCAGAGTAAAAAATACCCGCAGAACTACTTCCGCTATCCGCTGGACCTGCCGCCTACCACTGCAGGCTCATTTGGTGAATTGCGCCCGGCGCACTTCCATTCCGGGCTCGATTTTAAAACCATGCAGCGCACCGGCTATCCAGTGTATGCTGTTGCAGATGGTTATGTGTCACGCTTACGAATACAGTTTGGTGGCTTTGGGCAGGCCATCTATATCACCCATCCTAACGGCTACACCTCTGTTTATGGCCACATACAGAGCTTTACGCAGGCAATGTTCAAATACATACGCGATTACCAATATAAAAACCAGGTGTTTGATGCCGACATAAAGGTACCGCCGGGTCTGTTTAAAGTGCAGAAGGGAGATGTTATAGCCATATCCGGTAACGAAGGCGCTTCTGCTGGTCCGCATGTGCACTTCGAGTTGCGCGACAGCCTTACCGAAGAAACCATCAACCCGCAGCTATTCGGACTAACCATCCCTGATAAAGTGCCGCCAACTATTACAGCGCTGGCAGTTTACCACCTTAACGGCAATCCTTTCAGCGAGAACACGCCAAAGGAATTTATGTCGGTAACGGGCGCGGCGGGTAATTACCGGCTCGCCACTCCAAAAGTACTGCAGCTGAGTGGTAACACGGGTTTTGGTATAGCCGTAACCGATCAAAACAGCGCATCTGCAAACCATAACGGCGTTTACTCTATAGAGATGAAGCTGGACGGCAGCACCGTTTATACCTTTACGGTTGAGCGGTTTGCGTTTGATCAAACACATGCCGTAAATGCCTATATAGACTATCCTGCCTTTTTGCTTACCCGGCGAATGTTCCAAAAATGCTTTATACTGCCGGGTAGCCGCATATCATTGTATCCGCAATCGGTTAACAGGGGTATTATCCCTTTCAATGATAATGAAATGCACGATGTAGAGTTCGTTTGCCGGGATATAATGGGCAATACTTCAACCATTGCTGTTAAGGTACAATCAAACACTACAGCCAACAGTAACCAGCCGGCAAAGCCTACAGGTACTTTTTTTCATTATGACGAACGCAGCATTTTCGCAAACGATAAGGTACGGGTGCAAATAGAACCCGGGAACTTATATGACGATCTGGACTTTCAATACTCAACTCAGCCTATCAAGGCCGGAGCATATTCCGTCACGCACCG
The DNA here is from genome assembly GCF_059691875.1 of Mucilaginibacter sp. 320_HR. Classification (NCBI taxonomy): domain Bacteria; kingdom Pseudomonadati; phylum Bacteroidota; class Sphingobacteriia; order Sphingobacteriales; family Sphingobacteriaceae; genus Mucilaginibacter; species Mucilaginibacter sp. 320_HR. The sequence goes on from NZ_JCAWAI010000006.1 coordinate 150,460, forward strand.
CATCCATAATAAGTTTACCCCAATACACGACGGCTACGACATTTGGATTAAACCCGATGTAAGCCTGGGCAACTACGCGGATAAAGCAGTAATTGTGAACGGTGCTACGGGCAGTATAAATGGTAAATACGACGGAGGTTACGTAAAAGCTGTAGCGCGTACTTTTGGCGATTACTACATCCGCATAGATACTGTACCGCCGGTTATTACTCCGCTCAACATAAAAAACGGCAGCAATATGGCAAAGGTTAAAGCCATAAGGCTGAAAATGAGCGACAATCTTTCGGGCGTAAAAAGCTTTGCCGGTAAAATAGACGGTAAGTGGGTGCTTGTAGAATGGAGCTATAAAACAAGGGTATTAAGTTATACCTTTACCGAAGATATTAAACCCGGCAAGCACAATTTTGAATTTACAGTGATAGACGGGAAAGACAATACTGCTAAATTTACTGCTGAATTTACACGTTAACCTATGGCAACCACATTAAAAGCAGGCGACAAAGCCCCCGATTTTACAGCAAAAGACCAGAACGGCAAAGAGGTATCCCTTTCAGATTACAAGGGGAAGAAAGTGATCTTATACTTTTACCCTAAAGATGATACCCCTGGTTGTACTGCCGAATCATGCAGTTTTAGAGATAACTATCAATCGTTGCTGGGTCAGGGGTTTGATGTTATTGGCGTAAGTGTAGATGACGAAAAATCGCACAAGAAGTTTGAGACCAAGTACAGCCTGCCATTTACTTTGATTGCTGATACCGAACACAGTATTGTGGAAGCCTATGATGTTTGGAAAGAAAAGAACATGTATGGCAAAAAATACATGGGAACCGTCCGCACAACTTTTGTTATAGACGGCGCCGGTATTATTGAGCACGTTATAGAGAAGGTAGATACAGCGGCCTCGTCACAGCAGGTGCTCGACCTGGTGAAATAACCGTCGATGAAACATATCTAAACCAAAATGCGTTATCTTTATTTTTATAAATAAATTTTTATAGATGGCCATACAGGCAGAAGACGAAGAGATACTAAGCAAGTTTCGCGACGATAAGACAAGGAACGAAGCGTTTAACATGCTGCTGAAAAAGTACCAGCAGAAAATATACTGGCATGTACGCCGCATGGTTATTGACCATGATGACGCCGACGATCTTACGCAGGACGTATTCATCAAGGTATGGAAAAACCTGCCAGGCTTCCGTAACGATGCCCAGTTATATACCTGGATGTACCGCATTGCAACCAACGAGTGTATCACCTTCCTTAATAAAAAGAAGCAGAAGAACAACGTTTCTATTGACGATGTGGATTATGAACTGGCAGACACCTTGTCCAGTTCTGATCAGTTCAGCGGCGACCAGATACAGCGTAAGCTGCAGGAGGCCATACTTACCCTGCCGGATAAACAGCGCCTTGTATTTAACATGAAGTATTTCGATGATATGAAATATGAGGAAATGAGTGATGTGCTTGGTACCAGCGTGGGTGCCCTGAAGGCATCGTTCCACCTTGCCGTAAAAAAAATAGAAGCATTTATAACATCAAGGGATTAATTTTAAATTCGCATTAAACCATTGGAAACTTTATTCATCTATAAGACAGTATGAAAAGCGAAATGGATAATAACGAGTGGGCAGACGAAGAAATGTCACTTGAACGGTTCTCCCGAAAGAACCCGTTTACGGTGCCGTCTGGCTATTTCGAAGAAGCCGGTCAGCGCATTTTATCATTGGTGAAATTAGATGAATTAAAAAGTACCGACACGGCAAACGGATTTGAAGTGCCTGCAAATTACTTTGATGAACTTTCGGCGAACATCAGCAGCAGGATTAATATTGAGATGGTTACGGATGCTGAGCAGCCGGGCTTTGCCGTGCCTGAGAATTATTTTGAACAGCTTACGGCCAATATTACCAGCAGGATAAATATTGAGACCGAAAGGGAAATGGCTGACTTTGCTGTTCCTGAAGGATATTTTGATAACCTGACTGCTAATATACAAAGCCGTATAGCAGTTGAGGAAGCTGCCGGTGCTGGCGACGCGGGGTTTACCGTACCCGCAGGCTACTTTGACAATTTGCAGCAGCAAATTACTTCGCGCATTGAGGTTGAAGAGGCACTTGAGGCAGCACCAGAAGCATTTACAGTACCTGAAGGTTATTTTGAAGAGCTTAACAGGAACATTCTTAATAAAACTGTTAACAAGGATGCGGTTGTACGCAAAACTATTGTACGTAAACTGTTTGCTACTAACACCTTTAAGTATGCTACCGCTGCCTGCCTGGCTTTAATAGTAGGTGCGGGTGTGTTCTTAAGAGATGCTGGTAACACCGCGGTACAACCACATAAAAAAACGCTTTTACACACACAGTTGTCAACCATTCCGGTTGACGAGATAAAAGACTATCTTGAGCTGCATGTTGACGCTACCGATAACCACGGTATAATGGATGATGATAAGGGTATAAACACCCAGGCACTTGATGAGGACCTGAGTGATTATGTCGATATTAATTGATTTTAAATGAGTAATCTGTTCAGATATATTTTTTTCGTTTTAATTATAGCTGCGGCTACCGGCTATGAGGTGTCTGCTCAGGGGACTGATGTGCGTAGTTTTAGGCCGGGCAATACGCAAAAGGGTGCCGCCGTAGTAAAGACAAAGGGCGTAGGTAAAAAGTTAGCGGCAGCACGAGATAAGTTCCTATCAAACCAGCTTAACCTAAGCGATGACGAGGCTGTACGCTTTTGGCCTCTTTACCACCAGTACCAGCAGGAACTTACTGCCGTGCGCATACTTAAGCGCCTTAATAACTCAAACGCATCTGCAAACGGTACCGAACAGATAAACAAAGATCTTTACTACGAGAATCAGCTTCTGAACATCCGGAAACATTACCGTGATGAATTCCTAAAGATATTGCCACCTGAAAAGGTAAGTGAGCTTTACAAAAGCGAACGCGAGTTTACCGATGAGTTGATTAAACAACTTAGCGAGCGCAGCATCCGTGCAGGAAATTAATAGAATGAACCCATCGTCCTTTAAAGAAAAAGACCTTCAAAGCGTAATCGGCTGGATACTTCGTGCGGGGGTGTTAATCTCTATGTCGGTTGTGATTGTTGGCGGTGTTCTTTTTCTTTACCGTCACGGGCAGGGCAGGGCCGACTACCACGAATTTACCGGCGTGCCCGCTTTTGTGCATAGTCCACAGGGCATTATTAACGGTATTTTAGAACTAAGAGGGCAAGCTATTATACAAGCTGGTATTGTATTGCTCATTGCAACGCCCATTGTGCGGGTGATTTTCTCTGCGATAGGTTTTGTGCTTGAGCGCGATTACCTGTATGTTGGCATTACTATGCTGGTGTTGCTGGTAATAGTATTGAGCATGCTTAGCGGCCACGCCGGATAACTCAGGTACTGAATCAATTAGTGCTCCTGCGCATACGCAATTGTTCGTCCTCGTTACCGGTACTATGGCTGGATGAACCCTTAACTGTTGTTTTGCCGAACTTATAAGTGAAGTTTAGCCTTACTATCCTTGTTTCTCTTTTATCGTAAAAGCGTAGATCCAGATTCTGGAAGTTGGTGTATGCCCTGTCCCGGTCTGTATTGAACAGGTCAGATACGTTTAGGCTCAATTTACCACGTTTTTCAAACACCTGCATGCCAACGGCCGCGTTCACCGCATAGTTTGCCCTAAACTGCCTTATACCGTAAAACGCAGGTGTTTCATACCTTCCTCCAAGTTCAGCCGAGATCTTTTTACTCAACGTAAATGTTTGTGTTGTGGTCAGTACCAGATCTCCGGTACCTCTGTCAAGCGTTCCGTTCTCCGGGTAAACACGGTAACGCTGGTAACTGCCGTCTGCATTTACGTTGCCCTTCCACCATTCGTTAACCTTCAGCTCAGCGTTTATCTTTAAGCCATAACTGTTTACCTGCCCAAGGTTAAGGCTGGTGCCCAAGTTTACCTTGGTTGCATCATTCTGATAAAAGTAGGGGAAGATGGCGTTTGTATTAATATTTGCGTAAGCGGTTATCCCTAAGTTTTGATCATACAAATAGCCAATTTCTATAGAGTTGGTGTATTCGGGCCGTAAGTAAGGGTTACCACTCTGGTAATTGTACGGATCAACATAATACAAAAAGGGGTTAAGACTCTCGTAATCTGGTCTTGTTATGCCCCGGTTAAAACTAAGCGTATACTCATTCTTTTCATCCTTAGTATAGTGCAGCAACACGTTAGGGAACAGGTTAAAGTACTTGCGCAATGTTGTTACCCCGCTTACTGACGCGGCACCTAAAGAATATCCTTCTGAGCGCGTGTATTCCCCTCTCAACCCGGCAGATACGTCTATCTTGCCCCATGTATTGCTGTAGTTGAGGTAAGCAGCATCCACATCTTCCTTGTAAATAAAACTGTTGCTAAAATTAGGGTCAACAGTATATACGCCTTGCACTTGCGGACCAAAGATCAAGTTGTTGTTGCTTTTGGTGTGGCTGTACTTTAAGCCTGCTTCCAGTTTAGCGGTTTTGCCAAGCGGGCTCACGTAATCAAGTACGCCTGTGTAATTGTGCCTATTTGAGGGTGACAGGTTCTGTAGTAACAAAGCATCTTTGTAAGCTTGACCTAAGCTGTTAAGAAATCTGTTTGTTATATACTCGTCAGAGCTGCGCTTGTATGGCGAATATGTGAATGCAGCAGAAAGGGTTTTGCCAGCTTTATCCAGTTTGCCGCTGTAGTTAAGATTATAGTTAATGTTGCGCAGGTCGCGGTCAAGGGCTGAGGACACACGGATCATGGAGTCTAAATGCCCTTGGTTGGCAATTTCTAAATGGTTGTCTTTAGTGTAATTGTTATTGCTAACAAAGCCGCTCACAAACGCCCCGATGCTGTGATTGGCCGATAGCGACACATCTGCACCTAAACGGAAGTTATGGGTAACAAACTCCTGGATGCTGTTGTAGTCCAGGTTGTAGCTGCTTATGGTTCCATTGTCATTAATGTTGCGGTCGTTTGTGAACCGCTTGTAGCGTTTCTCTGCTATTGCACCGTAGCTGCCAAAAATATTGACTTTTTTAGTGCGGTTGTTAAAGGTTATGCCACCCGCCGATTTGTAGTACCTGCCGTAACCGGCACTTAAATTTACGGTGCCATTTGTGCCTATGTTCTTTCCTTTTTTTAGCACAATATTAATAATGCCACCGGCGGATGCATCGTACTTTGGAGAGCCGGAAAGGAGCTCGATCCTCTCTACATTGCTGCCGGGCATGCCCCGCAGTAGCGCGGCCAAATCCGTACCGGTCATGTTGGTTGTTTTGCCGTCTATAAGTACCAGCGCGCTTTGCCTTCCGCTTATGCTGATGTTGTCATTATGGTCGACCCTTACGCCAGGCGATTGTGCCATTATGTCCAGCACGTTTTTACCATCGGCACTGATGCTTGCCTGCGGGTTAATGATGGTTTTACCTGGCCTTACTTCTACAAGGGGGCGCTTTGCTGTTACTACCACTTCTTTGAGGCTGGTACTAAGCGGCTGCAGGTAAACCAGATCAGCAGTAATGTTATCGGTAGAAACAGTAAACGCGTTTGAATAAGCTTTAGCATAGCCCACACTGCTTGCCAGTACCAGGTAACGCCCCTGGCTGACAGCAGGGAACCAGTATTGCCCACGACCGTCTGCAAGGGCAGACGTCACGATGGACGAGTCCGTCGCTTTTAACAATATGGCGGTGGAACCAACAGCAGGAACGTTGTTGGGTAAATAGATAAGTCCGTTGATATTTGCAGAAGGCGACTGCCCGTAGCTATTACCAGATACAGTTAAGGCAAGCGTAAGAAAAAGGCAGTATAAAAATAACCTCATTAATTAGCCGGATAGGTTTAGTTTTTTCTTTGGAAGAAAGCCCTAATCTACAGAAAATATTAAGTTGACATATCGTTAATGCTCTTTTTACGTTTCCGGCTGCCGAATGTTGCTATTACTGAGCAGGATGTCATCAAATAATCGGTGTTATTTTGCTAATTTCGCATATTGTTAAGCCCGATATAAGTGGCTAACCCTAATGATGAGAAGAGTATACACAACAGCTTTAGCACTCCTGCTTACTATAAGCGCTTTCGCGCAAACTGCACCGGCAAACTTCGCACCTGTATTAGCCAGGTTTAAAAAGTTTTATAATGCTAACCAGCCCGACAGTATCTACGCCATGTTTAGCCCGGAGATGAAGGCCAGCATGACGCAAGACAAGTGGAACACCACAACGGCACAAATAAAAACACAACTTGGTGCATTGGTGAAAGCAGAGGAAAGCAAGTATGTTGCACCTACAGCTATTTACAAAACAACGTTCGCCAATGCTGTCTTTAATCTAAACTTGTCGCTAAATGCGCAAAATAAACTGATCGGAGTTTTCTTCACACCTTACCAGGAGGATGTGAAATCTATAGCGATGGACCCCTCACTTAAAGAGGAGCCGGTGCTGCACAAAACGTTCAACTCTTCAATTTCGGGTACATTGACCATCCCAACCAAGGTTAGCGGGCCAATGCCGGTGGTGCTTATTATAGCAGGTTCGGGCCCTACGGATCGCGATGGTAACAGCCCTAAACTAGGTCTCAACAGCAATACCTATAAGATGCTGGCTAATGAGTTGGGTAAAAGCGGTATTGCCACGCTGCGTTATGACAAGCGTTCAATTGGAGCGGCAGTAACTGCCGCTAAAGAAAAAGAACTGCGATTTGAAGATTATGTGGATGATGCGGTTGGTTTGATACAAATGCTGAACGAAGACAAGCGTTTTGCTAAAGTGATTGTACTGGGCCACAGCGAAGGTTCGCTGGTAGGATTGCTCTCTATTCGTGATCAGCCGGTGAGGGGCTTTATTTCTGTAGCGGGCGCCGGCCAGCCGGCCGAGTACCTGGTTAAAGAGCAGCTTAAATCGCAGCCTAAGTTTTTACAGGATCAGTTCCAGACGATGGTAGACAGCCTTAAGAAGGGCAAGTTTACCGACGATATTAATCCTTCCCTGTATTATATAGCACGCCCAAGTATACAGCCTTATCTGATGTCGTGGTTCCGGTATGATCCAATCCGGATGATGAAGAAGACCAAAATGCCGGTGCTGATACTGCAAGGCGCAAATGACCTGCAGGTAACGGTGTCTGACGCTGAGAAGTTAAAAAAGGCCGACTCCGATGCCAAGCTGGTAATTATCCCGGGCATGAACCATGTACTAAAAGATGCACCTGCCGACCGGCAGCCAAATATTGCCACCTACAACAAGCCCGATCTGCCGCTTAAACCAGAACTGGTAACCAGCATAGTAGATTTTTTGAACGGCGTAAAGTAGAGCCGCTTACTTCCAAATACCCAGCAAGCGCCTTAGCAGGATGATCTCGGAGGTATGGTAAGCGTTGTGATCTGCTATTTGTAAAGCTTCCCGCAGGATGCTTTGCCCGTCTCCATGTGGTATTTTGGCGTAAATATCTCCGCTGTTTAACAGCTCAATAAATTTTGCACGGTCAGTATATATCTGCTCTATTGTTTTTTCCCAGGCACCATCTGAAGGTTCGCTTTCCTTAGGCCAGTAATCGTCGGGCCAATTGGGCGATTGATGGCTGCCATCTTTACTAAACTCCAGCATATCCCATTGCGCTATGCGGATGTGCTCTGCAAGCTGCCATATGCTATAAGGCAAACCATGAGGTTTAACACCCCGGTATTGCGGCTCTATATCGCTCAATGCATCTTCAAGGGTAGCGTGCGCGCCACCGCCCTGCAGCATTTTAATCAGTTCTTGTATCAGTATATTATGTTCGTTGCTCATGTTCTGTTTTGGTGTATCAACAAAAAGAAAGGGGCTTTGCTTTATGTTCGGCAAATTTTCTAAGTTTATGCATCAAAGTAAACTGCTAAAAGTGATCAGAAAAATACTCTTGCTTTGCCTGTATGTGGCCGCATTTTCGGCCTGTAAAAAAGAAGGCCAGTCTTCGGGTCCGCTAACTTCAAAAGACGATGCGGCTTTTACCCGTTACGAAGAACACTTTCTTGAGGACCTGTGGAAGCACAACCCGGATTGGGCAACTACTGTAGGTTACCACAAATACGATAGCTTGCTGCTGATCCCAAGTGACGAGAACCGGAAGAAGCTGATTGGCTTTACCAAGGTGCAAATGGACTCGTTAAGCAGGTTTGAGGTGAACTCGCTCTCTGATGCCAATAAAATGGATCATCGCATTATGATGAACCAGTTGGAAGCTATGCAGTGGAGCACAGAGCAGTTGAAAGAATACCAGTGGAACCCGGCATCTTACAACGTGATAAGCACTTTCGCATACATCTTAAACGAGCATTATGCCCCTTTGGAAAAGCGGCTGCGTAACTTCTACCAGAAGATGGCATTCATTCCGGCGTACTATAAAGAAGCGCAAAAGCAGATAAAGAACCCGGTACCCGAACTTACCAGCCTTGCTGCCGATCAGCACCTGGGCGGCGTAAGCGTTATTGAAAGCGACTTTGCCGATTCACTAAAAAAAACGAAGATACCTGAAGCCGAAAAGAAGCAGATGCTGGATCGCGCCCGCATTTCTGCGGATGCCATAAAAGCTTTTGCTACGTGGTTAAAGGCACTTAAGGCTGACAAACCCCGGAGCTTTCGCCTTGGTAAAGAGTTTTACGAAGCCAAGTTTAAGTATGATATACAGGCAGAAGGCACTGCGCAGCAAACCTACAACTCTGCTGTTGAGCGTAAAAAAGCAGTTCACCGCGAAATGGCCAAGCTAAGCCGCCAGCTGTGGCCAAAGTATTTTGGTACTAAGGCTATGCCTTCGGATTCGCTTGAACTGATCAGCATGATGATTGATACGCTGTCGGCCAAACACGTTGCTCCTAATGAGTTCCAGTCGGCTATAGAACAGCAGATACCCAAGCTTACCACATTTATCAAAAGCAAAGATCTGCTAACGCTTGACCCTGCCAAACCGTTGGTGGTACGTAAAGAGCCCGGCTATATGGCTGGTGTGGCAGGTGCATCGGTAAGTTCGCCCGGCCCGTATGATAAGGAGGGAAATACCTATTTTAACGTGGGCAGCCTGGCAGGCTGGGCGCCTGAGCGTGCGGAAAGCTACCTGCGCGAATACAACAACTATATATTGCAGATACTATGCATCCACGAGGCTATTCCGGGGCACTACACCCAACTGGTTTATGCTAATAAATCGCCTAGTATAATTAAAGCAGTACTGGGCAACGGGGCAATGGTAGAAGGTTGGGCGGTATATACCGAGCCAATGATGCTGGATGCAGGCTTTGGCGACAATGCCCCCGAAATGCGGCTGATGTGGTATAAATGGCACTTACGATCGGTATGTAACACCATTTTGGATTACAGCGTGCATGCTGGCAGCATGACCAAAGAACAGGCTGTTAAGATGCTCACCAGAGAAGCTTTTCAGCAGCAGGCCGAGGCGGACAACAAATGGAAGCGTGTAAGTGTAAGCAGCGTGCAGCTTACCAGTTACTACACCGGTTACAAAGAAATAAGTGAACTACGTGCCGCATGGAAAAAGAAAAAAGGAGATAAGTACAAGCTTAAAAGCTTTAACGAACAATTCTTAAGCTACGGCAGCGCTCCTGTGAAGTTTATTAAAGAAGCCATGATGGCCGACCCTAAAATAGACACCAAGGGTAACTAATTAAAAAACTGATTATGACAGATGCAGAACGGACAAATCCTGAAAATTGGAAGTTAGGGTTGATCTATTACAATCCGGCTGACGAAAAGCTGGTAGTGCCAAAACGTTTCGGCCTGGGGTGGACGTTCAACTTTGCGCACAAGGGTACCTGGTTTTTCCTGTTGGCAGTAGTGGTTATAGCAATAGCAGTAAAGGCTTTTGTATAGAATGTTGAGCCTTATTCTGCCTTTTCGCGTTCTACAACAAATACATCTTCGTTGTCCTTTTTCATCAGGTATTTCTCGCGGGCAAACTTTTCCAGTTTAACCTTGTCAGAGCTTAACTCGTCAAGGTCCCTGTTTACATTGGCGGTCTCAGTTTTATAGAAGTCGCGCTCCTGCTCCAGTTTATTTAGTTGCTGGTGATACTGGTATTGAGAAAACAAATCGTTCCGGTCAAAAAATATCATCCATACTACAAATGCAACCGTAACCAGGAAGTACTTGTTCTTGATAAGATCTAACAATCGTTTCATTTTCTCGGCAGAAATATTCATCATAAAGCTATTTAATTTGCAGCAGCCGCGCAAATATCGTTATTAACATTTTAACATTATTGCTTGCTTCATTAAAAGTACAGTTCGCGTGGCTTAACAGCTGTACTGCAATTCCTTATCTTTTGTTAACGTTTTTGGTGACAATGGTTGCCCACCTTTGTGGTATAACTTAAAACAAAATAAAATGCATACCATATTAGGAGCCGGCGGACCAGTAGCAAACGCCCTGGCACGCGAATTACAAAACAACAACACTACCATCCGCCTTGTAAGCAGGCGCGAAGTACCCACCGGTAAAAACACAACCTGGCAAAGGGCAGATCTGCTAAACCTGGCGGAACTAAGCCAAGCGGTTAAGGGATCTGAGGTAATATACCTTTGCGCCGGGCTGGTGTACGATGCCGATGTGTGGAAAGCCCAATGGCCGGTGATAATACAAAACGTTATTGCGGTAACGAAGGAGAACAACGCAAGGCTTATATTTTTTGATAACGTATACATGTACGGGCCGGTAAACGGGCCAATGACAGAAGATACCCCTTACAACCCCACCAGTAAAAAAGGAAAGGTACGCGCCGGCGTTGCAGATATGTTGATGAACGAAGTTAAGGCAGGTAACCTGCGCGCATCCATAGCCCGGGCCCCCGATTTTTATGGGACCGATAGCATGAACAGCTTTTTAGATATGATGGTAATAAGTAAATATGCTAAAAAGCAATCGGCCCAGTGGATAGGTGATGTTACTAAAAAGCACAACTTCATCTATATAAAGGATGCCGGTAAAGCTATGCTGCTGCTTGGGCAAAACCCGGACAGTGATAACCAGATATGGCATTTACCTACGGCCCCTGCTTTAACCGGCAAACAATTTTTAGAAATGATAGCCGCGGTATACAACCAAAAGCCCAAGTTCATGAGCGTTGGTAAGGCTATGTTATGGTTGATAGGTTTGTTTAAAAAAGTGGTGATGGGTACGGTAGAAATGTATTACCAGTATGATCGTGATTATATTTTCGATTCCTCTAAGTTTGAGAAGGCGTTCAATTACAAGCCTACAAGTTATGAAGAGGGGATAAGAGAACTATCGCAAACCTTGTTCAAGCCGGAGTAAGTGAAATTTGTCGGAAGTTCGGCTTGGGTATTCCGAAGTCCGAAGAAGTCCGTGAGAAAGAAAGTGTATTCTGAAATTTGAGCAGCGAACTTTGTTTTTGGCTTCCGGACTTTACCGACTTCTCACTTTCAGACTTCCCCAGTATTGCGCATATTTGCACATACGCATACAGCTAATGGTAGCGTTATAAACCATGATCCATAAAAAAACAAGAACCTATATTCCCGCTGATCTCGAGATCAAATGGGAGACATTAGAGCCCATATACCAAGAACTGCTTAACCGCCCCATTAACTCTGCTGAAGAGCTGGAGAAGTGGCTAAAAGACGGCAGCGAACTGCAGGCGGCCCTCGAAGAAGATTTTGCATGGCGCTACATCCGAATGACGTGCGATACCACCAGCGAAGAGCTGCTGCAAAGCTTCCAGTATTTTGCTACCGAGATAGAGCCCAAAACTGCACCATATAACAACGAACTGAACAAGAAGCTGGTGAACAGCGATTACGTGCAGCAGCTGAACGAAGAGAAGTACTATATTATGCTGCGCGGCGTAAAAAAAGCGCTCGAACTTTTCCGCGAAGAGAACATTCCGCTGCAAACGGAGTTGCAGGTAGAACAGCAGAAGTACCAGTCCATTACCGGATCTATGTCGGTTCATATTGGCGACAAAGAATATACGCTGGAGCAGGCATCGGTATTTTTAAAAGATGCCGACCGCGCTAAACGCCAGGATACCTGGGAGAAGATAACTGCCCGCCGTTTACAGGATAAAGATCAGCTGAATACCTTGTTTGATAAACTGCGTGCTTTACGCCACCAGGTTGCCCTGAACGCCGGTTTTGAGAATTACCGCGATTACAAGTTCCAGGAACTGGGCCGCTTTGATTACACCCCGCAGGATTGTTATGCTTTCCATGCAGCTATAGAGACCGAGGTGGTGCCTATTCTGCGTGCTTTTGCCGAGCAGCGCCGCGAGGCCCTGGGTGTGGATACCCTTAAGCCGTGGGACATGGATGTAGACCCGCTTGGCAGGGCTGCCCTTAAGCCGTTCCACAATGGTGCAGAGCTGGTTGAAAAATCTATCCAGTGTTTCAGCAATATCAACAGCTACCTGGGCGAGCGCCTGGAGATCATGAAAGAAAACAACCTGTTTGATGTAGAGAGCCGAAAAGGAAAGGCTCCGGGAGGATATAACTACCCGTTGTCTGAAACCGGCGCACCATTCATCTTCATGAACTCGGCGAATACTTTCCGTGACCTGACCACCATGGTGCACGAAGGCGGGCACGCGGTACACACCTTCCTTACTGCCGACCTGGAACTTAACGATTTTAAACATTGCCCAAGCGAGGTGGCCGAGTTGGCCTCTATGTCGATGGAACTTATCTCCATGGATAAGTGGGATGTTTACTTTGATAACGAGGAAGACCTTAAACGTGCTAAGCGAGATCAACTGTATGATGTATTAAAGACGCTGCCGTGGGTTGCCGTGATAGACCAGTTTCAGCATTGGATATACACCAACCCGGCCCATACCGATGCTGAGCGCACCGACGCCTGGCTAAAGATATATGAGCCTTTCGGTGCCGGCTTTGCCGACTGGAGCGGTTTGGAAGAAGCCGAGCAGAACCTGTGGCAAAAGCAGCTGCACATTTTTGAGGTGCCGTTCTATTACATTGAGTATGGCATGGCCCAGCTTGGTGCAATAGCCGTTTGGAAGAATTATAAGGAGAACCCTGAAAAAGGCTTGCAACAGTATATGGATGCACTTAAGTTAGGGTACACCAAAACAATTAAAGAGATCTATGAAACAGCCGGCATCAAGTTTGACTTCAGCGCCGGTTACGTAAAAGAGCTTGCCGGGTTTGTAAAAGAAGAACTCGAAAAGATTTAATTTTTTAGAAAAGGCCGCCTATAAAAGCGGCCTTTTTCTTGAATGAAAAACGGCTCGTTTTTACCTGTATTAAAACAATCAGTTGCAAATATATTTTAAAAAAGGCTTTTAGATTAGTGTGGTTTTTGAAGGTCGGTGAAGGAAAAAACTCTAAAAAACTGCATTTAGATGCTCTGCTGAGCTTTTCTAAAGGTATTTACTTAGATAGCCGAGAGGTGTTCAAAACGCACGGGCACAAAAAAAGCTGAACACTTTTGAACACTAAACCATGAATCAGGCCATCAACGCTTTTTGGACTGCACTAGCATTTATCCCCATATTTGCTTTCTGGAGTAGGGTAAGTTTTATGCCCTGGTTCTATGTTTTTATACTGATTGCTGTAGCAGCGTTGTTGATCCCTCCCAGGCTTATACAGCTAAGCAACCGCGCTAGGTATTACGAAAGCCTGGGTGTGAAAACCATTCGTAAACTGGTGCAGAATGGCGATCTGGTAAACCGTTTAATCCGCAAGAAGAACCCTAATTACAAGGTAGTTAAAGATAGAGCAGCAGCTGTTAAGTACCTGCGTTCGGTAACGATGTATGAGCGGTTTCATTTCTTTTTCTTTATCTACTTTTTACTTGTGGCGGGCTACGCAATCAGCCTTTACAGGTATGATCTTGGCGCTATAATTCTGGTGATGAACATTATTTACAATGTATGCCCGATCCTGCTTCATCAGTATAATAAGTTAAGAATATCACGCTTTAAAAAAGTGTAGCTTTTCTGCTTATTTATAATTGCTTAACGAGTTACGAATATTGCAATTTGTAATGCTGCTAAAACTTATCTCTTTTTTTCAGGTTTAAGCTTCTATGAAAAAGATAGTTATAAGTTTTAGCCTCATACTGCTATCATTTGCCGGATTTGCCCAGGCGCTTAAGCCCGTAAAATTAGATAGCCTTGTTAGTGTTTCACTCCCGAAAGAATACACCAAAAAGGATACCCTTGGTCAACAGATATATTCAGGTAATTCCGATCTGGGCTACATGGTAGTTATTCGCGCACCTAATCAGGATACCTCTGCCCTTAAAAAGGAAAAGGATCTGAACAAAGTGCTGCAGAAATACATTAAAGGTATTAAAGGCCAGGCTGATGGCAGCACCATGAACGTACGCGATACGCTGATAGGTCACCTTAAAGCCAAAACGTTCACCCTTTCTACAGACCAGGGTGCCGGTGTACAACTGCGTAATTATGTAATCATTTATACTCAGGAAATAACTTATACTTTCGAGTACTACTTTGCAGAGTCTAGGCTTGACTTGGCCAAGGACGAGTGGAAAGCATTTTCGTCCTCTATCAAAGTATCACCGGAACTAAAACGTACCGACCAATACTTGTCAAATGCGAAGGGCCTGTCTACAGGTGCTAAGATTGCCATCTACGGTGGTGGAGCTTTGCTGGTGATATTGATAATTGTGTTCCTGATGCGCCGGAAAAAAACCGACGAATAAACTAGATTTTAATGATCCCCCTGGTCCACCTGGGGGATTTTATAAACTTGCGCTGGTCTATATACCCAAGCCAGAGTACCGTAACAAATACCCCAATAGCAGAGCCAACGGTAACATCCTCAAAAAAATGCTGGCTTAGGTACATCCTGGAGTAGCCTACCATTACAGCCATCAGCAGGCAAAGCAGTCCCCACATTCTTTCTTTTATTAAATAAGTAAGCACCACTCCTGCAGAAAAAGCAGTTACCGTGTGCCCTGACGGAAAGCTGTGCGAGCCATGTATATACACGTTTTTAACAAAGTGTATACGTGAGAGTTCCTTTTCGAAATACACCCGCGGCCTTGGTGCGTCAAAACCGTACTTAAGCAGCTGTGCTACAGCCGAAGTTATCAGATAAGATGTAAAAAGCAGGAAGGCATTACGATAGCTGTATAATGTAAGTAGCAATGATATCACAATAATGGTTATACCATCGCCTATATCAGTAATATAAGGCGCAGCTGCGTCAGCCCAGGCACTATACAAACTGTTAACAGCAAAGTAGATGTCGGCACGGCTATAAAGCAGCTTTAGTACAAGGCAGGTACACAACAGTAAAAGATAGGGGATTAAAAAGTACCTGGTAGCGTGCAAAACGCCTTTTGCGCCGGTTTTCATTGGCTACAAAGTAACACATATCCTTTCCCAATGCAAAAAAATGGTTATGTTTGGTTTGCAGAACTTAACTGATCATACTCTAATGTCCAAAAGCATATTTCGCCGGAAGTCTGTTGATAGAATAATGGCCGACGTCGCAAGCGGCTTCAGCGATAGCGAACACTCGGGCTCCCACCTGGAAAAAGCATTAACTACAAAAGACCTTACCCTGATGGGTATTGCAGCTGTTGTTGGCGCAGGCATATTCTCTACCATCGGCGAGGCCTCTTTTAACGGCGGCCCCGGGGTTACCATCCTTTTCGTGCTTACCGCAATTACCTGCGGCTTTTCCGCACTTTGCTATGCCGAATTTGCATCCCGCATACCTGTTGCAGGCAGTGCATACACCTATGCTTATGCCTCATTTGGTGAACTGATTGCCTGGATAATAGGGTGGGACCTGCTGATGGAGTACGCAATAGGCAATATTGCCGTAGCTATATCCTGGAGCGAATATTTTGTAAACCTATTGGAAGGTTTTCATATCCACATGCCGGCGTACCTTACAATGGATTACTTCAGCGCCTTTAAAGCGCACGAGCTGGTAACCTCTGGCAATACAGCAGAAATTACGGACAGAGTAAAACTAGCAGCATCTGCTTGGGCAAACGCACCAGGCGTAGGGAGCTTTAAGCTCATCGCCAATATTCCCGCACTCGCAATTGTTGTAGTAATTACCTATTTAGTTTACATCGGCATTCGGGAAACAAAAAAAGCTACCAATGCTATGGTATACCTAAAAATAGCGGTGGTAATTGCGGTTATTGCAATAGGTTTCTTCTATGTAACGCCTGCTAACTGGCACCCGTTTTTACCTAATGGCTTCGGTGGCGTAATGAAGGGGGTGTCGGGTGTTTTCTTTGCTTACATCGGGTTCGATGCCATATCCACAACAGCCGAAGAGTGCCAGAACCCGCAACGTGATCTTCCTAAAGGGATGATCTACTCGCTTATTATTTGTACCGTACTTTACATCCTCATAGCGCTTGTACTTACCGGTATGGTAAATTATAAGGACCTGCAGGTAGGCGACCCGCTGGCATTTGTGTTTAGTAAAGTAGGGTTAAAAGGAATAAGTTACGTGATTTCTATCAGTGCAGTTGTAGCCACCGCCAGCGTGTTGTTGATATTCCAGTTAGGGCAGCCCCGTATCTGGATGAGCATGAGCCGCGATGGATTACTGCCAAAAGCATTCTCGCGGATACACCCCAAATTCCATACGCCATCGTTCGCAACCATTGTAACCGGTTTTGTTGTGGCTATACCTGCATTGTTTCTTAACCTTACCGAGGTAACAAACCTCACCAGCATAGGTACATTGTTCGCTTTCGTATTAGTTTGTGGCGGTGTATTGCTGCTGCCGCGCGAGGCAACAGTAAAAGGCAAATTTCAGTTGCCTTACATTAATTCGCAGTTTATTGCGCCTGTGCTGTTTATTGTGGCCGTATTCATATTCCGAAACCAAATTGTTAACCTGTTTAGTGGTGAGAACGTGCACCAAAGGTTCCCATATTTCTTATTCATCTTGCTGTCTACTTCTCTTACTGTAGCAGCCTTTATAAAAAAACTTTCTCTTATTCCAGTGCTAGGATTACTAAGTTGCTTTTACCTGATGGCCGAACTGGAATATGAAAGCTGGATTCGCTTTTTAATTTGGTTGATAATAGGCCTGGTAATATATTTCTTTTACGGATACCGAAACAGCATTATTGGTAAAGAGCAAAAGACTAAAGCATAAACACAGATTGACTAAACGTGATAAAAAGCCCCGAGTAAACGGGGCTTTTTTTATTATACGCGCTCTTGATAAACTTAACACTAACTTAACATTAACACTTCTATATTTAACACTATAATAATATATAGATAATACATTTGTGTTAAAATATTAACAAAATGTTTAAGTTAAGTTTACGTACCGCATTGCTGGTTCTGCTATTTAGCAGCTTTTTAAAAGTTAATGCACAAGACAGTAAATCAGGTACCTGGGGAATAGCCACAGTAGTGATGCCCGGCGACAGCGTACACAAATGGGGCGGCTATACGGAGTTCCAGACAAGGACTAATGGTCCGTTTAGCCAGTTTCAGTACTACGAAGCGAAAGCGGGTGTCAGCTATGATCTTGACAAAAACTTTATCGCCTTACTCGGTACTGGTACATATCATACTTACGATTATAGAGATGTTAGCGCAGGCCCAAATACAAACGAGTTTCGCTTGTGGGAGCAGATGACGGTTAACCAATACCTGGATAGATTGAAGTTTGAACACCGTTACAGGGTGGAACAGCGGTGGGTGAACGGCAATTACCGCAACAGATTTCGCTATCGGGTAAATATGTTTATTCCCCTTAATAACAAAAAGATCGTTGCCAAAACCTGGTTTTTATCTGTGTTCGACGAAATATTCCTGAACAACAAACGACCAAACTTTGAGCGCAACCGTGTATCGGCTGCCCTTGGTTATCAATTTGATAAAAAGTGGATAGCGCAGGCAGGCTGGATAAGGCAAACTAATTTTACAGAAGCGAATACCAGCGGCAAGAACAACATTATGCTGATGTTAATGTATCGTATAAACCGTAAAGGCGGCGCTCCACGGGAACAAGTACCTACTACAACGGACTAAACAAGGCAAAAACCCGCAGCTTAACCTAATAATAACACTATAAATGCAAAATTTAGGTTGGTATTTGCGGCATTTGCGCTTAACTTAGCCGACCAAATAAGTATAATAATTCTAAAGTATCACCCACAAATTCAACTATGAGCTTGATTATTGACGTTCATGCGCGCCAGATACTGGACTCGCGCGGTAACCCTACCATAGAAGTAGATGTTTTAACAGACAACGGCATACTTGGCCGTGCCGCGGTTCCATCTGGTGCCAGCACCGGTATACACGAGGCTGTTGAGCTTCGCGATGACGATAAATCAGTTTACATGGGCAAAGGCGTATTAAAGGCCGTTGCAAACGTAAACGACGTTATTGCAAAAGAACTGCAGGGCATTGATGTATTTGAGCAGGTTGCTATTGATAAGTTAATGATAGAGCTTGATGGCACCGAGAATAAAGGTAAACTGGGTGCTAACGCTATCCTTGGTGTATCATTAGCAGTGGCTAAAGCTGCTGCGCAGGAAAGCCGCCAGCCGTTATACCGCTACATTGGCGGCGTTAATGCAAATGTATTGCCTATACCGATGATGAACATCGTGAACGGCGGTTCGCACTCCGATGCACCTATCGCGTTTCAGGAATTCATGATCATGCCTGTTGGTGCACCAACTTTCTCCGAAGCTTTGCGTTGGGGTACCGAAGTGTTCCATAACTTAAAAAAGATATTACACGACCGTGGCCTCTCAACTGCAGTAGGTGACGAAGGCGGTTTTGCTCCAACTTTTGAAGGTACTGAGGACGGCGTTGAAACCATCCTGAAGGCTATCGAAAAAGCAGGTTACAAACCTGGTGTTGATATATTCCTGGCTTTTGATTGTGCTGCCTCTGAGTTCTACAAAGATGGTAAATACGATTATACTAAGTTCGAAGGTGAAAAGGGAGCTATCCGCACCAGTGCAGAACAAGCTGAATACCTTGCATCATTAACAGAAAAATACCCTATCATCTCTATAGAAGACGGTATGGCTGAAGATGACTGGGATGGCTGGAAATTACTTACCGAGCGTATTGGCGACAAGGTACAGTTGGTTGGTGACGATTTGTTTGTAACCAACGTAAACCGTTTGCAAAAAGGTATTGATACAGATACTGCTAACTCTATACTGGTAAAAGTAAACCAGATTGGTTCACTTACTGAAACCATTAATGCAGTTAGCCTTGCAAAAGATAACAGCTATACATCAGTAATGAGCCACCGTTCCGGCGAAACTGAAGACAGCACGATTGCGGATCTTGCAGTGGCGCTTAACTGCGGACAGATTAAAACTGGTTCTGCATCCCGTAGCGACAGGATCGCAAAATACAACCAACTACTTCGTATTGAAGAAGAACTGGGCGAGAACGCAAGGTTTATTGGTAAAAACTTCAAGTACTACAAAAACCGGTAATCTCCGGCTTGTAAAATGAATATAAAAAGCCCTGGCGTGAGCCGGGGCTTTTTATTCACTTCTTGTTTGAAATTGCTAATTGATTGTACTCCCGGCGCGTCCTAAAGTAAATTAAGCTTCCAATGGCTTTGCCTTTTACAGCTTCTTAACTTCCTCCCATATCTTTTCATCTACCGTTACACCTTCGCGTAAACTTTTTTCGCGCGTACGCATCGTGTTCTCACCGGGATATAAAATCTCTTTGTCGGCAATAGTCGCACTTGTTTTAGTATAATCAACAATTTGATTGATAAGTTCCTCATTGTTGCTACCGTTTGGCTTAATGCAAATAAACACCTGCGACACCGCACTCTCTTTTTTGCCGTTTTTCGAGATAGCGGCGGTAGAGTTGCCTCCGCTTAACAAGGTGGCAAGCATATCCAGCACCAGTGATAATCCAGACCCTTTCCAAAACCCGATTGGCAATGCTCGTTTTGTGGCCATAATGGTGGCGGCATCGGTTGTTAAGTTATCTTCATTGTCGTACCCGCCTGGCAGTGGCAAAGGTTTTCCCTCCGCTTTATACTGGCCTAACTTCCCAAATGAGTATTGGGAAATAGCCATGTCCAGTAACACGGGGCCGCCTTGTTTAGGCACTGCCACAACGAGGGGGTTATTACCCAGGCGTGGCTCAGTTCCGCCCCACGGCGGCAGGTTAGCCGTAGTATTGGTGAAGCATATGCTTATGCAGCCAGCTTCTGCCGCCTGCAAGCCGTAAGTACCACCGCGCATCCAGTGATTGGTGTTTTTTAAGGCAACACAGCCAATGCCGTTTGCAGCGGCAAGGGTAATCGCCCGGTCCATGCAAAACTGCGCATTCAGCATTCCCGGGCCAAGGTTTCCGTCCCATTGTTCTATAGCGCCAAAGGCAGTCACCATCGCCGGTTCTGCACTTGGTATCACTAATCCTTCCTTAACATACTGCACAAACACCGGAAAGCGGTTTAATCCATGCGAGGCAACACCATCGCGGCTATTGTCGGCAAAAATCCTGGCGCATTGTTCAGCTTTAAGCTCAGAAAAACCGAGGTTAGGCAGTATCCGGGTAAATTCGTTTTTGAGCTGATCGTAGTGGACTTTCATGGCAGGAGATAAACAAAGCAACAAGATAGTTGCTTAATACTTGTTTGTAAAATAATAACAGGTTTAAAGAGTTATTGGTTTGTATAATGTTGGTGTAGGAGAATTCCTATTTTTGCCGATATAGCTAATGAAAAGAAACTTTGTTTTTTTAGGTCTCCTGCTGATTGTTGTGTCAACAGTAGTAAACTCTTGCAAGAAGCAGGATCAAAGCAACATCCCCAACCTGCTCACCGGCGGTAACTGGCAATTGGCGTCGTTACTGGTTTACCACTATGTGGGCGACACACAGCAGTCGGTAGATACGCTGAACACCAAATGCGATACCACGCAACTGTTTACCTTTTTTAAAGATAAAAGCTGTACGTACACCAATTTTGATTGCAAAGTACAGCCAATAGCCCGAGGCACCTGGAACCTAAGCGATAACAAACTGGTACTTAGTGCAGACATGACCTGCCAGGATACTACTAAAGAAGGTAGTTCAAAGCCTTTCGCTAATTCGCAGATAATCAACCTGGGTGACTTTTCTTTGGTACTACAGACCGGAGATATACAAAACTATTACACTTCAACCCAGCCAAGAACGATATACCGTTATGGTTTCATCAGGCAAAAAGCTACGGGTACAAGATAATTTGAAGAAAATTTATATTTTGCGTATTAAAGCAGCCATTAATTTTGAAAAAGAGAATAGCCATTTTTGCTTCCGGATCGGGTTCTAACGCTCAAAAGATAATGGAGCACTTTAAGCGTCATTCGGATGCGGAGGTTGTTTTAATATTGACCAATAACCCGCAAGCTTATGTGCTGCAGCGCGCGGATAACTTCGAGATACCATCTCACATATTTACCCGCAACGAGTTTTATCAAACCGATGATGTTATTAACCTGCTTAAGAACTTGCAGGTAGATCTTATTGTACTGGCCGGTTTTTTATGGCTGGTGCCGCAGAATTTGTTGAAGGCATTCCCTAACAAGATCATTAACCTGCACCCTGCATTGTTGCCTAAATTTGGTGGCAAGGGGATGTACGGCGACAATGTACATAAAGCGGTACTAGCTGCCAATGAAGAGGAGTCGGGCATAACCATCCATTTTGTAAATGCAGAGTTTGATGAAGGTGAGATCATCCATCAGTCAAAGTTTAAGATTGAACCCGGAGACAGCCTGGAGATGGTAAAGTTTAAAGGCCAGCAACTGGAACATCATCATTTCCCTAAGGTAATAGAGGGCTTACTCAAAAAAATGCGCAGTTAATCAACGGGATCATTTGAAACGTGTGCTAATAATCTTTCTGCTAGGTATTCACCTGTTTAATACGGGTGGTTATGTATTATGTCAGCATCTTCAGGAATACCAGTTGGACAAGCGGATGAATATGCTTGTAAGCCAAAACCTGTATGACCCCAATTCCCTCATAGAAGTAAAAGTTGCGCAGCACCTCCCGGGAGTAACATCCGTCTGGAGCGACTACAAAAATATAGACGGCCAATTACAATTAAAAAATGCTAGCTATAACTACGTAAAAATGAAGGTGACGCCGGACACGCTTTACCTGATGGTTATAAAAAATTATGAAAAGACCCGACTAACTGAAAAGAACATTGTTTACGCCCGACAGCTGGCCGATATCCCGCAAAATGATAAGGGCAACAATGCATTTGCGAAGAAAGCCGGAGATGTAAAATATAGCACAGTTGTTTACAGCTACCACTTAATATGTTTTAAAGGTAGTTCAAAATTATTACCAACACCTTTTTCAGTTTACCCTACTAACCCGTACTTGCCGGTTGCAGGCCAGCCTCCGGAGGCTATAATTTAATCGGTCTTAAGCAGATTCCGGTTGCGTAACAACGCACTGCTGCTACATGTATTAATTAATCTTCACTTCAATAACTTACAATGAGGCATTTAAAATTAGTGGCTTGCATTGCGCTTTTGGCTATAAGCACAATTTTTGCACGCGCACAAACAAAGCCAAATCGCGACACCATCAGGCTGGATAGCGTAATTATAAAAGAAGGGCGCAGCAAACATCTGCCCGATCAATCCGGCGTTTATCTTTTTGCCGGTAAAAAGACAAACATTATCTACCCGGATGCAGGCAAGGCAAACCTCTCCGGCAACATAGCACGTACGTTGTTTTCGCAGATTCCTGGTGTAAATGTTTGGGAAATGGACGGTGCCGGATTGCAACTAAACGTTGGGACGCGCGGTACAGACATGCACCGCTCAATAGAAGTTAACATGCGCCAAAACGGATATAATACCAATTCTGACGTATTTGGTTATCCTGAAAATCATTACAATCTGCCGTTTCAGGCAATAGGAGAGGTGCAGGTATTAAGAGGCTCATCAGCTTTGCAATTTGGTAGCCAGTTTGGCGGCATGATGAACTTTAAAATTAAAGACCCGGACAGTACTAAAGTTTTCTCACTTGAAAGTGAACAAACGGCAGGAACTAATCGATACTTCAACTCATATAATGCTGCAGGCGGCAAAGTTGATAAAGTTAGTTATTACGCTTATTACGACACCCGCAGCGGAAATGGCTGGCGCTCTAACGCTGCCTTCAACTACCGGGCTTACTACGCTAACTTAAAGTACCAGTTTAATACTAATGGTAGTATAGCGTTTCAGTTTTCGCGCTCAGATTACGTACAACAAATAGCCGGTGGATTAACAGATGCCCAGTTTAATGAGAATAGCCGCCAAAGCACCCGGTTCAGGAACTTTTTTAATCCGCTCATTAATATACCTGCCCTGCTTTTTAATTACGATTTTAGTGCAAAAACAAAGCTGGAACTAACTTCGCACTTGCTAATGGGGCAACGTAATAGCGTCCAGTTCATCGCGCCATCTAACGTGCGCGATACGGTAAATAAAGCGCTAAACAGCTATAATCCGCGGCAGGTAGACCGCGATTATTATAACAGCTTCACCACAGAAGCACGTTTATCACACCGCTATTTGCTTGGCAGTTTAAAAAGTACGCTTAGTACAGGTGTGCGGTATTCAGATACGCAAACCAAGCGCAGGCAAAAAGGACAAGGCACATCCGGAACTGATTTTGACCTGGGCCTTGTTAGTCCATACGGCATCAGCCTTCTTTTACGCACCTTTAATTATGCTGTATTTGCCGAAAATATCTTTCGAATCACGCCAAAGTTGTCGGTAATACCGGGGGCGAGATATGAAGTTATTAAGACCTCTATGGATGGCGTTATCAACAATGCTGCATTACCAGTGAGCTACAAGGGAAACCGCAATTTCCCGCTGTTTGGAACGGCGTTGCAGTACCAGCTAAGCGACAGATCTCAACTTTATGGCAACATATCGCAAGCATATAGGCCTTACTTGTATGCAGCAGTAACTCCCGCAGACCAACTCACAATTGTGGATCCTAACATGAAGGACAGCAAGGGCTATGATGCCGATGTGGGCTACCGAGGACATATTGGTACATCGTTTGCTTTTGATGTGAATGCGTTTTATGTGAGTTACAGGGATCGCGCTGGTACCCTTACCATAAAGGATGCTGTGAACTTGAATCACCTTTATTTAACAAACATTGGCAATGCTGTAGCTAAGGGCATAGAAGCCTACACCGAAATTTCACTTTTGCGCTCAGTTAACTCTAAAGCTGGAGTTGACGTAAAATTGTTTAATACGCTTGCTTATACGCACGGACGTTACACCACAGGTGCTATAAACACATCAGGCGTAAACGTCAGCCTTGTTGGTAACCAAATAGAGGGCACGCCAACATGGACAAACCGCACTGGCTTAACCTACCTTAACGGAGCAATTACCGGTACTGTATTATTTAGTTATGTAGGCAGAAACTTTAGTGATGCTAATAATACGTTATTCAATATCACCGGGGCAAGCGGTATTGTCCCGGCTTATCAATTGGTGGACTGGGCTTTCAACTACCGGTTCTTAAAGAACTACAGATTGATCATAAACGTTAATAATATCCTAAACGCAAAGTACTTTACAAGACGAATAAATATGTACCCGGGTCCTGGTATCCTGCCAGGCGATGGAATATCTTTTAATGTTGGATTGGGAGTCAAACTGTGATAATGAGGAAGGCGCCAATCGGCGCCTTCCTCATTATGATGTATATGCTACTAAGCTGTATGCTTATTTATCATTTCAACTAAAGCGCTTAGCTCAAAAGGCTTTTTGAGATAGCCATCTGCAAGACCGGCTTCTGCAATTTCTTTCACGTTACTTACCGCCGAAACAATAATTACGGGTATGTGGCTGGTTGCCGGATCAGACTTTAGCTGTTTGCTTAACTGCTGGCCGTTAGCATCACTGCGCCATTCGGTAAGCCAGTTGTCCAGCAGTACCAGGTCGGGTTTGTGCTGATCTATGTACCTGAGAATTTTTGCATTTTCGGACGATATCACCTCGTACCCGGCATCCTCAAGGGCATAGGTAACCGTATCCCTTATATCTTTGTCATCTTCAATTACCAGTATCTTCTTAGCCATAGTTTTATTCAAAGAAGTGTATCTTCTAAAAAACACGTATCAATAAATAAACGCATAACATGGGCCATTGTTTACTTCCGGAAAGCGAAAATTTACGTCATAATACCCTCAAATCAATCTTGTGAGTATTTTTACGTCGGCAGCGGTTCTCAATAAAGCATTTGACACCCGTGCAAAGTTTTTGTAATGAGGGGTTTCCATGTGCGCGGCAAGTGCCTCCTCATCTGTCCACTCTTCTTCAATAACGTATTTATAGGGCTCGTCTTTATATTGGTATAATTCGTACGCCAGGCATCCCGGTTCGTTTACTGATGCTGTAACAAGTTTCTTTAATTCGCTTTCAAATGCCAGTTCAGCATCGCTTTTACAATGCAAACAAGCAAGCAGGTTTATGCTCATAGGTGTATAGTAACGTTCTGAAGCTTTTAACGGAGATGAGCGCTTTTCGGTTGCACTGTTTTCAGATGCGTGAACGTAGGTTTGTTATTGCGCGATAAAACCCTTAAACAATCAAGTCACCTTTATCGGATATCTCCGTCAAGATTAAAGCAGTGGCGGCAACGTGGTTCGTAGCTTTCTTTTTCACCTAATAAGATCTGGCTTTCATCGGGCACGAGGCGATAAGAGTGCAGCGCCGGGCTCCCGCATTTTACACACACCGCGTGCAGCTTGGTTACCGATTCGGCAAGGGCCATAATCTCTGGCATTGTGCCAAACGGGCGACCTTTAAAATCCATGTCCAGCCCAGCCACAATCACCCTTACACCACTGTTCGCCAGCGAGCTGCAAACCTGCGGCAGATCGGCATCAAAAAACTGGGCTTCATCTATACCTACTACCTGGGTTTGGTCACTTATCTTTAATAATTCAGAAGCTTTATCTACAGGTGTTGAAGGAATAGAATTAAGGTTGTGCGATACTACAGCGCTTTTATCATAACGCGTATCGGTAACAGGGCTAAATATTTCCACCTTTACTTTGGCTATACGTGCGCGGTTTACCCTGCGGATAAGCTCTTCGGTTTTACCAGAGAACATCGACCCGCAAATTACTTCTATACTGCCCCCAACCTCGTTATTCCTTCTAAAAACCTGCTCTGTGTACAACGCTCAAAACTTTTGTGAGGGGCTAATATCAGAATTTTATAGTACTTTTGATAGGCAATTTTCCTAACATAATTGGCAATGAAGCAACAGGAAGTTTTTAAAAAAATAGGCGGGATAATACAGGAAATTAACGATCAGTACCAGTATCTGCAAGGGAGTGAGAACAACATGAACGACCTGGAACTGGAGCTTTTTGTCGCCAATACACATTTTCTGAAAGACCACGCGGAGATACTGCGGAAGCTTAACGCAATAAAAACCCCGGCAACCACAGCAAGCATAGGCAATGAGCCGAAATGGTTTGAGCCTGTGGTTCAGCCTGCCAAACCGCAACTGCCGCCGAATACAACGTTTAAACTGGATGCGCCTGCCGCTCCAAAGGAAGAAGAACCTGTACGGTATGGAATTGGCCAGCCAGAAGAACCTTCACCAACTGTTGAGTTTACCCCAGTTAATAAAGTAGCAAATGAATTAACGCAGCCTGCTGATGAACCAGTTGCAGATAGCATTGACCTGGGTGCAGCTACACCTGATGATAGTTACTCATTTGAAAGGGAAGAGCCTGAGATAATAAGACATCAATTGATACTGGATGATGAACAAGCAACAGATGAGGTGTCATCACCTGAAGATGAAGCTCTGTTAACGCCAATCACCTACGTAGATGAGCCAGAGCCTGAGGAGGTTGAAACCATTGAGCTGCCCGTTGTTGACGTAGCGGAGCCTGAGCCTGTTATTGAAGATGCTGCTGAAGAGCCCCTGACTGAAACTTTGCTGCTGCCCGAAGTTAACAAGGCAGAAACAAAACCATTTTCTGCCAGTATGGAAGAGATACAAGCAGAGCATTTCAGCAGTCAGGAGAACCAAAGAGCAAGCCAGCCTGAATTACGTAAAGAAGAGACAGACCTGAAAGAAGAGCAGATTTTGACGTTGAACCAGCGCCTGTCTGCCCAGTTAAAGGACAAAAGCCATAATACAACAGCGGCAACACCTAAGGAAGTGGTGGAGCCGTTGGCAGATATAAAGGCAGCTATTACATTAAACGACAAGCTGCTTTTTGTTAAAGACTTGTTTAAGGGTTACAATCTGGCCTATACCGAAGCTATAGAGATAGTGAACCGTTTTACTAATTACGAAGAAGCCGAACGGTTTTTGAAAAATAACTACGTTACCAAAAACGATTGGGAAAGCAAACCTGCCACTGCCGAAAAGTTTTATGCACTGCTAAGAAGGCGCTACGCCAAATCTTAGTACTAGCCGTAGATTATACCCATACGGTTGCTATCCAGTTTTAGCAGGATAAACAACAGGATAGTAAAACTCCACAGCGATGATCCGCCATAACTGATAAATGGCAATGGGATACCTATTACAGGCATTATACCTGTAGCCATAGCAATATTTATAAGCACGTGGAAGAAGATGATAGACGCTACCCCATACGCGTAAATTCGCGAGAATGGCGCACGCTGCCGCTCTGCTATAATAATAATTCGCAGCAGCAAAAACAGGTATAACCCCAACACCACTACCGATCCTGCAAACCCCCACTCTTCACCAACGGTGCAAAAAATAAAGTCGGTGCTTTGCTCGGGCACAAAGGAGAATTTGGTTTGTGTACCCTGTAAATAGCCTTTGCCCCATACCCGTCCGGAACCAATGGCTATTTTTGCCTGGTTTTGGTTGTAGCCAACACCCTTGTTATCTTTTGTTAAGCCAAGCACAACATCTATACGCTTGCGCTGGTGGGGTTTAAGCCCATGTTCGTACAACGGTTTTACTACAAAAACGAATGCAATACTAATAAGAGCACCGACAACGATCTTGAACATAAGCGGTCGATTCCGTTTAATAGTAAGCACAATGGCTACAGTAGCCGCTACTATCGCCGCTATCACATACCAGTGGTTGAACATAAGCGAAGTAATAAACAGGGTAATAAGCAGCCCAACTACGATCAGGAACAGCGGAGATAATCCTTCGCGGTACAGCACAAATATTAATGAACAAAATACAAGGGTAGAGCCATCATCAGGTTGCATTTTTATCAGCAGCATAGGAAGCAGGATAATGCCGCCTGCAATAAAAAAAGACTTAACATCAGTAACCTTAACGTTGGTAGCGCTAAGGTATCTGGCCAGAAGCAAGCAAGTAGAGAATTTGGCAAACTCCGAAGGTTGCAGCCTAAAACCACCACCCATATCTATCCATGCCTGGTTACCGCCCACGTTGTGGCCTATGGCCAGTACTAATATCAGCAGCAGTACGGTAACCACATAAAATAGAGGCGCCAGCGATGACAAAAACCTGCTCTCCAGCAGCAATATCACCGTACCTATGATTAAACCAGTTACAATAAAAATAAACTGCTTGCCATATTGCGTGTCGGTATCCAAAAAGCCGGGATTAGATTCGTCGAAAACTGCCGACCGGATATTTAACCAGCCTATAATGCACAAGGCAAGATAAAGCAGCACTGTAACCCAGTCTACGTTGGAAAAGAAGCCTCGCTGCTGGTTGTTGTTATTCATCGTCCTTTGTTTTTGGCAAAATGGCTTTTGAACTGTTTGCGGTGTCTTTTTCCAAAGGTTCTTTAGCCGGCCGCTTCAACTTTAACTTCGCCAATGAATCGAGCTTTATTCTCTTTAAGCTATCCTGCTTTATTTTTTCCTTGGGCGTAAGCTTGGGTTCTATAACGGGTAACAAGTTCTCATTCTCATAATACTCAGGGTATATGCCTGAAGAGCGTTTTGTTATAGTACCTTTAAGATATTTCTCTACAATAAAGCTGGCGATAGGTGCAGCCCATGTTGCGCCCTGCCCAGAGTTCTCCACAATAACCGCAATAGCGATCTTCGGATTATCGCGCGGAGCAAAAGCTACAAACACGGAGTTATCTTTATGGTTTTTAACCTCCACCGTACCTGTTTTACCGCACATGATAATGTCTGGTATTTTAGAGCTTGCCGCCGTACCCACCTCAACCACCTGCTGCATTCCGTTAATAGCGTATTTGAAATAGCTAGAATCTACCCCTACATAGTTCTTTAGGGTATATTCCCGCTTTATTACTTGTCTATCGCCGATAGACTTAATAAGGTGCGGTTTGTAGTAAAAGCCCCTGTTGGCAATGGTAGCTTCTATATTGGCCAGTTGCAACGGTGTGGCCAACAACTCGCCCTGTCCAATAGCAAGCGAAGTGATAGTGCTGGACCGCCATCCGCCTTTACGGTAAAGTTTGTCGTAATAGGTTGCTTTGGGTATAAGGCCCCGGCCTTCTGCCGGCATATCCAGATCAAGTTTATGGCCTATGCCAAATTTCATTACATTATTGCGCCACTCGCTGTAGCTAGTATCGGTATTCCTGCCCCCTTTACGGTTAATCAGCTTTTCAAATACCATGTTGAAGTACCCGTTGCAGGAATGTGCAATGGCAGTGCTAAGTGTAACTGCACCATGTACCTCGCCGTGGAAGCACTTTACCTTGCGGTTGCCAGCTATATAGTAGCCGCGGCACACGTAAACAGTTTGCGGGTCAATCATTCTTTCTTGCATTGCAATAAGCGCACTCAACGGCTTAAACGATGATCCCGGGGGGTAGTATGCCTGTACCGGCCGGGTGAATAAGGGTTTGTATGGGTCTTTGTAAAGTTTTGCAATGTTATTGCCACGCTCTTTGCCAACCAGCAGGTTGGGATCGTAGGTAGGTGTGCTCACGTAGCAAAGTATCTCGCCTGTAGCAGGTTCAATAGCTACAATACTGCCTACTTTGTTCTGCATCAGCTTTTCGCCAAGCTTTTGGATGCGCATGTCAAGCGAAGAGATGAGGCGTTCGCCGGCTACTGCAGCGGTATCGTAAGCGCCATTGGCATAAGAACCTTTACGTACGTTGCGCGAATCTACCAAAACGTTCTCCACACCGCGCTGGCCGCGTAACAACGACTCGTAAGAACGTTCCACACCGGTAATGCCGACATAGTCTCCGGGACTGTAATAGCCACCCGAACGTTTGATCATTGCATCTGTAACCTCACCTATATAGCCCAGGAACTGTGCAGCAGATGAATCAGGATAGGTACGTATAGATCGTGTTTGGGTATCAAACCCAGGGAACTCCGACCGGCGTTCCTGGAAATAAGCGTTTTGTTGTGCCGAAATCTCCCGCTCGAAAATAGACACCAACCTTGGCGAGTACTTTTTTGCCTTAAGCATTCTCTTGTTAAAAGTTGCTGTATCAATGTTAAGTACCTTGCAAAGTTCGGCAGTGTCGAGGTTTTTAACCAAGGCAGGCAGAACTATCATGTCGTATACAGGTTCGTTCTGCACCATGATGTGCCCGGTACGATCAAGGATAGGGCCGCGGGCCGGGAACTGTATATAACGGCGCACTACGTTCTTTTGAGCAAACAGGAAATAGCGGTCGTCTACCACCTGCATGTAAAACAGGCGGCCAAGCAGCATTAAAATAAAGGCAATAAATATACCGGCGACAATGTATCTCCGTTCGAAAAAACTATTCATTTACGTTCTTTCCTTTTATAAAATATTAATCCGGAAACCAGCATCAAAAATACAGTAAATATTGAACTCAATAAGAACCGGCTTAGTGTGTACTGGATTTCTGAAAAACGGAAAACCTCTATATTGAAAAGGAAAAAATGGTGAAATAAGGTGAGGATGAGCGCGTAGGTTAGGAACCAGCGAAAACCCATAATGCTTAACGTTGGCTCAGGTTCGTTATCAAACCCTTCTTTTTGTACGGTCAGGCTGATGAATATAATACGCACCAGGGCAAGCAACGAACAGGCAGCGGCATGCAATCCGGGTGTATCGTAAAACATATCTACCGTTAGCCCCAATATAAAGGACAATAAAAATAACAGCACATTCGGCGTTTCGAATGGAAGCAGCAGGATGAACAGAATATATAGAAACGGAGTAGACAGATCGTACAAAGCGATATTTTTGAGCAGGAACACTTGCAGAAATACAAGTGCTACAAACCGGATTAAATTGGCTATAATTACCCTAATCATCTTTTTTCTCCTGTGCCTCCAACGTGGCTTGCTCCAGGGCAAACTTGTTCTTAATTACGTATACGTATTCCAGTTTACTAAAATCTACTGATAGGTTTACTTCCATGTTAAGGAATAAGCCAGCACCTTTTGTACGCAGTTTACTAACCTTCCCAAATGGAATACCTGCCGGAAAGAGTGATAATTGTGAGGTGACAACCATTTCACCTACACGTGGCTGCGCGTTGTTAGATACGTCTGTCAATACGCCTTTATGCGGGTCAAGGTTATCCACCCATTGCACATATCCAATTTCTTTATTGGTGCCCAGCATAGCGCTAAAGCGCGAATCTTTATGCAACAGCGACTGAACAATAGATAGATGTTCCCCTACGAACGCCACTTTACCTACCACACCACCCGCGCATATTACGCCCATACCTTTTTCTATGCCGTCTTTAGCACCTTTTGCAATGGTAAGATAGTTGTTGCGCTTGTTAACAGAGTTGTTGATCACCTTAGCGTCTATATACTCGTATTGCTGTTTGTATATAGTGTCGGTTACCAGGTGTTTTGCTAAAGTATCAGCATACTTTGCTGAACGAAGTTGATTACGCAATTGGGCGTTTTCTTTCGCCAGTTGGTCATTCACCTCCCGGAGTGATAAGTATCCCTTTACTTCATCACTGCGGGCATATAGTTCACCTGTAACTTTATTGGTGCTGTTTATGAAGGTGGCCTTTTGAAAAGAGTTGTACTTGATGTAAATAATAAGCGAAGCAATCTCAAAAATGAGAAAAAGAAAGAATGCGTTGTACTTAGTGATAAATATCAGGAGGTTACGCATTTGCCTGGAAGTTTCGAGATTAGAGACAAGAGTTAGGAATCAAGAAACAAGACGTTCTTAATTCCTGACTCTTAATTCTTGTCTCTCTTTTTACTATTGCATTAAGAACTTAAAGTTACCAATATTTTTGAGGGCGGTGCCGGTACCGCGTACCACGGCACGAAGCGGGTCTTCAGCCACGTGCACAGGCAGTTTGGTTTTGGCAGCTACGCGTTTATCAAGCCCGCGCAGCAATGCGCCACCGCCGGTAAGGTAAATACCAGTTTGGTAAATATCCGCAGAAAGCTCTGGTGGAGTTATTTCCAATGCCTTTAATATCGCTTCTTCAATTTTAGAGATTGATTTGTCTAAGCAATGTGCAATTTCAGTGTACGAAACGGTGATCTGTTTTGGTACACCGGTCATCAGGTCGCGGCCTTGTACAGCAAAATCTGCTGGTGGTTCGGTAAGTTCAGGTAAGGCTGCACCTACTTCTATCTTTATTTTTTCGGCAGTACGGTCACCAATCATGATGTTGTGCTGGCGGCGGATGTACTGTACAATGTCGGAGTCAAAGTTGTCACCAGCCACACGGATGGATTGATCACAAACAATACCCGACAGGGCAATAACCGCGATCTCGGTGGTACCACCACCAATATCAATGATCATGTTACCCATTGGCTCTTCTACGTCAATACCAATACCTACAGCTGCTGCCATTGGTTCGTAAATCAGGTATACTTCTTTAGCACCTGCAATTTCGGCACTGTCACGTACGGCACGTTTTTCTACCTCGGTGATTCCAGATGGGATACATATAACCATACGTAATGACGGGAAGAACCAGCCTTTACCCTGGTTTATCATTTTTATCATCCCGCGGATCATCAGCTCTGCAGCGTTAAAGTCGGCAATTACACCATCTTTAAGCGGCCTTACCGTGCGGATGTTATCGTGGGTCTTTCCCTCCATTTGCATAGCCTGGCGGCCAATTGCAATAACCTTATTGGTGGTACGGTCAAAAGCAACTATCGACGGTTCGTCAACAACAACTTTATCGTTATGTATAATGAGGGTATTTGCGGTACCCAGGTCAATAGCTATCTCTTGTGTGAAAAAATTGAATAAACCCATGTGGCGTATGTGTCAAATAATTTGCAAAGTTAACAATAAAGTGCTCCAATATTCATGAAAATGTTCAGCGTCAGCCGAATTTCCGGCGTTAAAACTAAGTAATAGTTAATAACTCCACTTTCTTAAAATTCGTATGAATATGAGCAATTTTGCGCGATTATTAACCCGTGTTAATCAGAATAATTAGTGTTTAAAGTGACGCACACCGGTGGTTACCATTGCAATGCCTTTCTCGTTGCATTTAGCTACCGAAAGTTTATCGTTTATTGATCCGCCGGGCTGCAATACGGCTGTAATACCAGCATCAGCACCTATCTCCACACAATCCGGGAAGGGGAAGAAAGCATCTGAAGCCATCACCGCACCTTTAACATCAAACCCAAATTCTGCTGCTTTAACCAACGCCTGTTTCATGGCATCAACGCGTGAGGTCTGGCCTACGCCGCTAGCCAGCAGCTGGTTGTTTTTGGCAATAACAATGGTGTTGGATTTTGTATGCTTTACCAGCTTGTTAGCAAAATGCAGGTCTTTTAACTCCTGTTCTGTCGGTTTTACATCGGTAACGCTGGTCATTTGGTCCGGGCCCTCTACAACCAGGTCTTTATCCTGCTCTATTACGCCGTTCAATAAGGTTTTGAACTGTTTTAACGGCAGCTCCACCCGGTTGCGGATCAACACTATTCGGTTCTTTTTGGCGGTAAGAATATTTAAAGCTTCATCGGTATAGGCCGGAGCGATAAGCACCTCATAAAAGATCTTGTCAATCTCAGCCGCTGTCTCGGCGTTTATCTCATCATTAGCGATGATCACACCGCCGAATGCCGAAACAGGGTCACAGGCAAGGGCATCTACCCAGGCTTCTTTAATAAAATTGCGTGTAGCTACACCGCAGGCATTAGTGTGTTTTAAAATAGCAATGGTAGGATCGGTAAACTCATCAATAAGCGATACCGCTGCGTCAACATCTACCAGGTTGTTGTATGAAAGTTCCTTACCGTTCAGTTTGGTGAACATCGCATCCAGGTTGCCGTAAAAAGTGCCTTTCTGGTGCGGGTTCTCGCCGTAGCGCAATGTTTGACTTTTTTGAATGCTCTGCTTGAAAACAGGCATCGGTTCCGTTGCATCAAAATACTGGAAAATATGCGTGTCGTAATTTGATGATATGTTGAAGGCCTTTTGAGCAAACTTACGGCGCTGATCTATCGTGGTAGAACCATCCTGCGTTTTAAGGATATCTTCTAAAATGCCGTAATCATCTTTTGAGGCCAGAATAACAACATCTTTGTAGTTTTTTGCTGCCGCGCGGATGAGCGATATGCCGCCAATGTCTATCTTTTCAATTATGTCGTCTTGGTTTGCACCGGAGTTTACTGTTTCTTCAAACGGGTACAGGTCTACAATTACCAGGTCAATTTCCGGTATCTCATATTGTGCAAGCTGCTGCTCGTCACTGTCCAGTCCGCGTCGTGATAATATGCCGCCGAATACCTTAGGGTGCAAAGTTTTTACACGCCCGCCCAGGATAGATGGATAGGAGGTAAGGTCCTCAACTGCAATTACATCTACGCCCAAATCGCGGATGAAGGTTTCGGTACCGCCGGTAGAGTATATCTTAACGCCTAAGCGGTTAAGCTCATGAATTATCGGCTCCAGGTTGTCTTTGTAATAAACCGAGATAAGGGCATTTTTTATTTGAACGGACTGGCTCATCAGCAGGGTGTTTTTTGAGCCGCAAAGGTAAGGATTTTAGTTAATTAACGGATTGGCTAAAAGCAAAAAGTATAGGGCATTATTGTGTTAGCTGCTTGTGAAGCTTATGTTAAAGTTTTGGTGAGCTGTATCAACCACAGTGCTGAAACCGTAATCTAAAAAAACCACTCCAATGAAGACCCTGGTAAAACTTACAGCATGTTTGTTAATTGTGTTATTAGCAGCATGCACCAAAGAAAAAGTTGAAGCTGATAAACCCCTCACGGGAACCTGGCAGCTTAATGCAGCTTATACCGACCCTGGTGACGGTAGCGGTAAATACGTCCCGGTGAGTAACCCGGGTAACAACAAGCTGACGTTTAAAAGCGACGGTAAACTGGAGGTAAGCGGACTAAACAATTCGGATAACTTCCTGCTCTATTTTTCGGCATACAGTACTTACACCGTTAAAGACAACACTACGCTTGTATTCAAAAAGCAAACAGGGACCGATTCACAAAACTTCATTTATAAGATAGAAGGCGATATGTTAACATTGCTGCCAGCCGGCCCCCTGATGTGTATAGAAGGTTGCGGTATTAGGTTCATCAAGGAGGACTAAATAAGCGTTTGCTTATAAATTTAACATAATTTAGCATACTTGCCGGTTGTATGCTATAATTACCGTGCTTAACGATAAGTAAATTAATTTACCTTTGCGCAATTGTTAAAAGGGTGTTGGTGCATAGCGCCCCCACCTCCCTAAAAGGTTTAAATTGATGCAAAGTAAAAAGCGCGTACTTTTTTATCTGGTAGACGGCGCCCACGCTGAAGTGATGCCCGAGTTGTTAGAACAGGGACTGCTACCCAATATTAAAAGGATTATAGAAGAAGGTACTTACCGCAAAGCCACAACCTGTTTCCCTTCTACCACCGGCCCGGCTTACCTGCCGTTTTTAACAGGCCATTTTCCCGGCACACAGGATATAACCGGCATACGCTGGTTTGATAAAAAAGAGTTTAAGCGCACCCGCTGGAACAAAAATGCGATGCGTAGCTATTGCGGGCCGGAAGCTGCCTGGTTTAACACGGATATGCACCCTGACAAGCCAACACTGTTTGAGCTGATGGGTGAGTCGTACAACCTGTACAATATGATTACCCGCAACGTGCCTGACGAATATGATTTGGGCAAGAAGGGTAAAGGTTGGCTATACACTAAAGCGCATTTTAAGCAGATACACCACCCGGTAGATTTACAGGGCCACGACCGTATTATGCAGATGCTGGAATCCGGCAAAGACTTTGATTTTCTTTTCGCGGTGTTCCCCAGCGTGGATTGGGACTCGCACTACCACCACATACGCGACGAGCGCACCATTGAGGCATATAAAATAGTAGACCGCAGTTTAGGCACCGTACGTGCCAAGCTGGAGAGCAAAGGCATGTGGGACGATACATTGTTTGTATTAACATCTGACCACGGGCTTACCCCAACAACCAAGCACCTGGACCTGGGTGACTGGATGACCAACAACGGACTAAAATCTGTTTACTACCCGGTTATCTGGAAAAGTAATCCAAAATCGGCCGTGATGATCTCCGGCAACTCGTTCGGCAGTATTCACCTGCTGAACCATGAGGGTGACCATGTGCTGCGCGAAAGCGAAATTGTAAGTATTATGGGTGCAGACAAGCTGCAGAAGCTGCTTAACGAAGATGCGGTGGATTTTGCTATTTACCGCGGCGATGAGGAGCAAACCTTTATTGTACACAACAAAGCAGGTAAAGCTAAAATATCTGTTAAAAACGATGTATTTACTTACGAGCCGCAAACTGCAGATGTGCTGGCATACGGCGGCAAAATAGAAGCTACCGGCCACCGGGCTATACTGGAGGCTACTTTTAATACCGATTACCCGGATGCTATTTTCCAGATATACCAATTGTTCCAAAGCCGCAGGGCAGGGGATATTGTTATCAGCGCTAACATAGGTTATGACCTGCGCGAGTTTTGGGAATACCCGGAGCATATTGGTTCGCATGGTTCGCTCCGCCGCGAACATATCCATGTGCCGCTCATCTACAACCAAAAAGGCTGGAAAGAGGGCCCTGCCCGTACCGCCGACCTGTTTGATACCATCCTGAAATGGAAAGGCATTACGCCTGAAAAGTCTGAGGGTGAGCCTTTATTTTAATTTTTATATTTGCGTTAATGGCACACCCTACGGATCAGGAGACAGTACAGGCAGAACAGCCGGAATTGGTAAAAGAAAACAAGCAAAAGGCTTTACAGGCCGATAAGCAGGAAGTTACCACCGTATTTAACAAATCTGTAATCATAAAAGGTGCCTTTTGGTTTGCGCTGATCACCGTGATCACTATTGCCGGTATTTTCTTTTATAACAACACCGGCGATACGGTAAAGGCCCTGTCGCACATATCTTACAAGTATATAGCAATTTGCTTTGTAATGCTTTTTGTGGACCTGATGCTGGGCAGCTGGCGCAACCACATTTACATTCGTAAACTGGCGCCCGCGGTATCACACTGGGTAAGTTTCAGGGCAAACGTAGCCAACATGTTTATGGGTGCGGTAACACCCGCACATGGCGGCGCAGGCCCGGCCCAAATATTTGTATACACCAGCAATGGTGTAAAGTTTATTGATGCATTTGCCGTAAGCCTTATTAACATGGGCGCTACGCTTATATTTATGCCGTTAGCCGGCTTTGTTGCCATTATGCTGATGGACACCAGTTCGGTAAGTAGTTTTGTACCGCAGATGCTGCGTTTTGGGTTCACCTTCTTCCTGCTTTTTCTTACAGCTTTTATGCTGGCTTTTTGGAAACCTTTGTGGGTGGGAGCGGCTATACGTAAAATAGCACATTGGCTGGCTGCCATATTTCCCAAACGTAAAGAGAAACTGCGCAACTGGGCCGAGAATTCTTTTACCAGCATCAGCAATTATCAGCAAACATGCAGTGTTATTGTAAGGCAGCACCCGTTCCTGTTCCCGCTTAGTTTGCTTATTACCACAGTACTTTACCTCAATAAATATTGCCTGCAATGGGTTATCCTGATGGGACTGGGCGTTAATGCCAACCTGGTGCAGGTTATCGCTTTCCAGGTGATTATTCAGTTCGGTATCTATTTTGCGCCCAGCCCGGGTGGCAGCGGTTTTGCGGAGGTGCTTATCTCCAAGCTGTTCGGTACCATTATCCCGGCTACGCTGCTGCCGATATTTACGCTGCTGCAACGCTCGTTCCTGCTGTTTTTCCCGGCAATGGTTGGCGCTTACGTGGTGATAAACCTGCTGCGCAAACAAACCATGAAGAAAGCGTAGTAAAGTACATTACGTTGTATTATTTCGAACGTTATTGCGAGAGACCAAATATTTTTCTTAAAACAGAATTGACAATGCTTATGAGGAATGGGTTCGCTTTATCCACGCCCAGTGGATGTTCATTTCTTTTGACACCAAAAGAAACGAACCAAAGAAAAGTGCCGGCTACGTTACGTTCTTTTAAAGTTAGTGCTTTAGCAATGCTTGTAGTACCCGAACGTTCCTGATGCCGGCTTTTTGAGTGATTGTTACGTCACTGCGCCATTTTCAGGCATAGATCAAACTCTCATCAGAAGGTCAACCCCAGGCACGAAATCGCCAGTTTACAGCTGAATCAACGCAATGCATAAACCGCAAAATGGCTTGCTAAACAACCCCGTAAAACTACCTGATTTGATTTTTTTCCATTGAGGATGTACATACGTGCCGTAATTTGGTACTATATGTACATCATGAGCAATGATTTCCCCCGAAAAGACGAGCCTGGTGCAACCGAGGAAAGCTATATACAACGGCTGTTAAACAGCACGTACAACCAGGAGAAAATTGATGCAGAACTGGAGCAAATACGGGAGCGTTTTGTAAGAGAAGATCGGCGGATTATCTGGTTTATCAGCAGCATATTAATTATGCTGGTAATAACACTCATCATATTCCTGCTATACTTTTACGGCACCCCGGATAAGTTGCCGTTTTCTAAATAACTAGTTCAGTAAAGCCTGTACCTTATCTATCAGTTTGTCTACATCAAATGGCTTAGCCACAAACTCGCTGGCGCCTGCGTCCGCGGCAATGCGCTGTCCTTCTGTACTTGCAGATATTACAATTACCGGCATATCTTTAGTACGCGGGTTTTTTCTTAGCGTACGCAGTACCTGATCACCTGATAAAACAGGCATCCAAAGATCAAGCAATACAAGGTCTGGCTGTTCTTTTTCTATAAGGCTGTAAATGTTCAGGCTATTACGTTCAGGTATAATGATGTACCCGCTGTCTTCCAACACCATTTCCAGCATATCCAGGATGCCCTCATCGTCATCGCAGATCAATATCTTCTTATCCGTCATACCGCGCTCCTCTCGCTTACAGGCAATGTGAAGCTAAATGTAGAGCCTTTCCCCTTTTCACTTTCCACCCATAATGATCCGCCATGATTTTTGATGATCTGGTCGCATATGTACAGTCCAATGCCCATACCCGGGAAGCGCTGCTGTATATCGCTTGCGCGGTAAAAACGTTCAAATATTTTTTGCTGGTCCTCCGGGCTTATGCCCATGCCATAGTCGGTAACAGAAACTTTAAGATAGTTGCTCACAAGTGATAAATAAACCAATATTTCGTCTCGCTCCGGAGAGTACTTTATGGCGTTAGATAAAAGGTTGCTCATCACCTGTACCAGGTGCGATTCATCGCCTACAAAGTTGTTAGTGGTTTTTCCCTTAATAACAATCCGGTGCGATTTGTTTGCGGTCTGTAGTCCGTCCACCGTTTCGCGCACCATCTTATCAAAATCAAACGCCTCTTTGTGCAGCTCTATATTACCTGTTTGTATGCGCGATACATCCAGCAGTTCTTCTATAAGGTTATTGAGCCTGTCAATATAAGCGCTGGTTTTGTTTACTACACCTTTGAATTTTTCGCTGGCACCATCAGGCATCAGGCGTTCCAGCATAGAAACGTAACCCTTTATAGTAGTTAATGGGGTTTTAAGCTCATGACTGGCTATGGACAGAAAATCATCCTTGCGGCGTTCTATCGACCGACGCTCAGTTATGTCCTCAATCGCTATCAAAATACGATCTTTAAACTGACCCTCTAACTCAACCCGGTGTGCGTTAAGCAGCATTATCTTTTTGCCGATATGCGGAAAATCGTGCTCTACTTCAAACTCTATTACTGGATTATTAGTCGGCAAAATTTTCTCCAGCAATTCTTTAAACTTGGGTATGTTCCACTGCCCGTTACCAAGCTGGTATAGCTGTTGACCCTCTGTTTCTTCGCTGGAAACCTTAAAGGTACGCAGAAAGTGCTCGTTAACGCTTAATACGGTATAATCAGAATCCAATACAATCAGGCTTTCGCGTACTGTTTGCACAATACTGTCCAGGTACTCTTCACTTTCTCGTAAAAGGCGGGTGCGCTCTTCAATGCGCCTTTCCATTTTATCCTTTTCCTGCCGTAGTTCCTGTTCTACCTTCTTGCGCAGGGTGATGTCGTTTTGTACACCAATAAAGTAAGCAACTTCGCCTTGTTCGTTGTGTATGGGCGACATATACAGTTCGTTCCAGAATAGTTCTCCGTTCTTGCGGTAATTACGCACCTCTACAACGCAAGTCTCGCCGTTTGTTACTGCATCGCGCATTATTGTCCGCTCCTTTTGGTTGCGGTCGTCCATCTGCAAAAAGCGGCAGTTGTGGCCTATTATCTCCCTGCGGTCGTACCCGGTTATGCGTTCAAAAGCCTCGTTGCAATAAATTATGGGATTGTCGGGCTGCTGATTATCTGTGATGATAATACCCGATATAGATGCATTGACCGCTTTTGTGAGCAGTTCAAAATCTCTTTGTAAAGTTCCATTGGAGAACGAAAACGCTCCATCTTGTGTAATATCCAAGGTGTAATTAGTATATAAAGCAGGGCGTTACCTGCCCTTAAAGGACCTGTACTAATTAGGGGATATGCTGTGCCGCGTAAAGGCGGTGCAACATATAATCTGCTAAACTAAATAAAATGAGATAAAGTTTTTTGCTTTGTAGTGTATTTTTTTACACAAATAATGAATATTCCACAGCGGGTAGAAGATGAATAAAAGCTGTTTAACGACTGTTTAAGACTACGACAGATGGACGTAATTCTGCGGGATAGAATCTCTAAAGCTTTATTTCAGGTAGTCGGCAACGAGGTGCATTTTTACCTGTAATATCACCTATTACTTGCAAATAAAATTTTAAATAGCCGATTTTTTTCGTGTGATTTTTGAAGAACTCTGCGTTAAATTTTTTACAAAAAGTGCTTTCCGACTGCAAATTCCCGCTTTTTACGAGGGTTTACGCTAAACGGTAAGCAGGTGTTCAAAACGGTGTTCAACAAAAAAAGCTGAACACTTTTGAACACCTGCGCGCTTTATGGCACTATTCTACGCCAAGGTCGGTCATGATCTTTTTGATCTTCTCGTCGAGCTGTTTATCAGCTTCAGCATAGGCTTCTTTGCTTTCCAGTTTGCCGTTAACGCTGCAATAGAACTTAATCTTCGGCTCGGTACCAGATGGGCGTGCCGAAATGATGCTGCCGTCCTCTGTAATAAACTGCAGCACGTCTGATAATGGCAGATCGATTGGTTTGGTGGTATTGCTGGTAAGGTCGGTTTCTACACGCTTTTCGTAATCTTTAAGCGTAATCACCTTAGATCCACCCAATTCACTTGGCGGGTTATTGCGGAATTTCTCCATCATCGCCACGATCTCTTCGGCACCTGTTTTACCCTTTTTGGTTAAAGAGATCAGTTTTTCTTTATAGAAGCCATACTCTATATAGGTTTCCAGCATGGCATCAAACAAACTGCTGCCTTTATCTTTGTAAAAGGCGGTCATCTCAGAGATGAAAGCTGCCGATACTATAGCATCCTTATCGCGAACCAGCTCGCCTACGAGGTAACCGTAGCTTTCTTCGCCGCCGCCGATAAAGGTTTTCTGGCCCTGGTACTTGGTTATCAATTCACCTATGTATTTAAAGCCGGTAAGCGTGTTGTAGAATGTAACGCCTTTAGCCTTAGCTATCTGCTCTATAAGGTTGGTGGTTACAATGGTTTTAACAATGTATTCGTTACCTGTAAGTTTGCCTTTTTCTTGCCATGCGGTGAGCAGGTAGTTAATAAGCAAACTTCCGGTTTGGTTACCATTAAAAAGGATAAACTCGCCTTTGTTGTTCTTAACCGCAATACCAACACGGTCTGCGTCCGGGTCGGTTGCCAGTACAAGGTCAGCATCAGTTTCCTGAGCTTTCTTTATGGCGAGAGTTAGGGCTTCTTTTTCCTCCGGGTTCGGATAAACCACGGTAGGGAAGTTACCATCAGGAGTGGTTTGCTCATCAACTAAAATAACGTTCTCAAATCCGAACAGTTGTAGTGCTTTAGGCACTAAGGTTATACCTGTACCGTGGATAGGAGAGTACACGATCTTCAAGTCCTTTTGGCGTTTAATTGCGTCCGGCGAAACAGAAAGCTTCACTATGCCATCAAGATACAGTTGGTCTATCTCTTCACCAATTTCTTCAATATTGGCATCAACACGATTAAACTTAACGTCATCTACGCTCTTGATTGCTGCAACTTCATCCATCACGGCTTTATCGTGCGGAGCAACGTACTGGCCGCCGTCGTCACCGTAAGCTTTGTAGCCGTTATACTCTTTAGGGTTATGAGAAGCCGTAAGCATCACACCACTCTTACATCCAAAATGGCGTACCGCGAATGATAACTCCGGCGTTGGCCTTAAAGCGTTGAAAAAGTAAACATGAATATCATTAGCAGAGAAAACCTCAGCGGTAATACCCGCAAACAGGTCAGAATTGTTGCGGCTATCATGCGCTATGGCCACCTTGATCTTTTCGCCGGGATAGGTTTTTTTGAGGTAATTTGCCAGGCCTTGCGTTGCCGAGCCTATTGTGTATTTGTTTATGCGGTTAGTACCAGGGCCCATTATACCACGTAAGCCGCCCGTGCCAAATTCAAGGTCGCGGTAAAAAGAATCCGTTAGTTCGGTATAGGCTTTGTCGTCCAGCATT
Source organism: Mucilaginibacter sp. 320_HR (assembly GCF_059691875.1). Taxonomy (NCBI): domain Bacteria; kingdom Pseudomonadati; phylum Bacteroidota; class Sphingobacteriia; order Sphingobacteriales; family Sphingobacteriaceae; genus Mucilaginibacter; species Mucilaginibacter sp. 320_HR. The sequence goes on from NZ_JCAWAI010000006.1 coordinate 193,489, forward strand.
TTTTGAATTTGCTGTTTTACGTCGGCATCATAGTTTCCTTCAAGCCATGAATTGACTTTCTGGAGGATGGTTGGGTCTAGTTCCTGCATAGTGGTATTTGTATTTTTCGGTTATTAAAGTTGTGAAATCAAATATGATAATAAAAATGTATTTAATAAGCAACGAGGTACATTCCTCAGTGCCAATAAACATATGGTTTACTAAATAACCTGCAAGGCCATTTTGTTTATCTATTTGTTAATTAATTAGCGGGCAAAATTCAGCTAACGATGGTTGCTGTATTCTCAGTAATTGTGTTGCATATGGTAATGCTGCCCTCCTAAGAGGCGTTTTTTGCCGCAAATAGTAAAGCCCATGCTTGTATAAAGCTTTTGAGCTTTATGATTATCAACATCTGCCAGTAAACCTACAACAGCATGGCCGTTGGCAGCTGCTTTTTCAAATGTGCTTTTGAGCAACTCTTTTGCTATCCCTAGTCCCTGGTATTGCGGATATACTGCAAGGCAATCAATGTAGAACTCACCGGCAGACGTTTCATCTTCAGGTGTGCCCTCAAAGCCCAGTGTTCCGCGTATATAATCAAGAAAGCGGCTGCGGAGCACATCCAATTGTGCGCCGTCATACCCAATGATCATCCCTCTTATTGTATCTTCTTCTGTATCAACTAAAATGTTCTCGTAGCTATACTGGTTTAACGGTTCTCTTATAAAACGCTCAAAAAGCGCTCGTATAGCGTCGGCATCATCTGTATTAGCAAACTTTGCTGCCAGCGGACCCATCGCCAAAATTATCAAAGGGGCAATCTGCGGAGCGTCATCGGGTTGGGCTTGTCGTATCATTATAAGAAGCTGTCTGCCTCACGGTAAGCCTGTATCAGCGCGAGCTCGCCAGCTTTGCCTTTCCCGGCAATACCATGTTCCATGCCTACTACCCCTTTGTAACCTTTGTTGTAGATGTGCTTAAATATATTTTTATAGTTTATTTCACCAGTACCGGGTTCGTTGCGGCCGGGGTTATCGCCAACCTGGTAGTAGCCAATTTCATCGAATGCCCAGTCAAGGGTAGTGAGTATATTGCCCTGGTTACGCTGTACGTGGTACATGTCATACAATATTTTGCAGGATGGGCTGCCTACGGCTTTACATATCTCGAATCCCTGGTCCGGCGTGCGCAGAAAAAGATTTGGATTATCGCTTAGAGGCTCCAATACCATAACAATGCCGTGAGGCTCTAAAATAGCGACTCCTTTTTTGATGGCTTCAATAACATTACCCATTTGTATTCCTATGGGCAGGTTTCGCTGGAAATCGCCAGGAACAACTGTTACTAATTTGCTGTTAATTCGCTTGGCTACTTCTACGGCCTGTTTACACGACTTAATAAAGTTATCTACCTGGTCGCTTTTACCCGTAGCCAGCATATTACCATCGTTACTCAAGCCGGGCTGCACAAACACGCCCATTGCCATGCCTAATTTTGCCAGGGTATCGCCTATCTTCTTTTGCTGTTCTACCGGCCGACCAGACATTCCGTTGTCTTCAATCGCCCTGAAACCCTGGTCGTACGCAAATTTTATCTGATTAATAAAGTCATCACCTGCATGGTTTTTAAACATGCCATCGTGAATGCCGTAATTTAAATTGAACGGTTTGCCGGCCATAATATCTTCAGCCGGTTTGCTGACGGCATTTGCTTTTACAGCATTGCCTGCAAGCAGCGATGCACCTGCCATGAGCGAGCTTTGCATGAAGTTTCTGCGTTTCATGTTTGGTAAGTTTGGTACGGCAATATAGGCGGAATAGATGAGCCGTCCAAAGTGTGCCTTACTTACCTGTTTCCATATGAGGAGCTTTCGACGTATCGCCACTTGGCAGCTCGCGAACCGATAACTTCTTGGAAAGCGGTTAGCTAATGCGCCTGAAAAGGTTTTCTGCAGTAGTGCTACCTATCAGTTTTTGCCGAGGCAGCCTGTTTGCGTTTACTATCTCTAATAAGCTGGTAAGTAAGTGTAGCGAATATGGCAAAGACTACATGTGCAGGTATACGTTGCTGGTAATATTTGTTGTAGTTTATCCATGGTGCCAGCGGGTGTGCTTTAAACGTTCCTTTCCATATCAGCGCACCGGCAATGCCGCTTATACCGCCAATAATCAGAGCTGTTTTGAGGTCGGCTTTAATTTTCCCTGCCTCCCAGAGCTCCACGTATATGGCCGCGAAAACAACCCCCATAGCGTAATGAGCGCCCCAACCGGCAATGGTTAGCCACTTTTTATCCAGCGTAGGCACAAGCCTTTTTACCATGGTTTGTAGATGGTCGGGCTCGCGAAAGTTTTCACCTGTAAAATAGGAGTGAAGCGCACTGTAGGCGGTCATGAAGTTGGTACCCATAAAGGCCGACAACAAAGTTTTTTTTAGCTGATCCATGTGTTCACTTGTTTAAAGTAAAAATGCCGGAGCGCTAAAAATGTTTGTTTACAAGAGTAGTAGAGCTGGAATTTCCTAGGCACCCGTGCTGGACACGATATATTTGGAGCCAATAAGCAGCAATAGCGTACGGTCGGCTTTTGCTTCGTCGTAATTTTCTCTAAGCAGTTGTTTTATCTGTTTGTTCCTGAGCTTAACGGCAGCCATTTGCAAAACCTGGAACGACGCCATTTCCAGGCTCTCTATATTTTGAAGATAGAACACGATAGACATATCGCGCAGTTCATTTTCTTTAGCATGTTTTTTTATGTCTTCAAAAGCATCGTCAACAAGGCCGGCAAGCCCGCCGCAATTTGCATTATTAGGGCTGGAGTCCAGCAACTCATAAATAACTTCCATGCGTGCCATTTGCCGTTCTACATCCTCTATAGTTTCACGAACGGCTATCTTAAGATCTGCAAAGTGAGCTTCCTCTTTAATAGTAGGCAGATGGTTCACCAGGTGTGCTTTTGCAGAATAAATTTTATCGAGGTGGGAGAGGAAAAATCCCCGTAATTTTTTTGAGCCGAGGCTTATTTTCTTTCTTGGTTCGGGCTTATTTGTATCGTTGCTCATGTGACCGGCTTATACTATGTTGTATGTAGGTGAATTATCTGTTTATTAAAAAAGTAATTGCTTTTTATGTGGCAATTTTTACGGTAAAACGCAAAATGAAGTTTGAAAATTTTACAGAAGGTGCTTATTTACCTGCATTGTCATTTTGAAGATATCAAACGGCTTTGGTATGAAACCGTCTGCACCGCATTGTTTAGCTAACGAAGCAAGGTCGTGCTCACCCGAAACAAGTATAACCGGCAACTTTAAATCTGGATAGAGCGACTTTATTTCGGCACATATTTGCAGCCCGTTTTTAGTGCTGCCTTTTATCCTTACATCTAGCAATACAATGTCCGGGTGGATAACAGATATATGATCCGCTGCCTCGCTGGTATTTGAAACTACCACATCATACCCTTCATCCTGGAACACTATATTAAGTATTTCCAAAATATCCTCATCATCGTCAATTATAAGTATCCGTTTCGCCATCTCGTTTAATTCTCTCAAGCATTACAAATACCATTCCGTAAAGGCTTGATAAACATTAATTAAGCTTTAATTTCGTTATAAGATATTAGATTATCGTTCTAATTTTTAATGGTTATAATTTTAAGCTCACAACTTTAAGCTCATTTAAAAATGTATGCTTAAAACCTGCGTTTTGTTTAATTTTAAGTACAATGCGTTAGACAAAGTAAAGCACTTTAACTTTAAGTTGCAATAGTGTTGTTATGCTGCGGATTTTTGAAGTAAAGAAACCAGATCGGCAACTGAATAAAAGTCTTTCCCAAAGTCGCTTATCTCCCCTGTAATCAATCTTCCGGTAAAATATACCGGGATGCCAGGCAGGGCTTTTCTTAGTAGGTGTGCATAGTCCGGCAGCGATAAAGCATTAAGAGATGTGGTCATGCCGGTAACAACCACATTTGGCTTACAGGTTTCTGCAACAAGCGGCAGGCTTTCCAGCGGAACGGATTGGCCGAGGTAAATTGTACGGTACCCGCGTATTTTAAACGCGTAGTTGTAAAACAGCAAACCAATCTCGTGAAGCTCGTTTTCGGGTAAAAGCAACAGTACCAGCTCCGCTGCCCGGGCGTCGCTTGTCTTGATAGCATCCGTAGCGGCTATTATCTTCTGCCTGATCAGGTTAGAAAAAAAATGTTCCTGCGCGGGGTTAATTGATCCCGTTTGCCACATAACCCCTATTTTCTCGAAAAAAGGGAATATAACGTTGATGAACGCTTTCTCGAACCCCATCTTTAGTAAGATGCTCATGAACGCATGATTGAACATTGCCTCGTTCATTTCTATCAGGCTCAGTAAAAGGTTCTCCTGCACAGCTTCCGTTCCGTCACCAGTTAAAGTAACAGTGGACATGTGGCCGGCTATATCCGCATCAGACATGCCGGCTATAGCAGAGATCTTGTAGCCGTTCTTATTCAGCAAACTGATGTTAAGGATATGCCGTAAGTCGTCGTTGGAGTAAAACCGGATGTTGGCGTTTGTACGGCTGGGCTTAATTATATCGTAACGCTTCTCCCATATGCGGATAGTATGGGCCTTAATACCGGAAAGTTTCTCCAGGTCACGAATAGAATAGCGGGCGGTAGTGCTCATTAGGCGGTAGATCCGTACAGGTGGTTTGCTGTTGCTAAATTAAATTAAAAATTTAAACAATGTTCTTTTATGCAAAAGTAAATTGAACTATTTTGTTTAACTTTTTACAAAAAACATTAAACAAAATATTATGTTTGTAAAGCAGGCTCAACTTAAAACAGAAGGGTTTACTAAATAATATATGAAAGCGCTCTTTGACCAGATAAGTACAACCTGCAGTAAGCTGGTTACACGTACTTACAGCACATCTTTTTCGCTCGGAATAAGGCTGCTTGACAAACGCCTGCAAACCCCTATTTATAATATCTACGCCTTCGTTCGCTTTGCCGACGAAATTGTTGATTCATTTCACGGCTATCCTAAAGCAGCACTGCTGAAAGATTTCCGTTCGCAAACTTACGCGGCACTTGAAATGGGTGTTAGCTTGAACCCTGTGCTGAATAGCTTTCAGCATACCGTACGCAAATACGGTATAGACCAGGTGCTGATAGATACCTTTTTGGATAGCATGGAAATGGACCTTAACCAGCAAACCTATTCTCGCCGGTTGTATGAACAATATATACTAGGTTCGGCAGAAGTAGTGGGTTTGATGTGCCTGCGCGTATTCTGCGAGAATGACAACGAGCTTTACGAACGTTTGAAGATACCGGCCATGAAACTGGGTGCTGCTTTCCAGAAAGTGAATTTTTTACGTGATATTAAAGCCGATTCTCTGGATCTGGGACGGATGTACTTTCCGGGTTTACAGATCAACAGCTTCGACCGAAAGCATAAGAGATTAATAGAAGAAGAGATAGAAGCAGATTTTGAACAAGCGCTTGTTGGAATACGCGGACTGCCTAAAACAGCACGCAAGGGCGTTTACCTTGCATATACCTACTACTGGGTGCTTTTTAACAAGATAAGAAGGTTAGAGCCCGCGCACGTGATGAGTGCAAGGGTGCGGGTGTCTGACAGGTATAAGTTTGGATTGCTGTTAAGAGCGCTGATACTACCCCAGGTAAAACTATTATGATGCAGGAATATGACCAGGTAATACTGGTGGACAGTGAAGACCGGGAAACCGGTGTAATGGAAAAGATGGAAGCGCACCGAAAGGGCTTGCTGCACCGGGCGTTCTCTGTAATTGTATTTAACGACGAAGGGCAGATGCTGTTGCAGCAGCGTGCGTTAAGTAAATACCACTCTGCCGGGTTATGGTCAAACACCTGCTGCAGCCACCCTCGCCCCGGAGAAGAAACACATGCCGCTGCAAGGCGGCGGCTGTTTGAAGAGATGGGGTTTGTTTGTCCCCTTGAAAAGGTATTTACTTTTACCTATCGTGCCGGATTGGAAAACGGGCTCACCGAACACGAAATAGATCATGTATACCTCGGAAATTATAATGGTATACCTGAAATTAATGCGGAAGAAGCTGATGCGTGGCGCTACGCCGACTTAGAAGAGCTAACAGCAGATGCTGCCGCAAACCCCGACCATTACACTTACTGGTTTAAAGTACTGCTAAAAGAACTTACCGTACGCGATTTGATCTAACCGTAATGTTTTTAGCAAGGGGTACCGTTAGTGTACTGTTTATACAAAAATTTGCTGTCCCAAACTGTCCCAAAGCCGGTGTTTATGGCATAGTTTGTAAAATGAGAGGATTTCAATATAACAGCCTGTCATAAAGACTTATAGATCTTTTTATTAAAGCTTTTGTACTGTCCCGCACTGTCCCGCTTGGATTGGGTAATCCGTTCGAAAACAAATAGATAACGTTTTTAGGTGTCCCGGGTGTCCCGCTTAAAGAGCGGGACACCTTAGAACAATGTTATCCTAGTTTTTCTGTTGAGAAAGGAAGGTCACGAGGGATGCAAACTCTTCGTACGATAGTGCATTTGCCAACCCTGTTGGCATCATGGACGTCTTCATCTCTTTACGTGAAATAACATCCGACTTTTTGATGGTGTAAACATTACCACCTATATCGCGCATTACCATCTTCTGAGCCGAATCTTCGGTAACAAAGCCGGTATAGCTCTTATTGCCTTTAGCAGTCACCATTACGGTAGCAAACCCTTGTGATATGGATGCGTTTGGCTTTAATATCGATTCGGCTATTTGCTGGCGGGTCATGATAGAGCCTATCTGGCCCATAAACGGCCCTTTAGGTTTTTGCGCCCTGCTAAGGTTGTGGCACGCAATACAGCCCTGTTGAGCAAACAATGCCTTGCCTTTTATCGGGTCACCCTTTATCTTAGCTAAAGCGAGCATTATATCTTCTATGGACGATTTACCTATTTGCCCTTTTTTATTCCTGATCTTGTCTAAGTCAACCTTTACTTCCTTGGAAGCTAATACTTTTTCTTCGCCGCCAAACGCCGGGATACCCATTTGATTGCGTGCATTCAGGTCAGCAAAAAATGTTTTTCCTGCAGCATCAGACTTGGCGCGAACCGCTGTAAGGAAGGTTTTTATCTTAGGCGACGAATCCCATAGCACGGCATTGTAATACGGGCCATGTGAATCGGGCCGGGTACTCCACCACCATGAACCATCATAGTCTTTTTCTTTCCTGTACAGCCTGCCGAGTGTTGTAAGTATTTGCTTCTTAACTTTCTCGTTTTTAACACGTGCATAAGCCGATATTAAGCCGCTTACTGCTTTATCGTCGTGCATGTACCGCAAGGCCCAAAGCGCAAGCGTGTTGTTTTCTGTTCCGATAGCATTTACGCAGGCGTTTACCGCGTTGAGGCTTACGAGTGCCCTTACCGCTAAATGAGCAGGCACTATTGCGGAGTTTGGCTTAGCATGTGGGCCTTCTGCTTCTTTGCCGGGTGCTACAAAACTTGCAGGTACTTTAGTTTGCATTAGCGCCTGTGCAATTTCAGGTCTGTTGAGCCTGCCAAGGCCAATGATAGCTGCCGCCTGTACCCGTGCAGATGTATCCTTAAGGCCATTTATAAAAGGCTCAGTTGGTACATCTCGGAGAGACGCTTTTCTGTCGCTTAGCGCGCGCAGTGCAAACTCTTTCATTTTAACGTCGCTTGTCAACTTCACAAGCGACGGAATGCCTTGAACACCGGCAATCTGGGCGTAGGTATACAATGCTGCCACACGCCCGTAAAGCGGCTGATTAGCTTGTTGTGCAATATTTAAACACGCTTTAGCAGCTTCATCTGCCGGGCGAGTTAATAGTTCCTGTGAGGCGTTTATCCTGGCAACCGCGCTGCTTGAGGTAAGCATGCGCGCCAGGTCCTGAATCGAAGCCGCTTTTAGGTTTGGAAAGGATTTGTACGTCCAGCCTGTTGGTACAGCCCGTAAAACGTATCCTTTATCCGGTGCACCCTCGTACCCTGCGCCATCCCAGGCAGATAGGTATAATCTTCCGGAGCCGTCCACGTCAAGGTCAGTTATCTGCGACAGGTCAATAAAGTTTTCTTCTTTTTGAGTAAAGCTGGCACCGCTTGGCGTAACCCGGTGTATGAATAATTCATTTCTTCCCCAGTCTGCCATCATGGGCACGTGGTTGTATTTTGCCGGCCATGTATCTTCATCCATAAAAAGGCACCCAGTTCCGGAGCCACCGCCAAGGTCTGCCAGGGCGGGGATAATTTCATCAGTGAAATGCTGGAATAACAGCGGGTAGCCATATTCTGCAGATTGTATATGATGAGAGAACCTGATGTTCCATCCGCCGCCATCATTGGTGTTATCGCGGGTGAATATGTTCATGTAAGGGTCAATAGCAACATCATATATGTTCCGGGTACCGTGGCTGTAAATCTCCATTTCGGTACCGTTGGGCCGTACACGTACTATACCGCCACCCAGCATAGTAAGCTTTTTTCCGCTGCGGTCAATAGCATCGTGAAAGCCAAAATCGCCTACAGCAATGTATATCCAGCCATCTATGCCTAGCCTTATGCCATTGGTGGCATGGTCGGTACCGCGTTCTGCCAGCATGTTAGGGTTGCTGATGTGTTCTATTAACGGCTTAGAAGGTCCGTCAGCTACGCCGTCTTTGTCCTTGTCTTCAAACACCACCAGGTCCATGCCAGTAGCAGTGTGAGTTTCGGGAGAGAAGATGGTGTGCAGTACATAAACTTTATCTCCGATGATCTGGATGCCCCGGGGATTGTCAACTTTGGCAAACTCGGTATGGCTGTCCAGCTTTCCGTCGTTATCTTTATCTACAAGCCGCAGGATACGCCCTTTGCCCGGCGCTTTTCCAAGCGAGCCCATCATATCTACACCCACATAAACTTCGCCTGTTGCTGCAGTAGCTAAACAAGCTGGACTGGGGGTAAGGTCGGGCCCGGTAAATGGGGTAACCGTTAAACCATCTGGCCAGTTGGCCTTAACGGGAAACTTGCCCTGATTTTCCTTTTTGGCTGATGTATTACTTACCGGCGTACGATCACCTAAAAAGGTAATTACGCTCAGGAAAGTGGAAATAAAAAGTAGTGTAAAAGAGAATTTAAACATGAGATTATTGGCGTTTTAACAAACAGAACAGCAATAATAATTATAAAAAAAGTATATCTTTTATAAATGTAGAATGCCTGCTGTACAGCTTCTTTGCTGTTTGGTGAAGTTTTGCCTCACATGTTAATTTCAGGGGGGGGATTCTTTTTTAGCGGCGGGGGTAAAATGAGAATTGCCGTCGAAATGCGCTTTTCTGCGCCTTTTTTGGTAACATCTTTTTTACATATGCCAGGCACTGAATACCCTAAACTCCCTGTCCTGTTAACTTACATCTTTGGATTGTAAACCGCTACGCCACCGTAATAAGTGCCCAACCACTTACGGCCATCATTATCTAAAGCCGTAGAGAGGATAGGGGAGTCCGTCCCGGGCAGGGAAATCAAAGGCGCTTTTTTATCGCCAAAGCGGGAGAACGTTGCGCCGCCAACCCAAACTGCGTCATTATGCACAACCATTGTCCTTAAACCTTGTGCCTGCTCTGGACGGGTAAGTTCATCCCAGCTGGTGCCGTTAAACTTAATGGCTGCCTTTACTACGGTGCCGCCGAGTACGGCAACAGGATTGCTGTCGCTTCCTATCTCGATATCAAAGGGAATGGCCGAGGTATAACCCATTTGGTCGAGGCGGTAGCTGGTCCAATGGCCATTGGCGTATTTTTTAATTAGGCCGATAAACGAAAAGTCATTGAACACTCCGGCCCACAAGTTGCCATCCCGATCAGTAGTTATTGAATACTTTACGTTGTATTCTGCGATAAACTCCCACTTATTATTACTTATTTTAACAAACCCTTCATCTGTTGCTATCCATGTAGTGTTATGCGCTGCATCGTACGTAATGCACTTTATATTATTGATTGGGAGAATGCTGTTTGACATTGTGTAAACCGACCATTGTTTGTTATGCAAGCGGGCAAGCCCGTTATCGGTTCCTACCCATACGGAGCCGTCGTTCTCTACAGCCACAGCCTGGATCATATCTGACGGCAGCGGCGAATTAGCGTTGTTATAAGTGCTCCATTGGTCGCCGGTTAAACTGGCAAGACCGCCGGCAGTGGCTATCCATTTTACGTTGTCTTTACTTACGGTAATAGCATTCACCTGGTCGTTAGGCAACGCAGAATTTGTAGTGCTGTAGGTAACCCATTCCGGATAGGTGGTGGGCGTTGGTGCAGGTGCTGGTTTTTGAGGCGTGTCTTTTTTGCATGAAGACGAAAGGTAGATCAGGACGACAAGTGAGAAAAGAGAAAAATGTTTCATTGTAAAACGGTAAAGTACGGTGTAGACTACGCACGCCAAATAAATGTTGCGACAGAAAACCTAATTTTTTGTTGTTGAAGTCACGATGGAGTATATACTGTTGCCGGTATATTAAAAAGTGTGGTTTTTGCAGATTTTGGTTCACCAAACCGGCCTAAAGCATCCTTTTAGATGCGTTTTTTAGCTGATGTTCCAGATATCTTTCAGCGCGCGCCTAGCGGCATGGTACCCGCACATGCCGTGTACACCGCCGCCGGGTGGAGTGGAGGAGGAGCAGATGTACAGCCCCTTTGCAGACGTTTTGTAAGGCGATGCCCTTAAGACAGGTCTGGTGAACAACTGGGTAATGTCCAGCACCCCGCCATTTATATCCCCGCCAATGTAGTTAGGGTTATGCTCCTCCATCTGAGCAGTATCAAAGGTGTGCCGGGCAAGTATCCGCTCCTTAAAGCCTGGCGCAAAGCGTTCCACCTGGTTTTCTATAACAGTGGTCATGTCCTTTTTAGAGCCATTTGGCACGTGGCAGTAAGCCCAGCCGGTATGTTTGCCGGCGGGTGCCCGTGTGCTGTCGAACAGGCTTTGCTGGGCGAGCAGTATATACGGCTGTTCAGAATGCTGTCGTTTGAAAGGTGCCCGTTCAGATGCAGCAATCTCCTCAAAAGTGCCGCCGATATGTACAGTACCCGCTTTCCGGCATTCCGGGGCCGTAAACGGAATTGGTGCATCCAGCGCCCAGTCAACCTTAAAAACACCATCTCCGTAACGGAAGCGGTTGAGTTGCCATTTATACAACGACGAAAATCTATGGCCTGCTATCTGCAGTAACTGTTTCGGTGTGATATCGAACAGAACGGCGTGAGACGATGGAAGCTGCTGGAGAGATGTAACGTAAGTTCCGGTTTCTATTACGCCACCAAGGGATATGAAGTAATTGTTGAGCGCGCTTGCTATGCTTTGTGAGCCGCCTTTGGGTATTACCCATCCGTCTAAATGTGCGTTGGCCATTAACACCAACGCGATTGCTGACGTGGCTATATTACTTAAAGGCTGTATAGCATGAGCGGCCATACCTGCAAAAAGGCCTTTGGCTTCCATCGTTTTAAACTTTCCTTGAAGCCATGTAGCAGGCTGTATGGCAGAAAGCCCGAATTTCGCCAGCTTAAGCGGATGTTTAGGAAAGCCTAATGGACCTAAAAGCTCGGGTGCCAGGTAGGGCCAGTTTTTGGTAACAGGTCCCATCAGGTCCAGGTAGTTCTGGCGGTCTGCCCCAAGCCGGCTTGCTGTTTCTTCTATCGACCGGGAAATCGAAGCTGCAGTTCCATTGTCGAACGGATGAGCCGCGTCTATTTCCGGATAGATCCACTCCAATCCAAACCTATCTAGTGGTAACGTCTTAAAAAATGGTGATCTCGCCGCCAAAGGGTGTATGGCTGAACAGATGTCGTGTTTAAATGCTGGTAAGGTAAGTTCCGCTGTGCGCAGACCGCCGCCAACGGTGTCTTTCGCTTCAATCACCAGTACTCTTAACCCGTTTTGTTGCAACAGTATAGCAGCGGCAAGCCCGTTAGGCCCCGAGCCAACCACCACTGCATCGTAATCTCGCTTTTCTGACACCATCTACCTGCACAAAAATAAGCTATAAAAACGTGATTGCAATTGGTTAGGCTTTACACGCGTTTAAAGCCCTGTGTTAATTATGCATTGTCCATCTATATCATTAATTGTTTAACTACAGCTTCGTTATTATTTTGGACAGCTACCTCCATGGCAGATTGGCCAGCGTTATTCACGCGTTCCATAGTCGATCTGTCTTTTTCCAGTATTAAGGAGACTATTAGCTTGCCTGACATATGATTGGGGTTGCCGGCCGCATAAATGAGAGCATTGTACCCTGCCTGATCTACATAGCTAACGTCTGCATCACGATCAAGCAACAGTTCGGCTATACCATACTTGGTTTCGTTACCACGATCAGCAAATGACATTAAAGGTGTTTTTCCAGATTGATTTGGCTGGTTAACGTCGGTTCCTGCATCTATCAGCTCTTCGGCGATAGTAGTATTTAGATCGGCCATGTAATCAGTCGATCCGCACACTAAATTTAGTGCAGTATTCCCCTCATTATCAGCAGCAGCATTTACATTTAGCCCACTAGCCAGCATAACCTGTAACATCTTAACAACATCTCGGTTAACCTGGCTCATACCACGTCCCATATTTATCATTGCTTTGGTGAGTAAATAGTAAATCGCAGTTTGACCGTTCCCGGTCTTGAAGTTCACGTCAGCTCCACCTTCAACTAATAATGTTACCAGCGGTTCTGATGGATACTCACAAGCCAGCATGAGCGGCGTCCGTCCCCATTGGTCGGCTATTTCGTCCAAATCTACCCCTGCTTTAATTAACGCCTCTACTGCGGTCACATCACGGTTAAGAACCGCTTCATGGATGGTCATGCCGCCGGTAGCTACATCACTTTCATTACCCGAAATTAAAGCGGCTACTTCTTTTACACCGCTGCGCTGTGCGTACGTTAGCGGCGTAGTGCCAAAAACATCTTTATCTTCCAGATCTATCCCGCCTTTTTCAATCAGTATTCGCACGGTTTTCATCACAGCAGGTATAGCTCCTTTAATATCTTTCCGGTTAGCCAATTTGTCGCAAATGGTATGCAACAGGTTCATGCCTCCCGACTCAACCACGTTCATCTTGATACCAGCTTCGCCCATGGCCTCCAGAAACGGATACATGTAGAGTAATCCTGCTTCAAAATAGGCGAGTTTACCCGAATCATTTTTCTTTTTAGGGTTAACACCAGCATCCAGCAGCGCCTGTGCTGTATTATGAATTTTTATTGCTGTTTCTTCCAGATGAGGATCGTCAAAGTCAAACCTGGCATTTGTTAGCGCATGCAAAGCCGTATTGCCGTAACTATCAGCTGAAGGCGTCAAGCCGGCTTCTTTCAAAAAACGAATGATTTCTGCATCAGCAAAACCAGCGGCAAGGTGATAGAGGTTCTCGCCATAGTCGTTAACAACGCTAAGATCTGGCAACTGCTTCAACAAACTTAATATATCCACCTTGTCACCCGCGGCGGCAAACATATTTCGCTGGTAAGCTTCTTTAACTTCATCAAATTGTTTACTCATGGGCCAGGCGTGCTAAATGAATCGGCTCCTGTGATTGTGTCCTGTAGAAAAAGTGCTTTTTTAATCGCATGTCACCGAACATTGAACGTTTAAATTTGACAAAAGAACGCGATCAGCTACTTTGTTTACTTTTAATTTCTGTAAGCTTTGCCAATAGTGGTCCTTTATGTTGGAGGGTAAAGGCAACAAATTTATCCTCTTTTACAGCCAACCTTACCACCATAGGCAAAAATGGATAAACCTTGCGGGCAAGCACTTCAATAGTCTCATTATTTTGCGCAGCAGCTAACGCTTTATCTGCATAAGGCTCTATTTTGGGCCAATGCTCCTTTATGGCGGGTTCTAAGGCGCCCATTATTTTATTAGATAGGTCGCTGTTTTCAGCACCGCTATCTTTACCTTGAAGAGATGATAACATGATATTTATTTTTTAGTTACAGGTTTCTATTTTAACATTAACTTGGTGTTTAAGTTTCACAGCCAAATATTTCCTCCCTATTAAAAATTAGTCTACATCTACAATAGTTAGTTAAACTGCCATCAACTGTAGTAATCATTATAAGAGATTAGCGTGGTTCTGCCGTCGTGAAGCTTTGAGCCATACTCTGGTCACACCTGCATCTACGGTGTCCCTAATAATTGAGCATATAATTTATAGCACTACGCAAATGGCATATGGTTTTCAGGTCAGGAGAACGGGCATTAGGGCTTATAAAGCATTAATGGAGACGCCAGAAGACCATTTTACACAAATTACTAATGTGAATTGAATGGTTTATGGGGCAGTAGCTTACCGGAAAACGAAATTATACTTGCAGATGGTATCAACTTATTACGTGTTTGAATTTAGCAACTGGAAGCTAAGAGGTGATTGGGATTGCGACTAACTTGATAACAAAAAAGCCTCTCAGATTTCTCTAAGAGGCTTTTGGTGTGGTATCAGCTGGAATCGAACCAGCGACACAAGGATTTTCAGTCCTTTGCTCTACCAACTGAGCTATGATACCGTCCCGATTGGGATTGCAAATGTAGCGTTTTTTTTATTCCGCAAAAGTTTTTTTTCATTTTATAGATGATCAACGTACTGCTTTAATGCGTTTAAGTTGTGTTTCAATCGGTTACATTTCTAAAGATTAGTAAAAAAAATTCTAAAGCATTTAGGCAAGCCGTCTTTAAAACAACTAACCAAATTTTACCTTTACAAGAAGAAGCACGAGCATCTGGTATTTTAGATATAAAATTACTATGCTTGCATAATAAATATGATTGGTCAGATTATTTTCATTCTTGTTTTACTCGCGGCCGTTTACCTGTTTGCCAGGAACGTAGCAAAAGTGCGGCGTAATATTTTGCTGGGCAGAGACGTTGATCGCAGCGACAAGCCGGCAGAACGCTGGAAAGTGATGGCCAAGGTAGCGCTTGGTCAATCAAAAATGACAAAGCGGCCATTGGCTGCAGTGCTGCATTTTTTTGTTTACGTCGGCTTTATCATCATCAACCTGGAAGTGCTGGAGATTATGATTGACGGTGTTTTTGGCGCTCACCGTGTATTTTCAAGACCGCTTGGCAGCCTGTATGGATTGTTAATAGGCGGGTTTGAGGTTTTGGCTTTGCTGGTGTTGTTAGCCTGCGTGGTATTCCTGGCTCGTCGTAATATTCTACGTTTAAAACGCTTCACCGGCACAGAGATGACCAGTTGGCCCAAGAGCGATGCCAATTACATATTGATCACAGAAATACTGCTGATGGCAGCTTTCCTGACCATGAATGCTGCCGATTATAAACTTCAGGCAATGCATTTCGGGCACTATGTGCAGGCAGGAAGCTTCCCGGTTAGCTCGTTTATAGCGCCGCTGTTGCCGTCGGCATCGGCAACATTAGTGGTTTTAGAACGTGCCTGCTGGTGGTTTCACATTGTAGGTATCCTGGCGTTCCTGAACTACCTGCCATACTCCAAACACTTTCATATCCTTTTGGCGTTTCCGAATACCTATTATTCAAAGCTGGAACCTAAGGGAGAGTTTACCAATATGGCATCAGTAACAGGAGAGGTAAAAGCCATGCTTGATCCTTCCTTTGTTCCCGAGGCCTCGGCAGAGGTCACCCGGTTTGGCGCAAAAGACGTTACGGACCTTACCTGGAAAAACTTAATGGAAGCTTACACCTGTACCGAGTGCGGCAGGTGTACATCGGTGTGCCCGGCAAATATTACAGGTAAGCTGCTGTCTCCTCGCAAAATAATGATGGACACCCGCGATAGGGTAGCTGAAATCGGGAAGAATATAGATAAACACGGGAAAGATTATACAGACGAAAACGTGCTGCTTGATAACTACATCACACGTGAGGAGTTATGGGCTTGTACTACCTGCAACGCGTGCGTAGAGGCTTGTCCGGTTAACATCAACCCGCTGGAGATTATTACGGAGATGCGGCGCTATATAGTTATGGAAGAATCGCAGGCACCGGGAAGTTTAAACAATATGTTCGGGAATATGGAAAACAACGGTGCTCCATGGAAGTATAGCCCTGCTGACCGCCTGAACTGGGTAGATAAGAATTGATATGTTGCAAAACGATATAGCGATAGAAGACAAGTACCGGCTTTTTGTAGAAAAGGTTTCGGCCTCAAAGGCGGTGTGGGCATTGCAAAGCAAAGGCGGGTGGGCCAACTCCCATTCTAATGAGGACGAGGAAATAACCGTCGTTCCGTTTTGGTCGGAGAGGGCGTATGCTAAAGCATGTGCACGAGACGAATGGAAGGGATATGCTCCTGCAGAGGTATCACTGGCGGAGTTTTTGGAAAGCTGGTGTGTAGAAATGGCCGAGAGCCATGCCCTGGCCGGTGTGAACTGGGACGCGAATATGTTTGGGGCCGAAAGCCAGCCCCTGCAACTTGCATTGGATGTGCTGAACAGGCTTAAGGCCATAAACTCGGCAATTAAGTTTAGAAACTATACCAGCATCGACGATTTTATTGAAGACATAAGCGAAGCGGACGACGAATAAGCGCAGATAATGACAACTGAACTGATAATACCTACCATGGCCGAAATGGCTGCCCAAGGTAAAGAGCCCGAGATACTGTTTTGGGTTGGCTGCGCGGGGAGCTTTGATGAGCGTGCGCAGAAGATAACCCGCGACATTTGCAAGATACTGCAGCATGTGGGGATAAGCTTCGCGGTGTTGGGAACTGAGGAAAGCTGTACCGGCGATCCCGCTAAACGGGCCGGCAATGAGTTCCTGTTCCAGATGCAGGCCATGATGAACATACAGGTGCTGGATGGCTATAACATCAAAAAGATTGTTACGGGTTGCCCGCACTGCTTCAATACCATCCGTAACGAATACCCCGGTCTCGGAGGCAACTATGAGGTAATACACCATAGCCAGCTTATCCAGCAGCTGATTGATGAAGGTAAGCTTAAAGCCGAAGGCGGCGAGAGCTTTAAAGGCCGCAAGATAACCTTTCACGACCCTTGCTACCTGGGCCGGGGTAACAACATTTACGAGGCACCACGCAAAGCGCTGGAGATACTGGATGCGGAGCTTGTAGAGATGAAGCGCTGCAAAAGCAACGGGTTATGCTGCGGTGCCGGTGGTGCGCAAATGTTTAAGGAACCCGAACCCGGCAAAAAAGACATTAACGATGAGCGGATGCTTGATGTGATAGAAGCAAAGGCAGATGTAATTGCATCGGGTTGCCCTTTTTGTATGACCATGCTTACCGACGGCGTAAAACACATGGAAAAAGAACACGATATTAAGGTGCTTGATATTGCCGAGCTAACCGTACGCGCCAACGGGTTGTAACAGGTGTAACACTACGGGGTGTTACACCTGTTACAGTTTTTTGGGTCGAAAAACAGTTAAGTAACAGATAGTCAACACCCAAGCTAAAAACCGTGTTACAGTTTTTGGAACCATGTTACAGTTTTTAGCAAATTTTCAGGTGGTGATACACTGTGTATTGAGCCGATTGATTGGTTAAAACAGCGCCTTCCACGCTATAAACTTTTACCCTTCAAGGCTTCCAGCGCTTGTTTAAGGCTGTCCAGCCGCCCGGCAGAAAGTTTCCTTACCGGCATAATAAGCATGGTGGCCATCGAGTCTATGTCGCCTTTGGGATCGTTGTAGGTTTGGTAGATAATGTCGTCTGCACGGGTATGAAAACGCAGGGTATCGTTAACCGCTCCGGGCACATAGTCCATTTCTGCAAAACGCTGCAGATTAAAGGAATAATATTCCTGTTTACCCTGTTGATAAGTTTTTCTGAGCCGCATAAAATGGTCGGCAGTGAGCATTATTTCCCACTTCTTTACCCTGGCTTCGGCAAGCGGGTCCACGCTCTCGCTGAGTGCGTGGTTCGCCCATGTTATCCAATCCTGTTCTGCGTTAAATGCCTTAAAACTGCACAATAGGGCAGTTATTCCTAAAATAAGAACAATCTTACGCGCTTTGCTCACTCTGGTAGAATTGATGGTTGCCTGACAACAAATTTAAGTTTCAAGTTAATAAAATGGCTAAATTCGCAGCATGGATTTTTCTTCACACTCCCGGGTTTGGATCTACCAATCGGACCGTAAACTTACCGACGCAGAAGTGATTGACGCGCAGGTATTGCTGGACAATTTTACCCGCGACTGGACGGCTCATAACAACCAGCTAAAAGCAAAAGGGGAGGTAAAGTATAACCGTTTTTTTATTCTTGTGGTTGATGAAAGCCAGGCGGGTGCAAGCGGCTGTTCCATCGATAAGTCGGTAAGGTTTATGAAAGAGGTGGAACAGCATTTTGGCATCAACCTGTTTGACAGATTCAACCTGGCTTACCGCTCCGGCAGCGAGGTGTTGTCCGTTCCGCGCAAACAATTTGAAGCGCTGCTGAAAGAAGGCGTTATTACCCGCGATACGATCGTTTACAACAACCTGGCTCAAAACCTCACAGAACTGCAAACCAAATGGGAGGTGCCTTTTAAGGATAGCTGGCATATACAGTTATTTAAGGACCTTGTAACAGCCTAGTGCTTCTTAAATGTTTAACATGTTCATCATCAATCTCCAATATATTGTACCACTTGAACAGCTGGACAAGCATATGGCCGAACATGTAGCTTATCTAAATAAATACTACGCTGCCGATGTTTTCATCATGAGCGGCAGAAAGGTGCCCCGTACAGGCGGCATTATCATCGCACAGGCAGATTCTGAGGAGATACTGTGGAAGATCATAGAACAGGACCCATTTCACCAACACGGCCTTGCGGACTTTACAGTTACTGAGTTCCTGGCGTCCCAATCGCATCCCGCGCTAAAAAGCTTGCTGCGTTAATAGCCGACTTCTGTTTTGCTTTTTTACCAGACAGTATTATATTGCGGTATGCAACAGTATGATAGCCGCGTGGACGCTTATATAGAGAAGTCTGCCGAATTTGCCAAACCCATTCTTAAACACCTGCGCGAGATAGTGCACAATGCGTCTCCGGAGATTACGGAAACCATCAAGTGGAGTGCTCCATTTTTTGAGTACAAAGGCGTGCTTTGTTTTATGATGGCGTTTAAGCAACATGCGGGCTTTGGTTTTTGGAAGGCGGAGCAACTACCCGATCCGCACCAGATACTATATACAGAAGGTGGCGAAGCTGCCGGGAGCATAGGGAAGCTAACCAGTATTGCAGACATACCGGATGCCGACATCCTGGTGTGGTACATTAAACAGGCTATGGCGCAAAAAGACGCGGCAGGGCCGGTAAAAGCAAAACCAGCTGCTAAAAAGGTAACATCGCCAAAGCAGGCTAACGCAACTTTAGACACACCAGATTATTTAGCCGAACTGTTCATCTCCAATCCCGAAGCCAAGGCGTATTTCGATAAGTTCAGCCCTTCACAAAAGAAAGAATACATTACCTGGTTTGAAGATGCCAAAACCACCGCCACGCGCGACAAGCGCTTAAAAGAAGGGATAGAGTGGATGAATGAGGGCAAAACCAGGAACTGGAAATACAAGTAATGAAAGTCCGCACGAAAGTATAAAAACCCTAAGGGTTATTTGCTGACGTTAAATGAGCCAATTACGGTATGTAAAGTACCGTCATTATCATTTTTAGCCAATATGCGGAAATACCCTTTTACAAGATAACCGTTGTTATCCTTACGAACAATAACAGCCTTTACCTTCCCACTGCTGTCATCCGTGAGCCTGAAATCGTTATAAATAAGCCAAAGCAGGTCATCAGCAAATTCTCCGGCCCTGGCGGCGCTAAAGTTTAGTTTGAACGTTACTTCCGGCGAGATCTGATCTGCTAGTACCATGGTATAGCCGGTTGTTGCCGAGCCGTTGTTGGGGGTAATGTCTGCAGTGGGTTCTGTTAACATTACATTTTCTCCATCGTCTATCTTAAACACTATTGTATTTAGTGCGCCAACCGGTACGGTATAAAAACTGTCCGGTCCTGCGTCGGGTATAGCTGTTGTGTCCGGCTTTACAACCTCCGGCGGCTTTTCCGCAATGGGGTAAACGGGCGCATCCAGCTTACAACTGCTGGCGGCAATTGCAACAAAAGCTATCATGCTCAGAACGTGAAGAAAACGTCCCATTGGTGGTTAAATTGGTAGATAAACTAAATATACAGTTTATCTGCTAATTAAAACCAATTTTCTGATGAATTAAGATTTTACACTAGAATTCCAGCGGGCCCAACCGTCGCATGTTTTGCCTGATAAGGTACTGCCGGTGTTTAAGATAACGTGTGGGCTTTGTAGCCGACCACTTAAGCGGGCTTGGGAAAATTACCGCTATAGCTGCAGCCTGCCGTGTGGTAAGCCGGGATGCCGGTTTATGAAAGTAGGCCTGGGATGCAGCCTCAATGCCGTAAATGCCATCGCCCATTTCTATTACGTTGAGGTAAACCTCCATTACCCGTTTCTTACTCCAGAAGGTCTCAATCAGAACAGTGAACCAGGCTTCAAATCCTTTGCGGATTATGGACCTGCCCGGCCATAAGAAAACGTTTTTGGCAGTTTGCTGTGTAATGGTACTGCCGCCTATCAGCTTTTTGCTGTTGGCGTTCTTTTTAATGGCTCTCTGGATAGCTTTAAAGTCGAAGCCGTGGTTCTCCAGGAAGGTTTGGTCCTCAGCAGCAACAGCGGCACGTTTCATAGGGTCGGCTATGCTGTCAAACTCCACCCAATCTTTATCAATCTTCCAGTCCTTGCCGTCCGCCTTACGCTCGAAACCACGCTGCACCATTAACCAGGTGAACGGCGGGTTAACAAAGCGGAACAGCAGCACCCCAAATAAACTGAGCGCCACAAATGAAATAACAACCAGTTTTACAATCCGGAAGATGAGCCGGAGCAAGCCGCCCTTAAACAGGCTTTTAGAGGTATTCTTTCCGGATGCGTTAGTGCTTCGTTTTTTCACGCGCCAAAGGTAATTATTGTAAACAAAAAAGGTGTTGCGATAAAACACAACACCTTTTTATTTTGGTATTCTTTAAAGATGGGTAACTTATTCAGCTACTACTTCAAAAGGAACCTGAACCTTAACTTCTTTATGCAGGTTTACGTTTGCAACGTACTCGCCAACAAATTTTGGCTCCTGGTCAAAAGTGATACGGCGACGGTCAACTTCAAAACCTTCTTTCTTAAGGGCATCAGCCACCTGGATGGTGTTGATAGCACCGAAGATTTTGCCGCTTTCGCCTGCTTTAGCGCCAATGGTAAGTTTTACACCTTCCAGTTTAGCAGCAATAGCATCAGCATCCTTACGGATCTTGTCTTGTTTAAATTGAGCCTGTTTCAGGTTTTCTGCCAATACTTTACGTGCAGATTCTGTGGCTAATATGGCATAACCCTTAGGGATAAGGAAATTACGGCCATAACCTGGTTTAACGTTCACTACGTCGTCTTTATCACCCAGGTTTTTTACATCTTGTTTTAAAATAACTTCCATTTTGTAAACCTCCTGTTTATTTTAAAGAATCGGTAACGTAAGGTAATAAACCAATGTGGCGCGCACGCTTAACAGCCTGAGCAACTTTACGCTGGAACTTTAATGAAGTACCTGTTAAACGGCGTGGTAATACTTTACCCTGGTCGTTAATAAACTTCAATAAAAAGTTTGCGTCTTTGTAATCAATGTACTTGATACCGTTCTTTTTAAAACGGCAGTATTTTTTACGGTTATCCTCCACCTTAGGAGCGGTAACGTATTTAATTTGGTCGTTTGCCATTAGTTTGCTTCCTCCACTTTTGCAGATTTCTTGTTAAAAGCACCGCTGCGTTTTTTGTCGTTGTAAGCAATGGCGTGTTTGTCCAAAGCAATGGTAAGGAAACGCAAAACGCGCTCATCGCGACGTAATTCTACCTCCAATTTGTTAATTAAATCACCTGGAGCCCTGAATTCAGTTAAGTGATAGTACCCTGTAGTCTTCTTTTGAATAGGGTACGCTAGTTTTCTCAAACCCCAATTATCCTCCTGGACAATTTCGGCTCCGCCGTCTGTTAAAACTTTGGTGTATTTGGCAATAGCCTCACCAGCAGTTTCGGTAGACAGCAACGGGGTTAGAACGATCACAATTTCGTACTGTTGCATTTTTACTTTGTTTTTTAATTTACCCGCTATTACGGGGCTGCAAATATAGCCATAATAACCTTAATAACAAATACTTCAAATACCGTTATTTAACGGGTTGATGCTTATTCCTGATTGTTGTAAGTTGGTCATCTAAACCACTTATCATGAACACCCCTCATACTCACAACAATCTGTGGCTTAGGTACCTATATGTGCCAGCCATCTTTACGCTCATTTTTAGCTCCTCATTTGCTCAGCGCGCTTCCAGAAAGGCTGCATTGAAGGCTGCAAAGCCTATAGTGGTTAAGCCCACGGTGCAAATTAGTAATAACGGCCGTATAGTGTATTTTACCATTGGAAACGTGGAAAGGTTAGGCGATAGCCTGGCCGTGAAGACTATCTATATCCCTTTGGATATTAACGGCCCTGCACCCGCTAAAGATGTTGTAGTTACTCTTAAGTTAATTAATGAATTTACCACGGCCAGGCCGGTGTTTGATAACAGGAACACCACCAAAGATATTGTAATAGAAAAGGAACTATTTAACGGTAAAGCGCATACCATTAATCAGGGCGTATTAATAAAGTTTAACCTTCAGCCCGCGATAAGCGGAGAAGCCAATATACGTATTGGTAAAGGCGGAAATAATGTGCGCCTGAATTTTGATTATATAAGGTCTGCTGCAGATATACAGGTTAAAACTAATGTTAAGACGGATGAAAAAAGTGACATACCACAAACCCCCTTATCTAAACCGGCTGTAGCTTTGGTTTCCGGCAGTACCGACGTGAATTTAGATACACTTTTGAGCCCGAATATCACCTTTCACAAGTACGCCAAAGTAAAATTACGACTGAACAGGTCTGAAGGAAAGGACACCCTCATAAAATTCGACCTTTTCCCTGCAGGAACGCTTGAAAACATAAAGTTAGCAGGTACAGATGCCGGGCACGCTACACTTAAGTTGTACAAACACGACTGGGACGACACTAAGGAAGTTGAAATTGAGCGGGATGTAAGGATAGACCTTGAACAGGCAGCTGCGCTTTCCGGCGTACAGTTGATAGATATATATCTGCCTGATGGCAAAGTAAAGCACGCCCTGAAAATAAATCCGTATACATCTAAAAAGAAGGTTGTTTATAAACCGATAGCCGCCGGTGGTGCGGAGATAGTTCCGGGTGCTATAGCAAACATAGAACGCCGGTACGGATCGGTTATAAGCGCGCTTGATACAGTAGCCGTGCGGGTGAAATTTAACGGCCCCTATAACCCTGAGGCAAATCAACTATTGTTTGGGTTTGCTGATACGGCGCTTAATAAAACCTACCAGATAATTGAAAACCCCATAACCGTGACAAGGGAAGAGTGGGTGCAGGGAAGTAAAAAAAAGCCTGATTTTGAAGCTGAGCTAAAAACTGAGATGATGAAAGACGGAAAGGACGAATCGTCTGCAAGCACCGAGTCAAAAATTCAAGCTGGCAAAATGACGGAGGGTATACTTGTGCCCTTACATATCCGCACCATAAAAGCTACAGATACTTTAAACACCGTTAGAGATGTTGACCTCGTAATAAAAGGCCAGACACAGATATTGCGGGGCAGCCAGCGTTTGAAAGTTATAGTACCCGACCGAACTTTTTGGGCAGAAGTAGGAACCAACTTTGATTTGTTGGATAACATTAAAACCAACAATTTTTACGCAGCAATTTTCGGGCATATGAAAGATGTGGCGACATTATGGAGTAAAAAACACCCAAACAACATCAGTTTTGTTGGCGGTGTGTACGAGTCGCAATCGGTAAGCCAGAGCTCTTCTTTGTCAAGCGGTTTTACCTACCGGGATGGCAGCTCCAATATACTGGATAGTTTGAAAAAAGGGTATCCCTACTACACAGATACCGGCCGCATACAATCAACAACAAATGTTAAAAGTATAGGTCTGATGTTTTCACCACAGATAAGGTTAAATGGCAAAAGGATGAATGAAGACGGTTTTCATTGGTCGATATCTACTTATTTCGAATTGCTTTGGCAACGCATTACCTCTACAATAGACTATAGTAAAACTGCCCGTAATATAGTTGCGTATGATAGCACCCTGACTGCACTAAACGGCCGTACATTTAAAGAAAGGCGTTTTGATTTTGACAGCAGATCGCACTACATAGGTGCCGGCTTGTCAACCTACATAAAGGAAAGTGATTACACCCTTTATTTGAACGGGATACTTGGTACAACAAATCAGGGTTTTACAATAGTAAACCCGTCACGGATAGGCAATTCAACACAATTTAAAAAGTTGTATGACCTTCCTGATGGCTATTTGGACTTTTTGAACGCCCGCGAACCAAAACACCGGTGGAACGCATTTTATGTTATACAATACCGCCTTACCGAAGTTGCTTTTGGGCTTACTTTCAGCGGGGAAGTTCGAGGGCTGCTGCTAAAAGGCGCAAAGCCGGTAGTAACATTGGCACTCAGCAAAAAATTCGATCTTACAGCATTGCTTAAACCGTTGCTGGCACCATTCTGATACAAATTAAGGTACTAACTTGACCTACAGCCTGCTATAAAACCATAGCGGGCTGTTGCTTTTGTACCTGGCAGTGCTAAAAGCATTTTAATCAAAAACATCACAAATAATTAACGTTAACATTCAAACACATCTTTACTTTCGGTTGTCTTCTAACTAAACACATTTGTTATGCAATTCTCAGAAAGCAGGTACTACGAAACAAGCGATTCGGGTTTTATGTATGATACCCTTTTTTTACAGGCACCGGACGAAGATGAAGAAATAGTTGATGGTGACTGGGATGATGAGGAGGATGAAGATTTTGACGACCAGATGGAGTCTACAAACGATCTTCACGAGATACAGGTAGACGACGACCTGGGCGAGCCTGATCCTGAAGATGACGATCATTTACCGGAAGAGGAGTTGCAGTAGTTGTTTGCAAATTATCCACACATGCTTTTTATGTTTTAGGCAAAGCATTTTCTTGCTACCTTTATACCTGTGGATAATTTCATTGTTTCGGCACGCAAATACCGCCCGGCTACTTTTGAAACGGTTGTTGGTCAGCAACATATAACCAACACGCTAAAAAATGCTATTAAGAGCAACCAGCTTGCTCAGGCATTTTTATTCTGCGGGCCGCGTGGTGTAGGTAAAACAACCTGCGCCCGTATTCTTGCTAAAACTATTAACTGTACCAACTTACAGCCAAACGGCGAAGCATGCAGCGAGTGCGACAGCTGCCGCGCTTTTCAGAACGGCAACTCCTTTAATATACATGAACTGGATGCGGCATCAAACAACTCGGTTGATGATATCCGCAGCCTGATAGAGCAGGTACGCATACCGCCACAAGGTGCGCGCTACAAGGTTTACATTATTGATGAGGTGCACATGCTTTCGCAGGCGGCATTTAATGCTTTCCTGAAAACACTGGAAGAACCGCCTAACTATGCCATCTTTATCCTGGCAACTACCGAAAAACATAAGATACTGCCTACCATCTTATCCCGTTGCCAGATATTTGACTTCAACCGTATTAGGGTTGAAGATATGGCTAATCACCTGGCCGGCATTGCAATAAAAGAGAATATTAGCTACGAGGCCGATGGCTTACATATTATAGCACAAAAAGCCGACGGAGGATTAAGGGATGCCTTATCCATGTTTGACCAGATCGTGAGCTTCTCCGGCGGAAATGTTACATATCGCTCAGTAATCGACAACCTCAACATCCTTGATTACGACTACTACTTTAGCCTTACAGATAAGCTGCTTGCAGAAGATAATGCCGCAACGCTGCTGTTATTTGATGAGATATTAGGGAAAGGGTTTGATGGCGCGCATTTTATCTCCGGCTTGTCCGAGCACTTGCGTAACCTGCTGGTTGGGAAAGATACGGCTACCATTAAATTGTTGGAAGTAAGCGAAACCATAAAGGCCCGCTACCTGCAGCAATCGCAAACTGCATCCACCTCTTTCCTGTTGTCAGCATTAAATATTGCTAACCAGTGCGAGATCACCTACAAACAAAGTAAGAACCAACGTTTACAGGTTGAGTTAGCACTTTTGAAGATGTGCCATTTGCTGTCAGTGTTTAATCTGGCAACATCGTCAATGCCGCAGGCAGCCGCTGCTCCGCAAGGAGAGTTAAAAAAAAAACCTGATACCGCTGTAAATCCACCTGAGCCGCCAGCGGCAAAGCAGGACGAAGTGCCAGTTCTTCGCGATACGCCGGTAGCCTATACAGCAACCCCGGCGCAAGCACCACCCGTACAAGCAGCACCTATTGCCCCTCCTGCTAAAGAGGAGCCTGTTGCCGAAAAAATAAAGACTGCCTTTATACCTAATGTGCACACATCCGCTACCTCGGTGAAAATACCCTCGTTAAAAGATCTGGGTAAACAGGTAGAGGAGGCAATGGCAGAGGAGGAAGACCCTTATCTGAAGGGTACTGACAAAGCTGCTTTTACCATGGATGCTTTCCTCCAGGCATGGACCAATTATGGAGCAAAGCTAAAGGCTGAGGGCAAGCCGGTGGGTTTGTACACCATATTCACAGCAGTAACACCACAGCCTAAAGGGAACGAGCGGTTTGAAGTTTTGCTGTCAACCCGCGTGCAGGAGAACGCCTTCAGGGACGAGCGGCCGTACATCATGAATTACCTGCGTACGACTTTAAAAAACTTTGATATTGAAGTAGAGGCGAGGGTAGAGGAAGGATCAATCGTCAGGAAGCCGTATACATCTATAGAAAAGTTTCAGCATATGGCAGCCAAGAACCCCAAGCTTATTGATCTTAAAAACAAATTCAACCTGGATTTCGATTAAAAAAAGAAAGGACAGCCGTTAGGCTATCCCTGTCTTCTTATAAAGGGTCTGCATTACCTTATATCTTAGGCGTATCGTTTATAGGATAGCCTTCTTCATCCAGATCGTCCCGGTCATCTTCCGGTGTGTGTGCCAGTTTAGCATCTAGCGGATCCAATTCAACTATTTTGCCACCGTCTATATGCATGCCAAGGCTGTCTGCATCAGTCTCGATTGAACGTGTTGCATCATATTCGCCTTTGGTATCGTATGGGTTTGCTTCGTCGTAGGTGGAATTAAAGTCGTCGCCGTTTGGTATGGCCGTATCGTAAGGATCAGGGTGGTCATAATCCGGGTCGTCACCTTTTACATCGTATTCAAAGCTGTTTTCGGCTTCGTTAAAATTCAGGTCGTCCAAACTAGCGGTATCTTCACCGTTGTTGGCCAGGTCAGCATCCCTGTAGTCAGGATCTACCTTATCGAAATCGTCGTTATCAGGTATCATAGGTGTTTAATTAAATACGTTAAGTATACATTAAAAACCCTGCCAAACTTACCCTTGTTGTGGCAATTTAGTTAATAATGTATTTGCTTGCTGTAAGAGGTAACGCCGCCAATTGCAAACTTTAGGCCTATACTGTACTGTACCAGCTTGTCTTTGCTTTTTCCGGCAGTAAACCCATCCATATTATCGCCAAAAGATGAATTGTACTGCATTGCCAGATCTATTTTAAATGACGGCTGATCGTACTTGTTAAAGAATTTGAGCTCATAACCAACCCTTATCGGAATAAAAAGCTCTTTGGCTTTATCTTCGCCACCGGTGAAAAAGCCGGGTGTAATCACCGATTCACGGTTGATCTGTGTAATGTCATTAATCATATAGCCTAAACCGGCAGAAACATACAGGTTCTTGAGCCCGTTCATTAAACCACTGCGGGAGTAATCAATCAACTCGCCCGCCTGCAACTGTGCCCTAAAAACCAATGCTGTATATTTATTTTTAAAATACCTGCCAGATTTGCTGGTATCGCTACCACCCTCCAGCTTGCCGGCCTGTACTTCAACTATATAGTTTAGGTATGGCGTATGGTTGTAATTAAAACTAATGCTTACAGATGGTGTGTTCTTTATAGTTTCGGCATCCCCGTAAACACGGTTAATGTTAGCGCCAAGGCCAAAATCGTATTGTGCATAATCGTAGCCTATTTGCGCCTTTGCCATAAACGTAATAGCGGTGAGCAAAAAAGTAAAGAATATCGTTTTAGTAAAAAGCTTAATCATACTTACAATAGCGATGCGTTGGTTATGGCTAACGGTTATTTAATTCAAAGTAACACCAAAATTTCAATATTTAATGCCGGCTTAAATTATTTGCGGCCGTAAAATACACTAATTATTTTATTGTTTAATTATTAAGCTACCGCAAACTTACAAGTGCAAACCCGGGTACATGCCTGTTTGTTGACAGCAAACCATTATATTTTTTGAAAATTATGTGAATTGGTTGAAAAACATCAAATGAAATTTTATGTAAGTTTGAAACCGTTTAATATGAAAAAATAACCCAAATCAGGTATGTCAAAAATTAAAGTAGAAAACCCGGTAGTTGAGCTGGACGGGGATGAAATGACCCGAATCATATGGAAGTTTATTAAAGATAAATTAATTGTTCCTTATCTTGATGTAGATATAAAGTACTATGACCTGGGTATTGAATACCGTGACGAAACTGATGATCAGGTAACTATAGATGCTGCTAACGCTATAAGGCAATATGGTGTGGGTATTAAATGCGCTACCATTACGCCAGATGAAGCGCGTGTAGAAGAATTTGGCTTGAAACAAATGTGGAAATCGCCTAACGGAACCATCCGTAACATACTTGATGGTACTGTTTTCCGCGAGCCTATTGTAATGAACAACGTACCGCGTTTGGTACCTAACTGGACAGCGCCTATTTGCATTGGCCGCCACGCTTTTGGCGACCAGTACCGCGCTACAGATTTTGTTACCAAAGGTAAAGGTAAGTTAACTGTAAAGTTCACGCCAGAGGATGGCGGCCCTGAGCAGTCTTTTGAAGTATTTAACTTTAAAGGTGACGGCGTAGCGCTTACCATGTATAACACCGACGAATCTATTATCGGTTTTGCTCACGCTTGCTTTAACCAGGCACTGATGAAAGGCTGGCCGTTATACCTGTCTACCAAAAACACCATCCTTAAAAAATATGATGGTCGTTTTAAAGACATCTTTGAAGAGATATATCAAAAAGACTACAAGCAAAAGTTTGCTGAAGCAGGTATTGTATACGAGCACCGCTTGATTGACGACATGGTTGCATCTGCCCTTAAATGGAATGGTAACTTTGTTTGGGCTTGTAAGAACTATGATGGCGACGTACAATCTGACACCGTTGCACAAGGTTTTGGCTCACTAGGGTTAATGACCTCTACACTGGTTACACCAGACGGAACCGTTATGGAAGCTGAAGCAGCACATGGTACCGTTACCCGCCACTACCGCGAGCACCAGGCTGGCCGCCCAACATCTACCAACCCAATCGCGTCTATATTTGCATGGACCCGTGGTTTAGAGTTCCGCGGTAAACTGGACGGTAACCAGGAACTGATTGATTTTTGCCACGCTTTAGAAGAGGTTTGTATAGAAACCGTAGAAAGTGGCAAAATGACCAAGGATTTGGCTATTACCATTAAACCAAAGGTTGAGCACGGTACCGATTACCTGTACACCGAGGAGTTTTTGGAAGCCATTGACGAAAACTTAAAAAAGAAGTTGGGTAAGTAATACTTAACAATATAATAAAAGCCCATTCTGATCAGGATGGGCTTTTTTATTGATTGTGCTTTTATTCAGTTGGTACCGAAAGCCTCCGTACGTTTACATCAGCAGCTATAAAACGTTTCAATAAAAGTTTGGTTAGCGTAACAGCAACGCTTATTTTAGCCGCACAAACTAAGGCAATACCTGTACTTAGTTTTTTGTTGATTTACCTTTCTAAAACATCATATCATGTCTGCATTGTATCCGTTAAAATTTAAGACCATATTTAAAGATAAAATATGGGGAGGCCATAAAATTGAAACTTACCTGCATAAAAATATAGGCGACCTGCCTAATTGCGGCGAAACCTGGGAAATATCGGGGGTAAGTTCAGACGTCTCTGTTGTGGAAAGCGGCGCGCTGCAAGGCCAGTCATTAGATAAACTGCTGCAACAATACAAAGCAGAGCTGGTAGGAGAGAAGGTATATAACCACTTTGGTGATACATTTCCGCTGCTGGTAAAGTTTATTGATGCCAATGATGACCTGTCTGTACAGGTACACCCAAATGACGAATTGGCCAAGAAACGCCACAATTCCTTTGGGAAAACAGAGATGTGGTACGTTATAGAGGCCGACCCGGGCTCCTCACTTATCGCGGGTTTTAACCGCGAAATGACGGAACAGGAATACGTTGAAGCACTTAATAGCGGGCATATTATGGATATACTGAACCGTGAAGATGTAAGCGCGGGAGATGTGTTCTTTTTACCTGCCGGCCGTGTGCACACAATAGGTAAAGGCCTGCTTATTGCCGAAATACAGCAAACATCAGACATTACTTACCGCATATACGATTTTGATCGCGTAGATGATAAAGGGCAAAAACGTGAGCTGCACACCCAGGAAGCACTTGCTGCAATAGATTACAAGCATTATCCCGAATATAAAACGCAATATACCCCTGAGCAGAACGAGACCGTTGAACTGGTGAAGTGCCCGTACTTTACCACCAATGTTCTTGACTTTACGCACGCTACCACGAAGGACTATTCAAACCTCGATTCTTTTGTGATACATGTTTGCGTTGAAGGTGAATACACCATTAAGCATAACAGCGAAGCCTACAATGTAAAAATGGGCGAGTGTATTTTATTGCCTAAAACCATTAACAACGTAGCATTAGAAACTACTGCAGGATTCAAAATACTAGAAAGCTATATTGAGTAGATAGTAATATACTTCTAAAATGTTATTTAAGGAAGACGCGGTAATTCGCGTCTTTTTTATTGAGATACTAACCTATTTGCTGAAAGCCGAAACCGGGATCTATGGAGTTGAAGATGTCCTTCATGTAAGCCTCGTCTATAGGCTTAAGGATGTAATCTTTAATTACAGAATTATTTTTTGCACGAATAATATCATCTATGTCAATTGATGAGCTGATAGCGTAAACCGGGATTTTTTTGCCCAAACGAGCTTTAATTTCCTCGTAGTTGCAGGTAAATTCCCAGCCGTTCATTACCGGCATGTTAATGTCGACAAATATTACGTCGGGTAAAGTGTGGGTGTTAACGGGGTCTTTCAGGTAGTCAATAGCTTCTTTGCCATTGCTAAAATCAAGCGTATCAGCGTGTATACCCTTAATTTGCACCAGCTTTTTAAAGCCGTAAACAAAAATTTCATCGTCATCAATAATACAGGCAGTCATTCTTTTTCTTTCATCACTCATTATACAGTAGTATCTTTTACGATAACTTTACTGTAAATTTAGTGCCAACATCAACGGTACTCTCTACGTCTATACTCCCGCCCAGTGCTTCTACCTGGTTGCGTGTCATGAAAAGGCCTATGCCTTTGGCATCTTTATTATTATGGAAGGTGCGGTACATACCAAATAATTGGTCGCCGTAGCGCTGCATATCTATACCCACACCATTATCTTCAAAAACGAGGTAGATGTGTTCTTGCTCTTTGTAAGTATAACAGGTAATAACCGGTTGCCGCTGCAGGTGGCGGTACTTAATTGCATTGGTAAGTAAATTTTGGAAGATGCTTTCCAGATAGGCGGGTATATAGCTTATCTCTTGCGCGCCGCTAAAATCAGTGTTAAGTTGTACGTTCGTAGCCTTTATGTTAGTGTCCAAAGCCGCCACAACATTGTTAAAGATGTTTTGGAAGGCTACCGTTTTACGCTCTTTGCCTATCTCCGATTGTATTTTGACGATCTCATCCAAATGACCCATGGTAGCGGTCAGGCTGTGGCTGATGGTTTTTATATGTGAAAAAATCTCTTCCTTATCTGCTTCGGCTGTGCTTTCTTCAAAAAGGTTAACCATGAATTTGAGATTGCCCGCATGCGAACGAAGGTTGTGCGAAACAATGTAGGCGAAGTTTTGCAAACGTTTATTTTGATCGTCCAGCAGGTTGATAGACGATTGCATACTTAAGCCTCGTCGTTTAATTATATCAATGTCCTGGAAAATGCCACGCACCTTGACGCATTTGCCATCATCGTCAATTATCGGCTCACCTTTTGCCCTAACCCAAATAACGTTATTTTTAGCCGTGCGAAACAGCATCTCTTGATCGTAAGGTTTGCAGTGTTTTATAGCATCGTCAATCGCCTTGGTAATTACAGGCTGGTACTGTGGTTCAAAAAAGCTGATTGCCTCGTCAAAGGTCATATTAACGTCGCCGTATAGCTGATATATTTCAAATATTTCGGGAGACATATAAAGGCTCATTGTTGATACATCTATTTCCCAACCGCCAATTCTGGCAATGCGGCTGGTTTCAGAGTACAAGAACTCTGCTTTTTTAGCTTTTAACTCGGTAAGTTTGTGATGGTCAATGTAGCTGAGTACTCCGTATATAAACCTGCCGTCGTCGCCATCGTACTTCAAAGCCGTACTTTCAAACCACTGGTACCCCCGGTGCCTTGTAAGCAAACGGACTTGTGCTACGGGCGCAGGCCCCGGCCCCGAATAATGGGTGGCCTTTATAAAGGCAGCCTTGTCCTCGTGGTAAAGAAGATTGTCGTAAAAGTTTTTGTAGGAGCACTCTATATCGCCGGGTTTGTAGCCAAGTAAAGTGTAAAACCCGGCAGACCACCGCGCCTTTTGCGTAACCTGATCATACTGCCAGATACCGGTGTTTACATTGTTTATTAAACGGGCAAGGCGTGCAGCACTTTCTTCAGAAAAATTATCTGTTACCGTATTGCTCATCATTTAACCCGTTTCTTCTCTTTTATTAAATACCTTATTAAACATATAGGTACAATTTTGGTACCTGTACAACGCTGTTGTTTAATAATTGTCTATATTTTTAATTTATTTAACTTTTGGTAGATAATATTTCCTTGCTAATGTATAAATTAATTCGCAGCATTATTTCATATTTAACATTATACCTACAGTTATATTTAAAAGTATTAAATTATTACTGCGTTATACGTCGTAACACGTAAAAGAGTTGTGGCATCAATAACTGTCATGATATGGACCTTAGCAAAAGGAATTAATTGTTATTCATTATTTCACCAAATGTTGTGAGAATAAATTTTTTATTTGTTTGTCAGGCACTTAGATGAAAAAAGTATAAAATTTATAAAGTCTATAGGAATTATAGATTTTATATCTATATTTGTATCGATATCGTTCTTTAAATATACTTATCCAGAAAGACAGAGGGAAAGGCCCTATGATGTCTTAGCAACCTGTACCGGTATTATACCAGTGTAAGGTGCTAATTCCTGCTCCGAACTAAACGGGGACAGATAAGCTGATTTAACAGAAAACAGAACGTTTGTAAAAGCGTCCTTTTGGCTTGTATTTAGCGCCTCATCAACACTCTTCCGGGATAATTTTATTGGTTAAACGTTTGCAATTTGCATAGCTTTATTGCAGCAAACCGATACTTAAAACTTAATAAAATTAAAAACATGAGCTTACGCATTGGCGACGACGCCCCAAATTTTAAAGCAAAAACATCAAACGGAGAGATAGATTTCTACGAATACCTGGGCGACAGCTGGGGTGTGCTGTTCTCGCACCCGGCGGATTATACGCCTGTTTGTACAACTGAACTTGGTAAAACCGCATCGTTAAAAGATGAGTTTGACAAGCGCAATGTAAAGGTGATAGCATTGAGTACAGACAACGTGGAATCGCACAAAGGGTGGATAAACGACATAAACGAAACCCAGGGCGTTGAGGTTACATTTCCTATAATAGGAGATGAGAGCAGAGAGATATCACAGGCATATGATATGATACACCCAAACGCTTCTCTTACCGCAACAGTACGCTCGCTGTTTGTAATAGGGCCTGATAAAAAGATAAAGCTGATCATCAGCTACCCGGCATCAACAGGACGTAATTTCCAGGAGATTTTAAGGGTAATCGATTCGCTGCAGCTGACCGCGTACCACAGCGTTGCAACTCCGGCCGATTGGAATGACGGTGAAGATGTGGTAGTGCTGCCATCCATAAAAACAGAAGACATACCGGCTAAGTTCCCTAAGGGGCATAAGGTGATAAAACCTTATCTCAGGACAACTCCGCAGCCTAACAAATAAGGCTGAAAGATAAAGTCGTGTGGCCGAGAGGATAGGTGAGGGTCTGCAAAACCTTATACGGTAGTTCGAATCTACCCACGACGTCTGATTTAAAGTGTTCTTATAGTTTTCAGGAGCGACCAGCTGAAGAGCCGGTCGCTTTTTTATTAAAGTTTATGCACGCACCAGGTAGTCATGCAACGGAGGTTTTGCACGTTGGTGGTTTTTATGGGCTCAAACAACTCACCGTTTAACTCACGGGTATAGTTCAGCAATATCTGGTGGTTTACCAGGAACCTTTCTGATCCGTCAGGAAGAAGGTAGTGGTTGTTGCCCAAAGGCAAGACTTTATCTTCAATACCTATGTCAGAGGCCAGGCGGGCAAAGAAATAACCACCCGGTTTAAGCACCCGCCACATGGAGGTGACCATCGCATCAAAGTGTTCAATTTTTTGAGCAAAGTGCAGTACTGCTGATGACCAAGTCGAAAGATGCACCAGCAAAGGGCAGGTCTTCCGCAGGTGCTACCAAAAAGTTTGCTGAAGGCAGCTTTGGTGCAAGCACCGCAGCCATATCGCGCACCTGTGCCACCGCATCGGGGTTAGGGTCTACTCCAAATAGGTTATAACCATTCTGCAGGAAATAGACCAGATTACGGCCACCGCCGCAACCTGAATCTAATATGGTTTGACAATTGCTAAAGGTGCCTTTTAACAGCTGATCGAACAGGTAAATATCGATATTGCCAAACTGTTGTTGTAGGGTGTCTTGCATGCGCTAAATATAGGGATAACAAGATTGCAGGTTACACAATAGGCTTTAAACTTCTTGATCATTTTTAAAAAGAAAGCTTATTTTCCTTAAAATTATCAATATACTTGTTACCGAGTACCCCGATCATCCAAATACCAATAAGCCCCTGTGTCTACACTAAAATTTACGTTGCTGCTAGGCTGCTGCCTGCTTGCATTAACTTCTTATGCACAGAAGAAAAACATCAATTATCGTTACCAGATACACCGCAGCGCATCTAAAATTAAGATAGATGGCCTGTTGGATGAGCCAGGCTGGCAATCTGCTGACACCACCAGCGACTTTGCTATGGTATTGCCAATGGATACCAGCCGGGCCAATGTACGCACCACCGTGCGGATGACCTATGACGATGATAACCTTTACATATCTGCCGTTTGTTATCAGCCTACATCGGGGTATATGGTGGAGTCGCTGAAGCGTGACTTTAACTTTGGTAAGAACGACAACTTTATTTTCTTTCTCGACCCTTTTGATGCCCGTACAGATGGTTTTAGCTTTGGCGCCAATGCAGCCGGTGCACAATGGGATGGAACTATGTATGAAGGCAGTAAGGTAGACCTGAGTTGGGACAACAAGTGGTATTCTGTAGTGAAGAACTACCCGGACCGGTACGTTTTTGAGGCGGCTATTCCTTTTAAGACCATCAGATACAAAAAAGGCATTCGCGAATGGGGGGTAAACTTCAGTCGTAACGATCTGAAGACAACCGAAAAGTCGGCATGGGCACCGGTTCCTCGGCAGTTCCCTACGGCTTCGCTTGCTTACACCGGCACCATTGTTTGGGACAAAGCGCCTCCGGTGGCCAACAGCAATATCTCGGTGATACCTTACGCGCTTGCCGGTGTCACAAAAGATTATACCAATCACACAGGCACTGATTGGCGTAAGGACGTTGGCGGTGACGTGAAGATCGGCCTGACCTCATCGCTCAATCTTGACCTAACGGTTAATCCGGATTTCTCCCAGGTAGATGTAGACCAGCAGGTAATTAATCTTAACCGCTACGAGTTGTTCTTTCCGGAGAAGCGACAGTTCTTCCTGGAAAACGGCGACCTGTTCGCCAACTTCGGCTATTCAGACATCCGCCCGTTCTTTTCGCGCCGGATAGGGCTCAACGCACCTATACGTGCCGGCGGCCGTATGACGGGTAAGATTGATAAAAACTGGCGCGTAGGTGTGATGGATGTGCAAACAGGGCAGTCCGGTGGGGGACACCTGCCGGCGCAAAACTTTGGGATTGTTACCCTGCAGCGGCGGGTTTTCTCCCGCTCTAACATCGGGATAATGTTTGTTAATAAGGATGGTACAGGCAGCGCGCCTAACCCAGGCAACACTTCGCCTGCTTATAACCGCAACCTGGGTGTAGAGTATAACCTCGCCTCATCAAACAACCTGTGGACAGGTAAGCTGCTTGGTTTAAAATCGTTCACGCCCGGTATAAAGGGTCACGATTATGTGCAGGCCGCGCACCTGCAATACCTAAGCAAATACTGGACGTTATACCTGCAGGAGCAGTACGTAGGGCGCAATTACAATGCCGAGGTGGGCTACGTACCCCGTAATGGCTACAACAAGCTTAACCCCTTGCTGCTGCATAACTTTTTTCCTAAAAGTGGTGTAGTGCTGTCGCACGGCGTGCAGCTATCGTCAAACTACTTTTTTGACGAGCATTATAAACGTACCGATAACGAAAGCATCCTGAGCTATATAGTTACTTTCCGAAATCGTAGCGTGCTCACCTTTTCAGGTCTGGATACTTACGTAAAGCTGCTTCGGCCGTTCGATCCTACGAACACCGGCAAACCGATGCTGCCCGTTGGTTTTGAGAACCACTGGAACACCGGCGATGTGCAGTACGCTTCCAAGCCGCAAAGCCTGTTCACCTACCTGGCCGAAGCTTCGTACGGCGGGTATTATGATGATGGTACCCGGTTAGCTTTGATAGGGCAAATAGGTTACCGATTCCAGCCGTTTGTAAACCTGTCGTTGAATTTGGCTTTTAATGACCTGCGCTTGCCGCAGCCTTACGGCCATAATAAATTCTGGCTGATCGGTCCCCGCGCGGATGTCACCCTTACTAATACGCTGTACTTTACCACCTATGTACAGTATAACGAGCAGGCTAATAACATGAACATCAATACCCGCCTGCAATGGCGCTACAAGCCTGCGTCAGACTTCTTTGTTGTTTATGGCGATAACTCCATTCCTTCACCATTTATGGCCAAGAACCGCCAACTGGTAATAAAGTGGACGTATTGGTGGAATATATAAGTGGGTCTTAAATAATAAAGCGGTTGCAAATTGACGACAGCCAATTTTTAACCGCTCTCAGCTAAATCTATTTTTTATTCAGCAGCGTTGTACTGCTCATCTGTCACCGGGTCCAGCCAGTTCACTATACCTTTTTCTGTGTTGATGCCTATAGCCGTATGGATCATTATCGAATCCGGCGATGCACCGTGCCAGTGTTTAATACCTGGCAATACGTTAATAGCACTGCCAGCTTCAATTTTTTGGATAGGCGAACCCTCTTCCTGGTAGTAGCAGACACCTTCTTTTACAAGTAGTATCTGGTTGCTGCCGTGCGTATGCCAGTTGTTGCGGGTGCCGGGTTCAAAAAGTACATCGCTTACGATGCAGTTAGTGTTATCGTCTGGTGCTACAAACGGCTTTAGCCAGGCGCGGCCGGTAAAGTAATCTGCAGGAGCCGGCTTATAACCTTCGGCTTGCATTTCTTCATCGGTGTAATGTTCCATGGTCGTTATTAGTTGTTGTTTTTTAGTGACGCCATATCAATCACAAAACGATATTTTACGTCACCCTTCAGCAAACGTTCGTAAGCTTCGTTGATCTCCTGTATGTTGATCATCTCGATATCGGCAGTGATGTTGTGTTCTCCGCAGAAATCAAGCATTTCCTGTGTTTCGGCAATGCCGCCGATCATTGATCCTGCAAAGCTCCTGCGTTTAGGTATAAGGCTGAAGGCAGCTACAGGCAGCGGCAGTTCCGGCGCGCCGACCAACGCTAAAGATCCATCTACCCGCAGTAAATTCAGGTACGCGTTTATGTCGTGCTCGGCAGATACCGCATCTAAAATAAAGTGAAGCTTGCCGCGGTAAGCTGCCATTTGCTCTGCATCTTTAGATAGCACCACTTCATCGGCTCCCAGCCTTTTAGCTTCGGTAAACTTAGATTCGGATGTGGTAAATGCCACCACCTGCGCACCCATTGCTTTTGCAATTTTGATGGCCATATGGCCTAAACCGCCAATACCTACAACGCCCACTTTTTGACCCGGACCTACCTTCCAGTGGTGAAGCGGGGAATAGGTTGTAATACCGGCGCACAGCAAAGGCGCGGCTGCTGCTGCATCAAGGTTGTCAGGTATGCGCAATACATAGTTCTCATCTACTACAACACTTTCAGAGTAGCCGCCAAACGTACGGCCACCCAGGTGTTTGTCGGGGTCGTTATAGGTTCCGGTCATACCAGGTTCGCAATATTGTTCCAGACCTTCTTTACAGTATTCACATTCGCGGCACGAATCTACCATACAGCCCACACCAACCAGGTCGCCTGTTTTAAATTTACTTACATGGTCGCCCACGCGCACAACTTTCCCAACTATTTCATGGCCTGGTACACAAGGGTAAACGGTACCATGCCATTCGTTCCTCGCGGTATGCAGGTCGGAGTGGCAAACACCGCAGAACAGGATATCTATCTCTACGTCATGCGGTGTAGGTACCCTGCGGTTGATGTTTAGTTGATTTAGAGGAGCTTCGGCTGCCTCGGTGCCAAATGCTTTAATGTTAGTTGTTTCCATTGGTTATTTAATTTCTCAAAAAGACACAAGTATAGTTGTAAGGTAGTCCTCCTTAATACGCTTTAATACCAAGCTTGCTTAGTGTTAAATTGTTTCAATTTTTGTTTGAGAGATGAATTCTTAATAGTGAAATATTTAATTAGAAGTTAAACATTCTTGAGCTAATGCTGTTCGCTTATCAGATCAATACGCTTATATCATGCCTTTAATCGTCCTTGCTTTCCTGTTAACTCAGCTGTTTACTGCCTTCCTTATTTGGTTAGAAGTTTATTTATGGCGCGAGTGGTATTTGTATAAAGATGTAGTAGGCCAACCGTGGGACCATGACTATGCGCAACGCTGCCTTATAGGAGCTATAGTGGTGTTGGTATACCTGTTGCTGGGCAAGCAGATACTCAGGATATTTATGGGTAAGAGCCGCCCCGGCGAGGACGAACCTGCAGCTGAACGCTGCCAGCAGCAACAGCAGCTTAAGATGGCCGACGGAACGGAGATACACATTGAGCACTGCGGCACACCAGGCAAGCAAACCATTATATTTATACATGGCTGGGACTCTAACAGCATGCAGTGGTATTATCAAAAGAAGCATTTTGGTAACGATTATCACCTGATATTAATGGACCTGCCCGGCCTGGGTAAATCAGGCAAACCTG
Source organism: Mucilaginibacter sp. 320_HR (assembly GCF_059691875.1). Taxonomy (NCBI): domain Bacteria; kingdom Pseudomonadati; phylum Bacteroidota; class Sphingobacteriia; order Sphingobacteriales; family Sphingobacteriaceae; genus Mucilaginibacter; species Mucilaginibacter sp. 320_HR. Next base: position 233,064 of record NZ_JCAWAI010000006.1, read on the forward strand.
CCGGTAATAATTATGAGCTGGAGCACCTGGCAGCGTGCCTTAAGTTTGTTATAGAGCAAACAAAGCCGCTTAACCCTATTTTATGGGGGCATAGTATGGGCGGGTTTACCATATTAACTTTCTGCAAAGTTTTTCGGGAGCAGCTTTCGGCAATAAAGGGTATTGTGTTGCAGCACACTACTTACACCAACCCAACAAAAACATCTATTTTAAGCGGCTTGCTTACCGCCATCCAAAACCCAATATTAAAACCTATATGCTGGCTTATGGTAGCTCTTTCGCCGGTGTTGTGGTTAAGCAAGTGGATGAGCTTTATCAACGGCAACAGCCTTATCATGACCAGGTTTTTAACCTTCGCAGGCACGCAAAGTTATCAGCAGCTAAACTTTGCAAGCTACCTGTCAACCCTGGCTTCGCCGGTGCTAACCTCACGATTTTAACACCGGCCGGTCACATGGGCCTTATGGAGCGGCACCACGAAGTTAACGAAGCGGTGAGCACGTTTATAAATGTTAAGGTTAATGCAGGCAGCGCTGATAAGTACTGATCACATAAGGGTATGTAAGCAGAAGCTTATAGACGACAAAGCCGGAAAGAAGCATATTACTTTTTCTTAGCCCCGTTTACGTTAACGATAATAAAGCAGGGGTGGGGTATGCCAAGCGTTGTGCCGGGTTTTACATCCAGGTAGGCTTTTAAATAGCCATCCACTATGCCCTTCATGGCTTTGTTTGAAGATTTAAGAAATTCGGGAAAGATGTAATTTACAGACCGTAAATAGTGCAGGGTACCCTTTTCGTCAATACGAACGCTAAAGGCGTATTTAAAATCATCATACGCATTCTTTATCCTAATGTTATACTCGGGCAGCATGTAGTCTTGTATCAGGCCTTCCTGTTCCTCATCATCTTTTATATTGTTAACCCGCTCGATAGTGAGGTTTTTGCTTTTACTGGTGAGCACCGCAATGTCGCGCGCTGCAAATGCTTTATCGGTATCGCGCAGGGCAAGCTCGGTTTTGTGTTTTATAAATAACGTATCTGCACGGGTTGGCCGTTTAGCATGTGAAGTATCTGTATGTAATACGTTCTTGATGTAATCGTTGGCGTACATGGTCATGTACACTACAGATTTATCGCGCATCAACTCCTTGCCTTCTACCTTCATCACCTGGAAAACAATGCTATCCTTGCTCAGCTTACGTAACCTCACCCAAGCCCAGGCAATGTTAAATAACGAGTCGTGATCAAACATCACCGGCGCGTTTACAAACCGGCTGCGCCTGGGGTGATAGATATTCACGGTGTCGTCTGAAACGAACGAGAATTTCCACTCCGGCTCAAGCTGGTATCCGTCATCGTTAAAGGAAACACCGTTCTGAAAGTTACGGCGCACCTCGGTGTACTTAATTCCCCAAACCGGCTTAAAAGTTGGCTTAACAGATTCGTCGGTCTCTATGCTGGTGTATATCTTGTTTCCTTTTTTCTTGTCGCCGCCGCAGGAATTCAAAACAAGGCATATTGCTGCAAAAGCAATAAAATTGTACAGGAAGTTAGTGTATCTCATACAAGGGCTAATATAGTGCTTTAAACATTAAACAGCACGATTTGTTGCCCGCGGCGGCAATTGCCACATGCGGCGATTTAAAAATTACTTCGCAGGATTTTAACAAAAGCTTTATATTTGCAGCCCAATACCGAAACTCTCCCTTGTGGTGTAACGGTAGCACACCAGACTCTGACTCTGTTTGTAGTGGTTCGAATCCATTCAAGGGAACAAATGCCGATAACAGGCAAAAAGCTGCTCGAGAGAGCGGCTTTTTTTATACCTGATAGTTGAGCTGATTACACCTCATAAGCGGTTCTTGCAAACTTGTTTTTGTATTCGATGGGAGTAAGCCCCGTGATTTTTTTGAAGGTGTCTCTAAATGCCCGTACATCTGAATAGCCCACCTCCAGCATTATTTCTGTAACGTTTTTTCTCGACGCTTCAAACAAGGCTTTAGAAGCTTCGATACGTACCCGCTGTAAATACTCGGTGGTGGTATTATTGGTAGCCTCTTTGAATCTTCTTTCAAATGTTCTGCGGCTTGAATGGATCAGGTCTGCCAAAGTTCCCGTTAATATCTTGTCACTATACTGCTTTTCTATGTAGTCCTGCACTTTTCTAATATCATCATCACCATGATTTTTTTGACCCTTAAAAATGGCGAACTGAGATTGTCCGGCCCTCCCGATATCCAGTGCAAAGTACTTGGAAACGGTTACGGCTATTTCTCTGCCTGCAAACTTTTCTACCAGGTATAATATCAAGTTCCACAAGCTGCTTGCACCACCGCTGCTGTAAATATTACCATGTTGTGTAATTATAGCGCCGTCTTCCACTTCCACGTCGGGATACCGCTTTCTAAACTCATCTATGTGTGCCCAGTGGGTAGAGCACTTTTTGCCGTTCAGCAAACCGGTTTCGGCCAGCAGGAAGGCACCCAAACATAAGCTTGCCACGCTGCAGCCTTTGTCATGTAACTTTTTAAAATAGGGTAACGCTTCTGCATTGGCTTTCACACCCTGGGCAGTATCGCCAAAGGCAGGAGGTATAATCAGCAGGTCTGTTTCGGTAACATCTTTCAGCAACCTGTTGGTCTTTATTATATACTCCCCATTGTTGGCAGGTACGTATTCACTTAAGCCTACATATTCAACAGTGAAAACAGGTTTTTTGCCGGAAGCAATCAAGATATCGTTTGCAGTATGAAAGGTCCTGAAGGGCGGTGTAATAGCTTCTATAACCCCATATTCTGGTACAAAAACGGATATTAGCATAGCGATTAATAGGTATGTCGTTCGAATTTATAAAATTTTGTCGCAACTTCCCCCGAATGTTGGCAGATTCACAACAGCGGTAATTTAATCTCCCGTCGTAATTTTGATCATAACAAAACCTAAAAAATAACTGGCAATGGCACAAGCAACAAAAATTACGGTAGAAGCAACAGTAAACGCACCTGTAGAAAAAGTTTGGAAACTTTGGAACAACCCTGCGGACATTATGATATGGAACACGGCCGACCCCAGCTGGCACACACCCAGCAGCGAGAACGACCTTAGAGTTGGCGGCAAGTTTAAGAACCGTATGGAGGCCAAAGACGGCAGCTTTGGCTTCGACTTTGAAGGTGTATATGACAGCGTGGTTTTAAATAAAGAGATTACCTACACCATGGCTGATGGCCGGCAGGCAACCACCCTGTTTACTGAAGAAGACGGTAAAACACACCTAACAACCACATTTGACCCTGAAACGCAAAATGATCCTGAGTTTCAAAAGCAGGGGTGGCAGTCCATCTTAAACAGCTTTATTAAATACGCGGAAACCCACTAACAAACCTGCAGGCGTTTGCCGGATAGATAAGAAGATTGGCTGCCGGGAAGGCGGCCTTTTTTGTTGATTGTTTTGCCAAGCTTACCTGCAAGGTCGGGAACACCATATTCTAAAAATCTTGCCCCAAATTCTCATTGTTTATTTGTTCCATTTAATATTTAAGGCAAGTTTGTTTAGCTAACTACTAAACAGACGATATGCTTTCTAAAACAAGGTGTTTTATAAATAACAAAACAGGTAAAGCATACCGGAGATTTTTACTGCTGATACTTTCACAGTTAGGTACTTTTACGCTTTTCGCCCAAAAGGACATAGATCGCCGTTTTGGAAACAATTTTCAGTTTGAAATGACGATGACAGACTTGAAGACGATGGTAACCGAGCCGGTGTATGTACCTGTTAGTGATCAGGCCGTTTACCATGTATTTGACAGGTTAAAGAAAAATAACAAAGCGGTATTTACGCCAATAAGTCCTGTTTTGCTTGGTGTAAAGCTAAACCCGGCGCTCACTCAATATTATGCTAATTCGGTTCAATCGATCTCAAAAGACTATCAAACCTTTGTAATAGCGGACAGCTCCGAAGCGATACTTATTGCTATGGGCATTACTCCCAAAAACATCCGGGACTATAAATATCATGTTGTGCAAAATGATAGCACCGAGATAGTGCCATGGTCGCCGGTGCGCGGTTTAGAGCAACGTTACGGTGCTAAGCAGCCTTATGGTTTTATCGGCAAATTTAACGCCCCGGGCTGTAGGTTGGTGATAGAAGTTGTTAATGTCAAAAACTATAGCATTCGGGAAGGGGTAATCTTAGATTGGCGCGTTAGCTTCAAACCGATATTATCCGAAATAAGATTAGGTACACCTTCTGCTTACTTTAACCTTGGTTCTTCCAAACTCAGCCGTGGTTATGCCACAAAATTTAACAAATCCGGTGTCCCCTTGGACCTTCATTTTGTAGCGGATAGTGTTTCACGGATAAGCCTGCAGCTGAAAAGGCAGGAAACACTGGTACACTCCGCTTATTTAATTAAAACCGTAAACGGACGGAAAGACACCTCTGAATGGCTTGGGTTTGTAGACAGGTATGGATTCTTTCAGCTTGATAAATCTGCATTTACCGCACCCGGGCATTATGAGCTAATTATTAAGAAACAAGAACGGCCGGTTTACTGGAACGAGGACAATATGTTACGTATTCCTTTTGATGTACGGCCACCTCCTATACTAGCAAGAAAACTCTCGTTGAAACAAGTTTCACTAATTAGCGGGGTGTTACTCGCTTTGTTTTTAACCTACCTGTCTTATAATAAGCGCAAACTTAAACAAAGGCAACAACAGCAACTGGCTATGCAGCTAAAGCTTAAATCGCTAAGATCACAACTGAACCCTCACTTTATGTTTAATGCGTTGAGTTCAATTCAAAACCTGGTAAACAAGAATGAATTGCTGGAGGCCAATCTTTACCTAGCCAAAATTTGCCGGCCTCACCCGTAAGGTTTTAAATAGCACCTCACAGGAAATGGTATGTTTGGAAGAAGAGCTTAAAATTGCAGAAGATTACCTGCAAATGGAACAACTACGTTTTGGCTTTGGATATAGGATAGAAGTAGATCCCTCATTGAGTAAAAGCAATATAGATATTCCGGCTATGGTGCTCCAACCCTTTATCGAAAACTCGGTTAAACACGGTATCGCTACGCTGAAAAGGCAGGGTTTATCAAGCTTAATGTTTGGGCCGACAGACATAGCCTCAAACTTTCTGTTGAGGATAATGGCAAGGGTTTCGATACCGGCAAGATAAGGGCAGGAGATTCCTTTGGATTGAAGCTAAGCGAAGAGCGAATCAGTTTACTTAACCAGATTTATAAGCATCAGCCTGCCGAATTAACCATAGTCTCCCGGCCCGGCAACACCGTTGTAAGAATAACCTTAAATAACTGGATCTGACATGAATATTAACGCAGTTATTATAGACGACGAGCCTAATAACATTGAAAACCTGCTAGGCATGTTAACAAAATGGTGTACCGGGGTGGTGATTACAGGTACAGCCCACAATGCGGAAAGCGGGATCGAACTGATCAGAAACGTAACGCCGGAATTGGTCTTCCTGGATATCCAAATGCCGGAAAAGTCTGGTTTCGACGTGTTAAAGGCTTTTACGGGTATTCCGTTCGAGGTGATCTTTGTTACTGCCTACGACCAGTACGGCATACAGGCCATCAAATTTTCGGCGCTCGATTATTTGCTTAAGCCGGTAAATGTATCGGAATTGCAGCAGGCAGTGGAAAAAGCCAAAACCCGCATAGCAGCGCGTCAGCAAAACCTGAGTATAGCAAACCTCGTCAGCTTTTTCCAAAAGGCGCAGCATGAATATCCTAAGATAGCCTTGCCCACATCCCGGGAGACCCATTATGTAAAGGTTGATCAGATTGTCCGTTGCGAAGCTTCTAATAACTATACCACCTTTTTTATCAGGGGCGGCGATCAGGTATTAGTTTCTAAAACCCTGAAAGAGTTTGAAGAGCTTTTAAAGCCATATGATTTTCAGCGGACGCATCAGTCGCACCTGGTCAATTTGCAGTATGTAAAAAGCCTCTTAAAAGAAGATAACGGAATGCTCCTGATGGACGACCGCTCGAAAATACCAATATCCCGGCAAAACCTCGAAGCTGTAAAAAAAGCGCTGCAACGAATGAGTTAGCGCGCCACATTTTATTTACCACCACTTATTAACTCAATGAAAAAATTATCATTATTACTAATGGCTGCCTTTGCTGTGGCCTTTGCTTTCGCTAAACCGCACGAAATGCGTGCTGTTATCATCGCCGGAAAAGTTATTAATGTATCGGCAGCTACGCCCAAAGTACTTAAGTTCAATTTTTGTAACCCCCTGATACCCGGGGGGAAGAGTGTGCAATTGAACGACAGGAATGAGTTTGTTGTAAGTGAGGATATGCTATATACTCAGAATATGACGGTTAACTACTTTAACTATTTTATAAACCTCTATGTACAACCGGGTGATTCTGTATATATTACAATTGATGCCGCATTACTGGACGAGCCAAATTTTGGATGGCTCAGTATAAAAGGTGATCACGCTGCACTCAGCACCCAGTTAAATTTATGTGTTAATTACCTGTACCAATTGCCGGTACATCAAAATAATACTGCTTTAGCACCTGCTGACATGCTGATAGCTGTTAAGCAGGATTATGAACGCTATGTAAACGCTATTGATCAATATGCTGATCAAAACAAGCTTAGTCAAACAGTTAGGGCCTGGGCCAAAAGGGACATCAAATATCTGATAGCAAATAATATAGGAGATTACGGCAATACGGGAAAATACAGGTCAGCATCTGACCGTATGGCCCGCATTAAGTTTTATACAGAACCATTTTTTGACATCTATGATCCGGAAAACTTTCAGTCTATGATGTTTCCGTACCATCTCAGCAACTACATTTATTACAAATTAGCAGCCGATAGCACCATAAGTAAGGCTGCCAAACAAGGCCGTGCCGTAGAAGCAGAGCAAAGAGCGGTTGACCTGATCCTTCAAGAGCCCGCCGGTGAATGCCGCGACTATATGCTTTACCATCATCTCACCGCTACAGGTAGCCGTTATCCGGGAATACTCGATTCTCTGAAAAATGCCGATCAATGGTTTACCAAGGGTATTTATTATGACGCTTTAAAAACGCTGCTAAATAAGATCAGCAGCCCAAATTTCCCAAATACGAAAATTAAGGGGATTAGTTATTTAGAAAAATCTGAAGTTGTTACGTTACCGTTAACAGATGCTTTTGATTATTTCCGCACAAAATATACCGGCAAAGTAGTGTACGTTGATGTTTATGCAACATGGTGCGCTCCCTGCCTCAAGGAGATGAAAAGTACGCCAGGCCTTTATCGGGCTATGCAGGATAAAGACGTCGTTTTTGTCAACCTTTGCCTTGCCTCCGGTGAAGGCAATTGGAAGACACTGATCAAGGAAAAACATATAGAGGGCGAAAATTACTTTTTCACCGATGATGCTACTAAACTGTTCATGGGCACTTATCGGCTGTCAGGTTACCCATCCTATATTCTTATCAACAAGCAGGGTCGAATTGTCACTACCAGTGCACCGAGGCCTTCTGATAAGACATCAATAATCAAAGCATTGACGGGGCTGTTATCGGAAAAATAAAATGACCCTGAACTCTGTAACACAGTGCGGGGTATGTCGCGTCCGTGGGAACATTAATAAAACGGCGCCACCAGAAGGGTCTTTTTTTTGTTGATTATAAACAGGCTGTTTACACCTGTACTTTATAGTATTACCTGCAAATTTATTTCAAAATACCCTGATAAAAACGTGTGGTTTTTGAAGGTTGCCGGATGAAAATGGAGCCAAAAACAGCCTTTTTGATGTTGTTTTTGGCTTTTTTCGGGGGTTTTCAGGTTATCATAAAAAGGGTGTTCAAAATGCACCGGCATAAAAAAAGCTGAACACTTTTGAACACTTTGGCGATATGTGGTAAGTGTTTTTATAGTTATCTTGCACAGAAATCAACAGCAGCAATAAGCTATGGGCGAACCTGCCACGGTACAACAATATCCTGACCTTGTTAACTCGCCGCTGCCGGTATTCTTTTTGCAACTGGGCAGCAATACCAGCCTTTTCTTTGACAAGGTGATAAAGCAAGCCGCGCTTTCCAATGGTAAAGAAAACGTCTTTGTACTGACTGACACCCATTTAGACCAGTATGACGGCTACAACTGCATAGATGTAACCCCATATGCCACCCGCGAGCGCAAGTTTGACAAAGTATACAGTCACCACTCTACCAACCCCTATTTTTTCGAGAAGACTTGTTTTGACAGGTGGTTCATTATCAATGATCTTATAAATGATCTAGGTATTGACAAGTTTGTTTACGCCGATTGTGATGTGCTGATCCTGGAGGACTTGAAGCCGGTTTATGATCAGTTTATTAAAGGCAAGTTTGACGGCTCGACCATGTTTTTCCAGCGTGACCAGGAGAGCGTTACCTCCGGTCATACCTCGTTCTGGAACAGCAAACTTATTGCAGACTTTTGCAGCTTTGTTGTGAGGAAGTATGCAGATGAGCCGGCTTTTAAAAGGTTGCTGGAGGAAACACTCTCCGGTAAATTCCTGGATAACAGAAATGTATCCGATATGATATTATTGGATGTGTTCCGCACGGAAACCGAGCCAAATGTACTCAACCTCCTGTCGCTGGAAGATGAGGGAATCAGTATTGATTTTAACATCAACGTTGCCTACAATGGCTGGAATAACTGGTACCTGTGCAATAAGTCGACGGGTATCAAAAAGATGTTCAGGAAAGTAGATGGCTTATACGGGCAAATAGCAGGCGAAGCTATTAAACCTACCTTCAGCAAATTTTATACTTTGCACTTCCAAGGTTACATAACCAAGCCGCACATTCCGCTGCACGTAACTGCGCAGAGCTATAACGAACGTGTTTCTAATAGGTTATCTGCTAATTCTCATTATATTAGCCGTAGATTAAAGTTGTTTAAAAACAAGGTGCGGCGTGCATTGCTGAACCGTTAAGCATCATTTACAATACCTTACGTGCCCCCGGTTAGCGTTATTGTAAGATTTATATGAAATGTGTTTATCTGCTGATTTCAGAATTGGAAGACAGCCTGTAAATAAGTTAAACTATATTGCAACATAATTTTTTAAATTTGCAACAAGGCCATTGGTCGGATCTATCCAACTAATAGCTGAGTGTGTCATCATCCCTATGAAAAAAACTTCCTTAACCTTTCTGGTGCTTCTGTCGGCTTTTGCAGTTCTTTCTTCATTAAACTCTTGTATTAGTTCCCGTAAGCTGACGTATTTTAACAACATCAAAGCAGACAGCGTCTCGCAAATAGACGTTCAAAAGTTGGAAACAAAAATTAACGCCAATGATATTCTCCAGATAAATATTTCAACGCCAGATATAACAACCACAGGATTTTTGAATTCTGCAGTAGCTATTAGCAGCAGCGGTGGCCAGGGCGGAGTAAACGGATATTTGGTAGATCAATCTGGCGCGATCAAATTACCATTGCTGGGCACCATTAATGCGGCCGGGCTTACTAAAGGCCAGCTATCAGATTCTATAACCAAAGCCTTGCTTGTCAAAAAGATAGCAGTTAACCCCATAGTTAACGTTAGAATATTGAATTATAAAATTACTGTTTTAGGGGAAGTAAACCACCCTGGTGTTGTTCCGGTTCCTAACGAACACATTACGCTGCCGGAAGCCTTAGGTTTTGCAGGGGACCTTACCGCATTTGGCAAGCGCGACAATGTTTTGCTGATAAGAGAGCAGGATGGAAAAAGGATAACAAAAAGGTTTAGCTTAAACAATAGCCAAATGTTTGATAAGGAAATTTACAACTTGCAAAATCAGGATATTTTATATGTTGAGCCAAATAACGCCAGGGCGGCATCGTCTGACAGGAGCACGCAGCTAATTCCATATGCTTTCAGTGCAATATCATTGCTCCTGGTTATTTACCTTAATATCATTAGAAAATAGACCTAATAATTTCTGTGAATGAAGAACACCTCTACTAATGCAACTAATCCTTTTGAAGGAACAACCTCTCAAAATGCGATAAGTGCGATTGCTTTCAGATACCTCCCTTTTTGGCCGATCTTTGTTTTTACGATTGTAGTATCGCTCTTAATCAGTTATATCTACATACATTATCAAACACCTATTTACGAGGCAAATTCCACCATTTTGCTGAAGGATTACAGAACAGGTGGCGGCGATGGTGCTAACGTTCTTGAAGCGCTGGGTGTATCAGCATCGGTAAAAACTGTAGAGAATGAAATAGAGATGCTCAAATCGCGAACATTGACAGAGCAGGTTGTAAAAGACCTGGGGTTATACACGCAGGTTTACAGCAAAGGCACCCTGAGGGATGTGTTAATTTATCCAAATCCTGTTAAATTTATAGCTCTTAATCCTAATGAGCTTCAAAATTCACCCAATCTCCCTATTTCGTTCGAATATCTTCCTACAAAGAACTATATAACTATATCAGGCAAAAAATACGTGCTCGGCTCACCTGTACGTACCCCCTATGGCGATTTCATCATCAATCCGGTCAAGACTTTGTCAAATGTCTCAGAACAAGGGTACAAAGGCGAATTTTACTTGCAAATAAGGACCGTAAAGGATGCAGCTAAAAGTATTCTTGGGGCTTTAACTGTAGCACAAGGTGCCAGGCAATCATCATTGATAAGCTTAAAGCTGGCAGACCAGGTGCCTATTCGTGCAGAAGATATTTTAAACGATTTAGTCACTGTTTATAACAAAGCTGGCATAGACGAAAAAGTACTTTCGGCAACCAACACGTTAAATTTCATAAACTCTCGATTAGCGCTCGTCCAGCGTGAGTTATCGGGCGTAGAAACAGAAATGCAGGATTACCGCACTACCCAGGGTATTGTGGATTTATCAACCGAAGGTCGTACCTACCTGGCCAACGCACAGAGGAACGATGACCAGCTAGCGCAGTTACAAATACAACTGGATGTACTTAATCAGGTTGAGAAGTATATTGTTGGTAAACGAAACCAATCTGGTACAGTACCATCAACATTAGGTATAAACGACCCTATTCTTACACAGCTACTTGACAAGCTTTATACTGCTGAACTGGAGTTATCCAACTTAAAGCAAACGGCCGGGGAAAATTCACCGCCTGTAGCCGCTGTTCAGGAGCGTATTAACCAAATTAAGCCTAGCCTACTGGAGAATTTAAATGCGTTAAAGCAAAACCTTCTTGCAACCCAGAGGAGGATAAGGTCTGAAAGTGGGGTAAATACATCTCAGTTAAAAACTGTACCCTCTAAAGAGCGCAAGTTTTTAGAAATAAGCCGTCAGCAGGCCATTAAGAACAATATTTATACCTTGCTTCTTACAAAGCGGGAAGAGGTTGAACTATCACGTGCAGCTGCAGTTGCGGATAGCCGTATCGTAAATTTTGCTGAAAGCAGGGGAGCGCCTATAAAGCCTGTTCCGCTTAATATTTATCTGTTTGGTTTGGCAGTAGGGGTAATTATAGGGATTTCTTTTGTACTGATTAGAGAGCAATATAATCGTGAAGTGCTATTCCGCTCAGAAATTGAAAAGAAAACAAAAGCTACTGTACTTGCCGAATTGGTACATGACACCACCGGCGAAGCAGTTGTGATAAAGGATGGCAGCCGAACAGTAATCGCCGAGCAGTTTAGAGCTCTGCGTACAGCACTCAGCTTTATTGGTATACAAGGCGACAAAAAAACTATCCTGGTTACCTCATCTATATCCGGGGAAGGTAAAAGCTTTACAGCGGTAAACCTTGCGGTAAGTTTGGCACTTACCGGTAAAAAGG
>NZ_JCAWAI010000007.1:0-86779 GCF_059691875.1 Mucilaginibacter sp. 320_HR
TCAGGATTATCAATAAATGTGTAAATTCATTCCAGTATTAACAATCAATAGTGTAAACTTTTTTTAGGACGGGTCAGCCGAAAAACTGTAACAGGGTTGAAAAAACTGTAACACGGGTTTTTGTTAAGTTATTGATAAACAGCTAAATAACCTTTTTTTGGGGTAAAAAAGTGTAACAGGTGTAACACGTTGTCGTGATACACCTGTTACAGCTTTAGGGTATGGTTTACTTACTGCGTTTGGCAGCAAGCTTATCTTTAAACACTTTCATGTAGTAGCCGCCCACAACGCTGCGCGCCTGGAAGCCTACCATTTTACCGTTGGTGGTTTCGTGCCAGTCGCTCAGCGGAACGCGGCTGCTGGTTTCCTGCACGTACTTGTATACGGGGTTAACCAGTCCTTCAAAATCCTTGCGGGAGTTGGCCATAGATGCGGTCCAGATGATCCAGTCGCTCTTGGTGTAGGTTTTGCGGCTATCCAGCGGCAAACCGTATTCTTCCTGGTGCGACAGGTAGTACTTCATCTCCTTTTCGTACACCCCGGCAGGGAACAGCTTAAGGCCGAGTACCTTATCCCAAACCATATTATACTTCTGGCTCCAGGTCTTAGGGTTCTCAAACACTAGGCCATAGTGGTCGCCTGCATCGTCCTTCTCCATCCATTTAGAGGCCATTACAGAGGCCATCTCGCGGTACTTCTTAGCAGCGGGTGCATCGCCCATCATGGCGGCCATCTTAGCATAGGCGCCAATAGCAACAATAGCTTTTACAGACAAGTTTGCATTACGTGCCAGGTGACCGGCAAAGTCATCAGTACACAGCTGATTGCTCGGGTCAAAACCAGCTTCGGCCAGGAAGTGGGTCCACTTGGTAAGGGTAGCCCAGTGCTTTTTAGCGTAAGCAGGGTTGTTCTCGGCAGCAACAATAGCCGCGGTGAGGATAACCATGTTACCGCACTCTTCTACCGGCATGTCTTCGCCGTAGGTTTGGCCGTTGGCAATGGGGTAGGTGCCCAGGTCGTGCGCCGCGAAAGGTTTGGTCCACTTGCCGCTTTCGCTATAGTAGAAGATACCGTTGAGCATGCCCATAAGCAGCTCAGGGTTATAAGTAAGGTACAGCGGTGCCGATGGGTAGGTAACGTCTACCGTATTAATAGAGCCGTTGCTGAAGTTCTCTTTAGACAGGAACAGCAGTTCGCCTTTAGGGCTTTTAACCAGCTGGTGCGCAGCAATGCTCTGGCGATAGCCCAGTACGCAAAGCTTGGCATACTTCTCGCCGCCGGCTTTCAGCGCGTCGTTGTAAATCTTTGTATCTGTAGCTTTGCATTTGGCAATAACGGCAGCATAGTTCTTTAACGAAGAGTTTAATACGCCTTCTATAGTGGTGCCTTTGACTTCCTTCCACAACGGGCGCAGGTTGGTTTTAAAGTACTGCACCGAATAGTCCTCGTCATAACCAATGGCGATGTATTTCTCGGTTACAGCGCTTCCCACACGACCGAACGGTAGCATGGTGTTCAACATCAGCTGTTTGCCGGTAAGGGTAGACAGTGCACCCGGAGACAGCGCGTAGCTGTCCAAAGCGTTATCCTGTGTGCTGATGTACTGCTTGGCATTGTAAGTAGGAGAGGCCACATATACGTAGCCCCAGTCGATGCGTACATCGTCGCCCTTCTTTTCAAGCACCGGCTGCTCGGTAGTACCGGCTTTCATTATCTGGATGCCGTTTGAAGTATAGGCCGTGGCTTTTACCTGCTGCGTAGGTTTGTTCACCGCGAGGTCGGTAGATACTCCCTGGTAGATATCTACAGCGTGTGTTTTGCTATCTGACGATTGAACCTCGTAGCTTATGTAAGACACGGGAGTTACCAAAGTCTTGATGTCCGTCAATATCAATGGTGAGCTGAACGTTACTTTAAGCTTCACCGGGCCGCAATTGAAGTTGTAGATGGTTTGTGTTGCAGTTACTTGTACGTTGGTTTGATTTGCAACTTTAATGTTCTCGTTGGTTTTATCTTCTAGCTGGACGGATAAACCTGCATCCAGTGCTGCAAGTCCGCCGGTGTTCGTGCAATGGATGGCAAGCACGTTTTCACCTACTTTAAGATTTCCGTTGTCTTTCAGCGGGAACATCTGCAGGTCGCCGTTAGCGCCTGATTGGCTGCTAACCTTCTTACCGTTGATAAATACCTCGGCATCATCATCGTGATAAAGGCGTAACATCAACGGCAGTACAGGTAATTCGCTCAGTTTAAAAGTCCTGCGTACGTAAAGTTCTTTGCTGGTCCAGTGGGTGCCAATGGTACGTACAGCATCGCTGAAAGGTGCACTGCCGGTTTTCCAGCTGTTGTCATTAAAGCCCGGTTTCTCCCAGTCATCAGCAGGTTTTTCGAAAACGTACTTGCAGGAGTATGGCTGCTCATCGGCAGCGGGCAAAATAGTTTTATAACGCGCAGCAGCCTTCCCCATAAAGCGGTAATACTGGCCGTCAGCCTTCAATACGCCTATTAACGATTGCGGACTACCAGTCCAGTGCATGGTAGCAGACTCGTTTAACTTGTCGGTTGGTGACCATACACTTAAGTAAGGCGTGTGCGTAATTAACGGGTAAGCAGGCGCCCGGTCTTGTGCAGAGACCGAAGTTGCAGTAGCGGCAAGTGCAAAAACAAGCACGTGGAGCGTCCGTTTTGCACGATTAGCAAAATAATTGTAAATATTCATAGATAGTATGTAGGTAAACAGAACTGCAATAATATTAAATAGGATTTGTTGTATGAATTTTATTATGCAAATTCATCACTACTTATGGATACTTACAAAACCGTAGCTGAATCGCAGGTGACCCTTACTGAATTGATGATTCCATCGTACGCTAACTTTGGCGGCAAAATACATGGTGGAATAATTATGGGTTTGATGGATAAGGTTGCATACGTTTGCGCCGCAAAGCACGCTGGTGGCTATTGCGTAACCGCTTCTGTTGATGACATCGACTTCTTAGCCCCTGTTGAAGTTGGCGAACTGGTCTCTCTTATGGCTTCTGTCAACTATGTTGGCAAAACATCGCTGGTAGTAGGCATAAGAGTGATATCGGAAAATGTTAAGACTAATGAGATCAAACACACCAATACCAGCTACTTCACTATGGTAGCTATGAACGAGGACCGCACGCCACTAACTGTGCCAGCTCTGATATTGCAAAACGATGATGACATTCGCAGGTTTTTTCAGGCTTATCACCGCAAGCAGCTCAAAAAGTACTATCGTACAGAAGAGACCCGGATTAAATCGGATTTCGAGATGAACGAAACGATAGAACTCCTCAAGACCCAGAGGTGCAAGATTGAAAAGGCAAAGTAATTACGTCAGTATATCAGTGTACCAGCTTGATTACTGCCCAAGCTCTTTTCTAACCGCCGGTGCCACCTTGGTGCCGAACAACTCTATGGCCTTTAATATACCAGTGTGGGAGGTATGGCCTGTTACCAGTTGGGCTAAAAAGCGTGTGTTATTAAATGGACTGTGTTGCTCAAGTATTTTATCTATTGCCATCTGCGGATCACCAACTACCAATGGTCCATCTGCCCGCAGGTACTCAAATTGTTCCCTGCTCATTGGAGACCAACCCCGTTCGCGGCCAACACGGTTCATTAAGGCTTCGTAAGATGGGTAAAAGTCCTTCACTGCTGTTCGCTCGTCTTCCGCTATGTAAAACTGCGAACTTATACCTAATTGCAATTGGCTAACATCATGACCTGCTTTTGCGGCAGCTTCACGATATAGTTCTACAAACGATACAAAATGTCTGGGTGCACTCCCCAATATAGCTATCATCATGGGTAAGTTAAGGGTTCCTGCGCGCTTTGCGGATGCAGGTGTGCCGCCCACGCCCAGCCAAACCGGTAATTGTTCCTGCAAAGGGCGCGGGTAAACGCCCCGGTTAGCTATAGGTGCCCTAAACTCACCTTTCCAGTTCACTATTTCTTCGCGGTTTATCCGCAGCAAAAGCGCAAGCTTCTCACTAAACAACTCATCATAATCATTAAGATCATAGCCAAAGAGCGGGAACGATTCTATAAATGATCCCCGTCCGGCAAGTATCTCGGCACGACCCCCGGATAGTAAATCTACCGTTGCAAAATTTTGAAAGGTACGCACAGGGTCTGCCGAACTCAGCACCGTTACAGAACTTGATAAGCGGATGTTTTTGGTAATAGATGCCGCTGCTGCCATAAACACCTCCGGTGCTGATATCACAAAATCGGGTCTGTGATGTTCACCAAAGCAGAAAACGTCAAGGCCCACCTCATCAGCCAGCTTCACTTCTTCCAATAGCTGCTGAGCACGCAAATGGGCATTCACTGCGTTACCTGGTTTTCCGTCGGGCTGTACTTCGCCAAAGGTGCTTATGCCTAGTTCCATTATTATTGTTCTTCGTTTTTTTGCTGATACTTGTAATGCAATTGTTTCAAAACGTCTTCGGCCTGTGCATCAGCTGAGTAGCCGTATCCGGTAACCAGAATTCCTTTCTGCCCGGCTGCCGAGGCCAAGGCGTAAACGGTAGCCTCATCTGCGGGGTCAGTAACACCTTCGTAACGGTATAAATCAACAATCTCAAAATCTTCGGCAGGATAAGCTTCATTATCAGCTTTTAAGTGATTGCCTTCCAAACTAAAGTTTAAATCAAAGCCTTGTTCCTGTAGTTTTTCTGTTGCCTCTGTAACGGTAGCGTAGTGAAATTTCTGTTTCATCGGTGTGATAAATGAGGTGTATATAAAGAACAAACTTATAAAATAGCCTTTGGTTTGCTTCTGCGTTCATATCAGTGGTTTGTAAAGATAAAAGGCGCTTTACCTCACCCGTTAAGTATACATCATTTATCTTTGTGCCGTGCCTACTGCTAAACAAACCAAGCCGTCTCCCAAGCGTTCCCCCCGAAAACCTGCAACACGCAAGAAAAAAGCCGCGCCTGTTTCTAACAAGTGGTGGAAGGTGGCGCTTGCCGGACTGTTATTGATACTACTCTCTCCTTTTTATTACGGCTATATTCTTAACGGCTTTACCGGAGCATGGCGTTGGGTACGGGACATAGGTGAGGATGAGCACTATCGTACTTACAAAAGTTTCAAGATACGGATACCGTCAGGATATAAGATCCATGGTATAGATGTTTCTTACGCTCAGGGCAAAATAGATTGGACTAAGGTAAGAGCCATGGAGGAGGACAGTGTTCGCATTAATTTTGCTTTTGTAAAAGCCACGGAGGGATTACTAATTGTAGACTCCTACTTTAAACGCAATTGGCGCGAAGCGCCAAAAGTGGGTATAGCTTGCGGTGCTTACCACTTTTTTCGTCCGCGTAAAAATGGGCTGTGGCAAGCGCGTTTTTTTCTGCAGAACGTAAAGATGGAAAAAGGAGACCTACCCCCGGTAGTTGATATTGAAGTACTGGATGGTACCACTCCGGAAAAAATGCGTAAAGAGCTTACCACTTTTGTAAAGCATGTTGAGAACAAAACAGGCGTACGGCCTATTATCTACGCAAATATTCAATTCTACGAAGACTACCTCGACGGGTATTTTGATGATTACCCCTTGTGGATAGCGCACTATTATCAGCCTAAATTGAAGTTAAGCAACAACACTAAGTGGCGTTTTTGGCAGCACTCAGATAAAGGGCGAGTCACCGGCATTAATCATGCAGTGGATTTTAACGTTTTTAAGGGAGATAGTAGCGCTTTTCAAAACCTATTGATACACTGACCTTTTAACTCGAAAGTTTAAATGGTAATTTTAAATTAAATTCTTTGCTATTGTCATAGTTGTGTAAATTACAAAATCAATTATCGACTACATGGCCGGAAGACAATCATGCGCTGGAAACTACATTAAGATATTTGTTTTTGCGTTAGCAGCTTTTGTAAGCACATCTGTTTGCGCGCAGAGAACAACAATGCTCAATGCTTTTGCACACAACGACTACTTTCACAAGCGGCCCTTGTATGATGCGCTTGACAACGGCTTTACCAACCTGGAAGCAGATATCTTTTTACGCAATGGTAAGCTGGTGGTGGCCCATATACTACCAATGGTGGATAACAAAGGCACGCTTGAAGATTTATATCTGAAACCTTTGCTGGCGAGTGTAAATGGCAGTAGTAACCTTGCCGCACGGCCATTAGCACCGGTTACGCTGATGATTGATATAAAATCGAATGCTGAGAAAACCTACCAGGCGTTGAACGTACTTTTAAACAAATACAGCTCGATAATTTCAGGTTACGAAAACGGGAAGATTGTGCAACGCCCGGTAACAGTAGTAATTACGGGTAACAAGCCATTTAAGATTATTAAGGAACAAAAAAGCCGCCTGGCTTTTATTGATGAAGACCTTACAAAAACCTACAAAGACACTCTCGCCACTAATATTTACCAAACAGCAAGCTGCAAGTACTCTAAAATGCTTAAGTGGAACGGCAAGGGAAGTTTACCTCTAAAGCAGCGCCAGCATTTATCTGCTTATGTAAAAATGGCGCATAAATATGGGAAAAAGGTAAGATTATGGGCTTCGCCCGAAAACGAAAACGTCTGGAAAGAGCTATTAAGCTGTGGTGTAGACCTTATTAATACAGATCAGTTGCCCCGCCTGAGAAACTTTTTGCTTGCACGGGCTGATGCTTACGCCGCAATGACCGACTTGAATGAGCAAAGCATCACTCTGGACGGTGTGGATTTTCCTTAATCTTTACTACTTTTTTCAGCTATTTTGTCCAGCATTCCCTTAAAAATAAAAAAGTGGAATGGCAACATAGCATACCAGTATAAACGCCCGGCGAGCCCAAGCGGCCTGAATGTTGCGGTCTGACTAATGCAATTGTCTTTATCCATTTTGAACTCCAGCCAAGCCTCGCCGGGCAGCTTCATTTCAGCATAAAGTAATAATCTTTTCTCTTCCTTGCTGGCTAAAATCACGCGCCAAAAATCCAATGCATCACCAGGAGAAACTTCTGCTGCGTTTTTTCTGCCTCTGCGCAGCCCTACACCGCCAAAAAGCCTGTCAAAAAAACCTCTAAAGCCCCAAAGCCAGTTGGCATAGTACCAACCGTTACGGCCACCAATGGAAAATATCCTTTCCAGTGATTTTTGTGGATCGCTAGCCTTTTTGGTCTGGGCGTTTTTAAACACGCCATATTTTGGTATTTCGATATGTTTAGATAGTCCTCTTGCAAAAATCTTGTTATCGCCTGCATCGTTCCAACTGGAGAGAACCAGGTTCTGCTCAATTTTCTCGAATGCTATAGCAATTGCCTCTTTGTAGGGGATCAACTTAATACCCAGCCTTTGCGGCAATTCATTTTCTTTTGCTATTACATCAATCTTCATACTATCCACCAGGTTCTTTGCAAGTGGGTAGGAGGTAGAAGTTACAAAGTACAGCCAGTAGGAAGAGAGCTTTGGCGAAAAGAAAGGCACCGTTATAATTCTGCGTTTTAGCTTCCTTACTTCTCCAAACTGGATTAACATTTGCTTGTAAGTCAGTGTATCCGGGCCGTAAATGTCAAAATGTTTATTGTAAGTATATTCGTCATGCAATACGCCGGATAAAAACTGTACTACATTGCGGATAGCGACCGGCTGACACTTTGTTTCAAGCCATTTGGGCGCGATCATCACCGGTAGTTTTTCCACCAAATCGCGGATGATCTCGAAAGAAGCGCTTCCTGATCCAACTATAATGCCTGCCCTCAATGCAGTTACCGGTACTTTGCTCTTACGCAGTTCTTCTTCAACCGCCTTGCGGGACGCGAGGTGCTTGCTTAATTTGTCTTCATTAACAATACCACCCATGTATATGATCTGCTTAGCAGTGGTACTATCGGCGTAGGCAACAAAGTTCTCGGCAGAAAGCTTTTCTTCCTCACTGAAATCGCCACCACTCATGCTCATGGAGTGAACCAGGTAATATGCTGCATCTATATCTTTAGGGAGTTGATCCAGTGTCTCCCCTTTTTGCAGGTCTGCTTCAACTATCGTTACAAGTTCGGGTTTGTATTTTTTTATATCTAACCGTGCCTTGTCACGTACGGCGCAAACTACATTGTGCCCTGCTTCAAGCAGTACCGGTAATAATCGTTTGCCTATGTAACCGGTAGCACCGGTAAGTAGAATCTTCATAACTGTTTAACGTACAGCGTCGGCTATTGTTCCAACCTTATAAATTGAATGCTCCTTTTCCAAAAAAGGAATAGTGTAATTGCTAAAGAAATGATGTTTTCTATGCGTTGGATTGCCTTTGTTAGTGTTGTAAAAACGCTAAATTTGTCGTCTTGTTTAAGTCAATACGCCGTCCTCTTGGTATTCTGATGAAAGTAACTGGTAGATTTATATCGCCGTTTACGCCGGTACATAATGCTATTTGTACTCTGTTGCTGTTGGTGGTTAGTGTGTGGAATTGCAAGGCGCAGAGCCTGCAGTTTAACTCCAACGATAGCTTGATGAGCAAGCGCACGTCTTACGTAGTGTTTGCCAACAAGCCACCCACCTTTAAAGACCGCTTCATTATCAGTTTTGATTTGTCGTTATGGGATAACGACCACCTGGGCTACGTTTTTAACATTACCGACACGCATAATAACTCGTATAGCCTGACCTATATCTACAATCATAATGGCTCGCCAACACTTAATTTTAACATTGATAGTAAGAGCAATAAGATAGAGATACCCCTGCAGCTTTCTCAATTGAAGAAACGGCACTGGATACCTGTGAAGGTGGACATAAACTTAACGGCCAATACTGTCGCCTTTCTAGTTAATGGCAAATGGTATAAAGCAAAAGATTTTGGTTTTGAACAGGAGATAACACCCACGATCACGTTTGGCCGCAATCCGCATTACTCTGATGTGCCTAAAATGGCGCTGAAGGACCTTGAAATTGGCAATGAGGATGAGAAATACTTTTTTCCATTAAACGAATGGAAAGGCAGCGCCGTGCACGACAAGGAAGGTGACGCTATCGGCTATGTAGATCACCCTTCGTGGCTCATCAATGAATCTTATTTCTGGACACCTAAATTTCAGCGCACGTTTAATGATGTTGCAGGGCTGAATTTTGATGCGGAGAAGCAAAACCTGTTTGTGTTCGAGAAAGATCGACTACTGCAATATAATGTGCAAGATGGTATTGTTTCAGAAAAACCCTACAAAAACATTTTGCCAATAAAGCTGGTGCTGGGCAAAAGTGTTGTAAACGCAAATCAACATAAGGTATATGCCTACGAAGCTTTGCCTGCGGATAGTAATCAAAGCATTGCCGCTCTTGACCTGAGCACACTTACCTGGCAGCTTTTAGGTAAAGGCTCCATCCGCGACCAAAGACATCATCATAATTCTTTTTTCGACCATGATCAGAAGGACCTTTATCTTTTTGGCGGCTATGGTTCATTCCAATACCATAAAGATATCTTCAAGTATGATGAGACTTTGGACAAGTGGCAAAAGCTTGAATTTAAAGGCGATACTATAACGCCCCGTTTTTTCTCAGGCAGCAGCCAGGCTGATGATAATAATGAGGTTTATGTGTTTGGCGGTTATGGTAATCAGTCTGGTAACCAAATTGTTGGTGGTGCTCATTACTATGATTTATACAGGCTCAATTTAACTACTCATACGATAAAAAAGTTATGGCAAATAACTCCTACAGAAGAGCCTTTTGTATCCGCTAATAACCTCGTTATTTCCAGGGACAGAAAATATTTTTATGCGTTGTGTTATCCGCACGAGAGACCGAAGACTAATCTAAGGCTGTATAAATTTTCGATTAAGGATGGATCATACGAGATTGTTAGCGGAACTATTCCTGTCACATCAGAGCGTATAGAAAGTGATTTCAACCTTTTTTACGATGCCAGGCAGGATGTTTTTATTTGTACTGCCCAGGAGTTTACATCGCCAACGCAATCAACCATACGTATCCTTACGCTTTCCGGTCCGCCTGTAAGTACACAGGCTTATCTGGAGGCGCAAAAACCCGAAGAAGCCAACACAGGTAAATACTGGTGGTATGTAGCAGCCGCGGCGGCAGCTGTAGGTGGTGTGGCTTATTTGCTTTGGAAGAAGAAATCAAAACCTGCTGTTGCTGATGCTGAGGAGCAATTGATATTTGATCCATCTATTAGGAAAAAGGCCGAAAAGAAACCAAACGCCGTGTATTTACTCGGTGAGTTTAATGCATTTAACAAAACTGGAAAGGATATAACTTACCTTTTTAGCCCGAAGATAAAACAGTTATTTATATTGATATTACTGAATAGCCGGGAAGGGGAGGGGGTGATATCAAAAAAAATATCATCTACACTTTGGCCTGAAAAAGAGGTCACAAAAACCAAGAACATCCGGGGCGTAACGCTAAATCACCTGAGGAACATCCTTGCCGATTTTGACGGTATTGAGCTTACATTTATAAATGATACTTATCGTTTCCAGATCAATGAAGGTTTTTATTGCGATTACTTTGTAATCAGTTCTGCAATTAATCAAGTGCATCAGCACGACCTTACTACAGAGGCGTTTGTTAACGGGTACTTCGACTTGTTTAGCCGTGGAGGCCTTTTGAAGGAGCTGCCCGAGACGTGGCTGGATGATGTCAAACTCGAATTTGAAGAATTGTTGTTACAAGTGCTGCTACCCGAAGTAAAGCGAATATATGAAGCTGGCGACCACAAGCGCGCGCTGGAGCTCTCCCGCATTGCCTTGACGATAGATCCGTTTAATGACGTTGCATTAAAATACAAACTCAAGTCTCTTCGCCGGATTAAAGGTATTGATACCGCTCGCAGGGTTTATGACGAATTTGCAGCAGAGTATCAAAAATCGCTTGATAGTGAATATCAGGTTCCTTTTGAGAAGATCTGCCGGTAGCATTTCCAATAAAACTTCTTAATAAGTAGGTTAATTATGCTCGGTTAATAAAGTTTTAAGCGGGTTAACCCCTTTTTTAACCCCCATTTTAATACATCCCCATCTATACTTGCTTGCCGATTAAGGGAGGACTTACCAATTACTTCTTTGCAAACCGGCATCAAAAACCAATTATAACCAACAACCTATGGATGAAAATTTTACCAATTATGGTGTATACCCCCGTGGTATACGCTATGGTGTGAAGATGGGGAGGACGGTACAATGTTGCATCATGTCCGTCTTGCTGGTACTTTTATGGAGTACATCCTTCGCACAAACAAACACTATCACCGGCAAAGTGTCGGACAATGCCGGTCCGCTGCCCGGAGTTACCGTTAAAGTTAAAGGGACGACCACCGCTACTGTAACAGATGTAAATGGCAAGTACACCATTGCGGTAAGTTCTGGCCAAACATTGCAATTCTCTTTTTTAGGATACGCAGCGCAGGAAGTCGCCATCACCAATCAGCCTGCAGTTAACATCACACTAACGCAAGCTTCCTCTACACTCAATGAAGTTGTGGTAGTAGGTTATGGTACACAAAAGAAAGTTACAGTAACAGGTTCTGTTGCCACCGTAAACAGTAGCGAAATCGTAACTACTAAGAACGAGAACGTGCTGAACTCGTTAACCGGTAAAGTAGCCGGCTTACGCGTTACGCAAAACTCAGCTGAACCGGGCTCTTTCGACAACTCGTTCAGTATTCGTGGTTTTGGCGATCCGCTGGTGATCATAGACGGTGTGCCACGGGATAACATCACCAGGCTCGATCCAAATGATATAGAAAGTGTATCAGTACTGAAAGACGCTGCTGCTGCTATTTACGGGGTGCGAGCAGCAAACGGCGTAGTTTTGGTTACTACCAAAAAAGGCAAAAAAGGCTCTATGGAGCTTAACTACTCCGGTACTTACGGTTTCCAGGTACCATCAGGTTTACCAAAGCCCGTTGAAGCAATAGATTACATGAGGCTGGTGAACGAGCAATTGCTGCATAATGTTAACGGGGGCCAGGTAAAATACTCCCAAGCCGACTTTGACGCATACACGAGTGGCCAGCGGGTAACTACAGACTGGTATACGCCCGTAATTAAGAACAAAGTACCCCAGTCACAGCACAATTTAAATGCTATTGGCGGAAGCGAAAACACCAACTATTTCATCAGTGCGGGTATCACGAATCAGGATGGTTTTCTTCGCAGTGGTGACCTAAACTATAAGCGTTACAATCTGCGCTCAAACCTATCTGCCAAGGTAAATAAAAATCTTACTGTAGATGTGAACCTGAATGGTACTATGGACCAGAAAAATCAGCCTTACCAGGATGCCTGGTGGATTATTCGTTCTTTCTGGAGACAAGTACCTACCCAATCCATCTACGCAAATAACAACCCGGATTACCTTAATGTGGGTCAGGTTGACGGCTCCAACCCGGTTGCACTTGCCGATGCCGATGTTAATGGATACCGGGTTTATAATAACAAATGGTTCCAATCGCAGCTTTCGGCTACGTACGTGGTGCCTTTTGTGCCAGGCCTTAGCGCTAAGGGTTTGTTTAGTTACGACTATTATAGCTCCAGCAACCGCATCTACCAAAAATCTTACAACCAGTATAACTACGACGCGAACAGCGACAGCTATCAGGCCGTGCCAAACCAAACACCTGCCACTTTCCGCAGAGAGTTTTTCGAGCGCCCGGGAACGCTCATGCAATTGTCGCTTAATTATGACCGTAGCTTTGGTGATCACAGCTTTACAGGCTTATTGTTATATGAAGAGAACAACCGCCAGCAGGATAACTTCTACGCACAGCGTGAACTCTCTTTAGCTGTAGATCAACTATTTTCAGGCAGTGCCCAAAACCAGCTGGGTTCTGCAAACTCTGGCGATATATATAACTACACCAATAAATCTGTTGTAGGTCGTATCAACTACAATTACAAAAGTAAGTACCTGGCAGAATTTAGTTTTCGTAACGATGGCTCCTCAAGGTTCTCGCCTTTGAAACGTTGGGGATTTTTCCCGGCTGGTTCATTAGGCTGGAGAATATCGCAGGAAGGATTCTGGAAAAATTCAACAGCGCTATCATTCATCAACGATCTGAAATTAAGGGCGTCTTACGGCAAAGTAGGTGACGACTCGGCACTTGCCTACCAGTTCCTTACCGGTTACCGTTATCCGGCAAATGGATCTAACAACCAGCTGCCTCCGGGTTCAGTGTTCGACGGTACCTTTGTTAATGGTACAGAGAATTTGGGTATAGCTAATCCTAACCTTACCTGGTTTAACGCTGAGACATATAATATAGGCATGGACCTTGAAGCCTGGAACGGCCTATTAGGTGCTACGGTTAACGTTTTTCGCCGTGACCGTACCGGTTTGCTTGCTACACAAATATTGAATTTGCCAAGCGTTGTTGGCGCAGATCTTCCGCAGGAAAACTTAAATAGCGATCGCACACAGGGGTTCGAATTAGAGCTTAGCCATCGCAATCATCTGGGTGCGTTTAGCTATTTCGTAAGAGGTAACGTATCATGGGCTCGGACCCAAAACCGCACGGTTGTGCAGTCTCGCTTTGGTAACTCTCAACTAAACTGGCATAACAATCAAAACAATCGCTGGAACAACATTTACTGGGGTTACGGGGAAGGTGGCAGGTACACCAGCTACCAAGATATCCTGAACAGCGGGCAGTTTGTATCTCGTAATGCAGTAGTGGGTGATTATATATACGAGGATTGGAACGGCGACGGGCAGATCAACAACGACGACGTGCACCCGATAGCTTACAACAGCGCCCCGTTAACCAACTTTGGTTTAACACTTGGTGGCGCTTACAAAGGGTTCGACTTTAATACCGTGTGGCAAGGTGCAAGCGGCGTTAGCGTATCTTACCAAGAGCAGTTGAACATACCGCTTTGGGGTGGTGGCAGCGCATTAGGCATGTTCCTGGACAGATATCATCCGGCAGATGCAAATGCTGATCCTTACAATCCTAATACAGTTTGGATACCCGGCAACTACGCGCTTACAGGTACCACTGCAGATGTAAATTCCATGTTCAATATCCAGGATGCCAAATACATTAGGCTTAAGTCTGCCGAACTGGGGTACAGCATCAGCTCAGGGTTTGCAAAAAAGATAGGCATTAAAGGGGCAAGGATATTTGTTAATGGGTATAACCTACTGACCTTCACTGGCGTTAACTACCTGGACCCTGAACATCCTTCCAGCACTTATGGGTACCTCTACCCACTTAACAAGACTTATTCACTTGGCGTAAATGTTAAGCTATAACATCAACAACATGAAAAAGACCATATACATAATCATATGCTTTTTGGTGTGCTTTACAACAGCATGCAAAAAGCTGGATGTACCTCCTATCAATATCATACAAGATAAGGACGTATTTACTAGCACCGGTGGCATACAGGCCTACATGGCACGTATTTACAGCCAGTTACCGATAGAAGATTTCCGTTATTCACCGCAGCGCGGTCTAAATTTTTTCTGGATCATTAGTCCGTTCCCGGCCGTAACCGGCGAAGCATTAAGCCGCGATCAGAACGGCGCCATGCAGGAGAACGTTGGCGAATCGCCGTGGAGCGATTGTTATAAGCTCATAAGAGATGCCAACTACTTTTTAGAAAATATGCCTAAGTATAAAAGCACCTACAGCGAGGCTCAGGTAAACGCCTGGTTAGGCGAAGCACGTTTTATACGCGCACTTACCTACTTCGCGTTGGTGAAGCGCTATGGTGGTGTCCCGCTGGTAGATAAGGTGCTGGAATATCCGACCACCAATGTTGAGGATCTTAATATAGCACGCGCGTCAGAAGAAGCTGTTTACGATTTTATAGCAGCCGACCTTGACTACGCATACACCAACATGTCCGAGTCTAATCAGTCTGGCCGTGCCAACAAGTATGCAGCGGCAGCCTTTAAATCGCGGGCAATGCTTTACGCCGGTTCCATAGCTAAATACAACACAACAACGTTGGTTGATGCAGCGGGCAACAGGGTATGTGGTATACCTGCCAACAAAGCCGTTACCTATTTCAAAGCCGCTTACGACGCCGCTTTATTAGTGGCGCCGAAGTACAGCCTGTATAAAAAAGCCTGGGCGGCTGGCGACAAGGAAGCTCAGTATCAAAACTACGTAAACATGTTTTTTGATGAGACAAGCCCGGAGAATGTGTTTGTAAAAGAATACCACTATCCGGAGTCTGTTCACGGGTACGATGCTTACAATGTTCCTCGACAGTTAATGGGTGCAAACGGTTATTCTTCGGAAGTGAACCCTACGCTAAATTACGTAGAGTTGTTTGACGGATTGCCCAGAAACCCTGATGGTACAATCAAAACTACAACAGCCGGCAAATATGATTTATATTCCAATACCATGGACCTGTTTGCCAATGCCGAACCAAGGCTTCGTGCAACCGTGATACTTCCTGGTGATCAGTTCAAGGGACAGAGTATAGAAATTCGCCGCGGTATTTACACAGGTCCATCAAATGGAGGTATCAGTCCGCTGCTTCCTCCTGGTTCTACGTCTAATTACCCAACAAGTAATATTGTACAATCATCCAATGCCAACCAAACTCCATATAAGTTACCTGATGGTAGCACACTTAATCCTGCTGGTTTAAGCGGCGTGTTCACCGGTGATGGTACATGTGCTATTTCAGGATTCTCTATCCGTAAATGGCTTGTGCCAGATAAGCCAACATCAGAAGTGCTGGAAAACCGTTCTGACCAAACCTGGATTGAAATGCGGTATGCTGAAGTATTGCTAAACCGTGCCGAAGCAGCGTTTGAACTAAACAGCTTAGGGCAAAATGATAAAGATTACCAACAGGATGCCTATTTGGATATCAACCAAATTCGTGAAAGGGCGGGAGCTACCTTACTGACAGGTCCCGGCCAGTTAACAACAGATATTATCCGTAAAGAAAGAAGAAAGGAACTTGGTTTTGAAAATAAGATATGGTGGGATATGCGCAGGTGGAGAACTGCCGATAAAGAACAAAACTCGACTATATATCGTGTGTTGATGCCATTCTACTCAGCAGCCGACAAAAAGTACTTTTTTGATGCGCGCACCGATGAGCGCAACGTCCGGTACACCTTTGATGTACGTTGGTACTACGAGGAGATACCCGGCGGCGAGATCCAGAAAAGTCAGAAGTTAATACAAAACCCAGGTTATTAATTGCGTAAAAACATGAAGAATATATTATATGCTATAGCGGTATGCGCCATTGCTCTTTCAGCGGGCTCATGCAAAAAGCTCGATAACTACGATTCGCCTAACGAAACACTTACCGGAAGCGTAATAGATGCTGGCACTGGCAAAACCCTGCAAACCGAAAATGGTGGCGGCGGCACCCGTATCAAATTACTGGAGACCAGCTGGAGTGATAACCCAACGCCTTTCTATATTTCATCGATGCAGGATGGTACGTTTAACTATACAAAGCTATTCTCCGGTACTAATAAAATAAGTGCCGAAGGTGCATTTGTGCCATTGGTGCAAACCGATGGGAGTGGCGCTACGGTGGTTGATAAAAGCCAGACCGTTGAGATAAAAGGCACCACAACCGTTAATTTTTCTGTTGACCCATTTTTACGTATTGAGTGGATAGGAGAGCCCGTGCTTAACAACGATGGAGCGGTAACTGTAAACTTTAAAATTAC
Organism: Mucilaginibacter sp. 320_HR; assembly: GCF_059691875.1. Classification (NCBI taxonomy): domain Bacteria; kingdom Pseudomonadati; phylum Bacteroidota; class Sphingobacteriia; order Sphingobacteriales; family Sphingobacteriaceae; genus Mucilaginibacter; species Mucilaginibacter sp. 320_HR. The sequence continues at coordinate 16,661 of NZ_JCAWAI010000007.1, forward strand.
AAGAGGTACTAATGATCCTGCTTTTCAGCAGAATATAACTGATGTGCATCTGTTCTTGAATTCTAACAAATTTGTGGGTAATAACAATTATGACAATCGTTATTCTCCGCAGATAGATTTCAATGGATCATCTGCAAACGCGCAACTGGGGCAAACTATCTCCCTAACCACAAAGGGAGGGCCACTGCCAACCAAGCGCGACTATTTCCTGCGCGTAGGCGCCAGGACGGATTACGGCCTGAAGTACTACAACTACACAGATGTGAAAACGATAAGTGTTCCTTAAGATATATCTGATCTGCCTTTTCCCGGAGGATGCGTAAGCACCTCCGGAGAACTGGCTTAAACTACACCTATGAAAAACATTCTCCTAGGCATTAGCGTAATAGCATTATCTGCTGGCGTTTATGCACAATCAAAAACTGCCGCGCTACCTCAAAAGACTGCGTTCCAAACCAGCAGCCCATGGATTCCCCAAATAGACGTACGATCGGACATCGCCATTGTTTATGGCGTGAACGATAGGCCCGGGATGACCTTCGAGCAACGTGTACAATCCTGGCGCGACCACGGTTATCAAACACAATTTATGACCGGCATTGCGTGGGGCGAATACAAAGACTATTTTCTAGGGAAATGGGATGGTATAAACCACTTAGGCGTAGGCCAGGTTACAGTTAAAGGCGATACTATTTTTCATGGGAAAGATATGCCCTATGTAGTGCCGGTGAAATCCTTTGTCGAATACATGAAAACCGCGGTAATAAAAAGGGTTATAGACGCGGGTATAACTGACATCTTTTTAGAGGAACCCGAGTTTTGGGCTAGAGCCGGGTATAGCGCGCCGTTTAAAGAAGAGTGGCAAAAGTACTACGGCTTTCCATGGAAACCTCAGCACGAATCTGCAGAAAACACATATTTATCTAGCAAACTCAAGTACCATTTATATTACGAGGCGATAAAAGAAACATCTAATTACGCTAAGGCCTACGGGAAGAGCAAAGGCAAAAGCATAAAAGTTTACATCGCCACTCATTCGCTGGTGAACTATTCGTCGTGGCAAATTGTAAGCCCCGAGGCGAGCCTTGCGTCGCTGCCGGGTATAGATGGCTACATAGCACAGGTTTGGACAGGCACCTCCCGCGAACCGACGTTTTACGACGGACAAAAGAAAGAGCGCGTGTTCGAGAACGCTTTCCTGGAATATGGTTCAATGGTGTCTATGACGGCTCCTACCGGTCGTAAGATGTACTTCCTGACCGATCCTATTGAAGATTGGCCGCGCGATTGGGCCGACTATAAGAAGAATTACCAGGCAACATTTACTGCCAAACTGCTATACCCGATGGTTGCAGACTACGAGGTAATGCCATGGCCGGAACGTATTTACACCCATCTGTATAAAGTTGCTAACAGCAACGAAAAGGTATTAATACCGCAATACTACTCCACTCAAATGCAGATAATGGTAAATGCGCTTAACAGCATGCCAAAATCAAACAACAGCGTCACCGGGGTGAATGGCATAGGCGTACTGATGAGCAATTCGCTCATGTTTCAGCGCTTTCCCACGCACAACGGTTATGACGACCCCCAGTTCTCCAACTTTTATGGGCAAACACTGCCCTTGCTTAAGCGCGGCGTGCCAGTGCAAACCGTACATATGGAAAACCTTCAATATGCTGCCTCTTTAAAAGATATTAAAGTATTAGTAGTAAGCTATTCGAACATGAAACCTATTTCTGCGGATGTGCACACTGCTCTGGCCAAATGGGTGAAAGCAGGAGGGGTGCTTATCTACTGTGGCCGTGATGACGATCCTTACCAAACGGTGATGGATTGGTGGGATACCAAAGGCAACAAGTTTACCGCGCCCTCTCAACACTTATTTAAGCTAATGAACATCAATGCTGCATCAGCAAAGCAAAAGTATAGCTATGGTAAAGGCACGATATACATCATCAGGCAAAATCCTAAAGAGTTTGTGCTGGATGCCAATGCTGAACCGAAATTTATCGATGTAGTGAAAGCCGGTTATGAACAGGACGCTAAAGCCGGAAAGCTGTTGTTTAAGAACAGTCTTTACCTGGAAAGAGGGCCTTACGACGTAGTATCTGTAATGGATGAGAACGCCAACAGTAAGCCTTACACCATTAAAGGACCGGTAATAGATCTGTTCGATCCACAGTTGCCGGTGTTAGCCGAAAAGGTGATAAACCCCGGGGAGCAATCGCTGCTGTATAACGTGAACCGAATTGTGAACAAAACAAAACCGCAGGTGCTGGCTGCCGCGGCACGCGCTTACGAAGAGAAGGTACAAGGTACCAGGTACTCGTTTGTGGTGAAAAGCCCGATAAAAACCCTGAACAGCATGCGTGTATTACTACCCGGCAAACCTAAAGTTACCAAGGTGACAGACAGTAAAGGGCAGCCGGTAGCAGATGTAAAAACATCCTGGGATGCATCATCCAAAACCGTGTTCCTGGGCTTTGCGAATGATCCTGAAGGAATAAAGGTCGAATTAAGTTGGTAAACTTTTGAGGTTGGTTTAAGTGCGGCCACTGCTACCATACACGGCTTACCTGTGTATGGCTAGTTTGGTCGTAAATACTATAACCGTCTACATCTATATAAATGAAAAGAACACTGTTAATTGTACTCGCCTTGCTGCCATTGTTGTCATCGGCACAAACCAACACTGCTAGCCTTGCCGATCTGGTAAATCCGTTGATGGGTACTGATTCTAAGCCCTCATTATCCAATGGAAATACGTACCCGGCAATTGCCTTGCCCTGGGGCATGAACACCTGGACACCGCAGACAGGCAAGATGGGGAGTGGCTGGCAATACACGTACAACGCCGACAAAATAGTTGGCTTTAAGCAAACCCATCAGCCTTCACCATGGATGAACGATTACGGACAGTTCTCTATCTTCCCTGAAGTTGGCAAGATCAAGCTGGAAGATGCTGAACGTGCCAGCTGGTTTTCGCATAAGGCAGAGGTATCCAGGCCTTATTACTACAGTGTGTACCTGGCAGACTACGACGTCACTACAGAAATTACACCTACGGAGCGTGCGGCAAGTTTCCGGTTCACGTTCCCGAAGAGTGATAGCTCACACATTGTGATCGATGCTTTTGACGAAGGTTCTTACGTCAAAGTTATTCCTGGCGAAAACAAGATAGTAGGATACAGCACACGCAATAGCGGCGCGGTACCCGCGAACTTTAAGAACTACTTTGTCATCTACCTTGATAAGCCGTTCACGGCATCGGCCTGGCATAACAAAGATGTTGATGAAGGCAAGCTGGAGTATACGGGCGATCATGCCGGCGCTGTCCTTAACTTTAAAACCACTAAGGGCGAGAAGGTTCATCTGCGTGTGGCATCATCGTTCATCAGTATAGAACAAGCCGAACTTAACCTCAAGCGCGAGATCGGAACAGAAAGTTTCGCATCTACCCAACAAAAAGCAAAGAATACTTGGAACAAAACGCTCGGCCGCTTGAAGGTGGACGGCGGCACTACCGACCAGATTAGAACTTTTTACTCCTGCCTGTACCGCATGCTGTTTTTCCCGAATAGGTTGTACGAGTTTGATGCTAAAAATCAAATTGTACACTACAGCCCTTACACCGGCAAGGTTACACCCGGGTATATGTTTGCAGGTACCGGATTTTGGGATACGTTCAGGGCGTTATACCCTTTCCTAAATCTGGTTTACCCATCCATGAGCAAAGAAATGCAGGAGGGCCTTATTAACGATTATAAAGAAGGCGGCTGGCTACCAGAGTGGAGCAGTCCTGGTTATGCAGATATAATGGTAGGCAACAACTCTGCTTCTGTTGTAGCAGAGGCTTACCTGAAAGGCGGAAGGGGATATGATATTAACACCTTATACCAAGCGCTACTGCACGGTGCCAATAACACAGGTCCCGACGCTACAGGCCGCAGGGGAGTGGAGTTCTATAACTCGCTTGGTTATGTGCCATACGATGTTAATATCAATGAGAACGCAGCCCGTACGCTCGAATATGCTTATGACGACTTCGCGATCTACAAATTGGGTAAAGCACTTGGTCGGCCTGCATCTGAGACCGAGATATACCGTAAGCGAGCCTTAAATTACAAGAATCTTTTTGACCCGCAGACCGGGCTCATGCGTGGCAAGAACAAGGACGGTAGTTTTGCTACACCGTTTAATCCTTTTAAGTGGGGCGATGCCTTTACCGAAGGAAACAGCTGGCATTACACCTGGAGCGTTTTTCATGACGTACAAGGTCTTATCAACCTGATGGGTGGTAACCAAAAATTTGTAACTAAGCTAGATTCGGTATTTACACTGCCGCCCGTATTCGATGATAGCTATTATCACTCAGTGATTCACGAAATAAGGGAGATGCAGATTGCAGGTATGGGCCAGTACGCGCATGGCAATCAACCAATACAGCACATGACCTATCTATACAATTACGCAGGCCAACCCTGGAAGACACAACAGCACGTCCGTGATGTAATTGATAAGATGTATAAACCGACTCCTGACGGTTACTGCGGCGACGAAGATAACGGCCAGACCTCTGCCTGGTATGTGTTTTCGGCAATGGGTTTTTACCCCGTAACTCCTGCCAGCGACCAATACGTTATTGGTGCGCCGTTGTTCAGAAAAGTAATCCTCACACTGGAGAACGGCAAAACTATCAACATTAACGCGCCTCAAAACAGTGTTGGAAACCGGTATGTAAACAGCCTTAATGTGAATGGTAAACCGTACACCTATAATTGGTTAAGGCACCCCGCATTGCTGAAAGGTGCTGTACTCAACTTTGGTATGTCGTCTCAGCCCAACAAACAACGCGGTACCAGGCCGACCGACGCACCTTATTCACTCACAAACGATAAATAAATTCATCTACCTATGAGAAAAGTACTTTATATTTTTGCAATAAGCATGTTTATTACAGCACTAGGGTGCAGCAAGGGAAACGACGGCACTAAACCAGGAGGGGATAAGCCGGTTACTCCACCACCTGTTATAACACCAACCAGCTTCACTGCCGCTGATGCAACCGCCGCTTATACCGCATTTAACCGTTACTTCTACGATGCATCAAAAAAGCTCTATTATGGCAGTACCAGGCGGGACGGGGTGGCAGCTATCTGGACACAGGCCATTTACTGGGACATGGCCATGAACGTATACGAGCGCACCAAAGATCCAGCGCAACTGACCATGATCAACGACATATACCAGGGTAACTACAACCAATACGACGGTTATAACTGGGATAATACCACTACCTGGTTCATTTACGACGACATGATGTGGTGGGTAATGGCGCTGGCCCGTGCCAAACAGCTTACCGGTAACGACGTGTACCTGCAAAAGGCAAAGTCTGGTTTTGAACGAGTATGGAATGGCTCGTTCGATACGGTTGATGGCGGCATGTTTTGGGATTTTAAGCATAGCGGCAAAAACGCTTGTATCAACTATCCAACCGTAATAGCGGCAGTGCGCTTGTACAAGCTTACCGGCGATGCAACTTATTTAACTAAAGCAAAATCTGTGTACGCATGGGCTAAAGCTAACCTAATGGATGCCAGCGGCCGTATAGCCGACCATAAAATCGGCAACAACCCGGCAGGTTACGAAGACTATACCTATAATCAGGGTACTGCTATAGGCGCTGCTGTTACGCTCTTTAAAGAAACAAATGACCAAAGTTATTTGAACGATGCAAAGCTTGTTGCCGACTACACCAGGAACAAAATGGGCACGTACGGCCTGTTGCCTGCTGAGGGTGACTTTAATGAGCAAGGAGTGCTGAAAACAATCTTCGCTCAATATATTATGCAGCTGATAAATGATGGTGGCCAATCGCAGTATATGGATTGGATACAAACCAACGTGAACACAGGATGGAAAAACAGGGATACCGAACGCAATTTAACTTTTCGTAACTACGCTATCCATTGCCCAACCGGAGACATACAATCTTACGAAGCCAGCAGCATAGTAACGTTTATGCAGTTGGTACCGCCAAAACAATAACCAAACTCTACACTACCTATCTATAATCGGGCGCTTCCATTTGGAAGCGCCTTTTTTGTAAAATTCGGAGTTGATAAAGTATTTGTAGTAGCCGGCCGCTATGTACTAGCTGTTAAACTCGCCAAAATGCCACAGCACTCCTGCAGGGTCATGCACAAAACACTCGCGGCCCCAATCCAGTATCCTCATAGGAGTAAGCTTTACCTCGGGATACTTTGAAGGTAGGTCAAGAACAACCAATTCGTCCCAAAAGCGGCTTACATCATCTACCTCCAAAAAGATCATTGTATTATCAATCCAGTCCTTTAGATAGTAATCTTGCAAGTAAAAGGCCATTGCCCCGCTTTTAAATACTGACATGTTGGGGGAAATGACAAATTCCTCAAAACCGAGGTCGCGGTAAAAGCTCCTTGACGTATTAAAGTCTTTTGATCCAATGAAAGGCCGGAGTGATCTAGCTTTATGTTCCATAATGATTAGGTATAATGATGCAAGTTAGCAGATAAACATCTTATCTGCATAACTACTATGCTTATCAATAGTAAAAGTAGTTGCGAAAATCAACAAATAAACTAAAAGTTAATAAATTTTCAAACATCGATTGCGGTAGCGTTGTTATTCTACATTATTAATCTAATTATAGTAGCTATGAGCGAGTCAGTAAGAACAACCGATCAAAAGAAAATTCAGAAATGGGCTGAATCACGCGGTGGCGTGCCAGCTAAAATAAAGGATACAGGTAAAGATGATGCGGACGGCGTGCTGCGCATACACTTTCCAAAGAATAGCGATAATGACGACAAGTTTGAAGAAATTAGCTGGGACGACTTCTTCGAGAACTTTGACGACAACAAACTCGACTTTTTATACCAGGACAAGAAAGCTGATGGAGAGCAAAGCACCTTCCACAAATTTGTAAACAGGGAGTAAGTTAAAGTAAGAGTTGACTTATTTGGATAGCTTAAATTTGATACATACCTTAAAAGTTAAATGTTACTTAACAGCAAACAGGTAATGTAATTGCAGGTTTAAGTGTAATGGAACTTACCACTCAAATTACCTGGCTTTTTTTGCTCGCTATACCTATCGCCTGCGTTGCGTGGACAGTAACCCACGAGGAAGTATTTCGCGAACCACGCGACTACTGCGTTAAACAAACAAAAGACAAGCGCAGCCTGCTTGCTCGCAAGTTTTTTTATCTATTTACCTGCGAATATTGCTTTAGCCACTATGTTACTCTTTTCTTTCTTTTTATAACTAAGTTTCATTTACTTCTGCCAGACTGGAAGGGGTATCTCATAGCAGGTTTTGCACTGGTTTGGATAGCCAATGTTTATATGAGTCTTTTTGGACTGCTGCGGCAGAGCATAGTAGTTGAAAAAGCCGAAGCCGCCATTCTTAAGAAAGAAGCTGAAGAAGCTAAGTAATTCTTATCTGCCGAGTGCAAACGATGCCTGCACACGTACAGTATAGCCGTTTGATGATGGCAGATCTCTGATAGCCGCTGATGGCGCGACATTGCTGCGTGTTGCGTAGAAAATAGGCCCGCCGCATACCGAAAAGTTAAGCTTGGAACCCACAGGCGCAACGTTAAGCGATGGGCCAATCAGTAACTTTGCTCCGCCCTCAGCCTCTTCCGGGTCCCAAAAGCCTTCAAGGTCTTGCCCAACAGCTTCAATACCTCCAAAAAAAGCACCCTTTATCCGGTGGTGAAAACCAACGCTGCTAATAAGATCTATATTATCTCTGTTCTTATCAAAGGCTTTTTCAAAACGCATATTACCGCCAACTTTCCACGCTGCTGCATTAAATGACACTGTCAGTCTGCTAAATAGCGATTTTACGTTTGACCAGTCACGGCTGGCGCCCAGGCCCAGTCCCAGGCGCGTTCCAAAAGCTTTACGGCCACCTACAAAGTCGCGCAGTACCTCTACCTGCTGGTAGCTGTTTACACCGCCCGTACGAGCAAAGCCGAGCGATGCATTTGCAAACAGCGTAAACCTGTTTCCCAGGTAACCTTTCACCGCTAGCTGTTGGTCTACACCGTTGAACCCGAACGGTGTAACAGCACGTTCACCATAACTTCCGGAATATTGCATGCTCCATTTGGTCATTTCAGGAGTAAGGGTATTTATAGAAAATAAAAACGGTTGTGAAGAAACATGGCCGGAGCTAATTGACGGCATTCTGATGGCTGGTGTTTGCTGCGCTTTAATAGTAACTGTAACCAGCGACAGACAGAAAATAAGTAGCAGTTTTTTCATAGCTGCAATAAACATTAACGATGTTAATTGACAGTAAAGAAGATATGAAGGATAGTTAATCTATTTCGAGATATGATAACTAATATTTGCCTGAAAGATATAATTGCGTATTATTGATTTAATTGTAAACCAGACAAGTATTCCTTATGAAACGTCTCCTATGTATCACTTTCGGCTTTTTGCCGTTGATAGTCGCTGCCCAGCGCCCAATGAAGTTGTGGTACAAACAACCCGCTAAAGTTTGGACGGAAGCCCTGCCGCTTGGGAACGGCAGGTTAGGAGCGATGGTGTTTGGCGGGGTTGCGAACGAGCACCTCCAATTAAACGAAAGCACCTTTTGGACCGGCGGGCCAATTAAGAGTAATGTGAACCCCGAATCACCAAAGTATCTGGCGCAGGTTAGGGATGCATTGTTAAACAAGCACGACTATAAGGAGGCTAGCCGACTAACCAAAAAGATGCAAGGACTGTTTACCGAATCTTACCTGCCGTTAGCGGACATTTTTATAAAGCAGCAACTAAAAGATACAAACGCAACTAAATACTATCGTGATCTGGACATTACAACAGCTATAGCCAACACCAATTTTACAGCTGATGGGGTGAGCTTTCATCGTGAGGCGTTCTCCTCAGCACCTGATCAGGTGATGGTACTCAGATTAACAGCAGACAAGCCGGGCAAATTAAACTTCACAGTAAATTCTAGAAGTCTGGTGCATTTTACTTTGGTAAAAGAAGGCTCTGGTGAGTTGCGGCTGAGTGGTAAAGCACCCGTTCACGCCGACCCTAGTTATTACAACCCTAAGCGGGACCATATAGTTTATCAGGACACAGCTAAGAGCGCCGGTATGCGCTACGAGTTGTTAATAAAAGCTATAAATAATGGCGGAACTGTTGAAACTACCAACAACGGGATAGTAGTGAAAAACGCTACGAAGGTAACGTTGCTATTATCTGCAGCTACCAGCTTTAGTGGTTTTGACCACACCCCTAATAAAGATGAACACCGCACAGCAAGGGAGTATCTTAACAAAGCAGCAGCTAAGGGTTATGAAAGTCTGCGAAAGGCACACATCTCAGATTATCAGGATTATTTTAACCGCGTATCGTTAAACATTGCCCCGGGTAAGCCAACGCCCAATGCCGTATTGCCTACAGATGAACGCATCAACGGCTACACCGCAGGCGCTTACGATCCGGATTATGAGACATTATATTTTCAGTATGGGCGTTACTTGCTTATTTCCAGCTCCCGGCCGGGCGGAACAGCTGCCAACCTGCAGGGCATATGGAATAACGAAATGCGTCCGCCATGGAGTTCTAACTACACCATCAATATCAATACGCAGATGAACTACTGGCCTGCTGAGAGCACCAATTTGTCAGAAATGCACCAGCCATTGTTCGGGCTGATCAAGGAACTGTCAGTTACAGGCAAAGCCACGGCAAAGCAGTTTTACAATGCAAACGGTTGGGTAGCACACCACAATTCCGATATCTGGGCGCAATCAAACCCAGTGGGCGACATAGGCAATGGTGATCCTAAATGGGCCAACTGGGCTATGGGTGGAAATTGGCTGTGCCAGCATCTTTGGGAACATTACCAGTTTACCCGGGATCGCGACTTTTTACAAAAACAAGCCTATCCTATAATGAAGGAAGCCGCATTGTTTTGTTTTGATTGGCTTGTGGAAGATAAAGATGGGTATTTGGTTACAGCACCATCTGTATCACCAGAAAACGATTATATAGACGATGAAGGCCGCCAGGGTGAAGTGTCCGTTGCTACTACCATGGACATGTCCATCATCTATGACCTGTTTACGAACCTGATAGATGCATCAGAACAATTAGGAAACGATGCCGGGTTCAGGAAACTGTTAATAGAGAAGAGAAGCAAACTATACCCGCTGCATATTGGCAAAGCAGGTAATCTGCAGGAATGGTATAAAGACTTCAAAGACGTAGACCCGCACCACAGGCATGTTTCGCATCTGTTTGGGCTGTACCCTGGTAAACAGATTTCTCCGATAGCCACGCCAGAGTTTGCTAAAGCTGCTTTAAAAACTTTGGAGATACGGGGTGATGATGGCACCGGATGGAGCCTTGCCTGGAAACTGAACTTTTGGGCGAGGTTATTAGACGGCAACCACGCTTACCAGCTTATACGCGAATTGTTGAAGTCCAATTCGGCTGCGCAAACAGACATTCATCATGGCGGAGGCGTTTACCCGAACATGTTTGACTCGCACCCTCCGTTTCAGATAGATGGCAACTTTGGCGGTACCGCTGGTATGACCGAGATGCTGCTGCAAAGCCAGTTAGGCGACATTTACATGTTGCCAGCACTGCCTGATGCCTGGGAAACCGGAACCGTTAGAGGTTTAAAAGCCCGTGGAAACTTCCAGGTAGATATGAGTTGGGTTAGAAAGAAGCTACAATCTGCAACTGTATTATCTTTAAAAGGAGGCACCTGCAAGCTACGTACCTCCGGAAGAATCGCTGTAAAAGGAGCTGCTAGTAAAGTGGAAAAGACGGACTTTGGCTATGTAACTTCATTTGAGACCAGGCCGGGTGTGAAGTATTCTATTACAGCAGTTAACTAGTTAATGGTCCTTCTTGGGCGTTTCTGACGGTCATCGCTGCCGGTAGGGCGGGGAGGACGATTAGGAGACGGACGGAAATTACCAGGCTTAGGGCGTGTTACAGCAGGTTCTTCTGTTATCTTAACAGATAGCACTTTACCTGCGAATGAAGTACCGTCCAGCGCTTCCATGGCAGCTTCCGCACCTGCACGGTCTACCATCTCAATAAAGGCGTAACCTTTGCATACCCTTGTTTTTTTATCCCGAACGATCTTGAGGGTACTTATATCACCATATACCGCAACTATCTTAGCCAGTTCAAGTTCTTCAATATCCAGCGGAAACCCGCCGACAAATAATTTTACCATAAGTAATCACTTTAACGTTAAAAGTACCTAAACCGTTTCCACTAATATAACTTTTTTAAATTGGCTGTCACAAGGTCTCAAAATCTGCAGTCATTATCCGCTCTAAAGGTGTTCATCTGTTCAGTAAATTTTGTATCACCAAATATTGAACAGTTGTGTAACAGGCTATTTACCAGCAATAACCACACTTTTTTACATCAATAAAAACAGCTATTTTCACCAATATTTGTATTTGTACAAATATTTCTGTATATTAATGATTCTGCTCTTCAAACTTGTTCTACCGGCAACTCGTGCCAATTACCTGCAAATTATTATCTTGCCATAGCATAGCGGCAGCAAACCGCTGGAGCTTAGGTGCGCTTACGCTCGCAGATCAATTATTATTATAAATGCAAAGTACCAGTAACATTTTAGAGGTGGTGAAACAGTTTGAGTGCTCTGCAGATATACAATCGTGCCGCCCATACGGTTCCGGGCATATTAATGACACGTACCGCCTCATAAACACCGATACAGACGGACAAGATTACCTGCTGCAACGGATAAATCATAGCATCTTCGGCAATGTGGAGGAACTGATGCAAAATATGAGCAAGGTAACTGCGCATCTTAAACGCAAAATGATTGAACGCGGAGATGGTGACCCTCTTAAAGAGGTAATGACACTTGTGCCAGCGAAAGATGAACGGTTCTTTCATAAGGATGACGAGGGCAATTACTGGCGGATGCTGTATTTCTTAAAAAACACCAAAACCTATGATATTGTGAAAACGCCCAAACAGGCATTTGAAGGCGGTAAGGCCTTTGGCAGGTTCCAGGAGATGCTTTCAGATATTCCGGCAGGGGAGATGTTTGAAGTGATTCCTGATTTTCACAATATTCAAAAACGTTTACAACAATTACAAACGGCTGTCGCAGCAGATGCGTTTAGCCGTTTGAAAAGCGTCGCCGCTGAGCTGGACGTTATTAATGATTATGCTGAGGCAATGCAGTACTTCCAGGCACCAGATAAGGCTACAGTATTGCCAAAGCGGGTAATCCATAATGATACTAAGTTTAATAATGTGCTGCTTAACAACAATGATGAGGCGCAATGCGTGATTGATTTAGAAACTGTTATGGACGGCTATGTGGCCTACGACTTTGGCGATGCTATTCGTACCATTATAAATACTGCGGCAGAAGATGAGGCTGACCTGAACAAGATTCAGCTCAACATGCCCCTGTTTGTTGCCTATACAAAGGGCTATCTTACATCGGCGGCTAAGTTCTTAACGGTTGCCGAAGTTAACTCTCTTGTAAAAGGCGTTCTTCTTTTGCCTTACATGCAGGCCGTAAGGTTTTTAACAGATCATCTTAACGGAGATATTTACTTTAAGACCAGGTTTGCAGGGCATAACCTGCAAAGGGCAAGGGCGCAGCTGCAACTCTTGAAATTACTTGATGAGCGTTCGGCTGCTATGCAGGAAATAATAGCAAAGGAAATGAACAACAACTTGTTATCTACAAACACATAATATTTACATCACAACAAACAATACACACTATGGATCGCAGACAATTTGTAGCTAATTCAGCCATGGCAATAGCGGGATTAACCATCTTACCTTCCGGATCGTTATTCGCAAAAAATGCAGACAAAGTACGGTTGGGTTATATAGGAGTTGGTCTCCGTGGTCGTAACCATATAGGCGAGGGTTTGCTGCGCGATGATGTAGATATTGTAGCCATTTGTGACATACAGGAAAGTTCGCTGAAATATTGCAGGGAGCAATTTGTTAAAGCACAAAAGAAGTTGCCTGCTGAATACACGGGAGGATTGGATGCTTATAAAAAGCTGCTGGACAGGAAAGATATAGACGGTGTTATAATTGCTACCCCATGGCAGTTTCATAAAGATCAGGCTATTGATGCCATGCGCGCCGGTAAATACGTTGGCTGTGAAGTTATCGCGGGTATTACAGAGCAGGATCATTGGGATATATTAAAGGCATACGACGAAACAAAGATGCCGTACATGACGCTGGAGAATGTTTGTTACCGCCGCGATGTAATGGCCGCTTTAAACATGAGCAGGCAGAAGCTTTTTGGAGAATTGATACATCTTGAAGGCGGCTACCAGCACGACCTGCGCGGTATTTTCTTTAACGATGGAAAAAGTTTCTACGGAAAAGGAGGGGAGTTTGGCCCGGCCACCATGGGCGAATCGCAGTGGCGTACACAATGGAATATTGACCGCGATGGCGATATTTATCCAACTCATGGCGCAGGCCCTGTTATGAATTATATCGACATAAACCGGGGTAACAGCTTTGTAAACCTGGTATCATTCTCAACTAAATCGCGCGGGCTAAATGCTTACCTGGATAAGGTTGCCCCTGGTAGTAAAAATTCAAAGATCAAATTTAAAAATGGCGATGTAATCACAACTACTATCAGCTGTGCTAACGGCGAAACAGTAACGCTTAGTCACGATACGCATTTACCGCGCCCATATTCTTTAGGTTTCAGAGTGCAGGGAACAGAGGGGATATGGATGGATGTGGCCAACGCTGTTTACATAGAAGGTAAATCAAAAAACAACGACCAGTGGGACAAAGCCAGCGAATGGTTTGAGAAATATGACCACCCGCTATGGAAAAAGTACGAGAAGTACGCCGAGGGAGCAGGGCACGGAGGTATGGATTGGTTTGTATTTAACGGCTTTGTAGAGGCAGTAAAACAGAAGAAACAAACGCCTATAGATGTTTATGATTCATTAACCATGAGTGTGATAACGCCTTTATCTGAAAAGTCTATTGCAGATGGTAACATGCCGCAAAAGTTCCCGGATTTTACACGAGGAAAATGGAAATATCGTAAGAATACCTTTGCTTTAGATGACAGTGGCTTCTAATCGTATTACCATAAAGAATGTTCATAGCTGTTAGTTTAACCTGAATTTGCCAGGCAAGCTTTGGACAATAGCAGCACGCTTAATATTTATGAAATTAAGCGTGCTGCTATTAATTTAACTTGATACGTACAGCTGCTGTTGGGTATACTTCAAAAACATCATTATTGAAATTTACATGATAGTAGCAGTTGATTTTGGTGCCGACAGAAATTGACGATGCAACTTTTACCCAGAATTGTGGCTCTGCAAAAAAGTAAAAGCGTTTGCCTTTAAGTGTTTTCGAGAAATCGTCGCCACGGTTCTTGTTCTCAGTCCAGATAGAAAAGTCGCCAGATACCTCTGCTCTGTAATTCCATAAGCCTTTGTAGAAATACATTGTATACAGGAAATCGTGGCTTGCTTTAGCATACGGGACATATTTATAAAACAGCACGCTGCTTATGAATGCATTGGCAATCTTAAAATGGTAGCTGGCACCTATTTCATAAGTGTTTATTATGTAGTAGCTATATTCCTTCGGCGTTGTTACACCTAATCCGCCGGCATATTGCAAGGTCATAAATATTTTAGGATGCCAAAACCTCACTTCCTGGGATACCTGCATAAAATACTTTCCGATATTGGTTTGATCACCAGCAAAGTCTGCCTGCGTTTTTAGTAGAAATGAACCAGGTTTGATGAAAGTTTTACCCGAATCAAGTTGCCTGTAGTACTCAAAATATAATGTTGGATAATTTTTCGGGTTTAATTTCGCGTTAAACTCATGTCTTAAATCATAGTGAAGCTGCAATGATTGTGCATTGTTTAAGAGCGGGATTAACGCCAGGCTGTAGATTAGAAAGTAAAGTTTTATTTTCATGTCGATTTTTGATGAGACAAACATCGCGTCGACTGGTATTTAGTAGCGGTAGCAGCACGGAAATTCTAAGGAATTGTAACTTTAAACGGAAATTAAAGGATGAAAGAACAAGACGAGCTGATATTTTCTTCGCTATTCCGTGACGCGTATGCGAAATGCTTTGGGCATCCAATGAGTGGGCCTTTAAGCGAGGCGGAAAGTAAGCTGTTAGCTACCCGTATGCTTGATGTTACCGGGCTGGCAATAGGGTGGCGCAGTTTAAAAAATTATTCTATCGCAATCTTCAGCAAGGAAACAGATAGGAAAGAAAACCCCTCAATTGCAACGCTCGACACAATAGCGCGCTTTGTACTCTCTGCCCCGTACACGAACGAAATTGCAAGAAAAAGTAATGAAAGTCATCACCCCTACTGGTACAAATACAGGGAGACTTCTACAATTAGCTCATCATCGGGTGAAAGCAAAACACCTTTTTTAAAATTGGTTTACGCAGCAGGGCTGGTTGTTATTCTTTTAGCAGTTTATTTTTTTGCAGCGTCGCGATGCACTCAACGTCCGTTTACCGACTCTTTTTCTAATGTAAGCAGCAGTGCACTAAAACAACGCGGATGGCGGTTACTCAATAACAATAATGAATACTGGGACAAACGGGGAGTAAATCCTAACATGCTTACATTATTCACGCTGCAGGGCGATAATTGGCCGGATAGCGCTACCAAGCCGCATGTTGACAATTTATTATACCGGGAAATTAATTCGCCCTCATATATTGCAGAACTGCAAATAGAAAACTTTATACCACAGGCAGAGTGGCAGCAAGCCGGTTTGCTTTTAATGGAAGATACATTATCCGGAGCATCAAGCGTTAGAATATCATTAGCATTTAACGATTTGTTTGGAGGCTACAAAAGGCCTAGCGAAATTATAATTCAGGCAATATCTTTATCATCGTCTGGCAGCAAGCCCGAAGAATTTGCCCACCACGTGGTGGTTTATCCGGACAGCAGTAAAGCCAATAATGTTTTGAACAATTTGAAGCACACTGCAATTCGTATAGTTGCGCATGAAAAGCTGTATCGGTTCTTGTTTTCTGGCAGCGACCGAACCAATGGACCTTTCAAGGAAGTAGCTAGTAAAACACTTGATTTTGTACCCCGTTATATCGGCATCTTTGCCTTAAAAGGAAATAAGCATGATGCGCCTGTAACGCCGGTTATGATTCAGAAGTTTAGCATTACCCCTGATTGCCGATCGGCTGCAATGTGAAATTTAGGGTGGCGATAACAAGACCGACCGCTAACAACATGGCAGTAAATTACACTTGTTTTTGTTCAATAATATGCCACTTGTTTGCCGCGGCGACGGAATAGCCGTGCTATAATTTTATAAAATTTACGCAGTGACGGCAAACCAATTCATATTGACGTAGCTTTGCATCGTCTACCTACGAAGCTTAATTCATGAGAAAGTTATTGTTGTTTACCTTGATTGGAGTAGCCCTTTTAAGCGTTAATGCATCAGCCACAAGCCGGGACAGTTTGCTTAAGGTACTCAGATCAGAGGTTGCCAAAATAAAAACATACGACGGGCAAAAGGATAAGGAAATAGCCGCACTCAGGTTAAAGCTCAACAGCCATAAATCAAGTGGACTAGAAGACAGGTACAACGCTGTACTAGGCTTATTTGAAGCTTTTAAAGATTATCGCTTCGACTCCACTTTCTATTACGCGCAGCAACTCGTATCAATAAGCCGCCAATTAAACGATAGCAGACGCCTCGCAGAGAACCGCCTGCGCCTGGGCCGGACACTTATCAGCTCTGGCATGTTCAAGGAAACTTTTGATTGCCTCCGCGAGATTAACCCGGCGGTACTGGACCGGGAGCTTAAAAAATCCTATTATATCCTTTACTCCTGGGCCTGGTCAGACCTTTCTAAGTACAACGCAGATCGCTTTTACGCCCCCGAAGATCGCGGTAAAAAGTTTCGCTACCTCGATTCGGCTATTGCATTAACAGATAAAGGCTCGTTTGAGCAACTTATATTAAAAGCGCAACAAGATCCCGGGGAAGGGCCACATCCATCGCGTTATTACATCGAACTGATGAATCGTAAGCTATCAGAGCATGAGAAAGCAATGGTAGTTACGGGGCTAAGCCGTTATCGTAAGGGAGACGAAAAGGTAAGCCTTCTGGCTGTTGCAGCTATCAATGATATACGGACTTCAACTTACCGGGCGCAGGCCATGCTGGACCTTGGCAACACATTGTTGGAGCAGGGTAAGGTAAATGACGCTTATACATTTTTGCAACTGGCAATGGAGCAAGCCAATAAGTTTGGTGCCCGTATGCAGCGTTACCAGGTTGCCCGTTTGCTATCGGTTGTATCTGCCGAACGCGACATGATGGCGCAGCGTGAAAGGCAACGCTTCTTAATAGTTCTATCGTCGGTAATCGTCATCACTATAATTATCAGTTTAGTTGGATTTATTGTTTTTGTACAGCTGAAGAAAGTACGCGCCGGCGAATTGGTTATCCGTGAGAACAACCGGCTTTTGGCTCAACAAAATACCAAGCTTTGGGAGGAAGGCCGGATAAAAGAAGAATACATTGGGTTCTTTTTCGGCGAGCTCTCCAGGCATATTGTAAAGTTGGACAAGCTGAAGAACAATTTACAACGAAAGGTGAAATCGGGCAGCGTTGACGAAGCACTACGGCAATTAGACAAGGTAGACATCCATGCAGAACGCCGGGAGCTGTTCCATACGTTTGACCAGATCTTTTTAAAACTCTTCCCGGACTTTGTAGAGGCTTTCAACGCTATGCTGCCCGAAGAGGACCAGCTTAAACCAAAAACAGCCGGAACCCTTACTACCCAACTGCGCATATTCGCGTTAATGCGTTTAGGGATCAGCAATAACGAAATGATTGCTGCAATACTGGAATATACCGTTAGTACGGTTTATACCTACCGGTTTCGCCTTCGCTCAAAGGCCTTAATACCCGCAGACGAGTTTGAACAACGCATTATGGGTATTAAACTTGCTGCTGATTAGCCTGCATGCCTCTGGATTTTTCTCCTTATTTTTCTTTGTAAACAACTGTTTAATAAACAGTTAATTTTTTATTGTTTTAGATTTTCCTCTGATGGCCTCTTGGTGTCTTGTAATTGCCACGCAGGCGAGCTTACTTGCACTGTAAACCAACTGCGCCGGAGCGATCTGGTGTTATCTACCTCAAAAATCTTTAAATGAAAAACGCCAACTGTGGAAAGGCGCCGCCTTAAAGCGCCGTGTTTCGCCGGGTCGTATGCAATCGGCTAGTCCCCAATTTATAAACCAATAAAACCATTTTATGCAAAAGAAATTTCTACTTCGTATAAGTACGTTTATGCTTTTTATGATGCTTAGCAGCATTGTAATGGCTCAAAACAGAACCATCACCGGCAAGGTTACCGATGCTGCCGATGGCACGCCAATGCCGGGTGTAAGTATCGTTGTAACAGGCTCATCAATCGGCACCACATCAGATGTGAATGGTGCTTATAGCTTAAATGTCCCTCCAACGGCAAAGAGCCTTACTTTCACTTTTATAGGGTATGCCACCCGTGAGGTACCCTTAACAGAATCAGCAACGCTAAGCGTTGGCCTTTCACAGGCTGCCAATACACTAAACGAAGTGGTAGTGGTAAGCGTTGGTTACGGCACGCTGGATAAGCGTGAGGTGTCAAGCGCCATTACGCATGTATCGGGCAGAGACCTGCTGCCTGTATCTGCCAATAACCCTTTAATGTCTTTACAGGGCAAAGTGGCTGGTCTTAACATTACCAACACTTCAAGCGGCGACCCAAATTCATCACCAAGCATACAGTTGCGAGGCGTATCATCACGTAACGGAGGACTTAGTCCGCTTTACGTGGTAAACGGCATTCCCGGCGGTAACATTGATAACATCAATCAAAATGACATAGAAAGTATTGATGTGTTAAAAGGTGGTGCAGCGTCAGCTATTTACGGTACGCGCGGAAGCAACGGTGTTATCATTATTACCACAAAAAAAGGAACTTCACAGTCCCGTATGTTTTATGACGGCTATGCGAGTTTTGATTATGTAACTAACCGCCTTGAAAACCTGTCACCAGAGGAATTTTTACAAAATCGTGTTCAGAACAAGCAAGGACAGGATTATGGTGCACGTACCAATTGGCTTGGTGCGGTAACCAATTCGCCGGCTTTCAGCCAAAAGCACACCATGCAACTTTCTGGCGGCACTGCTAAAACCAACTACTTTGCATCGGCAGATTACCGCAATGCAGATGGTATTGACCTTAGGGCACGCAAAAAGGAATACGGTGCAAGGATAAACATAAGCCACACTACAGACGACAATATCTTTGTAGGTACGCTTAGCATTGCACCACGGTACATGAATACCAGCAATTCAGATCAGGGTAACTTTAATAATGCTTTGACACTAAACCCGACTTACCCTATTTTCGATGAAACGGGTGGTTATAACTACATCAATACTGGTTTCTTCTCCAACAATCCCGTAGAAAACGGCAAGCTGATCAAGTCTGACGCGGAAATTAAAGAGATTGATGTCAACGCCTCATTAAGGGCTAATATTCTGAAGAACCTGAGCACTACTGTTACGATCTCTGAAATAAGCCGTTCTGGTCGGAACATGAACTTCACACCGTCTACTCTTTCCAGCATCGTACATGCTAACAAAACCACTCAAACCAATTTTGCATCGCAGGAACAGCAGGAAAACGATCAGAAAAATTTAGAATGGATAGGTAATTACTCGCTGGATGTGAACCGTAATCACTTTAAATTACTTGGTGGTTACTCTTATTCCCTGTACAATTACAAGCAATTCTATGCTCAGAACTACGACTTCCCATTTGACATCTATCAGTGGAACAACTTGGGTTCCGGCTTGTATAATGGCGGTGCAGCAGGGCAGGGGCAATCCGCTGTCGGATCAACCCAAAATGGTTCTACCCTTATTGCTTTCTTTGGAAGACTCAATTATGATTTTGATAACAAGTACATCCTGACCGGAAGCTTGCGTCACGAAGGATCCTCTAAGTTTGGGGCCAATAACAAGTGGGGGAATTTCCCGGCTGTATCAGTTGCCTGGAGGGTATCTGAAGAGGATTTCCTTAAAACTTCGGCCCCATGGATCAGCGATTTAAAAGTTAGGGCAGACTACGGTATAACCGGTAACCAGGATTTTGGCAACTACCTGTCATTGCTACTGTATGGTGGCGCTGGTTATTTTCCATTTAACGGTGTACAATACCAGGTGTATGGCCCTTCATCTAACGTAAATCCCGACCTAAGCTGGGAGCGTTCTATCAATTTCAACGCTGGTGTAGACTTCTCCTTATTTGATAGCCGGATTAGCGGTTCGTTAGATTTCTACGTACGCAAGAACAAAGATCTACTAGGCTATTATAACGTGCCGCTTCCGCCTAACCCTCAATCGCAAACGTTTACAAACGTTGGTACCATGAAAAACACCGGTATTGAGGCTACTTTGAGTGCAGCAGTGGTCAAACAGCGCGATTTTAGTTATAACATCAGCACTGCTTTTTCATACAACCGCAACAAGTTTATTTCTTTTTCAAACACTTTATACAAGGGAGCAACTTTCCAGGATGTTGCAGGTTTGTCTGCACCGGGGTCACCTGGCGAAATTCAGCGTATCGAAGAAGGGCACAGCATCGGTGAGTTTTACATGTTAAAGTCTGCCGGTGTAGATGACTCCGGAGCGCTGCTGGTTTACAGAAAAGACGGCAGCATAGTTCCGGCCAACCAGGCTTCCAGAGATGACAAGCAATATGTTGGTAACGGTCTGCCCAAGTTCATCGCTTCTTTAAGCAATAACTTCCGGTACAAACGCTTTGATTTAAACATATTCCTGCGCGGTGCTTTTGGATACAAAGTGTTTAACACACCGGCATTCTATTTGGGCACGCCGTCAACCCAGGCTGACGCTAATGTGCTTAAATCTGCTTACGACAGCAATAGCAAGTACTCCAAGCTAAAAAATTCAGCTACAACTACCATCGCGTCTGATTATTTCCTGGAATCGGGCTCTTTCGTGAAAATTGATAACGTAGCAATGGGTTATACACAGCCTTTAAATACCAAGTACTTAAAATCTGTACGGTTTTACGCTGCTGGCAGAAACCTGCACACGTTTACTTCTTATACCGGAGGTGATCCTGACCTGATAAACAGTAACGGACTGACGCCGGGCGTAAATACGTCGTTAAACTATTATCCATCAACGTTACAATTGATTCTTGGTCTGCAGGCCACATTTTAACATTTAACAGCATGAAAAAATATCAACTATATATAAGCAGTTTGTTCCTGACGGCAGTTTTAGCCGGCAGCTGCACCAAGCTGGACGAACATGTATACGACCGGGTGGATGCATCTGGGTTTTTAACCAGGCGAGACGATGTGATTAGAGATTTTCTTCGTCCGTTCGAACATGGTTACTGGAGCATACAAGGTAATGATTACTACGCCGCAAACGAGGATTGTACCGATGAGTACGGAACGTACAACCGCCAGGGGGACTGGCAGGATGGCGGTTATTACCAGCGCATGCATTACCACACCTGGACCACAAACGACTTTTTTACCAGCGGTGTATGGACAAACCTCTACCAGGGTATTGTACTTTCTACCAACTCATTACAGGATATGGAAGGTATTCAGGATCCGGCTAAGCTAAGCGTAACACCAGAGGAACTGGCAGACTTTAAGTCGGAGTTGCGTACGCTAAGGGCCTGGTTCTACCTAAGAGCATTTGATTTCTATCGCAATATCGAAATTGTAACCGATGTAAAAAATTCAACTCAAGGTAACCCACAGTCTACTCCGCAAGAAACATTCGCCTTTATTGAAAAGGAACTGACGGAGGCTATTCCGGGTTTACCTACCCGCGACCAGCTAGGCGCTAAAGGTATCGGCCGTTGGACAAAAGCTGGCGCTGCTGCATTGCTTGCCAGGCTCTATTTGAACGCTAAGGTTTATACCGGCGTAGAGAAGTTCACCGAATGCGAAGCAGTATGCAGGGACATTATTGGTGGTAAATATGGCAGCTACGCGCTTGATACACGCTGGGATGCGCCATTTGATTATACTAACACCTCTACAAGTTCAGAAGTGATCTATGGCTTTCCAGGCACCCTGGCGCGTACACACTGGCAATATGATGGCGGCATGTTCTTTAACGCTATGACGTATGATGCCGCTCCGTTATATTGTGGTTTTACAGACTTCGGGCAAGCTAACCCACGTTTTGCGCTTCAACCCGGACGTGATGTTGATAGCGTGGAGTACAGCTTCCAATTAGGAAAGCCATTCGTTAAATTTCAGAGGTACCCGGATGACCTGCGCCTGAAAAAGTATCGCAACCTGGGTGATAGCAAGCGCGAGGGCATGTTTCTTTATGGATATCTGCCTTTTAAACGTACAGTGAACGGCTCTGAACGTGCCGACACCGTAAGAGGCAATAAAGGCCCTTATCCGCTGTTTATCCGTGATCAGGTGGGGATGTTTCTGAATGCTAAGCCGGGTACAAAAATATCTGACAAAGAATCGAACATGAACCATGCTGATCACAATTCGGGTGTGTTCTTACTTAAATACCCGCTTTATCCTACGCCAGACCCTAATCGGATCACCTCCGCATATGCTGAAGTACGTTTGTCTGAAATTTACTATACACTGGCCGAGTGCCTTTACCGCAAAGGCGACAAATCCGGTGCGGCAGCACAACTAAATCAGGTAAGGCGCCGTAATTACCCGGATGGATCTCCAAGCTTATACAAGTTAGATGGCAGCCAGTTAACAGATCAGGAAATGCTTGACGAGTGGGGCAGGGAATTTATTGGCGAGAACAGGCGCAGAACTGACCTTATCCGCTGGGGTGTTTTCAGCACCGGAACATGGTGGGACAAACAGCCTGATGGCGATAAGCATACAGAAATATTCCCTATAGGTAAAGATATTCTCAATGTAAACCCGCAATTGAAACAAAATCCGGGTTATTGAGATTGGTTGAAGTTGGTTTATCGTACGGCGCCCCTGGTAAGGGCGCCGTTTTTTATATGCTGATAAAACTTTTTGGGCAGTTGCTGATGTCGTGAAGGTATGTCAAACGCGGGAAATTGTTATAAGCAAGAAAATTACATAGATCAGTTCAGTTAAAACATTTATAAAGTAACTGATGTAATATTAGTACCTCTCTCTAAACGCCCGTATGTATAGCAGCGTTTCCCCAGTAGGCTAATATAACATTATGAAAAAGTTCAGCATTTTTTTAATTGTGATTGGTATAGCTCTAATCATTTTCGGGAACATTTTTTACAAACACCATTTAAATGCCGACGACAGCGGAGGTTCAGCAAATGTCACAACAATAAACGGCAGCTGGTCAGTTAAGATACCAGTATTTTTTGGCGGTGTAATGCTGCTCTTTGGATCAATCTTCTACTACGTAGATAGCGACGAAAAACGTCTTGCTAAATAAATCTTAACAATTACTCACACCTTACATAAGAGTTTTTCGGGATTTGGCTTTTACTAAATTATCGGGAACCTCTGATGTGAATTACTCAGCTTGCTTTGTAAAACATAAAGGTTGTTTAGGTCTCTATTGACCAAATATCTTCGTTATTGAAGTTTAAAATATTAACAGCTCAGTTGTATGCTTATCAGCATTAAATTTTACATGATGAAGTTTTATTGATCGGGATCATCAACATACTCGACTCCTTAATAATGGGTCTCCAGCCCGAATTTCTATTTGAGTTTTTTGTTGATGAAAAGGGGCAGGGTCTTCTTCAGCATATGAGCCATTAACTCAGAGCCTAAGTCATAGTTCACCCTGCCTCTTCTCGATCTTTATCCCACTAAAGTAACTATGTAAATCTAAAGGAGCCTTTGGATAAAATTAATTCATTCTGATGCTGGAATGCAAGATTATAACCTTTAAACATCTGTATAAAAACTACTTATAAGACTTCCGGTGACCTGTGGCGGTTGATTATTACAGTCACTAATAGGTTAGCAGATGTGCGCAAATTATTTTTGTCTTGACAATAGGGACGCAATCGATTTATAATTGATGGCAAATCTTATAACATTATGCAAAATGTTCTTTAAGTACTCATTTAGCATCGTTGGCGAACAGTACAAAAGTGGCGTGCTCAATTAACCTTGGCTATATGATAAGAAATAAGTTGATTATGTAAAGGTTTTTGAAGTAAAAGGGCCTCTTATATTTCGGCATATACCCATAATGTAGACTGCCGGAGTTTGCAGGGGCAAGTAATGAGACTCTATTTTTATAAAAGTTCTAAAAGCAGTAAGGGTGTTACGGCTTTTGATATACTCTTCTTTGTAGCCGGGATTATTGTAATCCCGAATGATCAGCGCCAAATCAAAATTTAATAACTAGCTATAATCAAATGAAAAAAAGATCTACTAAACTTTATCTGTCACTTGTAACATTAATGGCTTGTCTTGCGCTATCATGTTCTAAGGAATCCGACAAGAATTACAACTACAAAAATGCCCCTACTTCTGTGGAATTACCCATTGCTGCTCATGCCGGCCCTGCAATGTTTGATAATGGAGGGTTTAAATATGCAGTGTCTAAAAGTATAAGCTCTACTCCGCAGCCTTTAGCTACTACTGTTCTCTTGTCGGGCACAAAGCCCCTCAACAAAGATATTACTGTTACTTTGAGCATAGATGCAGCAGCGTTAACCTCATTGAATGCTGAGCATCGCAAACTTTACGTAGCTGATAGCTTAGCTGCGGTAAAAGATGGTAACGATTTGCCAAACTCATCAGACTTCAAATATGAGCTCTACGAGAGTTTACCTGCTGATGCTTACAGTGCACCAACCTCAACGGTGGTGATACCGGCCAGGCAAACCACAGCAGACTATATTGTTAATATAAACACATCCAAACTTACACTTGGTGTTAAGTACATGCTCCCTATATCCATTACCGACGCTCAAGGACAGCAGATAAACTATTACAAATCAGTGTACTACATAGTTGGAATAAAAAGTGCTTATGAGGGCGAAGCAAAAGCAACCGGAACGATAGAGTTTCCGGATCCATCTATAAACCGCTCTTGGACAAACCGGGACAAAACATTAACAACTGTAAATGGCAATATTATACGTGTTGAAGCAGCTGATTTGGGAGGTAGCAACTATTACATGTGGTTGATTGTTAATCCTGATAACTCCGTTACTGTAATTTCTGCGCCGGGTTCGGCAAATCCCTCCATACAAACAAACGGAAGTTGCACGTATGACCCTGCAACTAAAACTTTTGATCTTCACTACAAGTATGTAGGAGGTACTGGCGACAGAATTATAACGGAAAAGATAATGCTAAATTAAATTTAAATTTTGCATAAGCCGCTTCATAATGATGAAGCGGCTTTTTTCATTTGTGTGATTTTGATCCCCGCAATCCCACAAAATGTCTAAGTGACGGCTAATGCAACAAAAAGTATCTAATGTTAAAAAAATATTAATATTTTAGTGAAAACATTGCCATTCCTGATGAAGTCTGATGTGAAGCTTACTGATAGCGAGTTACTTGATCTGTTTGCCAACGGCAATGATAATGCTTTTGCAGATATATATAACAGGTACTGGAAAAGGCTTGTTGCACTAGCTTATAGCTATACAAAGGAGAAGTTTGCTGCAGAAGAAATAGTACAGGAGGTTTTCGTTAGCTTGTGGAATAGAAGAGGGCATGTGAAAATAGAAACGCTTAATTCTTATCTGGCAACCTCAATTAAGTTTGCCGTATTTAAAGGCATATACACTAAAAACCGGCACGAGAAATTGCTTGAAAAAATGCCCGGTTCCCCGTCGGCAGATCTCCCGGAGGATTTATTACACGCAAAATTTTTGGAGGAGTATGTTAACGGCCTTGTGGAGCAACTACCAGAAAAGTGCCGTTTGGTTTATCAATACAGTCGCCAGAAAGGATTGTCGCCGCAGGAAATTGCAGATGAGATGAACATTGCTAAAAAAACAGTTGAAGCTCATTTGACAAAAGCACTCAAGGTCCTTCGTCTTAATCTTAAAGAGATGATGATCCTGATAATTTTGCTAAACCAGCACTAAGGCGATACCTCATATTGCCTAATCCATAAAGTAGCTTTATTATTAAAAATAAATGTCCCGCCACTAAGGGTAGGCGCGGGCTTATGGTACTTCATATTAATTGCCGTTAGAATGGAAGAGTCGAGAAAAGAGTATTTAGTAAAAGGATATATTGAGGGAACTGCCACGCCTTCAGAAAGGGATGAGCTATTATCCTGGTATAGGGCACAAGGCAATCAAGCTCACTTATCTCCATATCAAAGCGAATCCGAAGAGAATGAAGCAAAAAAAAGAATTTTTAATAACATACAGCAGCAAGTAAAAGCCACAAGGCGAAGTAAGTCACTTACCTTGTCCAGGTTAGCTATAGCTGCATCAGTAATAGTAATTGTTTGTCTTGCTATCTTTTGGGGTACTAATAAGGGAGATTCTACTGTTGAGTTAGCTACTGTTACCACTAAAGCGGGCGAAAGAAAAATTATTGAATTAACGGATGGCTCAAAAATTTGGCTGAGCGCAAAAAGCTCTCTTATTTACCCGGTGGCTTTCAACGGACACACCAGAGAAGTAACGTTTACTGGTGAAGCGTTCTTCGATATAGCTAAAGATAAAGAACATCCTTTTATTGTTCATACAGCTAACACCAGCACCAGAGTACTAGGAACAAGCTTTAACATTAAATCTTTCACAGAGCACGAGGATGTAGTTATTGCGTTATTCACCGGCAAGGTTTCCTTTGCCGGCGACAAGAAAGATGTGACTTTATTACCGAACAATCAAATTGTTTATAACAAAAAGACAAACCTTGCTAAGGTACTGCCCATACCTGATGTTAGCGCCATTTTAGGCCGGCATAATGGATATTATGAGTACAAAAATGTACCAGCTAAGGAGGTAGTGGAAGATATCACCAGATTGTATAATCTCCAGGTGAAGGTGCAAGGTGGAGTAAAAGATTGTACGTTTTTTGGCCGGATAAAACCAGGTGAAAGTCCTGAAAAATTCCTGAAGAAAATGGCATTCGTGGTTAATGCCAAAATGACTCAAAAAGATAGTGTATGGACGATCAAAGGAGGAGGGTGTAATTTGAAATAACGATATACTCTCATCAAAAGATCAGTAGTCGCCCCGTGCGAGGGGGCGCTTACTGAATCAAAAAAACATCCAACAAACAGCTATACCTCCATGGCGTGCAACCCAGGGTACTTGCTAATTTTTAACGTTTTATCGAGTGAATATATGAAAAATAATGTATCCCGCTATATGGGACGCAAGTACATGCTTTTTATGAAGATAAGCACCATTGTTCTGATCATTTTATGTAGTTCAGGTATTATTGTAGCCGCAACTGACGCTAACGGGCAGGATGTACTCAAGAAGCATGTTACCGTTGAATTTAAAAATATCCTGTTAAGTGAAGCGCTTGAAAATATTTCTGCTGCTTCCGGGGTAAAATTTACCTATAACGGATCGGTGGCTAACAGCAATGCCCGCGTGTCCGTTAAGGTAGTTGACAAGGAGCTTGGCACAGTGTTAATTTATGCTCTTGATAAAACACCTTTTACATTTTCGGTACTTGAAGATGAGATATTGATAAAATACCAGCAGAAAGCTCCGGTTATAAGCAAGCCGAAGCAAGCCCAGCGAATTGTCACCGGTAAAGTTGTCGACGAAAAAGGAGAAGCTTTGCCAGGAGTAACTGTACGTGTGAAGGGCACCACAAGGGGCGGCATTACCGATGTTGCGGGAAAATATCAAGTTCAGGTAAACGACGAAACAGAGGTTTTGGTTTTTGGGTTTATTGGGTACATAACCCAGGAAATAGCAGTTAATGATCAAAAGGTTATTGATGTTAAGCTTGCGCCGCAGCCGCAAAATGAGTTAAAGGAGGTGGCAGTTGTTGCTTACGGAACTCAGCGGAAAGTTAGCCTTGTAGGTGCGCAATCTACCGTTGATGTAGACGAATTGAAACAGCCAGTAGCCAACCTTTCCACTTTACTTGCAGGAAGGTTGTCTGGTATAGTTGGTGTACAACGTTCCGGTGAGCCGGGTTCTAACAGCGCCAACATATGGATACGCGGTATATCAACCTTTACTAATAATAGCACAGGACCCTTGGTATTGGTAGATGGTGTTACGCGTTCGATAGACAATCTTGATCCGCAGGACATCCAATCTTTTACCATCCTAAAAGATGCATCAGCCACAGCAGTTTACGGTGTAAGAGGTGCCAATGGTGTTATACTAGTGCAAACCAAAAGGGGGAAATCTGGTAAACCGAAAATCGATGCTGATTATTATGAGGGTTTATCTTCATTTACCCGCAGGCCCGAAATGGCCGATGGCATAACTTACATGAATGCCGTTAATGAGGCAAACACCACACGCGGCGGGGTGCCGAAGTACTCACAGCAATACATCAGAAACACACAAAATAATGTCGATCCATTATTGTACCCCAACATTGACTGGTTGGCTGCTGTATTTAAAAACACAAGCCGTAACAGGCGTGCCAACGTCAACATTAACGGCGGTGCACCCAATGCAAAATATTATGTTTCGGCAAGTTATTACAATGAAGGTGGTCTATTAAAGACGGACAAACTATCCACCTTCGATTCCAATATCGACTACACACGTTACAACTTTACCAGCAACGTTGATTTGGATGTTACTAAAAGCACCAAAGTTGCTTTAGGTGTACAGGGTTATGTAGGCAAAGGGAACTATCCTTCTGTTTCTTCAGGCGATATTTTTGGTCAGGCCATGATTGTTTCCCCGGTGGTATTTCCTATAGAATACCCCGGCGGGTTTGTCCCTGGGGTAAATCCAAATGGTGATCAGCGTAACCCATATGCTGACCTGACAAGAAGGGGTTACAGAACCAATTTTCAAAATCAATTATATTCAAATATAAGAATCACACAGGATCTAAACTCAATTGTAAAGGGGCTTACATTTACTACACTTTTCGCCTTTGATGCGAACAATGTCAACGGCGTTCTACGTCAAAAGAGAGAAGATACCTGGTATCCCGACCAAAATACACCGTACAATGTTGACGGTACCTTAAACCTGGTAAGAACTTACACCGGTAATGGTAATTATCTAAACTTTAGTGCGTCAAGTAGTGGTAGAAATAAGGTATATACCGAGTCGTCTTTCAACTATGACCGCACCTTCGGTAAGCACCGTATCGGCGGGCTGATCTTATTTAACCAGGAGGATGAGACAAGATTCCCGGCGGGTGATTTTACTACTTCGATACCATACCGTTTAAGGAGTTTGGCAGGTAGGGCAACCTACTCGTATGCTGACCGTTACTTTGCCGAGTTTAACATGGGTTACAACGGTTCTGAGAACTTTGCTCCGGAGAACAGGTACGGATATTTTCCCGCATTTGGCTTAGGTTGGCTGGTGTCAGAGGAAAAGTTTTTTGAATCTATCAAGAAGACCATTTCATTTTTAAAGTTCAGGTACAGTAACGGGATTGTGGGAAGTGCCGATATTGGGCTAGGTCGCCGATTTGGCTATTTAACACTGTTATCAGACCAGGCAGATGGTTACACTTATGGCCTGAATAATACCAATTCTATAGGCGGTATTAACATTACAGACTACGGAGTAGATGTTACCTGGTCTAAGTCGCACAAACAAGACCTTGGTATTGACATAAGAGCTTTTAACGATTCCTTCTCGCTAACATTCGACTTGTTTAAAGAACACCGAACAGGAATATTCCTGCAAAGGGCAGCAGTACCGGGCTATGTCGGTTTAACATCATCGCCGTACGCTAACCTGGGTATTGTAGACAATAAAGGCTTTGATGCCACTGTTGAGCAGCGCCTTAACATAGGTGCCACTGTAGTAAACCTGCGTGGGAATATAACTTACAACAGAGATAACGTTGTTGAGAACGATCAACCTTCACCAAAGTATCCTTGGAATGACCAGAGAGGCCATAATATACTTGCTGACTTTGGTTATATAGCTGAAGGATTATTTACCAGCCAGGAAGAGATTGATAACAGTGCGGTACCAGGTTCGAAGCAAAGCATTCGCCCGGGCGATATCAAGTATCGTGACCTGAATGGCGACGGCATCATTAATGCTTACGACCGTACAGAGATTAGCAGAGGAGATGTACCATCTTTAATATACGGCATTGGTTTTAACGTTGCTTATAAAGGTTTTAATCTTGGTGCATTTTTCCAGGGCACAGGCCATGCTTCCAGATACATCTCTGGTAACGCTATACAACCTTTCGCTACCAACGGAGGCATCAGCAATGCCTATTCTAACATTACCGACAGGTGGACTGAAGAAAATCCGAGCCAAGATGTGTTTTACCCACGTTTGGCTTACGGAGATGGCGACAACACCAACAATACGCAGCACAGCTCGTGGTGGGTAAAGGATGTACAGTTCATCCGTTTAAAAACGCTTGATATAGGGTACATGCTTCCGAAATCTGCGTTCCGCAAAATAGGGATGAGCAGTGCCCGCATTTACGTTATGGGTTACAATGTTTTCACCATCAGCAAATTTAAGCTTTGGGACCCTGAGCTGAACACCGGCAATGGTACTGCGTATCCCAATGTGAAAACAATCTCTTTCGGTATTAGTGCTCAGTTTAATTAACGGACAACATTATTAAAAAGATAATATGAAACGAATTTTAATAACAGTCATTGCAATATGCACGTTCAGTCTTTCATGTAAAAAAGGGTTCTTAGACCAGGTACCTGACGACCGTCTTACGCTCGATGAAACATTCAGAAACCGGAATACAGCTGAAAAGTTCTTAGCAAACGTTTACTCCGCAATACCTGATGAGGCTTCGCAACGCTTTCCTGGTGGTGACAACAGTATAGGTGAGTGGACAGGTGGTTCAGATGAAGCTGAATACGACTGGGGGTTTGTTGCTACTCAAAATATAAATAATGGTAACTATGATGCATCAAGCGATTTTATAGGCGGTTTTTGGACTACCTATTACCGCGGGATTCGTTCTGCAGGAATATTTATGGATAATGTCGACAAAGTTGCTGATTTACCTACCTCTTTAAAAATTCAATACAAAGCGGAGGCCAGGGCATTGCGAGCTATTTACTATTTCTGGTTGATGCGCATTTATGGACCAGTCGTAATCACCGGCGACAAGACCATCGCTCCTGATGCATCGTTTGCTGATGTGCAGCTGCCACGGAGTTCGTTTGACGAATGTGTTGAGTACGTGACATCAGAGTTGGATGCTGCAATGGTCAATTTACCTTTAAAAGCGTCGAACGATAATAACTATGGTCGTATTAACAAAGCTTTTGCTATGGCTGTAAAGTCCCAGGTTTTGTTATATGCAGCCAGCCCGTTATTCAACGGTAACTCCGACTATAGTTCTATGGTTAATGCTGACGGGAAAAAATTAATTAATGATCAGTATGACGCTACTAAGTGGAAGAAAGCCGCTGATGCAGCAAAGGCGTTTATTGATCAGTTCGTTCCATCTCAATTTGATCTTTACCGCGTAAACGATGCTAGCGGCAACTTCAGTCCGTATCTATCTTGTCGCGACGTAATGCTGGTGGATTGGAACAAGGAAATTATATACGCTAGAATTAGTGCGGGCGTTACCAACCGGGCTTATGAACTGGCGCCTTATCACTCTGGTTACGCCGATGAGGTTAGAGGTAGCGGCGGTTTGGGAGCAACCCAAACCATGGTTGATGCTTACTTTATGGCTAACGGGCGTTCTATAGACGATAGTAAATCAGGCTATGTAAAAACAGGTTTTTCTGATTTCCAGGCACCCTATGATGACAAGGCCCGCAGTACCTACAATCAATGGACAAACAGGGAACCCCGTTTTTATGTAGGGATAACTTACAACGGCAGCAGGTGGCTGAATACCAATAGTGGCGAAGTAATTACTCAAACCTACAATACAGGTAATTCAGGTAAGCAAACTGGTGGGAACGACTATTCGCCAACCGGCTATATTGTTCGTAAGAATATTGTAACTGGTGACTGGAGGCAAGGCGGAAGATCGTGGGTGATGCTCAGGCTTGCAGAGATCTACCTTAACTATGCCGAAGCGCTAAACGAAAGTGACCCAGGCAATGCCGATGTTTTAAAGTACGTTAATCTGATAAGGAACAGGGCTGGCGTGCCGGAATATGGTACAGGAGACCTGCCTGTTCCTGCAGGACAGACTGCCATGAGGGAAGCGATCAGGAAAGAACGCAGGGTTGAACTTGCATTTGAGAACAGCCGCTTTTTTGATGTACGCCGCTGGAAAATTGCGGAAACCACAGATAACGGGCCGTTTAAAGCATTAAATATAAGCGCTAACCTTCCAGAGTTTTATAACTTGGTAACCTTTGAAAATCGCGTATTTACTAAAAGACATTACCTGTATCCCATCCCGCAAAAGGATGTGGACAGTGATAAGCAGTTAGTTCAAAATACCGGCTGGTAAATAATTCATTACTGAAGGGGCATTGTACGATGCCCCTTTAAAAAAATCTACTAATTGCCTGCAGCTATTTAAAGCAGGTTAACTTATCCCTATGATTTCTAGGATCAAATTAATAACTGGCGCAATTGCTTTAGCTGCGCTGATGGGAACCTCATGCAGAGAAACGCACTTTGCAAATCCGAGTAAAGCAACAAAAACCGCCAATACAAAGGTGGGTGCACCACCTTTTAAATGGAAAGAGCACTGGTTTGAGCATGATTTAACAGTTACCCGTACATTTTATGATAACAACGCTGCTGTTTACTATGATGATAACATGTCGCGAGATGTAGTCTGGCCAAACAAGGTTATCTCTGATGCGTGGGCTTACGTGAAAAGTACATATGGCAACTTTGGTGATTCTACCAGGCTGTATGTCATTTTTCACAAAGTGGTAAATGGCAAACTTGGCGGTGGGCACCCGGCATCGTACTTCGACGAGAGTCATGACTATCGGAATGTTATCGATTGTGGCCTTGCTGACTGGACTAATCCGTCAGGGCAGCAAATCGGTATGCCAATACATGAGATAGGCCATATTATATGCGGCGCAAGCCATGGAGTAAAAGGGTCTCCATCTGACGCATTATGGGGAGACAGCAAGTTCATGGAAATATTCATCTATGATGTTTACTTGCACATAGGCTACGAATCAGAAGCCGCAAAAGTGTTCCAGGAAATGCAAAGTAAATACGACACGTTCCCGCGAGCAAACACTCAGTGGTTTAAAAACTGGTTTTACCCTATTTACAATCAACACGGTAAAGCCGCTGTACTGAACAAATACTTTGAATTGCTTGCCAAATACTATCCAAAGAAGGACGGGAATGAATTTGACCACGATCTTAATTGGGGCGAGTTTGTACATTTTTGGAGCGGTGCTGCCGGCGTTAATTTAAAAGAACAAGCCACTGTAGCCTTTGGATGGAACAACAAAACCGAAGCCCAGTTTGTGGCAGCACAAAAGGCTTTTCCACAAATCATATATTAAAAAGCTTATTAAGGCCCTATAACATCTATGAAAAAGTTAATAAAAAAGTTTGCTGGACTTGCTTGCCTGGTATTAGCGCTTCCGGCGGTAAGCAGTGGGCAGACTGCAAACTTCACCCTCTCGGGAAATATTGGTGATCTCAGCAAACCATCTATGGTCTATTTAGATTACATGGACAATGGTAAAAGCCATGAGGATTCTACAGAGCTTGTTAATGGCAAGTTTAAGTTTACCGGACGTATTCAGGACATTGCTACTGCACGTATGTCCGTTGCTCATGGCGGAGGGGGAAAGCAATTTGCAATTTATCGTGGTGGTGATGTTATCTATTTCTACTTCGGGACAGAAAATATTACCATGACCTCTAAAGATTCGCTTACTAACGCTGCTGTAAACGGGTCTAAAGTTTATGAAGAATTTACCGCTTATAACAAAACTATCGGTGGATCAATGATGGCTCTTACCAAAGCCGTTAACCAGGATTTTGCAAGCGGCACACCAGAGCAGCAGAAAGATACAAGTTTTATAAAAGCAGTTGATGCGCGCTT
The DNA here is from genome assembly GCF_059691875.1 of Mucilaginibacter sp. 320_HR. NCBI lineage: Bacteria > Pseudomonadati > Bacteroidota > Sphingobacteriia > Sphingobacteriales > Sphingobacteriaceae > Mucilaginibacter > Mucilaginibacter sp. 320_HR. The sequence continues at coordinate 50,913 of NZ_JCAWAI010000007.1, forward strand.
CCGCAGGGCCATAGCGGCAAGATCTGATAAACAGCTGCAATTTGCTAAAGAACACCCAAACTCTTATTTCGGGCTGGTAGCACTTTCTGAAGCTGCCGGCACTAAAGTTGACTTAGCTAAAATAGAACCGATTTACAAGGCAATAAATCCAAAGTTTAAGCAAACAGATGTGGGTATAGAATTGGCTCAGCGTATTAAGGCCGCCAGCACCATAGTGATTGGAAATCAGGCTCCGCTGTTTACCCAAACAGACCTGAATGGTAAACCCCTGTCTCTAGCATCCTTAAAAGGCAAAGTGGTATTGATTGATTTTTGGGCAAGCTGGTGTAGCCCATGCCGTGCAGAAAATCCGAATTTGTCTAAACAGTACCAGCTTTACAAAGACAAAGGGTTTGAAATACTTTCGGTTTCGTTAGATAGCGATAAAAAAAGCTGGGAAACTGCGATAGATCATGACGGTATGCCGTGGAAACACGTGTCAGATTTAAAAGGCTGGAACAATAATGTAGGCCGCCTATATGGAATAAGAGCGGTACCTGCTTGCTTTCTTGTTGATGCAAACGGTAAGATTATCGCTACCGATGTCAGAGGCGAATCATTAAATGCAAAGCTTAAAGAGCTGTTTTCAAAACAATAATCAAATATTAAGATGACTAAGTATAAAGCCATAGGCTTGTTTTTTCTTGTTGTACTTTTCACAAAGGTTAAATCGCAAACTTTAGAGAATGCATCGCCGCGGCCGCTTGCTCAACTGCAGCAAGAATTCGTTGACCTGCGTTTTGGAATGTTTATCCACTTCAATATTCCAACTTACATGAACCAGGACTGGGCAGACCCGGAAGCTCCGGCTTCTCTGTTTAACCCTACAAAGCTCAACTGCGCTCAATGGGCAAAGGCAGCAAAATCTGCCAATATGAGCTATGGCTGCATTACTACTAAGCACCATAGTGGTTTTTGCATATGGGATACCAAGACAACCAACTATAATGTGATGAACAGCCCGTTAAAAAGAGATGTTGTTAAGGAGTATGTTGATGCGTTCAGAGCAAATGGGTTGAAGGTTTTTTTGTACTATTCTATATTAGATACACATCATCAATTACGCCCTAATGCTATTACACCTAAGCACATAGCAATGGTGAAAGCACAAATAACCGAACTTATGACTAAGTATGGTAAAATTGATGCTTTGATCATAGACGGTTGGGATGCGCCATGGTCTAGAATATCTTACGATGATGTGCCGTTTCAGGAAATATACACATTGATTAAATCCAAGCAGCCGAATTGTCTTGTGATGGACCTCAATGGTGCAAAGTACCCGGCAGAAGGCATGTACTACACTGATATCAAAACTTATGAGATGGGAGCAGGGCAACGGGTTGCTACCGACAAGAATACCATGCCAGCGCTTGCATGCCTGCCGTTGCAGTATAATTGGTTTTGGGAAACCAATCACCCGACCGATCCGGTAAAAGCCCCCTCGAAAATTGTAAATGATATTTTGATACCCTTGAATAAGGTAAATTGCAATTTTATACTGAACGTAGCGCCAAATCGCGACGGGCTTTTTGATGATAATGCACTGGCGGCCTTAAAAGAAATTGGTAGATTATGGAAAAACGAGGGAGCGGTAGGCAAGCTACCTGCTCTCGATGCACCCATTATATCTCACAACCTTGCGAAAAGGGTGTATTCAAACTCTAGTTGGAGCGATGATTCGTCTATAATGGACTTTGCTAACGATGATGATTTCAGCACTTCATGGGTATCTAACCCAACTGTGACAAAGCCTTGGTACGAGGTTGCGTTAAAGCCTGAACATCCGTTTAACACTATTGTAATTGCCGAACAGAAGCCGAACATTACTGATTATACGCTGGAGTACTTAAGTAATGGCGTTTGGAAGAAACTATTAACAGGGCAGAATAAAAGTAGGGTAAAGGTGCATCGTTTTAATACTGTGAAAGGCAGCAAGGTTCGAATAAGGATTGATAAAGCCGATCACCAGGTTTCAATAGCAGAGTTTCAAGTTTACAACGAAAGAAGATAACAGTGCCGCATTAATTATATCCTAAACCTTATCATAGTAAATATAGCGAGTTCTTTATAGTTAATTACTGAAGCCGGCAAGTCCGGCTTCTTTTATAAATAAATAAATGAAACGATACAAAGCTTCACTATTGGTAATTATACAGCTGATATGTATTATCGCACATTCAGCTGCGCAGCCAGATACGTCGATCAAAAACGATTTACCTGGAAAACTTCAAAGGAATTTGTTGGCTGTCGTTGCTAAAGTGGCTTCTTCATCTGTACTTATGTGGTCCATTGATGAGCAAACAGGAGCAAGGCAAAGTGCCCAATTCAGCGGAGTAGTCGTGTCCAGTGACGGAACAATATTAAGTGCAGCCCATGTAGTGAAACCGGGGGGAAGCTACAAGGTTATGTTTCCGGATGGTCGCGAATGTGTAGCAAAGGGCTTGGGCACTATTTCCATAGCGCCAGAGCGAATGCTTCCGGATGCGGCTATGTTAAAGATTATCGATAAAGGCCCCTGGCCTTTTGCAGAAATGGGCTGGTCATCATCCATGAGCGTAGGATCACCCTGTGTAAGTATAGCTTACCCCGAGAGTCTGGAGCAACGGCAACCAACCGTTCGTTTTGGACAGCTTGCCGTTTTAAAAAACAAGTATGGTTTTATTCAATCTACCTGCAAAATGGAACCAGGCGATTCCGGTGGTCCACTGTTTGATTTGATGGGACGGGTAATAGGAATACACAGCGGTATTGAAGTATCAGAACAGATTAATTATGAGGTGCCAATTGATATTTATCGCAAATACTACTCTGCGCTAACAAAGCCTGTTGATTACCAAAAGCTGCCAGACACTAACGAATCGGACAAAGACATCTTGCTTAAAACCGTCGAACTGTCGCCGCTAAAAGGTGATGTACTAAAGAAATTCACAAATATCGGGCATGACCAAAGGAAAAGCTGCGTTCAAATCAAAAGCTTGATTGAAGGCCGGGAACAGTTGATCTTGGGCACCATAGTGTTAAGTAAAATTTCAACAGGGAAAAGGCTTTTCGCTGGCTTATTGATAAGCAAAAGTTCAATGGTGGGGCAGAACCCTGTAATTATTCTGAATCATAAGATTGCTAGGGCAACAGTGTTAAGAAGAGATCGGCTCAATGACTTGGTGATGTTATCAATAGATGAAAAATTGCCCGGCGGAGTAAAGCTCAACGAACTTGAGCGTTCCGCTACTCACATCAATAGAGTTGGTAGCTTGTTAATATCGCCCATGCCAGACTCAACCCCTGCCGTTGCGGTGTTGGGAAGTGCCATAATAGATCTGCCTCCAAAATCAAGCTATGGCTATATAGGTGTCGCTACCGGTTTAGATAGCAATGGTCTTAAGTTTACCTTTATACAACCTAATAGTGCGGCAGCACTTGCCGGTTTAAATATTGGGGACAGTATAGAATCAATTGGTGACCATCTGGTTAATGATGAGCTTGACTTTGTTAAGTCATTTGGTAAATACATGGCTGGTGATACGGTTTTGATCACCATTAAAAGAAACGATAAGGAGATGGAGAAAATGGTGGTGCTACAGTACCCACCGCAGAAGATTTTAAATCATCCGGCAGAACATTTTAGCGGGGGCAAAACCTTGCGAAGAGATGGCTTTAAAAAAGTATTTACACAAGACGCAATTTTAACGCCGTCTCAATGCGGCGGACCCGTATATGACATCGAAGGTAACTTTGTAGGTATTAACATAGCCCGGTTTAGCCGGGCTAACGTGGTGATCATTCCAGCAGTAGCGATTGAAAATTGGTATTACAAAATAATTTTTTAGCAAGCTTGAACTTTTTGTATAAATGAGTAGGTATATCCGGAAGAGTAGACTATATACTGGAAAAGAAATTGGCAGCCCCGCAGGAATTGCTCATCATTCATTACAAAGTGGTGAGTTCTTAGTTGTGTGCAACAATGCAACGGCACGTTGGTAATCAAAGCTTCAGCAAACGATAAACATGTGTCTTAAATGCTATCTCTAGAACTAATTGAGAATACCGAATAAGGGGCGCCACGCACCTACTCACATCTTTGAGCTTAGCGAAAACATGACTTACTGCAGAACCCCGATTATAGATTCGTGTTGTCTTACAATACTTGCTCATAACATTCATGGTCGTCAACGATAGAACCTTTCAAATTCTTTCATTGAAAATTTGAAGCGTTTAGCTTTATGTAAAACAAGTTAAATAACAATTCGAGTCCTGATCGGGCTAGCGAGTACTTTCGTAAGTAGATTTTTAGGTAGCGGTAGCGGGACTATAGTCGAACCATTTTATAATTGATTTGCAAACTTTCGCGGCTATTTATACCATGATTAAATTGATTATATTCGCTTTTTCGCGGCTTTGCTACTAATATTTAAACGTGACACGTCATATTCGTCAGAAAAAATGCCTAGGGCACTTTTGCGTCTTATCATGCCGGCAACAATAAGGTCAACTTTGCCATTTCCTAGGAAGACCTTGCTGCACGTACGGCAAAGTTGGTTTAAACAGTAAATGAGAAGCTTTAACTTTGGAAGCTCATTTCTTAAAGATAATTTTCGCAGTCATTTTTTGACTTTTATTGAGTAAAAGGGGTTTTGTTAATGCAGAAAGTTGTTTTCATTAAGGTAGCATTCCCATTTCCAGGCAGAGGACATCATCGTTTCAAGGCCGAGTTCAGCCTTCCAGTTCATCTTCAGTGCAGATTTATCTACATTCCCCCATATCTTTTCTATATCACCTGCACGCCGCTCACCAATGGTGTAATTCACCTTTGTTTGCGTTACCTTTTCAAATGTTTCAATTACCTCTAAAACGGTGTTGCCATTGCCGGTTCCGATATTAAACACATCATAGCCGTCAAAGCCTGGCGCTTCCATGTATTCTAACGCCGCTATGTGTGCCTTCGCCAAGTCTACAACATGGATGTAATCCCTAACGCAACTCCCATCTTTGGTGTTATAGTCGTTGCCGAAAACGGTTAGTTTTTCGCGCTTACCTATGGCCGTTTGTGTAATAAAAGGTACCAGATTTTGCGGAACACCCTTTGGCAGTTCGCCTATTAAAGCGGTAGGGTGTGCACCCACCGGGTTAAAATATCTTAAGGCAATAACTTTGCGCCCGGGTTCGGCGGCAACAACCTCCTGCAATATCTCCTCGGCTATTTGCTTGGTGTTGCCGTATGGAGATTCTGCGGCTTTTACCGGTTCGGCCTCACTTACGGGTAACACATCCGGTTCCCCGTAAACCGTGCAGCTCGAAGAAAATACAAATGGTGTCTCTTTACCTAATTTATCCAGCAGGTTGATGATGGAGTACAAGTTGTTCTTGTAATATTTAAGCGGGCTTTTAACAGATTCGCTTACGGCTTTAAAAGCAGCAAAATGGATCAAACCGTCAATAGCTGATTCCTGATCTAACAGTTGGGCAACCTGTTCTGCAGAGCTTAGATCTACCTGGTAAAAGTTGGGTTTTTTGCCGGTTATCAATTTTATCTGCTCTAATATTTTAGGCGACGAGTTAGATTGATCATCTACGATCACAGGCTCATATCCCACGTTGATAAGTTCTACAACCGTATGAGAGCCAATGTAGCCTAACCCACCTGTAACTATAATTTTTTTCATTGAGAATAAAACGTTGATTTGATAATTACATTTTTCGAAGCGCCCGCGCGTCGGATCTGCTCTGTTTTAAGTGGTTTGCCGTTTAACCAGACGTTCAGAAAATTGATGTCAGCTATTTTTGGCTCCCCATCTGTAGCAGATAATTCAATGGCAAGCGGGTACCCGGATGCACAAATATTTTTGAAGGTAATATCCCGGATGCTTCCTAATAATTTGTCGGCAGAATTTGCATTCTTCCCGATCCAGCAGGAGATAAGGTTGTGCGACTCCTCGATGCGGATGTTATCAAAAGTAATATGGCTTACCAGGCTGGCATCACTTTGAAATATCCTTAATGACCATTCCCGGCCCTTATCATGGATAATATCACAATCTGTAAATAGTACGTTATTAATTGGTTCCCTAACCTCTGCGCCTACACTTAAAGGGTGTGCAAGCTGGTTCCACAGTACACATTTTTTTACAACAATGTTGCCCGCCAGGCCTTCTCCCTTAAAGGTCTTCACTACAATAAGGTCGTCGTTGGTACGAATAAAGCAATTTTTAACGGTAACATTCCTGCTATTACAAATATCTATACCGTCGCTATTAGCCCGGTAACCTAAAATTTTGATATTATCTATTGTTACATTATCCGATTCTCTGACAGGGACTGTCCAACCACAGGAGTTTCTTAATATCACACCCTCAAGTTGAATGTCCTGCCCCCTTAACATGATCATATTACCCGCATGGATAGGGCTTAGCGACGCATCAATAATGCCGCGGCCGCATATACGGACGTGTTTTCCGTTGACAAATATCCTGGGTAGATAATTTTTAAGCCCGCTCGGCTCTACGCCAAAGGTTTCGTTTTTGCCTATTACCGCCCGTAAAATTGCGCCGCCCGCCACGTATAGCGTTTTGTTATCGCCGATAATTAAGTTGGATATACGGTGGATGCCGGGACCAAAGTATATCAGGTTTGTATCCCTTTTATTTACCGGCTCTGCATTTTTGGGATTGATAAATAAATGTAATGATTTTACATACTCGCCGTTGATCTCGACAGTCAAGTTTTGCGGCTTATCAACGCTGAAAGTAACCTTGTTGCCTTTTATAACCGCTTTGATTTTATTTGACGAAGGCAGAACTTTAACAGAACGGATAGGGCTTTTTACAGAAATGGAAACCGATGCTTTACCTGCCAGGTCGAAGTAGCCAAATGCAGCAGTATCGTAATATTGGTCGGAATGCAAGAGGTCGTCTACGGCCTTAAATCTTTTATTATCATCACCCGAACCGATTCTGGCATCATATATAGCCAAGGGCTTGCGGTTAACATTAACCGTGTAGGTTTTGTTTAGCAACTCGCCTTTAGGGGCAGGGTATAGGGTTTGCCCATTAATTAACTGGGTGGAACAAACCTCCGCAACCAATAGCAATATCGTCTTGAGAAAGTTTTGAGGAGTATACATTAGCTTATTAACCCATTCACAAGGGCAAACCTTACCAATGATACAATATTGCGTGAGCCGGTTTTTTCAATAAGGTTTTGGCGGTAGTTTTCAATAGTGCGCCTGCTGGTGAACAGCTTGTCGGCAATTTGGTCATTTGTTAAGCCCTGGCTAACCATGGTCAATATATCAATTTCACGGTTGGTAAAGTTGGGGCCAATAGTTTTTTTATCCTCAGCCTTCTCATTAACAATGGATACCCGGCTGATAAACCCTGCCATCAACTTGGTGCAAACATATGGGCCGTTGTCCATACAGATATGTTTAATGGCAAATACCACCTCACTAATGTCAATGCTTTTCAGCAAAAAGCCGCTTATACCGCCTTGCAAGGTTCGCACCACCTGGCTATCACTGGCAAAAGAACTAAGCACCACCAATTTTGTATTATATCCACCCGCTCTGATCAATTCGTTAAGTTTAAGGCAATCCATATCCGGCAGCCTAAAGTCAGTTAAAATAACATCTGCTGCTGTGCCTTGCTTCAGTAATTTCAACACGTCTTCGCCGGTGGTGGCCTCGCCGCTGATATGAAAAGATTTCTCGGGAGACAAAAGCGATTTGATCCCTTCCCGCACTAAATAATCTTCAGTTAAAATAATCTTGATACTCTCCGATCTCATTGGATTTAAGCTATTTGAACATGGGTTATGTAACGCGGTCGGGAGGGCTTAAAACGGCTTTATTAAAATTGGTAATCTGTAACTGATCGGAAAAATATAACACCGGATCATATCCTTGATTTAGCTAACTAATATCAGGAGTTTTTGTTTAGTTATATGTTAATTAAATAAATTAGGAGTGAATTGAGTAAAATCCGCAAATAATTGTAGTAAAAATACTTGCTGAGTAAAATTCCGATTTTATAATTTTGCGGTGTTAAAAATGCCTATGAAAACAAGTACTATCTTCTACCATAATGATCCTGTAAGTATTGCCTTCAACACTCTACAATAAACCAGTTACTAGTCTCAGCCGATACCCTTCTATTTTTTTGACATATACATACGTTGGTAAACCCTAAATATCATCGTATGGTGCTATAAGCCGCACCTTTATTAAGCGCGCTGGTACACTATTGTTTAAACCCGATTAACACAATTCCTGATTAAGATCAACTGATGAGGCTTTATGAGCCGAAACATGGCTTGCCATGTATTGATCAATAATGATTGACGTACAGTAGTACTACGTTGCTACATGGTTGTAAGTGATACCAAAAACTTAACGGTCAGGAAAACCGCATGAACCTGCGTGAACCCGAAACAGGGGGATCGAGTAACTGTAAGCCTCAGCAATGTTGCCCAGCAAAATATTAGCTAATAGCATGCGTATGCTATCTGACGAGAGGAAAACCTCGAAAGCTAATAGAACTCGAAAGATATAACAGGCTTTACACAAGCCCTGTAAATCTCCATTCATCCAGCCACAGCAGTTTATTATCATGAAGTTACCCAAATTAAGGATCCTGGTGATGTTATTTACGGTAGCCGTTTTATCGGCCACTACTTTTGTGCAAGCGCAAACCATTCCCCGAGACCTGTCTGTGATTAATGTAGATAATTTAAATGATGCACAGATAAGGCAGATGATCCAACAGGGCGAGGCTGCCGGTTTAAACGACGAGCAGATCATCAGCACTGCTGTAGACAGGGGGCTTGCAACCAGCCAGGTATCCAAACTAAGGGCAAGGATAAGTAATATCCGAAACAATGCATCGGCATCAGCAAACACAAGCACAATAGCCAACCAGCCTGCAGGCCGCTCGTTGAATTACCAGGCAGATACGGTTGAAGCAAATAATAACGGGCGTGCAGCAGGTAACTCATCGTTAAGAATTTTCGGTAGCGATCTGTTTAAAAATAGTAACAGTTCCTTCCAGCCGAATTTGAAACTGGCTACACCGGTAAACTACATATTAGGGCCTGACGATCAGGTGGATATTAGCGTATATGGCAATTCCGTTGTTAACTGGAAACTAAATGTATCGCCTGAGGGAAATATCAATTTGCCAAGCGGTGGTATTATAAACGTAGCAGGTAAAACAATTGAGCAGGCAACGGCACTTATCCGCAGCAGGCTTTTGTCTAAAAACTACGCTATTGGTAGTGGATCAAGTTTAAAGGTTACCCTTGGTAATATCCGCAGTATCAATGTGATCTTGGCAGGGGAAGTTGCTAAACCGGGCACTTACACACTCCCGTCATTAGCCACGGCTTTTAACGCTTTATATGCCGCAGGGGGGCCAAGTATAAACGGCTCGTTCCGTAAAATACAGATCATACGTAACAACCGCGTCATCCGTCGGCTGGATGTTTATGATTTTTTAGTAGGTGGAAGCCAAAGAGATAACATTTCACTTCAGGACCAGGATATCATCCTGGTGCCAACCTACAGCACAATTGTTGAAATGCGCGGCGAAATAAAAACACCCGCCACATTTGAGGTTGTTGCCGGCGAAACGCTGCAGGATGTTATCAAGTTTGCCGGTGGGTTTACCAACCAGGCCTATCGTGGCAATATTAAAGTATCGCAAATAAGTGATAAGCAAAGGCGGCTGTCTGACGTTACCGAAGTAAACTTCAAAAGCTACATGCCACTGCCGGGTGATATTTACACGGTTGACAGGATCATTGACCGCTATGAAAATAGGGTAACCATAAATGGTGCTGTGATACGCCCGGGCGAATTTGAGTTACAGAAAAACATGACCCTATCGCAGCTTATCAAAAAGGCAGCGGGTTTAAAGGAAGATGCGTTTACACAGCGCGGAAGCATTACGCGTCTTAACGAGGATAACTCCACGCAACTGTTATCATTTGATGTAAGGGATATTATAAGCGGCAGAAACGATATTACCCTTCAGCGCGAAGATGTGGTGAGCATCCAATCGATATTTGACCTGCGCGACCGTTATAATGTAAGTATCAGCGGCCAAGTGCGTAACCCCGGCGATTATGCTTATGCCGATAGTATGAAGGTGCAAAACCTGGTACTGATAGCCGGCGGTTTTGCGGAAGGTGCCAGCCGCGTGCGTGTTGAGGTTGCCCGCAGGGTATACAATGGCGACCCAACTTCAAAAAACAGTTCAACAGCCAAAGTTTTTACTGTGGATATAGGCGATGAACTAAGCCCCAACCGTAGTGATTTTACATTAAAGCCATTTGATATTGTAACGGTTTACCCATTGCCGGGTTTTGAAAGGCAAGGTATGATCACCGTTAACGGCGAAGCACTTTACCCGGGTAATTACGTAATAAGCCATAAAGGGGAGCGAATATCTGATGTGATTACCCGAGCCGGTGGCCTTACCAATTCTGCCGATGCAGACGGTAGCACCTTAAAGCGCAAGTACATCGCGCTGTTAGGCATAAATGCAACCAAAGCAGATACCGCTCAGTTTAAACGAGACAGGCTGACCAGGCTGAGCCAGGTTCAGCAAAGCTTTAACGATTCGGTAACTGCGAATGGCCAGGTGCGAAACAGTATGATAGGCATCAATCTGAAAAAGATAATCGACAAACCCGGATCAGAAACAGATTTGATCTTGAAGGACGGCGATATTATCACCATCCCTCAGCAGTTGCAGGTAGTACAGGTTAGCGGCGAGGTACATGTACCAAGTGGCGTGGTGTACTCGCCGCGAAAAAGCTTTAAGGATTACATTGTAAATGCCGGCGGTTTTTCAAGCGATGCCAAGCGGAGCGGCTCATATATTATGTATGCAAATGGTACAGTTAAAGGAACCAGCAAGTTTTTGTTCTTTAACAACTACCCCAAGGTAAAACCGGGCAGCGAGATCATTGTACCGCAAAAGCCGCCAAGAAGAGGTTTCAACTTTGCCGAACTGGCCGGGATTTTAACGGCTATAGGTACTACCGTAATTTTAGGTATTGTAACCCTCAGAAAATAACAGCTTAATTTATTTAAAGATTAGCACATGTCTGACAATACGGTTAATAAAGGATTGCTATCTCCGGCTGATGAGGTTTCGCTAAAAACGTTTATAATAAAGTTTGGTGAGCACCGCAAGCACATAGTTAGCCGCTGGAAATTTTTGTTTGTTGCAGTTGTTATCGGGGCTACAATCGGCTTGATCACCTCCCTGCTTACAAAAGCCGTTTACATTGCGGAGTGTACCTTTGTACTGGAAGAAGGCGATAAAGGAGGGAGTAGTTTAGGCCAGTACTCGTCGCTCGCCGCTATGGCAGGGATAGATGTTGGCGGTAGCTCTGGATTATTCCAAAGCGATAACATCACCCAGTTATATAAGTCGCGGTTGATGATAGAGAAAACCCTGCTTAGTAAAGCCGGTACCGATGGTAACGAACTGTTGGTAGACCGTTACATCCACATGAACAAACTGGATGAGGCTTGGAAAGATAATGCCAAACTAAAAGATCTTAGTTTCCACATACCAAAAGAAAAGTTTTCGATGCTACATGACAGCATCATGAATTTGATGGTGACGGATATCAATAAAAATTACTTGTCTGTTGATAAGCCCGACAAAAAATTAACCTTGGTAAGCGTTAAGGTACGGGCTAAAGATCAGCGCTTTGCTAAAGCGTTTACACAAACTATTGTAGCTAATGTAAACAGCTTTTACATTCAAACTAAAACTAAAAAGGCACAGCAAAATATGGCTTTGCTGCAAAGGCAGGTTGATAGCGTTCACCGGATCGTAAACCAGTCTATCGGCCGCGCTGCTTCGGCCTATGATGCCAATCCTAACCCGGATCCGGCTATGTCACAAACCTTAAGAGCACCATCGCAACGCAGGCAGGTGGATGTACAGGCTGCAACCACAATCTATGGCGAAGTAGTACGTAACCTCGAAATAGCGAGGGCTGCACTGCAGCGCGAAACACCATTGATACAGGTTATTGACGAGCCGGTTTTACCCCTGCCAAACGATAGGCTGGGGAAATTTAAGGCAGTTTCCACAGGTGCTTTAGTTGCCTTTATGCTAGCTGTGCTGGCGCTGTTTGTGCAGCAGATGTACCGGAATGTTATGGCCTGATCAGGATTCTTACAATCAATATTAATTTTTGTTAAAACTGATACATGTTTAAAAATGTGATCTGGGATTTTGCGGGCAAATTTTCTGTACAGATCATCAGTTTCGGTATCTCCATCGTATTAACCAGATTATTGTCCCCTGCAGAATTTGGCGTAATGGGTATGGCTATGGCCATTATCGTTTTCGCACATATTTTTCTTGACCTGGGTTTCAACAGGGCAATTATCCAATCAAAGATAGTATCAGAAGAACAATACTCTACTATCTTTTTCCTTAACACGGGTGTAGCTGCATTTTTAACAGGTTTATGCTACCTGGTTGCCGGCCCCCTGTCAATTTTTTACAAAGTGCCGTTAATAGCGCCGGTGTTCAGGGCCATGGCGTTTTTGTTTTTGATAAACGGTTTAAACCTGGTACCGGCGGCTTTATTGTACAAGCGCCTGCAACTAAAGCTAAACAGTATCCTTACGCTAATAGCATCATTGACATCCGGCATAGCAGGTATATTGATGGCCTACAACGGGTTTGGCATCTGGAGCTTGGTTACCCAATCTATATTGAGTGCGCTACTGCTGATGCTATCTAACTTTTGGTTTGCACGCTGGTGGCCGCAATTTAAGTTCAGCTTCTTATCCATAAAACCATTGTGGAGTTATGGAAGCAAGCTGTTTGCAGCAGGGCTGTTGGATAACTTTTATACCCGGCTGGATATTTTCATTATCGGGAAGATCTTTACCATAAGCACCTTAGGCTTTTATACCCGGGCGCAAAGCATGGACAACTTTGTGAGGCAGATCTCTGTCAACAGCATCATGGGGGCGTTATTCCCCTACATTGCAAAGCATCAGGATGATAGGCCTTACCTGATGGTGCTTTATAAAAAGTACCTCCACATTATTCTGTTTGTGTCTATTGCTTTAAGCGGCACCCTGTTTTTGTCGGCCAGGCATATCTTTTTGATCTTGTTTACGCCCAGATGGTTGTACGCTGCCGACTTGTTCAGGCTGATGTCGATAATCGGCTTTGTGTGGCCGGTAAGCAGCATTATGTGCAATGTTATAGCGGGTGTAGGTAATTCAATCGCATTTTTTAGGCTTGAGGTAGTAAAAAAAATCCTTTTTTTACCGGTATACCTGCTGGGCTTTTTGTTTGGGTTAAAGGGATTTTTAATTTGTTTTATAGCCGCAAATCTTATAGCCCTTGTAATTAACGCCTGGTACTTAAGCCGCGAGCTAAGTATTACCGTTGTTGCGCAGCTTAAAATAGTTTTACAATACCTGGCCATTGCAGCATTAGCAGTTGGCATAAGCTGGCTTGTGCAAAACTATGTTAGCCAGCTAAATAACTGGTGGAATATTATCATTCTTTCTGCTGTATTCAATGCTGTGTACCTGGCGGCCGGTTACGTGCTGCACCTTGATGCCCTTAGCACCATCAATCAACTTTATTTAAAATTTAGGCAATACCTTTATGATAAACGTCACAAAAACCTTCCTACCACCCTTTGAGGAATATACGGCGATATTAAAACGTGCGTGGGATAACAAATGGATCACGAACAACGGAGAGCTTTTACTGGAACTTGAGAATAAACTAAAAAACTACCTGGGCGTAGAGCATTTGTTGTTTGCATCTAACGGTACCATTGTTTTACAAATGGCTTTAAAGGCCCTGGAAATTGATGGCGAAGTAATTACCACACCATTCTCATACGTGGCAACCACCACAGCACTGTTATGGGAAAATTGCAAACCGGTTTTTGTTGATATACGGAAAGATGATTTTTGTATTGACGAAACTTTGATAGAGGCCGCAATTACCCCTAAAACGCAGGCCATATTGGCCACCCACGTATATGGTTATCCGTGCGACATCGATGCTATTGAAAAAATAGCCAAACATTATAACCTAAAGGTGATATATGATGCTGCGCATGCTTTTGGCACAACATATAAAGGTAAGTCTGTACTAAGCTACGGCGACGTTAGTACCTGCAGTTTCCATGCAACGAAAGTTTTCCATACAGGCGAGGGCGGCTGCCTGGTTACTAATAACAGCGAACTTGCACATAAACTATCCTTGTACAGGTCGTTCGGGCATATTGGCGAACAGTACTTTACGATGGGCATTAACGGCAAAAATTCTGAGTTCCATTCTGCTATGGGCTTGTGTAACCTAAAATACATAGACAACATTTTATCTCAACGGAAAGAAAAATGGCTTAATTACTACTCGTTGTTAAAAAATACCGGCTTGCAACTGCTGGAAACTGAAGAGGGTAACGGGTATAACTACGCTTACTTCCCGGTGGTATTTGCATCAGAAGATCAATTGCTAAAAGCCATTGCAGATTTGAAAGTGCGGGATATTGTACCCAGGAGGTATTTTCACCCGGCATTAAACACGCTGAACTATGTAGAATACCAAAGCTGCCCGGTTGCCGAGTCAATTGCGAAAAGGGTGCTTTGCCTCCCGCTTTATCATGATTTAACGGACGAAGTGCAGCACCAAGTGGTAGAAGGTTTATTAACAGATGTTCAAGCAGTTGCCCAATGAAATTAGGAATAATGCAACCTTACCTGTTGCCGTACCTGGGCTATTACAGCCTGATAAAAAATACTGACCGCTGGATAGTTTTTGATGAAGTACAGTACATTCGCCACGGCTGGATAGAACGTAACCGAATTTTAAAACCGGGCGAAGGTTGGCAATACATTGCCGTACCGCTTCAAAAACATAACAGGGATACCCTTATCAAAGATGTAGTGATCAAACAGGATGACTGGCGTGATAAGATTTTCAGGCAGATAGATCATTACAAAAAGGCACCATTCTTTGTGCATACCATCCGCGTGCTGAAAGATGCATTTGATATAGAGACTGAAAGCATCACCAAGCTAAACGCTCATGTGCTTAAGCATACTTGCAAGTACATCGGGATAGATTTTAATTACAGCATTTTTAGTGAGATGCAATTAGAAATAGAGATTGTGAATGATGCGGGTGAATGGGCATTAAATATCTCAAAAGCGCTGGGTGCCCACACCTACATAAATCCGCCGGGCGGTATGGAAATTTTTGATCGCCAAAAGTTTGAAAATGCAGGCATCGACCTTAAGTTTTTAAAAATTGAACTCGAAGCTTATCCGCAACGGCGACAAACATTTGAGCCCGGCATGTCAATTTTGGATGTAATGATGTTTAACAGCCCCGAGCGAATAAACGAGATGATTGATAATTATCAACTGATATAATATGGAAATTGGAGGCTACTTTGGTTTGGAGCTAAGCGGCGGAAACAGGAAGTTTCATGATACGCCTTATCAACTTAAAAGCGGTCGGGCAGCGTTGAGCTTAATGATTACTTACTTAAAGCCTACAAAATTATTCGTACCGTTTTATACCTGTGATGCCCTTTTGGAGCCGTTAAAAACGTTTGGCATCAACTATCAGTTCTATACTATTAACAGCGCGTTTGAGTTAGAAAATCTTCCTAATGTAAATGATGGCGAGTACGTTATTTACGTAAACTACTACGATATCATGCGCGACTATGTAGAGAGGTTATCTAACTTTTACCGCGATAAACTGATAGTCGACTGTACACAATCGTACTTCATGAGATGCAACGGGCTTTCGTGGTTTTTTAATTCAACACGCAAATTTTTTGGCGTGCCTGACGGGTCAGATCTGTATGTGCCCGATGGGTATGATCTTAACGAAGAATACGAAAGGCATAGTCCAAATGTAAATTTCCTGACGAGCCATTTGGTGGCCCGGTTTAACGGAGACACACAGGGAGGGTATGATGCTTTTTGCCAAAACGAAAGGATGAATGGGGAGGGGATCGATAAAATTTCCGCAATGTCTGCACGATTGCTTTCTCATGTCAACTTTAAGAAGGCATGCGAAAGCCGGCAGCGTAATTTTAGGTTTCTTCATCAGCGGCTTGGGCAGCACAATAATCTGGCTATAAAGGACCCTTTTTCTCCGGCACCAAGCTTTTACCCGTACTTGCCTGACAGTTATTTGGAAAAGAAGAGTTTTTGGGAAAGAGATATTTTCATTCCAAACTTTTGGGCTGATTGCATTAACCGCGAAGGTGCAGAGCAATTTCCAACTGAGGTTCTGCTCAGCAAAAACCTTATTCCTATCCCGGTAGATCATCGGTACACACCAGCTGATCTTAACAAGGTGCTAACATTATTAACGTAGCAGATCATGAAATTTGATATAAAGTTTCGGCCTTTAAGGCTGAATGACGCCCTTTTTATAAACAACCTGCGCCGGGACGAGCAAATGGAAGCTATGCTTGGCGGTTCAATACGCCCGGTATCTTACGAACGTGATGTAAAATGGGTAGAAGGTTTAATGCTTAATGATAACCAATCCATCATTTATTACGCCGTAACCGAATTAGGTAGTGACGATATCATTGGATATACTTCAGTCTCTCAAATCGATTATCGTAACGGTACCTGTTTTTGGAGCGGTATTAAGATAGACCAAAACAGGGCAAAAAAGGGCTATGGCACCCAGGTTGCACTTAAGGTACTTAAACATGTTTTTGAGGAACTGCGAATGGTCCGGATCGTCGGCGAGTGTTTGGAGCATCATGCAGCAGCACTAAACATGATGCTAAAAGTTGGCTATGTTAAAGAAGGCCTGATGAGAAAATCGGTTTTTAAAAACGGCATTCATAACAATCAGTGGTTGCTTAGCCAAACGGATGATGAATACCAGGCAACGAAGAGCAAGTTTGACTTATGAAACAGCATATCACCAATGTAAAGATCATTGGATCGGGCTCATACGTGCCGCCAACCATTGTCACTAATAATGACATTGCAAAACGTGTAGATACCAGCGATGAATGGGTAAAAAAACATATTGGTGTAGAAGAAAGGCGGATAGTAACAGATGAACTTACAAGTGATCTGGCAGCGCAGGCGGCGCTGCATGCTTTAGAGGCTGCGGGTTTATCTGCAAATGCTATAGACCTGATAATTGTTGCAACATCAACGCCCGACAGGTTAGCACCGTCTACGGCCTGCATTGTTCAAGACAAGATCAAAGCCTATAACGCAGTCGCATTTGACCTTGCCGCTGTTTGTTCGGGTTTTTTGTTTGCATACTCAACTGCTGCGCAGTTTATTTCAAATGATATTTACCGGCACATATTAGTTATAGGCGCAGACACCTTCTCGAAGATAGTTGACTGGGACAGGCGCGATTGTGTATTTTTTGGCGATGGCGCAGGTGCTGTGATACTTGCAAAAAACGAAGACAATAATGGTCGGCTAAATTTCAGGCTTTTTTCTGACGGGAGAGGTAAGTTCAACTTTACCATCCCCGGCGGCGGGTGCGAATATCCTATAAGCGCAGAAAGCCTGGCTGACAACAAGCGTTACTTTCAAATGGATGGTAAAGCGGTATTCAACACCGCAATTGAGGTTTTACCAAGTGCGATCAACCAGGTATTGGATGACGCCGGTTTAACAATTGATGATGTTGCACTGCTTATCCCGCATCAGCCTAATATTAATATTTTGAAAGAAACAGCGCGAAGGCTCAACATGCCGTTTGAAAAAGTGATGGTAAATTTGCAAAAGTATGCCAATACATCAGGCGGTACCATCCCTATCATATTAGACGAAACTATCTGCGCAGGTAAAATTAAAAGAGGTGATAATATCGTGTTTGCTGCTGTGGGCTCTGGTTGGACATGGGGTGCAGCCTTAATGAAATGGATTTAAGATTATGATCATAATTACCGGGGCCTCAAGGGGCATAGGAAAGTTTTTACTTGAGAGTTATTTAAAAAATGGCGAAGAAGTAATTGGCCTATATAACAAAACTCAACCTGCCGAAAACCAGGAGCATTACTATCAGCTTGATATTGCCAGCGAACAAGCTATAACCGATTTTTATGAATTAGTGAAATTGAGGTTACATCACGTGGTGCTGATCAATGCTGCAGGCATATCATATAACGCTTTTGCCCATAAAACCGAATTTCAAAAATGGAGGGAAGTTATTGATGTGAATGTAACCGGCTTATTTAATATGATCAGTAAGTTTTTACCTCAAATGAGGGAGCAAAAATACGGCAGGATCATCAATTTTTCTTCTGTAGTAGCACAGGCCGGCGTTATGGGCACCAGTGCTTACGCTGCGTCAAAATCTGCGCTATGGGGAATGTCTAAAGCTATTGCAGTAGAAAATGGGAACAAAAATATAACGATCAATAATATCACTTCGGGCTACTTCAATATCGGTATGATAGATGAGGTGCCGGTAGCTATGTTGGAGTCAATTGTACAACGTATCCCAGCAGGCCGCTTAGGGCATCCCGACGAGTTACTGTCTACTGTCAATTACATTATCAACACGCCCTATTTAAACGGAGCAAGTATCGATCTGAACGGAGGATTATATTAATCATGAACACAGGTAACGAAAGGCCGATGGTTTCGGTATGGATCGTAGCTTATAACCATGAGCGATTTATAACCCAATGCCTTGAAAGTGTGCTCATGCAAAAGGTGAATTTCGACTATGAGATCATTATAGGTGAAGATGCTTCAACTGATGGAACGAGGGCTATCATACAAAAATTTGAAGCGCAATATCCCGACATTATTAAGCCCATTTATCATGAAAAAAATGTTGGTGCCACCCGCAATGCTTACGAATTTTGCTATTCCCGGCTTAGGGGCAAATATATAGCCTGCCTGGAAGCTGATGACTTTTGGATCGACGATCAAAAACTACAGCTACAGGTAGACGTCCTGGAGAAAGACCAAAAGGCGGTAATGTGCTTTACCCAGGTTAAAGTACTTACGGATGGTGAAAACAACTTTGAGCAACATTGGTCAACCAAGTACAACCGAAGGCAAAGCCGTTATAGTGTAGAAGATATCTTAACCACTTTTAATATTGTTACCTGTTCTTTATTGTTCAGGAACGTATATCCGTATCCGTTTTTACCGTACGATCCCACCAAATATCCTACAGGCGATGTGTCCCTGTCGGTGTTTTTAATGCTTAAGGGTGATGCTATTTATATTGACAGGCCAACTGCTGCCTACCGGATCCATGACGGCGGGATTTTTTCGCCGGGTACCTTGGAAAAAAAGAACTTGGTTTTTTTAGACTTGTTCGAACAATTTTTAAAAGAACCGCTGCTTGCCGAGTATCAGAAGCTGCTGGAGGTTTTATACGCAAACAGGGCCTACCAGTCCTTATGTTTTGAAATAAAAAAACCCGCTCCCAATCCGGCGCTGGTGAGCAAGTATTATCACCTGGCTTTAAAGTACATGAATTATTACAATTTATTTTACCCTATGAAAACCGTACTGCGCAATGTATTATTCGGAATTACCGGAAAGAGCTTTGGCAGAGAATTAGAATAAAGATATGGTCTCGATAGTAATACTTGCCTTTAACAGGCGTGCCGAAGTGCTCAAGACAATAACTTTAATGCAAAGTGCCGCCTCAACCTTTAATTTTGAAACAGAGATAATTGTAGTAGATAACGCATCCTCCGACGGTACTTCACAAGAGATCCAAAATAAGTACCCTGAGGTTAGGCTGATAACCAGAACGATAAACAACGGTATTGCCGGTTGGAATGACGGTTTTGTAGTTGCCCGGTTTAAATATCTGTTGGTGTTGGATGATGATAGCCACGTGCATTCGGGGCTAAACGAGGCGGTTGCCTATATGGACCAAAATCAACAGGTAGGCATCCTCGGCCTGCAAGTAGTAGACGAACGGTTGCAGATGGATGAGTTTCTGGATCCGGAGGAAGCCTGGAAAGCCGGCGAGGACATCGCCGGCTTTATAGGTTGCGGAGCAATCATAAGGAAAGAGGTTTACGAAAGAATAGGCGGCTTTGCAGAATGGCTGTTTGTGTACACCCACGAGTTTGAGTATGCTATCCGCTGCCTTAATGCAGGGTATCAGGTTAAGTTTTTCTCGCAGGGCATCGTTGTGCATCGCGTTAGCAGCATCAACCGCTCAAACAAACGCCTCAGGGTATTCGGAACTCGTAACGAAATGGCTATTGTTTATAAGTACTTCTCGAAAAGAAGTAAATCAAAGTACATTAACAGGACCTTACTTAATAATCTAAAATTCATCAAAAGGGAAGGCTTGTCTGCTGGTTACTACGTACTTAAAGGGTACATGGAATACCTGGCTTTAAAAAAGAAGATTCAGCCTACGCCGGTAAGCCAACAAGTGCAGGATTATTATGCAGAAAGGTTTTGGTCTACAAAACCCGTGTGGACTAACCTTAAAAAGAAACTTTAATTTAACATACTCCAACTGTACACTGCCCTGCCAGTTAAATCCATGGATTTTTGTGGCAACGCCGCATTAAAAACTAACTACTATGACCAATACTCAGAAAACTTACGACTATTTAATTGTTGGAAGCGGTTTGTTTGGGACAGTGTTTGCCTACGAAGCCACTCAACGCGGAAAAACATGCCTGGTGATAGATAAGCGCCATCATAGCGGGGGTAATATATACAACGATCAGGTTGAAGGCATCAATATCCATACCTACGGGCCACATATTTTCCATACCAACGATAAGTACATATGGGATTATGTAAACAAATTTGTTGCGTTTAATCACTTCGTCAACTCTCCGGTTACACTGCATGACGGCAGGTATTATAACCTTCCGTTCAACATGAATACCTTTTATCAACTTTGGGGGGCTAAAACTCCAAAAGAGGCGAAGGATAAAATCAAATCGCAGGTTGATGAACTTAATATAGCCGAGCCTGCCAATCTGGAGGAGCAGGCCCTTTCACTAGTGGGATCTGACATTTATTATAAACTGATAAAGGGGTATACAGAAAAGCAATGGGGCAGAAAGGCTACGGAGCTACCTGCTTTTATCATTAAAAGGCTACCAGTAAGGTTCACTTTTGATAACAACTATTTTTACGATAAATACCAGGGCATCCCAATTGGTGGCTACAACAAGCTTGCTGATGGTTTGCTGGCCGGCGTTGAAGTAAAACTTAATACAAACTATTTTGATGATAGGGAGTATTGGGATAACATAGCTACAAACGTTGTGTTTACCGGTAAGATAGATGAGTATTATAATTACCAGTTTGGCCAGCTGCAGTACCGCAGTTTGCGTTTTGAGCACGAAACGCACGATGATGATAACGTACAGGGCAACGCCTTAATTAACTATGCAGAGGGCGAAGTACCGTATACCCGCACCATCGAACACAAACATTTTGAGTTTGGAACGCAACCAAAATCGGTTGTGACAAAAGAGTACCCGCAGGAATGGACAGCTGAAAAGGAGCCATACTATCCTATTAACGATGCTAAAAACAATGCGATATTTAAACAATATCAACAGTTGGCCGCCAACGAGCAGAACGTGATATTTGGCGGCAGGCTTGCCGAATACCGCTATTACGATATGCACCAGATCATTGGATCAGCATTGAAAAAAGTATCAGTCCACTTTAATACGCCCGAGCTATTATAACTATAAGCCGAAAGATCTAATCCTTCCGGCTTAAATAACACACAAATTTTTAGGAAATAATGAAAGTAACGGCGATAATTGTTACTAATAACCGGCTGCGCCTGTTACAGGAGGCAGTTGCGGCCGTTAAAACCCAGGCATACCCATTAGTTGATATAATTGTAGTAGATAACCGTAGTACCGATGGTACCGCTGACTGGCTGGATAAACAGGAAGGTTTAACGGTGATTCACCAGGAAAACTTAGGCGGCTCGGGGGGATTCTTTACCGGTATGAAAGCGGCCGTACAAACAGGTGCCGATTTTATCTGGGTAATGGATGACGATACCATTTGCGGACATGATAGCTTAACAATCCTTGTTGAGAAACTACAAACCGTAAACGAAGAAGTTGGCTTTATCGGGAGCAAGTGCGTATGGACAGACGGTAATCCCCATCTGATGAACTTGCCGGCGATTCTGCCATCATTTAACCTTTCTATCCCGTTTAATTTTTACGATAGTAAGGGCTTGTTATTGATAGAGACCTGTTCTTTTGTATCGCTGCTGATTAACGTAAAAGCTGTAAAGGAGGTAGGCCTTCCTTATAAAGAATTTTTTATCTGGGGAGACGACCAGGAATATACCAAACGTGTAACAAAGGCTGGTTACCTGGGCTTTTACTGTATAGAAAGTGTTGTGTTGCATAAAACACCGGTAAACTACTTTCCTGATTTTTACAAGGACACCCCAGCAAATATCTGGAAACATAGCTATGGTTTCAGGAATGAGTTTTTTATGATTAAAAAGCGTAAAGGGTTCTTATACTTCATTTTTTGGCTCATTATTAAACTGGCGTACACATCCTTAAATATCATCAGGATCCGTAAACAAAATCGCCTTAAGTTCATCGGCGTGATACTGAGATCAGGCTGGCGATCGATCTTTTTTGACCCTCAAATAAAATATGCATGAAGTACCAGTTTTGCATACGTTTTGATAACGTAGACGCGCATTCGGCTGCGTCAAAAGCGGTGCTCGATTGTAACCAAATATTCAGGGAGGCAGGTTACCTTGATTATACTTTTACAGTAGCCGACAATACTAAAAAGTTTGCGTATTACATTTCCCTACTTTGGCAAATGCTGAAGTTCTACTTCTCCATCAAACCAAAAGCTTTAGTAGGTATTCAGTATCCGCTGCTAAGTGTTAACACCATATTTAAATATTTCATCAAAATAGCCCGGTTAAAAGGCGCGCGTTTCTTTTGCATTGTACACGATGTGGAATCATTACGTACCGGTGGTAAAGATGCAGATGCGATTAAAAAAGATATTGATCGGTTAAACCAGTATGATCAGCTTATTGTACATAACGAGTTTATGATGGGCTGGCTAAGAACAAACGGCTTAACCACACCAATGATCTCTTTGGAGCTGTTTGATTATTTATCTACGGTTAACCCGGCAACACGCCCCGAAGATCAGGGCAGAATAGCATATGCAGGGAATATCATTAAAAGCACCTTTGTTTATGGGTTACAGCAACTAAATGGTGTGGGTTTTAACATTTACGGGCCGGGCTTTAAAAAGGAATTGCTAAATGATAATAGCAACCTGCGATGGCTTGGTCAGTTTGGTCCGGATGAAATCCCCAACCGCTTGTCGGGCAGTTTTGGCCTGATATGGGATGGTACCGATATTGATAAGTGCGATGATATCCTAGGAAATTACCTTAAGTACAATAACCCGCATAAGTTTTCTCTTTACATCGCAGCCGGGATGCCGGTGATTGCACCACGGATGTCTGCCATTGCATCATTTATAACCCAGCATGGTATAGGAGTATTGGTAGACAGTTTAAGAGATCTAAAGCATATAAACGTTACAGATGCCGAATTAGCAGTGATGCGCACCAACCTTGCCGGCATCCGTCAAAAAGTTATTGCAGGCGTTTTTTTTAGAGAAGCACTATACAAAGTGGAAAATGCAATTACAACCAGATAACCAACCCGAAAAGTTAGAGATTTTATACCTGTTTGGTGGTGAAAAAGCACAGGGGGCAGAAATTGTAATTGAGCGGCTAATGGCCCATGTTGCTAACGACTATAGCATTCACTTAATTTTATCTCCCGGTAGTTTTGCTGACGAACTGATTGCCCTAGATAAGCCATATAAAATAAAGTTGTTGGCTAATCTGCAAAAACTTAACAGGGCATTTACATCAAAGTTTCAATATTACACTAAAGCGGTTAAAAATTATTTCGCTGTATCCAGATATATATATAGCTATATAAAAGCTAACGATATCCGAATGGTACATAGTAATACACTTGTGCCATCAGCCTATGTTATCCCGGCCGTGATCTGGTCAAAATTAACCCGCCGTAACGTTAAGTGGATTTGGAGTGATCACGACCTTGCGTTTTTTTCGAAACCGGAGCTTAGCCTCGGCAGCGCCTGTTTAAAGCTGTACGATAAAACCCTTATTGTTTCAAACGCGTTGAAACGTAAATACGGGGCAGGGTCAAACAAGATAGCCGTACTTTATAACGGATTGGATGTAAACCAGTTTAAACGGGATCACACCTCTAGATATCTGTTTAGAAAAAAGTGGAACTTTAACGAGGAAGACATTGTAATAGCCATTGCCGGGAGTATCAACCCGGACAAAGGACAGTTGCACTTAATTGAGATATTTAAGCGCCTTGCAAGTACAAGGCCCAACATAAAACTTATACTGGCCGGTTTTTACGCCACCCATTTTCCGGAGTATATTATCGAGGTTAAGGAAGCAATTGATCAGCAGGCCAACATTCAGTTTGTTGGTTTTATTACGGATACTGCAGCGCTATTTAACGGCTGCGACATTGTGGTCAATAACAGCAATAACACCCGGAGCGAATCGTTAGGTACAACAATCTACGAGGCCATGGCCTGCGAAAAAATTGTTATAGCTTCTGCCACCGGCGGCACTCCCGAAATTATTGACGACAACCTAAATGGTTTGTTATTTGAAACTGAAGATATTGCCGGTCTGGAAGCTAAACTGGCATATGCTATTGACGATTTTGATAAACTGGATCAAATCCGATTACAGGCGCGGCAAAAAGTATTGAAAAGATTTGATATCAAAGCGATGGCCAAAAGTTATCAGGCAATTATTGAAACCTTACACGTGTAATTTAAAATATCAAAACTCAAAAGACATTGGACGGTATATTGATTTGCATAGCACTGCTGATGCTGGGGATGCTTGGCTACGTTTTATGGCCAAGCAGATACAATGTGCTTCCGCACCTTGCCGTGGGTGGCAGTTTTGTGTCTATAGTAGTTCCCTCCGTTATATTGCATGTGCAGGATGAATATCCGCAAAATGTAGTTGATCTGTATATATCTATTATCGTTACAGGCGCCTTCTTTTATTTGCTTGGTGCCGTACTGGGTTTTATGCACGGTAAAGGGTTCAAAACAAATTTTACTTACGATGTAATGAGCGTGCCTGATTACGAGGCAAGAGTTATAAGTGTTACGCAAACCTTAATGGCGCTTTGTGTGGGCGGTTTAATTATCAGCTACCTGGGCATGGGCTTTGTACCGATGTTTGCCGAAAACCCGATTGCAGCAAAGCTCTTTAGAGGGCCGTATCAGGCACCTTACTCACGTGTGTCTATCATCTTTAGATCAGCGTTCACTATTGGCAGTACGATTATGCCCATAGCCTGCGTTGTGTGGTATAAAACCCGCAAGCGTACAATATTGTTCCTGATATTAGCTGCGCTTGGTTTAATGGCCGTGTCCCTTATCAGGAGCGGTGCCTTTATGGGCGTAGTGCTGGGTTTTGCTATCGTAATGTCTTTCAAAAGCCGGTGGCACTTTGCATTGCTAATGGCTATACTGATAGGCATATTTGTATTCAGCTCGTTTTTCTATTATGTGGTGGGCATCAATAAAATGAGCGATGATACCAATATCTGGAAGATCATCACTGCAGGAACCCCCGATATTCCCGATCACCTTGATTTCCTGACACATTACGTTGATGCTCCTGTGCCAACTTACGGGCGCACGATCTACGGAGGATTAATACCCGGCCATTATCCATGGAACCCGGCTGTATACACACTTATCATGGTTAATCCCGGCGCAGATATCAACGAAATTGGCTCGGGCGGTTTAAGGCTACCGGTGCCGTTATGGGGATATGTTTCGTTCGGATGGGTAGGGGTGATTACCTTTACCTTTTTTACGGGTTATTTAGGCGGGTTCTTTTTAAAAATTTTGAAAGAAATGTTTTACCGGTATAATTCTATCATTATACTAACCATCGGTTTGGTTGCCTTTAGTACGGTGGTCAGGATTTTTGCGAATTTTACAGAGCTCAGTATGTATGCGGTACCTCCTGCAATTGTGTGCCTGTTTTATCTCTACCGGTTTAAGTTATCATAGGCGTATCGCGCCCACTTTCTTGCAAGCGTAAGCACCAATTTATTTATGAAAAAAATCACCATTAATGGCAGGTTCTTGACTCGTCCTTTATCCGGTGTTCAGCGTACCGCTTTTGAAATGGTACTGGCAATAGATCAATTGTTGGATAGTAGCCAGCTGGATCCCAAAGCTTATGAGTTTAGGATCTTCTACTCGGGAAATATTGTAAATGCTATTCGGTTAAAGCATATCCGGCTGGTAAAAAAAGGATTTTTAACCGGGAACCTTTGGGAGCAACTTGAACTGCCCCTATTAGCTGCCGGAAGCACGCTTTTGAGCATGTGCTCCATATCAACGCTTTTTAAACGAGATCAGGTTGTGATCATTCATGACGCATCTTTTCTGGTAAATAAGCAGTTCTTTTCTAAAGGTTTTAGGTTGTGGTATTCATTTGCCATACCGTTTTTAGGCAAAATAGCCAGGCATATAGTAACTGTATCCTTGTTTTCAAAAAACGAGTTGATAGAACACGCACACATCATCCCCGGTAAGATATGTGTTATACCAAACTCTGCCGAACATATTTTAAGGGCAACGGAACCCGGCAGCGCCTTTATTGAAAAGATAAACGCGCTTAAACCATATTGCCTGGCGGTTAGTAACCTGGCAGCAAATAAAAATTTCAGGCGTTTAAGCGAAGCTATAAATCAGATAGATTTTAAAAACTACCACATGCTTATTGCAGGGGGCGCCATGAACACCCTACAGCATGTGGCACCGGATGATGCAGCAACCTATCTGGGTTATGTTTCAGACGAAGAATTGAAGTATTTATACGCCAATGCGGCATTATTTATATTCCCGTCTATATACGAGGGCTTTGGCATCCCACCGTTGGAGGCCATGATGCTTGGGTGCCCTGTAGTGGCCTCAAATACATCGTCCATGCCGGAAGTACTTGGAGAGGCGAGCATTTATTTCGACCCGCTAAATATAGATAATATCGCAAAGCAAATAAACTACCTGATCAATAACCCGCAAGAGCAGGACCGTTTGCGGTTGCTTGGGTATGATCGGGTAAAAAAGTATTCATGGCAAAAAAGCGCCCTGCAGTTGGTTAATTTAATAACGTCGAAATCAATATGAAAAAGATTCTGCACATATCACAATCTACGGGTGGTGTAAAAACATATGTGTCTCATATATTAACCCATGCCGACGTTAACAATTTTAAATTTGTTGTTATAGCTCCCGAAAATGAATTTTTCAGGCGGTTCTGCGAGGAACGAGGGATAAGCTATTACGATGTGGACCTGCACCGTAATATCAACCCTATCAATAACCTGAGCGCCCTTTACAAGATCTTGTCGGTATTAAAAAAAGAGCGCCCGGATATTATTCATGCACATAGCGCTAAAGGTGGTTTTTTAGGCAGAGCCGCGGCAAGAATCACAAAAAGCAAAGTACTTTACACACCGCATGCGTTTTCTTATTTACCGTTTACAGGCCTTAAGCGTACTATCTTTTATTCGCTTGAGTTAATGGCGCGAAAATGGACTAGCAAACTTCTAGCTATTTCACATTCTGAGGCTAACAGAGCCATACATGAACTTGGCTATAAAAAAAAACAGGTTAAAACAATACTAAATGCCATACCGCCTGCCGAGAATTGCATTGAATACCGCGATAAAAAGGCACTTAATATCAGGATGATCGGCAGGTTAACAAATCAAAAAAATCATTTTCTATTTTTAGAGATTGCTAACATATTGCTAAAAAAATACCCCGATCTTTCTTTTTCTGTGTTAGGTGCGGGCATTCATGACGAATTAGCCGAAGAGATAGACGACTTTTTGACCATCAATAATTTAAAAAAGAAAGTTAATATTTTGCACTGGGGGGATGCCGCCACAAGTGCCAAATTCCTGACGGAAACCGACATTTTTGTGATGCCTTCGGTTTTTGAGGGATTACCGTTTGCACTGTTGGAAGCCATGTCGCAGGGGATACCTTGTGTGGTTTCAAAGGTTGATGGTAATACAGATGTGATCAATAATAACGAAAACGGCTTCTCCTGCCTTAACCTGGAAGCTTTTTGCGATAAAATAGAAATGTTAGTTAACGATGTTGACTTACGCAGAAAGATAGGCATGGCAGGCAGGGAATACGTTACCAAGCACCATAGTATTTGCGAGAGTACTAAAAAGCTTGAAAAGATCTACCAGGACATGTAAGTGGGGCTTAACTAACAAATACACTAAACCCGTCACAAATTTTGAGTATTTGATTAGGCCGATGGCCGCGGCAATAATGCATTAACTGCATTTCCGAAATTGAAACTGGCTAGTAGCTTTTTTTCTCACCTTTGACCTTAAAACTGGCATATACTTATACTTTTCGTACATGATTCAAAAATTTAGTAATTATTTCATTCTGATTTAGTTCAGCTTCATCTAAATTAACAGTCATTTTAAATCTATTCTTAAAGTGTAAGATACCAAATTCAGCTTCTGTAATCTGCTTACTACAATTGCGGGGGGGTGTTATCTAGCTAACCCTTTTATATTTAACTCAGTAATTGTTTCTGGTAACCCTTCAATTGCTGACTTGGGTAATAGCATATTTCCCGAATATTCATTTGCCTCATTTTCCTTTACTTCTTCATTTTCTACATCTTGAAGTTTCTCGATGAAACATCCTTTTTACCATAAAGCAAGCCATGTTTGGAGTGCGTCCAAACGCTTGCTGATGTGCTTAGTCAGGGCAGCCTTTCACTTTGTTCAAGACCGGCACAGAGAGCCAACCAATTCCTGAATAAAGAAAATAAACTAGACCACTACCGAAGAGCTCATGCAAGTTTGCCCTTGTTGCCCAGCACCTTTGCTGCTTACGAGAACCAGGATGAGCAGGCCGAAGTAGAGGAGGGGCACAAACGCAGTTACAGGAACTTGATCCGGCTGACGAGGGAAGAACAGGAGAAGATCAACCAGGAAGCAGAAGCCTGCGGCTTGCCAGTGTACCTGCTGATCCGTCAGCGGCTGCTCAGCGGTAAATACCCCGAGCCCACGCTGGCGAAACTCGACGTGCAGGTCTACTTGGAGCTCAGGAAGATCGGCGTGAACATTAACCAGCTGGCAAAACGGGTGAACTCGGGGAAATGGCCACGAGGCATATCCGCAACGCTGGATCCCCTGCTACACCAACAGCAGGAGATTATCACTCGCCTGGTGAAATGATCGCCATACAGAAGATTGGCAAAAACTTTATGGGCGCGCTCAGCTATAACCTGAAGAAGCTTCAGCTGCCAGAACCGCAGCGTTGCACGCTGCGGTATTCCGCTTTGCGGCGCTGTAGAAGGCGGTGATCAGATCAGAGATGGAGTTTGCGCCCGCCTGAAACCGGGCCTGAGTTGCTATGTATACTACATAGTCTCAACTTCTGTACAATTTGGATAGGTCGCAAAACAAAAAACGCCTTAAATTATGCATTTAAGGCGTTTTTGTTACTTAAGATATAATATGCGGAGAGTTAGGGATTCGAACCCCAGGACCTGTTACAGTCAACAGTTTTCAAGACTGCCGCAATCGACCACTCTGCCAACTCTCCGGGGACAAAAGTACAAATCCCGGGCGATTTGGCAAATTCGATGTTAACTTTTTTTTAATAGTGTGTAAACTACTGTTTAGCAATGTTTTGCTTTTGATTTTCGATAGCTTTTTGGCTACGGAAGGTATTAAATCGAGGTTTCACAATGCGAATGGTACGCTTGGAAAGATCAACACTGGCGTTTAATTCGAACCCTATCAATAAAATTAGTGAGTTTAGATAGAGATAGATCATTACAACAATAAGGGTTCCGATTGAACCATATACCTTGTTATACGAGGAAAAATTGTTTGTGTAGTAAGTAAATCCAATGGAAGTAAGTATAGCTAACGCTGTAGCCAAAATGGATCCTGGATTAATGAAATTCCATTTACGTTTGTTGGAGGGACCATACCTGTATAAAAGGCTGACGCTAACAAAGAAGATCACGAGTACAATAATCCACTTTAACAGAGCAATTGGATATGACCAAAGATCTGACTCCCCGTGAAACTTGTCTTTAACAAAATTTATCACTGCTTGGCCAGCAATCATTATTACAATAGCCACAAGCAGCGATATACTTATTACAATGGTAAGCAAAAGAGCTACCAGCCGACGTTTTAACCACGTGCGCGTTTCCAGTATCAGTGATGATTTATTGAATGCCTGCATAAGGTTGCTAACACCGTTTGTAGCGAAGTACAGCGCTGTAGCAAAACCTAAAGAAAGTAATTTACCGTTTTGGTTTTTAATGATCTCTACAATTGTGTTCTGGAAGGCCAGGTAAGCGTTTGTAGGCATTATCTGTGCAAAAACACTCAGCAGGTCGTCCTGGAAATTACGGACTGGGATATAAGGGATTAGCGTAAATAAAAATATGATTGCAGGAAACAGAGCCAACATAAAGTTGTAGGCCAGTGCTGCGGCGCGGTTGGTTAATGATGTTTTTTGTATTTCCTCTATAAAGAATACCACAACGGTATAAAGCGGCAATGGGCGAAAGCCGGGAATGTAAACGGATTTCATCCAATCCGTAAAGTACTGATAGAACTTAAAACGGCTTAAAAAGCGGTGCGCCCATTTCATCAATCTAAATCTAGCTAAAAAATGGCTTTACTTTATCCAGAAAATCTTGTGGCGGCAGGCAGGGGCGATTTGTTTTCATGTTTACAAAAGCCAGTAGCGTGTCTCCAACATGTATCAGTTGTTCTTTCTCGTTAAACAACTCGTATTTAAAGTGAATCTTCACACCCGGCATTTTCTCTAGTGTAACGCTTACGGTTATCAGTTCATCATACAAAGCTGGCTTGAGGTATTTGGAATGCATTTCTAAAACTGGCATCATTACCCCGGACGCCTCCATCCAACTGTAGGTCATACCCAGACTACGCAGCATTTCCACACGGCCAACCTCAAAAAACTCAGCGTAGTTGCCGTAGTACATGTAACCCATCTGGTCGGTTTCGCCGTAGCGTACCCTTACTTGTGTAGTGTGCTTAAGCATCAGCGTTTAATGTTCCTGTCGTTAAGCGCCTGCTGAAATTTGCGGGCGTTTATTTTGTGTTCAGCCTCATTGGTGGCAAAATTATGGTAGCCTGAAAAATCTTCCTTTGCACACATGTACAAGTAATCACTCTTTTTATAATCTAGTACTGCATTGATAGCGTTTACAGAAGGCATCATTACCGGACCGGGAGGGAGACCTTTATACATGTAAGTATTGTAAGGCGAGTCTTTGGTGAGGTAACGGTTTAGTACACGCTTGATAGTAAAGTCGTTCATGGCGAATATAACAGTGGGGTCAGCCTGCAGCTTCATGCCTTTATTTAGTCTGTTAAGATACAAGCCGGCGATAGATGGCATCTCATCGTCATGTAGCGCTTCAGCGTCTACAATGGACGCAAGTACTGATACTTGCACAGGGCTAAGATCAAGCGCCTGAGCTTTCGATTTCCTCTCAGGTGTCCAAAATTTTTGATAGTTGGCATACATCCTGTCAAAAAACTTTTCGGGAGTAGTATTCCAGTAAAACTGATACGAGTTGGGGATGAAAACAGTATATATGTTATCGGTTGTAAAGCCATGCTCCTCAGCAAATTTTGATGAGTCCAGCAAACGTAAGATAGATACGGAATCGGGTTCCAGTTTCTTTGAGATAAACCCGGCAAACTGCTCTTTAAGCCTCAAGTTGTGAAAAGCAAGGGTTACCGGTTCCTGGTTTCCTGCCTTAAGCATGTTTATAAATGCACGATTGCTCATGCCCGGCTTTAGGCGGTATTTGCCCGGTTTAACGCGGTTAACATACTTCATATTGTGCGCCGCCCACAAGAAGGTTGTGGTATCGTTCACAAGTCTTTGCTCGGTTATAGTCTTGTAAACATCATTGAAGTTGGAGCCCGTTTTTATATAAAGATACTCCTCATTATCATTTACGTTCGGGCCGAAATAACGCAGGTAGTAGAAAATGCCTGTACCTGCAAGCGCAATAAATATAATACTCACCAAAGCAATTACGAACTTCTTTGCAGTTCCGCCTGATGATTTTTGTTCGGTTGACATATATGGAGATAGATGTAACTATTGATTGTTTAACTTCTGCAAAGCTATCAATCCGCCTTTTAAGTTTACAACGTTTTGATAGCCCTCAGCGGCCAATATAGAGCACGCGTGTTCGCTCCTGAGGCCTTTGCTGCAGATAACGATTATTTCATCCGTTTTGTTGTAGGGGAGGGTTGGTAAGCTTTTTTCGAGCTGGGATACAGGTACATTCAACCCGCCAATGTTGAAGGTATAATATTCCATCTTTTCCCGTACATCAAGCAGGTTTAACTGTTCTTCCTGCAATCGTTGCTTTAACTGGGCTGCGTTAATTTGGCTCATTGGTTTTCTGACCCTGAGAGACCGTCATGTTTATTCTTGTCCCGATGCTGGTTTGCGCGGTGGAATCCGTTTTCATAGGCGATTGCGACACCACTATAACGTTTGTAGAATCGGATATACTGCCCTCGTAAGTAATAGTTCCCACAGTAAGTCCTGCACCTTTTATAGCGAATTTGGCAGCGTCTAAGTCGAGATTAACAAGTTCGGGTATATCAACCTCGCTTGCGCCTTCACCATTGCCTAAAACAAGGTCCAGCCGTGAGCCTTTTGGTAATTTGGTGCCTGGCTTTATCACCTGACCGTTAAAATGCACTTCTAAAACCCGGTCGCGTGCTATATCAGAACGGTAAATAGTATCTCCAACCTTTAAACCATAGTTAGAGAGCGTTGCAACAGCTTCGCGGTAAATACTTTGTTCTGTAATTAAATCGGGCAGCGATACATTCGGCGCCTGCTGCGTAATCATAGTAAGGTAAATGGTACGGCCCTGTTTAACGTTGGTGCCGGCATCGGGGTCTTGCTCTACAATGGTACCGGGTTCCTGATCGGCTACATAAACAGAATCTATTTTGTAGCTAAAGCCTTGTTCTTTCAAGGCGGCCATTGCCCGGTCTACACTTAAGCCTTTAAGCTGAGGGACAGGTATGCCGCTACCGTGACGGGTATAATAACCCAGGCTGAAAAATGCAATCAACACAATCCCGATAATGGTGGATATTACCAGTAAAATGGTATTCCTGAATTGTCTGGACTTAATATACTGACCGAATTTACTCATGCCTTGTAAGCGGATATTTAAGTTCAAACATACATGAAAAAAATGAAAACCGGTGCGGAAAGTGGGAAATGTACAATGCGTTTGCACTACGGAGTAAAGCTGCAGCCTTCGTTGATTAAGCACTTCAGAACCTTGAATAGCCTTAAAATAAATGCATTCGTTTTACCTGATTTCCATCGTCAGCCTTATATTTGGCTGCATGAAAGCTATAAATGTTGCCCTTTTGGCCGGCGGTTACTCTGGTGAGTACGAAGTATCTATAAACAGTGCCCGCAACATAGCGGCAAACCTTAATGGCGACAAGTACAAAGTTTATACGATACTTATCAACAAGGATAGCTGGGTGTTTGAAGCTGATGATGCTGTTGTAAATGTCGACAAGAACGACTTCAGCATAACACTTAATGGTGAACGTATAAAGTTTGACTTTGCGTTCATAACAGTACACGGCACTCCAGGCGAGGACGGCAAACTGCAGGGTTACCTGGATATGCTTGACGTGCCTTATAATACCTGCGATGCCACAACATCGGCAATTACCATGAACAAGGCTTACACCAAAGCAATTGTGAATGGTATACACGGGCTGCATACCGCCAAATCGATGCAGTTGCACAGCCGCGATATACACGACACAGCAACCATTGCTGCTAATCTCAAGTTCCCACTGTTTATTAAACCCAATAACGGTGGCAGCAGCGTGGGCATGAGCAAGGTGCACAACATTGCGGGCCTCCAGCCTGCGTTGGACAAAGCCTTTGCCGAAGACAACCAGATATTGATAGAAGAGTTCATCAAAGGGCGTGAATTTAGTATCGGTATCGCAAGGCTTAAAGGTAAAGTAACGGTACTTCCCGCAACGGAACTTAAAACCACCAAAGAATTCTTTGACTATGAAGCAAAATACACCCCTGGCATAACCCAGGAGATAACGCCTGCGGATCTTTCACCTGAAAAGAATCATGAGATAGCCGAGATAGTTACACAGGTATATCTCCGACTTAACTGCCGGGGTATGGTTCGGGTAGACTTTATTCTGTTAGAGGACACACAAGAGTTTTATTTCATAGAAATTAATACTACGCCGGGGCAATCGTCCGCAAGCCTGATACCGCAGCAGGTTAGGGCAGCCGGCATGCACCTGCCAGACTTCTACAGCGAGTTGATAGATAGTGCGTTGCATATTTAGGGCACTGCTGTATACAGAATTACTACTATTCGAGACATTTTCTTAATTCACATTTGTTATTAACATTTGTGAAAATGTATTAACTAATGATTTATGTTGTGGTTGCCTTAAATTAGGTCGTTGCAGCTTAAGCAGCTTCTGTGCATTATAACCAGGTTTAATTAAGGCCGCGCAATGGTATAGCAATTGTTAACACCAACGTGCTGATTTATTTACGTGGTCAGTAACTAGGTAAAACATTATTGCGTCTATTAACCTCTAACAAACTGCACAACAATGAACTCACTAAGAAACACCGCCCGTAAAGTAAACAACGCGTTAACAATGAGCGTTATCGACCTGCATGATAAAGGTTACACTAACGATTTCCTGCCAATGCACAACCAGCATTTCCTTTGCCTGCAGGACAGCCTTGACTTTGCCGCAGAGGACCTTAACATAGAGGTGATAGGGCAGGAGTATGACCAGCTGACCAATAGCTACAAGTACATCCACACTATAGAAGCCATTAACGGTGCCAAGGGGTTGTTAGTGACAGACGCCATCTGCACTAAAGGCTTTCTTGCCGCATAACACTCTTTAAAGTACTTACGCTAAATGGCGTAATGCGTTATCACATCTTCCGGTACCTTCATACCACGCCCGGTGGCTATGTCTATCATTACGTAGTCGAAGTAGCCGTCGCAGCATATCTTTTGGGTTGCCTTGTTGGTTATTACAAAGTTTACGCGGCATCCTTTGTCGTTAATGCTTTCTATACCGGTGCGTACCATGAAATAGTCGCCCATCTTTAAGGGGCGCTTAAAGTCCATGTTCACGGTACGCACTACCCAGCCGTAACCACGTTCCATAAACTTCTCCATGGCCATGCCATAGCAGGTTTCCATTTGCTCGTAGCGCGCTGCCAAAACATAATCAAAGTACTTGCTATTGTGTACATGCTGAAACATGTCTATATCATCCGGCCGTACCCGGTGCTCGGTTTCAAAGGTGGCGTAAGTGCTCATATGTTTATAATGCCGTAAAGTTGCAAAAGTTTACCGGTAAGCCAATATAAGCTGCACTGTAACAAGAGAAGGTGTTACACCTGATACACTTGAAAATGTCTATTTTTCATCAACTCTCAGGTAATTAGTTGTTTATAAAAATTATATGTTGCAACATGTTACAGTTTTGGCGATCATGTTACAGTTTTTTGATTGACCCGTCCTAAAAAAAGTTTACACTATTGATTGTTAATACTGGAATGAATTTACACATTTATTGATAATCCTGAT
>NZ_JCAWAI010000008.1:0-72196 GCF_059691875.1 Mucilaginibacter sp. 320_HR
GTGCAGCATACCATCACCGGCTGGCCGGGCGGAAAGCCCGGTGCGGACGACAGCCAAAGGCCGGAACGCGCAGAACCTGCAAGAAAACGTTCCATCGTGTTCTCTCCCCACCCGGATGATGATGTCATCTCCATGGGTGGTACCTTTATCCGTCTGGTAGACCAGGGGCATGATGTACACGTCGCCTACCAGACCTCCGGCAACACCGCCGTATGGGATGATGACGTATTGCGCTTTGTAGAGTTCGCCATAGACTTTAAGCAAAGCGTAGGGGAAGATACCACTGCCATGAAAGCCACCTATGAGGAAATGCGCCAGTTCATGGGCAGCAAGCTGCCTAACCAGATCGACACGCAGGAGATCCGCAACGTAAAAGGCTTTATCCGTAAGACGGAAGCCATCTCCGGTGCGAGGTTCGCCGGCCTGCCCGACAGCAACATTCACTTCCAGGCACTGCCATTCTACGAGACCGGCAAGACCAAGAAGAACGCTGTAGGTGAAGAGGACGTACGCCTCACCATAGAGCTTTTACAAAAGATAAAACCCCACCAGGTATTTGCAGCGGGCGACTTTGCCGACCCTAACGGTACCCACCTGGTATGCTTCAATATCATTCTTGCCGCGCTGAACAAGCTGAAAGAAACGGAGGACTGGGTAAAAGACTGCTGGCTGTGGCTGTACCGCGGTGCATGGCACGAGTTTGCCACACACGAGATAGAAATGGCCGTACCGTTATCCCCTGCAGAGGTGATCCGCAAGCGGAACGCCATCTTCAAGCACCAGTCACAGAAGGACAGGCCGGTGTTCCCGGGAGACGACGAGCGCGAGTTCTGGGTACGTGCCGAGGACCGCAACCGCGAGACCGCGCAGAACTACGACAGGCTGGGCATGGCCGAGTACGCCGCCATGGAAGCCTTCGTCAGGTATAAGTTCTAACACTACAGGTGTAACACGCGCGCGTGTTACACCTGTTACACTTTTTCGGGGCTTAAAACAGTTAAGAAGCTGTAATACATAGCTTTAACAAAAACCTGTGTTACAGTTTTGGAACCATGATACAGTTTGGCTAAAAAGGCCATTTTAGCAACTCGCTATATCACAGCTATTTGGCAGCATTGGCCTGTTTCATCGCTGTAACGCGGTGTTACAGTTTCACCAGGCAAAATACCGCACTTACTGTATCATCACAGCAACGATTTCTGCATAGCCAAAACCTGCAAAAACCACACGGTTTGTTTAAATAAAAAAAGGCGCCTAAGCGCCTTTTTTTATTTCTTTAAAGCATCAGCTGCTTTCTGCGCCATTTGTAAATGGTGCTCCAGTATCGGTGTTGTTTTGGCGGCAAATGCTTTCAGTTCGGCATCTTTACCATCCTGTGCTTCCTTCTTAAATTCATCCACATCTTCTTTATGGTCTTTTACCATGTAGTCGATGTAGGCTTTGTCAAAATCCTTTTTGTCGGTCTTAGCCAGGTCGTCATAATCCTTTTGCGCGGAAGCATCCAATACAGCCGGCAAGGTTATGGTTTTTGTACCCGCCAGTGCCATCAACTCCTGGTTGGCTTTGGTGTGGTCGGTCACCATCATCTCTGCAAACTGCTTAGCTTCGGCAGTTGTAGCTTTAGTTGCCGCCAGTTTCCCTAATTGAACTTCCAGTAGACCGCCGTTGGCAGCTTTCACCGCAAATTCAGCGTCCGACTTCAGTTCTGTAGAGTCTTTAGCTTCCAGTTCTTTTTTATTGCTGTCGGCAGCTATCTCGGTACTGCTCGCGTCTTCGGCACGGTGGCCGCATGAAAAAGCTGTCGTCATTACGGCAGCAGCTATTAGTAATTTGAATGCGTTTTTCATTGGTAAATGAGTTTTAATGTAACTTTTTTAACCAATAATTATGCCATGACCGGCATAGTTCGCAGTCATCACGCTTTCAGTAAATATTCAATAATCTTTTTCTGTGCATCAAACGGAGCAAGCTCGTCCAACCCCATCGCTTGTGTCGCAATGCTAATAAGTTCCGTTTCGGTTTGTTCTCCGGCATTATGTTGCTTATCTGCAAAATACCTTCCCGCATCCAGCATAACCTGCAGCGGTATCAGGCCGATCAATTCGCTGCCGGTTACCTGTACGCCATGCCTTATAGCGGCTTTGCGTACCTCTTCAAACACCAGGTGTATAGGCGCAACAGTGATATCTGTAAGGTTCATAGAAACCTGAGCTTTTTCAAATTCGGCAATATACCAACCTATTGCCTTCACCTTTTTCAGGGCTCCCGGTTGGTATTGATCGCTCCCATCGGGCATCTTTATCTTTTTGCCGGATTCCCGCACTTCAGCAGCAATGGCCGAAGCTATAGGGACCGATGTGGTATTCAGGTTTACATTGTAGGCAATAAGCAGGTTGCGCGCGCCTATTACCGTTGCACCGCGTTTGGCGTCCATTTCTGCGGAGCCAAAATCGGGCGCCCAGCCGGGTTGTTTTATCTTGGTGAAAAACCCTTCATACTCTCCCGAACGGATCACGGATAAATTGCTTCGCTTCTTATCAGCCTGCGAATGCTCGTACAAGTATACCGGTATGCCCAGCTCCTCTCCCACGCGTTTAGCTAACTGCTCAGCATAAACAGCAACTTCTTCTGTGGTAATACCACTTAATGGTACCAGCGGACAAACATCTGTTGCACCCATGCGCGGGTGCTCGCCTTTTTGGCGGCTCATGTCAATCAGTTCACCGGCAGTTTTTATAGCCAGGAACGCGGCTTCTGTTACCGGTTCAGGTTCGCCTGCAAAAGTTATAACCGTACGATTTGCTGCTTCGCCACTATCTATATGCAGCAGCTTTACGCCCGGCACTGAGCGGATGGCGGCTGCTATCTGTTCTATGACCGCGACACTTACACCTTCGCTAAAATTGGGCACACATTCTATTAAGGGCATCTTTTCAGTATCATTTATGTCACAAAGGAACGTTTGCGAAGCATATTTTGCAATAAAACTTATTTTAGCCCCATGAAAAAGACCCTACTCTCCCTACTAGTTACGGTACTTGCAGCAACGGCATCATTCGCGGCCGCGCCAGATACTTTAAAGCAAGGCAAATACACCCTGATTGTTGACGGCAATGATGCAAATTTCGACAAAGCTATTCGCCAGGAACTGATCAATACCTTCTTTAAGGTATATCCTGATATTGTTAAAGAATACAACAAGAAGAGCCTTACTACTGTACATTTTTTTATTGATACCGCTTACCACGGCGTTGCCGCAACAGATAATGGCAGGGTGGTTTTCAGCCCTGAATACATGACCAGACACCCGCATGATATTGATGTGGTTACGCACGAAGTAATGCACATTGTACAGGATTACGGCGACAGCAACGGCCCGGGCTGGCTAACAGAGGGTATTGCCGACTACGTACGTAATGAACATGGCGTAGCTAACGAAGCTGCTAAATGGCGGCTGCCCGATTTTAAACCTACCCAAAATTATGATAATGCCTACCGTGTAACCGCACGTTTTTTGGTGTGGATAGAAACTAAAGTAAAGAAAGGCACCGTTAAAAAGCTTGATGATGTAATGCGTAAGCACACTTATACCGATGGTATTTGGGCGCAGCTTACCGGAAAAAGCGTTGACGAGCTTTGGAAAGCATACGCCGCAAACCCTGCTTTGTAATTTGCCCCCTAATGCCATAAGCGGCCTTTCTCAACTAAGGCCGCTTATGAAAACATAAAAGCTAACGAGTGCTGTGCTACTTAAAAGCCCTTCTAAATTCTATTGGTGACAAGTCCGTTTTAGTTTTGAACAGTTTACTAAATGACTGCAGATGCTCAAATCCCAGTGCATAGGCAATTTCACTTACGGTTAAATCTGTGGTTGATAACTGCTCCTTGGCCCTTTCAATGAGCTTTTGGTGGATGTGCTGCTGTGTGTTTTGCCCCGTAAGTACCTTAAGCAAACCGCTTAAGTATTTGGGTGATAAATTAAGGCCTTCTGCAACTTGTTTAACGGTAGGCAGCCCGTTTAAGATTAAGTTTTGCCCATACAAATAATTGTTCAACAGTTCCTCTAAACGCGCGAGCACCTGATGATTAGCTTTCTCCCGGGTAATAAATTGCCGGTGATAAAACCGGTCGGCATAATTAAGCAACGTTTGCACATATGAAAGAATAATCCCTTTAGTGAAGCTGTCAATATTGGCTTGGCATTCGTGCCGGATATTCTGCATGATATCCAGCATCAAACTTTCTTCTTTCTCAGACACAAATAAAGCCTCGCTTACAGAATAGTCCCAGAAATCAAATTGCTTTATGGTTTTTGCTAAAGGCGTATTCCACAAAAAATCAGGATGGATAAGCAGTATCCACCCTAACTGTTTTAATTCTACAGCGTTTTTATCAACAAAAAGGCTCAGTACCTGATTTGGCGCTATAAAAGACATGATACCATCATCATGATCGTATATCTGCTGCCCGTATCGGAGTTTGACCTCTTGCGCATTGGCAACCCTTTTTAGTGCTATGCAATAAAAATTATAGCACCATGATGCAGGACCAGGTAAATTCAAACTATCAACAGAATCCACCTTAAGAGCGCAAATTAATGGATGCGCTGGTCCGGGCAATTGCCTGGACTGCAAAAATTCGGTGATAGTTTGAAAACGTCTCATTTTATTACTCTTCTTTTCTTACCTGCAATACAATTTTACCCCTTACGTGTTTTGTCTCGCTTTCACGATGCGCTTCGGCTACCCGCTCAAGCGGATAAACTTTACTTACTATTGCTTTCACTTTACCTTGGTTAACAAGCGTGGTAGCGCTTTGTAGCGAAGACGTATAGGTAATTACATTGCCTCCGCCAACCAAAGTTGCGGTAG
The DNA here is from genome assembly GCF_059691875.1 of Mucilaginibacter sp. 320_HR. Classification (NCBI taxonomy): domain Bacteria; kingdom Pseudomonadati; phylum Bacteroidota; class Sphingobacteriia; order Sphingobacteriales; family Sphingobacteriaceae; genus Mucilaginibacter; species Mucilaginibacter sp. 320_HR. The sequence continues at coordinate 4,872 of NZ_JCAWAI010000008.1, forward strand.
CGTGTTTTTTTGCAAGTGCCGTAATAAATTCTTCCGGAAATGGCACATCCAGATGAGTACACACGAATATGCCGCCTTCTTTTATTACGTCAACCGATCTCATTCTGATGTTATGATCACGCACCGGCGAAGCGTTAAAGACCAAATCTACATCGCTTAGTAACTCCTCAAAATGCTGGTTATTGTAGTCAATTACCTCATCGACACCTAGCTCCTTTAAAAAGTCGATGTTATACGCAGATGCTGTACCTAAAACATATCCACCCAGTGCTTTTGCAAACTGTACCGCCAGGGTACCCACACCACCTGCGGCACCATGGATAAGCACACGCTGACCTGGCTTTATCTTACCCAAATCATTAATACCGTTCCACGCGATAAGTGCACAGGATGGAAGAGCACCGGCCTCGTTAAAAGTGATATTATCGGGCATCAACGAAAACTGGCTTGCCTTTGCAGTTATATACTCGGCATAGCTGCCATCACCGGGAAAGTTAGGGACACCATATACTCTATCGCCTATATTAAAATCGGTCACTTCTCTTCCCTTTTCTTCCACCATTCCTGCGACATCCAAACCCAGTCCAAGCGGCAATTTCAGATATGATCTTAAGACCTCGTTACCACCCTGGCGTATTACATAGTCGGCCGGATTGACGCTTGTGGCATACACCTTTATTAGTATTTCGTCTTCGGCGGGAGTAGGGCGCTCTACTTCTGCCATTTGCAATACTTCAGGTCCGCCAAATTCGTAAACTCTTATTGCTTTCATAATTATATTTATTTTGATAACAAAGGTTGCCCAAAGTTTATGGTGTCAATTAGCTAATTATCGCTTTTGTTAAGCCAAAATGACGGATACGAAAAAGCGCACGTCATCGGCGTAAATTGCTTATTGAGGTTCTCCAATACCAATAGATTTTATCACCAGCTCTCTACACCGTAAGCGCTCTCATGCCGTTGTGACGCCACAAGAGGTTTGTTGGCAACAACTCCACAAAGCCGAAAGACTTACTTATGCACCGCTTTTCTTCTGATCTGCGTAGGGTGTATTGTATAGATGATTCGGTTTTAAGTAGATGATGTTGTGCTGAAAATCCAGCACGGTATTAAACCTCTTCAGCACGTCGGTACCCAGTATATGGATGTTTACGCCCCTTAAAGGTTTGTTCTGCTCTATTATTTGGGCGGGAACGTTTGTGAGTTCAAATTTGCCGATCATCAGTGTCTGCAGATTTGCTGTAATAACAGGCACCTCGTTATTCCTGGTGCCGTGCATAATCACTTTCTTAATAACTTCCATCTTCCCGGTGGGAGAGCTTGCTTCGTGAAGCAAATCGTTATCCAGCATAACGGTCCTTTGGTAACCCAGGTCAAACAGGAACCAGTTTTTACTTTTGGCCCCGCTCTGGCCGATCTCGCTTTCTATAAAAGGCTTGTTCTTAAGATAGCGTATTTTAAACCGGGCGTATTTTGGATCGTGCTTAACTGGCGCTGGCATGCGGGAGTGCAGCATCATCTTGTTATTATCATAGTCAAGCTCTACAATCATTCCGTCGAACAGGTCCCATCCCAGCAGGCCGTCCGCTTCGTTGCCTGCCAGCTGTGTGTCATAGACTTTGGTATTCAGCGTTTGCGAGCCTATCTTAACAGGATAGCTCGTGCTGTAGAGCTTGGGTTTAGACTTGATCTTTTCTTTAAGCGCTTCATTGGTGAACGATATTTCGGTAGCGCCGGTATCAAAGTTCAGCATCAATGTATCGGCATTGTTAAACACCAGTGGCACCAGGTTAGTGTTGAACTTATTGAGCAGAAAAGGTATGGTGTCGTGTATCTCTACCGCCAGCTTGCTGAAGTTTTTCACTTCCGGGCTCTCTATCCTGGTGAGGCAGGAATCCTTGCCATTCAGCAGCACAATAAAATCCCGGTGCTCGCCTTCCCGCAGTTTAAAACTGATAGAATCAACGTCCGTTTTAAACTTAACCGTTGTGGTTTTGATAAACTTTGCGGCGACGAAAACGTCGGGCTTAATTCGCGGATTTAGGTTCCAATTTGATGCCAGCTCATCCTGCTGATAAATTTTGGCTTTGCTTGTATTTGCTTTAATAACCGGCAACTTTTTTTGGCAGAAGGCGCAATACGGAACGAACGCGAGCAGAATGAATAACGTATGCTTCATTAAATGAAGATTAATGTTTAAGCACCCAAGTTACAGATAAAACAGGGCAGTTGAGTAGCAGTTACATCGGTAGTAGCTCAGCACAATTATGAATACCGCACTCCTGAACCTTTTACAACCGTATCCGCTTAGCAACTACTGCGTTGAACAGCAAATTGATGTTTATTAACGCTACATTTGTTCAAACATCTATGTACCTAAATCCGTACTAGTGTGTAGGACCGATTACATGGATACTATTGTTGCCCCCCAGGATAAAGAAGCGTTGTTTGATGTTGTATTTTACAATAACCCGGTCCCCATGTGGTACTATGACCGGGCAACACTCCGGTTTTTAGAAGTTAACCAGATTGCTATTGACCGTTATGGATACTCACGCGAAGAATTCCTGAGTATGACTATTCAGGATATACGACCGGAAGAGGATATTCCTGCCCTTATGAAAACCGTTAACGGGTTGATTGCTCCGCTGGAGAACGAAGAGGTTTTTCGCCATGTTTATAAAGATGGCACAGTAAGGTCTGTAAAAATCATTGCTTATCCTGCCAGGTTTAACAACCATGATGCCCGGATAGTGATTGTAAACGATGTTACAGAGATTACCCTCCTAATGGAGCGTTTTGAGCTGATTGCGAAAGCAACGCAAGACGCGGTATGGGACTGGAACCTGCAAACCAATGAACTTTGGTGGAACCAAACTTTTTTAGACCTTTTTGGGCACAAGAAAGACGAAGTTGAGCTCAATATAGATTCATGGGTGAGCCGTATACATCCGGAAGACCGCGAAAGGGTTATGAACGGCATACACCAGGCAATAGACAATGGTGAGGAAAAGTGGTGCGACGAATACCGTTTTTTACGCGGCGACGGCATCTACGCCTCGACACTTGACCGTGGTTATGTAATTTATAAGAACGACAAGGCCGTGCGCATGTTAGGCTCTATGATGGATGTAACCGAACAGAAGCTACTGCAAAAAGCACAGGAAGATTCGGAAACACTGCTGCAAACCATTACATCGGCATCGCCCGCAGCGCTTTGGATGGCAGACGAGTCGGGCAATGTTGTTTACGTAAATCAAAAATGGATAGAGTGGAGCAATGCCGGCGTTGGTGAAAACCTTGGAGAGGGCTGGCTGCAGGTAGTTCATCCGGATGACCGTACCCGCGTTTGGAACACCTACCAAAATGCACACGTTAGCAGAAGCTCTTATGAGGTGGATTACCGTATTCTTTTTAACGATGGGTCGGTACGTTGGGTAACAGCTACCGGGTTGCCGCGGCTTACTGCAGATAACCGGTTTATAGGTTTTGTAGGATCTGTTACCGACATCACCCGTCAAAAGCAGCTGGAAATGCAAAAAGATGGTTTTATAAGCACCGTAAGCCATGAATTAAAAACACCTATTGCAGCCATAAAGGGATACGAGCAACTGTTAAGCCGAATAAAAGCGGTGAATGATCCGCAAGGGCTTAACTTTTTAAATCGCATGAGGGTGCAAATTAACCGGCTGGACACGCTTGTGCAGGATCTGCTGGACATCTCCAGGATTGAATCGGGCAAGCTGATCTTTAAAGAAAGTATTTTCGAAGTAAACGTACTGATGGCAGAGCTGGTTCCTGACCTGCAGTTGGTATACCCCACGCATACCCTGATGCTGGTAGAAAACCAAAACTGTACGATATCTGCAGACCGCAACAGGATTGTTCAGCTGATAACCAACCTGATAGACAATGCTGTAAAGTATTCCCCGGGTGAAAGTAAAGTACTGATAAGGCTCGCCTGTGATGAAGAATACCTCTCCGTGTGTATCCAGGACTTTGGCAAGGGCATATCAAAAGAGCAGGAGTCGTTTATTTTCGAAAGATTTTACCAGGTGAATAACGTTTACAAAGCCCCCGGCCTGGGGATCGGCCTATATGTTTGCAAAGAAATAATAGACCGCCTGAACGGCAACATATGGTTTGAAAGCGTAGTGGAGCAAGGCACAACGTTCCATTTTAAGCTCCCCCGCAAGCTGGAAGCTTAAAAGCAAAGCATATCCGCCGGAATTTGCACCCGCAACAAAAAACGGACTATATACTTTTAGGTATATCGTCCGTTTTGCTTACCGCCTCCGGCATAGCCAAAGCATAGTATTAGTATGTTATTAAAGCGTTAAAGCTTGAGCTTGTTCGTCGAGCACTACGCCCATGTTGCAGAACTTGTCTATACGTTCGGCAACCAGCTCTTCTATATTGCGGTCTTTAAGCGACTTCAGATCTTTAAGCAACTGCTTTTTGAGTATCGCAGCCATAGCTACAGGGTCCTGATGTGCGCCACCAAGCGGTTCTTTTATTACACCGTCGATCAGCTTATTCTTCAGCATTTCTGTACTGGTCAGCTTCAGCATTTCTGCAGCGCGCTCTTTTTGCTCCCAGGTCTTGAACAGGATGGTAGAGCAGTTCTCCGGGGAGATAACAGAATACCAGGAATTATCCAGCATCAATACTTTATCGCCAATGCCAATACCCAATGCACCACCTGATGCACCTTCGCCAATAACCACGCAAATTACCGGCACTTTAAGCACTGCCATCTCCAGTAAGTTACGGGCAATTGCTTCGCCTTGTCCGCGTTCTTCTGCTTCCAGGCCGGGGAAAGCTCCGGGGGTATCTATAAGGGTAATAACGGGTTTGTTAAATTTCTCGGCCATTTTCATCAGGCGCAGCGCCTTGCGGTAACCTTCGGGGTTAGCCATGCCAAAATTGCGGTATTGGCGCTCCTTGGTATTGCGCCCTTTTTGGTGCCCGATGAACATTGCAGTTTGTCCGTTCATGGTTCCAAAGCCGCCTATAATGGCTTTATCATCGCCAACGGTACGGTCGCCGTGCAGTTCTATAAAGTCATCACACATCAGTTCCAGGTACTGCAATGTGTAAGGCCGCTCCGGATGGCGGGAGATCTGCACTTTTTGCCAACCGGTAAGGTTGCCGTATATCTCTTTCTTAGCTGTTTCCAGTTTTGCCTGAAGCTCAGCGATGGTAGCGCTCATATCCAGCTTGTTCTTCTCTTCTACCTGCTGTACCTTCTCTATCTGCTGCTGTAGCTCTGCCAGGGGTTTTTCAAAATCAAATGTTATCTTCATACTGATTTAATGAGGCGCTAAATTAAAAAAACTAAACGGCTTATTATCAATTATCATTTTTATAAGCTTTTAGCTTATTAACCTGCAAAGTTGTTAATAGTTTATTGGTATTGTAACTGGCCTGCAAAATGGCGTTGCGCAGTTCGCCCATGTATAAGCCGTAACGGTTTGTGTAGAAAATAAGGTCGCCATCGCTTACTTTTCGGGAGCGGAATAAAGCGTCGAGTTTCTTTTCATTGGTCACCATAAAGTTGCCCATTTCTATTTTCTTGCGGGTGAGCTCGGTATTGATCTTGTTTAACGCGGCAATCTGCACGGCAGTAAGATCAATATCTTTTTGATACTTCAATGCTTTTTGCGCCGACGGGTAGCCGTTAAGCTCCGCTGATGAAGACATATTGTAGATATCTTCGCCATTCATCAGGCTTGCGTACTGCCTATCCGTAAACATTTTTACTGGCGAAGGTTTTAGGAGGCTGTCGGGCGTTTGGGCGAAGGCCTTTGAAACAATGAACAGAAAACAGAAAACCGATATAAATTTCTTCATATACTATTTAATTTTACTTACCGGGCACTTATAATCTCATGAGATTGCTTCGTTCCTCGCAATGACGATAATATACTACTCCACCTTTATTACCTTCGTCCGTTTACTTACGCCATTCTCGTTAAATGCTTCTATCTGGAAGTAATATAGCTGGCTTTTTTCCATCCCGTTAAAGTAGTACTCGTTGGTGTTGTATACCATAATGTTGTTGTACAGTTTATCCGGTGCGGTGCCCATATAGATTGTATAACCAACAGCACCATCGGTTTGCCTCCAGCGTATCCAGCTGTTACGGCGCTCGGCATCGCCACGCAGCACGATAAGGTTACGAACGGTGTCGGGCGCTACACCAGCACCTTTGCCAAACACTCTAAAGCCTGATATAGCAAACTTGCCGGTAGGCATATGCAGGTTGGTTAGCCGCAGGTAACGAGCTTTTGCAGGTGTTTTAACTTCGATATAATCATGTGGGACGTCGGTCTTGTTCCTGCTTTTATCAACAAGCGTTTTCCAGGTTTTTCCATCTGTTGACGAGGTGATGATGTACTGATGGTAAACACCCAGTGATTTCCCCATAAAGGTGGCATCCTGGTCGGCGTAGTTTAGCTGTATTGCACGTATAGTGCTTATATCGCCAAGGTCGGTTTGTATCCACTCACCTTTATTTGCCGTTCTGGCACTCCAATAGGTTTTAATATCTTCATCAACAGCCAAGTTGGGTACGTATGCGCCAAGTGTTGACGATACCTGCACCGGTTTATTGTAGTTCAGCAGCATCCAGCCGGTAAAATTACTTTTGAGGTGATCCTCTTTACCTGCCGACAGGTAGTGCGGGTAATCGCCGTAAGCAGTGTTGGTGTACAGGATTCCATCTTTATCGAATCCCGCCGGCCAAAAACCTATCCTGCGCTCGAAGTTGTTTTTTACATCTACCACCATGGTGCTGATGTGCCAGTAATTGCCATACTTATCTGCCCAGGTTCCACCGTGGCCTGCACCCTTTGCGAAGCCGCCGGGTTTGTAGCTGAACGGGTTATGGCTTTGATACTTAAACGGGCCAAGTGGTTTATCGCCTACGTAAACGCCATCTCCATAACCTTTACCTTCTGTGCCGGGTGCACCGTACTGCAGGTAATACTTGCCGTTATGTTTGTTCATCCAGCTGCCTTCCATAAAGCCGGTCAGGAATACATTGTCGTTGTTCTCGCCAAAGCGCTCCCAGCCGTGCTCTTTCCAGTCCAGCTTTATCATCTCCTTTTTAGGGCCAAGAGGTTCAAAGGTTTTGCGGTCAATCTCCTGCCCGTACAGCGGCAAAGTGTTACTGCTGCCGTGATAAATGTACACGCGGCCGTCATCATCGGCAAACATGCCGGGGTCCCAGGCACCTACCTGGAAATAATCTTTAGCAGCTTTCCAGGTGTCGTGCGTAGGGTCGGTGCTCATCCATAATGTGAAGTCTTTATTATAGGTGGAGCCTATCACCAGCAGGGTATCACCAATTACCAGCGTTGCCGGGGCGCAAAGCTCATCGCCTTTGACCTCATTGTACGGACGTACAAACTTACGCGGCACAAACGTCCAGTGCAGCATATCAGGGCCCCACCAGTAGCCAAATTGGTTGGTGCTAAAAAGGTAATAATTGCCTTTAAACAATGTCATGGTGGGGTCGGCGGTGGCGCGGTGCTTGCCCCATGCTGCAAAGTTCTCAAACGGGGTATAGCCATAATCGAGATTAAGCGGATTGCAGTAAGTAAGTCGTTTTGTTTGTGCAGTAGCAGTAAAGCACAACGCCGCAAGCAGTATAGTAAAAGCAACACGAAGTTTCATAGTGGTGTAATTGGTGAGGCAAATATAAGTAATAAGCTTCGGCAGATTATAAACGCAAAACGCCCCGGCGTTTACCGGGGCGTTACTTATGGGCTTAGCATAAAGTTACTGTACCACCAGCGTTGCTATTGAATGTGGTTCGGCAACAGTTTTGGCGGCTTTGCCTTTTATCCACAGGCTATATTCAATTTTCTCATCGGTGCGGTTCATTACTACAACAGCCAGTTTGCCATCGGTATTCATGTAAGCGGTGGTTAGCAGTTTATCACGGCTTGCAGATGCTGCAACGCGTTTTGCACCCGGACGAATAAACTTGCTAAAATGCCCCATGTAGTAGTAAGAGTTTGTGTAAATCAGTTCGCCATTGCGGGTGTCAGCATGTACCGGTGCGAAGCAAAAGTTGCCCACGTGGTTTGGTCCGCCTTTTTCGTCCAGCAGCACGTTCCAGTCTGTCCACGCTACGGTACCACCGTTAAAGTCGTTGATCATTGACAAACCATAACGCTCGCCTAGCGACCAATCCTTTAACTTGTCAAAGTCAAATTTCTCTACGCAACCTTCAGTAAACACCAGGTTCTTATCCGGGAAGGCAGCGTGTGTTAAACGTACGTTCTCAAAGTTCTGGCCCGCGCCGGTCCAGGTTTCATACCAGTGAAAGCCTATCCCCCAGATGTATTTAGAGGCAGCAGGATCTTCCAGTATAGTGCTGGCGCGCTGGTACATCAGGTCGCGGTTGTGGTCCCAAACTATTAACTTTTTCGATGACAAACCACCTTTAGCCAGTGTTGGACCTAAGAAGTTCTTAACAAAGTCGCGTTCTTCTTCGGCAGTGTAGTTGCACGATTCCCACGTTTGGGTAGCCATAGGCTCGTTCTGCACCGAGAGGCCCCAGATAGGGATACCGGCCGCTTCGTAAGTTTTAATAAACTTTACGTAGAAGTTAGCCCAGCTTTGGTCAAACTCTTTTTTAAGCTTACCGCCGTGCAGCACGCTATTATTGGTTTTCATAAAAGCCGGCGGGCTCCATGGTGATACAAACATGGTTAGTTTACCACCTGCCGCAGCCGTGATCTCCTTTATAAAAGGAATGCGGTATTTCTTATCGTGGCTGATGTCGAACGTTTTCAGCGCGGCATCGCCTTCTTTTATGTAGCTGTAGCTGTCGGTGCTAAAGTCGGTACTCATGATGCTGGTACGGCCGAAAGAATAACCTATGCCTATGTTCTTGTCATAGTAGGCAGCCAGGAATTCCTTTTGCTTATCCTTTGGCAGTTTGTAAAAGGTTTCTGCCGATGCATCTGTAAGCGCTCCGCCAATCCCTATCATGGTTTGGAAAGTTTTTGCAGGATCTACAAAAATTACTGTTTCTGTTTCCGGCGGTTGCGGACTGTTGCTGAATGTAAGTGCAGAAGCCGGTGCAAGACGCTTGTCTGACCCTTTTTCAGTAACGAATACCTTTACGGTTTTATTTGCTGCTGAGTAGAGCATTTTAAGCTTGGTAGCCTGCCCAAATACGGATACCGAAATGCATATCATTCCGGCTATTAAAATTCCTTTTTTCATTATTGGTCTGTGGGATTACCCATTTTGTTTATAAAGCAGCCAAATCTATTAAAGTTTGCGCATAACAAACAAGTAAAATCAACACCAACTAACTGTCTTTTAAGGTTTTGAAAGCTTAGTGATACGGTTTAATACCAAACTATACATGCATGATTGTGCTGCCTGTCAGCTAGTTTGGAATACTTTCCAACTAGCTGACTGCAATTAACAATGCGCTTTAACCTCGTGTAATTATTTGTTGCTGACACGCTTACCAGTGCCCAACCATTGCAGGGCATCCAATATCAGTTTGTCCTCATCGGTGTTATTGAGCGTGTGCGAAAGATCTTTGTTGGTTTTTCCTTCGTAATCAATGTCATTATGCCCCATGTTAAAATAGATCATCTTGTAGTTGACATTGGTCCAAACAACCGGGTAGTAACCGCTGTGCCAGATTTCGTGCTGTTTAGGGCCGGTACCCAACGGGAAGCTGCTGGAATCTATAGAAGCAAGTATCCTGATGTCGGGGTTCTTACGCAGGTCCTTTTCCCACCGGTACCACTCGTTTGGCGACGCCTTAAAAAGTTCGGGCATGTTCTTAGTCGCGGGGTGTTTGCGATCTTCTACCCTAAGGAAAGCCGATGTTGGCCGCCAGGTGTTGCTGCCGTACTGCCCGCTGCCCAGGAACTCGTTATGGTACCAATCCCAGTCCTGGTTAAAGTCTGAAGGGGTGAGGGCAAATGCCGAAAAGTGAAAACCCATCCAGCCGCCGCCATTATCCATATACTTTTTAAAGGCGGCCCTTTGCGCTGGATCTTCCGGGCGGGTATCCAGAAATACGATCACCTGGTATTTTTTTAAAAACTTTTCGTTCAGGTTACTCCAGTTGTTGGTAGAGTCGTAACCGAAGTTCAGCTTTTTAGCCATTTGAGGGAACCACTTATTAGCCTCATGCACAAAGCTGATGTGTGCCTGATCGCTTTTAGCTGTATAAAAGGCTATCACATTGAACCTCGTCTTGGTTTGTGAAAACACGATATTAACGCACAGACATAACAAAGCTACCGTTAAGAGCTTCAATTTAAACTTATTCATGGTAATTATTACTTCTTGATCTTGACGTAGGTCTCTACTATCTCCTGATTTATTTTAAGGCTGTCTATCTTTTCTATACCTTTTTGCACCAGGGTGTCACCTTTAAAGCTTACCTTGAAATCAAACGAATGACCTTCCCACTCGCGGTAGTTGCAGTATTGCAGGTTCTCGGTGTATTTATCACCGCTTAAGCTGTACGTACCGGCACCAGAATCAAAAGTAGGTTTGCTGCCATCCTTAAGATCATGTTTAAAAAAGGCAAAATGATCACCATTCACAACTTTAATCATTTCATCATTGTGGCCTTTTTCAGGATAGGTTACCAGGGTATCACCCTTTGTTACCTTTGTAGCGGAAATGAGTTTCCATGTACCCTGGATAGGCGCAACAGCAGATGAATCGCTACCGGCATTGGTTGAGGTTGTTTCTTTAGCGGGTTCTTTACAGGCGGCTAATAACACCAGCGGAATAAGCAGAAATTTGGATTTCATGTTTGAGAGATTTGAGATTTAGTTATATTGATTATAGTGAGACCTTAATTAACCAGCTGATCGAACAGCTTCTGCAATTCATTATCGCTATCTTTACAAAAGCCGGGGTGAACTTTAGAGGTTTGCACTACGGTACTGCGTGTTGCGGTTAACCACCTGAAACGGGACGGCGCATCCAGTTCGGCAATAGGCCCGCCATCCTTATCTCCATCGCAGATGCGTTTAAACGACGAAAGGTTTTGTTCAATCACTTCAACATCAGCATCTTTAGAAAAGGCCAGCAAACGATCTGCATCCAGCTTGTACAGCATCTTTAAATACTTGTGCTTGCTGCAATACAGTATCACACCCACGTTCATAAACTCCTCGCGCTCTACCCTGGGCACTACGCGTATAACGGCGTACTCAAATAAGCTGCGATCTTGCATGTTGTGCTTCGGTTACAAAAATATTAGAGTTGGCAATCCGGGTGTTCAGGAACTTGGCGTAAACCTGTCGCTGTTCATCGGCTGTTTCAAACGACCGGTCGTCCAGCCATTCATCAGGAATAATAGCTACAATAGCGTTTATTTGTTCGGGCGTAAGGATGGCTTTAAATTCATTGTCTACCTCTTCCAGATCTGCAGCGCGGCGGATCAGCACATGGTCTTTGATCTGAACAAAAGGACGAAGCGCCTGCTCTTCCCACTTCTCCATACTGTGATGGAAATACAACGCGGCACCATGGTCAATCAGCCAAAGTTCCTTGTGCCACATCAGCATATTGGTATTGCGCGGCGTGCGGTCTACATTGGTGAGTAATGCATCCAGCCACACAATTTGCGATGCCAGCTTGGTCTCCACGTAAGTTACCGTAGGATCGAATGTAATTGCCCCGGAAAGATAATGCAGCGCCAGGTTTAAGCCCACGCTAAATTTTAACAGATCCTGGATTTCCTCGTCGGGTTCGGTTCGGCCAAAAGCCTCATCTAAGTTTACAAATACCAGTTCAGGAATACGGAACCCTAAAACCCGGGCGATCTCGCCGCCAATCAGTTCTGCAATAAGCGCCTTTAGCCCCTGCCCTGCTCCTCTGAATTTAAGAACATACAGAAAATCGTCGTCAGCTTCGGCAATGGCAGGCAGCGAGCCTCCCTCGCGCAGCGGTGTTACATAACGGGTAACGTTAACGGTACGTAGTTGCGGAAGTATAATGCCCATAGGTTTGAGTGCACTAATATAATGTTATACTTTGTAACGATATATTTTTTATCTGGTACTTAGTAAAAAATGGGCACCCTTTTACAGGGTGCCCATTCATTTAAATTGTTATAGTAGCGGCTAAAATACCTTATTTGCCTTCGGCAGGAGCCATCACATCTTTGCGATTTTTATGATGTTCTTTCCTTTGTGCTTTAAGCTGCTCGTAAGCTTTTTGCTGATCGGCAGTTAATACTGCGCTTATCTCTTTATCAGTTTTCTGCTTCATTTCTTTAAAGGCGCCACGATCAAACTTCTTATCCGCAGGCTGAGCAGACCTTAAACTGTCTACATGAGCTGCACGTGATAAAAAGATAGCCTTTACTTTGGCAGATTGATCGGCGTTTAGGTTCAGTTTCTTTTGCAGCATACCGGTCATACGTTCTGCACGCTGCTCAGGGTTCTTATGGAAACGTTTGCCGTTACGGGCTACATCGCCTTTACCAAAGTGTCCTCGTTTACCAAACTTGCTTTTAATATCAGCTTTAAGTTTGGTGTACTCTTCTTTCTGGCTGGTATTGAATACCGCCGATAATTCTTTGTCGGTATTGGCCAACACATTTTTAACCCGTGCACGATGTGCCTTTTTATCGACCGTATCCGCTTTTATAGTTTGCAACTGTGTAGCACGTGCCAAAAAAATCGCCTTTACTTTGGTTGACTGATCGGCACTCAGGTTAAGTTTGGCAGAGAGCATTTTTGTTAAACGCTCTGCTCTTTGTTCAGGGGTGCGGTGTGCTTTGGTTTGTGCATGGGCTAAAACATTCAGGCCAAGCACAAGGGTTATCATCAATAGTATCTTTTTCATTTTCTTTTGTTTATTTGTTAGGATAGACGATACTACCTCGCCTGGGTTTAACCAAGATAAACGCAAAGAAGCTATGTAACGGTGATATTACGAATAAGGATACAGCGCGCTATAGTAGCTTACTGCATTTGGTAACAATTTCGGCGCCGTTGTAAATCAACAGGTCGCCCGCTTTGTCTACCTCGTAAGCCTGACTCGGGTCGTCAATAGCAGTGTATCTGGCACCATCTTTTTTTAATTCAGATGCTGACGGAGATATAGGCGGAGCATCGTTAACCGTAAGGTTGGTAGCTGTAAACGTAATTACCTGCATGTAGTACTTATCATCCTTGGTCACCAACTCATAGGCAATTTGTTCGCCTTTTTCGGTATGGATAGTTGCATCGTGCCACACGCCAAGCAGCTTACCCGCGTTAGGGTCTACGTGCCCAACGGCTACTGTGCTGTCGCCTTTTACAGCCGCAACATTATCGGTTAAGCCTTTGTTCTTATCGCCGCAGCCGGCTAGTGACCCGGCAAGCATTATAATGAGCAGGTATTTAGTAACGCTAAAGTTCATTATTGTATGTTTAAGCTGCTAAGGTACAAACACGGGGGCTATTCTTCGCCGTTAACATAGCTATTTAAGGTCATCAGATTTTGCACGGCATCGCCCATGGTGTTATTGAAATAAACGTATACGCGCTTGTCATCCTCCAGCCACTCGTTAATATATTGCGCATACTCGTACAAAAACTGATCGGTGTAGCTGCCGCGGTAACCACCTTCGGGACCATGAAAACGCAGGTAAACAAAGTCAGCTTCCTGCTCCTGCAGCGGCGTTGCAGAGGCGGACATGTCATGCAATACCGCGGCCATGCCAAGCTGCTGCAGCAGATCAAACACAGGTTCGGTGTACCATGTTTTACTGCGAAACTCTACGGCCACGTCCCAGCCTATATCTAAATTTGCGTGGTGTACATCCTGCAGCAGTCGCTCCATTTGCAGTTTGTAAGCGCTGGTAATACTTGCGGGGAACTGCACCAGCAAGCAACCCTTCTTTTCATTAGCGCCACCAATAACACTCAAGAATCGATGCACATCATCAGTATTATACTCCAGTCCTTTATTGTGGGTAATGCCTTTCCAAAGCTTATATGTGAACCGGAAGCCTTCGGGTACCTCGCCTGCCCATTTGATTACCGTACGATGCATGGGCAGCCTGTAAAAGCAGCTGTTCACCTCCAGGCTGGTAAACAATGATCCATAAAACGTGAGGCGGCTTTTATCGCGGTATTCCGGAGGATAAGCTTCCTTATTGCGTACAGGCAGCACAAGGTTACTGGTGCCCGAGAAATAGTTGCCTTTATTATCCATGTTTAAGAAATGCCTGCACAAGCGTTTTGTTTGCATCACTAGCTTGCCTATTAAGCATTACAGCAGCAGGGAGAGCTTCCTGTTTAATTGCAGCCTGTCAGCATCCGTTTTAGCCAGGCCCAGTGCCAACGTGAAGTTTTGGCGCGATAGTACAGTATCTACATCTCTGTATAACTCTCCCAGTAAAGCAAAATAAAATGGATTATCGTTAAGCTGCAGCCGCTCGGCGGCAGCTATTGCCGCTTCATTACCCCGAACTTTAGCCAGGGCATAAGTGCGGTTAAGCGCAGCCACCGGCGAATACTCTAAAGCTAGCAACTGGTTAAAAAGATGCAGGATATTCTCCCATTTGGCAACCGTGTCTTCTTTAATGGTATGCCAGTAAGCTATACCGGCTTCTAAATGATACCTGGACAGCTGTGCTCCTGTTGATGCCATGTGCAGATGCCGCGCGCCTTCACTTATCAGCTGCTTGTCCCATAGTGTTTCATCCTGATCTTCGTACAAAACTAGCTCGCCTGTTGTACCGAGCCGCGCCTCAAAGCGCGACGCGTGAAAGTACATTAATGCTAACAAAGCGTGTACCTGTGGTAAGTTAGCAGGCGGGTAAGCCAGCAGCATCTCTGCCAGCCGCATGGCTTCATAGCAAAGGTCTTTTCGCAACACCAGGTTATTGCTCTCAGAATAATAACCCTCATTAAACAGCAGGTAAATGGTTGTAAGTACCGCAGGAAGTCGCTTAGAAATCTCTGCTTGCAGTGGAAACTCTATTGCTACCTGGTTTACTCTAAGTTTCTCCTTTGCGCGATACAGCCGTTTATTGATGGTGTCTTTGTTGCTTATAAATGCGGTGGCTATTTCATCAATACCAAAGCCGCAAAGTATACGCAATGCGAGGGCAATCTGCGCTTCTACACTTAAGGTAGGGTGGCAGATAGCAAACAACATTTGAAGCTGGCTGTCCGCAATGTTTTGGAGACTAAGGTCTATCTCAAATATTTCTGAAGCGCTATCTGAGCTTAATTCGTGCGAAATCTTGTCAGCAAATACTTTATTTCTCGCAAGCATATTCCTGGCCTTGTTACGGGCAACTGTATAAAGCCAGGCAGCAGGATTAGGGGGCACTCCTTTGTAAGGCCATACCTCCATTGCCGAAAGGAAGGTGTCACTTGCTATATCCTCTGCGACGGTAATATTCTCCATCCCGAACGACTTGCAAAGCACCGCAGTTATTTTACGGAACTCGGTCCGGAAAAGGTGCGGTATTAGCTGGGTTTGCTCCATGGCGTATTAATGTTAGCGGCCAATGTTTCCATTGGCCGCTAAAGGATGGTTAGTGTGCACCATCATTCTTAGCTATCCGGCGCACCTCCATGGTGTTGCCGGGCCCTTGTAATACCGGGCAGCCCTTTGCAAACTCCACCGCTTCTTCAACCGAGTCGGCACGTACGGTAATAAAGCCACCAATGGTTTCCTTAATGTCTCCAAAAGCGCCGTTGGTTACCACTCCGTTACTGCTTACCACTCTGGCATCGTCAAAGGGTAAACCGGTACCGCCAACAAACTTGTTCTGGGCTGCTATACCGCCTATCCAGTCCATAGTTTGTTTCATCCAAATTTCCATTTGCTCGGGCGAGGCAATCTTTGATCCGTCCTCATGCCTCATAATTAAAACATACTCGTTCATTTTGCTTTAAATTAATTGTTACTGTTTGATATTTATACTCCAATAACAAGTGAGGTTGCCCGGATTGGACACCAGGACTAAAATTTTGCATCAAGCTGCATTGTTAGTTCCTGTCGACAAACTTCCAGTTACCTTCGTTGTACCGGTCGCCAATATTCGGATATTTCTTCAGCAGCGATTCAATTTCCACCAGGTTTTCCGGCGTTAGCTGTACATCGGCACTGCCGGCGTTTTCTTTAAGGTACTTACGCTTCTTGGTGCCAGGTATCGGGATAATGTTTTCGCCCTGGCTAAGTACCCATGCAATAGCCAGCTGCGCGGGAGTACACCCTACTTCTTGCGCTATTTCCGCAAAGCCCTGCGCCAGGCGCGTGTTATTGTCGGCATGCTCCTGCTGATAACGCGGCAATGTCTTACGGAAGTCTCCTTCTTTTAAATCATCAAGATTCAGGGTGTTGGTAATCAGGCCTCGTGCCAGAGGGCTGAACGGCACAAAAGAGATATTCAGTTCTTTACACAGCGGCAGTATCTCACTCTGTACATCACGGGTTAGTAAGGAGTACTCGCTCTGCAGGGCAGCAATGGGATGTACTGCCTGCGCCCGCCTGATACTATTAGCCGATGCTTCCGACAAGCCTATGTAGCGCACCTTCCCTTCTTTTACCAGATCGGCCATGGCGCCTACCATTTCTTCAACAGGTACGTTAGGGTCAATTCGGTGGGCGTAGTACAGGTCTATTACATCCGTTTGCAAGCGCTTTAAGCTCGCTTCAATGGCAGTTTTAATATAAGCAGGCGAACCATCGAAAGTCGAAAGCTTGCCACTGGCATCCGCTCTGAAACCGAATTTTGTTGCCAGAAAAATCTTGTTGCGATTAGGCTTTAATACCTGGGAGATTAGTTTTTCGTTCTCGCCGCTGCCGTAAACATCGGCGGTATCCCAAAAGTTTACGCCTAGTTCCAGCGCCAGATTAAGTGTCGCTATTGATTCCTCGTCATTCGGCTCGCCGTAGGCGTGGCTCATACCCATGCAGCCAAGGCCAACAGCCGAAAGTTGTTCTGATGTATTCCCTAAGGTCCTGTATTTCATAATTGGTTTTATTTATCTGCCGGCCTTGCCACACGTTTTGAATAAACCCAGTTTATAGCTATCACAACAATCAATATCACCAATCCAAAAAACTCCCGTGATTCTTCTATCCATGGTTTTTCTGCCTTCATGGTTTGCACCATGCTTTCGTGATGATGCTCGTCTATCCAGTCCATTACACCGGTCTTATCAAAAAACAGGTAAGCCGCATATAAAGCATAAACAATTATGCCAAAAAGGTAAGCTTTGGGATAAAACTGTTTTTTTGATGCGAGGTAGCATAATCCAGCGCTATACAGGTAGATGGGTACCCATACATACGGGTCCGGGTCGTTGTATTGCAGCGCGGCAAATAAGATAAAAAGAACGCAAAAGATAATATTAAAGACTTTCATTTCAGGGCTGATTATAACGCCCTAATTTGAGAAATTGAAATGATAACAGCCTAGATCAATTGATTATTATTGAGACAATTTCTTAATTAAACCAACCATGTCGTCGCTGTTGTAGTTAGCTGTGCCTTCATGCCGGAACACTATCTTGCCTTGCTTGTTGATGATAACCGTTGTAGGTAACGAGCCGGCAAATACAGTACCCGGCATATCATCCATCCTGTAAACGGATAGTTGATAGCCTTTATCACACATAAACTTAGCTGATTTGGGGAGTTCACCATCTGCATCGACCATTATAAAGCTCACGTTGTTGTTTCCCTTAAACTGTTCCTGCAAGCCATTTAACGACGGCATCTCGGCGAGGCATGGCGGGCACCAGGTTGCCCAAAAGTTCAGTACCACCACTTTACCTCTTAACTGGGAGAGACTGATGGCTTTATCGTTACGGTCGATGAAGATCATTTCCGGAGCAGCAGGAGCCTTTGTATTTTCAGCTGTATTGACATCCGGGTTAAAGAGCCCCACTCCCATTAAGCCGCGTATCAGTAATGCTTTTGCAGCCGGCACGAATACCAGCACCAGCAGTGCTATTATTAACAATGCGTTCCAGATATTGCCCTTTGATAACCACCGCTTGTTCATCTTTCAAAATTAGTTAAATAAGGTTGTTGTATAATGCTTGGGCAGTTATATTCGTACCCATGAAAACCCTTTCCCCTTATCTTTTCCTATCCGCAATCCTCCTTCTATTTTTACAGGGCTGCAGTCCGGATGTTGGCGCCTGGAAAAACGACCAGATAAAATCAGGCAAGCGCGAGGACCTTCAAGAGCTTAACGATAAGGTTTTCGCGATGATGAAAAAAGGGGACCACAAAAGCCTGGAAGACGTTATTTCAAAAGAACTGCTGGAGACCGGAAACTTTTACGCGCTTGCAGGCAATATAGGCCACCGCATGGTAATAGATAGCTTTACCCGCTTTGAGGAGTACTATACCATAAACAAATACATAGGGTACGATACCATAACCGCTGCCGACAAGACTAATCCGCATAAACTCATCTTCCTGGCGGATGCGGAGGAAATGTACATTGCTATGTTTACTCCAGTCAACAAAAAACAACCCGATCAGGAGATGATAACCGCCACGTTTGCCAACTACAGTTACGGCTGGAAGCTGGCCTCAATTAGCATAGGCAAGTTCACGTTTAACGGCAAGACCGCGCAGGAACTTTACACACAGGCTAAAAAAAGCTATCAAAATCACTATACCGTGGATGCTTTACACCAGGCTACCCTGGCGGTTACCGCATTAAGCCCCAGCGAGATCTGGCAATACAAAAACGATGCAGAAATAAAGGAGTTTTACCGGCAGGTTGCTGATGACGCCAACAAGCAATACAAGTTCCCGTTGATAGTTGAAGAGGTGAGTACCAAGCCCAGGATCATTGGGTTTTATAACAAATCTACCAGCGAGGGCAGCTTTCCCATTATCAGCTACCTTTCGCATATACCGTTTAAAGATACTGCCGGCATCAGCTACGAGAACATGCAGGTACGCAAGGCTATTGATAAGCTAATGCCCGGCCTTAACAAGAACAACCGTTACGTATACTACCTGGCTTATAACAAGTCGCCTAATACTACCGAGAACGTAGACAGGAGAGAAATGGCCGACAAGCACTGGTAACGCCACGCAACTGTAACACGACAGTGTGTTACACCTGTTACACTTTTCTAGGATGAAAAACAGTTAATTAACTATACACCAGCTTTTTAACGAAAATTCGTGTTACAGTTTTTAGAACCATGATACAGTTTTTTCGACAGTGTTACACTTTTTAAGCTACAAACGGGGCACGTATACACGCCATGATAAAACCCCTAAAAGTTTACTTCTTCAGCAGGGAATCGATTACCAGCGTTGCTTCTTTTTCGAAATTATCGTCGTACCCAAGTTTTACTTCCGCAATTTTTCCTGCTTTGTCAATAAAGTAAAAGGTCGGGAAGGCCTCTACATGGTACAACTTAACAACGTCGGCCGCATTAACAAACTTGGGTATTTAATATTGTTCTTTTTATCAAATTCCAGAACAGCTTTCTTACCATCTCTCCCGGTTATGCTTGCTATCACAAAGTTTTGGTCTTTGTATTTTTTATAAAGGCTATTAAGTGGCTTTAGTGCATCCATACAGTTATGGCATCCAATAAAATAGAAGTCCATTAATACCACCTTACCCTTTAACTGCGAGAGGGATACTTTTTTATCATTGGTCGCATACAAAGTACACTCGGGGGCAACAGTCCCTGCCGTTAACAAAGCAGGGCGTTCTTTGGGTAGATGATACCTTTAGGAACATCAATGGCAGCAAGGTTAATGTTGCCCTGGTTAATCTTATAGTCGACGTAGCGCGTTTCTGAATAATAGTTTGTAGGACCGCCGGTATTGCTTTCATATCTCGATTTAGCCAATATACAAGCCGGTAAGCCTGTTAGCTTATCAATCAATAGGTGCATCCTGGTATAGTAATGCTCTTTGTTAATAATGGTGTCGCGGAGGTTAAGTACAAAGTGGTAATTAACAAGCCCCCTAACGGTTGTATCAGCAACTTTGGCTATATGATCTGGCTTCTTTTCTGAAAAACTTTTGATCCAATAAAGACGGCCAATTAACGACTGGTTGATAAATGACGACTGAACTTTTTCGTAGTAATACGTGCTGTCACCCGGGTAAACACTAATGATATTTTTCCCGTTGTATGATTCTGTGCGGGGAAATTTATTTGGCGCCATCAGCGTTTCGAGGCTAAACAGATAGCCAAAGGCTGTGTCTTGTGGTGCTTTCTGAAAAATATCTTTATGATAAATCACCAGGGTATCACTGGTGTATTCCTTTTGTTTGTAAATGTGCCGGTAGGTAAAATTATTAAACTGCTCGAGTTTGTCAATCGACTTTTGTACGTAAGCCAGCTGTGCATTTGCAGGCAGATTGAACAAGACGAGCAAACAGCTACACAACCATTTAAAGTAACTTTTAACGGTGTAAATCATTAAGGACCGCATTTAGTTGCAAGTTAATCAAATCCACATCCCTTCAAAAGCCATTAACTAAATTTAACGTTTTGTGGCCCTACGTAATATAACTTCGTTAAAGTGAGACTAACAACGGCTTATTAAACATTTACCATTAATACGTAAGCGGCCTGCCCTTATACATTCTCAGCAGCTTATCCGTAAACGACAAGCTGTAATCCGGCGGGAGTAAGTTGAACTTTTTGAGGGAGATATAGGCGAGGTAGCGTATCTGCCATTTAGGATTCCTGAGCTTGTTTTGCAGCTCCTGTATAATATCCTCTTTGTCTACTACTACAGGGTTGTCCAGGTAGTTGGGCAGCATGGATATGGCTGCGCTTTTGGTGTATAGGTTATCGTCGGTCAGTTCCTGGTGCAGCCGTTTTGCCACGTGCTTTACAAATAGCTTTGGATGGGTTTCTATATGCGCAAACTCTATCAGGTTATCTACCATCTCCTGCGGATTGGCAGACGATTTTGCTTTAACCAGGATGGTATTCAGCAGGTTAACAAAAAATTCGCCCCACCTATCCGAATCTCTCGAAAGCGCTTCAAGTACTATAGGGAGGGGCTGCAAAACCGGGTCAAATTGTACTTGTTCCAGTTCCTGCAAAAAGGCCTGCGGATTGGCATTGGCATAGGTAAGTATATCGGCAAAGAGCTCCTGCATCTCCGCTTCGGTATATTTCTCCCAAAAATCTTTTATACGATCTTCAAAAATCAGCAAAAAACCGTTCATAATCGCAACAGTCAGGTAAATGAACAACCTTATTGTAAGGCTCTTTTATAAACTCCTCAAGATAGCAATTGTTACCTGCCTCAAATGCTAAAACGTATTCCTATTAGTTTTGCAAAGGTATCGTTCCTCAATATCTTAAACTGCGAAGTACTTGATCATAGGGTCTGCATAAATTCATTTTTAGAGAAACAGTTGCCTGCTAACTATATAGCCATTACTTTGGCCGTATGAACCAGCCCTTACCATTTACCGACGCCGAAATAGCAAAGCTGCGGGCCGAAACGAAAGGCACCGCACAGCGCATACATTTTAACAATGCGGGATCATCTTTCCCGCCAAATGTTGTTGTAGGTACCGTAAAGGCTTACCTGGACGAAGAAGCGACTTTTGGTGGTTACGAAAGCGAGGCGAAGTACGCCGCCGAGCTCGACCGCACTCATGACCTGATTGCGCAACTGATAAACGCCGGCCGGGATGAAGTAGCAATAGTGGAGAGCGCGAGTGTGGGCTGGGGATTACTGTTCAACGGTATCGACTTTAAGGAAGGGAACGAAGTGATCATCTCCGAGATGGAGTACGTTACCAATTTAATGGGTTTTATAAATGCGCGTAAGAACCACGGCATCAAGATCACACTTATCCCTAACGATGAAAACGGCGATTACTCGCTCCAGGCGCTGGAAGACGCCATAAATCCGCAAACAAAACTGATAGCGGTAACGCACATACCTTCTACATCGGGTAGCATGATGCCCATAGCGGAGATTGGGCAAATAGCACGCAGGCACAACATCCTTTACCTGGTAGATGCTTGCCAGAGCGCAGGCCAGCTCCCGGTGGATGTTGAGGCGATAGGCTGCGACATGCTGTCCGTAACCGGCCGCAAATACCTGCGCGCCCCGCGGGGCACCGGGTTTTTATACGTGCGCAAAGCCGTGCAGGACAAATTGAAGCTGATACTGTTGGACAGCCTTGCCGCAGAGTGGGTAAGCGAAGATGACTTTAAAGCAAGGCCCGATGCACGGCGGTTTGAATTGTATGAGAAAAGCCGTGCACTTACACTTGGGCTGGGTAAAGCGATTGATTACGCGCTT
The DNA here is from genome assembly GCF_059691875.1 of Mucilaginibacter sp. 320_HR. NCBI lineage: Bacteria > Pseudomonadati > Bacteroidota > Sphingobacteriia > Sphingobacteriales > Sphingobacteriaceae > Mucilaginibacter > Mucilaginibacter sp. 320_HR. The sequence continues at coordinate 27,158 of NZ_JCAWAI010000008.1, forward strand.
GCCATAGGCCTGGATAAGATATGGATGCGTATACAACACCTGGCAAGTTTGATGCGTACAGAGCTGCGTAATATAGACGGCATAACCGTACATGACATTGGCAGCATGCAATGTGGAATAGTTACTTTCTCTGTAGCCGGGCTGGACGCCACCGAAGTAAAAACAAGGTTATCAGTAAAGCAAATTAATGTTTCTGTTGCTAAAGCAATCTCCACCCTAATTTACATGAACAAGCACCACCTTGCCGCAACGGTAAGGGCATCTGTGCATTACTACAATACGGAGGAGGAGATCCGGACCCTATGCAGCGCGGTGAGAGAAATAGCAAAACCATAGCGTTTACCGCGGCGCGAAGGTTAACCGCATTTTAACATCAACATTAAATGCCTAATTTTGAGCCCCGATGTTAAAAATCCTGCTCAGCTTTTGCCGCTTCCTTTTATTCTGGACTGTGTTCGGCGTTCTTACCCGAACTGCATTTGTGCTTTACTTTAAGGATAACCTGCGTGGTGTAAGCGCCGGCGAAGTGCTGCAAGCTTACTTGTATGGCATGCGGATGGATGCATCGGCCGCAGGATACATCGCTGTTATCCCCCTCCTGGTATTTGGTATAGGCTGGTTTTTTAAGAAGCACATTAAACCGGTATGGCTAAGGGTGTATGTATATACCGTGCTGTTTTTGATAGCCTTAATAGCCATTGTAAACCTCAACATCTTTCGGGAATGGGGCACCAAGGTTACCTACCGGGTATTTGCCAACTTTTTTGATGCGCCTAAAGAAGGATTGGCTTCCAGCAGCTCATCTCCTATCGCACTAAGTTTAAGTATTGGTATAGGCCTGCTGGTAACAGGTGCTTTACTGTCAGAATACATCATCGATTACAAATTCAGAAAGCCATCTGTTCCGTTTATAGCCAAGCCGCTAATATTTGTGGTGCTGTTCGGGCTTAACCTGGTGGTTATTCGCGGTGGGCTGCAGCTGGCCCCTATGAGCCAGAGCAACGCCTATTTTAGCGATAAGCCTATACTAAACCAATGTGCCTTAAACACAGAATGGAACCTGCTGCAAAACACCACTGAAAGCGTGCAGAACCCGGAGAACCCTTACCTGTTTATGCCTCCTGATAAAGCTGCTGCATTGGTAGACAGCATGTACTCGGTTAAAAAAGACACTACCGAAATGCTGCTGACCACCACAAGGCCCAACGTGATAGTTTTTCAGCTGGAAAGTTTTACTGCAGACCTGATCGCGTCCCTTGGCGGTGAAAAGGGGGACGCGCCAAACTTCGAGGAATTTATAAAACAAGGTGTTCTGTTCGACAGTATTTACGCCACCAGCGACCGTACCGATAAAGGCATGATCGGCATTATGAGCGCCTTTCCGTCGCAGGCCCTTCGTACCATTGTAATTGATAATGCACGACAGGAACACCTGCCCGCACTAAGCAGTGTATTTGCGGATGAGCATTACCATACCTCCTATTTCTACGGTGGTGAAAGCGAATTCATGAATTTTAGGGCTTACCTGCTGAGCCACCGAATTAAAGAGATTGTAGACAAGAAAAACTTTGCCGCTAACGAGATGAACTCGAAGTGGGGCGCGCATGATGACGTGCTGTTGAAGCGAAATGTGCAATATCTTACGGGGCAGCAACAGCCTTTCTTCAGTTACGTGCAAACGCTTAGCAATCACGAGCCCTTTGAAGTCCCGGTGAAACCACATTTCCCCGGCGAAGATCTGCCTAATAAGTTCCGCAGTACGGCTTATTACACCGATGCCAGCCTGAAGGAATATTTTGACCTGGCCAAGAAACAACCCTGGTACAAAAACACCCTGTTTGTATTGATTGCCGACCATGGGCATAGGCTGCCTTTAGATCATTCTGAACCATACAATCCGCGTAAGTACCACATCCCGATGTTGTTTTTTGGTGATGTGATAAAACCCGAATACCGTGGCAAACACATAAACAAACTAGGCGGGCAAACCGATATGGCAGCCACCCTGCTTGCGCAACTGGGTATTCCGCATAGACAGTTCAAGTGGTCTAAAAACCTGCTGAACCCGTACAGCAAGCCATTTGCCTTTTTTGATTGGGACAACGGAATGGGCTTTAAAACACCACAGCAGGCTGTCACCTATGATAATGCCGGCAAGCGGATAAGTTACGTAGAGAACCGTAAACTACCCCAGGGCACTATAGATAGCACGCTGTTGTATGGTAAAGCATTTTTGCAGCAGGTATTTACCGAGTATATGAAGTATTAACAGATCATCATCAAGCTAAAACTATGAAGAACCTCTTCCTTGCTATTCTTATTATGCTTAGCCTTAACGGCTTTGGACAGGACCATAAAACACAGATAGAAGAGTTCCGGAACAAGTATAAGGCAGACTTTTTAAGCGATGCACGTTCACCGTTGAAAAAGGAAGACCTGGCGCTTTTACGCTTTTACGACGCCGACAGCACTTACAGCGTTACCGCGCAGGTGGAGGTACTAAATAACGAAGCGTTGTTTATGATGCCGGTATTCAGCGGTACCGAACGGGAGTATGTGCGGTATGCCACCCTAAAGTTTACGCTTAAAGGCAAACCTCTGCAACTTACCCTATACAAGAGCACGGCACTTGCCAAAACAGCGCAATATGCCAATTACTTGTTCCTGCCTTTTACAGATGAAACCAACGGTGCTGAAACTTATGCAGGCGGCAGGTACATTGACCTGAGCACGCAGGACATTAAGAACAACATGCTGGTGCTCGACTTTAACAAAGCATATAATCCGTACTGCGCGTTCGCCAGCGGGTACTCCTGCCCAAAACCTCCGGATGAGAACAAGCTGCCGCTGAAAATAGAAGCAGGCGAGCAAAATTTCGCAGGCGGAAAGAAACACTAAAAAAGAAAGCCGGCAATTACTTGCCGGCCTCCAGTTATTCAGTTTTGTTTGTATTCTTTAGAACTTTGTACCAAACGCGCCAACATACAGCGCAGGTTCCGGCGATGTGTAGGTTATGCCATTTGTAAGCGTAATACCTGCTTTGTGATGGCGTGTAAAATTCAGCGTGCCTTTGTTCAAGGCCGGTGAACTACCTTGCAGGTGAAAATCCCAATTGGTGTCGTAATCAGCGTTACTTACCGCCGTAGTTAAAGGGTAGTTAACAAATTTAGGATCGTTCTCGCCTGCCTTTGTCCCTTTAACATCATTAACACCGGCAACTACGTCGTTCTTGCCCGGCTGGAACTGATCAACCGTAGCCTGATCATAACCATAGTAATAATTGTTGCTGTATTTGCTGCGGTTGTCCTCCGGTTTCTTCGGATCGCGTTTCACACCGAAACGGGTGTTTGCGAAAAGGTTATTGTAAAGATCGGCACGCACGGTAGCTTCCAGCCAAACCGAACCACCTTTAGCCGTCGGCCTTCTCCAGCCCGTGTTCACCATGGTGTTGTTGTAGGCGATAATGTAAGCCTGTGGGGTACGGTCGCCGGCGTTTGATAGCTTTAACGCGTTGGTGTTGGTGCTGTAAACAACATTGTAAGCAACGTCGGCCAAGCAGCCCGATTTAAAGTTCATGGCTTCGCCGCCGCTCACACCTGTAGTGTAGAAGGTATTGTTCGCAAAGATGATCTTGCCACCCTCAATGTAAGTACAGTCTTCCTGTAAATTGCGGAAAGTGCTGTTCACTACAATCAGCTTTCCGTTAACATTAGAGAACCAAAGAGCAGGCAAGTTTTCGCCGGCAACTGCTTTGTATAAGCCCATCTTTACCGATGTTGATGCATCTGAAGTAGTTGCACCACCATACTCAATAATTGTGTGGTCAAGCACCAGTTCGGCACAGGTTGGCGCCGCAAGTATGCCGCCCCACAGTTTGCCAAACTTATTTTCAGCAGTGCGGTAAGCATCACTTACCGTAAACTTTATTGGTTTATCAAGGGTACCTAACGAGTATAGGTTACCTTTAACCACAATCTCCGGCTTGGCAGTTACATCCATTAATACGGTTACACCTTCTTCTATTGTAAGGCTTTTTCCCTCCGGTATAATTATATCGCCTTTAATTTCATGCACGCTGTTCTTGGTCCACACGCCGGATACCTCTCCAATTGCGGAACCGTTCTCGGGTGTAGTATCTACATACTTGTTGGCCTTCTCGCAGCTGCTTAAGGCTACTGCGCTTATTGCTAACGCTGCTAATATTTGTTTCAATTTCATATCTCTCTTATTAAATGATGTCTTACCCTTAGTTGAACTTATATCTCACACCCAGCAAATAGCTTTGTCCGTAATAATCTGCGCGTATCAAAGTCTGCCCGTTAGATACCAGCTTTTCTTTAACATCATTATTGGCGGGGTTTGTACCTTTTATGTAAAGCTTAGCAGGTGTGTTCGCGATGTTACCTGCCTTAACAAATACGCTAACGTTGTTCCTGAAACGCTTTTCGGCAGATGCATCTACCTGGATAAAGCCTTTCTGCCATAAGTCATTGTTCAGGAATTGCGATACTGTATTAATGCGCGGACCGGTATAAGCGCCTGCCAACTGCACATCCCAGCCATGTTTCGTGTCCTTGTACAGCACAGATAAGTTTGCGATGTGTTCAGACTGCCCATAAAGCGGACGTGACTGATTCACCAGGAACGATTCGATGTCGCCCGTTGCAGAGTTTATCCTTCTTGACGTTTTTGGCGTAGTGATACGCGAATGCGTGTAGGTGTAGTTTGCCTTAACACCAATCTTGTTGAAGAACTTAATATAATCTATCTCCGCGCCGTAGTTGTTGGCTGTACCAAAGTTGCCTGGTGTGTAATAGATATCCTGACCGCGTACAGCATCCGGCTGGAAGGTGTACTCTATAGGATCTTTTATCCGTTTGTAGAACGCACCTACCAATAACTGCTCTGATGCACCCGGGAACAATTCGTAACGCAGATCGTAGTTATCTGCAAGGGAACGTTTAAGGTCCGGGTTACCGCGTTCCTCGTACTCCTCATTAACTACCTTGCTTGGCACTATCTCATAAAAACCAGGGCGGTTTAGTGCTTTGTAATAAGATGCATGTAGCTGTGCCTTATCTGTAAGGTGGTACTTAACTGTTGCACTTGGCAAAACGTCGGTGTACACCTGGCTGCCGGTAGGCCGCGATTCGCCTTGAGGAAATAAAAGGCTATAACCCTGATCGGTATGCTCTACCCTTGCACCTGCAATTACCTCTAGCTTATCTGATGTAAGCTTGAACATGCCATAACCGGCACCGGTTTTCTCAGAAGCATCATAGGTAAGCGAGTTGGCAACGCCACCCTGTGGGTTGCTCACCGTAAGGTTAAGATCGGTGTAGTTCTGGAAATCTACTCCGTACAATGGCGCTTTACCGTCAGCTTTAAGCGGCGTAAAGAGGTTATATTTGTTAAAGAAGCTGCTGCGTTGCTTATCGCGGTATAAACCGCCGGCCATAAAGTCTATCTTGTTTTCGCCGCTTTTAACAGTGTAAGTCAAGTCCAGGTAACCGGCCTTGTCTTCATCTGTATTGCGTTCCCAGCGGCGCTCAACCGGGTTGGTGTTTACCAGCGACAAACGGCTATCCACCCCATTGGTACGTAAGCCGTTCAAGCTTATCGTGGTATTATCCGGAACTTCGTTTTGAGCTGATGAATACACACCAGACCATTGTACTTTAAACTTGCCGTCAAAAAACTTATGATCGCCATGCAGCGTGGTGTTGTATATCAGTTGCTCTGTTAACCTGCTGCGGGTGCTGTAAACCAGTTCGGCATTGTCACCGCCGCTTGCTGTGTATATGTTGTTGTAGGTGGTATTTACCTGATCGCGTAGCTGCTGATTTTTAAGGTTTACGTACACATTGTAAAGGCTGATCTTGTTGTTCTTGTCAAAAACGTAATCGACCTTTCCGTGCAAACCTAAACGTTTCTGCTGCTCGGAATACTCGCGGTAGATTTGGCTCGTGATCTTGGCATAAGTATCCGTTGCATCAACAGAAGAATTGTAGAATGTGCTGTTGCTGCCGCGGTAGGTGTTCTGGTAGCTGCCCGCTACTATAACACCCAGTTTACTATCAAAGAACCGCTGACCAATAGACATGCTGCCGACAACATTGGGTGCCGGCTTTTTGGAGGTGTAATCGAGCGTACCTTTTGCAAAATCGGCTTGGGTGGCGTTGTAAGTACGGCCGTTTATTTCGTAAGGTGATTTATGGCTAATGCCTGATGCATCGTAGCTTGTAAAGTTGCGATCAAAGAACAGTTGATTGTAACCGCCAGCTATATTAGCGTTGATCTGGAAGTGATCCGGCGCGTTCTTCATCACCATGTTAACTACGCCGCCAACCGCATCACCTTCCAGGTTTGGCGTAAGGGTTTTGTAAACCTCTAAACGGTCCAGCAGGTCCGATGGGAAAAGGTCAAGCGGTACGTAGCGGTACTTGTTATCAGGACTGGGAATTTTCACGCCATTCACCAGCGTATAGTTATAGCGTTTATCCATACCGCGCAGTATAGCGTACTGGCCATCGCCATTACTGTTACGCTCGATTGATACCCCTGAAACACGCTGCATAACGTTGGCTACAGTAAGGTCAGGCGATACCTCAATGGCTTTGCCGGAAACAATGTTCATCACCTGGTTGGCGTTTTGCTCTATCCGGCGTGCGTCCCTGTCGCTGGCTCCGTTAACATTGCTGGCGCGCACGGTCACCTCCTGCAGGTCCTTACCACCAGGTTCCAGGTATATCTTTATAGTTGTTGTAGCCGGTGTTACGTTTACCTCGCGCGAAACTGTTTTGTATGTTATATACGAAACGCGCAGGGTTGCAGCACCTTCGGGTACGTTCTTCAATTCGAATGAGCCGTCCAGACCGGTGCTTGTGGCTTTACTTGCTTTATCTAAAGTGACGGTTGCACCAACAAGCGGTTCGCCGGTGTTTTTGTCATATACATGGCCTTTAATATTGCCGGCACTTGCTGCTATTGTACAAAATAATAGGGGGAAAAGGAGCTGTAAAAGTTTATTCATTTCTCTGTTAATAGTGTCGTACTTACCTGGGGCTGAAATTCAGGCGCAAAGGTGAGGACATTAAAACAGATAGGAAATAAGGGAGTGCTTTACAGACGGGCAGAACGGATTTTAAAAGTAAAATTTACTATATAACTATCTGTTATACAGATAAATATACACCATTCACAAGCCCGTTATACTTTCGTTATATTTATGTTAATTACATGTTAACCAAATAAATTAATATAAAGATTAATTTACAAGAAAGATATTGAGGTAAAAGGAAATTACTGCAACAGGAATGTGACAGTGGCTGTCTCCATCAAAAAAAGGGGGCTGCCCTTTAAGAGCAGCCCCGCTTATATAATTATTAGCTTATTGTTTAGAAGCCGTATCTCACGCCAATCTGGAACTGATAAGGGTTACCGCTTAGGTTTGATACACCGGCATTGGTGTTAACGGAGTACCCGTACTGTTTAGCAGCAGCATCAAAGTTCTTGATAGTGTATACCGATGTTGTACCAACGTTGTGGTTTACACCCCACTCTTTGTTAAGCAAGTTGGCTACGTTGAACAAATCGACAGATAACTCAAGATACTGTTTCTTATAGATGTTTAGCTTTTTAAGCAACCTTAAATCAACTACGCCATAAAAAGGATTTACACCGCCATTACGCTCTGCAATTTTGCCAAAGCTGTTGCGGAGGTACGTTTTCATGCTCTCCTCTACCTTAGGGTTGTTCAGGATAGCATTGATACCATCCTTAAGGTATTGCGGTGTAGACGCAGCATTCGGGTCGTATATGTAAGCAAGGTCGTTGCTGGCAACAAAGTCGCCGTTAACGTTACCATTCACCACCATTGAATAACGGGTACCGGCAAGGCCAGAGAACCTTACACCTGCGCTAAAGCCGTGGAAGGTTGGCGAGCTGCCGTAAGCAACTATCTTGCTACGGAAGTGGTTATCAGAGTAGCTCAACGGACCAAGATTACGCGGATCATCCTTTACATACTGGTTCAGCGTGGCAGTGTTGGCTACGTTACCATTGTATGAAGTATTGTCTTTAGTTTGGTTCCAGGTGTATGATACCGAGATCTCCCCCTGTTTGTAGTACCTGTAGTAGGCATCCATTACAAAGGCCATTTGGTTTACTCTGCCTATGCTCTGCAGCTCCAGCACGCGGCCTACCTCGGTGGTTTTACGACCCTGTGTCCAATCGGCCGAGCCATTGGTGGCATTAATGGTGTTTGCAGGCACATACACACCCCTGTTATCTTCAGCAGCTATGCGGAAGTAAGGTGCGTCCACCATGTTTTTATCCAGGTAGGTGTAGTTGTTACGGCCAAGGCTTAGGTAACCGCTTAAAGTCACGCGGAAGTTCTGTGCAAAGAAGTGCGAGTAAGATGCATTGGCTTTATAAACCGTCGGCACTTTAGCATCCTTACCATTCATGTTAATGGTAGCCAGCTTAGGTATGTTAGCGTTAGCCAGCAAGTCCGCGCCGGGGGCAGAATTAGGGTCTGCGCGGTAAGCCGGAAAGTTTGGCTTAGGCACCAGGTTACCGGTAAGGTCAACACTCAGGATGTGGCTGCCATCAAACAACATATTGTTAATCATGGAGTACGGGTTCAAGGCTGAACCTAAAATACCACCACCTACGCGGATAATGTCCCTGCCGTTCTGGCCAACATCCCAGGTAGCCTGTACCCTTGGCTGCACCTGCAGCGTGGTAAGCTTGTTGGAGGTGTTAAGGCCCAGTGTACGGTCGACAACCGGGTTGTAGTTTGCCCTGTCCAGATAATCGGTGTAGTCTAAACGAACACCAGCTGTAAGGTCGAAACCCGGGAACAGTGATGTTTGCACCTGTGCATAAAGGTTAGGCGCAAGTATGTTGAATTTTATATTGCGGTCGTCTGAAGTGTAAATATCCCTTGCATAACGGTATGGGGTAAGGTTGTCAAAGTTGGTGAGGCCGGTAAAGTAAAAGCGACCGTTTATCTCGCTGCCGTAGATTGAGTTTTGATTGGTGAACGACAAACCACCACCAAAGGTAAAGTTATACTTGCCTTTGGTCCAATATAGGTTGTTAGTAAGCTGTACTACGTTATTGTTGAAGTAGTCGCCGCCATAACGCTGACCGCCTAATTGTATAGCAGTTGTATAAGTTGAGCCATCCGCCGCTGCAGAAGATATGTTCTGTACAATAGCACGCGGGATGTTGTCTGCAGGCAGCTGGCTGTTAGCAAACAGCTTGTTGTACTCCCAATAGTGCTGAATTTTTAACTCGTTGGTTAAGGTTGGGCTGAGTATGCTACGCAAAGATGCCATGATGCTGTTGTTCATGCTCTTGCGGGTGCTGTATACTTCGTAAATATTGATAGAGGTGTTGTCTCCGTCAGACTGGTTATCCAAGTCGTAAATGAAGTTATCACGAATGGTGAACAGGTTTTTTGAGTTGATCTGCCAGTCTATACGGGCAAAGCCTGCGTGAGTGTTCTTGAACTTATCAAACTGGCCAAACTGCGGTGTGTTGGCCACGCCATATTTCGAACGGGCAATTGACAGGTAATTATCCAATGTAGCCTGGGTAACATTGTAGCGTTTCTCATCATCTGCCGACTGTATGTTGGCAATATACAGCGGGCGTGAATCGGCCTGGTGATCCCACGCTATGAAGAACTGCGCTTTATCTTTCACGATTGGGCCGCCTAACGAGAACCCGTACTGGTAAGTAGAGAACGACTGGTTACGTTTCAATCCGTTAAGACCATAAGGGCTGGAAAGCCAGTTTGCACGGCCGTAAGTGAACGCGCTTCCGGATAATACGTTGGTACCTGATTTAGTTACTGTACTGATAGTACCGCCACCTGCATTACCGTAAGTGACGTCATACTGGTTGGTAACCACCTGGAACTCCCTCACCGCTTCCAGCGATATAGAGTAAGCACCGGTTGGCAAACCGCCAGATATCGTACCGCGCGCTTGCATACCATCAATAGTATAGTTGGTTGCAGATGCCAATTGGCCGTTAAGGCTGCTGCCTGCGCTTAGTGGAGAAAGATCTGCCAGCGAGCTAAAGTTACGTCCGTTTACGGGTAGTTTAGCAATGTCCTTTGCAGTTACCGCTGTAGAAGAACCAATGTTCTCTACCTTGTTGCGCAGGGCCGGAGATTTAATTTCTACCACATTAAGTTCGTTTACCTTGTTCTGCATGGCAAAGGTTACCTGCAACAGGTCGCCCTGATTTAGCGAGTATCCTGTTTGCTTTTGAGCGGTCATGCCCATAGCCTCTACAGTAATACTGTAAGGTGAGCCCAGCGGAAGTTCCTTTAACAGGAACGCGCCGGCAGAGTTAGAGGTTGATTTAATAGAGAAGCCTGTCGACTCGTTTTTAACGGTGATAGTGGCGTTTGGTAAAACCTCGCCGCCCGGGCCTGTTACTTTACCGGATATACCGGCTAAGTTCGTTTGTGCCATTGTTTGAAGTACAAATAGCACGCTGAAAATACCTGAGAGGTATAATTTTTTTAGAAAACCTTTGTTTGCGCTTAACATGTGATCGTTTTTGTTTGGGGCGAAGGTGCCGCAAACGTGTTAAGCGAAAGTTTTTGAAAGATTACCTTTTGATAGTTAAATCATCAACTAAGTGTTAAATCTACACTAGTTCTGGTTACTATTTAACAAAATGATAATTTTTGAAGGTATTTAGATAATTTATTGAAGTAGCCGGACTCCTACTGATGATTAATATTGCTCAGCACCCTGGCAAAAAGCCGGCGGCTCTCCTCCTCCGGAATTTGCTTTTCTACAGCCCGGCTGTTAAACAAAAAATGAGAAAGCTCGATAGCAACGGTGTTGTCTTTAAGCAGATTGGCCAATTCACCCAGCTCAGTACCCGTAGCCTCCTGAGCCAGTTTCCTGGCTGATAACTCTAGTATACGATCTTCATTCTCCATCTGGGTGCAGGTACAAGGCTCACAAAAGGTTTACTAACCATTTGTAGAATAACCACGAATATTTTCTTAATAGATAATTGGTAAACTAAAGGTATAATAATAACTACAAAATTAATAGACTAATCTTCGAAAACGTTGTAGTTGGTATTTCAACAAAAAAGTTGTTGATGATAGTTGCAGGATGAAAAAATTTGCATTTACTTTGAATTACAAAGTTCTTTAAATAATAATCATGCAAATCTCAACTGTTCTGGACAAGTTACATGCACAAGCAACGCACAACAGGTGGATGCGTTACTTTGCCACCTTTAACCGTGTGGCGCTGGCGTGGGGCTTCCTGCTTTCAGGCTTTATAAAGATAATGGGCGAACGGTTCACCTCATTGTCCAACAATCATCCTATGGGTGCTTATCTGGAAGCACTTTATCATACTGGTTTTTACTACACCTTTATTGGCGTTGCACAGGTAACGGCCGCGGTTTTGATTCTTATTCCGCGCACCGCAGTTTTGGGAGTACTGTTATATCTACCTATCATCCTGAATATATGCGTGCTTTCGTTATCAGTACGTTTTGAAGGTTCGCTGATCACATCTCCCCTAATGGTGATATCCTGTCTGTTTCTTATATGCTGGTATTATGACAGGATAAAGTACATACTGCCTTTTAATACCCCGCCGTTCACCAGGAGCACAAGTCCATCTGAATATAGTAACAGCTTTCCTAAAGCTTTCTTTGCCGGGGTAGTTGCAACCGTTGCCATAGTGGTATTTGCACTAACACATATGTTTAGCATTATGCCCCGCAATACCCTATCTGATTGTAATCTCCAGTGTAAGGACAGTGCTAACCCGGGTGCATGTAAGATATTTTGCGAGTGCATTCATCAAAAGGGTCAGACGCTAAATAAAAGCCTGGATGCTTATAACAAAGCGGTAAAAGGCAATGACGGCACCAAATAAGAAGCATTTGAACTCTAAAAAAATGAATAGAAATTTTGTGTGTCGATGTTAACGACCTGATTTAAATTTTACATATTTTCGGTGAACGGGCGATAAAGCGCTTTGCAATCAGATTCACCAATGGCCGATGCTGTAAAACCTCAAAAAAAATCAAGAGTTTACTTTCCAAATCTTAATGGTGTAAGGGCCATAGCAGCGTTGTTGGTGGTGATAGCCCATATAGAACTTGGCAAGCAGGATTTTCATCTTACTGCAATTGACTTCTTCCCGCTTACCAGCCTTGGCCGGGTGGGTGTATCAATATTCTTTTCGCTCAGCGGCTTTCTAATAACTTACCTCCTGCTGGAAGAAAAGCTAAACTTTCAAAAGGTAAGTATGCCCGCATTTTACATGCGCCGTATACTGCGTATATGGCCACTTTACTACGTGGTGGTATTTATCGGTTTGCTGGTTTACTGGCCACATGCGAAACCATTTGTAATGGCCATCTTCTTTTTGCCTAACCTTGCGTTTGCCCTGAAAATAATACCGGCCCTGTTTGATCCCATATGGTCAATTGGTACCGAAGAACAATTTTACATCTTCCACCCCCACTTTTTTAAATTTAAAACTACGCGCCAGATCTTTCACGCGCTTATTATTTTCATGATCCTGTTTTTGGCGCTGGTACAGGTGATAAGGCACTTTCAGCACCGGAGCGATGAGATGCACGCCCTGAGCCAGCTCACCTACTACATGCGTTTTGATAACATGATGATGGGTGCTATTGTAGCGGTAATTTACTTTAACACCAAGCATCAGCACTTCAAATTTAAGCTGCAGGGCTTATTCAACATTATGTTTAACAAGTATGTACAGGTGCTGCTTTCAATAGCTTTGCTGGGCGTTATCTATCTGTACATCGTGCGCAATATGCCCGAAGGTGACCTCGTTATAGCAGCTATTGCGGCTTTGCTAATTGTAAACCTATGCGAAACGGAGACCAGCATTTATAACCTTACCAACAAGAAGCTGATGTTTATCGGTGAAATATCTTACGGCATATACCTGCTGCATAAATTCCCGGTTTACCTCATGCTTTGGCTCACTAAAAACTATATGCCGAACATGAACTATTACTTGCAGAACGTAATAATTTACGTGGCCAGCTACATCCTGGCTATTATGTTGGCAGCTCTCTCTTATTACACACTGGAGAAATACTTCCTCAACTTAAAAAAGCGTTTCGCAAAGATCACGCAACATTAAACATTTAATTTTCAAGGTCGCTTAACTGCACCTCGCTGGCCCGTTTAAAATTGTTGCTGATGATCTTCATATCGGCATCAATCAGCACACTTTTCGGAAGGCCGGAAATGTTGTACCTCCGTTTCAGACTGGCAACCTGCTTTTCATCAGCAAAAAGATTTACCATGGCTAGCTGATGCTTTGCCGTTAGGCTCTTCCACACTTCGGCCGTTGTTTCTATGCAAACATTTATAACAATCAGTTTTTTGCTGGTGCTATAAGCTGCCGACAACTTGTTCTCCGCCGGAAATTCTTTTATGCAAGGCGCGCACCATCCGGCCCAAAAGTTTATCATCACCAGCTGACCTTTAAAGTACGACAGCGATACTGTATCTCCATTTAAGTTCACAAGCTTAAAACCCGGCGCCGCCCTACCTACTGTCGGCAGGGAGAACCTGGCGTTGCTAACAGAGTCAAGAATTTGCTTGCTTGCAGGATCTGAAAACGCAACGCGGCTAAGCAGCTTATCGTAATTCTGCTTTGATCGGGCATAAACATCATATAAAAGGCGCATTTTAACTACATCGCCGGTCTTGCTGGTTCCATAAACTTCCTGCGCAGCAGCAAGCATATTAGTAGAAAGCAACGAATCGATTTTGCTTTTTGCCAGTGCCAGGTGCCTCATCCGGAATACGGCATACCATAGATATTCAGAACTGATGGTGACATCTTCGTTCACCATCGGAATCTCCTTGTCAAATCGATAGTAGCTACTGTCCACTTCTATTTCCCGGCCCGTTTTAAACGCTTTGTCAAACAAAACGTGATGCTTAAGAAAGGCATTGTTATACATCAATCGCCAGTACTCACATTTCTTAAAGTCTGTTGAAAGCGGAGAGCTGTAGCCGTTTAAAAAGTTAAGGTTGATCTGATTTATTGAGTCTGCGATTGATGGGAACTGGTTGAAGTTATCCACTTGGGCACCGGCTGCATAGTAGGTTTGGTTGCTTTTTGCTACGGTGAAGTAGGCGTGGTAATAGTTATTCTCCTGCTGAAGGTCGCCTGTAAAGGACAGGTTTAATGGCGATGTACTTTCGACGGTACACTTTACTGTTTTTCCCGGCGCATTAAACACCCTGAACGGTAACGAACTAAACCGGATGAAATCCGGGTAATTCATTTGGGTGCGAAACGTTGCAGACTTACCCGGCGCAATAACCGCTTCAACGCCCTTCTCTGATACCGGTAGATAATAGTAAATAGTCCCTTTTAGCCTTAGCGTGTCGGTAGTGTGGTTTTCTATTGTGGTAAAAGCATCTATACCTTTAAGGCTCACCAGCCCTTTATTATTAGTTGCCGTACCCGTTTGCTGCGCCCAAGCAACCGGCAGGTATAAACACAGGATTGATGTAAGTAGCAATAATCGCATATGTAAAACTAAGAATTTAGTTCTACTTGCACGATTAACTTGTAAATATCTTGAACATTTATATTTCGGAGTTTAGCTATTTAGTGAATAACATAATTCACGGTTAATAGTATGTTAAGTTCACCTAGACGACGCCATTATCAAACTGTAATTTTGTCGACCGTTAAAGCTTCCAACTGTTTCGCATCGACTATTTTAATGCTTTTACCATCTGTTTCAACCCAATTATTTACTTGAAAATCATTCATCACTTTAAACAAGGTTTCATAAGCCACCGCGGCGAAAGATGATAGATCTTGTCGCGATAACTCGATATTTATAAAACCCAAGTCGTTTGTTCCAAACTGCTTTTTAAGGTTTAATAAAGCTAACGCTATTCTTTCCCTAACCGGCATATGAACAAGGTTCCGCATTCGTCTTTCAGACTCTTGCAATTCGTCAGCGAAAAGCTTCATCAACGAATAGGTTAGCTTAGGATTAACGTTTAAAGTAGACTCAAAAAAGTTAAGGTCGACAGAACATATTATAGAATTTTCCAGCGCAGTGGTAGTTACGGGATATACAGGATCGTTCCCCAAACCCATGTGGCCCAGTATATCGCCGGGCTTAGCAAAACGAATGATCAACTCTTTTTCTGAATCCCAGCGTTTATGTGTTTTTATCTTACCTGAATAAACAAAAAAGAGCCTTGTAACCGGCTCGCCTTCTTTAAAAATATGCTGGCCTTTCTTTACCTCGTAATTTTGTTTGTGAGATGCAATAGCCATTGCCCAGTCTTTACTGCAATTACTGCATAGGTAACACCTGTTAACATCACAAACACCCTTTATATTTTTCATTGGTTTACATCAATAGCTCGCAAAAGTAGAAATGTCGTGGTTTATTTCGACTCTATTTCTTTAGCAACATAATCAACCGAGAGCGGACCCGAGCCTATAAGTATAAAAAGAAGCAGAAACGCAAGGCATAAAACAGACAACCATAAGTTGCTATTCAGATCAGACTTTAAGTTCCCGGCAACCATTATAGCTCCTGCAATAACCGGTAATTGAAACAGAGCTGCCACACGCGTATAAATTCCCAAAAAAATGAATAAGCCACCTGCCATATGTACAAAAATTACGTAGAACATGATAGCAGAAAACATCCACGCCGGTAAACTTAACCTATTAATCGCTCTTACCGCATCCGCCAAAAATTGCTGATTTTGAAGAAAAGCGTAGCCTTTAAGTACTAAAAACAGCCCCAATAGTAACCGGAAAACATCAAGTATAACAGGGTGGTGAGTATCTCCCCACTCCGCTGCTTTTTTAAACATCTTCATATTACAGTTATTAATATACGGTAAGTTAAAGTAAGCGACATGCGCAGGCAGCGAAAAATCGATACATATTTAAAACAACATAAATAGTATATAATTGTTATTTTTGTGCCGTTATTTTATTGCCTATACAATATATAATGTTCTCATGATAAAAAATATTCTTTCTAATTCTATCCCCATTTCACCTTTATTAAAAGAGATTGAAAACAATCAGGATCAATCGAATGAAAAAATTTATAAAAAGGGTCGGTTAATTCGCATTTCCTTGTATGCTATTATAGTTGCAACGTGTATCAGCTTTATAGCCAAAGCTTTGGTTTCGTTGATTAACCTGGTGACCAACATTTCCTTTTATGGCATCTTTGATCTAAAGTTTCACAGCCCGGCAGGCAATCACCTTGGGTTATGGGTGATTGTTGTACCGGCAATTGGCGGTATAGTTGTCGGCTTTATGGCACTATACGGATCTAAAGCTATAAGAGGCCACGGGATACCGGAAGCAATGGAACAGATCCTGACCAACGAAAGTAACATCAATCCCGCTATTACATTCCTTAAGCCAGTATCGTCCGCTATCGCAATAGGTACTGGTGGCCCCTTTGGCGCAGAAGGCCCCATTATAGCAACCGGGGGTGCTTTGGGGTCTACATTAGGCCAATTATTTAAAGTTACCGCAAATGAACGCAAGGTTATTCTTGCGGCGGGAGCTACTGCCGGGATGTCTGCTATCTTCGGAACACCTATCGCAGCAGTATTCTTAGCGATTGAATTGTTGTTGTTTGAGTTTTCACCCCGTTCTCTGTTACCTGTGGCCTTAGCTTGCATAACCGGCGCGGCCGGTCACCATTTCCTATTCGAATCCGGTCCTATCTTTGAAATGCCGGATCTGTCCATACCGTCTAACACCGCTCTTGCTATTTATAGCTTTTTGGGATTACTAATCGGCCTTATTGCTATAGCAATAACTAAAATAGTTTATTTTATAGAGGATACTTTTGAAAAGCTGCCTATTCACTGGATGTGGTGGCCTGCGCTGGGCGGTTTGGCAGTAGGCCTTATCGGATATTTTGCTCCGCATTCATTAGGAGTAGGTTATGATAATATCACCGGTATTCTTTCCGGTACATGGTCTATACAACTCCTGTGCATGCTTTGCTTTTTCAAGTTTCTTTCATGGGCCATTGCATTAGGAAGCGGCACATCCGGCGGAACGCTGGCACCTTTGTTAACTATAGGTGGTGCCGTTGGTGCCATTTTAGCCTACATTGTACTAAAGATATATCCCGACGCCGGGATTACGCTACCACTAGGCGCTTTAATCGGTATGTCGGCTATGTTTGCAGGCGCGTCACGTGCTTATCTCACCAGTATTGTTTTTGCGCTTGAAGCAACTATGCAGTCTCATGCTTTACTGCCGCTGCTCGGCGCTTGTACCGCAGCCTACCTGGTTTCATTCTTTTTAATGGAAAACACCATTATGACGGAAAAGATTGCCCGCAGGGGCGTTAACACACCAGACTCGTTTGAACCCGACATTTTACAACAAATGACGGTTGCGCAAGTAGTTGGAAACGAAACACTAGTAATGAACGCTGAAAGCACTATTGAGGAAACAAGAACATGGCTAAGTGAGAACATTACCGAAGAAAATTACCTGATTGTAGTTGACAATTCCGGCGATTATGTGGGGATGCTCAAACTCATAAATCTGTATGCTAATAACCTGCCCGGTGATCTTAAATTAAAACAGCTGATTAAGAACGATGCTCATTTCCCGATAAATACGAAAGATTCATTAAAGAAAGCTTTGCAGACAATGTCTAAAGCCGGTACCGACATATTACCGATCCTGGCTGCGGATGGCGGACGCCGGCTAGTAGGCGCAATTTCATACAAAGAAATCATAAAAGCCTTTCAGGTTCAAATGAACTCGGATGAACACGTTTACGCAAGAATATCTTTGAAACGACAACGCATGAAAATGCTGGTTAAAACTAAGAGACAAACTACTGGTTAATTTAGCATCTGCACGAGAGTTACCCGGGAATCCTGCATATTACGGCATGTACTTACAATGGTGCCGAACGAGAGGTATACTTATCTTGGAGCTATGCTAAACAGCATGGTTTGCAAGCCAGAAAGCTTGTTTGAGAACTTAACAAAATTTAACACATACCTTCTCAATAAGTGTGTATTTTCATTATCGGATATTTACCTCGATAATTGATTATAAACATGTTGAACATATACCTTAAAACTGCCTGGCGAAGTATCACTAAAAGGACATTTTACAGTGTATTGAACATAGCCGGCCTGTCGCTGGCTATTGTTTGTTGTACGCTGATCTACCTGTATAATAATTACCAGCTAAACTTTGATAACTATCACAAAAACGCAAAGAACATTTTCAGGGTGGTGTATGAACTGCACTTGGAGAAAACCGAGTATGATAAAGGCAGTTCGGTTGCAGTTTATAACGCGCTCAGGTCAAATAATCCAAAGATCAGACGAGCCGCATTTTCCATTAATAATCAAAGCTTTGTTGTAAACGTTGATGGCAGCTTGGACAAGCGCTTTAAAGAGGAGAAAAATATTGCATTCACTAACTCCGAATGGTTTAACGTATTCTCTTACCATTGGTTAAGCGGCAATTCATCGCAGCTAAATGAACCGAATACTGTTGCCATTACGCAAAAGCAGGCAAATAAATATTGGGGAAATGCAGACGCAGTGGGCCGTACAATTACCATTAACGGGCAACCACTTAAAGTTATAGGTGTAATAGCCGACAGCCCTTACAATACCGATCTGAGATCTGACCTGTACCTGTCTTTTCTTTCTCTAAACTATTTGTTACCCAAAGTTGAGCCCGAGTTTTTTACCTATTGGGGATACTTGAACAGTACCAATAGTACTTTCGTGTCGCTTACTGATCCTGCACAAAAGCAATCGGTAGAACTGGAGCTGGCCCGTTTAACAAAGCAGCACCTGGGCGACGGTGCTAAGTACTATGTATTTAAATTACTTCCATTGCAAGATCTGCATTTTGATGCGCGTTATGGTGGAAAGATCCAAAAATCCTTGTTGATTACGCTGGGTATGATCGCCTTGCTGATATTGGTAATTGCCAGCATTAATTATATCAACATCATGATTGCTGGGCAGGCGCGCCGCAGTGTAGAGATTGGCACAAAGAAAGTGTTGGGTGCGTCCACCAGCCATCTTTTCATGCAGTTTATAACAGAATCCCTCTTGATTGGGGTAATAGCGGTGTTGATAGCTGGCAGTGTTGTATTGTTGGGCTTGCCAACAATTAACAACCTGCTGTTTGATGGCGAGCCGGTGCACATTCTATCATTTAAAGAGCTTTTCTTATTTCTATTGCTGATGCTGGTAGCCATTACTGCAGGTACAGGCGTTTACCCTGCATTGATCCTGAGCAGGGTAAACGTCTTCCGTGCGTTAAAAAACAATTTTTGGAATATTAAGGCTGGTGTTAGCCGGAAAGTGTTGGTAGTTCTGCAAAACGTAGTTGCGCAGACACTTATTGCTTGTACCGTCATCATTATTATGCAGGTTAATTTTCTTAAAAATACAGATAAAGGCTTTGACCGAAAGGCCGTTATAATGGTGCCGGTAGGTAACATTACAGACTCCCAAAAAGAACAGTTGCGCAACTCCCTTAAATCAGTCCCCGGCGTGCAGTCGTTTACCTTTTGTAATAATCCGCCATCAAGTGACAGTCAGCGGGGCTCAACCATTAAGTTCAGCGATCGTGAATGGGAAAAATGGCCGGTGCGTTTTGCCATTGGCGATTCGGCTTATGCAAGTACATTCGGTTTGAAGCTGGTTGCCGGCAGAAACGTGCGTGCCAATAAAAGCATGCCGGAGTACCTGATTAATGAAAGTATGGCAAAGATGCTTCATGTAAAAAGCACTAATGACATTTTGGGTAAAAGCCTGCTCCCTGGCGATGTGAAAGGCGTGATTGTGGGAATTGTTAAAGACTTTAATGTGCGTTCATTGGTTGAACCTATTGAACCGTCCGTTATACTGGAACACAAGGACCTTTTGACTAATGTAGCGATTAAGCTTTCGGGCACAAACACCGAAAGCACCTTAAAGAATATACGGTCATCATACGGCAGCATTTTCCCCGAGCAGGTTTTCAGCTATAAGTTTATTGACGAGGAAATAGCCAGATTATATAAAACTCAATATCTGCAAAAAAAGCTAATCTCAAGCGCCGCTGTCATCGCTATTGTTATTAGTTCGCTGGGGTTACTCGGTCTGATCTCACTTATTACCATACAACGAACTAAAGAGATTGGTGTTCGCAAGGTACTGGGTGCCAGCATTACCGATATCACTACAATGCTTTCCAGGGAATTCATGGTGCTTGTGACCATCTCATTTGTTATTGCATCTCCTATTGCGTGGATAGCGATGCATTTATGGCTAAACGGCTTTGCTTACCGAATTACCATCCAATGGTGGATCTTTGCGCTTGCCGGCGTTGCCGCAGTGCTGATCGCCCTTGTAACCATTGGGTTTCAATCTGTAAAAGCCGCAATGAATAATCCTGTGAAAAGCCTGAGAACAGAGTAAGTAAACCGCTAAACAAAAAGCCGGAGAAAACCACACAACCATTTACTCTCCCGCAGGTTTTTGCCAAAAGTATTTAGGGTTATTTACCGCGTACTGGTCGCTCCTGCCCATCTGTTTTTTAGGCTGGTGCAGGGTGTTGTAGTCGCCAGGGTAAAGGTTGAGATAATCGCTTGCCTGTTTACCGGGCTTGTTGGTTTCTATGTCCCATTCGCTTTTTGCAGCGCACTGCAGCCAGTACAGGTTTTTAGACATGTAATAGCCCAGGTAGTGCTCTTTGGTTTGCTTTTGCTTATTGTTCCAATTGGCATCAGAATTAAGCACCAGGTCGTCACTGCCCTTTACAAGGCGCTCCCGTACTTCTTCAATGCTTAGCAGGTTACCTTTGGCATTGGCTACATACGCGTTAAAGGTTGGGTCCATCCACACCCATTTATTAAGTGACTTTGACCATACTACGGTGATTACATGGCAGTCGTTATCGGCGGTATCTTTGGGCATACAGGTAACCACACGTGTTTTAAAACCTTCGGCCTGGTAAGCATCGCGCAGAATGGTTGCCATCATGCGGCAATTAACACCACGGTTCTCTTTCTGGCAAACGGCTATCAGGTCAATGGCGTTCCTGGATGTTGGGTTGCTGGAGTTGCCATCGTGCCGTACCGAGTTATGCGCCCAGTAGAGCAGGTTTTTAAATTTACTTATCTCATCGCCGTTTCCGCTTACCGAATCCAGGTTGAACTTGTTGCGCAAAGCCACCAGTTCGGGTGCCTCTGCCTGCTGATAGGTAAATACCGGCCAGGTTTTGTTAACCGCTTTATTGTACGGGCCGGCATGTTGAATAACATAACTGTAATCGCTTTTTTCGCGCATGCCCTGCATTACGGCTTTAAAGCGTTTCTCCTCGTGCAGTGTGTTGAGGTCGCTGTCGTCTATGGTGCTTTTATAGTTATTATAACCAAGTGCGTAGCTTTTCTCGAAAGCGGTTAGCGCGGGCTCTTTCCTGCCAAGCAAAGCTTCATAGCAGGCGATGTTGTAATAATTGCTGGCCGCCCATGATTTATATTTATCCTTGCGGTTGGCGTCGGCTTCGTCGTACTTTACTATCCATGTCTTTAATAATCCATCTGCTTTCGCATACTCCTTAGCCTGCGTTGCGGCATACCGCTGGGCTTCTATGTCTTTTGTGAACTTTTCAAAGTCGTCGGCAGCAGGTTGCATTTGCGCAATGGCAGTGCTAATGGTTAAACAAGAAAACGCGAGCAGTAGTATTTTTTTCATGGTCAGGCTTTTTAGTAGAAGACGAGATCAATTTAAGAAAAGTTGCAAGCATCTTTTCTTAAAAGCTATCTTTTAGAAGCTTTTTTGCGCACGGAAGCATATCTCTGCAAAATTTGACAATCAATTTCTATTCGAGGCAAATACCAGGACAGGTTATCTAAAAAGTGTGGTTTTTGCAGGTTTTGGTATGAGTAATATAGCCATTCAACCGGTGGGCAGTTTGCTGTTCCTAAAGCCCTGGTTGTAAAACTGCATTAGGGTACAATCGCACCCATAGCCATTACCAGCGACTCTCTGGCGCTGTCAATCAAATTGCACGTAATGTGAACCTTAATGATGGTGCCATCTTTTCTACGGTGTTTAACAACTCCTATATCATTTATTCCTTTTTTAAGATCATGAAAGATCATAATAGCGGTATTGATTTCTTCGGGGGGACGAAGATCAAGCGCGCTCATTTTCAGGAACTCATCTTTAGTATAGCCGTAGCGCGCAGATGCAGCATCGTTCACGCCGGTGATCAGCATGGTACGCCTGTTAATAATCCACATTGGATTAATATTCTGGTCAAAGTAGGTTCGGTACTTGCGTTCGCTCTCAGAAAGTCTGTGCGTATGCCTTACAATAAGGAAAAATAAGAGAATGCCGGTTATCAATACGTAAGCAATGCCTTTAATACTCCCCAGAAAAAACACCTCATCGGCTCCCAGGATGGCCTGCAGAGTTAGTAGCAGGCGGTCACTCAACGTGATCCATAAGATGCCCATAACGATATAAACGAGCGCGATCTTAAAAGCTCCGGTTCTCATGAAAAGGTTCTTAAATTAATTAGGTAGTTGAAAGTAGTAATTTTCTATATAACTGAAAAACAGAAAACTAAATCAGAGCCTAAAAACCGCATATAGGGGGTAACACTAATGCACACTACTTTTTAAAGGAGATTATAAAGGTTGTGCCTTGATTAGGCTTGCTATGTACCTGAATGTCGGCCCCGCCGCTTGTCAAGTGCATTTTTACCAGATAAAGGCCCAGCCCCTTACCCTCCACGCCAGGATGAAAGCGCTGCTGTTCTTCAAATATCCGGCCCTTCACTTTTTCAGTGCTAAAACCCAGCCCGTTATCTTTAACCTTAACCCGTATGCGGGCATCATCAGGCTTGCTGGTCAGCTCGATCACCGGTGGTACACCAGGTCGGGCATACTTTATACTATTAGAAATGAGATTTAAAAAAATGCTGTCTAAATGGTCTTCATCAAAACAAACGGCTGCAGCTTGCGAGAAATCAGTGGCAATTACCGCTTTACTTTCACTGATTAAGGCAGCCAGCGATGTTTTGATCCGGTTGACCGCATTGCCGAGTTTAACTTCTCCCTGGATACGCTCTTGCTTCCCTTTGTTTACCAACCGATCCAGATAGTTATCCATTTTAACCTTCAACTCACTGATAGTAGCCTTTAATAAGCTAAGAGACTCCTCGTAAGGGGAAATCGGTGTTTTAAGCTCATTATAAATATCAAAAATAGACATCATGTTACCAACCGGGGCGCGAAGATCATGCAGGGCGGTATACACTACATCTTTTAGCTCCTGCTGATAAGCACTTAAGTTTTCAAATGCCTGATCACGTTTTGATTCTTCAATCTTCTGAGGGGTAATATTCTTTGCTACGGCAAATACCAGCTGCAGTTCAGTATTTGGTACCGACGTCCATGATAACCAAACCAGTTCCCCGTTTTTCGTAACGTAACGGTTCTCGAAATTTTTCAGTACCTGCTCTTCCCGCAACGCCTGACGGCGATGCTCTGTCGCCAGTTGATCATCCGGAAATACAAATGAATTGATTGGTCTGCTCAGAAGCTCCGCTTCTGTGTAGCCAAGGGTTTCGGTTACCGCAGGATTTACTTTTTTAAAGAAGCCGTTGAACCCGGCTATGCAAAAAAGATCTTTCGCAGAATTAAAAAACAAGTTAAGATCAATGTCGCCATTCGGCAAAAAAGCACTTCCTAAATCATGAGGGGAATTAGCAGTTAAGGAATTACTCATCGGATCGTCAAATTAGGGTATAAGCAAGTATCGCCTAAATATACGGCAAAAAAAGCGTCACGAAGGAAGGGCTATGGATGTTTAAAGGTTACGTGAGACAAAAAAGAGTCGGTTACATCAAGAAGTAAACCTTGACTAACAAAAGGCCTTAAATAAGAACATAGTGACCGCTCCTTGAAATAATTGCACTATCAAACGGGAACGGGAAAGGTACTTACCAATCTGCTTTACGTTGCCGTTTAATGAATATTGTTGTCCGCCCTCAGCCCAATCGACAATGGTGTTGTCTTTCCAACAGATGGTCTTTATGAAGTTTGCGGTATTATTTGTTTCTTCAAGTATCAGGCTGATGGTGAAGCAATGTACATAAAATAAAAAAGCCCCACATCTCTGTGAGGCTTTTTGCTCCTGAGGCTGGGCTCGAACCAGCGACCCTCTGATTAACAGTCAGATGCTCTAACCGGCTGAGCTACTCAGGAGTGTTTTCCGGTTTGGAGAGTGCAAAAGTAGGATTATTGAGGTTATTTCACAATATTTGCAGCAAAAAAAATTAAAAATATTTTTCATGAGTTTGTTAGTGATTGGTACTGTGGCGTTTGACGCAATTGAAACACCCTTTGGTAAGACCGATAAAATTGTTGGAGGGGCCGCAACTTACGCCGGATTGGCTGCTTCTTACTTTTACGACAAGGTGAAAATTGTTGCTGTAGTTGGCGACGACTTCCCGGCCGAGGAGATTGCCGACTTTAAAGCACACAATATAGATACTGAAGGTTTACAGGTAAAAAAAGGCGAAAAATCATTCTTTTGGAGTGGCAAGTACCACAACGACATGAACACTCGCGATACACTGGTAACCGACCTGAATGTACTGGCCGATTTTGACCCTATCATTCCGGAGAGCTATCAGGACTGCGAATTCCTAATGTTGGGCAACCTAACCCCACAGGTACAGCAAACAGTGATTAAACGCCTTAAAAACCGCCCCAAGCTGATCGTAATGGATACGATGAACTTCTGGATGGACATTGCCCTTGATGATTTGCTGGAAACCATTAAAATGGTGGATGTGCTCACCATAAACGATGCTGAAGCACGTCAGCTATCCGGCGAGTACTCTTTAGTTAAAGCAGCTAAGATTATTTTAGCAATGGGCCCTAAATACCTGATTATTAAAAAAGGTGAGCATGGCGCTTTGTTGTTTCATGAAGACCATATCTTTTCGGCACCTGCATTGCCTTTGGCTGAGGTATTTGATCCAACAGGCGCGGGTGATACTTTCGCAGGTGGCTTTATTGGCTATATGGCTAAGGTAGGTACCATTAACTTCAACAATATGAAGAATGCTATCATCTTTGGTTCGGCTTTGGCGTCTTTTTGTGTAGAGAAATTTGGTACCGAGAAAATTAAAAACCTTACAGATGAAGAAGTGGCGCAGCGCGTACAGCAATTTGTAAGCCTTTCATCATTCGAGATATAACCCCAACATAAGCTTAAAAGAAAGTGGCCGGAGTTAGTACTCCAGCCACTTTTTTACTGTTATACCTATTTGGTCGCCAGGTTTAAAACGGTTGTGCTCGCCGTTTACCACCCTGATCAAGACTCCGCTATTCTCCAGGATAAGGTCTTCGTAAAAACCTTTAAACAGTATTTGATCTACTGTCCACTTAGTTGCTTTTAATAAGCTGTCCAGCCTTATCCACTCGGGGTATATAACCACATTTTCGTGGTCCGTGCTTACGCCGCATAACGCAGCTTCGCTGGCAGTTAGTACGTTACAATTACTAAGCAACTCAGCGGTGTACAGATGCTTAGGGCTTTGGTACATCTCTTTAGGCGCGCCAGCCTCCACTATTTCTCCATTGCGGATAACTATCAGCTCATCAGCCATGGACAGCACTTCCGCAGGATCATGAGACACCATTACTACCGTTATCCCATTTTCCTTAACTATCTGCCTGATATCATGCTGCAGCCCTTCCCTAAAAGATGTATCAACCTGATTAAAAGGCTCATCCATAAAGAGCACCTGTGGCTTGGTTATAATTGCCCGAGCTATTGCTACACGTTGTTTCTCTCCGCCACTCAGGTCGGCAACGCGCTTGTAGGCCAGCTCCATCATATTGAGCTGCCCGAGCACTGCCGCAGTTTGTTCCTCTTTAAATTTAACGTTTGTACTGGGCAGCATTGCTGCAACGTTATCCCAAACACGCGCAAAAAGGTTCAGATCATCGGTATGCTGGGTTACCATCTTCATCTCGTCGTGGCCGGGTATCAGCTTTTCTTCAGGGCCCCAAATGCGCTCGTTCCTAAAAAGCACCTGCCCTTTGTCCGGCGACATCAAACCATACAACAATCGCAAAAGGGTGCTTTTACCACTGCCGCTTTCGCCGATAATGGCCGTGATCTTACCCGGAACAATATCCAGATTAATGTTCCGAACGCCGGAAGATACCGGTCCCGGATACGTTTTACTTACACCTACTGCCTGCAAAAAAGGTACATCTGCCATTGCGGCTAAGATAGTAATTTTGACTGCTTGGCTTACCAGCCAACACTCATGCCGAAAGAGAAGTTCCTAAGGCCATCCTGCGCCGGGCTGTCCCTAAAAATGTTGTTCACATAATATTTTCCAAATATGCCTATGGCACCGTAACCGACACGCAGGAACGGACCTCCACGGAATTTGGCAAAATGATAGTTACCGCTTAGCTTTTGGCTACCATTTTCTTTGCTTTCCTGCTTAAGACTGCTGCTTAATAGTACACCCAGATCGGCACCTGCAACAAAGTGAAACCTGCGGCCATCTGCATCATCGTGGGTGCGGAAATCAAATGCTATTGGCACACGGAGATAGGTTGCCGAAAGCCTGTTCTTGGTGTACACAACATCATCTTGCTGGTACGTTAATACAGGCTGATCACGCAGAATGGTTACACTCTCGCGCAGGCGCAAGTTAAACCAATCAAATCCGGCGGCAGTGTAGATCCTGAAACTGCTGCTAAACCTGTAGCCTAGCTGCACTACATCAAACCCAATGGCGCTGCTCCTCCAGGAACGGTAGCGTAAAAAGTTGTTTGTTGGCGATAGTTTAAAGCTGCCGTTTTCTACCAACGTAGCAAGACCAATGTCAAACCTTGTAAAGGTTAAGCCAAATGAAAAGCCCGGAGCTTTAGAAGCAGTATAGGTAGTATCGTCGTTCTTGTTTACAGATACACCGCCAACATCATTACCAAAGCCAAACTTTACCCGGAAGCCTTTAGGCTTTTTTGTGGTGTCGCTGCTTATTTTGGATGTATCAGCTTTGGATGTATCGCCCTGAGTTGTCTGAGCAAATACCGAATTTGCAGTAAAAAATATGATAAGGAGAAGTATAAATCGTTTCATGGTTATTTATTTGTAGCTATTGTTTCTTCTTTTTTAATTTTAAGGATGCCGAGGTTTACGCCCGTGATCATGGAGTCATCTTCGTCTTTCCCGCCAAACTCTATCAGTTTGTCTTTACGCTTGTCTACTTTGTTTACTACCACATTTATCAGGTCGCCAAAACTGCGGATACCTCTTTTGCGCGGTTTACCGGTATTTACAGGCTTAATATTAGCAACGGCTATCTGTTCAGCGGGCTCTTTGGCAACTATCGCCTGATCTGCAATAGCCGGCTTGATTATAGGATTTATATCTGCCTCTGGGGTAACCGCAGCTAACACCGTTGCCGGTTCTTTTACCGCCAACAACAGTTGCTTTTCTTCACCAATTTGCTCTTCTTTTGCCGGCTGACTAGATACTGTTTGTTGTTCAGTTACAACTGCTCTGCTCCTTAAGCTGTGTACCGGCTTAACAGTCTTTTTAACCGATGCAACATCCTCAGCTAAACTTTTAGTAGCAAGCGGCGTAATCGCTTTTGGCTGAGCTAAAGGTTTAACTTGCTTTTTCACTTTGACTATAGTGTGCTGACCAGCACTTTGCTTGTGCTGCTTAGGGATAAAAAGCAATCCGGCACCTATCAATACCAATATTGTGGCAGCTATACTGATGTAAGGCAATACAGAACGATTAGGCCGGTTGATGATAACCTCCGCAGCTATGTTATCCCAAAGCCCCTTGGAGGGCTCTACCTCCAGGTCCTTAAGGCCGGATTGGAACAGTTCGTCAAATTCTTTATCCTGCATTTTCATAGCTTTTTTTATCCATCTGTAAAACCTGCTCCTTCAATATTGCCCTTGCCCGTGAAAGCTGCGATTTTGAGGCACCCTCGGTTATGCCTATTATTTCCGCGATTTCTTTATGCGAGTACCCGTCAATAGCATAAAGGTTAAACACCATTCTGTAACCCGGTGCAAGGCCTTTAATCAGCAACAACAAATCCCTTGCTTCCAGGTTTGCCGCGGCAGCTGCATTTACTGTTGGTTCGTTTCCGGCTTCGTCAATATCAACAACCTGTATCATGCGGTGGTTCTTGCGGTAATGCTCTATAGATGTGTGCACCATTATCCGCCTCACCCAACCCTCAAAAGATCCTTGGCCACGATAGTCCTGTATTTTTTGAAATACCCTTATGAAGCCATTCTGCAGCATGTCTTCAGCCTCCATACGGTCGGTAGCGTAACGCAGGCAAACACCCATCATTTTTGATGCAAGCATTTTGTAAAGCATTTCATGCGCCTTACGGTGCCCCGCTTTACACCGCGTTACCAATTCGTCCATCGTGATTTTAGGTTCCAAAAACATCGTTTAAAGGTAAGATGGGCAAATGGCTAAATTGGTTGCATCACCATAAAATAATTTAATTAATTTTCGTTGCGTCTTTACTCGCTCCCAGCAACATCTTAGTTTATGAGAAAAGCTTACTACATAATTGCCTGCCTGCTGTGTGCATTCACAGCAGCTTTCGCCCAGGACAACTTTACAGTATTAAAGCCGGACCGTATTTTCGACGGGCAGCAAATTCACACAGGCTGGTGGGTACTGGTAAAAGGCAACCGGATAGAGGCAGCAGGCGCTGCTGCAACAATTAAAGTTCCCCCAACCGCTAAAGTGATAGAGCTAAAAGGCAGCACCCTAATGCCAGGTATGATAGAGGGACACTCGCACCTTTTCCTGCATCCTTATAATGAAACAAGCTGGGACGAGCAGGTGATGACAGAAAGCCGGGCAGAGCGTACCGCTCGTGCTGTACAACACGCCAATGCCACGCTGATGGCAGGGTTTACTACTGTCCGTGATTTGGGTACGGAGGGTGCTGGCTATGACGATGCTGGGCTTAAAACAGCCATAAACAAAGGGATTATACCCGGGCCGCGCATGTTAGTAGCAACCCGGGCTATTGTTGCCACCGGCAGTTACGGCCCTAAAAGTGACGTAGCTGAACTAAATCTGATAAAGGGGGCCGAAGAGGCCGATGGCAGCGAAGGACTCACAAGGGTTATACGCGCGCAAATAGGACACGGCGCTGATGTTATAAAACTTTATGCAGATTACCGGTGGGGAGTAAACAACACCGCAGCACCCACATTTACTGTAGATGAATTAAAGACAGCCGTGCAGGTTGCGCGCAGTACGGGTAGGCAGGTTGTTGTTCACTCAAGTACAGAAGAAGGTATGCGGCGGGCGATAGCAGCCGGGATAAGCACCATAGAGCATGGAGATGCGGGCACACCTGAGATATTTAAACTCATGAAAGAAAAAGGCATAGCGCTTTGCCCAACCCTTGCCGCCACAGAATCTATACAAACGTACAAAGGCTGGAAAAAAGGAACAGATGTTGAGCCAGGTGGAGTTAAGAACAAGCACCGCATGTTCACTGATGCGCTGAAGGCCGGTGTAACTATTTGCATGGGTGGCGATGTTGGCGTTTTCACGCATGGCAACAACGCTTTAGAGATGATACTTATGCAGGAATATGGTATGAAACCAATAGACGTGCTTCGTTCGGCAACCTCGGTAAATGCAGAGGTGTTCGGGTTGAAAGAAGCAGGCAACCTTAAGATTGGTTACTTAGCTGATATAGTTGCCGTTGCAGGTGACCCTACAATTGATGTTAAAGCCGTAAAACAGGTAACCTTTGTAATGAAGAATGGAATAATCTACAACAAAAAAGAATATTAAAAACAACCAGGTACCTTTTTACGTATATGGTTATATAAGTGAACCAAAGGAGACGCTAACAAGCTTGCTCCTAACCAATTATAATCATATTTCTTAATTTTAACTCAACAACCATGAGCAGGGTGTATTCGGTGCCATCAAATCATATGGCTAAAGTTGCAGGTATATCTTCGGCATTTATAATTATATCTGTAGCATTTCTTCAGCTGGAGTTTTACATACCTGCTGCAGTTATGGTTTGTATTTTGATAGGATATTTATACTCATCGTCGGAAGTAGCCTTTTTTGTTGGTATCGAAATAGATGAAAATGCTGAAACGGTTACTTTTATTAACAAAACTGCTTTGGGTAAACAAGTGGTAGAAGTTGTCCCTTTTGATAGCCTCAATTTTACTTACCGTAGAGTAACTGATTATACTGCTATTTGTATGCAGCACATTAGCGAAGAGGATGTGCTTATAATTAATTCTGAAGATAAAACGCTGGCATGTTTAACGCCCGGTGAAGACGGTTGGACCAACGAACTTGTTGCATCAATTGCCAGCGAGATGATGAACTGCCACGTAAAAAGAATAGCTGGCGTAAGTACCGAAACAAGGTGGGCCGATAATTAACATCTACTTCTTTTCTCTTAAATACTTGTAAATCTTTACTGCTGACATTAGTATAAGGCTGAAAAAGATAATCCCTATAACACCAAATATCCAGTTTACTGCATTTTTTAAAACTACTAAAAACACAACTGCGAACAGGATTATTGTGGCCAGTTCATTCCAAAAACGGAGTTGGACTGAAGTCCACTTAAATACACCTTTAGCCATTTGCTTCATTTTACTTTGGCACATGAAGTGATATACAACCAGCCCTAATACAAAAAGCAGTTTTACATGTAGCCAGGGCGCTTCTAACCACGCGGGAACAAGATAAAGCATGGTTGCACCCGCTGCAATCACCAAATACATAGATGGTGTAGCTATTATCCACCAAAGCTTTTTTTCCATCACCTCAAATTGCTCTGAGAGAATAGTCCTTGCGGGCTCCGGCTTGGCTTGCGCTTCAGTATGGTAAATAAAAAGGCGTACCATGTAGAACAGCCCTGCCATCCAGCAGACCACAAAGATAATGTGTATGGCTAAAATATATTGGTACATAATAACCCCCCAACCCCCTAAAGGGGGAGTTTTAACATTATTAGATTCGTCCTATTTACCTCCCATGCAGGAATAGGTGATTACTTATATTCTTTTATAACGTCAATCGCGTACTTTACGTTATCAAATGGGATATCAGGCATAATGCCGTGACCTAGATTAAATATAAAGCCATTCTCACCCTTCATACGGTCGAACAGGCGATAGATGCGCTCCTTAATAACCTTTTTGTCAGCATATAGTATATGCGGGTCCAGGTTACCCTGAACAGCGGTGCCTTGTGGTAAGCGACGCTTCATGTCTAACAAATCCACATTCCAGTCGATAGATATCACATCCGGCCTTGCTTTCGCCATTAAAGGCGCAAATACCGAACTGCCTTTACAGAACGATATAACCGGAATATCTTTCCTGTTCAATTTGCTAATGATCTGTGCGATGTAATTGTGAGAGAACTCTGTATAATCATCCCATGATAAAGCCTGCGCCCAGCTGTCAAATATCTGCACGGCGTTTACACCTGCGGCTATCTGCATGTTAAGGTAATCAGCTGTAACGTCAGCAATCTTCGACAGCAGCTGATGCGCCATTGCAGGCTCGTTGTGCAGCATCAGCTTAGTTAGCTTAAAATCTTTTGACGATCCGCCCTCTACCAGGTAGCTCATTACAGTAAACGGTGCACCTGCAAAACCTATCAGCGGTATACTGCCATTTAAGCGTTGCTGAATAACCTTTATAGCATCCGCAACATATTGCAGCTTATCGCCTACGTTTGTTTGCAGGGCGCCTATATCTTTTTGAGTACGTACCGGATTGGCAAACTTCGGCCCAACACCCTGAGTAAAGCTCAAGTCGCCGCCCATAGCTTCACCCGTAACCAGTATATCTGAAAACAATATAGCGGCATCAATACCCAGCAGATCTACCGGCAGCATTGTAACGTCGGCAGCTATTTCCGGAGTTTTGCACATTTCCAGGAAGGAGTGCTTGTTCTTTATTTCCCAATACTGAGGCATAAAGCGGCCTGCCTGGCGCATCATCCATACAGGTGGTCGTTCAGTTGCTTCTGAAAATGCGGCTTTTATAATTAATGAATCTCTCATATGTGTTGAGAATCAGGAATCAAGATAGCCGTTTAATTATTGTCTTGATTCTTATTCTTGATTCCTGATTCTATCTATTAGTGTTTTTTCAGTTCCTGCTCAACGCGATGCATTACATCTTTCATTTTCGCAGTTATATTTTCCTTATGTTTTTCTGCCAGTTGTAAATAGGCCTTAGCCTTGTCGTAATTACCATTACGAATACTTATGTTGGCTACATGCATCAGCGCTGCCACGTGGTCGTTAGCGGTACGTAAAGGGTATTGGGCGGCTATTTCGTAATGTTTCTCTGCGGCCTCGTAGTCCTTTTTCGCAAGGCAAACGCCACCGTAAATAAACTCGTAAAAACCGCGCCTGCTTTTGCTTAACCACTCAGGGTGTTTTACCTCCTTTAACAACCGCTCGGCACCCTGGTAATCTTTATTGTGAAAATGCTTAGCTGCCAGTACAATAGGCCCTTGTTTAAAGTAGCCCCAAACCAGTAAAGCAATAAACATTATAGATATACCAGCCAACTGGTAAACGCGCATGTAAACGGTAACGGCAAGTAATACCACAAACAAGCCGATAACTATAATACGCGCGCTTTTAGTAAACATTAATTAGTGCTGGTCTGTAAACTTGTAACCTACGCCGCGGATAGAATGAAAATACACCGGGTTTTTAGGATCAGGTTCAAAATACTTACGGAAAGTAAGTATGAAGTTATCTATAGTACGGGTAGAAGGGTACACATCGTAATTCCAAACGGTCTCCAAGATCTGCTCACGTGACACCGCCTCATTACGGCGCTCTATAAGCAACTTCAGCAACATAGTTTCCTTCTTGGTAAGTGGGGTGATGCTGCCGTCCTCGTTTATAAGCTCGAAAGAATTGAAGTGGATGGTTTTGTCGCCAATCTTGTAGCTGTTGAATTCTTTCAGATCGTCGCCTTTTAAGCTGCGCTTAACCAGGTTGTTCACACGAAGGATCAGCTCTTCCAGGTTGAAAGGCTTGGTAAGGTAATCGTCGGCACCTTTTTTCAATCCGGAAATTTTGTCTTCGTTAGTATTCTTGGCGGTAAGGAACATTATAGGTACTTCTGAGTTCTCCAGGCGGATGGTCTCGGCAACTACAAAGCCGTCAATTTCCGGCATCATTACGTCCAGTATCACCAGGTTAAAGCGTTCTTCTTTAAATATCTGCAGCGCTTTTTTACCGTTGGTGGCGGTAGATACCTTGTAGCCTTCCAGCTCAAGGTTTAGTTTAATAGCCTCCAACAAGTGTTCTTCGTCTTCGGCTAACAGGATTCTTTTTTTGTTAGGCATCATAATTAATCTGAGTTATGCAAAAACAACTTCAAAAACGCTGCCGGCGGGGCGGTTGTCTTTCACCCTTATGCTGGCCTGGTGCTTATCCAGCACCTCCTTAACTATATAAAGGCCCAATCCGGTACCTTTTGTGTTTCGCGTATCCTCACTGCCCACGCGGTAAAACTTGTCGAAAATACGTGTTTTTTCGTTATCGGCTATTCCAATACCATGATCGGCAACCTGCAGGTAAACCCGGCCTTCTTTACTAAAAAGCTTTACATCTACGCTTTGGCATGGTTTGGAATACTTAATAGCATTCTCCACCAAATTGGTAACTACTGATGTAAGCGCGAATTTATCTCCGGTGATCTCAATTTTAGGCTCTATCTCTGCATTGATAATCTGTTGATTACAATCACATTTAGTTATCTGCAGGCGATTAGCAATATTGTCGACCAGCATAGAAAGATCAAATTTTGCCTTAGGAAAAGTATAGGATTGGTTATCAATCTTAGAAGCCAGTAACATGTTTTCCACCATGTCATCTAAACGCTCTACATCAAGTAAGGACTTATCTATAAAGTCGAGTATCTGCGCACGGTTAAGTTCGCGTTTCTGGATAGTTTGCAGGAGTATTTTAATAGAAGCAAGCGGCGACTTTAGCTCATGAGTGACAGAAAGCAGGAAGTTCTTTTTTTGCTCCTGTAATTTCTGTTCCTTGCTTATAGAGCGGTGCAGGTGAAATGCACCAAACAAAAACACCAGCACAAACATAGACCCCTCGCCCATGATCATGGCGAAGCGACGAGGCTGCAAGCTTACCAGCATATAACCCCACCACATCAGTTCTGCAACTGCGTAAATAATGATAGCATAAAATATTACCAGCGATTTTCTCATTTTTTTCAGTTTGCGGCGGGCGATGTGCAGTGGGCAGTTATTGCAAACTGCTCACTGTAAACTGCCAACTAATTGCTAAATACTATCTCCAAGCTATCAAATATAGCTGTTTTTGTTCTTTCCAGATCATCTTGTGTGTGAGCGGAAGATATAAACCCTACCTCGTACCCGGACGGACCAAAGTATACGCCCCTGTTAATCAGCTCGCGGTGCATT
This sequence comes from Mucilaginibacter sp. 320_HR, assembly GCF_059691875.1. Lineage (NCBI taxonomy): Bacteria > Pseudomonadati > Bacteroidota > Sphingobacteriia > Sphingobacteriales > Sphingobacteriaceae > Mucilaginibacter > Mucilaginibacter sp. 320_HR. The sequence continues at coordinate 61,767 of NZ_JCAWAI010000008.1, forward strand.
GCCTTAAATTTAAGCATACTTTCCGGATCTATCTGATCGGCACGGGTGATGCTCACCTGGTTTGTAAAAGCAAACCAGAATATTGACCCTATGGTAAATACCTTTAATTCGTACCCTTTTTCGGCCACGTGTGACCTGATATCTGATACAAAATCTGCAGTTTTCGCATTTAATTTATCGTAAAATCCGGGCTGAAGTAATTCGCTTAGTTGTGCAATACCTGCAGCCATAGCCACCGGATTTCCGGACAATGTACCAGCTTGGTAAACCGATCCAACCGGTGATATGTGATCCATTATTTCTGCCGATGCGCCATAAGCACCAACCGGCAAACCGCCACCAATGATCTTACCGTAGGTGATAATATCCGGCTTAATATCGTAGTAACCGGCCGCACCCTCAAAGCCCACCCGGAAGCCGGATATCACTTCGTCAAATATCAACAGCGTGTTATTTAGTGTGCAGAGTTCGCGCAGATAGTTAAGGTAATCTTTAGTTTGCAGCAGCAACCCGTTGTTGGCAGGTACCGGCTCAATAATAACCGCGGCTATCTGCCCGTTAAATTCTTCAAATGCCTTTTGCAGCGCTTCTTCGTCGTTCAGGGCTATTACAATGGTCTCATCAGCAAAAGCCTTTGGAACACCGGCAGAAGAGGTCTCACCAAAAGTTACCAGGCCCGATCCGGCCTTTACCAGCAAGCTATCTGTATGACCATGGTAACAGCCCTCAAACTTCAGTATCTTGTCTCTTTTGGTATATCCGCGGGCTAACCTGATGGCCGACATAACCGCCTCTGTACCCGAACTTACAAAACGCAGTTTTTCTATAAAGCGGTTGTTGCTTAAGATCAGCTCTGCAAGTTCGTTCTCCAAAGCGGTAGGTGCACCAAAAGACATTCCTTTTTGCATCACACGCATCACATTCTCGCGAACAGCTGCATGGTTATGGCCAAGGATAAGTGGCCCCCATGAACAGCAAAAATCAATAAACTCGTTGCCATCGGCATCCCATATATGGCTGCCATCGCCTTTGTCAATAAACAAAGGTGTGCCGTACACGGACCTGAATGCCCTTACCGGTGAGTTTACACCACCAGGAAAATAGGTCTTCGCTTTTTCGTATAACTCTGCAGACTTGGTTCTGCTTATATCGTTTACTTGCATTTTCTACCCCTCTAAATCTCCCCTGAAGAGGGAGACTTCAATTAAAATTATAACACAGCCGTTTCAAAGCCCTCCCTTTCAGGGAGGTTGGGTGGGGCTTACAGCCACTTATTCTCCAGTACTTCTTTGGCGTGGTACGTTAGTATAGCTGTTGCACCTGCCCTACGGATACTTAATAGCACCTCTGTAATGGCACGCTGATCATTAAGCCAGCCTTTTTGTATGGCTGCCTTTATCATAGCATACTCACCGCTAACGTTGTAAGCAGCTATTGGCAGCTCTGTATCATCCTTCAATAACTTAATTACGTCAAGGTACGGCAGCGCAGGTTTAACCATCAGGAAGTCGGCGCCTTCAGCTTCATCAAGTCTTGCTTCTATTAAAGCTTCACGTTGATTGGCCGGGTTCATCTGGTAAGTTTTTTTATCACCGAACTTAGGAGCAGAGTTTAACGCATCCCTAAACGGACCGTAAAACGCACTGGCATATTTTGCTGAATAAGACATGATAGATACACCTGTGAAGCCATTATCATCCAACACCTGGCGAATGTAGCCCACCCGTCCGTCCATCATATCGCTGGGCGCTATGATATCAGCACCGCTGCGTGCGTGCGCTAAAGCCATCTTACCTAAAACCTCCAGCGTTTCGTCATTCAGTATTTGGCCATTATCTACAATGCCGTCATGGCCATCGCTGCTGTACGGGTCCATAGCTACGTCGGTTATCACACAGCTTTCAGGAAACTCCTTTTTCACCGTGCGGATAGCACGCAAGTACAGGCTTTCATCGCGGTAGCTTTCTGTCGCATACCGGTCCTTCAACTCTTCGCTGATGTTAGGGAACAGGTCGAATGACTTCAGCCCTAATTTCATGCAGCTTTCTACCTCGCGCAGTAGGTTATCTATAGAGTAGCGGTAAATGCCGGGCATAGATGCCACTTCGGTCTTTTGGTTCTCGCCGTCTATAATAAAAAGCGGAAAGATGAGATTAGCCGCACTTACATGCGTTTCCTGCACCATTTGGCGGATAACCTCTGACTTACGATTTCTTCTTGGTCGTTGTAACATATACCCCCCATCCCCCTAAAGGGGGAGTTTAATTCTTGATAAGCCCCACTACTCCCCTTCAGGGAGTTGCGCGGCTTTATATTCCAAACACTGCTTCTGCAAGCCCAACTTCGTCGGGAGAGAATGGCAGTATGTACTTAACACCCATCTCGTCGAACTTCCTGCCGGTAGATCGCCCTATCACGATCACTTTTTGACCTGGTTCCAGCAGGTTGTCGGCAAAGTAGGCCTCCACATTGCTTGGGCTGGTAAATACCAGCACATCGGCACCCGTTGGCTCTACGTTCTCTTCCAGCATCGTTTCGTAAACCGGCAGATCAATAACTTTCGTTTCAGAAGAAAGCCCCTGTTGTATGCTCCTCATTGGGTTGTCAGCGCCCGGGAACAATACTACCGACCCGTTGGCAATGGCTGCAAAATCTGCAGCAACATCAGCGGTATTGGTGCTTTCGCCAACAAAGTCGGCAAAATGGCCGTTGCGGCGCAGCATATCTTCAGAGCCTGTACCCATAACCCCAAACTTCATCTTTTTGGGGAATACCGGGTTCAGCTTAAAAAAGTATTCTACAGCATTCTTACTGGTAAAGAAGATCCAGTCAATGTTCTTTAGTATATAGCTGTCAAAACGGTTAATCACCGGTACAGTACGTATCAACGAGCGTGCTTCTATCTCTATTTTGTGTTTCTCCAGTGCGCGGCGGAAATAACTCCCCGCCGATATGTCTCTTGAAATAAATACTTTACCAGGAAACTTGCGGTCTTTAGCAAACTTGGCTACTATCTTTTCCGGCAAACCGTCTAGCGTGTTTGCTTCCAGAAACAGCCTGTCCGGGAAATCTTCACCGTCCTCGCCCCTGCTTACAAACACCTGGTAGTTGTCCTCGTCCTTACGGCAATAAACGCCTAACGGCAAATGGCAGCCGCCACCGAACAACTTTAGTACATTACGCTCTACAGCAAGTTCTAAGGCAACATCGGGATGGTTAAGGTCCTGCAATGCTTCGTAAAGGATATGGTCTTTCTCCCTTATCTGTATAGCCAGCACACCTTGTGCCGGGGCGGGAATAAACTCGGTTGCACCAAGTTCCTCCACATGAAATTCGCTCAGGTCAATTCCCAAACGGTTTACGCCAGCTTTGGCCAGCATAATGGCATCGTATTTTTCGTCACGCAGTTTGCCTATGCGTGTAGGTACGTTTCCACGCAGCTCATCTACTTCAAGGTCGGGCCTGAAGGATAACAGCTGTGCCTTGCGGCGGTTAGATGATGTACCTACCAGCCCGCCAAACTTAACGGATAGCTTCTGGCGTACATCTACACAGTCCTTCAAGATCAACAACAGTTCAGCCGGGTCTTCCCGTTCTGAAACTGCTGCGATAATGAGTCCCGGAGGGTTTTCTGTTGGCAGGTCCTTGTGCGAATGCACGGCAATATCTATAGTGCCTGCCAATAATTCTTCTTCAAGTTCTTTGGTAAAAAAACCTTTACCTTCCAGCTTATCAAAGCTGAGGTTCAGGATACGGTCGCCCTGTGTTTTAATGATCTTAAGATCAGCAGCAATGTGCAGTGCTTCAAGTTGGTCTTTTACAAAATTGGCCTGCCATAAAGCAAGTTCGCTGCCGCGTGTTCCGATGATTATCTTTCTGTCCAAAGGGGTTTTGTTTTTCCTGCAAATTTAAATTTTTATAGTAAGCTCAAGGAATGGAATTGAATGAATTGCAGGAAAATGACTTGGAGTTGTCAACTAGTCAAAACGACAGTATAAATGACATGGGTTTAAGCTTGTAAACTCATTAAGAAAAACACAAAAAGAAGACGGGTTCTTAGTTGTTGTTGATCAATATATCCTTTGCCATAATCATAGGCACGCTGATATATTTTTTCTCCATGTAGTTGATTACCTTTTCGAGGATCTCGCGCGATTCTTTATCCAGGCTTTGCACTTCATCGGCAAACACAGTATTCACTGCATTATTGCGGATCTCTTTGATCTTCTCAGGCACCTGGCGCATAGCAAGCTCTATCTTGCGTTGTTTAAGCATCACTAAAAACTCGTTGATGTTCTGCTCGATAATAGCTTCCGCGCTGGATAGCTCATGATAGCGTTCCTGCAGGTTCTTTTTAGCCACTTCGTTAAGCGAGTGTACTTCTATAAAGTTCACATCAAACTGCTGAAGCACCTCGGGTGCAGTATCGTTAGGAATAGCCAGGTCAACAATGGTCTTTTTACCGGCTTCGCCGTTAAGTAACGACGTATAAATCTCCGGTGTTATAATAGGCTCAACAGCTGATGTACAGGTAATAATGGCATCAAACCCTTTTTTATAGTTCTTCAACTCTTCCAGCTCAAAGGCCTCTCCGCCCAGGTCGTTAGCTAACTGCTGAGCCTTACTAAGCGTACGGTTGAATACAGAAAAATTGCTGAACTTATGCTTTTGCAGGTATTTTGAAATATTGCGGTTGGTTTCGCCTGCGCCGATAATAAGGATACGGGCGTTAGAGCAAAGTTTAAGGTCCTTAAGTTTGCGGTATGCTAATGATACTACCGAGATCGGGTTTTTAGAGATGTTGGTATGTGTGTAAACTTCTTTGGCTGTTTTTACAACACACTCCATTATCAACCTAAGCTTATCGCCTGTAAGGCCTGCTTCCCTGCCGCTTTCATAAGCTTTACGCAACTGGGCTAAAATTTCTTTTTCGCCAACAATTAAACTTTCCAGCGAGCAAGAGGTACGCAAAAGGTGCTCCATGGCCGCGTGCCCTTCATAAATAGAAGCTGCATTGGTAAAGTTACCCATTGAGTGGTGGCACAATCCCATTTGCATGGCGTCCAAAAATTCATGGGCAAATTCTTTGTCAACCTTTTGCGGTGTGGTCATCACAAATTCCACACGGTTACACGTAGCGAGATAGAACATCTCGTTGATGCCGAAACGTTGTTTAACGTCATGCAGCTTATCAGTAAGGTTTTCCTGGCAAATCACCAACTTCCCCAATTCCTTCAGCTCAATTTGTTTATGCGTAAAAGCTATTACCTTTAAATACTTCAAAGCAGTATAAATTTCGACCCAACAAAAATACTATACCTCTAATGATGCAATGTCAAGGCTTTGTCAAACAGAGGTATTTAGAATGGTTATAAATTAAGATGTTTTCATAAAAACATCCATCTTAATCTAAGATTATTCCGTTTTTAACAATAAATGTTCGCAAAAATGAAAATATTTAAAAAAATCAGTGTAGTGATTTTGGTCATTTTTTACTTTATTGCCGGACTTAACCACTTTCGCAGCCCGGAATCATACATTCGCATCATACCGGCGTACTTACCATATCCGGCTGTTCTTAATATTGCTGCCGGCATTGCCGAAATTGTTTTTGCGTTATTAGCAATACGCCCCCAAAGCCGTAAGGTTGCCTGTTACGGTATAATACTTATGCTACTGGCCTTTCTGCCGGTGCACATCCAAATGGTTAAAGATGCGCCGCTGCAATTAGGCAGCTTAACAGTAACCCCAACAATAGCCTGGATAAGGCTGGTGTTATTACAACCCTTGCTTATACTGTGGGCGTGGTGGCATAGCCTGCCGGATAAACCCGCAACCCAATCTGCTAGCCGCTAACTTAAAGCTTATTACAAACAAATGTAAGCCGATGCCGTTACCCACTCATGGACGTGCAAAGTATAGAACTGCGTAACCTGGACGTGCAGGATTACCAGGAGCTCAAAAAGTCAATGAAGTCGGCTTACCTCGATATGGATGAGGATTACTGGGATGCCGGTTCGATTAAAAAACTGATAAAACTTTTTCCTGAAGGGCAAATATGTGTAACGGTAAACGATGTGGTGGTTGGCTGCGCGCTGGCTATTATAGTTGACTATCACAAATTTGGCGACAACCATACTTACAAGCAAATTACCGGCGACAGCACCTTTAAAACACACACCGATAAAGGTGATGTGTTATACGGGATAGACATTTTTGTACACCCAAAATACCGCGGGCTACGCCTGGCAAGGCGCTTGTACGAGGCACGTAAAGCACTTTGCGAAAAACTGAACCTCAAGAGCATAATTGCAGGCGGGCGTATACCCAACTATCAAAAGTTCCAGAACGACCTTACCCCGCGGCAGTATATAGACAAGGTAAAGTATAAAGAGATATACGACCCTACCCTGTCCTTCCAGTTAGCCAATGATTTTCACGTACGTAAAATACTGCGTAACTACCTGCCGGAGGATAGCCGCTCTAAAGGCTTTGCTACCCTTATAGAGTGGAACAACGTTTATTATGAAGAAGTTAGTTCTGTCATCAACAATAAAACTGTTGTACGTATTGGCTTGGTGCAGTGGCAAATGCGGTCTTTTAATAACATAAGCGAACTGCTAAAACATGCCGAGTACTTTGTTGATGCAGTGAGCGATTACCAGTCGGACTTCCTGCTATTCCCCGAGTTGTTTAATACCCCGCTGATGGCAGAGTATAACCACCTCGACGCGGCAAAGGCTATGCGAGAGCTGGCACAGTTTACTCAACCTATCATAGAAGCATTCTCTAAACTGGCGGTGTCATACAATGTTAATATTATTGCCGGCAGCATGCCCGAAATTGAGGAAGATTCGCTTTACAACGTGTCGTACCTGTTCCGCCGCAACGGCAGCATGGAAAAAACCACCAAGATACACCCTACCCCTTCGGAGATCAGTTCATGGGGTATGCGCGGCGGCGACGAGGTAATAGCTTTTGATACCGACGCAGGAAAAATTGGCATACTCATCTGCTATGATGTGGAGTTCCCGGAGCTTTCCCGCATTTTGGCCAGTCAGGATATGCAGATACTGTTTGTACCTTTCCTTACCGATACGCAAAACGGCTTTAACCGCGTGAAGTTCTGCGCACAGGCCAGGGCTGTAGAGAACGAATGTTACGTAGCCATTGCAGGATGTGTAGGTAACCTGCCTAACGTAAACAATATGGGCATCAGCTATGCACAGTCAGCGGTTTACACGCCGTCAGACTTTGGTTTCCCAACCAACGGCATACAGTCCGAAGCTACTCCAAACACGGAGATGATTGTGATAGCCGACGTAGACCTTTCTGTATTGGATGCCCTGCATGAATATGGCAGCGTACAAAACCTAAAGGACCGCCGGACGGATATATATGGTATTATGTTCAACGGTAAAAAGATATAAGAAGTAATCAGAACAACACAATGATCATCCAGGAGCAATACACCATCCCCGGTGCAAACGGCCGCGGTATTACCGCCGACATTACGTATGACGATATAAACCCTGCTGCACCGCTGGTGATATTTGCACACGGCATACGCGGTTTTAAAGACTGGGGCGCTCATAACCTGGTGGCCCGTTATTTTGCTGAACATGGTTTTAGGTTCCTGAAGTTCAACTTTTCACATAACGGAACCACTGCTGATAACCTCACCGAGTTTGCCGACCTGATAGCTTTTGGCGACAACACCTTTTCAATTGAACTGGAGGACCTGAAAAACGTAATAGATTTTGCCTGCAGCGGTGCGGCTATTCCCCGCGCCAATGGCGTTTACCTTATTGGCCATAGCATGGGCGGCGCAATAAGCATCATTAAAGCAGCGGAAGACGACCGCGTAATAAAGCTGGTGACCGAGGCTGCCATATCCAGCTTTTATAACCTTTGGCCTAAACAGGCTGAAGAGCAATGGAAGCTACAGGGCGTAATGTACATGCGCAACGCACGTACCGGGCAAGACATGCCTTATCGCGTCACCTTACTTGAAGATGTAGAGAAGAATATGGCACGCCTTGATGTGCAGCGCAAAGCTTCGCAAATTATTCAGCCCTGGCTTATTGTACATGGCGACCAGGATGCCAGTGTGCCGCTAACCCAGGCAGATGAGCTGAGTAACGCACAACCCGCAGCCGGATACGTTGTAATAGAAGGCGCAGACCATGTGTTTAATGCCAAGCATCCATGGCTTGAAAAAACCTTGCCGCCGCCATTATTAAAGTTTTGTGACGTAGCTATCGAGTTTTTTGCTATTTAATAAAATTATATTGCGACTTGCTCGTCTACACCTTACAAGCGAAACATCAACCATGAGCATACCCGGATCACGTAAAGAAGGAAATAAGTTTGTTAATACCATCCCGACGGATGCAGCAGGACTGGGTAAAATGGTTCCGATTTTAAAGGAATACATTAATAATTCGGCGGAGAACACCCCTAAAAAGACACTCGGCCCTTTTCGCACCAACCCTGCTGTTTATGAAACAGCACCCGCCAGCGGCCTGCGGGTAACTTGGATAGGCCATTCCAGCCTGATCATAGAGATAGACGGCATACGTATACTTACCGACCCTGTCTGGAGCAACAGGGTATCGTTCACACAATATTTCGGCCCGAAACGTTTTTTCCAGCCACCCCTTGCATTAACAGAGCTCCCGAAAATTGATGTAATTATATCCTCTCACGATCATTATGATCATCTTGATAAAGAAACCATTAAGTTTCTTGCAGGTAAGCAGATACCTTTCATCTGTTCTTTAGGTGTGGGCAAGTACCTGGAGAGCTGGGGCACACCCAAGAACTATATTCACGAGGTAGACTGGGGAGATAGTATAATGATTGGCGATTGCCGTATTACAGCAGCACCTGCAAGGCATTTTTCCGGCCGTGGCGCTTTCAACCGGGATGAAACGTTGTGGTCGTCATTTGTAATTAAAGGGCCTGAACACAACATTTATTTCGGTGCCGATTCTGGTTATTCGCCGCAATTTAAGGAGATAGGTGATACTTATGGCCCGTTTGACCTTACCATGCTGGAGATAGGCGCTTATGGCAAATACTGGCCAGACATACATATGGGTCCGGACAATGCCTCAAACGCGCATATCGATCTTAAGGGCAAAATAATGATGCCCATCCACTGGGGTACATTCAATCTTGCTCCGCATGCATGGTATGAGCCCGCCGAGCGGATAGAAAAATACGCCATTGAGAAAAACATAAACCTTTTCTTACCTCAGCCAGGGCAACCTACAGAGGCCGGTCAGCCGGTAAATACAGGCTGGTGGAAGCATTTTATGCAGTAAAAAAGCAACGATAAAACAACTTCATTCACTATATTTATAATTGAATTGTGTGGTCTTGAACTACAAGAGAAATCATACAATTTGTATAAACCTGCCGCTGAAATGAAGAAGAATTTACGTTATCTGCCAATATTGGCTTTGCTTACTTTATGCGTTAAATTTGTGAATGCACAAACCGTAATACCGCTCTGGCCCAAAGGAGCCCCCGGTTTCGAGAACCGCCGTAACGAGCCCGAGGTTGCAAAAGACTACTACGTACGTAACATACATAATCCATCAATTACCGTGTTTGCACCACCTGCCGGTAAGGCTAACGGTGCCGCAGTGGTGGTTTGCCCCGGTGGCGGGCACCGTTTGCTGGTGTATAATTCAGAAGGTGTCGCCCCGGCGAAGTTTTACAATAACCTTGGTGTAACGGTTTTTGTATTAAAATACCGTCTGGGACGAGACACCCTTTCACCTTATAAAGTGGACGTACATCCTAAACAGGACGTTTTCAGGGCTATGCGGCTGGTACGCAGCATGGCAGACAAATACGCTATAGACACGAACAGGATTGGTTTGATGGGCTTTTCGGCAGGTGGAGAGGTGGTGGACATGATTGCTTTTGAGAATGGCAAAGGCGACCCCAAAGCCACCGACCCGATTGACCGCCTGGACGCCAAACCAAACTTTATTGTACAGGTGTATCCGGGCCCTTCCTTTGTACCTGAACATATTGGTGCTGATGCGCCTCCGGCATTCCTGGTAGCTGCTAACGACGATGCCTGCTGCTCGCTTCCGTTAATACAATTGCTGCAACGGTACCGCGAAGCTAAAGTGCCGGTAGAACTGCATATGTATGCCCAGGGCGATCACGCCTTTAACATGGGTACCAACAGAAAGCTGGTATCTATAAACCACTGGCCCGAACGGTTAGCCGACTGGCTTGAAGACACTCACATCCTGAAACCCGAGCGTAAAAAGGTATTGCACTAAGCAGTTTGATCAGGCGGGCAGCACTGTATCATGAGCTTAAAATTGCCTGACTTGTCCTGGAATGAGTTTACACGGTAAAAGGAGTAAACGATGAAAAGAAGTAAGGAGCAAAAGATCATTGAT